>NZ_BOMM01000015.1 GCF_016862195.1 Paractinoplanes ferrugineus | reverse complement strand
CCGCCCGCGGCGAACGCCGCCTCCCTGACCCTCCGCCTACCTGACGCCCCGCCTCCCTGGCCCCGTCTCCCTGGCCCCCCGTCTCCCTGGCCCCCCGTCTCCCTGGCTTCCGGCTCCGTGGCCCCGGCCGGCTGCCGCCCGGCGCCGCCGGCGTCCGGTCCTGACAGAATCGGGGGATGAGGGCGATCATCTACCGCGACAACGGCGACCCCGGGGTTCTCGAGCTTGTCGACCGTGCCGATCCGCGGCCCGGTGCGGGGGAGGTGCTCGTCCGGGTCGCCGTGTCGGGCGTCAACCCGACCGACTGGAAGACCCGGTCCGGCGCGACCAACCCCAAGCAGTTTCCCGAGGTCACCCCGCATCTCGACGGCGCCGGCGTGATCGAGGCCGTCGGCGGGGGCGTCGACCCGAGCCGGGTCGGTGAGCGTGTCTGGCTGTTCATGGCCACCGCCGGCCGGCCCACCGGCACCGCCGCCGAGCTCACCGTGGTGGACGCCGACCGGGCCGTTCCGCTGCCCGACGGGGCGAGCTTCGACCTGGGGGCCTCACTCGGCGTGCCCGCGCTCACCGCGCACCGGGCACTGACCGTCGCCGAGGACGGGCCGCGCCGGCTCGGACCGGGCACGCTCGACGGCAAGGTGGTGCTGGCCGCCGGTGGTGCGGGTGCCGTCGGGCACGCCGTCATCCAGCTGGCCCGCTGGTCCGGCGCCACCGTGATCAGCACGATCAGCGGCCCGGCGAAGGCCCGGCTGGCCACCGCCGCCGGCGCCCACCACGTGATCAACTACCGCGAGGGCGACCCGGCCGCCGCCATCCGCGACATCGCCCCCGACGGCGTCGACATCGTCGCGGAGGTCGCGCTGGGCGCGAACCTTGCCCTCGACCTGGCCGTGCTGCGCACCCGCGGCACCATCGCGACGTACGCCAACGACGGCGCCAAGCCCGTCCAACTGGACGTACGCCAGAACATGACCCTGAACACCCGCTTCCAGTTCCTGGTCCTCTACACCGTGGGCCCGGAGGCACTCGCCGCAGCCGCGTCCGACGTGGCCGCCGCGGTCCGCGCCGGCGCCCTGCCCGTGGGCGAGGAACACGGCCTGCCGCTGGTGCGGTTCCCGCTGGCCGCCACCGCCGACGCCCACCGAGCCGTCGAAGCCGGCACCCTCGGAAAGGTCCTGGTAGACGTCACCCCGTGACGCTCAAGCCGGTCCTGCCCACCCGCCGGCCGGGTTTGTCCGTCGCGCCGGTTTGTCCGCCGCGCCGGTCCTGCCCGCCGGCCGGGTCGGGTCGCCGGTCGCCCGGTCAGGTCAGGCCCGAGCAGGCTTCGCCGTTGATGGCGCACGCGGCCGGCTTCGCGTCGAGCAGCGTGGCGCCGAGCACGTCGAAGACGACCGTCACGGTGGAACCGGCCGGGACCCGCCGGGTGTCGTCGGTCGGGGTGAACGTCCACACGGTGCCGTTCTGCTTCACCGTCGCCCCGCTCACCGGCGACAGTTGCAGGGTCGAGCGCGGCATGGTGACGGTCAGCTGCCAGCCGTTCGCCGTGGCCGGGCCCGCGCTGGTCACCTCCACCTCGGCGCGATAGCCGAGCAGGCCGCCCGGAGTCGAGAAGGCGGCGCTCAGATGGGCGCCGGCCGGCACCGACGGCCCACCGGAGGGCACGCTCGGCACGGCTTTCTCCGGCGGGCGCGACGTCGCGGACGTGGAACCGGCCGGTCTGCTCGGCGTGGCCGAGGCCGACGACCGGGTGGCGACCGGCGGCGCGGGGGTCGCGGAGGTGCTGGGCGCGGGCGCGGCCACGACGCCACCGGGCGGCAGGTCGGTCAGACCGTCGGGGGCGCGCAGCACGGCGCCGATCAGCAGCGCGGTGCCGCCGACCGCGACCAGGGTGCCGCCCACCAGCCAGGCGATCGCGGCCCGGCCGCGTCGTTCACCGCCACCGCTGCCCGGCAGGTTGGCCGTCTGCACGCGGGTGGCGAAGCCGAGCATCGCGTCCAGCAGCACCACCGAGGGGGAGCGGCGGGTCATCGGTGGTCCTCCGGTTCACAGGCTGTTCAGGCCGGCCAGCAGCCGCTGAAGTTGGTTCATGGTGGGCACCTCGGCGGCGTCCCGGCCCCGCGGGACGGCCACGAGTCCGGCGTCGCGCAGGTCGCTGAGGATCACCCGGACGGTGCCGAGCGGCAGACCCAGCCGGGCCGCGATCTCGGACACCGACACCGGCCGGTCGATCAGCCCGACGATGGTCTGCTGCTCGTGCGACAGCTCGCCGCCGGGTCTGCTCTCCGGCACCCGCTGCACGATCGCGTTGAGGGTGAAGTCGCCGGCCGGCACCTCGGCCCGCCCACCGGTGAGCGCGTACAACCGGACCAGCGGCCCGGCCTCCGCGTCGTACCAGACGTCCTCGGTGGTCATGACGTCTGGACCAGATCAGCTCGGGTCATCCGGATGCCCAGCCGGTCGGCGAACCAGGCGATCTTGGTGCGGGTGCCGTCGAGGTCGCTGACCGCGTCGAACAGCACGGCGAGCAGCGCGCCCGGCGCCACCGGAAGCACGACCAGCATGCGGTAGTCGGTCTCGACCAGGCTCTGGTCGACCCGCCGGCCACCGTTGTTGCGGTTGGCCGCCTCGGCCACGGCGTGCAGCCCCGCGGCCACGGCGGCCAGATTGGTGGCCGCCGCCGGGGTGGTGGAGGCCGCCATCGCCAGCTCCAGGCCGTCGGTGGACAGCAGGACGACAGCCTCGGTGCCGGGCAGCGCCGCGGCCAGTTCGTCGAGGAGCGGACCGACACCCGTCGCGGCGAGGAAACGACTGTTCACTATGCCTCCGTCTGTCTGCTGCCCACCACGGGAAGATCTACGGTCGGGGATGTCACATCGCTCAGCCGCGCGCGCATCCGGGCAACCCGGCTCAGCGGCGGCGCGTCCGGTCCGGGGCCGGCGGCGGCGGGGTCGGTGATCAGATCGGCGGGCAGGGTGACGGTGGCGATCAGGCCACCCGCCGGGCCCGGCCGGAGCCGGACCGCGATGTTCTGCCGGGCCGCGAACCGGCCGATCGCGTGGAAACCCCACCAGACCCCGTCGGCCGGCGGTTCCGCGTCGGCCATCACCCCGGCCGCGGTCGTCAGGTCGAGATCACTCATGCCCGGGCCCACGTCGGAGACGGTGAACGTGTAACCGCCGTCGTCGTCCCGCACACCGCCGACCCGCACGCGCGTCTCCGGCGGCGAGTAGGTGGTGGCGTTCTCGATCAACTCGGCCAGCAGGTGCATCACGTCGGTCACGGCGCTGCCGGCCAGCCCGGCCGGCTGCACCCGGCCGGTCGACACGCGTACGTAATCGGCGATCTCGGCGGCGGCGCCGCGAACCACCTCGACCACCGGCATGGGCCGCCGCCAGCGCCGCCCCGGCGTGCCACCGGCCAGCGTGATCGCCTTCTCCACGTTGCGCCGCAGGCGGGTGGCGAGGTTGTCGGCCCGGAACAGGTCACCGAGCGTCTCGTCGTCGGACTGCCGCCGCTCCATCGTGTCGAGCAGACGCAGCTGCCGATGCACCAGGCGCTGGCTGCGGCGATGCAGGTCGAGCAGCAGTTCCTCGCGTGCCGGGCGGCCGTCCGCGCGGGCCGGCGCGACGGCGGGCGCCCGGCGCAGCTCCGGCGCGGTGCGGCGAGCCAGCAGGAACACGCCGATCACGGCGATCAACCCGACGCCGGCGATCAGCCCCGCGTAGAGGATCGCGGTGATGGAACCGCTGGTGGCGGCCAGCATCTCCCGGTCCGCGCCGGACTCGGCGGCACGCAGGTCGGCGACCGCGGGGTCGACCGCGGCGGTCCAGCCGGCCGGCGTCACCGGGGCGGGCTTCAGGATCTGCCGCTCCACGGCCTGAAGCCGGCGGTAGGCCGCGGCGTCGAGATCGGCGTCGGCTCCGGCGTCGGTCAGCCACGCTTGACGTACGCCGGTGAGCGCACCCAGCCGCAGCCGGTCGGTCTCGGTGACCCCGGTCGTCGCGAGCGCGCCGGTGATCAGCGCGTCCTCCTCGCACAGCGCCTCCCGGGCCCGGCCGAGCGCCCCGAGGGTCTGCGACGAGGGCAGCCACGGTGCGCCGAGCCCGGCCGCGATGATCCGGGTGTACCCGGCGACGACGTCGGCCCGTGCCGCGAGACCCCCGTCGACCTGGGCGCGCAGCGGGTCGAGGCCACTGAGCCGGCGCAGTAGCTCGTCGACCTCCCGGCCCGCCTCGGCGGTGACGAACCGGCCGTCGCGAGCCTTCGCCAGGGCCGTACGTGCCTGATCGGTGCGACCACGCTGCGCGGTCCCCGGCGCGATGTCACCCCCGGTCCGGAACGTGGCCGCCAGCCGTCGCTCGGCCTGCAGCGCGACCACGACGCCGTCGACCGCGTGCCCGATCTCGCCGGCCGTCGACCGCTCCCGGATCTGGTCGAGGGCAGCGCTCACGGCGGGCGTGGCGGCCGCGATCCAGAGCAGGACGAGCAGCCCGAGGCCCGCGCCCCAGCGTTTCATGCCACTGCTCCCGGGGTCTCGGCCAGCAACTCGCGCAGGCGTGCCAGCAACTCCCGGCGGTCGGTGCAGCCGAGCCGTTGCCGAATGCGGGCGATGTGGTGTTCTACGGTCTTGGCCGAAAGGTACAGCTTGTCCGCCACCTGCTTGTAGGTCATGCCGGCCAGCACCAGCGCGGCCACCTCCCGTTCTCGTTCGCTGAGCAGCTGCTCCACCGGTTCCCCGGGCTCCGCCGTGGACGACCGGCCCTGCAGGGCGCGGGCGCAGTCGAGCAGCAGCGCCATCGCCTTGCGGTCGGTCGTCCGGATCGCGGCCTGGCCGGCCAGCCGGGCCCCGTCCCAAGCCAGCCCGAGCGCGGCGAGGCCACGCGCGGCCGGCTCGACCTGACCGGCATCGATCCGTTCGGTGAGCACAGCGAGCCAACCATGTGCGGCCGAGGCCAGCGCCGCCGGGTATGGACCGGCGTCACTTAACCGGTCCAGCGCCTCGGCGTGGCGCTCCGCTTCGGCGGTCTCCTCGGCCAGGATCGCCGCGTGCAACCGGCTCCAGTGCAGCGGCGCGCTCCACAGGGGCGGCTCACCGAGCTGCCGGAGCAGTCTCTCGGCCTCGGTCAGGTGGGTGGCGACCCGGCGGTGCTCGCCCAGCCGCGCCGCCGCGACGGCCAGCTCACCGAGCGGCAGCAACATGAAGAGGTCGACCGGCTGGCCGATCAGCACCTGACAGGCGTCCGGCCAGATCGCGCGCAACCCGACGAGGTCGCTGTCCCGCCGGGCCAGCCCCACCCGAAGGCCGGCGGCGAAGAGCCGATCCCGCCCACCGGCCGCGGGGTGGCGCTCCGGGCCGATCGGTGCGGCCGCCTCGGTGACCAGCCGGCCGGCGGCGGACAGCCGGCCGCGCAGCATGCGGCACCAGGCGTGCAGCAGCAGGTGGCGGGGGACCAGCAGCGGGCCGCCCAGGCCGGTGCGCAGGGCGCGGTCGAGCGTGGCCTCGGCGACGTCGAGGTCCGCACCGTGCAGGGCGACCAGCGCGGCGAGGGCGGCCGGACTGTCCGGCAGCAGCACCCCGGAACCGGCCGGCTCCAGCAGGGCGGACGCCTGGACCAGTGTGGACAAGGCGCCGGCTGGGGCGTCGGTGAGTGATTCGCGTACGCCCCGGGCCATCAGCCCGGCCGTGGAGTGCAGCAGGGTCGGCGGCCCGTCCTGCGCCTCGTCCGGGTCGATGGGCCGCCCGACCGCGGCGAGGGCGACGGCGCGGAAGCCGGCGCCGGGCCCGGGACCGGCCCAGCGCAGCAGGTCGGCGGCCCGGTCGAGCTGGCCACGGTGAGCCATCGCGACAGCCGCGACGTAGGCGGCCTCGGCCTGCTGAGCCGGCGCACCGGTGGCCACCGTCTGATCGGCCAGCCGGGCCGCCTGGTCGAGGTCACCGGTGAGCGCGGTGGCCAGCGCACGCCGGGCGGCAGCGGGCCGCCCGGCCTCGGCAGCCGCCGCGAAGAGCCGCGCGGCCAGGGCCGGATCGTCGTGCAGCGCTTCCTCCCCGGCGGCCTCGAAGGCCGGCCCGAGTCCGGCGCCGCCAACCTGCCCGAGTCCGGCGCCGCCAACCTGCCCGAGTCCGGCGCCGCCAACCTGCCCGAGTCCGGCGTTGCCGGTTTGCCCGAGCCCGGCACCCCCCGCCGTCCCGGGGCCGTGACCATCGGCGGGGCCGGGGCCGGGGTAGGCGCCGGGGCCGGCGGCTTCGGGGGCCCGGCTCGCGGCCGGGGGCTCGGCGAGGAGGTGGCGCACCAGCGGGAGGACGGGGCCGCCGCGGGCCAGCTGCAGTTCGGCCATGCGACTGCGGACGCCGACGCGCTGGCCGATCGGGCCCAGGGCGGCGATCGCGTAGCGGGCGAGCGGCACCAGGCGGCCGTCGGCGGTGAGCATGCCGGTGGCCTGGGCGGCCACGACCAGCTCGGACATCGACTGTTGGTCGCGGCCGAGCAGGGCGGCGATCAGGTCGAAGTGGCCGCCGGCCTCGACCGCCAGCAGCAGGGTGCGCAGGTCGGCGCCGAGCTCGTCGAGTTCCGGCGCGAACGGGGCGAGGGCCGCGGCCGGCACCCGGGCCGGTGGCTGCGGGCCGGTCAGGGTGGACACGAGTCGGCTGACGTAGCGCGGGACGCCACAGGTGAACGCGGTGACGAATTCGGCCAGCCCGGCCGGCACGTCGGGGATGCGGTCGGCCGTCAGCGGCGCGAGCGTGACGACCGGCCGGCTGCGTCGCAGCAGCTCGGTGAGCCGGGCCAGGGGAGCGGGGCGCGGCCAGGGGCGGTAGGCCACGATCAGCCGCGCGCCGGGCCGCTCCGCGATCGCGATCAGCTCGTGCAGTCGCTGGTCGCAGAGGTGGTGGGCGTCGTCGACCAGGAGGGCGTCGGTGACCTGGGCGAGCTCGTCGAGCAGGGTCGACTTGCCGAAGCCGCCGGGCGCGCAGACGGCGGCGGTGATCGGCGCGGTGGGTTCGGCGCGGGCGTCGCGCAGCAGCTCGCCGGCCTGGCTCATCGCTGCCTCATCTCCGGACCCGCGACGTGCAGCGGCGGGCGGGGCGGCGGCGCACCGGGCCCGGCGGCAGCGTCGGCAGGCCCACTCACGATCGGCCCGGCCGCGCCGCTCACGGTCGGCCCGGCCGCGCCGCGAGAGGTCGGCCCGGCTGCGCCGCGAGAGGTCGGCCCGGCTGCGCCGCGAGAGGTCGGCCCGGCCGCAGCGAGGGAGGTCGGTCCGGCTGCGCCGTTGAGGGGCGGGCCGGCTGGGGCGCGGAGGGCCGGCACGAGGTCGGTGGGCAGGGCGAGCGGCTGAGGCGCGGGCCGTCTCGGGGTGGTGGACGGGGGTCGCAGCGACGCTGCGGCGCCGCACGCGATGGTCTGCCGGGGGTCGTCGTCGCGCAGCACCGGCGCCGCCACCGCCTCGGCCAGCACCTCGGTCACGATCGGCCGGGTCGTGCCGCCGCCGGCCAGCAGCACCGCGGCCAGGTCGGCGAGGTCGGCGCCGCCGGCGCGCGCGGTGCGCCGCAGCTGGTCGAGGACCACGGCCATGACCGCGCGGCCCTCGGCCGGCCCGCCCTCGGCCAGGTCGTCGCCGCCGACCTCGGTGTCCTCGGTCGCGGCGAGCAGCTCGAGGCGGCCCGGCTCGCCCGGGATGACCACCGAGACCTCGGTGCCGAGCCCGCCGATGCGGCAGATCGCCACCGGCCGGCCCTCGTCGAGGCGCCGGCCGATGGCCCGGTGGCGCTCGACCACGGCGCGGGCGCGGGTCATCAGCACCACGTCGCTCATGCCGGCCTCGTCGAGCGCGGCGCGCAGCTGCCCCCGCCGGCCCGCGCCCCAGGTCGTCGGGTAGGCCAGGGCGAACCGCTCGGGCCCCTCCTGCTCGCGCGCCCACACCGCGTCGGCGGCGGCGCGGGCCTGTTCGACGAGGAGGGCCTGCGGCGTCACGAACAGCTCGTCGGTGTAGACCGGGACCTCGTCGCCGCAGCGGCGGAACAAACCGCCCACGGCGGGTGGCACGTCGGACCGCACCGGCTCGGGTGGACCCCAACCGGCCAGGTCGGACGCACGTCGGCACACCGCGGTCCGGGTGGATCCGGATCCGATGTCGACACCCAGCAGGTACGGCACGTGGAGCTCCTCGTTTCAGGGACGTCATGTTCGTACCAGACCGGGCATGTGGGGGTCTTCCCCCAAAATCACGCGCCTCGATCCCCTAATCCCCCAACGCCGCACGAGGGTCCCGCACCGATCCCCTAATCGCCAAAGGGGGACCGATCCCCGATCCCCGGGTCCGTCGCCGGCCCATAACGTCATCGGCACGCCGGGCGGTCCGCCGCTCCGGACGCTATTCGTGCCAGTTAGGAGACCTCGCCCATGGAGTCATCCCCGACGTTGCAGGACTTCGTCCTCAACCTGATCTACGACCCGGTCGCCCGGGACGCGTTCGAGATCGACCCGCACGGCACCCTGCAGGAGGCCGGCCTCGGTGAGGTGACCGCCGCGGACGTGCAGGACGTGCTGCCCCTGGTGCTCGACTTCGCCCCGCTCAACGGGCTGCACAGCATCGACGGCCTGGCCCAGGTCGACAGCCTGACCACCGGGGTGGCCAACCTGGACATCGCCGGAGCGGCTGCGCACCTGCAGACCATCACGGCGCAGCTGGGCGGCACGGCCTCGCACGTCACCGGTGATCTGAACGTCGCGGCGGCGGGCGCGGTCACGGTCACCGCCGACCATCTGGTGTCCGGAGTGCTCGACGGTGGTCTCGGCCTATCCACCGGCGGGCTGTTCGGCACCGGGGGCGTGACCGTCGACCACGACCCGGCGGCGGGGCTCGACGCGGTCGTGCACGGCGGCGTGACGGCCGGGGTGACCGGCGGACTGACCACGCCTGTCGAGCACGCCGTGACCGACGTTACGTACGGCACCGACAATCTCGTTCCGCACGTGTCGGCCGGGGTGAGCGGCTCGCTGGACGCCACCGTGAACACGGTGACCGGCTTGCCCGGTTCGTTCGACCTTGACGTTTCCGGGGTGCACGGGGCAACCTCTTCGATCGTCGGTCCCGTGCTCGGCTCGGACGTGACGGGTGGTCTTCTGCCCGACGGCAGTGCCGTGCACAGCACCATCGCCGGCGTCGACCACACCGTGTCCGGTGTGCTCGGTGGTGTCACGGGTGCGACCGGCACGACCGACCCGGCTCACGGCCAGGACGGGCACGGCCTGCTCGGCGGATTGACCGGTCTGGACTTCTGACCTCGGAGAGGCGCCTGATGCAAAGATGGGAGGCCGGACCCACGGCCTATGCGGGTCCGACCTCCCCCGTCCGGCCGGGCCGGACGGAACTCGGCGCCCTCGCCACGGGCGGCGCTCCGGCATCGCTGTGGCTGGATGTCCTCGACGCGACGATCCGGACCTGTCAGGAGCACGGACGTACCGATCTGGTGGCCTGGCTTTGGCAACGCCGGGCCCAACTGCTGCACCCGCATCTGCGGGTGCTCGTGGTCGGCGCGGCCAAGCAGGGCAAGAGCCAGCTTATCAACGCCCTGATCAATGCCCCGGTCTGCGTCGTCGGCGAAGACCGGGGCACCGCCGTGCCGACCGTGGTGCGGCACACCGAGTCACCGACCGCCCAGCTGATCGTGCGGGCCTCGGCGGAGACCGCGTGGACGCCCGACGCCGCGCGGCAGGACAGCATCCCGCTCCCGCTCGACCGGCTCGCCGACGCGCTCGCCGAGACCGTCTCGATCCAGCCCGCGACCAGCCTCGGCCGGTTGCACGCCGACGTGGGGGTGCCCCGGGCGCTGCTCGCCGCCGGCCTGCAGCTCATCGACACCCCGCCGCTGCCCGGCCTGCCCGGCTCGGCCCCCGCCGCCGTCGGCCGGCTGCGCGAGCTGGCCACCGACAGCCGGGCCGACCTCGTGCTGTTCGCCTGCGAGGCGGGCCGCGAGCTCAGCGACGCCGAGGTGGCCGTGCTGGCCGACCTGGCGCGGCTGTTCCCGAGTCTGGTGGTGGCGTACACCAAGACCGACTACGCCGCGCACTGGCGGCGCGACCTGGAGGCGAGCCGGATGCGGCTGGTGCAGGCGGGGGTGCCGGCCACGGTCGTACCGTTGTCGGCCACCCTGCGCACCCGGGCCGTGCAGACCGGCGACGCGGCGCTCAACGGCGAGTCCGGCTTCCCCGCGCTGATCGGCCTGCTCGAGTCCACGGTGGCGGCCAAACCCGACCGGCTGGCCCGGGCCACCGTCGGCGTGCTCGGCCGCACAGTCACCGAACGCCTCGCCGCCTCGCTGCGTGACGACCTCGACGCCCAGCGGGCCGAGAGCGAGACCTCGCATGCCGTCAAGCGCCTGCACGAGACCCAGCGCCGGATGGACGAGCTGCGCAGATGCACGACGCGCTGGCAGACCCGGCTCTCCGACGAGGTCGCCGACCTGATGTCGGACATCGAGCACGACCTGCGCGAGCGCACCCGTGCGGTGATCGCCAAGGCCGACCAGACGTTCGCCGACTCCGATCCCTTGCGGGTGTGGGACGAGTTCGAGCAGTGGCTGCGTGCGGCGCTGCTCGAGGTGGCGCAGACCAACCTGGGCTGGCTCGGCGACCGGGCCGAGTGGCTGGCCCGGGCGGTCGCCGCCGAGTTCCCGGCCGAGCTGGGCGACGTCCTGCCCACCTGGGTGCCCGGCGTGCAGGGCGACCCCGGCGAGCGGGTGACCGAGCTCGAATCGCCCGAGGTCGAACGCTTCACCGTCACCCAGAAACTTTTCACCGGCCTGCGCGGGTCCTACGGCGGCGTGCTGATGGTCGGCCTGGTCACCAGCCTCACCGGCATGTCGCTGATCAATCCGATCTCGCTGAGCGGCGGCGCGGTCTTCGGCGGCA
This sequence comes from Paractinoplanes ferrugineus, assembly GCF_016862195.1. Classification (GTDB taxonomy): domain Bacteria; phylum Actinomycetota; class Actinomycetes; order Mycobacteriales; family Micromonosporaceae; genus Actinoplanes; species Actinoplanes ferrugineus. The sequence goes on along the minus strand of NZ_BOMM01000015.1, from coordinate 29,828 downwards.
AGAGCATCCGTGAGGAGGGCAAGCAACTGCTGCGTCGCCGGCAGGCCGCGGCCAGGGCCGCGGTGCGCCAACACGTCGACGAGATCTTCGTGGGCCTGGCCAAGGACACCAAGGATTCCGTACGCCGCATCCAGCGTGCCCTCCGCGACCACTTCACGGCCGTCACCGAGGACCTGCAGGAAGCCATCATCGAGTCACTCCGCAGTGCCAAGGCCGACGCCGAACGCGAGGCATCCGTCCGCGACAGCCGATTCCGCCGCACCGAACAGGAACTGATCCGCCTGGCCGGCTTGCAGAAACAGGCCCTTGCCCTGCTGCCGGGCCCGAGCTGAGCAGCGCGGGCCGGGCAGCAGGGGCGGGCCGGGCAGCAGGGTGGGCCGGGGTGAGCAGCGCGGGCCGGAGTGAAGCAGCGGGCCGGGGTGAGCGGGAGGGGGTCGGGGTGAGTGGGATGGGGCCGATCGAGCGGGCGGCGCGGCTGCTGGACGAGGCGGAGCGGGTGTTCCGGGGGCACGAGCGGGCCGAGGCGTGGCTGCGCCACCACCGCGAGCGATTGTCGGAGCCGTTGCGGCTGGCCGTGACGGGGCCGCCCCGGGCCGGGAAGTCGTCCGTGGTCAACGCCCTGCTCGGCGAGGAGGTGGCGCCGGTCGTGGTGGCCGGCGCCCCGGACGTGCCGGTGTGGTTCCACGACGGGCGGCAGCCGGTCGCCTGGGTGTTCCGGACCGGGGCGCCGCCCTGGTCCGCCCCGATGGAGCGGGCTGCCGAGGGGGGCCACCTGGTCGCCGGTTCGGGCGGTGACTGGGGCGAGGTGTCCCGGGTGGTGGCCGAGTGGCCGTGCCGGGCGCTGCGGCACGTCCGCCTGCTCGACCTGCCCGCGAGCCCGACCGCCGCGCCGGGCCGCAGCCTGGCCGGCGCGGACGGGAGCCCGATGAGCGGCGCCGGCGCGGTGCTGAGCGGTGGCGCAGACGCAGGGCCGGGCGGCGGCGCAGGGCTGGGCGGCGGCGCAGGGCTGGGCGGCGGCGCAGGGCCGGGCGGCGGCGCAGGCGCGGGGCTGGGCGGCGGCGGGTGGGGTGGGGCTGGGGAGGCGGATGCGGTGCTCTATGTGGCGCGGCATCTGGGGGAGGGCGATCTGGGAGCGCTGGAGCTGTTGGGTGCCGGGCGCGGGGTGGGGGCTCTGCCCGTACACGTCATCGTGGTCTTGTCCCGGGCCGATGAGACGGCGGGTGGGCGGGCCGATGCGCTGCTCGGCGCCCGGCAGATTGCTCGCCGCAGGCGCAAGGAGGCTCGGGTCGCGGCGCTCTGCCAGGATGTTCTTGCGCTTTCCGCGCAGATGGCGCTGGTCGGGCGGAGTCTGCGGGAGGAGGAGTACGCGACGGTTGCGGCGGTGGCGGCGCTGCCTCGGGAGGAGGCGGACGCGCAGCTGCTGTCCACCGATCGGTTCACCGGGTCGGCGTCGGCGGCCGGGCGGGTGGCGTTGCTCCGGCGGCTCGGGCTCGGTGGGGTGCGGCTCGCCGTCACTCTGGTGCGGACCGGTGCTCGCAGCCGCACCGCGCTCGGCGCTCAGCTGGTGCGGCAGAGCGGGCTGACCGAGCTGCAGGCGACGGTCAGTGATCTTTTCACCGCGCGGCGGGAGGCGCTCAAGGCGCGCAGCGCGCTGATCGCCCTCGACCGGCTGGTGCGGGCGGAGAGCGGGCCGCCGACCGCGCACCTTGCCGCCGAGCTGGACCGGCTCGTCGGGGGCGCGCACGAGTTACGGGAGTTGCGGGTGCTGGCCGGGTTGCGCACCGGACGGGTCGCGCTCCCGGCCGAGCTTGCCGTGGAGGCCCGCCGGCTGGCCGGGGGTGCGGGCACTGCGCACGCCGAGCGGCTGGGGTTGCCGGCCGAGGCCCCGCCGGAGGAATTGTGGCCGGCCGCGGTCGACGCCGCCGGGCGATGGCATGAGCAGACCCGGGTGGCCGGCACGGCGACCGGCCGGCGCGCCGCCGAGGTCGTGCTGCGCAGCTGCACCGCCATCCTCGACGACCTGGGTTGACCCGGCCGGTCTTCTTCAGCCGGGCGATCGGCAGCCGATGTTACGCATCGGTAAGCAAGGTCGGCGGAAGCAGTGGCATCAAATGGGCAACCGGTTGGTACGTTCCTACCTCGTCGTCGCGGTGTCGGCGGCTGTAGGTTTCCTCGCCGTACCCGACGGCAGCACCCTTCAGGTGGTCTGGCAGGTCACCTGTGGCTGGCTGGCCGCCGCCATGATCGTCGTCGGGGTCCGGCGCCGGCGTCCGGCCGCGCCGCTCACCTGGTGGCTGATCGCGCTGGGCGTCGCCGGGAACTCGAGTGGCATCCTCGTCGAGCGGCTGCTGCTGCTTGTCCAGGACGAACCGAACTATCCGTCGCCGGCCGACATCGCGTACCTCTCGCTGTATCCCGCCGTTGCCGCCGCCCTGTTCCTGCTCGTGCGGCGGCGCGCGCCGTACCGCGACTGGTCGAGCCTGGTCGACGCGACCACGCTGACGACCGGCATGGGCCTGCTCGCCTGGATCTTCCTGATCAAGCCGGCCGCCTCGGACGAGTCGATCGGGCTGCTGGGGCACGTGGCCAGCGTCGCCTACCCGGTCGGCGACATCGTCCTGCTGGCCATGACCGTCCGCCTGATGCTCAGCGGCAGCGGCCGCGACATCTCGTTCCGCCTGCTCTGTGCGGCCCTGCTCAGCTTCCTGACCGGGGACGCCGCGTGGGCCGTGGTCAACCAGTTCGGCTGGGAGCCGGGCCCGGCGGCGCACCGGGTCCTCGCGGACATCTTCCTGGTCGGCTACCTGCTGTTCGCGGCCGCCGCGGTGCACCCGAGCGTGCGGTCGCTGGCGCGGGTCGCCGAGCCGCGGAGCGGGCGGATCAGCCGGCCGCTGCTGGCGGCGCTCACCGTGGCGTCCCTGATCGGGCCGGCCCTGCTGGCCCTGGAGGCGTTGCGCCACCAGGTCACCGACGGCCTGGCCATCGCGATCGGCTGCAGCACGTTGTTCATGCTCGTCGTCACGCGCATGTCGCAGTTGATCCGGCAACTGGACACGCAGGCCGAGAAGGTCCGCGAGCTGGCCGTCACCGACGAGCTGACCGGGCTGCCGAACCGGCGTGCCTGGAACACCGAACTGCCCCGCACGATCGAGCGGGTGCGCCGCACCGGCGATCCGCTCACCGTCGCGGTCCTCGACCTCGACCGCTTCAAGCAGTTCAACGACGCGTACGGCCATCCGGTCGGCGACCGGCTTCTCAAGGAAGCGGCCGTGGCCTGGCAGGACCAGTTGCGCACCGCCGACCACCTGGCCCGCTACGGCGGCGAGGAGTTCGTCGTGATGTTGCCGGACGCCACCGTCGGGGAGGCGCACGAGATCATCGACCGGATGCGGCTCGCCACCCCGCTGGGCCAGAGCTTCTCGGCCGGGCTCGCGCTCTGGAACGGCTCCGAGTCCTCCGACGCGCTGGTCGCCCGCGCCGACGCCGCCCTGTACGACGCCAAGCACGAGGGTCGCAACCGGATCCTCGAGGCCCGGCCCGAACCGGCTGTCGTCTGAGATGGGCCGCGACCGTCTGTGGGTTGCCGCGCTGGCCGCCGGTACGACCGCGACCGGCGCCTACTTCCTGCTGCCCCGGCAGGGCCTCGCCCAGAACCTGGCCTACAACGCGATCGGGCTGGTCTTCGCGGCGGCGATGGTGGCCGGCGTACGTCTGTTCCGCCCGGCCCGCCCGGTGCTGTGGTACCTGTTCAGCGCGGGTCAGCTGATGTCGGTCGGCGGTGACGTCGTCTGGGAGGTCTACCAGTACGTCCTGCACCGCAGCCCCTATCCCTCCCCGGCCGACGTGCTCTACCTCGGCTGCTATCCGCTGCTGGCGGCCGGTCTGGTCGTGCTGACCCGGGAGCGGCGCGGCCGCGACGAGTCCGCGCTGATCGACACCGCCATCGTCGGCACCGGCCTGTGCCTGGTCTTCGGGCTCTTCGTGATCCAGCCGATCGCCGCCGCCTCGGACGGCTCCACCCTCGAATGGCTGATCAGCGTCGCCTATCCGATGGCCGACGCGGTGCTTCTGATCATCGTGGCCCGGCTCTACACCGGCAGCTCCCGTCGTACCGTCGCGGAACGGCTGCTCGGCATCGCCGCGGTGCTCCTGCTGATCGGCGACATCGCGTTCGCGGTGCTGACGCAGTATTCCTCGTACGAGGGCGGCAATCTGCTCGACGCGACGTTCCTGATGTCGTACGTGGTGTGGGGTGTGGCCGCCCTGCACCCGTCGATGGCCGTCCGTTCCGGCACCGCGGCCTTGTCCGGGCCGGCGCGGGTGGGCCTGATCCGGTTGGCCGCGCTGACCGCGGTCTCCCTCCTCGCGCCCGCCATGATGTTCGTGCCGGCCGTGATGGGCAAAGGCGTGGACCGCTTCGCCGTCGGAGTGGGTTCCATCCTGCTCTTCCTGCTGGTCGCGGCCCGGATGGCGGGTTTCGTGCGCCGGGTGCAGAAGCAGGCGGCCCGCCTCGAGGACCTGGCGATGCACGACGAGTTGACCGGCCAGGCCAACCGGCGGCACTTCCTGCGGCGGCTCGAGCAGGCGCTCGCGGCCGGCCGGCCCGCGGTGATCCGGCTCAACGTCAACGACTTCAAGCGCATCAACGACCAGCTGGGCCACGCCGTGGGCGACCATCTGCTGGCCCGGCTCGGCGGCCAGATCGCCGTGCTGGCCGGCGAGACGGCGGTGGTCGCCCGGATCGGCGGCGACGAGTTCGCGGTCCTGCTCCCCGACGCCGGCCGCACCGCGGACGTGCTCGACCGACTGGTGGCCGGCTTCGACGCACCGGTCGCGGCCGGCGGCCACCACCTGCTCGTGCGCACCAGCGTCGGGGTCGCCGAGGCGGGCGACGTCACGGAGCCGCTGGAGATCCTCCGGCGGGCCGACCTCGCGGTGTTCGCGTCGCGCGGCAGCGGCCGGCCACGCCACTTCACCCCGGAGCTCGACCGCCTGGCGCACGAGGAGGCGACGGTCGGCGCGGAACTGCGCACCGCCCTGCGGGACGGGCAGTTCCGGCTGGTCTTCCAGCCGATCGTCGAGCTGCCGCACGGCCGGGTGGTCGCGGTGGAGACCCTGGTGCGCTGGGAGCACCCGCGGCTCGGCACGGTCAGTCCCGCCGTCTTCATCCCGATCGCCGAGCGCAACGGCCTGATCGTCGAGCTGGGCGCCTGGATCCTGCGCGAGGCATGCCGCGAGATGGTCGCCGACCCGCATTCCCCGGAGCGGATCAGCGTCAACGTCTCGCCCCGCCAGCTCGCCCACCCCGACCTGGTGCGGACGATCGCCGATACGCTCACCGAGTTCGGTCTGCCGGCCGAGCGGCTCACCATCGAGGTCACCGAGACGGCCGTGTTCGACGGCGGGCCGGCCATCGAGGCGCTGCATCAGTTGCGGGCGCTCGGCATCCGGATCGCGCTCGACGACTTCGGCACCGGGCACTCCTCCCTGACCCTGCTGCGTACCGTCCCGGCGCAGGTCCTGAAGGTGGACAAGTCGTTCGTCGACGAGATCACCGTGGGCGGCCAGTCCGCGGTCATCGCCGGCGGGCTCATCGAGATCGCCAACGGCCTCGGGATGACCGCGGTGGCCGAGGGTGTCGAGACCGCCGGCCAGGCCGAGGTGCTCTACCAGCTCGGCTACCGGCTGGCCCAGGGCTACTACTTCGGCCGGCCGGCCGGCACGATGCCGCGCACCCCGACGGCGGCGCTGCGGCCCTGAGCACCCCGGACGCCGGGAGCGGCGGCCCGCTCAGGTGGGGATCCGGCGCGGTCGGTACCCGGCGCGGAAGAAGCCCCGGACCGGGCGGTCGCCGAGGCCCAGGTTGTGGTCGAAGGTCCGCGCGTGGCCGGGGGTGCCGGTGTCGAACGCGATGAACGTGTCGTCGCGCCGGCCCCGGTTGGGGTCGTACACCCGCACCATGACCCGGTCGGCCTCGCGGGTGTAACCGACCGCCAGCACCTGGTGGTTGAGCGCCAGGTCACGCGGATCCCGCGAGGCCGCCGTCACCACGCCCAGCGGCACCGGCACCGAGCGGTCGAGGTCCTTGGCGATCCGTGCCCACTGCACCTCGACGGTGCGCCGGCGGAGGCCGCGCGCGACCAGGACACGGCGGCCGCGCACCGAGAAACCGACGTCGGCGTCCGGCAGGTTCATCCATCGGTAGTACTGGACGAGGCCCGCCGGAAAATGCCAGGAATCGACAAGTCGATGGACGAAGAACCGGTAGAGCGGATGATCCGCGCCCGGTTGATCGGCGGGCGTGGCGATTTCCGCGTGCCAGTAGTCGAGTGCCGCGAATACCATTCCGCCGCACAGCCCGCCGGCGGCGTTACCCACCCCGACCGGCCCGAAGGGCGTCGAAAGGGACACCGCGGGCTGACGCGGCCACCTGTTGGCGAAGGCGAAGCCGTCCCTCGACGGCAGAAAGCTTCTCTCCATCGGTCCACCTCGGCGCCATAGTAGGCCGGACCCGCGGCCGGGCGGCGTCGGCGATCCGACGGCCATCGCTATTCGCCGAGAAAGGCCGGGGTCCGGCGCTCGAGGCTGGCTTCGATCCCCTCGGCGCTGTCCCGGGTCGCCCACAGCACCCGCTGCTCGGCGAGCTCGTGGTCGAGGGCCGCCCCGACCCGTTCGACCAGGTCACCGCGCAGCGTGCCACGGATGGAACGTACGGCCAGCGGTGCCGACGCGGCGATCTGCCCGGCCAGTTCCAAGGCGGTGTCGCGCACCCGGCCCGGCGCGGCGAGGCGGTCGGCCAGCCCGACTCGGACCGCCTCCTCGCCGCCGACCCGCCGGGCGGTCAGCAGCATGTCCGTCGCGAACTGGCGGCCGACCAGCTCGGGCAGCGTGACGCTGAGCCCGAAGCCCTGGTGGAAGCCGAGCCGCGCGAAGTTCGCCACGAACCGGGTCGACGCCTCGGCGACCCGGAAATCGGCGGCGCAGGCCAGCCCGAGCCCGCCCCCGACGGCACTGCCCTGCACGGCGGCGACGATCGGGGTCCGTACGCCGAAAAGCCTTTTCCCGTGCCGGTAGAGCCCGGCCGCCGCGGCGGCCCGGTCCCGCACGAAATCGCCCTCGCCGAGGTCGGCGCCCGCGCAGAAGTGGCGGCCCGTCGAGGCGAGCACGAGCACTCGGCACTTGCCGTCGAGTTCCACGGCGGCGTCGACGAGCCGGCCCAGCAGCGACTCGTCGATGTGGTTGGCCGGCGGCCTGGTCATCTCCAGCAGGCCGACCTCGTCCGTCACCGTCACCGAAAGCTCTGCGCTCGACACCCGACCAACCCTGCCATACCGCGGTCTCGAGCCTGATCGCTATCGTTGCCGGTCGTGGCTGGATTCGCGCGCGTCATTGTCCGGGCCGTCGTGGCCGTCGTCGTGCTGGCCGGCCTGGCCTGGGCCGGCGTCGCGGTCTACCGGCACCAGGTCTACGGCGCGGTCTTCGCCGAGTCGCAACTGAGCGTCCCGGTCGACGCCGGCGACCGGTTCTCGCTGGCCGTGCCGACCAGCGGCGGATCGGTCGGCGACTCGTGGACCGCGGCGGGCGACGCGGCCGGGCTGCTCGGCACGCCGGCCGAGCGAACACGCCACGACGGCCTGCTCGACCGGGTGCGCGACCCGCTGCTGGGCGGGGGCGAGGGCACCAAGTTCTTCACGTACGACGCGTCGAAGGCCGGCAGCACGTCGGTGACGCTGTCCTATTGTTTCCAGGGCTGCGACAACCCCGCCACGCAGGCCAGGAAACGCACCGTGACCTGGAACGTCACCGTCCGCTGAGGTGGCGCGCCTCGAGCACGGCGGCCACCGCGTCGAGCCAGCGGGCCAGGCGGTCGCTGCCGGCCCCGATCGCCAGCCACGGGCGCACCAGGGCGGTCTGCTCCGGCGTCGGCAGCGGTTCGGGCAGCCGGGCCGCGTAGTCCAGGCCGCCCCGGCGCACGACCTCGGCCAGGAACGCCAGCGAGCGCGGGTCGACGCCGAGCCGGTCGGCCTGCAGCGCGGCCGGCACCAGCGAGTCGGTGAAGTCGCCGGCCGCCAGCAGCGCGGCCACGTCGTCCTGCAGGGCCTGCTCGTCGGTGCGGAACCGCATCACTTCACCTCCGTGGGAAGGCGCACCGACATCGGCTTGCCGGGCAGGCCCTCGGTGCCGTTGCTGATGTCACCGGCCATGAACGCGTCCTCGCTCACCCAGTAGGTGTAGCCCCACGGGTTGTAGATCTGGAGTTGGTCGCCCTGGTGGCCGACGATCATCATCTGGTGGCCGCCCTCGTCGCCGCGGGTCGAGACCGGAACCGGGTAGCCCTCGTCGACCGCCTGCTCGATCTGCGGCAGTCGGTCGTAGCGGGCGTCCGAACCGCCCATGTCGACGTTCCGATAGGACGCGCCGGTGCGCGGGGCGATCTGCTCGTCGGCGATCGTCTCCGACTGGTCGTTGGACATGCCGTCCGACCCGATGACCGGGAGCTTCTGGGTCCAGCCGCGACCGTCGTCGTAGACCTGTTCCTGCTGCTCCCGCAGGCGCTGGGCGAACGCGTCGGGGTTGTCGAGGGCCGGATCACCCGGGTGGCCGCCGGTGGTCAGCTGCAGGGCGTAGAGCGGGTCGACGGCGGCGCGCGCGGCCACGGTCGACGAGGCCACGCACGTCGGGTACTGACCCTGGGTCCACTGGGCCCCGTCGAAGGTGTTCCACTGCTTGCCGTCGGCGCCGGTGCGCCTGTCGGAATCCATGGTGAACGGGGTCAGGTGCTCGGCCAGCCAGCGCGGGTCGGCGCCGTGCGCCGCGATCATGCCGTTGAACTTCGCCACGTCGTCGACCGAGTAGCCCGCGGCGAGCATCTTCATCAGGTAGGCCCGCTGCTCCGGTGACTGCGACGAACCCAGCAGCCCCATCATCCGCTGCCGGTCGGCGTCGCCGAGCCCGCTCATCGCCGCGGCGGCCCGCTCCTCCTGGGCGAGGGTGAGGACGCCGTTGCCCTGGAACAGCGGATTGTTGCCGGCCTCGGCCACCACGATCTCGTCGAGGGCGCTCATCGGCGAGTCCCGCAACCGCCGGCCGCGGGCCAGGCCGGCGTTGTCGCGCAGCACCGAGGCGAGGTCGCGCCCCCGGTCCCGGATCTGCTCGTGGGCCGTCACCCGGGCGTCGACCGCCTGCGCTCCACGGAATTGCAGCTCCGCCATCTTCTGACCGTCGTAGTCGGCGAAGTCGGGGAGGAAACCCAGGGCGGTCATCCTCGAGGCCTGCTCGGCGACGTCGGTCAGCTCGTCGACGGCGCCGTTGTCGGCGGGCGTGTGCTGCTCCAGCGCCGACGCGTAGTCACGGAGGCGGCCGGGCATCGTTCGCATCGCGTCGGTCAGGCTGTCGATGTCGGTCATCAGGGCCCGCACCGCGTCCTGCGCCGCCACGTGGGCGTCACCCACCCAGCTCGCCCCGATGCCGCCACCGTCGTAGCCGACCGCCCGGATGCTCTCCCACGCCTTGGTCGCGATCTCGTGCGTCCTGCCGATGTTGCCGGCGATGTCGTGGACGGTGCCCGAGTCACCGGCGAAACCGGGGATCGCGGCCGCCGCGGCGCATCCGCCGGCCAGCTCGTCGGTGCCCCAGACCCCGGTCGCGGCGTGGATGTTGCCCTGCTCGTGCTTGAGCTTGCCGATGTTCTCCTCGTTCACCGCACCCCACCGACCCGATGCGCCGAGGCCTTGTCGGCCCGGTCGTAGTCGCCGGCGGTCTGCTCGAGGGCGTCGGCCAGTTGCCGGCACGCCTGTTCGAGCAGGCGGAACTCCTCCTCCATCGCGGTGGCGTACGCCCGGTAGGCGGCGGCCGTCGTGTAGTGGTCGAAGGCCGCCGCCACGCCGTACTGCTTCTCCGGCACCGCCAGCTGCTCCGCCGCCCGGCGCAGGCTTTCGGCGGCTTCCTCCCGCAGCTTGCGGGCCGCCACCCGCAAATGGTCGGACTTCACCTGCACCGTCATCGATGTCCCCCACCTCGACCGAGTGTCAGGGATGGTAGTCCTACCAGGCCAGTGGCAGTGTCCTCAGGTGCTGCGTCAACGCGTCGGCGAGGATCTGGTGGTCGTGCCGCGACGGGTGCCAGTCGCAGCCCAGCAGGTCCATGCCGAGGGCGTTGTTGTCGTAGTAGAGCGCGGAGATCCGGGCGTCCTTGCGGTCGGTCACGATCCGCCGGACGGAATCGGCGAACGCGGTCGTCTGGTAGGACAGGTCGGGGTAGGTCAGCACGATGTAGGTCGAACTCCCGTAGCGCGCCCGCAGCTTGTCGAGGAATCCGTTGTAGGCGGTGCGGTAGTCGGCGGCCAGCTGGTCGATCGTGGTCCACTTCTCGCCGGCGTTGAGCGCGGTGGAGAAGTCGTTGATGCCGAGCCCGATGACCACCACCTGGGGCCGCCACGTGCTCGGCACCGGCCACGCCTGACTCGAGTAGGCGGCCTGCAGGTCGGTGTCGTAGTACGTACGGAAATTGTCGGTGCCCTGGCCGTTGTAGTTCCGCACCATGCCCATGCCGGACCAGGCGTTGATCTGGTAGTCGGCGTTGAAGCCCTTGGCGGTGAGCGCCCCGAACGCGACGTCGGCGTTGGTGTTGCGGGTGACGCCGCCGTTGCTGTTGCAGTCACGCGTCGTCGACATGTCGCCGTAGCCGGCCGTCCACGAGTCGCCGATGAACTCCATCTGCCGGCTGCGCAGCGCCGGTTTCGCGAGGATCGTCCCGCCGCTGTCCGCCACCAGCCCGCCGAACTCACCCGCGCCGTAGGGGCTCTCGGTGCGCTTCGCGAGGCGTACGGTGTGGTCGCCGCTCGCCAGGCCACGGACCCAGTAGGTGGTCCGCCCCGGCGTCACCAGGGTGGCCACCGTCGCGCCGTCGACCTGCACGACGTAGTCGTTGGTGGAGTCGTTGAGGACCAGGCCGACGCCGGTGCCGCGGAAGCGCCCTTCGAAGTAGGTGCCCGGCCAGGTGAACTGGACCGAGGTGCCGTTGTCCCGCACCCGCCCGACGGTGCTCACCTGGCCCAGGACCTTCACCGGCCCACCGGTGGGCGTCGGCGTCGGCGTGGGCGACAGGCTCGGTGTCGGGGTGGGCGTGGGCGTCGGCCCGCCGGTCGGGCTGGTCGTCGGGGTCGGGGTCGGACCGGTGCCCCCGTCGCAGGCGACGCCGTTGAGCGCGAAGTCGGTCGGCGCCGGGTTCGCGCCGGTCCACGTGCCGTTGAAGCCGACCGAGGCCTTGCCGCCGCTCGCGACCGTGCCGTTCCAGGTCGCGTTGCCGACCGTGACCTGGGTGCCGGACTGGCTCACCGTCCCGTTCCACAGCGCGGTGACCTTCTGCCCGGCCGGGAACGACCAGGTCAGTCGCCAGCCGCTGAGGGCGTCGCCGAGGTTGGTGACGTCGACGGTCGCCCCGAACCCGCCCTGCCACTGGCTGGTCACCGCGTAGCTGACCCGGCAGCCGGCGGCGGCCTGGGCGGCGATCGCGCTGACGAGAACGGCACCGGCCGCGACGGCAACGGTCGCGGTGGCGGCAACAGCTCGGCGCATGACGACCCCTAAGATCGATAAAATTCAATGCCTGAACCGGTTAAGGTACGCCCCTCGCCGGTCCCCGTCCACCGCTGCGCCGCGCGTGTGCCCGCCGAGCCGGCCGCGCCGCTCAGTCCTCGGGGATGACCCGGTCGAAGATGTCGCGCGGCTCCTCCGGGTCGGGCCCGTTGCGGACGCCCCGGTCCAGGGCGTCGATCCGGCCCATCTCCTCGTCGCTGAGCTCGAAGCCGAAGACGTCGAAGTTCTCCGCGATCCGGCCCGGGTTCGTCGACTTCGGGATGGCCGACCGGCCGTGCTGCAACTGCCAGCGCAGCATCACCTGAGCCGGCGTCCGGCCGTGCGCACCCGCGATCTCGCCGATCACCGGGTCCTGCAGGACGCTGCGCCGCTGTTCGCCCCAGCCCGGATAGAAGGTGATCCCGCCGATCGGCGACCAGGCCTGGGTCAGGATGCCGTGCTCGGCGTCGGCCTTCTGCACATCCGGCTGACTGAAGTACGGGTGCAGCTCGATCTGGTTGACCGCCGGCACCACGTCGGCGCGCGCCAGCAGCTCCGTCAGATGGTGGCGCATGAAGTTGCTGACCCCGATCGCCCGCACCCCGCCGTCGGCGAGGAGCTTCTCCAGCGCCCGGTAGGCCGCGATCGTGCGCTCGAACCGGTCGGGCGCCGGCTGGTGCAGGATCAGCAGGTCGATGCGGTCGACGCCGAGCTTGCGGGTGGCCTTGTCGAAGGCGTGCAGCGTCTCGTCGAACCCGTAGTCGCTGACCCAGATCTTGGTCTCGACGAACACATCCGTACCCCGGATCGCCTCGCCGACCTGCCGTTCGTTGCCGTAGGCGGCGGCCGTGTCGACGTGCCGATAGCCGACCCGCAACGCCTCCGCGACGGCCGCCGCGGTCTCCTCGGGCGGACTCTGAAACACCCCGAAGCCGAGCGCGGGCATCACGACACCGTTGTTGAGCACCAGTTCCTCGTTCATGAGAACGACGCTATGGGTACGGCGTCCGCGTTGAGAGGTACCAGCTGTACCCCCCTCGAACGGTGCGCGCCGGACCGGACTGCGCGAAAGACCGCCCGAACGCCCTTGGCCGGCACGGCCCGGCGGTCGAAGCTCGACGTGTCGCCCAACCGCCCGGGGGTCGTGCCGTGTCCGACATCGCTGCTCAGCGGGTCCTGAAGCCGCAGGACACGCCCGACGTCAACACGCTCGGCCCCGACCCGCGGATCCTGCTGGCCGCGGGCAACGCCGCGATGGCCCGGATGCTGCCGGGGGCACCGGCCGGGGCCGCGCTCGGCGAGCTCGGGCAGTTCGCCGGGAACGCGCAGGTGGCGCGGTTCGTCGGGCAGCCGCCGGCGCCGGGTGGGGGAGCGCCGCCGGCACCCGGCGGTGGCGTCACGTCGGGAGCGCACGGGGATTCCGTGCAGGATCTCCAGGTCGAGCTCAGCCGGCTGCAAGCCTCGGCGGCGCCGCTCACCGAGGACGGGAAGTACGGCCCGCTGACCGAGGCCGCCGTCCGCAACTTCCAGACCGGCGCCGGGATCGTGCCGGTCACCGGGGTCGCCGACCCGGTCACCAAGGCGCAGATCGACGCCGCCTTCGCCGCCCTGCCGGCACCCGTGCGGGTGGTCCTCGCCAGCGGCGCCACCGGCACCGACGTGGGGTTCGCGCAACAGAAACTCAACGCCGTCGGGGCCAGCCCCCGGCTGATCATCAACGCGATCTTCGACGGACCGATGCTCGGCGCGGTCATCGCGTACGAGATCGCCGCCCTGCACCGCTTCCCGACCGCAACCGTCGACGCCGCGATGTGGACCGCCCTGGATTCCGGGGTAAAGGGTGGTTTCCTGGCGCCCGAAGGCGCCGGCGGCACGCAGGTCGAGCAGAACACCACGAGCGGCACGGCGAATTCCTTGGGTACGCAAGTGGCCGGCACCTCGTTGCACCCCTTCACCGGCGTCGGCGGGCTGACCGGCGGGCCGGCCGTCCACGAGTTGCAGCAGAAGCTGAACACCGCCGGGGCGTCACCGGCACTCAAGGACGACGGCGCGTTCGGCCCGAAGACGCTGGCCGCGCTGCGCGCCTTCCAGACCGGGCGGGTGCCGCCGCTGCCCGCCACCGGCACCGCCGACAAGGCCACCTGGGACGCCCTCGACGTGGCGTCACCCGGCTCCCTGACCGGCGCGGTCGACAGGCAGTGGACGGAGGTCGTCGGCGGCGCGACCTACAGCATGGTCGGCGCCGAGGGCTCGCACTACTCGTGGGAGATCCAGAAGACCCGGATGCTGGTCACCGCCAAGGTCACTTTCGTCGGACCGCCGCCGCCCGGGGCGTGGTTCGGCTATGTGCCGGCGACCTGGAACCAATACCAAGGGGTGGACGCCGCCTCCGGCAACTCGCTGCCCATCGACTTCCAGATGACCAGCGGCGGCGGTGGCGACGCCAACCAGGTGAAGGTGCTGACCGGCTCCGGCCGGGCGAACGCCGGCGAGTGGTACCTCGCCGACCCCGACGCGAAGAACACCATCCCGCACGAGTTCGGTCACCTGATCGGCCTGCAGGACGAATATCAACTGCACCCCGGCGATTACGTACGCGTCACCGGCCACGAACCGCCGGTCGGTGACACCACCGGCCCGGCCGGCGCCCCCGCCCCGGCCACCGCGCCCACCCCCGCCACGATCGCCACCCAGTTGCAGACCGCCATGGTGGCCCGCAGCTCGGCCGGCGCCCTCGCCGCCACCGTCACCGCCGGAGTGAGACCGGGTGCGTTCGCCCAGCGGATCGTGCAGGAATACGCCACACTCGCGACCACCACCGTGCCGGCCGTCCCCGGAGTCGTCGGCCCACCCTCGGTGCCCGGCAAGCCGGCCGTCACGCTCACCGGCGACCTGCTCTTCGACCTCAACGCCGCCCTGCCCGACGACACCGACCGCTACGAGACGATCCAGGTGCTCAGCTACTCCAGCGGCTCCGTCATGGGCGACCAGAGCCGGGTGTCCGACCCCCACGACCACGGCGCCCAGCCGCGCCACCTGGGAGAGTTCATGGCTATCCTCGGCCGGGCACTGGGCGGCACCTGGGAGGCGAAACGCCGATGATCCTGCGACTCGTGATCGCCGACGGCCGGCAGACCCCCGCCGTCGCCGAAAGCGTCGAACTGTCCGCCGACGGCACCCTGACCGGCTGGCGCAGCGTGAGCCCCGCCGGCGTCGGCTGGTTCACCGGCAAGCTCCCCGCCCCCGAGCTGACCGCCCTCCAGGCCCTGATCGAAGCCGTCACCCCCACCTCCCCACCACACCCCGTTCCCCGCCCCGGCGCCGCCGAGGAGGTGCTGGAGCTACCCGCCACCGGCCCCGTCTCGATAGCCGGCCTCACCCCCGCCTCTGCCCCTGCCCCCACCCCCGCCTCTGCCCCGGCCGACGCCGATTCCCTCGACGGCGGCGTCGACGGCGCCGGTGCGTGGGCTCGGCTCGCTGAGGCATCGCGGCAGTTGATCGAGCGGCTCACCGACTTCCCCCGGGCCGCGGTCGCGGTGGACGTCGCGTCGCCGACCACCGCGCGCTTGGTCCACCGCGGCACCGACCCGCTTCGTCTCGACCTCGGCACGGTCGCGGTGCGGGTCACCGCGTGGCGGGGCTACTACGAGCCGGCCGGCGACTGGACCGGCCCGGTCACCGGCCCGGCCGAGGTCGAAGCCGGACCCGGATGGACCTACGACCTCCCGATCGAGCGCGCCCCCGACGACACGACCGTCCACCTGGCAGTCAACTTCGCCGTGCTGAGCGGTTCGACGAAAGTGCCCGTCCAGGCCCGCTTCACGCCGGTCCCGAAATAAGCGAACTCCGCGCCGCCCAGCAGACCCGAACGACGCGGCCGGCGGCCTCGCGCCCCGACCTGCCGTCCCAGCCGGCCGCAGGTCCGGTCCGGGCTTGAAGCCGAGCCGCGGCCCGGGGCTGGGCCGCGCTCGGGGGCTGGGCTGCGGGTTGAGGCTGAGGCACGGCTTGGGGCTGGGCCGCGGGTTGGGGCTGGGCTGCCCGGTCGGACGGGACCGGAGCGCGAGGGCTGGGCCGGCGGTTTACGGGGGTGGGGAGGTCGGCGCGAGGGTGTGGGGCGGCGCGGCGGGGAAGGACACCTGGACGCGCAAGCCGTCGTGGCCGGTGGAGGACGCGGCGATGATGCCGTCGTGGGCGCGGGTTATGGAGCGGGCGATCGCCAGTCCCAGGCCGGCCCCGCCGCCGTGGTCGATGCGGGCGGCGGTGCGGCGGCGGAACGGTTCGAAGAGGGCTGCCACCTCGTCCGGCGGGACGTCGTCCCCGGTGTTCGCCACGGTGAGGGCCGGGTCCTCGGCGACGGCGATCTCGACCGTACCGTCAGCTCTGTTATATTTTATGGCATTTTGGACGAGGTTGGTGACCAGGCGTTCCAGCAGAACCTGCTCGCCGACGACGATGCGCGGCTCGAGGTGGCTGGTGATCGTCACGCCCTTGTCGTCGGCGGCGGCCCGGTGTTTCTCGATGGTGGTGGCGACGATCCGGTCGAGCCGGATCGGCACGCGAGCGAGCAGGCCCCGGTCGCTCTCGGCGAGCACCAGCAGGCCCTCGATGAGGCGTTCGTTACGTTCGTTGGTTTCCAGCAACTGCGCGGTGAGCAGCGTCAACTGTTCCTCGGTGAGCTCGCGGGCCATGCTCACCTCGATCAGCATGCGCTGTACGGCCAGGGGCGTGCGCAACTCGTGGGACGCGTCCGCGGCGAACCGGCGCTGCGCCTCGTAACCGATCGCGATGCGGTCCATCATGTCGTCGATGGCCCGGCCCAGCACCGACATCTCGTCCCGGCCGGCACCGGGGCGCAGGCGGTGGCCGAGGTTCTGCGGGCCGACGTTCGCGATCAGCGGTGCCAGGTCGCGGATCGGGCGCACGCACCAGTTCACCGCCGCCCAGGCCGCGCCGAGAAGGAGCAGCATCGGCGGGAGCACGGCGAGAGTCATCACCAGGCTTGGTCGCCCGCAGACGAACGACGGGTCGAGGCCGCACAGGGACGGCCCGAACTCGCGGAAGATGTCCAGCAGCAGGCCGGCCGTCGGGCGCACGAACTGGGCGGCGGCCAGCAGGCCCGCGCAGAGCAGCAGGATCCGGTGGGCGGGCCTCATGCGCCGAGCCGGTATCCGGTGCGCGGCAGGGTGTGGATGACCGGCGGGTCGTCGAGCTTCTTGCGCAACGTCATGACGGTCATCCGGACCGCGTTGGTGAACGGGTCGGTGTGCTCGTCCCACGCCTGTTCGAGCAGTTCCTCGGCGCTGACCACCCGGCCGCCGGCCCGCAGCAGCACGTGCAGCACGGCGAACTCCTTGGGCGACAGAGACAGCACCCGGCCGTCGCGCGCGGCGGTGTGCCGGGTGACGTCGAGGACGATGCCGTCCTGTTCCAGCACGGGCGGCAGGGCCGGGGCGGACCGCCGGGACAGCGCCTGGAGCCGGGCCACCAGCTCGGCGAACGCGAACGGCTTGGTCAGGTAGTCGTCGGCGCCCAGGCCCAGACCCTCGACCCGGTCCCGGATGCCGGCCGCGGCGGTCAGCAGCAGGACCCTCGTGGTCAGCCCCGACGAGGCCATCCACCGGCACACCTCGTCGCCGGTCCGGCCGGGCATGTCCCGGTCGAGCACCGCGACGTCGTAACGGTTCACACCCAGCCGTTCGAGGGCACTGTCACCGTCGTAGACCACGTCGACGGCCATGGAAAGCCGGCGCAGCCCCTCGGCGATCGTGTCAGCCATCAGCTTCTCGTCCTCAGCGACCAGCACCCGCACGCCGTCACCCTGGCACAACGCGGATAAAGAATTCATAAGGACGCCGCTAACAGCGGTCTGACACCCGCAACCGGATCATGGGGCCCCGCAACGTGACCTACGGGAGGGGTTCCTTGTTCAGGGTCCTGCACAGGTGTCTGGTGATCGTGCTCGTGACCGTCGGCATCACGGCCCTGGCCGGCCGGCCGGCGGAGGCGATCGCGAACGGTCAGGACGCGCGTGACGGAGCGTATCCGTTCGCGGTTCTTCTCACCATGACCGGGTTGCCGACCGACGGTGACGGCACCCGGGACAGCTCGTGCTCCGGCGCACTGGTCGCACCGCGCTGGGTCATCACCGCCGGGCACTGTTTCCGCGACCGGTCGGGCAAGCGGGTCAGCCGGACCGTCGCCGAGCGCACCACCGCCACCGTCGGCCGCACCCGGGTGGCCGGCCCGGGTGGCCACGAGGTCGAGGTCGTGGACGTCAAGCAGTCGGACCGCACCGACGTCGCCCTCGCCGAGCTCGACACCGCGATCACCGACATCACCCCGCTGCAGATCGGCATCGAGGCACCGACGCCCGGCGAGGTGGTGCGGCTGGCCGGCTTCGGCCTGCTTACCGACGACGAGGCGAGCCACGCGACCCGGCTGCAGACCGGCCAGTTCACGGTCGGGCTGGTCGGCGATTCCCTGATCGAGACCGCCGGCCGGGCCCCGCACACCGACACCAGCCCCTGCCTGCACGACTCCGGCGGGCCGTACTTCCGCCAGCCCAGGGGCAAGCCGCCGGTGCTGGTCGCCGTGGTGAGTTCCGGGCCGAGCTGCCCGCACGCGGGCGGCGACAACAGCGCCCGGGTCGACAACATCAGCAACTGGCTCACCGCCACGATCACCGCCGAGCCGGACCGGGGCGAACCGGGCTGGCTGGCGCCCGCGGTGCTCGCCGCCGTGCTGACCGCGCTGGCGGCGGCCCTGGCACCGCTGTGGGCCGCCCGCCGCCGCGCGGCCCGAAGCCACTCCGCCCGAAGCCACTCCGCCCCGGCCGGCCGATGACCGCGGCCCGCGGAGGCCGACGCCGACGCGGGCGCCGACGCGGACTCGGGCCCGGGTGTGGGCGTGGGCCCGGGTGGGGACGCGGGCCCGGGTCTGGGCGCGGGCCCGGCGGAAGCGTGCCGGCAACGGTGGCCCGGAACCTGTCATAGCCGGTTCCGGTGCAGCTGGCGGGTGATGGTCTCGTCGGTGATCTTGTCGTCGGCGGCCAGCAGGATCGCTTTGGCCAGGATCACGGAGAGCACCGGGTCGTCGTCGAAGGGAAGGCTGAGCTTCCCGGCCCGGCCGCGGTCGGGGACGATGCAGAGATAGGCGTCGTCCGGCTCCATCAGGATGTTGGCCGACCCGAGGTGGATGCGGTAGGCGCCGAGCTTGCCCTCGACGCGCAGGAATCGTTCCCGCAGCTCGGAGCACCGGCCGAGGGCCAGGCGGGGCAGCAGCCGGGCGAGGGCGTCGCGCCGGGTCTCGCCGCGCGGGGTCAGGGCGCCGAACGCCGCGCTCCGCCAGTAGTCGCGGTGTTCGCCGCGGTCGCGCCAGTTGTCGTCGGCGGCGATCGAGGTGACGCCGACGAACAGGTCGACGTCACGCATCGCCTCGCTGAACACCAGCGGCGGCACCTCGGCCAACGGCGTGATGGCCCAGGCCCGGCCGTCGCGCCGGCCGAAGCGCACCTGGTCGGTCGCGCAGAACGGCTGCGCCCAGGTGCTCGACTCGACCCAGTCGTGGAAGAACACCGCCTGCCACTCGCCGCCGCCGAACTCCTTCTTGGCCTCGCCGTGGTAGCCGCCGTCCCACTGGCCCAGGTAGTCGGCGGCCCAGCCGCGCTCGCGCATCAGGGCGTTCGTCTGCCGGTAGTGCAGGATGTGCCCGGCGAACCGGTTGGAGTAGACCCGCGTCTCCTCCTCGGCCGGGGTCAGCGGGTAGACCTCCCGGAACGCCTGCTTGACCGGCTGACTGTGCTCGGCGGCGGCGAGCCGGTCACGCCAGCGGGCGACCTCGGCGGTGCCGGCGAGTGCGGGATGCCACAGCCGCACCTGCCAGCCCGCGCCCGGTTTCTCCGGCAGCCCGGAGAGCGTCCAGCCGTCGCCGGCCGGTTCGGGCCGGCCGGAGCACCACCGCGAACCGTCCGGCGACGCCTGCCAGATCAGCTGCCGGGCGGTGGCCCCGGTGAGCGGGTGCTCGAGGTATCGCCGCTGCCAGATGTCCCACTGCCAGATCCGCTCCTGGGAGAACAGACCCTCGATCCGCAGCCGCTCCACGGCCAGCGTCTTGTTGATCCCGGTGACCTGCGCGCGGGCCTCGGCCAGGGCGCCCTTCCAGGCCGTCGGCACTACCTTGAGCGGCACGCCGGCGCGGACGGCCCGCAGCCGAGCCTTGCCACCGACAACCTCGACGACCCCCTCGGCACCACCACGCCCGTCATCCCCGCCGGGCGGAAGGCGGCCGGGTGGGAGGCTGCCGGCTGGGAGATCGCCGGGCGGAAGGCCGCCGGGTGGGAGGCCGCCGGGTGGGAGGTTGCCGGGCGGAGGACTGCCGGCTGGGAGGCTGCCGGGTGGGAGGTTGCTCAGCGGCCAGATGCGTCGTCCGGCGGGGTCGAGGCCGTGGTCGTCGACGGCGAGTTCGGCGGCCTCGCCGGGCTGCCAGCCCCGTTCGCGGCCGATCCGCTCGACGGCGCCGCGGACGCGGGGGAGCAGCGACTTGCTGCGGACGGTCAGGCTCAGACGCACCAGCGCGCGCACCGGTGCGTCGCCGGGGCGGGTGGCCAGCACCTCGACGACGGCGGCCGCGGCTTTGGCGGCGACCACCATGGCGCCGCCGCGCCGGGCGGGCGAGCCGACCACGGTCGCGACGTCACTGAGCAGTGCTGTGCTCTCGGCGGCCGGGTCGCGGGACTGCAACCAGACCAGTCCGCGCAGCAGAGCGTCCACATGGTCGGGCACGGGGTAGGCGCCACCTCGATAGAGAGTGAGCAGGCGAGTCACGGCCTCCTTGGCGCGCGGGGAGGCGGCCAGTCTCTCGTCGGCCGCGCGCAGCCACGTCCTGGTCGGCACGACCTTGGCCAGGTCGGCGGCGTACCGGCAGATCTCCTGGACCTCGGGCTCGGCCAGCATCGGCAGCAGGGCGGCGCCGTCCGTGCGGGCCTGGGTCAAGGCCATCATCAGGTCACCGGGCACACCTCCGTCGAGGCGGCCGAGCGCCGCACCGTAGAGCCGGGCGAGCCGCTGCAGCCGGCTGGGGGAGATCATCGGGTTGCGGTTGAGGGCGTCGAACGCGGCCCGCAACCGGTCCTCCTGACCCGCCGGGCAGGGCCGGTCGAGCTGGGTCGCGATCAGTGCCGGCACCCAGAACAGCGCGTCGGTGAGGGTGCGTTCGGGCTGGTCTTTCAGCAGCAGATCGAGCGACCACCGCAGGTCGTCGGGAGCCCACGGGGTCTCGAGGTCCTCGGCGACCGTGAGGGCCGCCCCGAAGTAACCGAACAGCGAGGAGTCCTCCGTGTAGATGAACCGGTGGACGTAGAGCAGGGCGAGGCGGCGCACCAGCGGCGGTTCGCCGGCCAGCACCCGGCCGGGCTCGCCCGCGATGATCCGGTCGGCCAGCGCCTGGGCGGCCGCTTTCAACTGGTCGGTGTCCATCAGCCACCGACCAGCGGGGTCAGCCGGAGGAACGACACGGCGTGCGCCCGCTCGAGGTCGATGACCTCGTCGAGATCCGCCACCTGGCGGTCGCCGGCGATCATCACGAACGCGTTGCTCGCGAACCCGGCGCAGGCGATCTCGGCCTGGGTCACCCAGTCGAGCCGGGAGCGGGACCCGTCGGCCGGGCGCACCAACCCGCGGAACGTGTCACGGCGCGCCGGACCGGCGTCGCGGCGCGCCACCTCCTCGCGCACCCGCAGGCGCACCAGCTCACGCGCGGTGATCCGGTCGGGCAGATCCGGCAGCACCCACTCGTCGATGGCGCGACCGGCCATTGTCTCGTCGCGCACGATCACCTCGGCCATGCATCCTCCCCGTTCGACTGATGGGCGAATGATGCCGCACCCCTCCGACAAGAATCGGCGGGATCAAGATCAACTTCGATACGTACCAGGCTGACGGCTGGTCCTCACTTCCCACCGGAAGGACGTGCCCGGAGAATGCTCCGCAAACTGCTCGCCGTCCCGGCCGCCGCCGCCCTCGCCGTGACCGCCGCGCCGGTCCCCGCAGACGCCGCCGCCGCGGCCGGCGTGCGGTGGTCCGCCGCACCGAGGAAGACCTGACCGGATTCGACTGCGCGGCCGCCGACGTGCCGCTCGACTACGACAGACCGAGCGGTGCCACCACCACGATCGCGCCCGGCCGCCGCCCGGCCGACGACCCCGCCCGCCGGATCGGCACCATCTTCGTCAACCCCGGCGGCCCGGGTGGCGCCGGGCGCGGCCTGGTCACCGCCGCCGACCAGTTCGTCCCGCCCGAGGTGCGGGCCCGCTTCGACATCGTCGGCTTCGACCCGCGCGGCATCGGGGCCGGCTGCGTGCGCGACGCCGGTCCGGTGCTCGAGCACATGAGCACGCTCACCGTGGCGAAAGACCTGGATCAACTGCGAAAGGCGGTCGGCGACCGCGAGATCAATTACATCGGATTCTCGTACGGGACCATGGTCGGCGCCACCTACGCCAACCTGTTCCCGGAGAACGTCCGGGCCCTGGTCATCGACGGCAACGTCGACCCCGAGTGCGACAAGGCCGGCGCGAGGTGTGCGTTCAGCGGCAATGCCCGGCCGAAGTTCGACGCCCTGCGCGACCGGCTCCGCCAGGGCCCGGCCGACGTGTCCGACCTCGGCGGCGGCAGCGCACCGTCCACCCTGATCGGGTGCCTACCCGGCGATCGCCCGGTGGTTCGAGCGCGCCCACCCGACGTTCGGCGAGGTGGCCTGCGCCAGCCGGCCGAGGATCAATGAGCGCTACACCGGCCCGTGGAACCGCCACACCGCCAGCACGGTGCTCGTGGTCGACCCGACCTTCGACCCGGCGACCCGATACGACTTCGCCAAGCACATGACCCAGGAGTTGGGCAACGCCCGGCTTCACCGGTCGTCGGTCGGTGCGAGACCTGTAGGATGACCCGCTGTTCATCGACACGGGGGAATTCGACATGCGGAAATATCTGGGCGCGATCGGGGTCGCGCTGGTCGCGGGCGTTCTCGCCCTGCCCGGTGCGGCCCTGGCCGAGACCGTGGAGCCGCGGCCGATTCCGGCCGACCTGGTGGGCGCCGACGGCAAGGTCGTGACGGTGCCCATCCGGGCCGGCGGGACGGCGCCGGTCACGCTCGGGGTGTCGGGCAACGGGATCGCCCCGGTCAAGGGTGCCGTCGTACAGGTGCATGTGCTCAATGATCTTGATCTGCCGCGCACCTTCGGTAACTGCTGGTATTACGTCGACTCCAATCTCGACGGTGCGTGGTGCCGGGTGGAGCAGACTATCGACGTGCACGGCTTCTACCGGCTGGCCGGTTTCGAGGTGGCGGCCACGCCCGACGCGACCGCCGATCGGGTCGGCTCGGTGATCACGCAGTGGTACGGGCCGGAGTACGGCGCCGACCGGGGCGGGATCGAGGGCCTGGCCAAGGCGAGCGATCGGGGCGGCGCGGCGCCGGTGCGGGGCACGGGCACGACGCTGAGCCTGGAGCCGGTGGAGAAGCTGTCCGCGACACCGGGACGGGCGATCGGGCTGGCCTACCTGCGACTCGTGAGCCCGACGACCAGCCCGACCGCGACGAGTGCCCCGGCCACCACGAGCGCGGCCCGGCCCGACCAACAGGGCGAAGGCCAACCGGGCGAAGGCCAACAGGGCCAGGGCGAAGATGGCCGAGGGGAAGGCGGCGGCCTGGCGCTGACCGGCTCGAAGAGTGCCGTCCTCGCCGGCGCCGGGGTCCTGCTGGTGGGGCTCGGCTTCGTCGGTTTCCTGGTGGCCCGGCGCCGCACCCGGTTCGTGGCGTGAAGCTGCGGCAGACGCTGCCCGGTCGATGGCGGGTGCTCGCCACCACGTTTCCGATGTGGCTGTCCGGGCGGCGTCTCGACCCGACCTTCACTTACGAGACGCTGCCCGGCGAGCCGCTGCGGCTGAGCGACGTGGTCACCTACCGGACGAGGCAGGGTGCGACCCGGCGGATCGCCGGGGTCGACCGGCTCGACGAGCGGTCCGGGGTGTTCACGTGGCGCGGGCGGGGTGTGCTCAAGGTCCTGTCGAGCCGGTGGAAGGTCGAGCATGTCAGCGACGACGGCGACCTCGTCGTGCTCTCGTTCGAGCGTTCCCTGGTGACCCCGGCCGGCGTCGACGTCATCGGCCGGGGCCCGGCGCGGCGGCCGGACGCCCGCGACCGCGTTCCGGCCGGCTTCGGCGCCCTGACCTGGTTGTGAACTACTCGACAAGTTTGGCGGCGGTGATCAGGGTCTGGACGATGCCGTAGCCGAGCAGGACGGCGACCAGCAGCCACGAGACGAGCAGACGGATCGACTGGGTGTTCACGCGGCGGCCTCCTTGAGTGCGGCCTCGGTGGCGGGCGGCTCGTGGTAGCGATCGGGGACCGGGCGGATCAGCAGGTTGGCGACGAAGCCGACGGCGAGCACCCCGACCATGGTGAACAGGGCGGGCTGATAGGCCGACGACGTCAGTGTGCCCGGTTTGCCCTCGGCGTCGAGGAAGCCGTTGATGATGAGCGGCCCCGCCACCCCCGCCGCCGACCAGGCGGTCAGCAGCCGGCCGTGGATGGCGCCGACCTGGTAGGTCCCGAACAGGTCGCGCAGGTAGGCCGGCACCGTCGCGAAGCCGCCGCCGTAGAACGACAGGATCACCCCGGCCAGGAGCACGAAGAGTACGGTCGCCGCGTCACCGACAGTGGCGAGCAGCAGGTAGAGAACCATGCCGACGCCCAGGTAGACCAGGTATATCGGTTTGCGGCCGATCAGGTCGGAAGTGGACGACCAGGCGAACCGGCCGGCCATGTTGAACAGTGACAGCACCCCGACGAAGCCGCCCGCCGCCGCGACGCTGACACCGGAGACGCCGCCCGATTCGCGGAAGAAGTCCTGGATCATCGGGCTGGCCTGTTCGAGGATGCCGATGCCGGCCGTCACGTTGCAGAAGAGCACGATCCACAACAACCAGAAGCTTCGGGTACGGATGGCGTTCGCGGCCGTCACCTGAGCGGTCGTGACCAGGGGTTTCGCCGCCGTGCTCGACGGTTCCCAGCCGTCCGGGCGCCACCCCGGTGCCGGCACCCGGATGTTGGCCACCCCGAACATCATGATCAGGAAGTACGCGATACCGAGGGTCACGAACAGCATGACCAGGGCCCGCCCGTCGGCGACCGAGGTGGCCACGCCGGGGTCGTAACCCGGGTCGTACGCCGAGAGAAGTTGCCGCGAAGCGGGGCTCGCGATGAGCGCGCCGCCGCCGAAGCCCATGATCGCCAGTCCGGTGGCGAGGCCGGGCCGGTCGGGGAACCATTTGATGAGCGTCGACACCGGGGAGATGTAACCGATGCCGAGCCCGATCCCGCCGATCACGCCGTAACCGAGGTAGACCAGCCACAACTGTTTCGTGCCGATGCCGAGCGCGCCGATCAGGAAGCCGGCCGCCCAGAAGCAGGCGGAGACGAACATCGCCTTGCGCGGGCCGTTGGCCTCGACCCAGGTGCCACCGATCGCCGCGGACAGGCCGAGCATGACGATCGCGATGCTGAAGATGATGCCGACCGAGGTCTGGCTGGCGTCGAAGTGCTTGATGAACGAGTTCTTGTAGACGCTTGTCGCGTAGACCTGACCGATGCACAGGTGCACGGCCAGCGCGGCCGGCGGGATCAGCCAGCGGCTGTAGCCCGCCGGGGCGATGGTGTTCTTCCGGTCGAGCGCGGTGAGCAGGGACACTGCGGCCTCCCAACCCTTCGTCGGGCATTGAAGGCCATCATCAACCCGGTTGCTTGACGCGGCAACCGCTCAGTAGCGGAACGCGTTGCCGACGGCGGCGCCACGGCGAGCGCGATCCCGGCGGACAGCAGCAGGCTGACCCGGATGCTCAGGGAGCGCAGAACGGTCATCACGCTTTCATGATCGGCAGCTGCTCCCGGCACTGAGGGGCCGATAGGTCCGTCCGTTCGGGCCGCCGATCGACAGACCGATGGCCGCGCCGGGGCGGGCGGTCCAGAATGGATCGGTGACCCCGCCTCCCGCAGCGCCCGGACTGCCCGTGCTCGGCAACGCCCTGCGGATGATGGGCGACGTCCAGCAGTTCCTGGTCGACACCTACCGGCAGATGGGCCCGGTCTATCGGGTGCGGGCTCTCAACCAGGCCTTCGTCATCATGGCCGGGGAGCGCGCCAACCGTTTCCTGCTCGAGCACGGCGACGAGGTGTTCTCCAGCGAGGAGAGCTTCGGCGGCCTCGACCGCGAGTTCGGCATGCGGGTGCACGTCCTGCGTGGCCGACCCCACCGCCACCTGCGCAAAGTGCTGGCCTCCGGCCTCTCCCGCGATCTGCTGGCGGCCCGCTGGGCGCGGGTGACCGCCGAGACCGACCGCCTGCTGGGGGAGTGGGCGGGGCAGTCGGCGCTGCCGGTGGTCGACCGCTGCCAGCGCCTGGCCGCCGCCCAGCTGACGATCGCCTTCACCGGCGCGAGCTCGGCCGCCCGTTTCGAACAGCTGCGGTCCGCGTTCGAGCTGGTCCTCGACGTGACCATCGCCGGCAAGTGGCCGGCCGCGACGCTGCAGTGGCCGGCCTACCGCCGGGCTCGCGCCGACATCCTCGCCTTCGCCAGGGCCGCCCTGCAGGACCGGGCCGACCATCCCACGGCCGGGCCGCCCGACCTGCTCGACCGGGCCTTGGCGGCGACGGACGAGAACGGCGAGATCTACCCCCTCGACGTACGCGCGGGGATGGCGCTCCAGGGCTACTTCGCCGGCATCAACACCGTCGCCTACCTGTACAGCTTCCTGGTGTACGCCCTGACCCAGCACGCCGACGTGCGAGTACGCGTGCGGGCCGAGGCCGACTCCTGGGACGGCTCGTTCACCGGCCTGCGCGACCTGCCGGCGTTGCACGGCCTCGTGCTGGAGACGCTGCGCGTGTACCCACCGGCGCCCGGCTCCGCCCGTACCGTGCTGGCGGACTTCGATTTCGAAGGATTTCGCATCGAGCGGGGCCGGCGGGTGCTCGTCGCCACGTCGGTCCCGCACCAGCTGCCCGAGCACTTCGCCGACCCGGAGCGGTTCGACATAGACCGCGATTTCGCGGCGGGCCGGCGCGCGTCGGTGTACGCCCCGTTCTCCGTCGGCAGTCACACCTGCCTGGGCGCGGGCATGACCGAGGTGCTTGCCGTCGCCACCACCGCGATGCTGCTGCGCCACCTGGATCTGACCGCCCCGGCCCGCCCGCTGCGGATCACCGCGACGCCCGGCCCCAACCCCGGGAAACGCTTCACCGTGGCGGCCCGAGCCCGAGCGGCGGGCTAGGCACCCCGACGCCGGCAGGCCGGCCGGGCGCACGGTGCGGCGGCGGCCCGGGGCAGTACGGTGGCCGGATGCGGCCGGGCGATGCAGCAGTGCTGATGCTCGGCGGGGTCGGCGGCGGGCTCACCGGGTCGATGGCCGGGCTCGCCTCGCTGGCCACCTATCCGGCCCTGCTGGCGGTGGGCATCTCGCCGATCGCCGCCAACGTCACCAACACCGTGGCTCTGCTGTCCAACACCGTGGGCACCGCCGCGTCGACCCGGCCGGAGCTGCGTGGCCACGGGCGGCGGCTGGCGCGGTTGGCGGCGGTGGCCGCGGGCGGCGGGCTGGGCGGCTCGGTCCTGCTGCTGGTCACCCCCTCGGCGGCGTTCGAGCGGATCGTGCCGGTGCTGGTGGCGCTCGGTGCGGTGCTGCTCCTGCTGCGGGACCGGCTGCGGGAGTGGGCCGGGCACCGGAGGATGCCGGCGCCGGTGCTGGGCGGGGCGGTGTTTCTCGTCGGGGTGTACGGGGGCTACTTCGGGGCGGCCGCCGGCGTACTCATGCTCGCGATCCTGTCGGTGGCCGCGACCGAGCCGCTTCCCGTCACCAACGCCGTCAAGAGCATCGCGCTCGGGGCCGCCAACCTGTCGGCGGCGGTGATCTACGCCGTGGTCGCACCGGTGAACTGGGTGGCGGCCGGTCTGATGGCGGCCGGCTGCCTGCTCGGCAGCGGGGTCGGGCCGATCCTGGTGCGGCGGCTGCCGGAGCGGCCGCTGCGGGTCGCGATCGCCGTCGCCGCGCTCGGCCTGGCCGGTTGGTTGTTCCGGCGGGCTTAGCGGCCCGGAGCTGGAATCGATCGAGCGGTATCGTGCTGCGCGTGACGCGTGCCCTCCTGCCGAACGATCCGCGCCGGCTCGGCGACTACGAGTTGCTCGGCCGGCTCGGCGAAGGCGGCATGGGCGCCGTCTACCTGGGACGCCGGCCCGGTGGGCGACTCGTCGCGGTCAAGGTCATCCGGCCCGAGTACGCGTGGGACACCGAGTTCCGCGGCCGGTTCCGCAGTGAGGTCAACCGGGCTCGCGAGGTTCCCGGCTTCTGCACGGCGGCGGTGCTGGACGCCGACCCCGACCACGCCACGCCCTACCTGGTGGTCGAATATGTCGATGGTCCCAGCCTGCACGAGGTGATCAAGCAGGAGGGCCCGCTGTCCGGCGGCACCCTGCACAGCGTCGCGGTCGGGGTGGCCACCGCGCTCGCCGCCATCCACGGCGCCGGAGTGATCCACCGCGACCTCAAGCCGCAGAACGTCCTCTTCTCGCTCGGCACCCCGAAGGTGATCGACTTCGGCATCGCCCGTGCCCTCGAGGCGACCAGCCGGCACACCCGTACCGACCAGATGGTGGGCACGGTCGGCTACATGGCCCCGGAACGCTTCGACGACCGGGACTCCGGGCCGCCCGCCGACGTCTTCGCCTGGGGCGTGCTGGTCGCCTTCGCCGCCACCGGCCGGACCCCGTTCCGCGGTGACTCGCCGGCCGCCACCGCCGGCCGCATCCTCACCCAGCCACCCGACCTGACCGGCCTCGACGGCCCGTTGCGCGAGCTGGTCGCGAGCGCCCTCGCGAAGGAGCCGGCGGACCGCCCGACCGCCCACGAACTGCTCGACCGGCTGGTGGCGTCGGGGCCGAGCGGAGAACTGGCCCGGCGTCCCGAACTGCAGGCCGCGGCGTCCGCGGTGGCGGCTCTGCCGGCCGAGCGGGTGCGCACCGATGCCCGGCCCGGCCGGCGCCGGCCCGGCCGGGTCCTGGTCGCCGCCGCGGTGGCCGCGATCGTACTGGTCGGCGGTGGCCTGCTCGGCATGCACATGCTGGCGACCCTGCGGGCGGACCCGGCCAGTTTCCGGGACGGCGCCTCGAGCGGGCCGGCGGCCGCCGCGAGCGGCACCGCCGGTAGGCCCCCGGCGGTGGCCGCCGCGACCGGGGTTCAGCGGCCGACGCTCATCGACCGGCTCGACCGCCCCGGTCAGTGGAAACCGACACCGGTGGACGAGGACGCCGCCGGCTGGTGCTCCTTCAAGAACAACCGGATGGTCGCGACGACCAACCTGTCCGGCGTCTACGAGTGCACCGGGCCGACCGAGACGTTCGGCGGCGAGCAGACGATCGAGGTCGACGCCACCGTGCTCGACCAGGGCGCCTGCGCGATGATCTGGTTCCGGGTCGTCGACACCAGCGGCTACCAGGCGTCGTTCTGCCGGGCCGACGTCCGGCTCGGGCTGAACGACGACGGCGAGGTCAAGGGCGAGCGGAAAGCCGCCTCGGCCGCGTTCCGGCCGGGACGCACGCACCGGGCCGGAGTCGCCGTGCGGGGCGACACCGCCTACCTGACCGTCGACGGCACGACCGCGCTCACCATGCCGCTCACCGACCCGCAGCTGGCGGCCGGCCGGGTCCAGTTCGGTGCGTTGAACGACGCCAACGACGGCTCGTCGTCGGCGGCGTTCGCCGACGCCGAGCTGCGGTCACCGACGGTGGGCCGGCCGCCGAAGTTCGCCGACCTGCTCGGCAAGGGGCCGGTCACGTCGGCGGCCAAGCTCTACTCGTACGACTCGGCCGCGGACGCCGCCGTGGTCGAACCAGTGCTCTATCTGTCCGGTCCCGACTACTGCACCCTGTTCAAGCTCAAGTCCGACGACGAGAAGTGCGAGCAGGAGACCGCGATCGTCGAGAGCCATCTGCGGCTCAGCATCCCGGTGCGCGCCGAGCCGGCCTTCGCCACCTGGGAGGACGCCGACGGGGAGGGGCGCTGCGTCGGCACCATGACCGGGGGCGGAACCTGCCCGATCAAGGAGCCCGAGTTCACCGGTTGGCTGCGCGAGAACCCGCAGGCGCTGATCGGGATCTCGACGAGCGGCGGGGTGGTCACCCGGCTCGCCGAGATGTACTCCCCC
>NZ_BOMM01000014.1 GCF_016862195.1 Paractinoplanes ferrugineus | reverse complement strand
CTTTTTCTTTCGCCTTTGAGACTCCTCCGGTCGGCGCGGGTGGACCCGGGCCCGAACTCCCGTCCTGGCAGGACCAAAGTCCCGGTGGCGCAAACCAGGACGGGCAGCCACTCCGCCAGGGGCCGATGGTGGCGAAGATCAGGCGCGCTTGCGTTCCAGCAGGGTGATGCCGAGCAGCAGGTAGTTCCAGCGTTGCACCGGCTGGTAACCGTCGGTCAGGCGCTTGCGCTTGGCGGGATTCATGTTCGCGTACGGGTCGGCGCTGTTGTCGACTCGCACCACCCAGATCCGGGGCGGGTTGCCGAGGCAGGTCGCGCCGGGGCACTCGGTGGCGAGGAAGCGGCCGTCGGTGCGCTGTGGGCTGGTCATCAGCACGTCGGGCGGGCGGGGCGTCGGCAGGTAGCGGTTGTAGATGTCGCGGGCCGCCCACGGGATGCTCGGGTGGGTGTCGGGGAAGACCACCACGTCGCCGGGGCGGTAGAGCGGGTGGATCACCGAGTAGATCTTCTCGGAGTCCTCGGAGTGGCCGTTCGGGGCCCGCGAGTCGAGTTGGTAGGGCCAGCCGACCAGAGCCAGCAGCAGCACGACGACGGCCGAGGGGCGGGCGCCGAAGCGCATCGCAGCCGCGGCGGCGAGCACGGCGAGGGCGGGCAGGGCCACGAGCACGTAGCGGGCCGCCCAGATCGGCTGGACCAGTCCCACGACGAACAGCAGCAGGATCGGCACGAAGCCGGCGGCGGCCAGGGTGGCGGTCCTGGGCGCCGCTCGCACGCCCAGGATGGCCAGGCCGAGCACGATGCCGGCGACCGCGCCGGACATGAAGATGCGCTCGGGGACGAGCTTCATCAGGTTGAGCGTCAGCACGCTGATCCACGAGAGCTGGTTGCGCTGGCCGTTGCCGAGTGCGGTCAGCACCAGGGCGGGCAGGCCGCCGAGCAGGGCGGCCGGGCCCCAGTGCAGGGCGGTGCGCCAGTCACGGCGCCAGGCGACCGCCACCAGGTGGCCGGCGAGCACGAGCAGGGCGCTGAGCGGATGGCTGAGCCCGGTCAGGATCGTCGCGCCGGCATAGGCCGCGGCGCGCAGCACGGTCGGCCGTTCGATCAGGCGCGTCAGGCAGAGCGTGGCGAGCGTGGCGGCGAACACGACGAGCGCGTAGGAGCGGGCCTCCTGGGCGTACCGGGAGGTGACCGGCAGCAGAGCGTAGATCAGCCCGGCGAACAGGCCGACCCATGGGCCGCCGAGGCGGCGGCCCAGCGCCGTCGTCAGCAGGACGGTCGCGATCATCGCGAGCAGAGCGGGAAGGCGCAGGGCGACCGTCGAGGTGCCGGCGATCGAGGTGTACGCCTTCATCGCCGCGTAGTAGGGGGCCAGCACGATGTCGACGTTGCCGGTCAGTTCGCGCAGCTGCGTCCAGCTGAGCCGGGCGGCACCCCAGGTGGCGAGCTCGTCGGCCCACAGGGCGGGCACGGTCAGCCGCCAGACGCCGAGCGCGGTGGCGACCACCGCGGGCAGCACCCAGAGGAGCCCGGCGAGGCGGGTCTGCTCGACCGGCGGCGGGGTGGCCGTCCAGGGGGTTTCCGGCTCCCGGACGACGATCTCCGTCGGCGCTTCTGACCAGGTGATACTGCTGGTCTCCGGGGGCCGCGTGTCCATCGAAGAGGAATAGTAGTCCGTCGTCGTGCCGAGCTCGGTGGTCAGTGCGGCCGACTCACCCGAAGAACTCCTGGATCTGGGTGAGGGTCAGATAGCCCTGGTGTTCCCTCTCGCCCGGCCGCTCGGGCAGGTGTTTGGTGGTGACCGCCACCTCCGGCACGTCAGCCGGCAGGCTCGGTACGTGCGGCGTCGGCGGCAGCCCGGGAAGCGACATGGCCTGCCTGATCACCTCGAACATCGACAGCACCTCGGTGGCCGCCCGGGCCGGCAGGTCGGCGTCGCCGGACGGCAGGGCGCAGGTGAAGTTGGCGCGCAACCGGTCGTTGAAGCGGCGGATGTCGGCGCTGGGACGCAGGTGGTCGAGCCGGCCCTCGGCGACTATGCCCAGCTCGCAGGCGGTCAGGCCGGACCGCAGCCACCAGGAGCGCCAGCCGGGGTCGGCGTCGAGGGTCAGTGCCACGTGCCGCAACGCGATCATGAAGTCCTGCGGTGCGTGCGGTTCGCCCGTGGTGGTGCCCATGTGCGGGTGCAGCCAGGAGTTGCCCCAGGCGGTGACGTTGGAGCCGGGGCGGGTGCCGACCGCGGTCCGGTGCTTGACGTCGGTGCGGGTGGAGGTGCGGTAGGCGCGCTCGGCGACCGGCAGCAGGTGGGCTCCGGGGGCGAGATGGTCGGCGAAGTCCCGGAAGGTCTGCTCGTCCATGACGGCATGCTGTCATCAGTGGCGCGCCGGGGAGCGAAGGCGAAAACGGCACGTTCGAGTTATTTGCCACATTTACCGGCGAGTAATGAGCGCTTCGTCACCGCCGGAGCGCCGGTTCATAAGCTAGTGATATAAAAATTGAGTGCGGCATACAGATAACCCTTCGCCGGTGGACGTGGCCATCGCCGGCGGCTTCGAGCGCTTCTACGAGGTGCTACGCCGGCTCACCCCGCGATCCGAGCTGAGCCTGACCGCGGCCTCGACCCTGCGCCGGCTC
Source organism: Paractinoplanes ferrugineus (assembly GCF_016862195.1). Lineage (GTDB taxonomy): Bacteria > Actinomycetota > Actinomycetes > Mycobacteriales > Micromonosporaceae > Actinoplanes > Actinoplanes ferrugineus. The sequence goes on along the minus strand of NZ_BOMM01000014.1, from coordinate 221,571 downwards.
GAGCGGTCGGGCCCGCACCGGCTCTGCGAGCTGCACGTTCCCGAGGGGGTCAGCCAGCCCGCGATGACCCAGCTGGTCACCCGGCTGGAGAAGGAGGGCCTCGCGAGCCGGGGCAGCGACCCCGACGACGGGCGGGCCGTGGTCGTCACGATCACCGAGGCCGGCCGGGAAGCCGTGGCCAAGCGCCGCGAGGGTCGCACCCGGGCCCTGTCCGCCCTGCTGGAACAGCTTCCGGCGGAGGACCACGCGGCCATCGTGGCGGCGTTGCCCGCGCTGGAGCGGCTCGGCGAGCTGATCACCGAACAGTCGATTTGAGGGGCTCACTTTGATCACGGTCGACCACCCCCGGTACAAGTGGATCGCGCTGTCGAACACCACGCTCGGCAACCTGCTCGCGACGATCAACTCGTCGATCGTCCTGATCTCGCTGCCGGCGATCTTCAAGGGCATCCATGTCAACCCGCTCGACGCGGGCAACGTCAGCTATCTGCTGTGGATGCTGATGGGCTACATGCTGGTCACCGCGGTGCTGGTGGTCACGCTCGGCCGGCTCGGCGACATGTACGGCCGGGTCAAGATCTACAACGCCGGCTTCGCGATCTTCACGATCACCAGCGTCATCCTGTCGCTCGACCCGTTCGACGGGGGCGGCGGCGCGATCTGGTTGATCGGCTGGCGGGTGCTCCAGGCGGTCGGCGGCGCGATGCTGATGGCCAACTCGGCCGCGATCATCACCGACGCCTTCCCGGCCGAGAAGCGTGGCATGGCGCTCGGCGTCAACATCGTCTCGGCGCTGGCCGGCTCGTTCATCGGTCTCGTGCTCGGTGGCCTGCTCGCCGAGTGGGACTGGCGCTCGATCTTCTGGGTCAACATCCCGCTGGGCGTGCTCGGCACCATCTGGGCGTACCGGTCGCTGCACGACACCGGCCAGCGCCGCCCCGCGAAGATCGACTGGTGGGGCAACGCGACGTTCGCGATCGGCCTCACGGCCGTGCTGGCCGCGATCACCTACGGAATTCAGCCGTACGGCGGCCACACCATGGGCTGGTCGAACCCGTGGGTGCTGACCGGCCTGATCGGCGGCGCGGCGGTGCTCGTGGGGTTCGGCGTCATCGAGACCCGGGTGCCGGAACCGATGTTCCCCCTCAAGCTGTTCAAGAACGTCGGCTTCACCAGCGGTAATGCGGCCAACCTGCTGGCCAGCGTGGCCCGCGGCGGCCTCCAGTTCATGCTGATCATCTGGCTCCAGGGCATCTGGCTGCCGCTGCACGGCTACGACTACGAGTCGACCCCGCTGTGGGCCGGCATCTATCTGGTCCCGATGACTATCGGCTTCCTGGCCGCCGGTCCGCTCGCCGGCTACCTCTCCGACAAGTTCGGGCCGCGCCTGTTCGCCTCCGGCGGCCTGCTGGTGATGGCGGTCTCGTTCGTCGGGCTCCTGCTGCTGCCGGGCGACTTCAACTACGCCGTCTTCGCCACCCTGATCTTCATCAACGGCCTGGGCGGCGGCCTGTTCGCGGCGCCGAACACGTCCCTGATCATGTCGAGCGTGCCGGCCAACATGCGCGGCGCCGCCTCCGGCATGCGGGCCACCTTCCAGAACGCCGGCCAGGTGCTCTCCATCGGCGTCTTCTTCTCGCTGATGGTGGCCGGCCTGGCCGACTCGCTGCCGGGAACGCTCAGCACCGGCCTGTCGGCCCAGGGCGTACCGGCCCAGACCGCGGACGCGATCGCCCAGCTGCCGCCGGTCGGCACCCTGTTCGCCGCGTTCCTGGGCTTCAACCCGATAGGCGAGTTGCTCGGCCCGACGGTGCTGGGCGCCCTGCCCCCGGCCAACGCCGCGACCCTGACCGGTCTGCAGTTCTTCCCGCGTCTGATCGCCACCCCGTTCCACGACGGCCTGGTGATCGTCTTCTGGATGGCCATCGCGATGGCCGTGGTCGGCGCCCTGCTCTCGCTGCTGCGCAGCCGTAAGGCCCCGACCGCGGCAACCGGGACGGTCGCGACCGGGTTCGTGGCCCACGAGGCCGAGGTCAAGGCCGAACTGGCCGACGCGCAGCCGTTCACTCCCGCGACGGGCGTCGCCGAGCCGCTCGATCACGCGAAGCCGTAGCGCTAGGCAGTGGCGGCGTTCAGCATGTGCTCGGCCATCTGGCGGGAGAGCGTGGCGGCGCCCGGCTGCTTGTCCATCCGGGCGCCGACCGAGGCGCCGTCGTAGAGGATCATCAACTGGTCGGCCAGGGCCGGCGGGTCGGGGACGCCGGCGTCGCGGGCCAACTCGGTGAACAGGCCTCTGGTCCACGCGCGGTTGGCGTTGGAGACCTGTTCGACGGCGCCGCCCTCGGCCACCGACTCGGCGCTGGCGTTGTAGAAGGGGCAGCCTCGGAAGCCGGGCGTGGCGGTCAGGGCGCCCAGCACGTCGAAGACGCCGAGCAGCCGGTCGCGCGGACTCTCGAACCGCTCGAGGCCGGCCAGGATCCGCTGCCGCCGGATCTGGTGCCGGTTTTCCAGATAGGCCCGGACCAACTCCTCCTTGCTGCCGAAACAGCTGTAGAGGGAGGCCTTGGCGACCCCGGCGCGCTCGATGATCCGGTCGATGCCGACCGTGTGCACGCCCTCGGCGTAGAAGAGCTCGTCGGCGGCGGTCAGCAGGCGCTCGCGGGCGGACGGCTTGCGCCCGGTGCCGCGGGCGGTGGTGGTGGGTGACGCGGGTGACATGGCTTGACGATACCAGACAGGTCTGTCTAGTCTCGGCGAGTCAGACAGACCTGTCTGTCCGAAGAATCGGGGGAGACATGACCACCCTTGCCGAAGCGCCACCCGCTGTCCGCGGAAAGCGGTTGTCTCACCCGGTCGCGTTCGCGGCCATCGCGGCGATCTTCGTGACGTTCGCCGCCGCGTCCGCCGCGCCGTCCCCGCTCTACGTCGTCTACCAGCACCTCTGGGGCTTCTCGGCGACGACGCTCACCGTCGTCTTCGCGGTCTACGTGGTCGGCCTGATCGGGGCGCTGCTCACGCTCGGCGCACTCAGCGACCACGTCGGGCGCCGGCCGGTGCTGGCCGCGGCGATCGCGCTCGAGGCCGTTTCGCTGGTGTTGTTCCTGGCCGCAGGTGATGTGACGGTGCTGCTCGTGGCTCGGCTCCTGCAGGGCATCGCCACCGGTGTCGCGCTCACCACGCTCGGCGCCGCCCTGGTCGACCTCAACCCGCCGCACGCCCCGGGCCGGGCCGGGCTGATCAACGGCATCGCCCCGGTCGCCGGGCTGGCCGTCGGCGCGCTCGGCTGCGGCGCTCTCGTGCAGTTCGCCCCCGAGCCCACCCACCTGGTCTGGGCGCTGCTGCTGGCCGCCATGGGGTCGGCCGCGATAGTGGTGGCGCGGATCCCGGAGACCTCGGCCCGGCGTCCCGGCGCGGTCGGTTCGCTGGCCCCCAAGCTGGGAGTTCCGGCCCGGCTGCGGGGTGACGTGCTCGCCCTCACGCCGATCATCGTGGCGAGCTGGGCGATCGGCGGGCTCTACCTCTCGCTCGGTCCGTCCGTGGCGGCCGGTGTGTTCGGGCTGACCAACCACCTGGTCGGCGGCTTCGTGGTGACGCTGCTGTGCGGCACCGGCGCGATCACTTCGTACGCCATGCGCAAGCTCCCGACCCCGCGCGTTCTCACCGTGGCCGCCGCCCTGCTCACGGCCGGCTCGCTGATCAGCGTCGCCGGACTGGAGTGGTCGAACGTCTGGGTCGCGGCGGCCGGCACGGTGATCTCCGGGGTCGGCTTCGGCGCCTCCGCCCTCGCCTCCTTCGGCACGCTGGCGTTGCTGGCCGCGCCGCACGAGCGGGGTGAGCTGCTCGCAGTGGCGCTGACCATCGCGTACACCGCCTTCAGCGTCCCCGCGGTGATCGCCGGTCTCGCGGCAACCAGTGAGGGTCTGCACCGCACCGCGTTGGTCTACGGCTTGGTCGTCGCCGTGCTCGGGGCGGTGGCGACACTGGCCCAACGGCTGAGGTCACGAATCGGATAAACGGCCCATCTTTCGTGAAAACCGGCGTGGGCGGTCCTGAAGAGGGCCGCCCACGCCGCAGCATATGGGGGCAAAACCTATATGGAGGGCTTGAGGATGCGGAGAAGACTTCTGGCGGCGGCGGCCGCGCTTGCCGTGGCGGCGAGCGGTGCGGTGGCGACCGGGGCCGGTGCGCAGGCCCGGCTCAAGCCCGGTTACCCGAAGCTGACCTGGACGACCTGCACCGACTCGTCGCTGCTCAGCCGCAAGGCCGAGTGCGGCTTCGTGACGGTGCCGCTGGACTACAAGAAGCCGGACGGCGAGACCATCGAGCTGGCTGTCTCGCGGATCAAGCACACCGTCCCGGAGAAGCAGTACCAAGGCATCATGCTGGTCAACCCGGGTGGACCGGGCGCCAAGGGTCAGGGACTTTCGGTGATCGGGTCGCTGGTGCCGAAGGAGGCCGGCAGCGCGTACGACTGGATCGGTTTCGACCCGCGCGGGGTCGGCGCCAGCAAGCCGTCGCTGAGCTGCGACAGCGACTACGCCGGCTACAACCGGCCGGAGTACGTGCCGACCACCACCGCGATCGAGACGGCGTGGCTCAAGCGCACCGAGAAGTACGCGAAGGATTGCGCCGCGGCCGGTGGTGAGCTGCTCGACCACCTCCGCACCCAGGACACCGTGCGTGACATGGAGAGCATCCGCCTGGTTCTGGGCGCGACTCAGATCAACTTCTACGGCTTCTCGTACGGGACCTACCTGGGCCAGGTCTACTCGACGATGTTCCCGTCCCGGGTGCGGCGGATGGTGCTCGACGGCAACGTCAACCCCACCCGCGTCTGGTACGACTCGAACCTCGACCAGGATCTCGCGTTCGACAAGAACATCAAGATCTACTTTGCCTGGGTCGCCAAGTACGACCGGATCTACCACCTGGGCCGCACCGGCAAGGCAGTCGAGCGGCTCTACTACAGCCAGCGGGCGCGACTCGCCAAGAAGCCGGCCGGCGGGAAGATCGGCTCGTCCGAGTTCACCGACGTGCTGTTGCAGGCCGGCTACTACGTCTTCGGCTGGGAGGAGATCGCTCAGGCGTTCTCCGACTGGGTGCGCAAGCGCGACCCGGAACCGCTGAAGAAGCTCTACGACAAGAACAATTCCCTGGAGGCCGGCGGCGACAACGGGTACGCGATGTACCTCGCCACCCAGTGCTCCGACGTGCAGTGGCCGCTGAGCTGGACGAAGTGGACTTCCGACAACTGGGAGACGCACCGCCGGGCGCCGTTCGAGACCTGGGCCAACGCCTGGTACAACGCGCCGTGCCGAACCTGGGCCGGCAAGCCGGGCATCCCGACCACCGTCTCCGGCGAGACCGTGGCGCCGATCCTGCTGATCAGCGAGACGTTCGACGCGGCCACCCCGTTCAGCGGCAGCCTCGAGGTGCGCAAGCGGTTCCCCCGTTCGGCCCTGGTCGAGGGCGTCGGCGGCACCACGCACGCCGGCTCACTGTTCGGTGACGAGTGCGTCGACAACACGATCGCCGACTACCTCGCCACCGGCGCGCTGCCCAAGCGCAAGGCGGGCGAGCGGTCCGACAAACGGTGCGAGCCGGTGCCTGCGCCGGAACCGGGCAGCGGCCCGGTGGACGGCAAGGGCAAGCGGGCCGAAGCCGACCCCGCGCGGGCCGCACTGGAGCGGGCGATGATCCAACGGTGACGATCCGGCCGGCCGGGTGAGCCGCACCACCTCCCGGCCGGCCGGCGCTCCGCAGCGGCTAGACTCGATCACGCGAAGGGGAGTAGCTCCCAACGTCGCGGTCGACATGCTGACGCTCTCGGGCGTCCGGCCGCGCGGCCTCCGATTTCGGGGGCGAGCGAGACCTTCGACTTGGCTGTGCTTTTCACGACGGCCGGGTCGGGGTCGCCTTGGGCACACTTCCTCCCGGTCACGATGAGACCGGGAGTTTTTCTTTGTCTGGATTCCTCGCCGCGCTGGTGCTCAGCTTCGCTGTCATCTTCGTCGCCGAACTCGGCGACAAGTCGCAGCTCATGGCGCTGACCTTCGCCACCCGGTTCAAGACAGTGCCGGTTCTGATCGGCATCACGATCGCGACCGCGGTGGTGCACCTCGTCTCCGTCGGCATCGGCTACGGCCTCGGCGCCACCCTGCCGACCGGCTGGATCTCGCTGGTCGCGGGCATCGCGTTCCTGGCCTTCGGCGCCTGGACGCTGCGCGGCGACAAGCTCACCGACGACGAGAAGACCAAGGCCGAGCGCACCACCGGCTCGGCGATCTGGGCCGTCGGTGGTGCCTTCTTCCTGGCCGAGCTCGGCGACAAGACGATGCTCGCGACGATCACGCTGGCGACGCAGCACGGCTGGTTCGGCACCTGGGTCGGTTCGACGCTCGGGATGGTCGCGGCCGACGCGCTCGCCATTCTGGTGGGCCGGCTGCTCGGCAAACATCTTCCGGAGAAGGCCATCAAGTGGGGCGCCGCCGTTCTCTTCGCTATCTTCGGCATCTGGTTGATCGTGGAAGCGATCATCGAACTGCGATAGGGAGCTGCCGTGCTGCTGTACCGGGCGGAGCTGGACGCGGACCTCACCCTGACCGGTGGCGGCCACCTGCAGGCGCGGGGCCTGCTGGTGGAGGTGCCGCACGCCGACGTCACCCGCCCCGAGATCGCCGCCTGCCTGGTCACCTCGCTCGGCCTGCGCAACGTCGATCGGGTCGCCCTCACCGCGGTGCGGATCTTCGGTGCGCCGGCGACGATCAAAGGCCGGAGCGAGAGCCGGATCGAGTACGTCGAACTCAGTCACGTCATCGAGTCGGGCATGACCACCTACCCCGGTCTGCCCGCCCCGGTCATCTCCGCCTACCGCACGTGGGCCGAGTCACGGGCGGCCTACGCCGAGGGCACCGAGTTCAGCTTCGACCGGATCGACCTGATCGGGCAGACCGGCACCTATCTGGACAGTCCCCGGCACCGCTACGTCGACGGCGCCGACCTGGCCGGCATCCCGCTCGGCCGGCTCGCCGACCTGCCCGCCGTCGTGGTCCGGCTGGTCGGCGCCGAGCGCCGGGGGATCGACGCGGCCGACCTCGAGCCGTACGTGGTGGCCGGCCGGGCGGTGCTCCTGCACACCGGCGCCGACCGGCACTGGGCGTCCGAGCGGTACGGCGTCGACTCGCCGTTCCTGACCGAGGCCGGCGCCCGCCTGCTGGCCGACCGCGGAGCCGCCCTGGTCGGCATCGACGCGGCCAACCTCGACGACGCGGTGCCGGGTGGGGCGCGGCCCGCGCACAGCGTGCTGCTGGCCGCCGAGATCCCGATCGTCGAGCACCTCACCAACCTCAGCGAACTGCCGCCGCTCGGCGCCCGGTTCACGGCCGCGCCACCGCGGATCGCCGGCTTCGGGACCTTCCCGGTGCGGGCGTTCGCGACCATGCCGTGGTTCGAGCCGCACGATCACACCCGCTCGGCGGGTTGGCTCCCCACCTCGGCTCAGCAGTGACCGAGACTGAGCCATGACCGAAACTGGCACGGCCGTCGCGATGGCGGCCATGCAGTTCCAGCGGGGCGACCCGGACGCGGCGGCCGACCTGCTGGGCCCGGTGCTCGCGGCCGAGCCGGACAACCTGCGTGCCCTGGTGCTGATGACCCACGCCCAGCTCGCCCGCAAGGAGCCGGTGCTCGCCTACGAGGTGGCGCTGCGAGCGGTCGAGGTGGCGCCCGACTCGGCCGAGGCCCTCGGCGCGCTCAGCCGGGCCCTGACCGGGCTCGACCGGCACGACGAGGCGATCGAGGTGGCGCAGCGGGCCACCCGGCTCGAACCGGACAACGCGTACCGGCACAACCGGCTGGCCTGGGCCCTGCTCGGCGACGGGCGGCGGGCGGTGGAGGCCGAGCAGGCGGCCCGGCTCGCGGTTCAGCTCGACCCGAACGAGGCGGACTTCCGGATCACCTACGCGATGGTGATGAAGCAACTCGACTACACCGACCGGGCCCGGCAGGCGCTGCGGGACGCGCTCGCGATCGAGCCCGACAACGCGGTCGCCCAGCACGAGCTCGCCACCCTCGACGTGGTGCACCGCAATCCGTTCGCGCTGGGCCGGCTCGCCCGGGGGGCCAGCGGACTGGCCGGGGCGCTGCGCTCCGACCCGCGCCAGCAGGCCAGCCGGTTCATGCTCGACGTGGCGCTGCGGCGCTTCCTGGTCTACACGGCGGTGCTGCTCGCGGTGCTGGCGTACGTGGGCTGGCGGATGACCGAGTTCTCGGTGTCCGGCGCGCGCCTGCTGGCGGGCGGGTCGGCGCTGGTCACGATGGGGTTCGCGGCCTACTTCGTGGCTCGGCTGGACCGCTCCCTGCGTACGTACCTGATGAGTGTGCTCACCACCGGCCGGCAGCGGATCGCGGCGATCGGCTTCGCGCTCTGCCTGCTTCTGCTGCTCAGCGCGACCGTCGCGCCGGCCGGATGGCTCGCGTGGCTGCTCGGGGCGGCCGCCCTGGGTGGGTTCGCGGTGCGGTTGCTCACCGTCTCGGCCACCAACGCGCATGTCCGGGCGGCCGGGGTCGGCGCGCCGGTGGACCGGGTCACGGTGGTGCTGTGGTGGGTGATCATCTCCTGCATGGTCGCGGCGATCCTGCTGCAGATCGGCACCACCGACGCCGCCTGGTGGTTCTCGGTGGCGGCGTTGACGCTGGTGGCGGCGGCCCTGGTGTGCCTCGCGGTGATCGTGCGGCGGCGTCGTGCCCGACGGGAAGCTTTCCGGGGAATCCGCAGATGAATTGCGGCATTTCGCCGAGAATGGGCGAGTGACCCCCTCGACCGAGCAGACCCCCACGACGCTGGGCATCGCCCGCGCCGCGGCCCTGTTCGAGCGACTGGACGTGCCGAACGCGATCGCCATGCTGGAACCGGTGCTGGCCGCCGACCCGGGCTCGCTCGACGGGTGGCACCTGATGGCCCGGCTGCGGCTCGCCGCCGGCGAGGCCGCCGCCGCGTTCGACGCCGCCGGCCGGGCGATCGCCCTCGCCCCCGACAACCCGCGGTCGCTGGCCACCGCGAGCCGGGCGCTGTCCCTGCTCGGGCGGCACGAGGAGGCCGTCACGACGGCCTACCGGGCGGTGATCGCCGAGCCGATGAACCCGCTCTGGCACGACCGGGTGGCCTGGGCGCTGATCGCCGCCGACCGCCAGTTCGCCGACGCCGAGCAGGCCGCCCGCACGGCGATCGGCCTCGACCCGAACGAGGCGCACTACTACTTCACCCACGGCGTGACCCTCGACGCGATGGGCCACGTCGACCAGGCCCGGCAGGCGCTGCTGACCTCGCTGAAGATGGAGCCGGACAACCCGATCGCCCAGCACCGGCTGGCCGTGCTCAACGGCGAGGCGGCCCGCGAGCCGGAGCCCCGCAAGCGCGGCTGGCGGCCCTTCAAACGGCGCTAGCTAGCGGGTGTAGGTCAGCAGGTCGAGGTCGTTCAACGCGGCCGGCTCGAGGGCCTGCACCAGCAGTTTCCGGTTGGCCGAGAAGAGCGAGAGGACCGTGCCGTCCGCGGTGCGGCTGCGCACGAGCAGGTTGCCGTCGGGGTTGAACACCGCACCCACCACGCTGCCGGCCACCGCGATCGGCTCCAGGTCGCCGGTGTTCGTGTCGATCACGGCGTCAGCTGTGTCCGGACTCGTCGTGCCGAGGTCGCCGGTGGTCGCCAAGGGCGCCGTCACGTGGTCGCCGGTCGCGTCCACGCTTGTCGGCTTGCAGGCGGCCAGGCCGTCCGGGTTGTCCACCGGCTGCCGGTCGCCGAGCACCGGCACGGTGGCGTCGGAGTCGGCGGTGGCGACCCGCAGCGAGCAGTGCGCGGTCGCGTAAACCAGCTTGGCCCCGTCGCCCGACCAGCGGAAATGTTTTCCGTCGGCGAGTCCGCCGGGCAGCGGGGTCAACATGCCGGAGTCGACCTGCAGGATCGCCGGACCGCTCGTGACGACGAGCAGGCGGTCGCCGGCCGGGGACCACACCGGAGCCTGGGCGGCGGTGCGCACCCCGGTGGCCAGCCGCCGGTTGCCCGGGCTGCCGGTCTCGCCGACCATCAAAGCACCGTCCACGGCGTAGGCGATGCGGCTGCCGTCGGGCGAGATACCGACCGCCGACGGGGCGGCCGACAGCACCGTCTCGGTGCCGCCCCGGCCGGGTGACAACCGCACGACGTCGGGCGGGGTGGTGGTCTGCTGATAGAAGACGTGGCCCGGGAGGTCGGTGAGCGATCGGGACTTCGGGGCGGCGGTGGTCGCGGCGACCCTCGGCTGATCCTTGCGGCGGGCCGGGGGGCGGGAACGGTCGCCGGCCGGGCGCTCCGGACCCGACGAATGCGGAATCGCGGTCGGGGCCGGCCACGGCTCCCGATCCACCGTCGGCGCCGGTGCCGACGGTGCCGCAGACGAGTGCCGGGCGAGCGGAGCGGCGTCGTCGGAATCCCGCGACGGGAGCCGTCCCAGGCCGCTGACCAGCAGAGCGAGCACGGCCAGCGCGGCCACGGTGCCGACCGCGGCCTCCCGGTGGGCGATGCGGCGGGAGCGGTGCACCGCCCGGGCGTACAGGTCGGTGCGAGTGACCTCGTCGGCCAGCTCGTGCAGGGAATCGCGCAGGTGGTCGGTCATCGCGGCGGCTCCCGCGTCAGCACCCGGAGGTCGGGCAGGAGCGTGCGGAGGCGGTCGAGCGCGCGGCCGGTCTGGGTCTTGACGGTGCTCACCGAGACGCCGAGGACCTGGGCGGCCTCGGCCTCGGTGTGGTCCTCGAAGTAGCGCAGCACGATCACGGCGCGTTGCTTGGCGCTGAGCGCGAGCAGGGCCCGGCGCAGGGTGAGCCGCTGGACGGCGGCCTCGGCCGGGTCGTCGATCCGGCCGGCGCCGGCCGGCAGAGTCTCCGCGGGGATCTCGGCCACCCGCGGCCGGCGCCAGAAGGACACCTGCGCGTGGTACATCACCTTGCGGGCGTACGCCTCGGCGTTCTCCGGCTTCGCCAACCGCGACCAGGCGCGATGGGTGCGGGCGAGGGCCTCCTGGACGAGGTCCTCGGCGAGGTGCTGATCCCCGGTCAAGAGGTACGCCGAGCGCAACAATGCGTGGGTCCGGGTGCGGACGAAACGCGCATAGTCGGCCTCGCGGGCGTCCATCAGATGTCCGATCGAGGGGTGTTGGGAGACGTGAGCGTACTCACGCGGGTCAAGCACCGCGCTGCCCGTCACGTCCCCCTCCGATCGATCGCCCCAGCAATCGAAACCCCTGCCGATCGATGCCTCCCCGTGTGGGCACCGCCCGGCACAGATCAAGACGCGAATCGGCGAGCGGGTGGCCGACACCCGTTCGGCCGATTCTTGGCGTCCGCCGAACGGTCAGGCCGGGCTAGGGTCGGTCGTATGGCTCGTCCTCGCATCGTGATCGTCGGCGCCGGGTTCGCCGGTTTCGCGGCGGCCCGTGAATTGGCCAAGTTGTCCCGTGGCGGCGCGGACATCGTGGTCGTCAACCCGACCGACTATTTCCTCTACCTGCCGTTGCTCCCCGAGGTGGCGACCGGTCTGCTCGAACCACGGCGGGTCACGGTGCCGCTGGCGACCGCGCTGCCCGGCGTACGGGTGGTGCTCGGCACGGTGGAGACGTTCGACCTCGACGGGCGCTCCGTCACGGTGCGCGACCCCGAGGGCGGCAAGCGCACCCTCGGTTACCACAAGCTGGTCATGGCGATGGGCAGCGTCAACAAGCTGCTGCCGGTGCCCGGCGTGGTCGAGCACGCACACGGCTTCCGGGGCCTCTCCGAGGCGCTCTACCTGCGTGATCACCTCACCCGGCAGATCGAGATGGCGGCCAACGCGAGCGACGAGGCGGAGCGCCAAGCCCGCTGCACGTTCGTGGTGGTCGGCGCCGGCTACACCGGCACGGAGGTGGCGGCCCAGGGCGTGCTCTACACCGAGGACCTGGTCAAGCCCTATCCCAACCTGCGCGGCAGGCCTCGCTGGCTGCTGCTGGACACCGCCGAGCGGGTGCTGCCGTCGCTTGACGGGCGGCTGGCCGACGCCGCCGACCAGGTGCTCGAGCAGCGCGGCGTCGAGGTGCTGATGAAGACCAGCGTGGCCGAGGCGACCTCGGCCGGGGTGCGGTTGTCCACCGGCGACTTCGTGCCTTCGCGGTCGCTGATCTGGTGCGTCGGCGTGCGGCCGGACCCGCTCATCGAGAGCCTGGGGCTGCCCACCGAGCAGGGCCGGCTGGTCGTCGACGAGTTCCTGTCGGTGCCGGGTCATCCGGAGGTGTACGCGATCGGCGATGCCGCCGCGGTGCCCGACCTGACCATGCCGGGGCAGATCACCGGGATGACCGCGCAGCACGCGACCCGGCACGGCACGGCGGCGGCGCGGAACATCGCGGCCTCCTACGGGCACGGGCGCCGGCGTGCCTACAAGCATCACGATCTGGGCTTCGTCGTCGACCTGGGCGGGCTCGACTCCGCCGCCAACCCGCTTCATCTGCCGCTTCGCGGCCTACCCGCCAAGGTGGTGACCCGCGGTTACCACCTGCTGTCGATGCCGGGCAACCGGACCAGGGTGGCCAGTGACTGGCTGTTGGACACAGTGCTCGGCCGGCACGGCGTGCAGCTGGGTCTGATCCGGGGCCAGTCCGTGCCGTTGGACAGCGGTAAGCCGATAAGTCAGGGATGACTCGGCGGTTGGCGGCGCTGTTGTTGCCTCGGATATAAGCCTCACAAGTAATAATTCGGGCATGCGATCTCGTTGGTTCGGCGTGCTTCTCGTAGCGGCCGCCACCGTCGCCGGGGCCACCCCGGCGACGGCGCTGGCGGATGCGCCCGGCGGCGTGACGGCCCGGTACACGTTCGACGGACGGGCCGGCGCCATCCTCGACGGTTCCGGGCGCGGACACACTCTCCTCGTCGTCTCCGGCCACGGTGGCGCGGTGCGGTCGGTCGTGCACGGCCAGGGTGCGGCGCTCGCCTTCCCGGCCCGATGCGCGGCCCGGGTGGCGATCTGCCCGCACGTCGCGCTTCAGGCGCCGAGCTCGGCCGACCTCAACCCGGGGACCCGCGACATCTCGTACGGCGCCGACGTGCTGCTCGCCGCCGGGCAGACCAGCAAGGGCCAGAACATCGTGCAGAAGGGCTACTCGGCCACGAGCAGTCAGTGGAAGCTCCAGGTCGACGGGGCGGCCGGCCGGCCCAGCTGCGCGCTGGTCGACGACAAGAAGCCGGCCATCCGCCTGGTGACCAGCTCGGTAAGTGTCGCGGACGGCAGGTGGCACGCGATCGTCTGCCGCCGGACCGGCACCACCCTGGCGGTGACGGTCGACGGTGTCGAACGGGGCAGCGTGGTCGTGCCGGCCCAGCTGACGGTGACCAACAACCTGCCGCTGAGCATCGGCGGCAAGGGTGCCTACGTCGACAACGACCAGTTCAACGGGGCCCTCGACAACGTCTGGGTGCAGATCGCCGGCTAGGCCGGTGGTTCGAGGCCGGTGGCGACGGCCCCGAGCAGGTCGGCCCGCGCGGTGTCGCCCGACAGCTCCCAGGCGAAGGCGCCGCCCAGCGACTTCTCCCGCGCGTACGCCATCTTGGTCCTGATGGTCGTGGGGGTGTCGTAGGACCACCACTCGGTGCCGCAGTGCGCATAGGCGGTGCCGCCGATCGTGCCGGTCGGTGGGCAGCGGAAGATCAGCACCGCGTAGTCCTCGAGCCCCTTCTCGAAGCGGCCGGCCGCCGGACCGGTCGCGGTGCCGCCCGGCGCCGCCGACGTGACGCCGGTCCAGCCGCGGCCGTAGAAACCGATGCCGAGCAGCACTTTCCGGGCCGGTACGCCGAGCCGGAGCAGCTCGTCGACGGTCGACGTGGTGGTCGCCGTCGGCCGGGGGATGCCCGGGTAGGACGTCAGCGGCGAGTGCGGGGCGGTGTGGTTCGAGTCGTCGGTGCCGAAGTAGTCGTAGGTCATCGCGCTGAGCCAGTTCGCGGTGCGGGACGCGGCGAGGTAGTCGGCCGCCTCGAGCTTGCCGAGGTCGGCCGGGACGGCCGCGCTGATCAGGGCCTGGCTGCCGAGGGAGCCCCGGAGCGCTTGCAGCAGACGAGGCAGGGCGGCCGGCCCGCTCCGGTCGCACTGCCGGCCGCACGCGTTCGGATATTCCCAGTCCACCTCGATACCGTCGAACAGGCCGGCCCAGCGCCGGTCGGTCAGCAGGGCGTGACAGGACGTGCCGAAGGTCTCCGGGGCGCGGGCCGCGGCGGTGAAGCCGGCCGAACCGTTCCAGCCGCCGAACGACCAGATCAGCTTCAACCCCGGATGCTTCGCCTTGAGCTTGCGGAGCTGGCCGAAGTTGCCACGCAGCGGGGCGTCGGGGGCATCGCCGACCCCGTCCACACTGTCCGCGGCCGAGATCGGCTTGGCATGGTCGGCCCAGGCGTCGGCGACCGCGCACCGGCCGTCGGTGACCTTGCCGAACGCGTACACCAGATGGGTGAGCCGGGCCCCGGACCCGCTCGTGTCGAGGTCTTTCACCTGGAAGTCGCGACCGTAGACACCCCAGTCGGTGAAGTAGCCGACGATCTTGACGGACGGGGCGGTCCTGGTCGGTGGCGGGGGCGCGCCGGAACAGGCCGCGAGCAACAGCACGAGCAGAAGGGCTGGTCGGCGCACCGGGCCGAAGCTAGCCGGGCGGACCGGGCGGCCGGCCGGTCCGTCCCCCGAACGGGTGTCGTGATTCCGGGCACGCCCGGCCCTCGAAACCGAGGTCTGTGCGATCGTTTCCCGGTGGCCGTAGCCCCGCATGAGCCGTCGCCCGCGCCGACCACCCGGGACGTGCGGGCCGAGGTGCGTGCCCTGCTGAGCTGGCGGCGCATCGTCAAGCGGACGCGAGCCGTGCTGCGCAGCGCCGTCGTCACGTTCGTGGTGCTGACCGCGACCCTGTGGTTGATGCCGGGAGTGGCCAGCGCCGATCTCGTCGACACGCTGGGCCTGGTGCTGCTGGTCGCCGGGGTCGGCGCGGTAGTGCGGCCGCTGCTGCTGGTCGGCATCGTGGCGCTGGGCGGCTGGGGGGCGATGCTGCTCGGCGTGGTCGCCCAGATCACCGTCATCGTGGTGGCCCTCGAACTCGACCCGGCCGAGCGGATCAGCGGCCTGCCGTCGCTGGTCTTCGCCGCGATCATGGCGGTGGTCTTCGCCGCCATCATCGACTGGATGCTCGACTCCGGCTCCGACGACACCTTCGTCAGGGAGGCCAAGCGCCTCATGCGCGGCGTGCGGCGGCGCCAGGCCCGGCAGGCCGGCGGATCGTTCCTGAGTCTGCACCGGCCCCGGCCCGGCACCGAGCCGGGCCTGCTCCTGCTCCAGTTCGACGGGTTGAGCGAGCCGGTGCTGCGCTGGGCGATCCGGGCCGGGAACCTGCCGACGCTCGGACACTGGCTGCGCTCCGGCAGCCACACCATGGTCGGCTGGCACACCGGGATGCCGGCCACCACCCCCGCGTCGCAGGCGGGCATCCTGCACGGCGCCAGCCGGCAGATCCCCGGGTTCCGGTGGTTCGAGAAGGACACCGGCAAGCTCATGGTCACCAGCCGGCCCCGGGACGCGGCGGTGATCGAGCCGCGGCTGTCCGACGGGCGCGGGCTGCTGCGCGACGGCGGGGTGAGCATCGGTAACGCGTTCAGCGGGGACGCGGTGGTCAGCCTGCTCACGGTCAGCCGCGCGGCCCTGCCCGGCCGGTCGGCCCGGGGCTGGGCGGCGTTCATGGCCTCGCCGTACGGCTTCACCCGCGCCCTCGTGCTCGGTGTCGGCGAGGTCTTCACCGAGTTGCACCAGGCCCGCCTCCAGCGCCGGCGCAACCTGCAACCCCGGGTGAGCCGGTCCGGGAAGTTCCTGGCCCTGCGGCCGGCCTCGATGCTGCTGCGCGACGTCAACATCTCGCTGATCGCCGAGCAGATGGCCCGCGGCGCCCCGGTCGTCTACTGCGACCTGGTCGACTACGACGAGGTGGCGCACCACGCCGGCCCGGCCCGGCCGGAGTCGATGCGGCAGCTGGAAAGCCTCGACCGGATGCTCGGCGTGCTCGAACGGCTCGCCCCCGAGGCGGCCCGCCGCTATCACATCGTCGTGCTCTCCGATCACGGTCAGAGCCAGGGCGCCACGTTCCGGCAGCGCTACGGCGAGACGCTGAAGAACCTGGTGGAGAGGCTGTCCGCGGCCGAGTCGAACGCACTCGACACGCCGGCCGAGGAGGAGGCGGCCCCGACCGCGCCGCTGCTCGTGGCCTCGTCCGGCAATCTGTCGCTGCTCTACCTGACCCGTTACCCGCACCGGCTCAGCCGCGCCGAGATCGACGACGCCTATCCGAAACTGGTGCCGGGCCTGGTCGCGCATCCGGGGATCGGTCTCGTGGTGGTGCGCGACGAGGACGGCCCGGTGGCGCTCGGCACCTCCGGCCGGCACCGGCTGCGGGACGGCCACGTCGAGGGCGTCGACCCGCTGCTGCCGTACGGTCCGCAGGCCCGCACCGACCTGCTGCGCCACCAGGAGTCCGCGCACGTCGGTGACCTCGTGCTGATCTCGTCGGTCGACCCGGTGACCGAGGAGGTGGCCGCGTTCGAGGAGCTGGTCGGCTCGCACGGCGGGCTCGGCGGCTGGCAGACCGACGCGGTGCTGGTGCACCCGGCCCGGTGGCCGGTCGGCCGGCCGGAGCTGGACGGCCCGGACGCGGTCCACCGGCAGCTCGTCGAGTGGCTGGACATGCTCGGACTGCGCACCCAGCCGGTCGAGGCCGACGAAGCGGGATCTTCGACCCCGAGACTTTCCCGTGCGCATGACGGTTAAGACTTTGTGCCCGCCCTCCGCAAAGCCGCCGTTGCCCTGTTCGTCCTCGTCCTAGGCCTGGCCACGCCGGCCTCGGCGGTCGGCGTGCGGGTGCGGGACCAGGCGCCGACATTCAACGGGGGCGTCTATGCGATCGCCCATCGTGGACCGATCGTCTACCTCGGTGGCGCGTTCACCAGCGCCACCTATCGCGGCCGGATCTATCCGCGGCTGCGGCTGGCCGCTCTCGACGCCCGTACCGGCGCGCTGCTGAGCTGGGCGCCCGCCGCCGACGGCACGGTACGTGCCCTCCAGTCGGCCGGGGACACCATCTATGCCGCCGGCGACTTCCACGCGGTGGGCGGGCAGGTGCGTGATTCGCTGGCGGCGCTCAGCCCCGGAAGTGGTGCGGTGCTCTCGTTCCGGCACACGCTCACCGGCACCGCCTACACGCTGACAAGTGGGAACGGCCGGCTCTACCTGGGTGGCTCGTTCTCCGATGTGGATGGTCACCGGCGGGCCGGGCTCGCCGCCTTCACCCTCGCGGACGGCGAACTGGACGCAGTGTGGCGGCCGCGGGCTGACGACACGGTGCACACGCTTGTCTCGTACGGCGGGCGCGTCTTCGTCGGCGGTAGCTTCCACAGCATCGACGAGGTGCACGGCACCCTGCGGCTGGCCGCGTTGCACGGCCGGACCGGCAGGGTGCAGGAGAAGTTCCTGCCCCGGCCGCCGGCCGAGGTGCGGTCCATCGCGGTCGACCAGGCCGGCGTCTATGTGGCCACGGCCGGGCTCGGCGGCCGGGCCATCGCCTACTCGTTCAACGGTGCGGTGCGCTGGCAGCGGGTGTTCGACGGGGATGCGGCCACGATCGCCACCGTAGGCGGCCTCACCTATGTCGGCGGGCACTTCGACAGCGCCTGCCTGACGAGCCGGAACGGCGCTCACGGCGTCTGCGTGGACGGCTCGCAGCCGCGTTACAAACTGGCCGCGGTGACCGCCACCGGAGGGCTGGCGTCGTGGGCGCCGAAGGGCAACGGCGTGATCGGGGTGCGGGTGCTGAGCGTCAACCAGGCCACCGGCACGCTGGAGGCGGGTGGCGACTTCACCACCATCGACGGCCAGGACCGGCGCCGGCTGGCCGTCTTCTGACCGTCCTCAGAGGATTCCCCGGCGCTTGCCGAATCGCTGGGTCACCGCCCACCACCGGGTCGGGGTGAGCCGGACGAGCCAGTCGCCGGCTTTCGCCTCCTTGGTGAGCACCAGGCGGGGCCGGCGTGCCTGGATCGCGGCGACGATCTGGCGGGCGGCCTCCTCGGCCGGCAGGGTCAGCGCCGCCTCGGCGAACCGCTGAGCCTGTTCGATCTGTTCGCCGTCGGGGTCGGCACCACTGACCCGGGCCGCGGCGGCGATGTTGGTCTTGATGCCGCCCGGGTGCACGACGGTGACGCCGACGTCGCGCGGTTCCAGCTCGTGGCGCAGCGCGTCGGTGAAACCGCGCACGCCGAACTTGCTTGTCGCGTAAGCCACCTGACCCGGTGGCGCGACCAGACCGAACAGGCTGCTGATGTTCACCAGGTGGGCGCCCGGCCGAGCCAGCAGCTGCGGCAGGAACGCCTTAGTCATCCGGATCACGGCATGCAGGTTGATCTCGAGCAGCCAATCGAAATCGGACATCTGGTTCTGCTCGAACGTGCCCATCAAGGTCACGCCGGCGTTGTTGATCAAAAGGTCGACCCCGCCGTGCCGAGCGGCGATCTCGGCGGCCAGATCGAGCCGGTCGGCCCCGTCGCTCAGATCGACGACGTACGTCGTGACCTCCGCCGCCCCCATCTCGCGGGCGAGGGCCGCGACCCGCTCCACCCCGGGCGCGTCGATGTCGAGCAGCGCCAGCACCGCCCGCCGCTTGGCCAGCTCGAGCGCGAGGGCCGCGCCGATGCCGCTGGCGGCCCCGGTGATCAGGCAGACGCGCCCGGCGAAGGCGAACCTCTTCATCGCTTTTCCACCGGTGCGAACCGCATCTTCCCGGCACCGATCCGGCCGTCAACCCGATCACTCATCCGCCCATTATCGGGCCGCCGGACCGTAAGCTGCGGATCATGACAGCGCCCCGTTCGCTCGGCCCGCTCGTTAGCCCGCAAGCCGTGCTCGCCCCGCTCACCGACGCCGCCGTCTTCCTGGTGCTGACCGTCCGGCCGGGCGGCGAGGCGGCCGTCCGGGACCTGCTCGAAGACCTCAGCGGCCTGCAACGATCCGTGGGCTTCCGACTGCCGGCCGCCCAGCTGTCCTGCGTCACCGGCATCGGCCGCGAACTGTGGGACCGGTTGTTCACCGGCCCGCGACCGGCCCAGCTGCATAAGTTCCGGGCCTGGAAAGGACCGCGGCACACCGCCCCCGCCACCCCCGGTGACCTGCTTCTGCACATCCGGGCCGGGCAGATGGACGTCTGTTTCGAGCTCGCCTCGAAGATCGCCGAGCGGCTGCGCGACGTGGCCGACGTGGTCGACGAGACGCACGGCTTCAAGTACTTCGACGAGCGCGACCTGCTCGGTTTCGTCGACGGCACCGAGAACCCGACAGGTGCCGAGGCGTCCCGGCACGTGCTGGTCGGTGCGGAGGACCCGGACTTCGCCGGCGGAAGCTACGTGCTGGTGCAGAAATATCTGCACGACCTGACCGCGTGGAACGCGCTCACGGTGGAGCAGCAGGAGGCGGTGATCGGGCGGACGAAACTCGACAACATCGAGATCGCCGACAAGGCCGCCAACTCGCACGTCGCCCTCAACACGGTCGACGACCCGGACGGCAACGAGCTGAAGATCCTGCGCGACAACATGCCGTTCGGCTCGATCAAATCGGGTGAGTTCGGGACCTACTACATCGCCTACGCGGCCACGCCCGACGTCCCGGAACTGATGCTGCGCCGGATGTTCCTGGGCGAGCCGGCCGGCAACCACGACCGGATCCTCGACTTCTCCGTCGCCACCACCGGCTCGCTGTTCTACGTCCCGACCGCCGAGTTCCTGGACGACCTCCCCGGCTGATCACCGAGCAGACCGGCCAGATCGAAGAGCGACGTCAGGCGTACGTCTCCCGACAGCCCCCGCAGCGCGGCGGTGCGCGCCCCCGCCGCCCGAGCCGCCTCCAGCCCCACCTCGGCATCCTCCACGACCAGGCAGTTCGCCGGGGCGACGCCGAGCAGCTCGGCCGCTTTGCGGTAACCGGCCGGATCGGGCTTGCCGACCGCCACGTCGTCGGTGGTCACCAGCACCTGCGGGGCGATCCCGGCGGCGGCCAGCCGGGCCTTCGCCAGCCGCCCGTCAGCGCTGGTCACCACCGCCCACGGCAGTCCGAGCCGGGCCAGCACCTCGAGCGTCTCGAGCGCGCCCGGCGCGGCCACGACGTCGGACAGATCGTCGTACTGAAGCTCCAGCTGCCGGATCGAGGCCCGCGTCAGGTCCGCGTCGCTCAGGTCCGGGAGCAGCTTGCGGACGGTGGCCGAACTCGGGGCGCCGTGCGCCATCCGGTGAGCGGTGGGGCCGTCCACGCCGTACTCCACGCCCCAGGCCAGCCAGGAACGCTCGACCGCCCGGTCGGAGTCGACCAGGGTGCCGTCCATGTCGAAGAGGACCGCTGCGATCTCTGCCTTGATCTCCGCCACCTGAAGCCTCCACAGCTCGGACGTGGTCGCCGCCGTCAGTCTTCATCTTGCCCGCCGAAGCCGCGGCGGAGCCCCGGGCCGGGGTCGGTCCGGGCGCCGGGACGCCGGGACGCCCGGGACGCCACAGCCCGCCCGCCCGTGGGACGGGCGGGCTGTGGCGGTCTCGTGGTTCGTCAGCGACCGGTGGTCCGGCGCGTGTTTCGTGGGGTGGCGGCCGGCTCGGCGGTGGCCTTGCGCGTCCGGCTCGCGGCGGGGCGGCCGGCCGCCGCACCGGCAGCCGAGTCGAGCGCCTTGGTCGCCGCGCTGCGCGTCCCCGACCCGCGGGTCCGGGAGGTGCCGGCCGGCGGCGTGATCGGCTGGGTGATCGGCTCGGCGTCCGATTCGGCCGCGGGCTCGGCGGGAGCGGCCGACGCCGGGGCCGTGGCGGGGATCGTGGCGGCCGGCGCGGGGGAGGCGGGGGCCGGCGCGACCGCGATGGCCGAGGGGGCCGGGGCGACCGAGGGGGCCGGGGCGACCGAGGGGGCCGGGGCGACCGCGCCGGCTGGAGTGGAGGCGGCCTGCTGGTCGCGTTCCTTCTCGCGGCGGATCAGTTCGGCCAGCACCGCTTTGTCGTACTTCGCGTCTGTTTCGGCCGACTTGGCGGAAGCCTTCTTGGCTCGGGTGACCGCCTTCCGGCGCGCCTTGGTCAGGCGGTCGCGGTCGCGCTTCTGCGTCTTGAGCGCACGCTTGAGGCGCTTGGCCTCGGCCTCCGCGTTGCGCAGGGCCTGCGCCTGCTGCCGGCCGAGGTCGGCGTTGGTGCGGAGCCGGTTGTCCAGGTCGGTGACGGCTTCGCGGGCCTTCGCGGCGGACGCTCCGGCGGTGGCGGACCGGGCCCGGCGACGGTCGAGCTGAGGGGTGGTCACGAACTCTCCTTCCGTTTCGCGACCTCCGGCGCGCCTAGGCCTGTTTCTCTTCGACAGGATCTTCGACGGGACCGTCGGCGGCTGCCTCTGCGGCTGCGTCCGTAGCTGCGGCAGTGCGAGCGCGCCGGCGTCTGATGTGCCGGAGGTGCAAGGTGACGTAGGCGATCACCGCGAGGGTGACGGCGGCGATCGCCCACCACTTGTATCGGTGTGCGTGCTCGATGATCTCGACCAGATGGGTCCCGAGCGCGTACGCGATGCCGGTCCACCAACCGACCCAGATCGCCGCCCCGATCGTGTTGTAGATCAGGAACGTGCGCCACGGCATCGCGGTGATCCCGGCGATCACTCCGTTGAACTGCCGGAGGCCGTCGATGAACCGGGCGATGACGACGATCCGACTCCCGCGTCGGGCGAAGAAGCCCTCGGCCCGAGCCAGGCGTTCCGGGGTCAGGAAGACATATTTCCCCCAGCGGTGCACTGCCTTGCGGCCGCCGCGCACGCCGATCCAGTAACCGACGTTGTCGCCGAGAACGGCGGCGACGAACGCGATCGCCGCCACGGCGAAGATGTTGAGGCGCCCGGCACCGGCGTAGATGGCCGCGGCCACCATGAACGTCTGACCGGGGGCGGGCACGCCGAAACTTTCCACGCCGATGGTCGCCGCTACGGACAGGTAGCCCCACCGATCGAGGATCGGGGCGACTCCGTGCAGGAATCCGGGAAGGTCAGGAGAAGGTGGCATCGCGTACCTACGGTAGCCGGACCCGGGTGTGTGAAACCTGCGGAGTCACTTCTTCTGGCTGATCCCTAACGAGTGGCGAGTTCGCTCGCTCGTGGCATGGTGCGCCGGAGCCGGGCGATGCCGCGCAGGTCCTCCTGCGCGGTGGCGAGGATGTCGACCTTGCTGTTCGGGTCGTCCACCCAGTCGACCGGCACCTCGTGCGTGCGCAGCCCGGCCCGTTCGGCCAGCACCAGCATCTCGGTGTCGAAGAACCAGTTGGTGTCCTGCACCAGTGGTAACAGCTGCCGCGCGACGTCGGCCCGGGTGGCCTTGAACCCGCACTGGGCGTCGGAGAAGCGCGCGCCGAGGGTGGCTTTGAGGATCATGTTGTAGGCGCGCGAGAGGAACTCCCGTTTGGGTCCGCGCACCACCTGCGAGCCGCGCTTGAGTCGCGACCCGATGGCCAGGTCGATGTCCAGGTAGGCGAGCACATCGGCATCCGAGTTGAGCCAGGCGTACTTGAGCGCCCGGCCGCGGCCCCTGGCGGCCAGGTGGACCGCGGTGACCTCGGGCAGGTCGACGGCGAGCCGCCCGGCCAGCAGCGGGGTCGCGTCGCTGCTGGCGTTGTCGGCGATGGTGATGCGGAACGGGAACGGCAGCACCGAGAGCAGGTAACCGTGGAGCCGGTGCACGCTTCGCTCGAGGTCGGCGGCTTCGTTGTAGACGGGGAGGACGACGTCGAGTACTGGTCTCATGGGCTCCACGGTCGGCGCGACCGCTTTCCGCGCGGTGTGCCGTCACTGTGCCGGGTCTGTGAATGTTGGCAGGCGGTTTCAGCGACGGGGACTCATGGGTATCACTCGGCCGGAGGCAACCCCCCGCTGATTGGAGCGCTCCCATGTTGGTCGTCGGCCTGATTCTTCTGCTGATCGGCATCTTCGCCCATATTTCGATCCTCACCACGATCGGCACCATCCTGCTGATCGTCGGCGCCGTGTTCTGGATCCTCGGCTCGGTGGGCCGTCCCATCGGCGGTCGCAAGTATTGGTATTAATGCATTTGTGCCATAGATGAGTATCTTTCCGCCGAGCGGCTCGCGACAACGAGCCGTTCGGCGGAGGCGTCTCTGTTGATCAACTGCTTAGCTCGGTGGTCATTTCCGGCCGAGAAGGGCGATCATGGGGGCTCACCGGCTCATCCCGGCGCGCAAAAACAGTGTCAAGATCAAGGCGACGTTCTGCGCGCTGATTCTTCTGGCGTCGTCATTCACTCTGGCTCAGACGAACGCCGGCGCCGCCGACGCGTTCTCGACCGTCCAACCCGGCTCGTTCACCGGTTACGCGTTCGACGCGTGCACCGCGCCGTCGAGCGCGTCGATGAAAGCCTGGCGGGCGAGCTCGCCCTACAAGGCGATCGGCATCTACATCGGAGGCGTCTCGCGCGGCTGCACGCAGGCGAACCTCACCGCCTCGTGGGTGCAGGAGCAGGTGAACGCCGGGTGGAAGCTGCTGCCGATCTACGTCGGGCCGCAGGCCAGTTGTGCCACCTCGCCCAAGAAGAACGTGATCGACAACCCGAACGCGTACGCGCAGGGAGTCGACGCCGGCGGTGATGCCATCGTCCAGGCCGTCTCGCTCGGGCTGGCCCGCAACAGCGTCCTGATCTACGACATGGAGTCGTACAACACCAACGACGCCACCTGCCGGTCCGGGGTCATGAACTTCATGAACGGCTGGTCGTCGCGTCTGCACAACGGCGGTTACTTCTCCGGTTACTACTCGAGCGTCAGCTCCGGTATCGCCGACCAGATCGCCTATTACAACGTGCCCGGCTACGTGAAGCCCGACTACATCGACTTCGCGCGGTGGGACTCGGTCGTCGGGATCGGCGACGCGAGCATCCCGACCGCCAACTGGCCCGGCCGGCGCCGGATGAAGCAGTACCGCGGCGGGCACACCGAGACGTACGGCGGCGTGACCATCAACATCGACAACAACTACGTCGACTTCGCCCCGCTGCCCGGTCCCACGATGGCCGACTTCACGAACAACGGCTGGTCGGACTTCCTCGCCAAGGACTGGCGGACCGGCGACGTCTATCTGCACTACGGCAACGGCGCGGCCGCGGGCGGACGCTCGGTCTTCGGCACCAACTGGGGGATGATGAACTCGATCATCCGGATCGGGGATCTGAACCGGGACGGCAAGGAAGACGTCGTCGCCCGGCAGAGCAACGGCGACCTGTGGTTCTATCCCGGCACCACGGCTGTCCACGGTGCCCGCAAGAAGCTGATGTCCGGCACCGGCGCGCTGCGCGAGATCACCCCGGCCGGCGACCTGAACAAGGACGGCTACCCGGACATGGTGGCGATCCAGGGTTCCAACCTGTACTTCTACCCGGGGGCGGCGGGCGCCAAGTTCGGCGCTCGCAAGGTGATCGTCAGCGGCGGCTTCAACACGCTCTACGAGTTGGCCGGCATCGGTGACTTCAACCGGGACGGTTACCCCGACCTGGTGGCGCGGCAGAACTCCAGCGGCACGCTGTACCTCTATCCGGGTCGCAAGGGCGCCTACGCCGGTCGTACGTCGCTCGGCACCGGGTGGAACGGCACGCGCGACCTCGTCGGCGTGGGCGACTTCGACCGGGACGGCTACACCGACATGATCGCGGTCCGGACGAGCGACGGTGCGCTGGTGCTGTACCGGGGCAACGGCAAGACGCTGACGGCGCGGACGCTGATCTCGTACTTCCCGTACATGTCACCTCTGCTCTGAGACAGCTTCAGGCCGGCCCGAACCGGGCCGGCCTGAAGCTGTCCAGGAGGTGTGAAGCTCTTAGATCTCGTCGCCGACCAGCTGGCCGCGCAGCTTGGTGAGCGCCTTGGTCAGCAGGCGGGACACGTGCATCTGGGAGATGCCGATGCGGTCCGCGATCTGCGACTGGGTCAGGTTGCCGTAGAACCGCAGGGTCAGGATCCTCTGCTCACGCTCGTCGAGCGTGGCGAGCGCGGGGCCCAGGGCGACGCGGGTCTCGGCCAGCTCGAACTCGTAGTCGGTGCCACCGAGGGTGTCGCCCAGCTCGGTCGTGCCGTCCGCCGAGATCGGCGTGCTCAGCGACGTGGCGTTGTAGGCCCGCGCACCCTCGAGACCCTCGAGGACCTCTTCCTCGGTGATGCTGAGGTGGGCGGCGATGTCGGTGACCGTCGGCGAGCGGCCGAGCGAGTGGGTCAGGGTGCTGTTGGCCTCGGTGATGGCCAGCCGCAGCTCCTGGAGGCGGCGCGGCACCCGCACCGACCAGGTGCGGTCGCGGAAGTGGCGCTTGATCTCGCCGATGATCGTCGGGATCGCGTAACCGGCGAAGTCGACACCGCGCTCGGGGTCGAACTTGTCGACGGCCTTGATGAGACCGACGGTGGCGGTCTGGATCAGGTCGTCGGTGGGCTCGCCGCGGCCGGCGTAACGGTTGGCGAGGTGGCGGGCCAGCGGCAGCCAGGCCTCGATCGCCGCGTCGCGCAGGCCTGCGCGGGACGGGTGACCGATCGGCATCGCGGCCATCGCGTTGAGCAGGTCGGCGGCGCTGTCCACCGGAGCCTCGGCGCCGGTCGAAGTGACCGACGAGGTTTGCGACGTCTGGGTGACGGTCATTACTTGGTCCTCCCTGGAACCTGGCCGGAGAGCCGGTCCGATGTTGCTGGACCCGGGCGGTCGGGTATCCCTATCGAATGACGACGGCAGTCGGTGAGACGTCCGTCGACCATGCACAGTAGGCCGTTCGGATACGCAGACACTAGCCGAGGGGAGGAGAAAAGACTAGCCGAAAGTATGAGTGACTTTGCGTGATGACAAGTAATACAACGTGATCATCGGCCACCGGGGTCCGGCTGTACGAATCCGGGTGGACTGGTCGGTCAATACCCATTTCCGCCGGTCCAGGCAAGATGGACGGGACGACCTCGCTGTCCTCCACAACGCGTACCCGAGGGCCGTCGAGATATGCAGTTGGACCCTCGCCGTTTTCGGTGACCTGGGTAACTTGCGGGCCGGGCTGCGGGAAGTCGGGTCGGCCGCCATCGCCACCGATCCGGGTGACTCCGTCGAGTGGATGCCCCTGGTCATGACCGAACTCGCCACCAACGCGCTGCGGCACGGACTCCCGCCGACCGTGGTGCGGCTGCTCCGCGAGGGAGATCGGCTGATCATCGACGTCGCCGAACGTTCGCACTCGACCTCGGTTGGTACTCGACCGATGTGACCAGACACGTCTGGGCCGGCTTCCCGAGCTGATTCCGTCCGGGGCTGGTAAAAATTCTTCCGTGGCGGACTCTTACAAGATCGGTCAGGAGCGCGCGGCCGACGGAGCCGCGACTCTTCTGCACATCAGCGGCGAGCTGGACATCACGGCACGCGACGACCTCGAGGACGCGATCCTGGCCGCGCTCCGCGCCGGCGGCGACGTCGTCGTGGACCTGGCCGGGGTGACCTTTCTGGACTCCGAGGCTCTCGGCGCGCTGATCGACGGTTACAACGAGGCCCGGGCCCGTCCCGCCGGCTTCCGCGTGGTCAACGCCCGCGGCCTGGTCGCTCGAGTGCTCCGGGTGTCCGGGGCACACGAGATTTTCGGCGCGTAGCGGATGGCCCTTCTCCTCACCTCGGCGCTGCTCGCCGGCGTACTCGTCTGGGCCGTCACCCGGCCCCGTGGCCTGCCCGAAGCGGCTCTGGCCGTCCCGGCCGCGCTGCTCGTCGTCGCGACCGGACTGCTGCCGTGGCGGGACGCGGTGGCCGAGACGCGCGAGCTCGGCCCGACCGTCGGCTTCCTCGCGGCGGTCCTTCTCCTCGCCTATCTCGCGGGGGAGCACGGTGTCTTCACGTACGCCGGAGCCCTGACCGCCCGGATCAGTGGGCATCGGCCGACCCGGCTGCTCACCGCGGTGTTCGTGGCCGCCTCGCTGACCACCGCCGTGCTCAGCCTCGACGCCACGGTGGTGCTGCTCACCCCGGTCGTGCTGGCCACGGCCGCGCGCACCGGCGCGCGACCGCGACCGGCCGCCTATGCTTCGGCGCACCTGGCCAACTCGGCCTCGCTGCTGCTGCCGGTGTCCAACCTGACGAACCTGCTGGCTTTCGCGGCGAGTGGGCTGACGTTCCTCGGCTTCGCGGCGGTGATGGCTCTGCCCTGGGTGGCGGTGATCCTCGCCGAGTACGTCATCTTCCGCTGGTTCTTCCGCACCGACCTGCGGGCGCCGACCGGCCGCACCGATGTCGGCTCGGCCCCCGCCGCACCGAAGTACGCCCTGGTCGTCCTTGTCCTGACGCTCGCCGGTTTCGCGGTGGCGGAGCCGCTCGGCGTACATCCCGCCTGGGTCGCCGCGGCCGGCGCGATCGCCCTCGCGGTGCCCCGCCGGGTGTCCCCGAAGGTCCTGCTCCGGGAGGCCAACCTGCCGTTCTGCGCCTTCGTGCTGGCGCTCGGCGTCGTGGTGCTCGCGGTTCGGCAGCACGGACTCGACAGCCTGGTCGGGGTGCTGGTGCCGGAGCGGAACGGGCTGCTGCAACTGCTCGCGGTGGCCGGCCTCGCCGCCCTGCTGGCGAACATTGTGAACAACCTACCGGCCACGCTGGTGCTGGTCCCGGCCGTCCAGGCGCGGCCGGCGCTGCTGCTGGCCGTGCTGATCGGGGTGAACGTCGGGCCGAACCTGACCTATGTCGGCTCGCTGGCGACGCTGCTGTGGCGGCAGATTCTGTACTCTCGGGAGCACCCGCCGGATGCCGGCGAGTTCACCCGGCTGGGCCTGCTGACGGTGCCGGTCGCGCTGCTCGCCGGGGTGCTCGCGCTCTGGCTCTCGCTTCGCTTCTTCCCGGTCGGTTAGGCCCGGACCGGAGAGGAGAACGCACCTCCGCCGCCGCGCCGGTGCCGATCCGGGGAACGACCGGGGTGATC
The DNA here is from genome assembly GCF_016862195.1 of Paractinoplanes ferrugineus. GTDB lineage: Bacteria > Actinomycetota > Actinomycetes > Mycobacteriales > Micromonosporaceae > Actinoplanes > Actinoplanes ferrugineus. The sequence goes on along the minus strand of NZ_BOMM01000014.1, from coordinate 193,524 downwards.
CGGTGGGGGATCGGCGGCGGGGTGCGTTCGACTCAGCCAGTCTTATCGATGCATCTCGTAACATGCAAGAAATCTGAGTTACGGAACCTCAGAGAAGCATGCCGCCCGAGGCCTCGACGCGCTGGCCGGTGATCCACTTGGTGTTGTCGGCGAGCATCGCCACCAGCACGCCGGCGATGTCCTCGGGCTCGCCCATCCGGCCCAACGCGACCTGCCCGCTGATGTGCTCGCGGACCGCCTCGTTGCTGCGCAGCGCGCCGCCGCCGAAGTCGGTGCCGGTCGCGCCGGGGGCGACGACGTTGACACTGATCCCGCGTGGGCCGAGTTCCTTGGCGAGATAGCGGGTGAACACCTCGACCGCACCCTTGATCGACCCGTACGCGGCATAGACGCCATCACCGGTGAAGCGGGCCAGGCCGGTGGAGAGGTTGAGAATCCGCCCGCCGTCGGCGATGACCGGCAGCAGGCTCTGGGTCAGGAAGAACATCCCGCGCCAGTGCACGTTCACCAACTCGTCGAAGTCCTCGACGCTGAAGTCGGCGACCTTGCCGCCCTTGCCGACGCCGGCGTTGTTGATGAGGAAATCGAAGTTCTCCCGGTCGAACCGGTCCCGCAGGACTCCGCGAAGATCCTCGACGAACGACGGGTACGAGTCGAGGTCGCCGACGGTCAGCTTGAGCGCGACCGCGTCGATCTTTTCGCCCGGGTCGTCCCGGTAGGTGTAGATGACCTCGACGCCGGCGTCGATCAGGGCGAGCGCCGTGGCGCGGCCGAGACCGCGGTTGCCGCCGGTGATGAGTGCGATCTTTGACATGTCCTGCCTCTTCGTCAGACGGCCGCGAGCAACTGGAGCTTCTCGTAGCTCGGTGTACTCGGGGTGGCGGTGAAGACCAGCAGCACCTGCGACTGGTCGGGGTCGAACAACGTCTGGCAGTAGAGCTCCATGGCACCGAGCTCGGCGTGCTGGAATCGCTTGCGGTCGAGGTGGGTGAGACCGATCTCGTGGGACTTCCAGATCTCGGCGAACTCGGCACTGATCGTGCGGAGTTCGGCGACGATCTCGCCCGCTCGGCCGGCCGGCGCCGCCGCGTACGCCTCCCGCAGTTGCGCCGTGAAGATCCGCCCGTGCAGCGGGTGGTCCTCGGGCGGGTAGATCAGCCGCGACGCCGGCTCGGTGAACCACCGGTAGACCATGTAACGAGCCATGCCGGTCCAGCGCGTCTCGTCGCCCAGCAGCGCCACCGCCGGCCTGGTCTGGCGCAACGTCTCGCCGAAGCGGGACAGCACCATGGCCGGGGTGTCCTCGAGCCGGTCCAGGATCCGCATCATGCCGGGGCTGATGTGGTCGTCGCGCCGCATCCGGTGCGGCGCCGGGTGGCCGCCCAGCCGGAACAGGTGGTCGCGCTCCTCCAGGTTGAGGTGCAGGGCGCGGGCGAGCGCGGCCAGCATCTGCTCGGACGGAATCGGCCCGCGCTGCTGCTCGATCCGGCTGTAGTAGTCGGTCGACATGCCGGCGAGCGCGGCCACCTCCTCGCGGCGCAGGCCGCCGGTGCGCCGGCGCTGCCCCCGCGGCAGGCCGACGTCCTCGGGCTGGAGCGCCTCGCGGCGGGCCCGGAGAAAGTCGGCGAGCTGTGTCCGGTCCATGTCCGCACCCTCCCGTGTTCGACCTGACAAGACTGGCCCGAACCGCGGATCCGATGAAGGCCGGATCTATCCGGGGACAACCTGTCCCTGGCTCAGGCCGGCGGCGTCGTGGTGTGGTGCGCGGCCTGCCGCAGGTCGATCTCCTCGATCATCTCGCGGGCGATGTCCTCGGTGAGCCGGCGCTCCATCACCGCCTTGCCGAGCGCCGCCCGCTGGGCCTCGAACCGGGCGTCGTCGGTCTCGGCCGGCCCGGCGTCGGCCGCCGCGATGATCTGCCGCCCGACCTCGTGCTGGGCCCGGGTCTCGGCCCGCTCCGCGGTCAGGTCGAAGTCGAGCTTCCGGGACAGCCGGCCGACCGTGGTGCCCTGGATGAGCAGCGTGCCGAGGGTGACGATCAGGGCGATCGCCTGAATCGCGTCGCGGCCGGGGAACGGCTCGGTGGTGTGCTCGATCGTCTCCGGGATGGCCGCGGCGGCCGCCAGGGTGAGGATGCCGCGCATCCCGGTCCAGCCGACGAGCAGCGTCTGTTTCCTGGTCGGCGGGTCCAGCGGCGCGCCGCGCCGGCGGTTGCGCCGCTCCGACAGACGCTCGAACCGCGCCCGGAAGTAGACGTCCTCCTTGATCCGGCGCTGGGTCCGCTCGAACTGCCGGCGCCAGCGGCCGAACAGCACCCACACCGCCAGCATCCGGAACAGGATCGCGACGACGAGCAGCACCCCGGCCGCCACCAGGGTGCGCAGCAGTCCCGGGTCGTCCGACTCGGCAAGATCTTCAAGGACGAACCTCAACTGCAGGCCGATGTACGCGAATACGAACGTCTCCAGCAGGAAGTCCGCCACCGGCCAGAACGACTCCTCCTGCAGCCGGGTCCGGTAGGCGCCCGGGTATTGATGCTTCGGGTCGAGGGCCAGGTTGAGGCTCACCGAGAACGCGGCCGCCACCACCGCCAGGATGCCCGACGCGTGCGCCTCCTCGGCCAGCAGGAACGCGGTGAACGGCAGCAGCAGGACGAGCGTGGTCTCCAGCGTCGGGTTGCCGAGCCGCTTGCGCAGCCACAGCGTCGGTACCGACATAGCGGTGCCGATGAGGAGCCCGATACCGGCGTTGCGCACCAGGTCGACGGCACCCGACCCGAACGACGCGTGCTGGCCGTTGGCCGTGCCGAGGGCGATGGCGAACAGGGTCAGCGCCGTCGCGTCGTTCACCAGGCTCTCGCCGGTGAGGATCGAGGTGACCCGTTTCGGCAGCCCGATCTCGTCGCCGTGGGAGACCGTGGTGATCGTGTCGGGCGGCGCGAGCACCGAGCCGAGCAGGAACGCCGCCGCCCCACCGATCGTCGGCAGCAGCCACGTCGCCACCACCCCGAGCACTCCCGCGGTGATCAGCACGAGCAGGACGCCGAGCGTGAAGATCGCGTTCATGTTCGCGCCGAACGAGGAGAACGACGCGTTGCGGGTCGCCGAGTAGAGCAGTGGCGGCACCACGATCGCGAGGATCATCTCGCTGTCCAGTTCGAGGCGCGGCACCCCGGGAATGAACGACGCCGCGGCGGCCAGCACCACGATGATCCAGCCGGGTTCGATGTTTCGTTTGCGGGCCACGGCCGAGACCGCGATCCCCGCACCGATGATGAGCAGAAGCTGAACGCCGTTCACAGAAGATCAGATTAGTGAACTTCTCGCCCCGAGCAGACCCACCGCCACTATGCCGTGCGACCAATTCGGGGAGGTCCCGGAACGGCCGACCGGGTATGCTTTCCGCGGGCCGTGACTGGCGCGTTCGGATGGGGAAACCATCGGGGAGCGGCTCCGTCGCCTGACGACCTGCCGTGCGCCTGGGCCTCTGCACCGTGATAGAGAGGTCCTATGTCTGAGCTGTCTGCCGAGTCCGTCGCCTTCCGCTCCGCGCTCGAGGTGGTGCGCTCCGTCGAGCCCCGCATCGCCGACGCGATCGCCAAGGAGCTGAGTGATCAGCGCGAGTCGCTGAAGCTGATCGCCAGTGAGAACTACGCCTCGCCGGCGGTCCTGCTGGCGATGGGCAACTGGCTCTCCGACAAATACGCCGAGGGCACCATCGGGCGCCGCTTCTACGCCGGCTGCCAGAACGTCGACACCGTCGAGGCGATCGCGGTCGAGCACGCCAAGGCCCTGTTCGGCGCGCCCTACGCCTATGTCCAGCCGCACTCCGGCATCGACGCCAACCTGGTCGCCTACTGGGCGATCCTGGCCGACCGGGTCGAGGTTCCGGCGCTCAAGAAGTTCGCGAAGCGGCAGATCAACGACCTGACCGACGCCGAGTGGGCCGAGCTGCGGCAGGCCTTCGGCAACCAGCGCATGCTCGGCATGTCGCTCGACGCCGGTGGCCATCTCACCCACGGCTTCCGGCCGAACATCTCCGGCAAGATGTTCGACCAGCGGTCCTACGGCGTCGACTCGGCCACCGGGCAGATCGACTACAAGGCGCTGCGTGACACGGCCCGCGAATTCAAGCCGCTGATCATCGTGGGCGGCTATTCGGCGTACCCCCGCAAGGTGAACTTCGCGACCATGCGCGAGATCGCCGACGAGGTGGGCGCCACCTTCATGGTCGACATGGCGCACTTCGCCGGTCTGGTCGCGGGCAAGGTCTTCACCGGCGACTTCAACCCGATCGAGCACGCCCACATCGTCACCACCACCACGCACAAGTCGCTGCGGGGTCCGCGTGGCGGCGCTGTGCTGGCCCAGCCCGAGCTCGCCGACCAGGTCGACCGGGGCTGCCCGATGGTCCTGGGCGGGCCGCTCAGCCACGTGATGGCGGCGAAGGCGGTCGCGTTCGCCGAGGCTCGCCAGCCGTCCTTCGCGACCTACGCGCAGCAGATCGTCACCAACTCGCAGGCGCTCGCCGAGGGCCTGCTCAAGCGGGGCGTCCAGCTGGTCAGCGGGGGCACCGACAACCACCTGGTGCTGCTGGACGTGCACCCGTTCGGCCTCACCGGCCGCCAGGCCGAGCAGGCGCTGCTCGACTCGGGCGTGGTGACCAACCGCAACGCGATCCCGCAGGACCCGAACGGTGCCTGGTACACCTCCGGCATCCGCGTCGGCACCCCCGCGCTGACCTCCCGCGGCCTCGGCACCGCCGAGATGGACCAGATCGCCGACCTGATCCACACGGTCCTCACCAACACGACGCCGGCCGAGGGCTCCAAGGCCAAGTACAACCTCGACCCGGCCCTGTCCGACCGGGTGAGCAAGCAGGCGACCGAGTTGCTGGCCCCGTTCCCGCTCTACCCCAGCGTCACCCTGGACTGAGCTCGACGAACCACCACCGCCCCGAGGACGCGCGAGCTTCCTCGGGGCGTTGTTCGGTCCACCGGTCAGTTCAGCGAGGCAGTTCGTGGGTGGACACGCCGGCCAGCCGGCCGTCGGTGAGCTGTGCGGTCATGAACGTGGCGACGGGCTGGCGGCGGCGGTCGGTGGGCGAGCCGGGGTTGAGCAGCCGCAGGCCCGAGGCCGCCGTGGTGTCCCAGGGAATGTGCGAGTGGCCGAAGACCAGCAGGTCGGTGTCGGGGAACCGGGCGGCGCACCGCTCGGTGCGGCCGGTGGACGGACCGGTCTCGTGGATCACCGCGATGCGGAGGCCGGCCAGTTCGACCCGGGCGATCTCCGGCAGCCGCGCGCGCAGGGCCGGCCCGTCGTTGTTGCCGTAGCACGCGATCAGCCGAGCGGCCCGCGCCGACAGCGCGTCGAGGGCGGCCTCGTCGACCCAGTCGCCGGCGTGGATCACCACGTCGGCGGCGTCGATCGCCTTCCACAGCGGTGCCGGGAGGTCGCGGGCCCGCTTGGGCAGATGGGTGTCAGTAGTAAGTACCAGCCGCACCCGTACACGATAGAGGGCCCGTTCCGGGGAAGCGCTTCCCGGCAGCGGAACGCGCAGAATGCCGGGATCGATGGGCGATGGTGTTTTTGCTGATCTGCGGCGGAACCGGTTCCGGGGTCTTGGTTATCGATGTTCCGCAGCGCCGTCGGCAACCACAAAAGGGCACCTGTGAAGATGCCATGAGCAGGTCATCTGCCCTAAAGGGCAATCGGCTATCCCGCATCGTTGTGACATCCACAAGTACGCCCGGGTTATCGATCGGTTCCGGAACCGTGGCCACCTATGGACATGGCATGAACCCCTACCTAACTTCGATGGCGGGGGAGCGCTCTCCCCGTATGTGTGGAGAGTTCCGCCTCCCCGAGGGTGCAAGCAGTCCCCCTTGCAAGTCCCCGCCCTAGGAGAAGCAATGACCATCCCCGTTAGCTCCGCACCCCCGCGGAGACGCTCCCCCTGGCGCCTCGGAGCGGTCGGTGGCCTCGTCGCCGCCGTCGTCGCCGGGTACGCCGCGTTCACCACCGTCGGCGCCAGTGCCGCGGAAACCCTCCTTTCCCAAGGCAAGCCGGCCACCGCGTCGTCGACCGAAGCGGCCGGGGCCTACCTCGCCTCCGAAGCTGTCGACGGCAACACCGGCACCCGCTGGGCGTCGGCGTTCGCCGACCCGCAGTGGCTGCAGGTCGACCTCGGCAGCTCCCAGTCGATCAGCCGGGTCGAGCTGAACTGGGAGACTGCGGCGGCCAAGGCGTTCCAGATCCAGGTGTCGGCCAACGCGTCCACCTGGACCTCGATCTACTCCACCACCACGTCGACAGGTGGGAACCAGTCGCTGTCAGTGAGCGGCACCGGGCGCTACGTCCGGATGTACGGCACCCAGCGGACCACCGGTTACGGCTACTCGCTCTGGGAGTTCAAGGTTTACGGCGGCGGCACGACCACACCCACCACCCCGCCGGCGACCCCCACGACCACGCCGCCGACCGGACCGACCGTCCCCGCGGGCGGCTCACTCGGCGCCAATGTGATCGTCTTCGACCCGAGCCAGTCGAGCGCGTCGATCCAGAGCCAGGCCGACACGATCTTCAAGCAGCAGGAGTCCAACCAGTTCGGCACCCAGCGTTACGTCCTGGCGTTCAAGCCGGGCACCTACAACGGGCTGAACATCCAGGTCGGCTTCTACACCTCGGTCGTCGGCCTCGGGCAGAACCCGCAGGACACTCGGATCAACGGTGACATCACCGTCGACGCCGGCTGGTTCCAGGGCAACGCGACGCAGAACTTCTGGCGGTCGGTGGAGAACCTCTCGCTCTACCCGGTGTCCGGCGACGACCGGTGGGCCGTCTCGCAGGCGGCGCCGTTCCGGCGGATGGACGTCCACGGTGGCGTCAACCTGGCCCCCAACGGCTACGGCTGGGCGTCCGGCGGCTACATCGCCGACTCGCGGATCAGCGGTGTCGAGGGGCAGTACTCGCAGCAGCAATGGTTCACCCGGAACAGCCAGATCGGGTCCAACTCGAACGCGGTCTGGAACCAGGTGTTCGTGGGGGTGCAGGGCGCTCCGGCGACCAGCTTCCCGAACCCGCCGTACACCACCATCGGGTCGGCGCCGGTGATCCGGGAGAAGCCCTACCTCTACCAGACCGGCGGCAGCTACGCCGTCTTCGTCCCCAACCTGCAGACCAACGCCTCCGGCGCGTCGTGGGTGAACGGCAACACGCCGGGCACCTCGCTGCCGCTGAGCCAGTTCTATGTGGCCAAGCCGGGTGACTCGGCCGCGACGATCAACCAGGCGCTCGCCCAGGGCCTGAACCTGATCTTCACCCCTGGGATCTACCACGTGCAGCAGACGATCAACGTGACCCGGGCCAACACCGTCGTGCTCGGCCTCGGTTACGCGACGATCATCCCGGACAACGGCGTCACCGCGATGCAGGTGGCCGACGTCGACGGGGTGAAGATCGCCGGCGTCCTCTTCGACGCGGGCACCACCAACTCGCCGAACCTGCTGGTGCTCGGACCGAACGGCTCATCCGCCAACCACGCCGGCAACCCCACCACCGTGCAGGACGTCTTCTTCCGGATCGGTGGCTACATCGCCGGCAAGGCCACCAACAGCCTGCTGGTCAACAGCAACAACGTGATCATCGACCACATCTGGGCGTGGCGTGCCGACCACGGCAACGCCGGCACCTACGGCTGGACGGTCAACACGGCGGACAGCGGCCTGATCGTGAACGGTCAGAATGTCACCGCGTACGGCCTGTTCGTCGAGCACTACCAGAAGACCGAGGTGCTCTGGAACGGCAACGGCGGACGGACGTACTTCCTGCAGAACGAGCAGCCGTACGACCCGCCGTCGAACGCCGCCTGGCGCGGTGACGGCACCGGCTACCCGGCCTACAAGGTCGCCGACAGCGTGACCAGCCACGAGGCGTGGGGCATGGGCAGCTACGCGTTCTTCCAGAACAACCCGGCCGTGCACTCGGCGAACGGGTTCCAGGCACCGGCCAACGGCGGGGTGAAGCTGCACAACATCTTCACCATCTCGCTGGCCTCCGGCACGATCGACCACGTCGTCAACAACATCGGCGACGCGGCCACGGCGGACGCGGTGGTTCCCCGTACCGTCACGAATTTCCCGTGACCGAATAGCTAGCTCACCGCAGCCGCGCGGGATCGGGGTCGTGATGACCCCGGTCCCGCGCGGTTTTACGTAGCGCAACGCGATCGCAACACACCGTTGACATGTGGTCAACTCGGCCGTGTACTGCATAGGCAGCGATGTTGCTCAATCGATTTGGAGGAGGCATGCGGGATCCCACCAAATCAATCTCGGTCCTGTCGGTGCTGGTGCTGGCCCTGAGCGGGGCCGCGGCCTGCAACCGAGGGTCCGGGCAGGACGTCGTCGGGCTGATCACCAAGACCGACACCAACCCGTTCTTCGTGCAGATGAGAAAGGGCGCCCAGGGCGAGGCGAAGGCCCAGGGCGTGGAGTTGCAGAGCTTCGCCGGCAAACAGGACGGCGACAACGAGGCCCAGGTGCAGGCCATCGAGAACCTGATGTCGTTCGGCGCCAAAGGTTTCCTGATCACCCCCAACGACTCGAAGGCCATCGTCCCGGCACTTGACCAAGCCCACGAGCAGAAAATGCTGGTGATCGCCCTCGACACCCCGGTCGACCCGCCGAACGCCGCGGACGCCACCTTCGCCACCGACAACTACCAGGCCGGCAAGCTCATCGGGCAATGGGCGAAGGCCAAGTTCGAGAAGGACGGCAAGTCGGCGAAGATCGCCATGCTGGACCTCAACGCCAACCAGGTATCCGTCGACGTCAAACGGGACCAGGGATTCCTCGACGGCTTCGGGATCTCGGTCGGCGACCCCGACAAGATCGGCGACGAGAACGACCCGCGGATCGTCGGGCACGACGTCACCGACGGCGCCGAGGACGGCGGACGCACCGCGATGGAGAACCTGCTCCAGAAGGACCCGTCGATCAACCTGGTCTACACCATCAACGAACCCGCCGCGGCCGGCGCCTACCAGGCCCTCAAGTCGGCCGGCAGGGACAAGGACGTCGTGATCGTCTCGATCGACGGCGGCTGCCCCGGCGTGGACAACGTCGGCAAGGGCGTCATCGGCGCCACCTCGATGCAGTTCCCGCTCAAGATGGCCCAACTCGGTGTCGACGCCATCGCGCAGTTCGCCAAGAACGGCACCAAGCCACAGGTGACGCCGGGCAAGGACTTCTTCGACACCGGCACCCAACTGATCACCGACGACCCGCAGGCCGGCGTGGAGGCCAAGGACTCCGCGTGGGGCAAGCAGAACTGCTGGGGGTGACAACATGGCCACAGCCACCACCGCTACCGACTTCGACGTACGCCGGCACGACTCGTTCGGCCTGCGCGTACAACATCTTCTGCACTCGAACCCGGTCCTCGGGCCACTGGCCGTACTGATCGTCGCGATCATCGCGTTCTCGATCGTCAACGCCCGGTTCCTGACCGCGACGAACATGTCCCTCGTGCTTCAGCAGGTCACGGTCATCGCCGTACTCGCCCTGGGGCAGACGTTGATCATTCTGACCGCCGGCATCGACCTGTCGGCCGGCGCGATCGCCGTCTTCTCCTCGATCCTGGCCGCGACCTTCTGCACCCGCGCCGGCCTGCCCGGCGTTCTCGCCCTGGTGCTGGGACTCGGATTCGGCACCCTGATGGGCGCGATCAACGGGTTCCTGGTGACCCGGATCAAACTCCCGCCGTTCATCGTCACGCTGGGCACCCTGACCATCTTCTTCTCACTGAACTCGGTGGTCAGCGGCAGCGAGACGGTACGCGGCTCGGACATGCCCGGCATCATGACGTGGACCGGCGAGTCGATCCCGATCGGGAACTTCCGCCTCACCTACGGCTCGATCATCATGCTGCTGCTGTTCGCCTACTTCTTCTACGCCCTGTCCCGCACCGCCTGGGGCAAACACGTCTACGCGACCGGTGACGACGCCGAAGCGGCCCGGCTCGCCGGCATCCAGACCAGCCGGGTGCTGTTCTCCGTCTACACCGTGGCCGGCCTGCTCTACGCGGTCGGCGGCTGGATCCTGATCGGCCGGCTCGCCTCGGCCAGCCCCAACGTCGGCACCGAGTACAACCTCGACTCGATCACCGCCGTCGTGCTCGGCGGCACCAGCCTTTTCGGCGGCCGGGGCAGCGTGCTCGGCACGCTTATCGGTGCCCTGATCGTCGGCTTCTTCCGCAACGGCCTCCAACTGGCCGGCGTGGAAGTCGTCTGGCAGGGCTTCGCGATCGGCCTGCTGGTCCTCATCGCGGTCTCCCTCGACCAGTGGATCAGGAAGGTGAAGACGTGACGGCACCCGTACTCGAAGCCCGCGGGCTCACCAAGCGCTACGGCCGCGTCGTCGCGATCGACGGCAGCGACCTGTCCCTCTACCCGGGCGAGATCCTCGCCGTCATCGGCGACAACGGCGCCGGCAAGTCCAGCCTGATCAAAGCCCTGTCGGGGGCACTCATCCCGGACAGCGGCGACATCCTCCTGGACGGAAAACCAGTCCATTTCCGTACGCCGATGGACGCGCGCGCCGCCGGCATCGAAACCGTCTACCAGACCCTGGCCGTCGCCCCCGGCCTCGACATCGCCGACAACCTGTTCCTGGGCCGGGAACAGCGCAAACCCGGTGTGCTGGGCTCCGTCTTCCGGATGCTCGACCGCTCGCACATGCGCGACGAGGCCAAGCGCCACATGAGCGAACTGGGCGTCGCCACCCTGCAGAACATCGGGCAGGCCGTCGAGTCCCTTTCCGGCGGCCAACGCCAAGCCGTCGCCGTCGCCCGGTCCGCCGCCTTCGGCAGCAAAGTCGTGATCCTGGACGAGCCCACCGCGGCCCTGGGCGTCAAGGAGGGCAACCGAGTCCTCCAGCTGATCCGCGACGTCCGCGATCGAGGTCTCCCGGTGATCCTGATCAGCCACAACATGCCCCACGTCTTCGAAGTGGCCGACCGCATCCACATCCAGCGCCTGGGCCGCCGGGCGACCGTCATAACCCCGAAATCCCATTCCATGTCCGACGCCGTGGCCATCATGACCGGCGCCGCCGACCCGCCACCCGAACCAGCCGCCTGACGTCGCCGGTTGCCGTTCCTCCCCGGGGCGGCAACCACCTCTCCCCAGAGGCCGCCCGTTACGAATCGCCCATAACAACCAAGACGGCGCAAACGCGCGAGAGAACAGCGAAACGGCCCCGTGGGGAGCGGGGCCGTTTCGTTGTTACTTCTTCTTTTTGGCCTTCTTGCCGGTTCCGCCGTCGCCGGCGAAGAGTTCGGCGAGCATTTGTTCGTCTCGTTCGGCGCTGCGCTGCTGGGCGGTCTTCTGTTCGGGGATCAGGACCTTCCAGAAGATGCCGAGAAGGATGAATGTCCATGCCCACCAGGGGATGCCGGACTCCGGCCCGAACAGGTTGCTGGTCACGGCGTAGGTATGGTCCAACACCTGGTCCATCGGGCGCTCCTCGTTGTCGGGGACGGCCGCAAGGATCGGTTGCGGGGACGGGCGGCTTAGGGTTTACGCGCGGCCGGATACCGTAAAGTCCTGCTTCCACGTCTCTGCGGGAGGTCCGCACAGTGCTGAACGGCAGGACGCCGTCCGTGAAGGACGTGGCCGCGGCCGCCGGCGTCTCGCTCGGCACCGTCTCCAACGTGATGAACAGGCCCGCGGTGGTCAGCGCCCGCACCCGGGAGCGGGTCGAGCGGGCCATGTCCGAGCTGGGTTTCGTCCGCAACGAGTCGGCCCGGCAGTTGCGCGCGGGCACCAGCCGCACCCTCGCCTACGTGATGCTCGACGGCAGCAACCCGTTCTTCCACGACGTGGCGCACGGCATCGAGCTCGCGGCCGAGGACGCCGATCTGTCGCTGTTCATCTGCAACAGCAACAGCCGCGCCGATCGCGAGGAGACCCACCTCGACCGTCTGCTCCAGCAGCGCGTCCAGGGCATCCTGATCACTCCGGTCGACCCCGAGGCGCCGCACCTGCGCGCGCTGACCCGCCGTGGCGTGCCGTTGGTGATCGTCGACCGCCGCCGGGCCGACGGGAGCTGCTGCTCGGTCGCGGTCGACGATGTGCACGGTGGCCGGGTCGCCGTCGAGCACCTGGCCGAGCAGGGCCATCAGCGGGTCGCGTTCATCGGCGGGCCCGACTCGCTCGGTCAGGTGCGTGAGCGGCTCCAGGGCGCCCGGGCGGTCTGGGCCGAGCTCGGCCGGCCCGCCGACCACCTGGTCTACCTGCCGACCGCGGCGATGACTGTCGCGGAAGGACGGTCGGCCGGCGAGCGACTGGCCGGCCTCCCGGCCCGCCGCCGCCCGACGGCCGCGTTCTGTGCCAACGACCTGCTCGCCCTCGGCCTGCTCCAGCAGGGCATCGGCGCCGGTCTGCGGGTGCCCGAGGAGCTGGCCATCGTCGGCTTCGACGACATCGAGTTCGCGGCCGCGGCCGCCGTCCCGCTGACGTCGGTGCGGCAGCCCCGGCAGGAGCTCGGCCGGGCCGCCGCCCAGCTGGTGCTCGACGAGGCCACCAACCCCACGCACGAGCACCAGCAGCTGTTCTTCACTCCCGAGCTGGTCGCCCGGGCCTCCTCGCGAGCCCGCTAACCGAAGGGGTGCGAGGTTTCGATGGCCAGTTTCTCGGCCAGCCGCTGGGTCACCGGGCGGGCCTCCAGGTGCAGGCGGGCGATGTTCGAGCCGCTGTCGCCGATCACCGCCAGCAGGGCCAGCTCGCCGACCGCGTAGACCGCCAGGTAGCCGTCCTTGCTGCGGATCGTCACCTCGCTGAACGCGCCCTGCCCGAGGACCGAACCGGTGGTGCGGCTGATGCCGTAGGCGCCGGCGGACAGGGCCGCGACGTCGTGCGGTTCGAAGCCGGTTATCGAGTCGTGCAGGATCAGCAGACCGTCGACGCCGGCGATGACGCAGCCGCGTACCCCGGTCAGCTGTTGTCGTAGGGCGGCCAACTCGTCGCGGACCGACTGGTAGGGGTCGGAGCCGGAAGTCATATCTCGAGCTCGGCCTCGATCTTGCGCAGCTGGTGGCGCGCGAGTCCCAGGTTGGCCCGGCTCTTGCTGAGCGACAGGTACAGGAACAGGCCCTGGCTGCCGGCGAGCAGCCGGATCAGGTGATATTGCGAGTCGAGGGTGATCAGGATGTCCTCGATGCCGTCGCTGAAGCCGAGCATCTCGAGCGTGCGCAGCTTGGCCCGGACGACGTCGGTGTTGCCGGCCGCCGCGATGTTCATGTCCATCGTCGTGCCGCCGCCGAGCGTGCCGAGCGTCAGCCCGCTGGTGTAGTCGACGAGCGCGACGCCGATGGCGCCGTCAATCGTCATGGCTTCCTTGAGGGAAGTCTCGATGTTCGCCACATGTCCTCCTTGGTAGATGGCAACGATGCCACCGACGGAGTTGGTCGCAGCCCTGCCCGATACGGAATCGGTGCAGGTCAGGACGAAGATCGACATCATCTGGGTGATCGACCCCGGAGGGGGTCGGACGACCGGTCGGAGAGATCATCGGCTTGTCGGATGGACTTACCGACCGGTAACCATGGTGGCCGGGCGTCGGTGCTTGTCGTGGTCTCCGGGGTCTGCGAAGGTCGCGGCGTGGCCACAACTTCCGAGCAGGTCGACTGGCGGGCCGACTTCCGGCGTCGATGGGCGGCCTTCGCGGCCGGTGAAGTGGGCAGTGCGCTCGGCTATTCGGCCCTGCCGATCGTGGCCGTACTCGTGCTGGGGGCCTCGGATTTTCAGGTCTCACTTCTGACCGTGCTGGCCGGGCTCGTCAGTGCCGGCATCGCGCTGCCGCTCGGACCGTGGATCGAGCACCACCGCAAGCTGCCGGTCATGGTGGCGTCCGATCTGCTGCGGTTCGCCGCCGTCGTCTCGGTGCCGGTCGCGGCGGTCTTCGACGTGCTGACCTACTGGCATCTGTGCGTCGTGGCGGTGGTGCAGACGGCGGCTCGGCTCGCGTTCGACTCGGCCGGGGTGGCGCAGCTGCGCACGCTTGTGCCCGAGGCGCACCGGGCCGAGGCCAACGGAAAGTTCGAGACCACGCTGTGGACCGCCAACGCGGCCGGGCCGCCCCTCGGCGGGGTGCTGATCTCGTGGCTCGGTGCGACCGCCACGATGGTTCTCGACGCGGTCAGTTTTCTGGTCTCCGCCCTCACCCTGCGCGGCCTGCGCGTCTCGGAGCCGGTGCCGCCGCAGCGGACGCCCGAGCGGCACTGGCGGCGCGATCTGACCGCCGGTTGGCGCTACATCCAGCGGCATCGCGGGCTGGCCGCGCTCTTCTGGAACTCGATGATCTTCGGGGGCTGCGTCATGGCTCTCGTCCCGCTGCTCACCGTCTTCGTGCTGCGCGATCTCGGGCTCGCGGCCTGGCAGTTCGGCCTGGTCACCGGCCTCTCCAGCGGGGCCGGCATCCTCGGCTCGATGCTCGTCAAGCCGCTGCGTGAGCGACTCGGCGAGCACCGGGTGCTGCTGCTCGGCGGCGTCGGGCGCAACCTGTGGATGTTTCTGATCCCGTTCGCCCCGGGCAACCTGGTCGGCCTGATCATGCTGACCGCCGCCGAGTTCCTGATGGTGCTGTTCGCCGGGATGTTCAGCCCGACGTTCGCGACCTATCGGATGAACGCCACCGACGACGCCCACATGTCGCGGGTGGTGCTGGCCTGGGCGATCACCAACAAGGTCGTCCAACCGGTGTTCATCGCGGCGGCGGGCGCGCTGGCCGTGGCGACGAGCGCACGGACCGCCCTGCTCGTGCTCGCCGGCCTGCTGTTGACCGGCGTCGTCTTCCTGCCTTGGCGACGCGATCGGGCGGCGACGCCATCGAGATAGGTCCCTTCTGGGATGGTGACGAGAGCCGCGGAATCGATGATTGTGGATTGTTAACGGCCGGGCGCACGGTGACGCCGGCCCCCACGATCGAGGTACCGATGACCAGGTTCTCGCGTCTCCGGCGGCTGACCGTCGCCGGAGCAGCCGTACTGCTCGGGCTCACGACGCCCGGCACCGCCACCGCGGCCACCCCGAGCACTGCCGAACTGGCTTACTACGACGTCACATCGCCGACCGCCGACCCCGCCGACCTCGCCCGGCGCGGTTACGACGTGCTGGAAGGGCCGCTGACCAACGGCGTACCGATCCTGGCCGGCGCGGCCGACGTCCAGCGGCTGCGGCGCGAGGGGCTGACAGTGCGTTACGTCGGACCGCTCTACCAGCCGGTTGCGGCGTCGTTCGTGGCGGCGGCCGACACCTACTACGGCGGCTACCACACCGCGGCCGGGCACGAGAACCACAATCAGGCGGTCGCCGCCGCCCACCCCGACCTGGCCGTCCTGCGCACCATCGGTCAGTCGTGGCGAAAGACCCAGAACCAGGGCGGCCACAACCTGCAGGCGCTGTGCATCACCAAGATCACGACCGGTGACTGCGCGTCGAACACCAGCGGGACGAAGCCGAAGTTCACCCTGATGGCCCAGATGCACGCCCGTGAGCTGGCGACCGGCGAGCTCGCCTACAAGTGGATCGACTACCTCGTCGGCAACTACGGCACCAACACCGCCGTGACCCAGTTGATGAACACCACCGAACTGTGGGTCATCCCGATCGCCAACCCGGACGGCGTCGACATCGTCTCGTCGAACTCGACCCGGCCCGTCTCCCAGCGCAAGAACGCCCACCCGAACGGCTGCTCCGGCACCGGGCTCGGCGTCGACCTCAACCGCAACTCCAGCTACCACTGGGACGTCAACCAGGGCACCAAGTGCAGCGAGACCTACCCGGGCGCGAGCGCGGCCAGTGAACCGGAGACCCAGGGCATCCAGGGCCTTCTCAGCTCGATCTACCGCGACACCAAACCCGCCGCCGACTTCTCGCCGGCGACGACGGCCACCACCGGTACCTTCCTCACCCTGCACAGCTACTCCGAGCTCAACATCTATCCGTACGGGTGGACCAACTCGCTCGCGCCGAACAACACCGACCTCAAGGCGATCGCCACGGCCATGGGCAAGGCCAACAAGTACGACGTCGTGCACGGCGACGGCGGCCTGAACTACTTCGCCCCGGGCGCCACCGACGACTGGATCTACGGCACGCTCGGCGTTCCCGGTTACACGATCGAGGTCGGTCCGAACGCCTCCAGTTGCGGCGGGTTCTTCCCGGCGTACTCCTGCATGTCGTCGTTCTGGAACTTGAATCTGCCCGCCTTCATGACCTTGGCCAACGCGGCGGCGAAACCGCTTCCCACCGGCAAATGAGCTAGCCGACGTGGCCGCCGGCGACCGTGACTCGACGAAGATCACGTCACGGTCGCCGGCGACCCGGGGAGCCGAGTTGACCTTGGTGCGCGTTTTCCGGCGGCAGGACGCCGCGCATCCTGGAGCGGGGGACGCGCGTTAGCCCGTCGTGCGTATCTCCCAGCATGTCCGCCGGGTCGCGATCGGTGGCGCGGTGACTCTCGCGGCCTGCGTCGGCGCGCAGCCTGCCCACGCGGCGGTCGGCCAGTCCGTCCGGACGACGCCCTCGTTCAACGGTTCGGTGTACGCGATCGCCTACCGCGGCGACACCGTCTACGTGGGCGGCTCCTTCACGAGCACCACCGTCAACGGCCGTACCGTCTCCCGGGACCGGCTCGCCGCGTTCGACGCCGGCACCGGCGCCCTGCGTGACTGGGCGCCCCGGGCCGACGACACCGTCCGTGCCCTGGCGATCTCCGGCTCGTCGGTCTACGCGGCCGGCGAGTTCGCCCGGGTCTCCGGGCGCGCCCGGGACTCGCTCGCCCGCATCGACGCCGGCTCCGGCGCGGTCGGCGACTTCCAGCACGCCGTCGAGGGCAGCCCGCGGGCCCTCGCCGTGGGCGACGGCCGGCTCTACCTCGCCGGCACGATCAGCCGGGTGGACCAGCAGCGCCGGGACCGGCTCGCCGCCTTCTCGCTGGACAGCGGTGAGCTCGACGACGGCTGGACGCCGGCCGCCGACAACACCGTCTATTCGCTCGCCTACCGGGACGCCAAGGTCTACCTGGGCGGGGCTTTCCACAAAGCGGGTGACCAACAGGCGCGGCTTCGGCTCGCCGCCGTCGACGCCTCGTCCGGCGATCTCGACGACTCGTTCCGCCCGTCCGCACCGGCGGTGGTCTACTCGATCGCGGCCGACGACAGCGGCGTGTACGCGGCCATGGGCGGCCAGGGTGGCCGGGCGGCCTCGTTCAGCAAGACCGGTCGTACCCGATGGACCCGGTTCTTCGACGGTGACGCCCAGGCCATCGCCGTGCTCAACGGCACCGCCTATGTCGGCGGCCACTTCGACCGCGCCTGCACCACCAGCTCGCTCGGCGCCCACGGCGCCTGCACGCAGGGCTCGGAGTCGCGGGTCAAGCTGGCGGCGGTCAACGGTGACGGCAGCCTCTCGGGGTGGGCACCCCAGGCCAACGGCGTCACCGGCGTTCGCGCCATCGGTATCGACCGGCAGCGCGGCACCGTCGCGGTGGGCGGCGACTTCACCACGATCGGCGGCCAGGCCCAGCGGCGCTTCGCCTCCTTCGGCTGATGAGGCGCGCGCTCCTGTTCGTGGTGGCGCTGGCGGTGGCCGGCATCACCGGGCCGTCGGCCGCCGCGACCCCTGTCCGGGACAAGCCCGGCGCGCCGGCCGAGCCCGGCGCGCGTGCCGTCCCCGACGTGGTCCGGTACGACTTCGACGGTGCCTCGCCGCTTGCCGACGTCACCGGTAACGGGCACGACCTGAGCCCGGTGGCCCGGCACGGCGGTTCGCTCTCGACCGTCACCCACGCCGGTGGGAGTGCCCTGGAGTTTCCGGCGCCGTGTGAGCGCGAGCCCTGCCCGCGGATCGCACTGCGGGCGCCCACCTCGGACGATCTCAACCCCGGTCAGCGTGACCTCCGCTTCGGGGCCTCGGTGCAACTCGCCCCGAACCAGACCACCAAGGGCGAGAACGTGCTGCAGAAGGGTTTCTCGGCCCGGGGCAGTCAGTACAAGCTGCAGATCGACGGGGCGCTGGGACACCCGAGCTGCGTACTTGTCGACGACGAACGGCCGGAGATCCACGTGGCGATGAGCGGGGTCGGCGTGGCCGACGGCAGATGGCACACGCTGGAGTGTCGCCGGTCCGGGCCGAGGCTCTCCATCCTGGTGGACGGCCGGCGGATGGGCCGCACGCTGGTGCCCGAGGATCTGTCGATCATCAACCGGATCCCGTTGAGCGTCGGCGGGAAGGGCTCGTTCACCGACAACGACCAGTTCCAGGGAACGATGGACGAGGTGTGGGTGCGGATCTACTGACTCGGCAGTGAGCGCTTGCTGCGCACGTGCACCTGACCGAACCAGGTGGCGATGTCGACCCGGATCTCCGGCGTGCCCGGCACCCGCGGCACCGGCGCCAGCCGCAGATCATGGTTGGCGAAGACGACCGCGCCGGACAGGTCGACCTCGACGCCCTCCGGCACGATGACCGTCACCTGCCCGAACAGGCACAGCCCGCCGATCTCGATGGTCGGTTCGCTGGTCAGCACCTCCCGCAGATCGAGCGTGGTCTGCCCGAAGAACGTGCGCAACCACAGCCGGGACGACCGCAGCCGCCACCGCCCGCGCCGCTTGCTCTCACTGAAGATCGTGGTGACGCTGTCGATCGTCTGCGCCGACCCGACGATCGGCGTGATCGCCAGGCCCGACGTGGCCAGCTCGAGTTCCTGCCCCGAGTTGGCCGCCCAGACGGCACCCACCCGCACGCTGAACTCCTCGAGGGTCAGGCGGCCGTCACCGCAGGCCCGTTGCAACAGCTCAGCGGCCCGCTCACGCTCATCGTCGGACGGCGGCAGGGGTACGGGTGTGCTCACGGCGCCGACACTAGCCCGTCCACGCTCGATTATCAGTCCGATCAGGACGGACGCGCTGTCCCGTCGTTCGTCCGCGACCACCCTCGTAGTGGGGTGGCTCTTGTCCCGCTCGCCGGTTTCGGCCTGGCCGTGCTGGGCGTCCTGCTGGTCGTCCTGATCGCCGCCGTCCTGGCCGCCGTCCTGCTCCGCATCCGGGGACCGCCACTACAGGTGCCTGCAGTCGGCCCCGGACCTCGTCTGAACAGCAAGTTTGCCAGAAACCCCGAGTTTTCCGGTGACCGAAAACCCGCGCTTTGTGGCACCTTTTCGGGAAGGCCACCAGATCACGGCTCGAGGTGGTTGCCTAGCTTTTTCTCAACCGAACGGCAACCGAGCCGATTGGCGGCGCGTGTGGGGACGTGGAGCCGGGCGGCGAGTGGCGCGATCTAGTTCGCGGCTGTTCGCTACGTACCTCGTGGCCAGCCTTCTGCCGTTGGGGGCGCTGGCCGCGGTGCTGCTCCACGGCGTGCGCGAGGACGCCACGAAGCAGGGGCAGGACCAGGGGATGGCGCAGGCCGCGGTGATCGCCGAGATGGCCGTCGCGCCGGCTCTGGACGATGCCGATCTGGCCCGGGGGCTCACCGAGGACCAGCGCGAGTCGCTTGCCAAGTCCACCGATCTGGCGCTCTATCACGGCACCGTGCTGCGGATGCGCCTGCGTAACTTCGCCGGGCAGGTCGTCTATTCGGACGACGGCTCGACGTCGGGTGGGGTGCCGGTGTCCGATCCGTCGTTCCAGTCGGCAAACGCCGGGCAGGCGGCGGCCACCCTGGTCACGGACGGGTCGGCGGCCGGCGGGCGGATCATCCGGGTGCTGCAGCCGGTCTTCGCGCGGGCGTCCGGGGAGGCGATCGGCGTGCTGGAGCTCTACCTCCCGTACGACAAGATCGATCAGCGGTTGCACGAGCAGATGGTCGTGACCTATTGGCGGCTCGGGGGCGGCCTCGGGGTGCTCTATCTGGCGCTCGGGTTGATCTCGTGGTCGACGACGCGGTCGTTGCGCCGCTACGCCGCCCGGCAGGAGTACGAGGCGCTGCACGACGGCCTGACCGGGCTGCCCAACCGGGAGTCGTTCCGGCAGCGGGCCGCGGCGGCGGTCGAGGCGGGGCGGGGCGCGGTGGTGGTGGTCGACCTCAACCGGTTCAAGGAGGTCAACGACACGCTCGGGCATCACGCCGGCGACGAGCTGCTGCGGGTGATCACCGAACGTCTGCGGGGCGGCGGCCTGCGGCCGCAGGACACGGCGGCACGGCTGGGCGGGGACGAGTTCGCTCTGATCCTGCCGGGGCTCGCCGCCGAGGGCGTACGCGATCTGCTCGAATCCCTGCGCTCCGTCCTGACCGCCGAGATGGTCCTCGACGACGTGCCGTTGTCGATCGAGGCGAGTTTCGGCGTCGCGATGTACCCCGAGCACGGCAGTGGGGTCGAGGAGTTGCTGCGGCACGCCGACGCCGCCATGTACCAGGGCAAGCGGGGCACCGCCGACATCGTGTTCTACACCGGTGAGCGGACCGTCCAGCCGACCCGGGCGCTGATGGTGCAGGCCCAGTTGCGGCATGCCCTGGAGCGCGCCGAGTTGGTGTTGTTCTACCAGCCCAAGGTGCGCCTGGACGACGGCGTGATCGTGGGTGTGGAAGCGCTGGTGCGTTGGCAGCACCCGGAGCGGGGTTTGTTGCCGCCGTCGGAGTTCCTGCCGGCCGCCGAGCAGTCGGGCCTGATCGAGCCGCTGACCGCGTGGGTGCTGCGGCGGGCGCTGGCCGATCAGGCGGCGTGGACGGCGGCCGGCCGGGACTGGACCGTGTCGGTGAACGTGTCGGCCCGCAACCTGGGCGCCGACGACTTCGCCGGGGTGGTGGAGCCGTTGCTCGCCGAGTTCGGGACGGCGCCGGGCCGGCTGATCCTGGAGATCACCGAGACGGCCATGGTCGAGGACGAGGTGGCCGCGATGTCGGCGGTCCAGCGGCTGGTCGACCGGGGCGTCGGGTTCTCGGTGGACGACTTCGGCACCGGCTACACGAGTCTGGCGCGGTTGCGCGGGGTGCCGCTGGTCGAGTTGAAGATCGACCGTACGTTCGTCGCGTCGGTGCTCGACGAGCCGGAGAACCAGGCCATCGTGCACGCGGTGATCGCCCTGTCGCGGGGCCTGGGCTGCGCGGTGACCGCGGAGGGCGTCGAGACCGTGGAGATCGCCGATTGGCTCGCCGCGGCGGGTTGTGACGAGGCGCAGGGCTACCTCTATTCCCGGCCGGTTCCGTGGCCGCAGATTTCCGTTCCGATGCTCAAGGAAGCGGTCCGATGAAGAAGATGCTGGTAGCGGTGCTCGCCCTGGCCACCCTGGCGGGTTGTGGGGACAAGGCCGAGAAGGTGGCCAGCAGCACCAGCGCGGTGCAGTTCGACCAGGCGCTGCACGACTCGCTGCCGCCGGCGGTGCGCAACAAGGGCTACGTCCGGTTCGTCACGGACGCCAGCTATGCGCCGATGGAGTCGTTCGCCGCCGACGGCCGTACCATCGTCGGTTTCGAACCGGACCTGGCCGATGCCATCGGGCAGGTTCTCGGGATCAAGGTCGAGATCGTCACCGGCCCCTTCCAGACCGCCCTCGACAAGGTCGCCGACGGCACCTACGAGGGGGTGTTGTCGGCGATGACCGACACCGTGGAGCGGGAGAAGAAGGCCGACTTCGTCAATTACCTGTCGGCCGGCACGTCGATCATCGTGCAGCGCGGCAATCCGCATGCCGTCAACGATCTGACGAACCTGTGCGGCAACGTGGTGGCGATCGAGAAAGGCACCATCCAGGCCGACCTGCTGCATCGTTCGCAGGGGGTCTGCGGTGAGCGGTCGATGAAGATCAACGAGTACAGGACGAACGCCGACGCGCTGCTCCAGTTGCGTACGGGGCGGGCGATCGCGGTGCTCAACGACTTCCCGGCGGCGAGCTTCCTGACCACTGACGCGCGCACCAGCAACTACTACGAGCTGGCGTCGGCGGCGCAGTACGAGCCGGGCCTGATCGGCATCCCGTTCGCCAAGAACAACAGTCAACTTCGCGACGCCGTCAAGGGTGCGCTCGACCAGATCATCAGCTCCGGGGCGTACGCCGACCTGCTGCAACGCTGGGGTCTGCGCAGTGGCGCGGTGCCGGCCGCATCGATGAACGCCGCTTCCCAGGATTGACGTTACACGCGCGTGTAATAAGCTGCACGCGTGAGTAGTCAGAGCGATCTGACCGCGCGAGCCCGCATCCGGGACGCCGCGATCGACCTGTTCGCCGACCGTGGCATCGCCCGCGCCACCATCCGTGACATCGCGCTCGAGGCCGGCGTCTCCTCCGGCCTGCTGCGCCACCATTTCGGGTCCAAGGAGGGCCTGCGCGACGCCTGCGACGAGTTCAGCGTCAACGAGCTCGCCGCCGCCGGTGCCCGGTTCATCGAGCTGCCCACGCTCGACCGGGTGCGCCCGGAGTGGCTGCGTATGCAGCGTTATCTGCTCGCCTCGCTGGCGGACGGCTCGCCCACCGCCGAGGCCCTGTTCGACCGTCTTGTCGACTACGGCGAGCAGTGGCTGCGCTCGACCGATCTCGACGTTCCCGACCCCCGGGCGTGGTCGGCGGTCATGTGCGTGATGAAGATGTCCTTGTTCACCATGAGCGCCCAGCTGTCGCGCGTGCTCGGCACCGACGTCACCGAGCCCGCGGGCTGGGCCCGCATGCTGGCCGCCTCCGTCGACATCTTCTCGAAACCGCTTGTCACACCCGAGCAGGCCGAGCAGCTGCGCGAGGCAGTCGCTCGATTCCGATTCGCTGCGGAAGGCGAGCAATCATGACCGAGGCCATCGACGCCGAGGGACTGATCAAACGGTTCGGCAAGGTCACCGCCCTCGACGGGCTCGACCTGCGGGTCCGGACCGGTGAGGTGCACGGCTTCCTGGGACCCAACGGCGCCGGGAAGACCACGACCATCCGCATCCTGCTGGGCCTGATGCGGCACGACGGCGGCGCGGTGCGCCTGCTCGGCGGCAACCCCTGGTCGCAGGCAACCCAACTGCACAGACGCCTTGCGTACGTTCCTGGTGATGTCACGCTGTGGCCGAACCTGACCGGTGGCGAGGTCATCGACCTGCTCGGCCGGCTGCGCGGCGGGCTGGACCCGGTCCGCAAGCGGGAGTTGCTGGAGCGTTTCGAGCTCGACCCGCGCAAGAAGGGCCGCACCTACTCCAAGGGCAACCGGCAGAAGGTCGCCCTGGTCGCGGCGCTGGCCTCCGATGTGGAGCTGCTCATCCTGGACGAGCCGACGAGCGGCCTCGACCCGCTGATGGAGGAGGTCTTCCGCGAGCTGATCCTGGCCGAGAAACGCCGCGGTGACCGCACCGTGCTGCTCTCCAGTCACCTCCTGGCCGAGGTCGAGGCGCTCTGCGACCGGCTCACGATCATCCGCGACGGCCGTGCGGTGGAGACCGGCACCCTCGCCGACATGCGCCACCTGACCCGTACGTCGATCGAGGCCGACCTGACCGGTCCGCCGGACCGACTGGCCACCCTGGCCGGCGTGCACGACCTGCGCATCGACAACGGCAAGGTCCGCTTCGAGGTGGACGGCGACGCCCTCGAGCCGGCCCTGCGGAGTCTGCTCGAGGTCGGCGTGCGCGGCCTGGTGAGCCGGCCGCCCACCCTGGAGGAGCTGTTCCTGCGCCAATACCAGCGGGTCGGCGAATGACCGGCACCGGCCGGCTCATCCGGCTCGTCCTGCGCCGCGACCGCGTGCTCCTGCCGCTCTGGGTGCTGGTGTTCGGCCTGCTCCCGGTGGCCTATTACGCCTCGTTCGAGGGGCTTTTCAAAACCGAGGCGGAGCGGCTTCAGTACGCGTCGGTAAGCGTCGACAACGCCGGCTTCGTCGCGCTCTACGGCCTGCTCAAGGGCGACTCGTTGGCGGCATTGACGACCTGGCGCGCCGGGTTCGTGCCGGTGATGATCGGGCTGGCCGCGTTGCTCACCGTGGTCCGGCACACCCGGGCCGACGAGGAGGCCGGTCGCACCGAGCTGGTCGGCGCCACCGTGGTCGGCTGGCACGCGCAACTGGCCGCCGCACTGCTCACGACGAGCGCCGCGGCCCTCGCCATCGGCCTGCTCACGTTCGCCGGCATGGCGAGCCGGACCGGCGACCTCGACGGCTCGCTGGCGTTCGGTGCCGAGCTCGCGGTCAGCGGCCTGATGTTCGCCGCCGTCGGGGCGATCACCGCCCAGCTCACCAGCAGTGCCCGAAGTGCCCGGTCACTGGCGGTGGTGGCGCTGGGAGTCTCCTACACGCTGCGGGTCGGCGGTGACATCGCGGCCCTCGGCGACGGCGGCCCGAGCTGGCTGTCGTGGCTCTCCCCGCTCGGCTGGGTGACCCACATCTTCCCGTACGAGGCGACGAACTGGTGGCCGGTCGTCCTGTCGGTGCTGTGCACGGCGGCGGCCACAGTCGTCGCGGTCGAGCTGCGCAAGCGCCGCGACGTCGGCGACGGGATCTTCGCCACCCGTCTCGGCCCGGCCGACGGAACCATGGGGAGTCCGCTGGCGCTGGCCTGGCGGATGCACCGCAGCCTGCTGGTCGGCTGGACGGTCGGGCTCAGCCTGCTCGGCGTGATCTTCGGCGGGGTCGGTGGCAGTGTCGTCGAGCTCGCCTCCGAGAGCCGGCGCATGAACGACCTCTTCACCCGGCTCGGCGGCGGCTCCGATCAGCTGGTGAACAGTTACTTCGCCGGCATCGCCGCGATCGTCGGCCTGGTCGCCTCGTGTTACGCGGTGCAGGCCGCGCTGCGCCTGCGCGACGAGGAAACCACCGGCCACGCCGAGACGATGCTGAGCACCGCGGTCTCGCGGTGGGCGTGGGCCGCCAGCCATCTGCTGTTCTCGGTGCTCGGCCCGGCGGTGGCCCTGCTCGCGGAGGGCGTGGTGACCGCCCTGGTCTCGCCGGACGGCAGTTTCGGCGCCATCGTCGGTGCCGTCCTGGTCCAACTGCCGGCGATCTGGGTGCTGACCGGCGTGACCGTGGTCCTGTTCGGCCTGCTGCCCCGCTGGTCGCCGGCGGCCTGGGCGGGGCCCGCGCTGTGCCTGCTGATTCTGCTGGTCGGCTCGACCCTCCAGCTCGACCAGTGGTTCCTGGACCTCTCGCCGTTCACCCACATCCCGCACCTGCCGGGCGGGGAGGTGGCGGCGACCCCGATCGTCACCCTGCTCGCGGTGGCGGCGGTGCTGGCCGCCGCCGGCCTGCTCGGCCTGCGGCGGCGCAACATCCCCGACTAGGAGCGCTCGGCCAGCCGTTCCTCGTGGTCGAGCTCCCGTTCGAGCACCCGCAGACCCTCGTCGGTGAGGTTGCCGGCGTCCCGCCACCGAAGCAGCTCCTCGCGTTGCGCGCTGATCACCTCGCGGCGCACGGCAAGGGCGGCCTCATATTGCGGGGACGTCGGCATCTCGTCCGACTCGGCCTGCTCCAGCAGGTCGAGCCGGCGGCGGTAGCGTTCGAGCCGGACCGTCAGCTGCTTCTGCATCGACTCGATGGCCCGGTCCTCGACGTGGTCGTGCTTGGCCGCCTGGATCTCGTCCAGCCGGTCGATGGCCGCCCGCACCGCCGCCGACCGGGCCTCGTTGCGCTCCCGGGCGAGGTCGGCCTTGTTGGCCCGAAGTCCGAGCCGGCGCACCAGCGGCGCGAACGTGAGGCCCTGGCCGAGCAGGGTGACCAGCACGACGACGAACGCGCAGAACTGCAGGAGATCGCGGTCGGGCACGTTGTCGTGCAGGGTGAAGACAGCCGCGAGGGAGATGACGCCGCGGGTGCCGGCCCAGCTGAGCGCGACGACCTCTTTCCGGTTGAGCGCCCGGTCCTCGCGGCGCACCCCGTCGCCACCCAGCCGGGAGTGCATGCGGGCCGGGAGCAGCTGGGTCAGCACCAGCCAGAGCGGCCGCAGGAGCAGGGCGACGCCGACGGAGACCGCCACCGCGATCACGACCGTCTGGGTTTCATAGACGTGCAGCCGGTCCACGACCTTGGGCAACTGCTGGCCGATGAGCAGGAAGACGAAGCCCTCGAGCACGAAGTCGACGAGCCGCCACACCGCGCTGGTCTGCAGCCGGCTCGCGCCGGAGGAGTGCCGCGGCGCGTCGTGCCCGACGATCAGACCGGCGATCACCACCGCCAGGACGCCGGAGACGTGCACCGACTCGGCGAGCAGATAGGCGGCGAACGGCGTGACCAGCGAGATCGCGTTGGCACTGATCGGGTCGTCGCGCAGGTGCCGCAGCAACCGCACCGCGTAGGCGACGACCACACCGGCCACCACCCCACCGGCCGCCGAGATCACGAACCTGCCGATCGCGGTCGGGAAGGAGAAACCCTCGCCGTCGACCGAGGCGACCGCGACGGCCAGGATGGTCAACGCGGTCGCGTCGTTGAGCAGCCCCTCACCCTGGATCAGGGTGATCAGATTGCCGGGCAGGCCGGCCCGGCGCCCGACGGCGAGCGCGGCCACCGGGTCGGGCGGGGCGATCGCGGCGCCCAGAGCCACCCCGGCGGCGAGCGTCGCACCCGCGACCCACAGGTGGAAACCGACCCCGACGAGCAGCGCGGTGACCGCCACCAGCAGCACCGACAGGCTGATCACGGTGCGCATGTTGCGCCGGATGTCGATGAGCGAGGAGTCCAGCGCCGCGTTGTAGAGCAGCGGCGGGATGACGAACGTCAGGATGACTTCCGGGTCGAGCGGGATGTTCTGGCCCGGCAGATAGGCATAGATGATGCCGATGATGGTCAGCAACGCAGCCGAGGGGAGCCCGGTCCGGCGCGACAGCCAGCGGGTGGCCACGATGACGGCCGCAGCGATCAGGACGAAGAGCAGTACTGACTCAAGATCGTGCACGAGGCTCATTTTCTATGACGGGCCGCGTCGACCGGCGCGGCCCGTCATAAATCACAGGATCAGTAGCGGTAGTGCTCGGGCTTGTACGGACCGTCGACGTCCACGCCCAGGTACTCCGCCTGCTTCTTGGTGAGCACGGTCAGCTTGACACCGAGCGCGTCGAGGTGCAGCCGTGCCACCTTCTCGTCGAGGTGCTTCGGCAGCACGTAGACCTGCTTCTCGTACTCGCCGGGCTTGGTCCACAGCTCGATCTGAGCGATGACCTGGTTGGAGAACGAGTTCGACATGACGAACGACGGGTGGCCGGTCGCGTTGCCGAGGTTCATCAGGCGGCCCTCGGAGAGGACGATCACCGAGTGGCCGTCCGGGAAGCGCCACTCGTGCACCTGCGGCTTGATCTCGATCTTCTCGATGCCCGGCACCTTGGCGAGACCGGCCATGTCGATCTCGTCGTCGAAGTGCCCGACGTTGCCGACGATCGCGTTGTGCTTCATGCCGGCCAGGTGGTCGGCGGTGATGATGTCGGTGCCGCCGGTGGTGGTGACGAAGATGTCGGCCTGGGCCAGCACGTCCTCGATCGGGGCGACCTGCATGCCGTCCATGGCCGCCTGCAGTGCGCAGATCGGGTCGATCTCGGTGACCACGACGCGGGCGCCCTGGCCGCGCAGCGTCTCGGCCGCGCCCTTGCCGACGTCGCCGTAACCGCAGACCACGGCCAGCTTGCCGCCGAGCATCACGTCGGTGGCCCGGTTGAGGCCGTCGACCAGCGAGTGCCGGATGCCGTACTTGTTGTCGAACTTGCTCTTGGTGACCGAGTCGTTGACGTTGATGGCCGGGAAGAGCAGGGTGCCCTCCTTGGCCAGCTTGTACAGCCGGGCCACGCCGGTGGTGGTCTCCTCGGTGACACCGCGGATGCCAGCACCGATCTTGGTGAACCGCTGCGGGTCGTCGGCGAGCGACTTGCGCAGGGTCTCCAGGATGATCGTGTATTCGTGGCTGTCGCCCTCGCCCGGCTGCGGGACCGCCCCGGCCGCCTCGAACTCGACACCCTTGTGCACGAGCAGGGTGGCGTCGCCGCCGTCGTCGAGGATCATGTTGGGGCCGGCGCCGTCCCCGAAGTCGAACAGGCGCATGGTCGCCCACCAGTACTCGTCCAGCGACTCGCCCTTCCAGGCGAAGACCGGGACACCGGCGGGGGCGTCGACCGAACCCGAGCCGACCACGACCGCGGCGGCCGCCTCGTCCTGGGTCGAGAAGATGTTGCACGAAACCCAGCGCACCTGCGCGCCGAGCGCGACGAGCGTCTCGATCAGCACGGCGGTCTGCACGGTCATGTGCAGCGAGCCGGCGATCCGGGCACCCTTGAGCGGCTGCGCCGCGCGGAACTCCTCGCGGATCGACATCAGGCCCGGCATCTCGTGCTCGGCCAGACGCAGCTGGTGACGACCGGCCTCCGCCAGGGTGAGGTCCGCCACGGCGAACTCAAGACCGTTGATGACCTGCAGTTTTTCGGACATGAAGAGGGTCTCCTCCCTCTCAGGAGGCGCCCTTGCGTCAGCAAGCTCACGGCCGAGCGTGGCGGACCTTACATCGCACTGAGATCCGTTGCAGCGCCTCTCGACCGGGCCTTTACAGGGTAACCCGAGCCTGTAATCCTTAGCCGCCCACATGTGTTTTCTACGGCAGGTAGGGACGTGTCAGAGCCGCTACCTCGGGTTTTCCCGCCCAGGACAATTCGCGTACAACTGACGCTCGCCATCACGGCGGTCGTCGCCCTCGTCGTCGCGCTCGCCGGCCTGGCTGTCGTGCTCTACGCCGACCACCGCGACCACAGCGACGTCGACGCGGCGCTGGCAGCCCGAGCCACCCAGGTGCGCACGGCCGCGACGAAGTCCGGCTCGCTGCCCACCGACGGTTCCTTCGCCGTACGACTCCTGGTGAACAACGCCGTTCGCGCCGAAGTGGGCGCCACGACAAAGTTCTCAGTTCCGGTCAAGGACGGCTATTCGACCGTTACCGCTGCGGATGGGACGCATTGGCGATCATGGGCAGAGACGTTGAAAACCGGCGCACAGCTGCAGGTGCTCATCAACCTCCAGGACGTGGAGGAGAACCATTCCGGAAATGTCATGATGATTAATTTGATTGTCCTGCTAGCCGCGGTGATCGCCGCAGCCGGCACCTGGTTCGTCGGCGGCCTGGTCATGAAACCGCTCGTCAAACTGGCCGAGGGCGCCCACGCCATCACCCCCGACGCCCCCACCCAGCGCTTGCCCGTGGTCACCAGCCCACCCGAGGTCGCCGATCTCGGCACCGCCCTCAACGAGGCGCTCGACCGCATGAACATCCCCGACCGGGCTCAGCTCACCCAGGAAGCCGCCCAGGAGGCGACCCAGCACTTCGCCAAGGTCGCCGTCGACAACCTGCGCGAGCCCCTCCACGAACTCGGCGACGGCCTGGACCAACTGCTCGACAACCCCGAGATGACCGTCATCCAGCGCCACCTCCTGCTGGCCGCGATCCAGACCGAATACCGCCGGCTGGTCACCCTCGTCGACGACCTGGAACCGAAGTCCACCACCGGCCTTCCCTGACCGCCCTCACCATTCATCCTGATCAGCCTGGTCCGGTTGAGCCCGGCGGCCGTGAGCCATCCGCGTTCCGCCGCCTGCGTGCCGCCTCCGCCGCCGTCCGCGAGCCGTCCGCGCCGTCCGCGAGCCGTCCGCGCCTGCCGCGAGCCGTCTGCCGCGAGCCGTCTGCGTCTGCCGCGAGCCGTCCGCGTCTGCCGCGGGCCGGCCGCGTCTGTCGCCGGCGGTGAGCTGCCGGTGGCCAGGTCGTGCGCATTCCGCTGCCAGCCGCGGGTGTTCCGCTGCCGACGGCTGCCTGTCGGCGGCCCGCTTGTCCCTCGAGCGTGGCCGCACCATTTGCCACGATTGCGACGCTCCCGCCAGGCAGGGAGACCCTTATTCACGGAAGGTGGGGTCTCCCAAGCTCCGGAGGCCCCGCTTTTGGTGAAGTGGTGTCGACCTTGAACAAGGGGATGGTCGGGACTGGGGGATTTGGGTGGGTTGAGGCGCGGGCGGGCGGCGGGGATCGAACGGCTCGGATAGAAAATTGCCGCGGGTTGTCCGGATGGAGTGCGGCTGTTCGTCAGGGGGTCAAGAGATCGAGAAGGAGACAGCGATGAAGTACATGATGTTCGTCTGCACCGACACGGAGCCGGAGCGGGACGAGTCGACGGTTCCGGACATCGACGTGTGGGTGGCGGAGAACGACGCGTCGGGTCGGCGAGTGGCCGGGAACGAGTTGGTGGCGCCGTCGTCGGCGACGACGGTTCGGGTTCGGGGCGGGGAACTGCTGCTCAGTGATGGGCCGTTCGCGGAGACGAAGGAGGTCGTCGTGGGCTTCGACATTCTGGAGTGTGCCGACCTCGACGAGGCGATCGCGGTGGCGGCGGCGCATCCGATGGCCTACGGCGGCCGCATCGAACTACGGCCCTTCCGGGAGTTCTAGGCGTACGGGGGAGAGGCGCATGTGGGAGTTCTACGGCCGGATCGTCGCGGCGCTGATTCGGGTGACCGGTGACTGGGGTCTGGCTGAGGACTGCGCCCAGGAAGCGATGGCGGCGGCCGTGGAGCGGTGGCCGCGCGATGGGAAGCCCGACAATCCGGGCGGCTGGCTGATGGCGGTCGCCCGGAACCGGGCCATCGACGTGCTGCGCCGGAAGGCTGTCGAGCAGACCAAGCTGCGGGAGGTCGCGATGCTGTGGGCGGCACCGGAGCAGCACGAGATCGAGGACGACCGGTTACGGCTGATCTTCACGTGCTGTCACCCGGCGCTGGCGCTGGAGGCTCGGGTGGCTCTGACGCTGCGCACCGTGGCGGGCGTGCCGACGCCGGACATCGCCCGCGCGTTCCTGGTCACCGAGTCGACGATGACCAGGCGGATCACCCGGGCGAAGACGAAGATCGCCGACGCCCGCATCCCGTACCGGGTGCCGTCGGGGGTGGCTCTCGGTGAGCGTCTGCCGGGCGTCCTGGCCGTCCTCTACCTGCTCTTCACCCGGGGGTACGACGCGGACGGCGAGCCCGCGTTCGCGGCCGAGGCGATCCGTCTGGCCCGGCTGCTGACCGAGCTGATGCCGGCCGAGCCGGAGGTGTCCGGGCTGCTCGCCCTGTTCCTGTTGCAGCACTCGCGGCGCGACGCCCGCCGGGACGCGTCGGGCGATCTGGTTCCGTTGGACCGGCAGGACCGTTCGCGCTGGGATTCCGGCGCGATCGCCGAGGGGCTGGAGCTCCTGCGGGGTACGGCGGTGACCGGACCGTACGCGATCCAGGCCCACATCGCCGCCGGGCACGCCACCGGGGCGGGCTGGTCGGTGATCGCCGGCTGGTACGACGAGTTGGCTCGGGTCCAACCGTCCCCGATCGTCGAGCTGAACCGGGCTGTCGCACACGGGCACGCGTACGGTGCGGAAGCTGGTTTGTCGCTTTTGACCGTGGTTCGGGAAAAGCTCGAGGGTTACCCGGCCGTGCTCGCGGTGGAGGCCGACCTGACCGCCAAGGCCGGCGACCTCGAGCGGGCCGCCGACCTGTTTCGCGCCGCCGCCGCGGCGGCACCGGCGGAGGTGGAGCGGCGCGCGTTGCTGGCGCGGGCAGCGGAGCTCTAGGCCGCCGCCAACCGGGCGTGCGACAGCGCCTGGGTCGACCAGCGGACCGCGTCCATGTATTGCCCGGCCAGGTCGAACGAGCCGAACTCGCCGTTCTCGTAGGAGTCGACCGCGCGCAGCACGCGGCCCAACCGGCCGGTGCCCTCGGCCAGCGCCGCCACGATCGTGGGCGCCAGCGGGAACTGGTCGATCATCGATTCCGGGGCGAGTTTGAGCAGCTGCGCGACGCCGCTGATGACGCCGGCCATGAACGCGCCGTCCGAGGAGGCGCCGAACCAGGTCGCGATGTTCTCGCAGAGCCGGGCCCGGGTGAGCACGCCCAGCATGTGCTCCTCGGAGGTGGCGCCGGCGTCGTCGAGCACCATCAGCAGCGCCCATTGCCGGATGCTCGGCAGGCCGACCATGACCACCGCCTGCCGCACCGACGAGACCCGGTTGGCGTGCCCGGCCGCGACCGAGTTGCTGGCCCGCAGCACGCGCAGGGACAGCGGCGGGTCGCTGGCGATGATGCTGACGATCCGCTGCAGGTCGGGCTCGGAGTCGCTGAGGGCGGCGACCAGTTCGAGGCGGCGCAGGCGGGACGGCGACAGGCTGGCCACGGTGAGCACCTGGGGGTGGCTCAGCGCGTACCCCTGGCGCAGTTCCATGCCGTAGCGGTCGGCGATGGCCAGCTGTTCCTCGGTTTCGAGACGCTCGGCGACGATGTTGATGCCGGGGTGTTCCCGGCAGGCCGCGACCACCTCGTCGAGGCGGGAGAGGTCGCCGTCGAGCAGGTCGAGCTTGACGTAGGAGGCGAGGCCGAACAGCACCTCGTGCCCGGAGCCCCAGACGAAGTCGTCGAGGGCGATCCGGTAGCCGCGTTCGGCGAGCGCGGTGATCCCGGCGACCACCTCGTCGTCCATCCGTACGGTCTCGAGGACCTCGAGGACCACCTGTTCCGGGCCGAACGGCAGGGTCAGATCGCCGACCAGGAACTCGCGGGTGAGGTTGATGAAGCAGAGTCGATCACCGGCCACCTCCCGGATCCCGAACTCGGTGAACGCGTTCACCATGACCGTGCTGGTTGCGTACGTGTCCTGACGGCCTGCCGAAACGGCGTCCATGCTGCCGCGGAACAGCAGCTCGTAGGCGACAACGTCGCCGTGCACGTCGAAGATCGGCTGGCGTCCCACGTGCACCAGCTGGGTGCCGTCCGAGGGAGCCGATGTTTTCACATGGCTTGCTATCGGTTCGCAACCGCGGGATCTGACAAGAACTGCCACTGTCGCAAGAAAAAGAAGCTTGTGTGCAACAGTGCGGCAAATCTATGAAAGACATTGACAACACCTTGTGCGTTGCGTCACAACGACTCTATGGTCAGCTCACCTCCCTCGAGAAAGAGCTCTCCATGAACATGGCGAGATATTCGGCCGTACTGGTCGGCCTGAGCCTGCTAGCCGGCGTGCCGTCCACCGCGTACGCGACTGAGAAAGCGCAAGTGAAAGTCACCCGCGCGGCCATCGACCCGGCGCTGGTCGCCGGGCGCGGGGCGAGCGTCGCGTTCCAGGAGCAGGAGGCGGAGAACGCGGCCACCAACGGCACCGTCATCGGGCCCGACCGCACCGCCTACACGCTGCCGGCCGAGGCGTCCGGCCGCACCGCGGTCAAGCTCGCGCCCGGCCAGTGGGTCGAGTTCACCCTGCCCAAGGCGGCCAACGCGATCACTGTGCGCTACAGCATCCCCGACGCTGCCACCGGCGGCGGGATCACCGCGCCGCTTGCCGTCAAGGTCCGCAACACCACTCGGACCATGACCCTGACCTCGCAATACTCCTGGCTCTACAACCAATATCCGTTCAGTGACGACCCCGACGCCGGGCTGCTGCACCCGGACTGGTGGATCACCGAGTGCGCCTGTGTGCCGGCCTCGACCACCCCGGTTCCCGTGCTCAAGACGCCGTTCCGGCCCAGCCACTTCTACGACGAGCAGCGCCTGCTGCTCGGCTCGACCTACCGGGCGGGGGAGAAGGTCCGGCTGACCGCCTCGGCCGGCGCGGCGTGGACCGTGCTCGACCTGCTCGACTCCGAGCTCGTCGGCCCGCCGAGCCTGCTCGTCCGGTCGGCGAACGTGCTGTTCTTCGGGGCCGACCCGACCGGGCGTCGCGACTCGGCGCCGGCGTTCGACCGGGCGATCGCCTTCGCCCGGAAGGCCAAGTTGCCGGTCTACGTGCCACCCGGCGTGTTCCAGGTGAACCGCCACATCGTGGTCGACGACGTGACGATCCGGGGCGCCGGGAACTGGTACACGATCATCAAGGGGCACGAGGTCGCGCTTTCCACGCCCGCTCCCGACAAATCAACCCACACCGGCGTCGGCTTCTACGGCAAGTACGTCGCCGACGGCGGATCGCGAAATGTCCACCTTGCCGGGTTCGCGATCGAGGGCGACGTCCGCGAGCGGATCGACATCGACCAGGTCAACGGCATCGGCGGCGCGCTCACCGACTCGACCGTCGACGGCCTCTACATCCACCACACCAAGGTCGGCCTGTGGCTCGACGGTCCGATGTCGAACGTCAAGGTCACCAACAACGTGATCACCGACCAGATCGCCGACGGCCTCAACTTCCACACCGGCGTCACCAACTCGGTCGCCCGCAACAACTTCCTGCGCAACACCGGCGACGACGGCCTCGCCATGTGGGCGGAGGGCACGACGAACGCGGGCAACACCTTCGACCACAACACCGTGCAGACGCCGGTGCTGGCGAACGGCATCGCGATCTACGGCGGCACCGACAACACTGTTTCCGACAACCTGGTCGCCGACCCGATCCGCGAGGGCAGCGCGCTGCACGCCGGCTCCCGCTTCGGCGCCGAGCCGTTCGCCGGGCACCTGTGGTTCACCGGCAACACCACCGTGCGGGCCGGCACCTACGAACTGAACTGGAACATCGGGCTCGGCGCGATCTGGCTCTACGCCCTGGAGAAGAACATCGACGCGGACATCCAGGTGGTCGGCGACAACTTCCTCGACAACACCTACAACGCGGTCATGATGGTCGCCGACTGGCCGGTGAAGGATCTCTACTCGATAACCGACACCCACTTCAAAGACATCAAGATCGACGGTACGGGTACGAGCGTGCTCAGCGCCCGGGTCGCCGGCTCGGCCACCTTCGAGAACGTGGACGCCCGCAACGTCGGCGCGGTGGGGGTGAACAACTGCGGCTCGTTCGACTTCACCCCGGCCGGCAGCGAGTTCCACGTCACCGACCTGGGCGGTAACGACGGAGGCTGGCTGGGCGCGTGGATGCTGCCCAACACGATCACCTGTGCCGACCGTCCCCCGGTCGTCGCGCCGCCCGCCCCGGCCACCTGGTAAGTGTCGCCGCGCGGCCCCACTCGTCGGATTCGAGCGGGGCCGCGTCCTGTTGGTAGCCTGGGCCGCGCCAAGTCGGGACTCGGAGGATGTTCGTGAGCCAAACACTGCTGGTGACCGGAGGTGCCGGATTTGTCGGCGCCAACCTCATCAAGGCCCTGCTCGCCGACTTCCCCGCCGCCGCGGTCGTCTCGATCGACAACTACTTCACCGGCGTGCCGGAAAACCACGTGAACGACCCGCGGGTGACCTACCTCGACGGGTCGACGGTCGACATCGCGAAGATCTGGGCCGAGCAGGGTCTGCCCAGCCCCGAGATCGTCTTCCACCTCGGCGAATACTCCCGGATCGTGCAGTCGTTCGACGACCACGACCTGACCTGGGACTTCAACATGCTCGGCACCAAGGAGGTG
The DNA here is from genome assembly GCF_016862195.1 of Paractinoplanes ferrugineus. Lineage (GTDB taxonomy): Bacteria > Actinomycetota > Actinomycetes > Mycobacteriales > Micromonosporaceae > Actinoplanes > Actinoplanes ferrugineus. The sequence goes on along the minus strand of NZ_BOMM01000014.1, from coordinate 158,233 downwards.
GTGAAGTTCGCCTCCGCCAACGGGTCGAAGCTGATCTACGCCGGCTCCTCCTCGAAGTTCGGCAACGACGGTCAGGACGAAAACCTCAATCCGTACGCCTGGACCAAGGCGAAGAACATCGAGTACATCAAGAACTACTCTTCGTGGTACGGGCTTGACTACGCGATCACGTACTTCTACAACGTGTACGGCCCCGGCCAGATCACCAGCGGCCGCTACGCCACGGTCATCGGCATCTTCGAGGACCACTACCTGCGTGGCGAGGTCCTGCCGGTGGTGTCGCCCGGCACCCAGACCCGCGACTTCACCCACGTCGACGACATCGTCCGCGGCATCGTGCTGGTCGCCCAGAAGGGCACCGGCGACGGTTACCTGCTCGGCGCCGGTCACGAGTGGCCGATCCTCGAGGTCGCCAAGCTCTTCGGCGTCGACCACGAGCTGGTGCCGGCCCTGCGTGGGGAGCGGGTGCGCGGCCAGGCCGACATCACCCGGGCCGCCGAGCTCGGCTGGCGGCCGACGGTCGAGCTCGACTCGTACGTGGCCGGCTTCGTCGCCACCCACCGTCCGGGAGAGTTGGCTCACTGAGCCGGGCGGCCCCGCCCGCGCCGGTGTTGACTGGCGTGAGTGCGCCGCTCCCTGATCTTCGTACTGGCCCTGGCCTGCGGTCTGACCGTGGCCAACCTGTACTACTCGCAGCCCCTGCTCGACCTCGTCGCCGACGCGTTCGACGTCAGCCAGGGCGCCGCCACCGTCGTGGTCACGCTCACCCAGATCGGTTACGCGGTGGGCCTGCTCTTCGTGCTCCCGCTGGGTGACCTGGTCGAGAACCGGCGCCTCGTCACCCGCGTGCTGGCCGGGACCGCGGTCGCCCTGCTCCTGGCCGCCGTTTCCCCGGTCTACTCGGTCTTCCTGGTCATGTCGGTCGCGGTGGGGGTCACCTCGGTGGTCGCCCAGATCCTCGTCCCGCTGGCCGCCCACCTCGCCCCCGCCGAACAGCGCGGCGCCCTGGTCGGCAAGGTGATGGGCGGCCTGCTGCTCGGCATCCTGCTGGCCCGCACGGTGTCGAGCTTCGTCGCGGACCTGTTCGGCTGGCGAGCCATCTTCTTCGTCTCGGCCGCCCTGATGGTCGCGCTCGCCTTCCTCCTGCGCCGCATGCTCCCGGTGTTCGTGCCGTCCCACCCCGCCGGCTACCGTTCGCTGCTCCGCTCGGTCGCGCTCCTCGCCCGCTCCGAGCCGGCCCTCCGCCGCCGCGCCCTCTGCCAGGGCCTTCTGTTCGGTGCGTTCAGCGCCTTCTGGACCGCGATCGCCTACGAACTGATCGGCGAACACGGCTTCGGTCAGGCCCAGATCGCGATCTTCGCGTTGGTCGGCGCGGGCGGTGCGACCGCCGCCCCGCTGGCCGGCAAACTCGCCGACCGAGGGTACGGAGTCGCCGGCAGCGGCGCCGCGCTGGTGCTGGCCGCCCTGATGGCCGGGCTGGCCGCCGTCGGCCACCGCTCGGTCGTCGTGCTGGCCGTGGCCGGCTTCCTGCTCGACTTCGCCGTCCAGGCCCACCAGGTGATGAGCCAGCATGAGATCTACGCTCTGCGGTCCGACGCCCGAGCCCGGATCAACACCGTCTTCATGACCACCGTCTTCACCTGCGGCGCGCTCTCCTCCGCCGCCACCGGCCTGCTCCACCACCGTTATGGCTGGACCGGCGCCTGCGTGCTGGCCGCCATCCTGTCCCTGGCCGGCCTGGCGGTCTGGGCCACCCGCTTGCACACCCGCACCCCGGCGCCCGCCACCGCCTGAACCCGCAAGCGCGACCGCCCGGCCGATACGCCGGGGTGAGCTTCGGTCCATAGCATGCATTCGTGTCGAGCGATCTTGAGGCGGAGAGGCTGCGGGCCGCTGCCCTCGAGTCCGCCGACCCGCGTCTGCTGTTTCAGGCCTTCCTGGTGGTGACCCGCAACGGCGGGGCCGCTTCGTTGCAGCCCTTCGTCGACGACATGGCCCGGTTCGCCGAGTCGGAGCCGTTCCTGGTGTCGGTCGTGACCGGGGTGGCGCTGTCGCGCCTCGGCTCGGTCGAGGCGGTGCCGCATCTGGAGCACGCCCTGGCCCTGTTCGAGGCACTGGGCCTGCACGACGATCCGCTGTACCTGGAGTGCGCGATCTTCGTGACGCTGACCCTGATCCGACCCCATGACGTACGTCCTCGGTTCGGCGCCTTCGTCGATCGGTTGATCTTCGATCCGGCCGCGCGGGCCCGCTTGCTGGCCATGATCGGGCTGGCCGACGCGTGGGCCGGCAACCTGGTGCGCGGTCAGGCCGAGATGCTCGAGGCGCGTGACCTGGCCGGGCGAGCCGGCCGGCCCGACGTACGGGCCGAGGTCACGGCATGGCTGATCAAGTGTGAGGCGCTGCGGGGTGACCTCGACGCGGCGGCCGCGCACCTGGCCGAGGCCCGCTCGCTGGCCGCCCGCAACGGCTCCGAGTGGGTGGCCGGGCACATCATGGAGGGCTCGGCGGCGTTGCACTTCGCGCAAGGCGACCTCGAGGCGTGGGTCGCGATGCTGGAACTGATGGTCGCCGACGGGAGGGGTGTCGACTCCGGACTGATCTTCGAATACCGCTGGGAGTTGGCCACGTACCAGGCGCTGCATGGCTCTTCGGGGGTGGCCGCCGGCCTGTTGGCCGGTGCGCCGCCGGTCCACCTGCCGGGCGGCCCGGCAATGCCGGCGTGGCGTTCGTGGATCCTGGCCCCGGACGACGTCCACCGGATGCGCGAGTTCGAGGCGGTGCTGCCCGAACTGACCCGTCCCGCCGAGCGGCTGCCCCGGGCCCGGATGTCGTGGCTGCTCGGCGCCCATCATGGCCGCCGGGGCCGGCGGGCGCCCGCGGTGCGCCTGCTGGAGGCCGCCTGCGCCGGCTACGCCACGATCGGCGCGGGCAGCCTGCTTGCCCTGGCCGAGGCCGACCTGCGCGAGGTGACCGGCGGCCGTCCGGCCCACCCGCCGCCGCCACCGGCCTCGAAGTCCGGCGAGGCGTCGTTGACCGGCGCCGAGGTGCGGGTCGCGGTCGCGGTGGCCGACGGCCTGAGCAACAAGGAGGTCGCCGACCGCTTGTTCGTCTCGGTGAAGACTGTCGAGTTCCACCTCGGGAACATCTTCCGCAAGCTCGACGTGCGCAACCGCACCGAGCTGGCCCGCCGGCGGGACACCCCTTGACGGGGCGCCCCGCCGGTCGGGATCAGGCTCGCAGGGTGTGGACCACGATGTCCTGGCCGTTGCCGACGGTGCCGGCGAAGCCCTCGGACAGGGCGCTCACCAGGTTCACCGAGGTCGCGAGGGTCTCGTGGGCGATGAACTCCTGGTGGGTGCGGATCGCCGCGAGCACCTCCTCGGGCGCCGCGATCGACAGCGTGATGCGGTCGGCGACGTCCAGGTCGACGTCGCGGCGGCCCTGCTGCACGATGCGTACCACGTCGCGGGCAAGGCCCTCGGCCGCCAGCTCCGGGGTGATCTCGGTGTCCAGCGCGATCGTGACGCCACGCTGCGACTCCACCACCCAGCCGGTCCGCGGCACCTCGGTCACCAGGATGTCGTCCGGCCCGATGCCGACCTGCTCGCCGTCGACGTCCAGATAGCAGACACCCGCATCGCGTACGGCGTCGACCAGCTCACGCGGATCGGCGGCGGTGACCGCCTTGGCCACGAACTGGGTCCGCTTGGCGAACCGCTTGCCGAGCTCCCGGAAGTTCGGCTTGACCTGGACGTCGATGATCTCGTTGTTGGTGTCGAGCGGTTCCAGCACCTTGACGTTGAGCTCGTCGCTGATGTCGTCGAGCAGTTCCTGGGTCAGCGCGGTGTCGGCGGGCAGGCCGACGAGCGCCCGGCTCAACGGCTGCCGGATGCGCAGGCTGCTCGCCTTGCGGGCGGCCCGGCCCGACTCGGCCAGGGCGCGCGCGGTGGCGACCTGGGCCGACAGCTCGGCGTTGATCAGATTGTCGTCGGGCATCGGCCAGGTCGCCAGGTGCACCGAGTCGGCCAGCTCGCTGTTGCCGGGCCGCAGGACCTGCTGCCAGACCTGCTCGGTGACGAACGGTACGAACGGTGCCAGGAGCCGGGTCAGGAAGTCGAGGCACTCGAACAGCGTGCTCAGGGCATCCTGGTCGCCCTCCCAGAACCGCTGGCGGGACCGCCGGACGTACCAGTTGGACAGGTCGTCGATGAAGTCGGCGAGCAACCGGCCGGCCTTGGCCGTGTCGTAGGCCTGCATCCGGTCGTCGACGGCCGCGGCCAGCGCGTGCACCTCACCGAGGATCCACCGGTCCAGGACCGGCCGCTTGTCGGCCGGCTGCGCGTTCTCCGGCGACCACGTCGCGTGCGACGCGTACAGGGTGAAGAACGACGCCGTGTTCCAGTAGGTCATCAGGACCTTGCGGACGATCTCGTCGAGCGGCCCCGGACCGACCCGGCGCTGCGCCCACGGCGAGCCGGAGCAGGCCATGAACCAGCGCACCGCGTCGGCGCCGTGGGTGTCCATCAGCGGGATCGGCAGCAGGATGTTGCCGAGGTGCTTGCTCATCTTCCGGCCGTCCTCGGCCAGGATGTGCCCCAGGCAGACCACGTTCTCGTAGGACGACCGGTCGAAGACGAGGGTGCCCACCGCCATCAGCGTGTAGAACCAGCCACGCGTCTGGTCGATCGCCTCACAGATGTACTGCGCCGGGTAGGTCTTCTCGAACGCCTCCACACTGCCCGCCACGTGCGGGTAGCCGAGCTGCGCGAACGGCATCGCACCACTGTCGTACCAGGCGTCGATCACCTCCGGCACCCGGGTCGCGGTCTCGCCGCACTCCGGGCAGGCGAACGTGATCGAGTCCACGTACGGCCGGTGCGGGTCGAGCTCGGACAGGTCGGTGCCGGCCAGCTCACCCAACTCCGTACGCGAGCCGACCGCGGTGACGTGACTGTTCTCGCAACGCCACAGCGGCAGCGGCGTACCCCAGTAGCGCGACCGCGAGACGGCCCAGTCGATGTTGTTCTTCAGCCAGTCGCCGTACCGGCCGTGCTTGATGTGCTCCGGGTACCACGAGGTCTTCTCGTTCTCGCGCATGAGCTCGTCGCGAACCGCGGTGGTGCGGATGTACCAGGACGGCTGCGCGTAGTACATCAGCGGCGTGTGGCAGCGCCAGCAGTGCGGGTACGAGTGCTCGAACGGCTCGTGCTTGAACAGCCTGCCCTGGTCCTTGAGCCGATCGATGAGCAACGCGTCGGCGTCCTTGAAGAACACGCCGCCGACCAGGTCGATCCCGTCGAGGAACCGGCCGTTCGGCGCCACCGGGTTGACCAGCGGCAGCCCGTACGCCCGGCAGACCGCGAGGTCCTCGGCACCGAACGCGGGCGCCTGGTGCACCAGACCCGTACCGTCCTCGGTCGTCACGTACTCGGCGAGCACGACCCGGTGCGCGTCCGGGATGTCGACGAGGTCGAACGGCCGCTCGTAGTGCAGGCCCTCGAGGGCCGAGCCCGGCAGCGAGGCCAGCACCTCGGCGTCCTCCCCGAGCACCCTGCGGTACAGCGGCTCGGCCAGCACGAACGTGCCCCGGTCGGACCGGGCGACGACGTACGTCACCTCGGGGTGCGCCGCGACAGCGGTGTTCGAGACCAGCGTCCAGGGCGTGGTCGTCCAGATCAGGAGGTCGACGTTCGCGTGCCCGGCGACCGCCTCGGTCAAGGGGAATCGCACGTAGACCGAGGGATCGGTGACCGTCTCGTAGCCCTGCGCGACCTCGTGGTCGGACAGCGTCGTGCCGTCCCGCGTGCAGTACGGCGCCACCCGGAAGTCCTCGACCAGCCGGCCGTCACCGTGGATCTTCTTCAGTGACCACCAGACGCTGTCGACATATTCCGGCGACATCGTCGTGTACGGGTGCTCGAGGTCGATCCAGTAGCCCATCCGCTCGCTGAGCTGGACGAACTCGTCGACGTGCCGAAGCACCGACGACCGGCAGCGGGCGTTGAACTCGGCGATCCCGACCTTCTCGATGTCGGGCTTGCCGCTGAGTCCGAGTTCCTTCTCCACCGCCAGCTCGACCGGCAGACCGTGACAGTCCCAGCCGGCCTTGCGCGGCACCGAGAAGCCCCGCATGGTGCGGTAACGCGGGAACAGGTCCTTGAAGACGCGGGCCTCGATGTGGTGCGTGCCCGGCGTGCCATTGGCCGTGGGCGGTCCCTCGTAGAAGACCCACGGCGTGCCCTCGGCGGTCTGCTCGAGACTGCGCGCGAACACGTCGTTGTCCTGCCACCACTTGATGACCTTGCGATCCATGTCGCCGAAGTCAACCTTGGTCGGCAACGGCACAAATGGCGACTCCACCGCATCTCCCTACGCTTCGTCGTCTCTCGCACGGATGCCGTTCGACCGACACCCACACGGGGACGAAGCGCCCGGCGTATGACCGGAACTCCGCGGTACCACCCCGCTTGCGCCCGCTTTCGCGGGCGCCGCTCGTTTCGACGGCGTGACGTGCCGCTGACGTCCGGTTCTACTGGGGCCTGGAACAGCCTCTTCTTCCGGCGGCTCCCCGGTGATGGCCGGATCAATGCCTGTGCGATAGAGCTTAGCCGCTGTCTCCAGCGATTTTGCGCGACGTACCCGGCCGGGGCCGCGGGCCGCCTCCCGACCACTACTGACCTGCGGGACGACTCGCGTTCGCGGCGCCTGCGAACGCGAGCCGACCTGTCCTCAGATGTCAGCCGACCAGGACGCTGCGGCCGCCGTAGCCGTCGTTGTCCGCGCCCCCGTGGTGGGCGGGCTTGGTGAAGTCGACGTCGTCCGCGTCGGCGCCGCCGCCCGGCTTGTGACCCGGCTTCGGCTGGACCGTGACGACCACAACCGTGGTGTGGTCGTGCCGGTGGCGCCACGGGAGGTCGAGTTCGTCGTCGAAGTCGAAGTCGTCGTCGACCCCGAAGTCGTCGTCGAAGTCGAAGTCGTCGTCGATCCCGAAATCGTCGTCGAAGAACGCGGCGTCACTGAAGCCCGGGCCATCACACGGGTGGTGATTCGTGGCCGCCTGGGCCGCGGTGGCCGGGAGGAAAAGTGCACCGGCGGTGACCGCGCCGGCGAAGGCTGCCTTCAACAGAGCTGACGACATGCTGTAACCCCTTCTCAACTCGATGAATGGACGAGATATCCGCGCGCGGAATGTCCAGCCAGACAACGATCTTGAGGGACGTGAGGGTGCCCACAATCAGGCGCATTCACTACAGCGGTAAGGCGGGCGTAACTCGTTCAGGGGTCAATCGCGGAAATGGACACCGAGCACCCGCCGGTGGCGGATCATGCGCGGTCCGGAACGCCGCGCCGATCCTCCGGTGTTCGGGAGACGGGCGGTGCCGCCGGGCGTCGTACCTGCCCGGCGGCACCGTATGAACCCACCAGATGATCAGCGGCAAACTCGCGGCAATAGGCCTCCCGGTTCAGAATCGCCGCGGATGAAGCGGTGTCGAGATCAGCGGACCGGGGCGGGTGCGTGGTTGTCCGGGATGGGCGCGCCGGTCCCGAACCGCGGCCGCGGACCCGGGGCGGGGTGGCCGCCGATCGGACCGCGCGGCGGGCCGGGGTGACCGATGACCGGGCCGCGCGGCCCCGGAACGGGGTGACCGATGACCGGGCCGCCCGGGTGACCGAACACCGGACGCGGGTGGAAGGGCCGGTAAACGCCCGGCCAGATCGGCCGGAACTGGGTCGGGAATCCGCCGATGGCGCGGAACGGACGGACGAATCCGATCCGGTTCCAGTTGTTGTCGCTGTCGACCTGCAGGGCCCACGCGCCACTGCGCAGACCGATGCGGATGAGGCTGCAGTTGTGCACGTCCCACTGACCCGTCCGCTCGCCGAAGCGGCCGGCGAGGTCGCAACCCCGCAGGGTCCGGTAGTAACCGACGACCTGGTCGCCGGAGCGCCACACGACCTGGTGAGCACTTGCCGACTTGTGCTCCGGGGCGCCGTGCCCCGGAGCCGCGTTAGCCGGACCGGCGCCGGTTGCCAGCGCGGCCAGCAAGCCGAAGCCGCCCATTGTCAGGATGCGGGTGAGCTTTTTCAAAGCAATTCCTTTCAGATGGTGTCGGCGGTGCATTTCGAATAGGAAAACGCAATTCCTGCTACGCCGGTCGTCGTCGTAATGACCGCTACCGGCTGGCCGAACGGATGAGCTATTTTGTGGTTGCCCGAGCGCTCTGGGAAAATATGAGAAATACTTGGATCGAGGAAACGTGAACTTCCCGCGATCGTGGGGTGGCTCGATCGGCGTAGTACGAACGGTCGGCCTGGTGAGCCGATCGCCCCGTTCCGCCGGACCGTCCCGACCACTTCGATCACCGAAATGCGGACCGATGGTTGACTGGGCGTTCGTGGCACCCTGTCGGTCCTAACTCGAACAGCTTGCATCTCGGATTTCTTGCCCTATTGCGTGGCGGCGGTTCCGCTGCTAGAGGTGCGGTCAATGGTCGGAAATAGACTGTTATAACCGAAGAGGTTCTTCTGGCATGTTTATGGCATGTGCGGAACATGGGTAGCTGTCGGACCTCGATCCCCGGTGGCGGGAAATCGGCGCCCTGGGTGATCGAAGCGCCAGTGGATTCGGCAATCCCGAGCTGCCCTCCAGGGGTAGGGCCAGCTGCCGGGCAGGCGACACGCGACGAGGTATCGGACGTTCATGGAAAACAGCACCATTGCCCTTCCCGCACGGTGGCGGGCGGCCTATCAGGCGGCGCTCCTCCTGCTGGAGAGTGACCAGCCGTACAACGATCCATCCGATGCCGTGGCGCGCGCCCGAGTTCAGCGGCAGCGCACCGGCACCCGCAGATGGATTCGCGAGCAGAAGATGCTCGCGAAGGCCGGCTCACTCAGTCCGATCCAGATGTTCTTCATCGCCCAGATCCCGGACAACTGGCGAGAGGTAGATCTTCGCCGTCGGCCGCGCCGCAAAGGCTGACGCCGGTCTCCCCAGTGGCGGCGGGCTCAGTGGCGCCCGGCTCGGTGGGCGGGCCGGTCCGGCGCGAGCGGCGCGACCGGACCGCCGGGCAGTTGCAGCTCGGCGTCCGCTGTCTCGCCGGCGGTAGCGTGCTCGATCCAGAGCGCGCGCAGCTGAGCATGCATGAAAGTGGCAAGTCGTTGCCGATACTCGGCGTCGAAATTGGTCAATGCCTCGATCTGGTTCTGCAGCGCCTGACGTTTGATGTCCAGGCATCCGACCGAGTCCTCGTAACGCAGCTGCGCCTGAAGGTCCAGCTGCTCGGCGCGTTCATGGCCCTGGGCCACGATTCGGGCGGCCTCGGCCCGGGCTTCGGCAAGCACCGCCGCCGCCTGCTCCCGAGTCGCGGCGGCCTGCGCCTCGGCATCCCGATTGCGCAGCTCGGCCGCGGCCCGGGACCCGTCGAGGAGCCGGTCGGCCTCGAGACGGACCTCGTCGGCGTACGAGTGAGCCTCGTTCGTGATCTTCTCGGCCGTGGCCAGCGCCGTGGACCGGATCTCCTGCGCCTGCCGGTTCGCCGCCGTGATGTGGTTCTCGGCCGTGCGCTGGGCCAGCGCCAGGACCTGGAGCGCTTCGTCCGGCGACATCAGCGCCTCGGAGTCTGTTTCGACCGCCGGGGTCGAGGACTCGGCCGGCCCTCGCTCCGCCACGACCGGGTCCGGAATCGAAACCGGGACCGAGCCGGACGCTGGGGCTGATCCAGACGCCAAGACCGAGCCGGCCGCCGAGACCGATCCGGCCGCCAAGATCGAGCCGGCCGGTAAGACCGAGTCGGCCGCCGGGGCCGAGCCGGCCGCCACGCCGGGGGGCGGTTCGGTAGCTGGGACCGGGGCCGAGCCCGAGTTCGAGCCCGGAACCATCGCACTGCCGATCACACTCATGATCCGTTCCCGTCCGGCAGGTAGCCGCTGTAGTAGACAGTGCCTGGCCCCGCCGTGGAGGCCAGGGGCGAGGCGATGCGGTGCTCCGGCCGAGCCCGCCAGGCGCGCACGCCGAGCCGGACCAGACCGAGGTATTTGAGGGGCAGGACGAACGTCAACTGGCCGACCGCTTCGAACGGGGTGAGCAGAAGCCACGTCCAGAGCTTCCGCCGGCCGGTCATCGCCGGGCGCCGGCTCAGGTAGAGGCCGGTCGCGGCGTACCGCACCAAGAGATAGAGCGCCGCGTACAGCGGGATCGCCGGCCAGCGCCCCCCGTCCCGACCGACGCGGACCGCGACGACGGCGAGGGAGCAGCCGATCACCGACGGGACGAGGAGCAGGTGGATCAGCGCGAACAGCCGGTAGCGGGCCCCGGTACGGCGGTCCACCCCGGCCAGCGCTATCGGGATCACCCGCCACCAGGACGTCGACCAAGACCGGAGCTGCCGGTACGCGGTACGCCGGTCGGCCGCCACCGCGGTCCACGCAACCGCTCGAGGGACCATGACGATCTTTCCGTCGAGAGCGGCGTACGCGGCGAAGTGATTTTGGTCCTGGCTTGCCGCGTGGTGGTTTTTGTCGTGGCTTGCCGAATGCCCGAAGGGGATGCGGGCCCGATAGAGAACCGGGCGGACGGCGGCGAATCCGAGCATGCGGATCGACGAGTGCCAGACCGTCGCCAGGACGGACCCGGCACCGGCGTTCAGGTCGGCGAGCCGGCTGAGGAGGTCACGTCCGCTGTGCCGGGCGACCACGAGCCCGACCGTCGCCTGGACCTGCGGGCGCGAGAGCTCCCTGAGCTGATGTTCCAGCGACCGCTCCGCGAGAACGCAGGACGCGTCCAGGATCAGTACGAAGTCCCAGTCGTCCGGCCGCAACCGGTCGAGCACGTAGCGCGCGGCGGCCTGGCCGCCGGCGTTCGTCGTGCGATGCCAGCGGACCCGGGGATGCGAGAACGGCTGCACCGGATGGTGGGTCGAGCCGGCGTCGACGACGTGCACTTCCTGAACCTCGACCCCGCGCTGATTCAGGATGGACCAGACGCAGGCATGCAGATCGGTCGTGGTCTGCTCATGGGCCGAGACGATCGCGACGATCGGGCCGGACGCCATCGGCTTGACGCGGGCGCCGCGGCCGAGGGCGGCGTGGACGCAGAGCGACAGCGTCGCGCTGCCGATCAACCAGCCGCCGAGGCCGGCCGGCTCCGGGACGAGGTGACGCAGGAGCACCGTCGCGAAGATCAGGCCGAGGACGACGGTTCCGGCGATCGGCCCGTACGCAAGCCGTACGCGATTGCCGACGGCCTCGTTGATCTGTTCTGAAGTTTGCACGGGGCCGGTCGGACCGGCGTCGGTAGGCATGCGGCATAACCCTTCGGATCGGACCAGGCGTGCGGTTCGGCGGGGCCGGTCTCGGTGCGGGCCCGGTCTCGGTACGGGGCCGGTCGGGGGCAGAGCGGCAATGCAGCCGGGATGCGCGGGCGCAACAGCGCGACGAAGTCCCCGGCGCGAATGCTGGCAAAATTGCGCAAAATTGGCAAAGGCGTTCAGCGGATAACGCCGAAATTCAGCCTTTCAGCGTCGCCTTCGAGTGCCTCCCGGCGCGACGCCTACCGCAGTCCTCATCCGTTCGGACGGCGGTGAATCACCGAAACGCCGAGCCTTTCGGAAGGCACCGGATCGGTGGTGTAGCGCGGCAATACGGCGTCCGAGGTCATTCTTGCGGTTGGACCGGAATGGGCGTGCCGCCGAATGCCTTCGTACTGTTCGCGTGGTTGAACAGATCAAGCTTCGTGGCCGGGAGCGCGCCATGATCCGTTCAGCCCGAGGGAGTCGAGCCTTGCGAAAAGCCAACCTCAGCGAAGGCCACCGCGCCCGGGTCCGCCCCGCCGACGACCCTCGGCGAGCTCTCGCCCAGCACCTGGCCGCACGATTCGTGGCGTCCGGGGACCGCGACGAAGCAATGATCCAGACCGCCACCAGCGAGATCCTCGACGTCGAAGATCGCCTCGGCCCGCTGGGACCCGACTTGCTCCCCGTGGTCGTGCCCCTGGTCGTCAAAGCTCTCCGCCGGCACCGGCGCGAGCAGTTCCGGACGCCCCGGCAGTTCGCCTGCGCGCTCCCGGGCCTGCAACTCGCCATCGCCTCCGCCGAGAGCGACATGTACCGCCGGCTGCGCCGTTCGCCCACCATCGACGAGATCGCCGGCTACCTGGGCCTGGCCGAGCACCAGGTCATCGCCGGTCTGGAAGCCGGCTGGTCGGCCTGCGCGAGCCGGCCGGCAGCGCCCTGAGACTCGACGCGCAGGCTCGGCCGATCGGTCAGCCGCGGGTATCTCAGTGACCGAATCCCGAGGTTGCCCGATGCTAGTTACTAATCACGCAAGAAGCGGTTCGTGAAGCGAGCTGGGGGCCATTTCCGCGTACCGGTCCACCCTTACCCGGCGGTTCTCGGCGACGGTGCGCCGGCGGGAGTGTCAATCGCGATGCGAACCATCCGGGGACTCCTGGGATCGGCAGCGGGAGTCCCCGGTTCACGCCCTCGTGACAATTACATCGAGAAGTATTCGCACTCGAGCTAGCAGGTGAAAGATGACCGCCCCCGAGAACGCCTTCCTCTTCGTCGCCCTGATGTTGGCAATCTTGATGTCCAGCGCCTACGCCCTGGGCCGGATCCACCAGTGGCACAAGAACGGCCTCGAACGGGACGAGGCGTACCGTCGGGGATACGACAAGGCCTCCGTCTCCATTCTCGGCATCATGACCAGCCAGAAACCCGCCGCCGTCGAGAAAACCCGCCCGGCGCTGGTCGGCCACGCCCCCGTCCTGACCGCCGAACGGCACACGCGTAACCGCCGGACGCCGATCGACCGCCCCCAACCGCGCCCCGTCCGGCGCGCCGAATACGAGCACCACGGCGTTTGAGCTTTCCCGCCCCGTCCGAGGATGCGGCAACCTCCTACGCAGACTCGGACGGCGAAAGGGTGACCCTTCCTCGCCGAACCGGGAGGGTCACCCTTTTCGCTTTCCGGTCGGCGAGAAGACCCGCCGAATAAATAGGATGATCGGCGGAAACGACCGTCCGCAAGTCGCGCATCGAGACCAGGAGGGTTATTCAGGGCCGACCTCCAGTAGTACCCTGCCGCACGTCAGCGGCTCGGTCTCCACCGCTCTGAATAATCCTCTAGAGGCGACATTTTACGATGACGTTTCAAGACTTTAAGATAACAAAATGCTGATCGGTGAGAGCAATTCCCTCGAGGCCATCGCCTGCATGCTGCTCGGGGTACTGTGCGCCTATGGTTGCGGTCGCATCCACCAGTGGTACAAACACAGCCTGGAGCGAGACCGATCATTCCGCGAGGGCTACAGCCACGGCTACCACGCACTCTTCGCCTACGCCGCCCGCCACACCGGCCGCGCCACCAGCCTGCCGAAGGCTGACCGCCCCCGCCCGCACAGCCGCCCGTGACGTGCCGCAAACGCCGACAGATGGTGCCCGGCAGTGGTGCCCCCGGCTAGAGACCAACCTGCACCAGCCGACAGGCAGACCGAGACGCCTGAGCTGGCGCTTTTCCGTCCGAGAGCTGCTGGTATGCGGCATCAGCTCGTTGCAGGTTGGCCGACCGGACGCACCCAGACGAGTCCTGAGACGCGCCACCAAGACACCGCTCCAGCGAGCGTCGTGGCCGATCATCTCAGTGACCCCCGGCCGACGGGCCTCTGCCAACGGTTCCTCACTGCGGCAGCACCTCGATCACCTCACGCTCTGGGCTTCCTACCGCGCCGCAGTGCTCCCAAGCGCTCAATATCTGCGGCATGTGAGGGCGTTGCAGCGAGAGATCGTGATCTACCGTGAAGTCGTGTTCGCGGACCGTCGGGGATTGCCATGACAGACGAGCCGACCTGGCCGTTCGAGAAACTGTCTGCTCTACGGCTCGGCCGACGTCTGGCGGTTGAGGTGCCTGCTTTGGATCCGGGCCGGCGTGCCTTCGTCGACATCACGCCGCACAAGGTCGACCGGGATGAAGAGGCTCGCCGCGAGGGATGGAGCCACACAAGCACAGTCCGGTCTTTCAAAGTTGAGCACCGTGAGTACAGCGCAGACCTGCTCGATGGATTCGACTACGACGTCGGATCGATCCTGGTGCGAAGCGCCAGCGCAGCCAACGAGTCCGAGCTGTTGACCGTTCTGCGCGAGTGGCAACTCGGCCCACATGAGTTTCAGTACGCCTGGGACACCGCGGACCCTCGGTAGCTCGGCCACCTTTCATCACCGTCCGCCTCGTGCGGATTGCGGCAAATCCGGATGTCGGCTGCGGCCTAATCAACGTTCACAGAGGCGCTGTCGACCTCGCGGGACTTGCCTACGCGCCTGGCAGGCTCCGCTGGCGGCCGTCATGGCGAGTGAACTTGTGGCGAGGCATCCGCAGGCGCATTCCTCTCCGACGATGAACTGTTGGTGATTCGCCTCGTAGATGATGTCTGACGACCGCGGCGGGCAGCTTGGACGCCGGGGTACTGCCGGGTAGGGAAGAGGTCGGCGAGTGCCCTGATCAGCTGCGCCCGTTCGCTTGGCTTGGTGCCGCGAAGGGCGACAGTGAGGGCTACGAGTTTCGTAAGGGAGTACAGGGCAAGGCCGCCGAGAGCGAATACGGCGTAGGACGCGACCACAGGAGCCTCCGACAGCAAGTAGGCCGCGCCCGCCCTTGGAACGACCTAGCGCGGTGAACTGTCGGAGGTCTCTTCCGCCGTCGGAGACGACTACCGGACCCGGGAGCCGCCCGGGTCAGGGGCGAGTCCGTGTTGACGAGACCGGTACGAGGGAATACTCCCCTCCTACCGACATAGCATGCCACGCCACACGAGCTGTGCCAACGGTGAGTATTGATGGATTAGCTGAGGGTATCCGTCGCGGACTGTCGCAGGCTATTCGGAACGCAACGAAGGAAGACGGCGACAGCTCGCCACACCTAACGATCCGCGCGCCACTTCGGCCATCCACGCTCGCCGGGACCGCTGGCAGGGCGTACCGAACGTAACGACAGCACAGGACGCGATGCGCGATCTGCGGCAAATGAGTGCGGCGATTCGTACCCGGTTGCGGCTCGAACGACCTCGGCGAACAAGCGCAAGGATGCCTGTTCTTGATCGAGTCCCGACGCTTCGACGACACGGGCGCCGGCGAACGCCGAGAACCCCGTCGAGGAAACGATCCAGCATCCCGCTCTCCCACTCGGTCTCTCCTGTCGACCGGACGTCAGCCAGCACAACACAGAAGAAGCGCGTGAAATCCTCGTGTGTCACGCAGTCGGGACACGTCGGGATCAATCATCAGCGAATCTTCGGCGAGGGCAAAACTCCCGCTGCCCCCTGCTTTGTCTTAACCAATTCCTGTCATGAGTCGATCCAGCGCTGTCGAGTATTCGCGATACGATTTCGCCACTGGTTCACCAAAAACCTTCGCCAGTTTTGGTGCGAGGTCCAAGATCGAATTACTTACCTCCGCGAGGCTCTGGAAGAGGCGTAAATGACGCCCATGGGATCGCGGTAACAAGCCGGCCGTAGATACGGCTCGGGTTATCGTGACGATACCCAGATTGAGTTCGATTCCGGTCAGATGTGAACCGCTCGCATCGCCATCATCCTTGAACCATTTTGGCGCTGACCGTTGCACCTCTGATAGTAGATCTGACAATTCTGAGATCTCGACAGCCCTGGCCATGTCTTGTAGCTCTCGACTCCACCTGCGGAACCGGATCGCAGGTGGCGAATTTCGCAAATTAAGGACTTCGTCAATAATGTTTGATGGACCTTGGGCCCGCTCCAGAACCGTCGCGAGGAAGAGTGGAATGCGTACGGCCACAGTATGTTGCCCCAGTAGTCTGTTCAGCGCTTCGACCTTGCGAGCCCTAATGTTCGCTAAATCTTCCGCGAAACGTTCCCCGACGTACGCCAAACTAAAACCGTCGTTCATGGAGTCGTACGCGACAAATGCGGTTCGCAAGGGATGCGGTAGATATGCGATGTCCATGGAGTCGGCGAGTCGCTGGTAGTAGATTGCGGCGTGAATGTTCTTAAGGAGGGGATAAATTGCCACATTCCATTGCCCTGGGGCTCTATTCATCATCGCACGACCGAAGGCGCTGCTGACGAGACTCCGCTCGCGCTCCCAGCCGATCTCGCGCACTCGCATCAGGCTCTGCTCGAGCTTTTCAAGTTCTACAAACAGTGCTACTTTCTCGGTCGATGGATCGACTTTCCTACCTGAGTGATACGACTCCCAGGCGCCTATCTCATCTGGCGTCAAGGGTGGGACAGTCTCGCCGGGGTCAAAAATCGTGGGATCGGCGAAGCCGAGCTTGTGGTATTCGTCTGTCATTTTAATATAGGCGCCATCAATAGAAGACTCCAGTAAGGCCGTAACGTAATTGGTGAAGCCTTCCGATGCAACGATGCGGTCAAGTGCATCCGTGGCGCTCAGCATCGTTGACGTGCGAACATTGAGTGGCAGCGCGCATTCTAGAGTAACTCCTCGAAGATCACGCATAGCTAGATGCGACTTTTCCTTATAATCCGCGTGATACTGCCAAGATTGGGACCACGCCTGATCTACGATGATGTTTTCATGCAGAACAAGCGATTGAACTAACTGGGCCAAGCAGGAAATGTCAACTGCTATTCGAATGCTGTCATAGCTTGCCCTCAAGTCGCGAGATGCGTGAGGAGGGTAATATGATGGATATTCATTCCGCTCGGTCCGCAGCATTCGCAGTGCACCGTGCATGGTCATGTTGTCCAACCAGACAGCACCTCGGTTATTGTGACTCATCGCAGCGACAAAAGGATCAAATGACATAACCGCTCCCGTTGTAGCCTTCCGGTGTCCGCGAGATCCTCAGAGAATACCGCCAAGGGCGTCGCAGCCGGAAGTTTGTACCCGGGCGTCGGACGGCTTACGCAACTTGCTCCGAAATCCCAGCGCAGCGGTTGACCCTCGATCAACTCCACAAGCTGATCTACAGGATCCCTGCCCATGCTTCCTCAACTCTCACTCCCCGCAGCATTCCTTCATATCGACCAATTACTGATTAATGGGGCTCTTTAACCATCGCACTCACATCGGCAGAATCGCTCGCTCTGGCCTGTAGCCCGCTGTTATGTGCCGGATGCCATGTAGGCGGCGAGGATGTAGTTGGGGTGCCGGTCGAGGTTCTTGCGAGCGCGGTCGTAGCGCATGGTGGTCTTGGGATCGGCGTGGCGGGCGGCTATCTGTACGTCGCGGAGGCTGACGCCGGCGTCGAGCATCGTGGTCACAAAGGTGTGGCGCAGCATGTGCGGGTGCATCCTCGGCATCCGGATGCTGGCGGTGGCGGCGAGGTGCTTGAGCCGGCGGGTTGCGGCGTGCCGGTCCATCCGGGCGCCGAGGGTGTTGCGCAGGATCGGTCCGCTGAGGCGTTCACCGGCGGCCCGGTCGATCGCTCGGGCCACTGCGGGTGGCAGCGGGACGAGTACGACTTTGCCGCCCTTGCCGTGGACGCGCAGCACACGGTGGCCGTGCTCCTCGCCCAGGTCGCCGATGCTGGCGCCACAGGCTTCGAAGATCCGCAGGCCGAGCAGGCCCAGCAGCGCGATCAACGCGAAGTCGTTCGGGTTGTTGGACTGCCGGGCGGTGGTTATCAGTGCCTCGAATTGCAGGTGTCCCAAGCCAAGGGTCGGTGATTCGGCCGGCACGGTAGGGCGGCGGACGTAGTCGGCTGGGGAGTGTTCGAGGATCGCGTCGATGACGCAGACTCGGTAGAAGCCGACCACGACCGACAGCCGCCGGGAGACCGACGAGGGCTGGTATTGGCGTACCTCCTGCATCCAGCACACGTACCGCTCGACGTCGACCCGACGCGCGGTCAGCGGGTTAAGGTCCTGGTCGGTGCACCAGCGGAGGAATACGCGCAGGTCGGAGTCAGTGTGCACGCGGGTCTGGCCGCGGTAGCGGCCCAGGAAGGCGGACGCTGCGGCCCGCACGACGAGTTGATCGGACGAGACGACACCGGACATGGATACAGCAGAGGCAGCCATACCCCACCGTGCGTCACCAGCGAGGATGAACGCCAGCACGCTCGGAGCGGCAGATGAGTACACGCCGCTCGCACGTGAGACTCGCCGGTCCAGGGATGTCGGCTGGAATCGACGCATTGCGGCACGGGACTCGCTGAGCCGACACCGCTAGTGTTTGGCCATGCAAGCAGAGCCCGAGCTTCCCGATGAGTCCCGTGAGGAGTTGCGGCACGCCTTACTGGACGAGTCCCTCGTCGCGGCGCGTGTCCAGTACATCTCGACGGTACTTGCGGTGATCGTCAATATCGAGGACTGGCTCGCCATCGACTCGTGGCTTGGCGGTGGCAAGGTCGACGACACCGAGCGGAGTGAAGAGTTCGGTGTGGCCTTCTCCGAGTTCCGAGCAGTGTCGACAGTGGTGTCCATGGCGGCCGAGCTGGCAGAGGCTGCTGTTCTGATGGTAGAGAAGCGTCGCTTTTACGCCGTTGGCGCAGTGCTCCGCCAGCTCATTGAGTGCGAGTATTTGCTGAGCATGTTCGACGAAGATCTCGATCACGCTCGGAGATGGCGGGAAAGCACGCCGGATGAAGTGCGTGAGTCTTTCACCCCTGCGAAGATGCGCAGGATTGTCGGCAAGTTCTCCAACGAGGAGTACTGGAATCATTGCTCAGCCGGCGGTCATCCTGCTCCAAAGGGAGCCCGGCTGTTGGAGAAGCTCGACCCCGCGCGTCAGGCTTGGCCGTACTCCGCAGCCGAGCTGACGATTGACCTCGGACTTCACCTGCACAGGATATGGACAGCCATCGACGCACTACTTGTTAAGTACCACAGCCGGTACGAACGAGTCCGAGCCGAGCAGCGGCGCTTAGCCGAAGACGCATGGACGCATTGGCGAGAGGCGGACGTGGTCGTTGCGGCGTTGACCGAACGTCCGAGCGTGAGCTGACCAAGAACCAGTGAACGCTCTGGAAGCTGACTCCAGTGCGGTTCCTCGCATACTGGCGGAAAACCGGCTGTCAAACGGATCCCAGATTTCGCACCCTTATCGCGGGAGATCCGGATGCCGATGCGGCTCGATGCGATCGAATGTCGTGAACTGAGATATTGAGGGACGTACGGTTGGACCGTTGCTACGAAATTCCGCCGAACACTGTCCGTCCTTCATTGGCGGCCGCCCGGTAGAAGGCGCCGATGGCATGCGAGATGGTTTCTGATTCCTGCCCCGGAATCCACCATCCTTCGGCAGCAAGGCCGTCGGCGATCTCTGCCGCTTCGTCGGCCGTCACTTTGAACGCGTTGCCGTATCCGAAGTCGTAGTCGATCTCGACACCTGTGCCATGCAGGGCACGCCGCATCCAGGGAAACCCGAACGGCTCCTTCTCGACTTCACGAGCTATGCCGAGGTAGTCCTCGAGGAATAGATCGCGGTCCTCGTCGATGGCGGCGATGTCCGCGTCGAGTCCCGCCGACGGTTCGTCCTCGTCCTCGGGCCACAGCCTTTCCAGGAGGTCAGGATCGGCCTCTATGCGCTCGGCGAGCGCCGGAGGGACCTTCGTCAGGCAGAGGCTCATGCTCACGAACCGACCCTAGCGGAGGGCGACCGCACTGTGGCCGGTTTGCTGCGCATGCCATGCGCAGCGCCCGCATCGCGGCAAATGAGGATACCGTGCGGATCGTTATCCGGCCTTAATCGGAAGGCGCTCGAACCCGTCCGTATGGCCGTTAGCGTGTGCTGATGGAGTCCTCGCGGATCGCGCTTGGTGCGGTCTTCCGTTGGCCGCACGACGAACGGCCCGGCAGGATACTTGTTTACGACGGCTCAGTGGTGATGTATGACTCCTGGTGGCCTCACCTCAGCAACTGGGGCTTGGCCGATCTTAGCGAGAGCCGGCGGGGAATCGTGAACTACTACGTCACCACCTCGTCGGTAGTGGCGATGAAGGCCTCTTATCTGCGGGAGGCTCCGATATCCCCCGAGGAGGCGTCACTGCACCGCCCGGATCTACCCTTCGCGGTCATGCGGGAGCAGCGGCTAACCTGGCCGGTCCAAGCATCCGAAATCTCTGCCTTTTCTGGCAGCTTCCCCGCTGACCAACACGTCTTGTCGGCGCCCGAGGTGTACCTCAGTCCCTTCGGTCCCAAAGGGGGACTCAAGAAGGGCATTCGGATCAGCGCCGAGGATAAGACCGGGTTCACCGCGCAGGAACTGATGCGCAAGGCGGCTGACTTGCAAGTAGCGCATTCTGGACGCGTCGGCGCCGTCGTGGGTGTTGGTATCTATCGTCTCGGCCTGTGCTGGGGACGTCCAGCCTTCTATCTGCGGGGCGCCACTCCTGAGCATGAGGTCGACTAGGTCATCAGTACCCCCGCTCGTGCTAGAACGCCTCCCTGACAAATTAGGTGGTAAGTCACTGAGCGCGTCGCGTAGATTACAATCGCGCACACTCGGCGGCAATCCGGATGCTCGGCTACGGCCGGACTCTCGGACTCTCGGACTCATATTCTTGATCAAGCTAGCGCCGCTGTACCCGCAACCGCCCGACGGCTCGCCTAACGCAGCCACTGCCAGACTGCCAGCGCGCCTTGTCGGCGGCATGAGAGTGCGGTTGATCTTGATGATTTCCGGCGCCGGTCGCTGTTTCCAGCACTGCATACTGCGTTTGCGGCAGCGGAGTAAACCGTTGCAGCGCCGTTACGAATTGGATAGGCCGCCCTGCATGATCGCCTTCGTGGGTGACCGATTCAAGAAGCGCTTCTTGGTCTCCACGACTACGGCACGGGCGGCTTGCGACGGTAGATTCACCACCGATCCAGGAGGCGTTGACACGGTTCCGCGATGGGCGAGTTGGCCGAGATCGGCATCGATGCCACGATCATATCGGCCGATTTGGATGACCTGGTAGGGGTAGCCCTCGGCGGAGATCCTGGTCGCCGACGGGCATAGCGGCAGCCCGTTCCACGACCAGGCAGATCGCCAAGGCGGTCGGCAACCGCGGACCGCATCCAGGCCGATGTCGTGCGCCCCGCGCGCAGGAGTTGGACGCTTTCCTGCCGGGCAAACACGTCGACTTTCAGCGACCTGCCACGCTTCGGCTGGCAGGGCGGATATACAGCATCCGCCCTGCCCTTCTATCGACCGGCATGGCTTCCCGACAGCACCTAGTGGATCAACGAGCGTACGGGGACCAATGAGGACCTCGAGTGGTTCACTTCGGGATCGGCCAAGACCCTGTGAGCGGTGCCCACGATTCTGTCAGCCAACTCGTAGCCAGCCATTCTCCGTACCGGGTGAGTCAGGTTCCCCGCCAAGTCTACTCGAACGAACAACGGCCCGGTCCGATGTCCGGCGGAGGCCAGATGGCGTTTCCATCCGAGTACCGCCGCTACCGGGCAGATGGCCTGATTGGCTCGGCTCGGGACGGTGACGTATTGCGTCGGCCGAGCCAATCTCCGGTACAACCTCAGCTCTAAGTTCCTGGCCTTGGACATCACGTCGTCGATGTCCAGTGCTGCGATGTCCGTAGGCGTCAACGCGATGTGGCAGGTCAACCCCAGAAGGACTGCAGCCCGATCCCGGAGCCGCTCTGCGGGGTTATCGGCGGCATATCGCCGGCGGCCGCCAGCCCGAGAACGGTATTCAGAGCTGTCCTGGCCCAGTGTTTGCTCCAGCCGGTGCAGTAGTTCATCGGACACGGGCGCAGGAGCAGTTGGAGGCCCCGGGTGGGTGTCGGACGAAGGGCGTGTGCCCGGTCTACTGTTCGCGCGGGAAAGTCTGACGCGGCACTTGGTACCGCACGTCCGGCGCGGACGGCCTTGCTCAGATTGCACCATGAAGGAACCGCACGCGGCGCAGAACCAGTGTTGCAGGCCGAGCCGGGATGCGAGTGCCAGGAAATTCTCGACGCGGCCGGCTCGGCGTAGGTCCTGGAGCTTCGCTGAGATCGTCTCATCCTCGCGTAGGACGGCGATGAGTCCGACGAGACGTGCTCTTACGTGCGCCTTATCCACATTCAGCGCGAGGGCCAGATTCCGATCCGACATCTCGAGGCCAATGCTGCCGAGGATGATGTTCCGGTCGGTCTCGTCGGCAATCCGCCGCCGAAGCTCGGTCAGTAGCGCATCACCGGCCAGGTCGCCGATGGCGGATTCTCCGGTATCGTCGGCTGGGCGCCTGTTCGCGTTGTTCATTTCCGATCCTCCGTGGTCGGACTCTTCTTCGATCGGCCGGACCGGCTGCGTCGCGCCCACGGCAAAAACATCCGCAGCGGGTCGATCAGCGTACCGAGCGCGTGGATGACAGATTCGACATCGTCCGGGGTGGACTTGTCGAGCGCCCGGCGGGCGATCTGGTGGATCAGCAGCGCGGTGATCGCTATGGCGACGAGCGCGCTGACCGCGATCAACGCGGCCATGACAACGGGCAAGGGGGCGAACGCGGTTCCTTCGGGCATCGGACCTTCCTCGGATACACGAAAGGCCCTGGTCGCCGATGCGACCAGGGCCTTTCAGACAAGCAAAAAGCCTCGACAGGAGTCGAGGCTTCGTGTGCGGGCAGATTGCTGCCGCTGCGCCAAACCCTACGTCAAGATCGTCTTAACGCCAAATGCCCAGGTCGCCATAGGTATCTCCGCCCGGCAGGGGAGCGCAACTTTCATATCATGGCCACCATCGATATCCGGTTCATACGTTAAGCGGTAATCGCCTAGAACATTCCATTTATTCCTTGTGGAACGGCGCCGACAGACGACCGCATTCCCTGCGCGTGCTAGATCCATCGTGGTAACCCATGCTGTTCCGGCAGCGCGAACGACACAGCCACCGGCTGGCTTCCCGCAATAGCGCGGCATCGGCTCGGTCGAACCGGACCAGAACCAAGCGATCCGGCCTGACTCCGCACGCGCCGGCATAGATAGAGATCGGTCGACCAAATCTGTCTGATTGAACGCACTCAACTCGGCAAATCCGGACGTTGGGGTGCTGTCGTGGAAGATCGATCAGCCTCTGTGAGGGCGGCAAGACAGTCGGCGTGTCGGCTGCTGTCTCGTCTGGCCCATCCCCGCCCCGTTCTCGAAGCGACGAGGGAACGGTTGACGTGGGCCGACCAGAAGGACAGCACATCAGGCCGGTGTTCGCCGAGCAGATCGTCGAGCGGTTCGGCCTGGGCGCCTTGCTTCAGATGATCGAACCGCGGCGGGCCGGCAAACAGAAGGGACGAGGACTCGCCCTGGAAGGCCGGTCGAGGATCACCACTGCCTGGCGGGCCCCTGCGCTCGGAGTACACCGGTGCCCCGGGCCGGAGCCACCGGCCGTCCCGATCACGGCATCGCGAAGCTCACCTGCACGATCAGTGACCGCCCGATCGCTGGGCGTTGTTGCAGTTCTGTGACGTGCCCCCGGCAGGAATCGAACCTGCGACACACGGTTTAGGAAACCGATGCTCTATCCCCTGAGCTACGAGGGCCTGCGGCCCACATCGTACCGACCAGGCGATACTCGCGGGTGGTCGGGCGTGCCCTCTGGTGCCCATGGGGTGGATTTGTAACGGTTTGGCCGGCGGTCGGGGGCGTGTGGAGCGAATTCGGAGCACATTCGGTCTGCTGCCCGGCGGTGCCTGCGCGTGCCCAGCGCTGATCTCTGTCACTACCTGCTCGCCGAGCACATCCGGAGCACTCGTGATGTCTTCCGAGCTGGGAAAACACCTTCGGCCGTCGACTTGATGTTCGCGCGGGGTCACGCGATCGTTCGTGCACCGGTACCGCGGGGTGCGCCTCCTGCGGCAGCGTCGCCGGGCACCTCGCGCACGAGGTGCCCGGCGCGTGGCTTTCGTCCCTACGATGAGTGGAGTTCGGCGAAGATCGGAGCGTTCGTCGCAGTACTGATACGAATGCTCCGCCGGTGAAGTTCCGTCGTTGGTCGGAGCACATGTGAGCAAGCTTCGAGTCGGGCGTGTAAGGCGGTAAGCGGCAACCACGGGCGCCCAGCGCTGATCCTCGGCGCGTGGTCCTCCGGTAAGGCATCCCTAGCCGCAAATCGAACATCCCATGCCCCGCACACCGAACATGAGGTTGCCGCATCTCGAAAGTGTCCGCCCCCGCAGATCGAAACCCTGGCGCTATCATCAGGTGGTGCCTACGCCGGACCTAGTGCCCCGCCGCGTTGCCGTGCAGGTTGACGCCGCTCTGGCTGACACCCGTGTCGTCCTGATCAACGGAGCTCGCCAGGCCGGTAAGAGCACGCTGGTCCGCGTTGTCGCCGGCGATCGACTCGCCGAGCGCCGTGACCTCGACCGGACACAGGACCGGGCCGCCGCGATCGCTGACCCGGTCGGCTTCGTCGACTCCCCGGAGTTGCTGGTCATCGACGAGATCCAGCGCGTTCCGGAGCTGCTGCTGGCGATCAAGGCGGCCGTCGACGAGGACCCGCGTCCCGGCCGCTACCTGCTCACCGGCTCGTCGCGGCTGTTCGGCATGGTTGCCGCCCCCGACGCGTTACCCGGCAGGATGGAAACCGTCGAACTCTGGCCGTTCTCCCAGGGCGAGATCGACACCGAGCCGGACGGGTTCATCGATGCCATCTTCGCCCTCGGCCCTGACCTGCGACACGAATCGACGGTGACCCGGGCCGGCTACGCCGCCAGAATCGTGCGCGGAGGCTTACCCGAGGCGACGACTCGAGACGATCCGCGCCGCCGCCAGCGGTTCTTCGATGCCTACGTCCAAGCACTCATCGACCGCGATGTCCGGCAGCTGTCCGACATCCAGCACAAGGGCGAACTGCGCAAACTGGTGCGCCTGCTCGCCGCCAGATCCGCGACCATCATCGCTGCCAACTCCTTGGAGTCGGCGCTCGGACTGAGCCGGCCGACGGTGGCGCGTTACCTCCAGGCATTGGAGGAGATCTTTCTGGTCAAACGAATCCCGGGCTGGTCCCGCAATCTCGGCACCCGAGCAACCGCCGCCGCAAAATTAGTCTTCGTGGACTCGGGTATCGCCGCCAACGAACTCGCCACTGATGCTCGCGCTCTGCTCAGGCCGGGGGCGCCGTTCGGCCCGCTGCTCGAATCGTTCGTTCTGTCCGAGCTGTCCCGCCAGCTCACCTGGTCCGAGCAGCAAGCCGACCTCTCCCACTACCGCGACCAGAGCAGGTACGAGGTCGACGCCGTCCTGGAGAACAGGGCCGGCCGCGTCGTCGGCATCGAAGTCAAAGCCGCCACTTCTGTCGGCCTTGATGACTTCCGCGGGCTGCGCCGACTCGCCGACCGCCTTGGCGACGACTTCATCGCCGGCATCGTCCTCTATACCGGCACTGCCACCCTGCCGTTCGGAGACAAGCTCCGCGCCATGCCGGTCAGCAGCCTCTGGCAGGTTCCCGCTCCGGCTTGACCGGCCACCGGGTCCCGCCTTTTCGCACTCCTGGAGAGCGACTTACCCGCCTGTCGCGTCGGCAGCGCGCTGATCAACGATTCGTGGCGCTCGAGGTCAAGCTGCTCCGTCGCAGTCCGCCTCCGACGGGGGAGCCCAGCGAATCGATGAACATCAGCGGCAAGTCGGATCGAGGACAGAGTCGGGCGGGCGACACAATTACCGTGAGTATGCACGGCATCGACGGAGCGAGAGGGGGCGGCGTGCCAATCGTGGCGAGTCTCCAAGGTCCGTCCATCCAAAGGAATGCGATCAAGGACGGCGCGAAATACGGTGCGCCGATGACTACGAGCGCCAACTCCGTCATCGCCGCCATCGAGGCCCGCCGTCCGGGCCTGAAACTTGCCAAAAAGCACTCGCTGTTGTTCTTCGTCCAGGGCCATCACATCGCCCACTTCGGCAGTCCGCTGTTCGACGAACCCATCACCGCCACCGACCGCGGTGTCTCAGTTCCCGATGCCGACGGCAGCCCGGCCGAGCAGCCGGACAGCGAGGGCCCGCTCAACACCATCGGCTACGTCATCGAGCGCTACGGCGCCCTGTCGCCGGCCGACCTTCGCACCCTCATCCAGTCATCGCAGCCGTGGCAGGCCGCGACCAAACCGGGCGGCGGCGGGCGCATCGACCCGGACATCCTGCGTGACTGGTTCCGCCGCGACGACGAAACCAACGACCCCGACGACGAACGGCCCAACCGGGCCGAACGAGCCCAGGCCGACGAACTCTGGAAGACCCACAAGGCGCAGCAAGCCTCCTGACCTACGAGGAGCGGTATGGCCGAACCATCTGGCCCGTGGCGGCTCGACGACTTCGAGTCGAAGCTTCACGAGTGGGGTCCGACCGTTCCGCTCCCCGGCGAGGTCTACGCCGACATCAAAAGGTGGATCACCACCCGCACTGACCGCCCACGGGGCAACGCCGTTTTGGTCGACGGCGAGGAAAACGTCTGGCAAGCCCCGGTGACCTACCTGCCCGATCTGGACAGCGGTCTGCAGCGGGTGGTGTGCGCCTACCGCATCATCGAGGCCGAGCATCGGATCGTGTGCGAGTTGTTCGCGGTCCTGCCGACCTCGATCGGTGCGGAGGCGGGCCCGTGAACAGTCACTGGGAGCTGAAAGAGTTCAGGGTGCTGTTTCCTCGTTGGCGCGACCTCAGCGAGCCGAAACCTCCCGCCGACGTGGCGAGACGCGTCGACCTCTGGTGGCGTGGCCTCGAGTACTCCCCTGATCGCCCGCGCGCTGACCGGGTCAGCCCGGACAGAGACCCTGTCGGCAATCTGTGGTGGACATGGGTTCCGAACGGCGACTGGACAGACGAGCAGAAACGCCGTTTCCAGGTCGTCTGCTACGTGCGGGTCTTCGAACACGATGATCCGCGGCGGATTGTCTGCGAGAAGTTCGAGACGTGCGAGGCCGTATCGCCGTCCGCAGGACCCGTTGCCTGAAACATTGGCGCCCTGGCTGGTCACCTACGGAGCAGCAACCCACTGGTCTGGGTCTTGGTCGCCGTCCACCCGAGCAGTCCTCATTTTGGGCCATCGTCGCCGCCGCACTGCACCTGGCCCACTTCGAATACGAATACCTACCGCAAAGTCATTGAGATCAGCTCACTCGGCCAGGTAGGGGTGCGCCTAACCCGGAGACACTCGTTCGGAGTAGCGCCGGCGCCCACAACACACCTGGCTGTGGATACGCGAGTGCCCGGTGGCGACTTTCGAGTGCCCAGCGAAGATCTTTCGTCACTGCTCTGTTGCCACAGTAGGGCCCCCGCAGAGGCCTCCGACATCTCGGAAGCCTTGCTATGGGGTCTCGGCGGTCCACAGCCGCCCGACCAGGACGTGCTCGGCGTCGGCGCGATCGACCACCAGGATGGTCTCTCCTGTCCGCCGGGTGCGTGGCGTCGGGTGATCGACGCCCAGGACGTGGATGGGTTGGCCGCTGGTGTCGTCGCGCAGGCGCGGAATACCGATGAAGTCACCGTTGCGGGTCGAGCCGACTGCGATGAGGCCGCCACGCGTCGGGATGTCGAAGACCTCGTTGACGATGAACTGCACTGCGGTCATGGCGGGGTGTTCCTATACCGTTCGAGGGCTGGTGACTCACTGTCGTACGCCTGGTCCTCCAGGTCCTTGAGCGGCCGGTGCAGGTGCTCTCCGGACTGTTGCTGCACGACGTGGGTGTGTTCGTGGGCGATGGTAGCCGCCAGCGTTTCGTCGTCGGCGAAACTGGCCGGGCCCAGACGGATCTGGGTCCCGTTGAGTTCCGAAGGTGTGTAAGCGCCGGCGTCCATATGGTCGAGGTAGCGGATCTCCTCCGGGTCACTGATGATCACGACGTCGACGTCTCGCAGGTCGATATCCATCCGGTCGGCGATGCCGTGGACGTTGTCCAGCGTCATCGGGGTGCCGGGGCCGTGGTCGAGAACGTCGCGATTGCTGCGTACCGGGCTCTTGCTGAAGAAGTTCGAGCTGGCCGGCGCGGCGGGAACGTCGTTCGTCGGGTCGGAACGGCTCAGGCGGCGCAGTGCCTGCTTGAGGTCGTCCAGCACACCGTGCAAGTCGTCCAGTTCGCCGTTCAGCCGATGCAGGCTGTTCAGGAGAGCCCGGACGACATGCTGAATCTTGTTGACGCACTTCGTGACCAAAGCAGCGACCTGCCCGACCACCAATGGCGTAGCCAGGCCCAGGGTCAGACCCTCTTCTGCCAGCCATTGCGGCAGCCGGGCCGCGAGGGTGGCGACGAACTGGGCGATCAGATCCCGAACGATGCCGCGTACGAGGCCGACCAGCAGGCCTGCGCCTTCAACGGCGTACGAGATGGCTTCGGAAGCCGTCGCGATGCCCCCGATTGCGTCGAGCTGCTGCGCCGCATGGCCTCTGTATGCGTCGCCGGCTGCGCCGGCCCAGCCGGCGATATGCGTTCGAACGGCATTCGCATATTGCTGATGGGTGTCGGCCGCTGAGGAGGCAGCGTTTCGCCACGTAGTGGCGTGCGCGGCGATCTCATCGGGGTTGCCGGCGAGCCAGTCCAGTGCTTCCTTCAGCGGTTTGACGTGCTCCATCAGCCAGCTGACGCCCCAGGCCACCAGCGAGCCGAGCGGATCGATGATCATGCCCAGTGCGTCGAGGCTGCCGCCGACACCGCCCAGGGTGCCGTCCACCCAGCTGTTGTCATGGATGCCGCTGCTGATCTGTGCGGCGTCCTCGGCCAGGCCGAGCCCGGTGTACCAGGCAGTTGAACTGTGCGCCTTGGCGACCAGCGGGTTGTCAGTCACAGCGGAAGAGCGAGGTTCGGACCGCCGGCATTGTCCAGCCGGTTGGCGGTGCCGGCGTCGGTTGAGTCCATGGCCATCGCCGTCGCGCGGAGTTTCAAAGCTGTCTCCGTCAGTGCGTCCACCGCTTCGTTCATCACCTCGGCGGCGCTTCCGAAGAGCGGACTCAACAGACCCGGCAGGAATTGGCACAGCTGCCCATACGCCTGGGTGTCCACGCTCACGGTGCGCACCGCCGCCCGTGCCTGCGCCATCTGTTCGGACGCCTTGCTCACTGCGACGGCGTGCTGGAGCACCGAAGCGGCCGGGAACTCCATCGCCGCGGTCACCGGTCCTCCTCGCCGCTCGGCGCCGGAAACCTGGCTTCGAACGAGTGGAGGACCGCCCGACCGGTCTCCGTGTCTTCGCCGACCGTCACTCGCACTTCGTCGGCCACTCGGCGCGACAGCCTGGCCTGGGCACGCCGCATCACCGACATGATCTCCTCGGCCAGCCGCGGACCAGACAATTCGCGTACGCGTTCGTCAAGCTCGAGGCCTTCCACCTGACCGGCGGAACCCACCCTGACCCGGATCGCGCCGTCGCGGCCTTCCGCCGTACCGGTCAACGACGCCACCCGCCGCGACAGCTCAACGCTGCGTGTCGCTTGGGAATTTACCTGCCCGACCCAGGCGTCCAGCCAATCCTCCGCGGCATTGACACCGTCCACGCGGCTCACCTCCATCGATACCCTCCGACAGGCTATCGAGCCCTTGCGATCTCGACGTTCAGGGCATCGAGGCGAGCGCTACGCTGCCGCGGTGAGTCCGGCGGATCGGGTGAAGTCGATGGAGATCGGGGCGGTCGATGGGTGAATACCAGTACTTCGAGTTTGCCGCGATCGATCGGCCGCTGACGGCGGCGGAGCAGCGGGAACTGCGCCGGGTGTCGACGCGGGGGGAGATCTCGGCCACCAGCTTCGTGAACGAGTACGAGTGGGGCGACTTCAAGGGTGACCCCAATGTGTGGATGGCTCGTTACTTCGACGCTCACCTTTACTACGCCAATTGGGGTTTTCGTCATGTCGCCTTACGGCTGCCGCTGAGCGTGCTCGACCCGGCCACCGCGGCGCGCTATTGCCGGGGCGAGGCGGCTACGTCATGGGCGACGACAACGCACGTGATCGTGGATCTGGCAATCGACGACGAAGAGGGCGACTACGACGAGTTCGATCCGGAGGATTGGCTGTCGGAGATCACGCCCGTCCGCACGGAGTTGGCCGCGGGCGATTTCCGGTCGTTGTACCTCGGTTGGCTGCGTGTGGTGCAGGAACGCGCACTCGATGGCGCCGAATTGGAGCCGCCGGTGCCGGCCGGGTTGGGCGGATTGACCGCAGCGCAGCGGGCGCTTGTCGATTTCCTGCGGATCGATGCGGACCTGCTGCGCGCCGCGGCGCAGGGAGACGATCAAACGGCGGCGCCGCGTCTGCGTGCGGTGCGCGAATTGCTGGCGGCGGAGAGCGCTTGAGTTCGGGTACGTGCTGGTAGGTCACACGTTCGTGAAGATCGAAATGTGTCATTCCATTGAGGTGCGTAAGCTGATCTGAATGCGGAGCGGCTTCACGCAGGACGACAGCGCGCCCGGGGTGACCCGGGGCGTGGTTCGCCTGCTCCTGCTGCTCGGTCTGGCCGTCGGTACCTACCTCCTGCTGGCCCTGCTCGACCCCGCTGCTCACGCCGACGACGCCACGGATCCGATCGTCTCGATCACGGCCGTTTCCGGGGGCGTCGAAAAGGCCGTCCCCGAACCCGGCTCGAGCGTTGCGAAGAGCGGGTCGACCAGGGCAAAGTCGAGCACGCCGACTTCCGCCGAGCCGAAGTCAACTGCGCCGCGGTCCAGCGTGCAGAGGTCGAGCGTGCAGAGGTCGAGCGTGCAGAGGTCGAGCGCGCCGAAGTCGGCTGTACAGAGGACGGCTGGTTCGGGGTCTACCGCTGCGAAGGAGCGTTCGCCGAAGGTTCAGCGGCCGGTGCTCAAGGCGCAGGTGGCGCGTCTGTCTGCAGGTCAGGTGCCAGCGAAGGTCCGGCAGGTCCAGGTCCCGAAGGTTCAGGCGCCGAAGGTTCAGGCGCCGAAGTCGACTCGGGTGCGGACCGACCTGCCCGACCTGAAGAGTCAACTGCCGGCGCCAGTCACGTCCCGGGCCAGCACGCTTAGGGCGCACCTGCCCACTCCGCCCCTGGCCAAACTGTCGACCTTGCCGCCGGTGGCACAGGTCGAGTCGTCCGCGAGGCGGCTGCTTGAGATACCCGTCCTGCCGCGGACCGCGCCTGCCACCTTGATTCAACGGCTGCCGAGCTTGCCGGCGGCGGAGTTGCCGCAGCTGCCCGGCCTGCCGCGGACGCAGTGGCCACAGTGGGCGCACTTGTCGCCGGGGCAACTGCCCAGCCTGCCGCAGGCGCAGTGGCCGTGGCGGGCTGACTCGGCACCGGGTCAGCTTCCCGCCTGGGAGCTGACGCCGGGCCGGGCGCCGGCCGCGATCGAGGCTGCGGCGCTGGTCAGCCCCGCCGCGCTGCTCGTGACGGCGGGGCCGGCGGAGGCGTACGCGTATCCGCATCTGCCGTTTGGTTCGCCGCGAAGTGCGGCCGCTGTGAAAGTGGGGGCGGGGTCGACGCCGGGGCCGGGGTCGCCGCGGCGGCCCGCTGATGGTTCGACTTCCACCGGGCAAGCGCGTGACTCCGGTGGGGGCAGCGCGCCCACGATGGCGACTGTTTCGTCGGTGTGGCGGCCTGAGGTCGCGGCCGCCGGCAGTCGCCTGGCCACTGATCGTCTCGCCGGCGGGCGCACCGTCCGCTATGCGGGTCCTCCCAGCTGAAAAGACCTCCCGCAAGGGATCCGGAAACCGGCCGACACCAGGTCGGCCGTCCCGAGTCTTCGAACCCTGGCTGGGAGGCCATCGTGATCCGCATTCTGCTCGTCGAACCCATGAATCTGCTCCGCGGCGCCCTGACCGCGACGTTGTCCCGCGAAGAGGACTTCGAGATGGTCGCCGACCTCGGCGGCCTCGACCAGGCGTCGGACATGGCCCGCGCCGTGCCGCCGGACGTGGCCGTCGTCAACATCGCGTTGCTGGCTGGTTCGGGCCTGGCCACGATCGCCCGGTTCGCCGCCGAGCAGCCCGGGTGCGCCATCCTGGTGCTTGCCGGCACGGATGAGTCGGGGCTGCTCAACCGAGCCCTCGACCTGCGCATCGACGGGGTGGTCGGCACTCAGGCGGCGCCGTGCGAGCTGGTTCGGGACATCCGCCGGCTCGTTCGGGGGGAGCGGGTCATCGACGCGAACCTGGCGGTCGCGATGGTGGCGGCGCCGCGCAGTCCGCTGTCGCCCCGTGAGTTGAACGTGCTGAGTGTGGCCGCTTCGGGGGTGCCGTCCACCGAGGTGGCGGCGAAACTGCATTTGAGCACCGGCACCGTACGCAATTACATCTCGGCGATCCTGCGTAAGACCGGAGCCCGCAACCGGCTGGAGGCCGTACGCCTCGCCGAGGGAGCCGGCTGGCTGCACTGACGCCGACGCAGACGGCGACGCAGCCGCACCTGGCGGGGTGCGACTGCGTCGGATCTACCGGCCCGAGCTCGGGTCTGGTCAGCCTTGGCCGAGCAGAGCGAGGATGGCGTTCAGGAGTGCGGCCAGTCCACCGGCGGTCGGGGTGCCGTCGAGCAGGTGGGTGACGGCGCACAGGAGGTTGCCGAGCAGGTTGCCGGCTGCCTGCACCGCAGTGATCACCAGGTGCACCTGGTTCAGGTCGACGACCAGGCCGAGCAGGTCGAGGTGCAGCGGGCCGAGCACCAGGTTCAGCACCTGACAGGTCACCGCGGCGACCGTCACGGGCATGGCGACGTTCCGGGTGACGGAACCGACCGGGGCGCCCGACGAGTCCTTGACCGTACCGGTCAGCACGCCGTTGGCCAGCACGTTCCCGTTCCGCGTGGTGAAGGTCGTCGGGGTGAATGTGCCGGCGAACGAACCACCGTTGGCGGCCGTACCAGTGACCGGCGTGGCAAGCGCGGTGACCGGCGGTGCGGCCGCTTTTGCGCTCGGTGCGGCAGTGGCGGCGCCGGCACCGGTGAAGCTGAGGCCCAACGTGGCGACCAGGGTTACGACGATCATCGTTAGCCGTTGCCGATGTGTCATTGTTCCTCCTGCTTTGGGTGCTCACTGGCTCGTTGCTGTCATCGATAAGCCTCGTTGCCGGCGAGGGCTCAACCCAGTGAGCGGAGTCAGGGGAACCGCTGACAATTGTCATGTTTGCCGCCGGGGCACGGGATTGCCCGAACTACTTAAGTTTCCTTACAGATATTGACGAGGGGTTCTCGTATTTGGTTTGGTCTATGTGACGCGCGCGGTCCCCACGTCCCCCGAGGCTGACTGAGGTCCGCTATGAAGAAGAAACCCCTGCTCGCGCTATTTGCCACCGCCGCACTGGGTGTGCTCGGCGTGGTGTTGCCGGTGACCATGTCGCAGGCTGCGGCGGCCTGTGTCACGGGCTACAGCGGCAGCCAGGTCTACACCGGAGGGATGACCGCCTCCTACAACAGCCACAACTGGACCGCCAAGTGGTGGACCCAGGGCGAAGCGCCCAGCACCGGGGGCTCCGGGGTCTGGCAAGACAACGGGTCCTGCGACGGCGGCAGCACCGGCGGAGGCGGCACGAGCTGCAGCTACCCGGCCTGGGTCGCGGGTCAGTACTACGCGGCCGGCGCCATCGTGCGCTACACGAACGGGCAGTACTACCAGGCCACCCATGAGAACCCGGGCTACGACCCGATCATCAGCACCTGGTTCTGGTCGCCCTACACCTGCGGCGGCAGCGGCGGCGGCAACACGGGGGGCGGCGGCAACACGGGCGGGTTCGTGGTGAGCGAGGCCCAGTTCAATCAGATGTTCCCGAACCGGAACGGCTTCTACTCGTACGCCGGTCTGACCGACGCCATGAAGAAGTACCCGGCCTTCGCCACCACCGGCAGTGACACGGTCAAGAAGCAGGAGGCCGCGGCTTTCCTGGCCAACGTCAGCCACGAGACCGGCGGGCTCGTCTACATCGATGAGACCAACCAGGCCAACTGGCCGCACTACTGCGACACCTCCCAGCCGTACGGCTGCCCGGCCGGCCAGTCCGCCTATCACGGGCGCGGGCCGATCCAGCTGAGCTGGAACTTCAACTATTACGCCGCGGGCAACGCGCTCGGTGTCGACCTGCTCAACAACCCGGGCCTGGTCGGGACGAACTCCAGCATCTCGTGGCAGACCGGCCTCTGGTACTGGATGACCGGGACCGGCGCGGCCGGCACCACCGCGCACAACGCCATGGTCAACGGTCAGGGCTTCGGCACGACCATCCGGGCGATCAACAGCATCGAGTGCAACGGCGGTAACCCCGGCCAGGTGCAGAGCCGGATCAACCTGTACACCCAGATCGCCGGCGTCCTCGGCGTCTCCACCGGCGGCAACCTGAGCTGCTGAGCTGCGCGGGTGGTGTCGCCTACGGGGCGGCACCACCCGCCCCCCATGGCCTAACGTCGGCGGCATGCAGACGCACACGCTCGCACTTCCCGCCGTCGACCTGGTCTACGACGTTCGCGAGGGAGCCGGCGAACGACCGTTGCTCATGATCGGGCAGCCGATGACGGCGGACGGCTTCACCGCGCTCGCCGAGCACTTCACCGACCGTACTGTTGTCACCTATGACCCGCGCGGCCTCGGCCGCAGCGTCCGCAAGGACGGCCGGGCCGATCTGAATCCCTACGACCAGGCCGAGGATCTGCACGCGCTCATCGAACGGCTCGGCCCGGTCGACGTCTTCGCCAGCAGCGGCGGGGCGGTGACCGCCCTGGAACTCGTCGCGAAACACCCGGCCGACGTGCACACCCTGGTCGCACACGAGCCGCCGATCAATGCGGTGTTGCCCGACGCCGCGGCCGCCGCCCGGGCGCGCGCCTTCTTCAACGACGCCTACGAGGCGAAGGGCGCCGGCGCGGGAATGGCCGCGTTCATCGTGATGACCTCGTGGCAGGGCGAGTTCACCGACGAGTTCTTCGCGCGGCCGGCGCCCGATCCGGCGATGTTCGGCATGCCGGCCGGCGACGACGGCAACCGCGACGATCCGCTGCTGTCCAAGCGCGCGTGGGCGATCATCGACTTCGAGCCCGACGTGGCGGCGTTGACGGCGGCCTCGACCCGGATCGTGGTCGCGGTCGGCGAGGAGTCGGCGGGCACCTACACCGCACGTACAGCGCAAGGCCTGGCCGAACTCCTCGGCCAGGAACCCACGGTCTTCCCCAGCCACCACGGCGGTTTCGTGGGCGGGGATTCCGGCTACGCGGGCAAGCCCGCGGAATTCGCGGCCAAGCTGCGCGAGGTTCTCAAGGCTCCGGAGTGATGCGACCAGACCGCAGCCGTACGACGTTGTCGGCCGCCTCGATGACCCGCTGGTCGTGGGTCGCCACGATGGCGAGCGTGCCCGATTCGACGACCGCTCGCAGGGCGTCGAGCACCAGGTGCACGTGCTCGTCGTCCTGGTGGGCGGTCGGCTCGTCGAGAACGGCCACCTGCGGCCCGAGCACGAGGGCCCGCCCCAGCGCCGTCCGCTGCTGCTCGCCGAGCGAGGTGTCCTGTACCGGCCGCTTCGCGATGCCGGCGAGGCCGAGCCGCTGAAGCAGGACCTCCGGCCGGCCGGTGGCGCGCAGCGCGGCCGGGAGCAGGACGTTCTCCTCGACTGTCAGGGACGGCTCCAGGGCCAGCCGCTGGGGAAGCAGGGAGACGGTGGCCCAGTCGGTGGTCGGGGGCCGGCCGCCGATCAGCAGGTCGCCACTGGTCGGCTTCATGACGCCGGCGATCAGGTGGCACAGGGTCGACTTGCCGGAACCCGACCGTCCGGCCAGGACGGTCAGGGCCGACGGCTCGAGTGACAGGTCGACGTCCCGCAGGACGTACGTCTTGTCGCGTCGATGGCTGACACCTCGGACCTCCAGCAGGGTCATGATCACTCCGGACGGTGCAGCTCGACGTGGCCGTCTACGACGGTGACGACCACCTGGCCGTCGGGGAACAGGGGCAGCGCGTCCTCGGGCAGCTGGATGCGGCCCTGGCCGTCGATCATGCTGGTGTGCGCACGGCCGTCGGAGGCGGAACCGGTGAGCACGCCGTGCCGCAGCCGCAGCACGGTGTCGGCGGCCGCCATCGCCCGCGCGTCGTGGGTGGCGAGCACGACGGCGCTGCCCGCGTCGGCCCGGGCCCGCAGCAGTCGCAGCACGAGCGCGGCCGAGTCGTCGTCGAGTTCGGCGGTCGGCTCGTCGGCCACCAGCAGGGCGGGCGTGCCGACCGAGGCCGCCGCCACCGCGAGTCGCTGCTGCTCACCGCCGGACAGCACGGCCGGCAGCGCGGCGGCGCGGCCGGTCAGTTCGACCTCGGCCAGCACGTCGAGCGGATCGCAGGTGACGCCGCGCAGGCGGGCCATCTGCTCGATCTGTCCACGCGCGTCCAGCTGCGGGAACAGGCTGTGCGTCGGTCGCTGCGCCACCCAGCCGATCTCGCGGCGGCGCAGTTGCTGCAACCGGCGCCGGGACAGGCCGGACACCAGCGTGCCTCGATGACGCAGCTCGCCGCCGGCCGGTCGTTCGCGCAGGGCCAGCAGCGCGAGCAGGGTGGATTTGCCGCTGCCGGACGGGCCGGTGATCGCGCTGATCCGGCCGCCGACCACGGTCACGTCGACGCCGCGCAGCGCCTGGGTCGGGCCGGTCGGCGCGGCGTAGAGCTGGAGCAGTTCCCGGCCCTGCAACAGCGGCTCAGTCGTCACGGTAGGCATCCTCCTCCGCGCTCGCCGAGCGCACCGTGGTCAGCGCGACCGCCAGCGCCGCCGCCACGAGGGCGGCCGCGGCGGTGATCGCGAGGCCGAGCGGGGAGAGCTGGAACGCATAGTGCGGGAGCAGGCCGGGCTGCTCGTCGAGCAGCCGGCCGCCGAGCGGCGCGAGCGCGGCCACCCCGGCCACGGCGGCGCCGTACGCGACCACCGCCAGCAGCACGAACTCCAGGGCCCGCGCCCGGCGCACCCGGGCCCGGCCGAGACCGACCCGGGCCAGCATCAGGTCGGTCGGGCGGCGCAGCACCGCGGTTCGCTGGGCATAGACGCACAGGGTCAGCACCGCCAGCAGAGCCAGGTAGCCGGCGATGGCGAGCTGATAGCCGCGGGCGCGCTCGGTCGCGATGTAGGTGGCGTTCTGTCGCAGCAGGGTCGCGCTGCTCACCGTCTCGGGCTGCACGCCGGCCGCCGTCAGCACCGGTCCGACGCTGGTGGAACTCCACAGGAAGGTGCGGAAGAGCTGGGCGCCGGCGGGTAATTCGGTGCGGGCCCTCAGCCGTGGATCGTCGGGGCCGAGCTTGGCGAACATCGGGGTGGCGGCGACGACGTACATCGGGCGACCCTGCATGCCGGGGAACGCGGCGACACGGGCGGCCACCGTCAGGTCCTCGACCGCGGAGCCGACCGTCGCGCGGATCGTGTCGACGTGGACCGACGACGGATCGCCGACCACGATGACCCGGGCCGAGCCGCTGCCGTTCGTCTCGTCGGCGGTGCCCGGGTCGGCGGCCAGCCCGGCCACCGCGGCGCGAGCCGCCGCCAGCTCCGGGCCGTGCCCCCACATCGCCACGTTCAGGAACCGGGCCGGGTCGATGACCAGCAGGTCCTTGCGGAAGTCGTCGAGCGGGGTGAGCACGTCGGAGCGCCAGACCACGGTGTTGCCGGCGGGCAGCGGAGGGATGCGGGCGCCGGCCACCGGGGCGTCCGCCAGGGCGCCGGTCGCCGGGTCGACGGCGGGGGCGACTGCGGCGCTCGGGTCAAGTGTGGACGAGCCGCCGTCAAGCACCGCGACGCTCTCGGCGCCGGCCGCGACCGCGATCCGGTCGTCCGACGAGACGGCCGTGGACTCCACCGCGGACAGGCCGAACAGCAACATGCCGAGACCCGCTGTCACCACCGTGCCGGCGAGCCGACGCTCGGCACCGCCGGAGCCGAGCCGGCGGCGGGCGAGCCACACCACCGCCCGCGCCGGCGATGAAGGCAGCCCGGAACCGGCCGTCGACCATCTCGGCCACCAGCCGCGCGGCGAGCGCGAACCACCCGCGAGCCAACCTGGCAACCAGCTCGCGATCACGCCGAGCGCGGCCAGCACCAGCAACGGCACCAACAGGTCGACGCCGCCGGCCTTGTCGTCCGCGCTCACCAGGCCGGCGGCGGCGACCAGGGCGGCGACCACCACCATCGCGGCCCACGGCAGCGGTCGTCGGGCGGTGGCCGGCGGCGATGGCCGTACCCGTCGCATCGCCGCGAGCGCGCCCACCAGACCGACCGTGGCCAGACCGGCAAGGGCGACCGAGGCCGCCGTCACGCCGGCCGGAGCCGGCGAGTCGGCCAGCCGGCCCGGCGGGCCGAGCCACACCACCAGCTGCCAGGCGGCCAGCCAGCCCAATGCCGCCCCCAGCGCGGCCGGAAGCAGGTGTTCGAGCAACCAGAGACCGCCCACCCGGAGCGCGCCGATCCCGGTGGCGACCTCGTGGCGGATCTCCCGGTCCCGGCGCCGGGCGGTCAGCAGCGCCACCGCCAGCACCGAGGCCAGCCCGACGCCGGTGGCCGCCCACTCGACCGGCCGGGTGCGCCGGCGCACCGTCTCGGTCTGGGCCCGGGCGCTGTCGACGATCCGGCCGATGCCGCTGGCGAACCGCAGCGAGAGCAGGTCGTTGCCGTCGGCCGGCAGGTTCGTCGCGTATTTCCGGCGTACCCCCTCCAAGCCGTCGGCCGTGCGTTTCGCCTCGGTGAGCGTCACGCCCGGGGCCAGCGCCGCCTCGACCGACCAGAAGATCTGGTCACCGGTGGCCTCGGCCAGGCGTTCCACTGTCGGCACGTCGCCGATGAGGAGGTACGCGGGAAGCGTCTGGTATTCGGTGTCCTCCGGGGTGTCGCCCCGGCGCAGCGCCCACTTGTGACCCCCGTTCACCTCGGCCGGCAGCCGCCCGGCCGCGTCGACGGCGTAGATGCCGCCGACCGGCGTGGTGACCCGGCGGGGAATGCCCCGGTTGCCGAACTTGAGGGCGAGCACGACCTGATCGCCGGCCCGCACGCCGAGCTCGGCGGCCATCGGTTGGGGCAGCCAGATGCCGGCCGGGCCGCTCGCGCCGACCGGGACCAGCTCGGCGACCGGTGAGCCGACGGCGAAGAGACGCCCCCGCTCACGGTCGTCGACCGTGAAGCCCCAGAACGTGGGGGCGGCCAGCTCGGCGCCGACCGACGAGCCGGTCAGGTCGGGCTCGGTCATGCCGGGCACCCGCCGGATGTCGGCGATCACCGACTGCTGGTCCAAGCTCTTCGGGCCGACGTCGGCCGATATGCGCACGACCGCCGCGTCGTTCTGCCGCGAGGTCGTGGCGACCTCGTCGAGCCGCACCCGGAACGCGGCGTTGTCCGATGCCTCGGCGAACATCTGGCCCGCCGCACCGGCCGCGGCCAGCACGCCGAAGGCGGCGACGATCAGGAGCGACCAGGCCCGCTGTCGTAGTCCGCCGAGAACCGCGGCCGAGGTGAGACGGTCAACGAGCATGATCCCTGAAGCTATCGCACGGCGGCCCTCCGTGGCTGCCCGGTCGCCGGGCCCCGGTCGGTCGCGAACGAGTGGACGTGATGAACCAGTTGACCGCGCGCGGCCGGATCGGCGCCCCGGCCGAGATCGCCGAATATCACGGTGCCCAGCACGTGGCGTACGCGCTTGCCGGCGTCCTGACCAAGATGCGCTGACGGACTCGCGGCCGTTCACACCCGGTCGTCCGGGTGGGCGGTCAGGGCGATGCCGTCGGCGGTCAGCGCTGGACCGGTGGCCCGGCAGGTCTGGCCGCCCCAGCCGAGGATCTGGGCGCCGGTCCAGACCAGAGCGCCGCTGACTCCGCAGAAGCCGGCCCGCGCCAGCGTCGTCTCGCGGAGCAGCACCCGGCCGGTCCGCGGGTCGACCGCGCTGACCTCGGGCATCCCGGCCAGCAGAAGCACGCCGGGCCGGAGCGGGGTGGCCAGCCCGGGGTAGCCGGTTCCGAGCTGGTTGGGGGCGCTGACTTCGGCCGACGTCTCCTTCTCGGTCCAGTTGCCGGGGGCCACGAGTCCGTCGGTGAGCGCGCCGCCGAAGATCCGGGTGCGCTGATCCCGGTCCGTGAGCACGAGGTACGCGACGCCCGCGTCCACGGTCAGCCCGACCCGGTCGACGGGATCGTCGGCGATGGGCGACGGTCCCCGCACCAGACCGGAGCCGGTCACGCTCACCTGTTCGACCGAGACGACGCCGTCGTCGTCGGTGTACGCCAGCACCAGCGTCGAGCCGGCCGCCGCCGCGGCGACCACCCGCCCCGGCTCCCGGAACGTCGTCCACCGGTCCGCCCGTGGGTCGTAGACCAGGACGGTCCGGGCGGCGTCGGTGCCGTCCACGCCGGATCCGCCGAACACCACCATCCGGCCGTCGACCATCAGCGTCTGCCCGCCGGTGCGGCCGGTGCCCGGGGCCGCGGCGATGCGCCGCCAGCGGTTGCTGCCGGGGCTGTAGGCGGCGCCGTCGGTGACACCCCGTGGACTGTGCCGGGCGTCCGAGCCGCCCCAGACGATCATCTCGGTGCCCGTCCAGGCCGCCTGGGCCTCGGCGCGGGCGCCGAGCGGAGCCGCCGGAAGCATCCGCCAGCTGCCCAGGCCGGGATCGTAGGCGGCGCCGTCCGCCCGGAACAGCCCGGCCGACTGGTTGCTGCCGCCCCAGACGATCATCTCGGTGCCGGTCCAGACGGCTGCGACATCCCGGCGCGCGGCCAACGGCGCGGCCGGGAGCTTGCCGATCGAGCTGCGCCAGGTGGGCTTGTCGGGGGCCGGCACGAGCACGTTCACCGCGACCGCCGTGGCGCCGACGAGAGCGAGCAGGCCGGCGCCGACCGCGGCCAGCCGGCCCGGCGTGAAGTTCATCAGGCCCCCCGTGACTGATCCTGGACGGGACCATGATGCCGGGTCAGTCGTCCTCCGTGCGTACCCGCACTTGAGGCACCCCGCCGGAGCAGGTCAACTCCACCTTGACCCGGTCGTGGTCGTCGCGGATCCCGCGGAACTCGCCCTGGTGATCGTCCTGCTCGTGGATCGCGTAGCCCTGCGCGGGCGACATCGCCTCGATGCGCTCGCAGTCGGCCACCACGGTGCCGCCGGCGGTGGCGAAGGACTGCGCACTCGACGCCGGCGCACCGACTCCCGTGCTCGGTGCCCGCGACGGCGTCAGCGGTGGGGAGGCGGACGCCGAGCCCAGCGCGATCTCCACGTCCCGCTCGCTTATCGACACGCCCGGCCGCGACGTCAGGCCCGCGCCCACCACGCCGATGCCGACCACCCCGACAAGCACGGCGAGCACCGCCGCCACGATCCATCCGGCGACGATGACCATGGGCCGACGGCCCAGACGATCCAGCAAACGCATATGCCTACTCTGCGCCGTCCGACCCTAAGGTGGGCCCGCGGCATGGATAACGGAAGGTTAAGAAGGCGCCGGTCGGCGGCTCGCACCGGTTAGCGTGCAGCCGTGGCGAGACTCCTGTTGATCGAGGACGACCCGGCGATCCGGGCCACTCTGCTGCGCGCGCTGCGGGAGCGGGGTCACGCCGTGGCCGCGTCGCCGGCCGCGATGGCGGGCCTGCGGACGGCGCTCGCCGAGAAGCCCGACCTGATCGTCCTCGACCTGGGCCTGCCCGACCTGGACGGCCGCGAACTGCTGCGCATGCTGCGCGCCGTGTCCCGGGTCCCGGTGATCATCGCGACCGCCCGAGACGAGGAGGTCGAGATGGTCCGGCTGCTGGACGCGGGGGCCGACGACTATGTGGTCAAGCCGTTCACCGCGGCGCAGCTGGACGCCCGGATCCGGGCTGTGTTGCGCCGGGGCCCCACCGCCGCCGAGACGTCGTCGCTTGTCACTGTCGGTGGATTGCGGATCGATCCGGGCGCCCGGTCGGTGAGTCTTGACGGCGACCCGGTGGAGTTGACCCCGCGTGAGTTCGATCTGCTGCACCACCTCGCCCTGCGGGCCGGGCAGGTCGTCACCAAA
Source organism: Paractinoplanes ferrugineus (assembly GCF_016862195.1). Taxonomy (GTDB): domain Bacteria; phylum Actinomycetota; class Actinomycetes; order Mycobacteriales; family Micromonosporaceae; genus Actinoplanes; species Actinoplanes ferrugineus. The sequence continues at coordinate 116,414 of NZ_BOMM01000014.1, read as the reverse complement.
CGGGAGCTGCTGACCGAGGTGTGGCAGGTGCCCTACGGCAGCACCGACAAGACGGTCGACGTGCACCTGTCCTGGCTGCGCCGCAAGCTGGGGGAGACCGCGCAGGCGCCCCGCTATCTGCACACCGTGCGCGGCGTCGGGATCAAACTGAGCGAGCCGTCGGCGTGAGGGCCCGGTTGACCCTGCTGGTCGCGGCGACCACGGTGCTGGTGCTGCTCGCTTTCCTGGTGCCGATGGCACTGCTGGTGCGCCAGGTGGCCGCCGACCGGGCGCTCAGCCGCGCCGACGACGTGGTGCGGACGATCGTTCCGCTGGTCAGCGACCGCGAGGCGCTGCGCTTGGCGGTGCCGGTCCAGCCCGTACCGGTGACTGTCTTTCTGCCTGACGGAACCGTGCTCGGGGCGCCGTCCGAAGCCACTCCCGCGGTGCGGCTGGCGGCCGCCCGCAACCAGGCCCTGACCGTGGTCACCGCCGCCGGCCAGGAACTCGTGGTGCCGGTCGTCGGCAACGGCGGCGTGGCGGTCGTGCGTACCCTGGTCACGAACGCCGAACTGCACCGCGGGGTCGGTCGTACCTGGCTGATGCTGGCCGGCCTGGGGCTCGCGCTGGTGCTGCTCGGACTGCTGGTCGCCGACCGTCTCGCGCGCACCATCGTCACCCCGATCACCGAGCTGTCGTCGGTCTCGCACCGGCTCGCCAACGCCGAGCTGACCGCCCGCGCCGACCCGGCCGGGCCGCCTGAGCTGCGTGCGGTCGCCGGGGCGCTCAACCATCTGGCCGGTCGCATCCAGGACCTGCTCGCCGCCGAGCGTGAACGATTGGCCGATCTCTCCCATCGGGTGCGCACTCCGCTCACGGCGTTGCGGCTGGAGGCCGAGTCGCTGCGTGATCCCGAGGAGGCCGCCCGGGTCGAGGCCGCCGCCGACGGGGTGGCACGGGCGGTGACCGCGGTGATCCAGCAGGCCCGGCGCCGTGATGTCACCCCGGTCGCCGCGAGTTGCGACGCGACCGCTGTGGTCACCGAACGTGTTGCCTTCTGGGCGGTGCTGGCCGAGGACACCGGCCGCGTCCTCGGCCAGGATCTGCCGTCGGTTCCGCTGCCGGTGGCGGTCGCCGCCGACGACCTCGCCGCCGCACTGGACGCCCTGCTCGGCAACGTCTTCGCCCACACCCCGGACGGAACCGGCCTGGCGGTCTCGCTGCGCGCCCGGCCCGGCGGCGCGGTGCTCGAAGTCTCCGACGACGGCCCCGGTTTCGCCGGTGAAGCGGCCGAGCGGGGCGCCTCCGGCGGCGGATCCACCGGCCTCGGCCTGGACATCGCCGGGCAGGTGGCGACCGGCTTCAAGATCGGAAAATCCGCCTCCGGCGGGGCGTCGGTCCGGCTCGAGATCGCCGGCTCCTGATTTCCTGAGTACGAGGTGAGCCGCCCCTGTCGACGACGATGCGCCGGGCTCGGACCCGGCGCATCCGACCCCGCCGCTCAGTCGTCCGAGCCCCGCCCACCCCGGTCGTCTCCGGGTTCCGCGCGGCGGCCGTGGTCGTCTCCGGGTTCCGCGTGGCGGCCGTGGTCGTCTCCGGGTTTGGCGTGGCGGCCGTGGTCGTCCGGCTGGACGAGCCCGCTACCGGCGACCCGGACTGCGATCTCCCTGGTCGCGGCCGGACTGACCGAGAGCTCACGGCCGGCCGACGGCCTCGCTTTTCGGGGCGCCGAGTCGTCACTGCCGGCGGCGAGTGCCGTTCCGGCCATCCCGAGCGCGGCGAGCGTTCCACCGGCCACCATCGCAACTACCCGCTTCTTGTGCATTGCCAGACCTCCCAGTCGTTCGGACACGCCAAACGATCTCGGGAAAGTGGCTATCCGCACGCTGTGCGACCGTTAAGCCCGGGATAAGGCCGAAGCCTGGCGGCGCTAGTTGGTCGACGGCTCGCCGGGAACGTTGAACAGGGGCTTCCACGGGTCGTCGGCGTCGATGGGGAACTCGGTCGACGGCGAGTCGTCCTTGGTCGTCCACCTCGCCTCGTAGGGCAGGCCGTTGAAGAGGACGCGGTCGCCGCGGCTGTAGAGGTTGTCGGGCTTCCACAGCTTCGTCACGGTGGTGACCGCCGGCGTCGGCTTGGGGGCCTTCTCCACCGGGCTCACCGGCCCGATCACCGACCAGGCGCTCTGGGTGCCGGTGGCCGGGGCGGCGGACGGGTCGACGCCCGAGTTGGCCCATTTCGCCTCGTAGACGACGCCGTGCCAGACGACCTTGTAGCCGCCGATGTACATCGCGGTCATCCGCCAGATCGGGTACGGGCTGACCTTCGGGTCGTCCACGGTGGTGGCCTGGTTGGGGATGTCGACCGCGTCGTGGGTGCCGCTGCCGGCGGCCTTGCCGGGCAGGCCGGCGAAGACCTTGGAGAACGCCAGCGCGTCCTGCTCGACGCCGCTGCACGTGTTGGCGTGCACGACGACGTTCTGGAAGGTGCCCCGGCAGGACGCGTCCCGGTTGAGCGACCACATCGAGACCCGGCCGAGGCCGTTGTCGACGGCGAACTTCGCCAGGCCCTGGGCGTCCTCGAGGGTGAAGCGCTCGGCGTCGACGTCGTTCTGGCCGATCATCGGGGTGGCCCCGATCCGGGACCAGACCTGCGGCGAGGTGAGTTTCTGGCCGAGGCGCAGGTAGAGGTCGGAGATCTGCTTGTGGGTGCCGTTCAGTGCGCTGGTGCTCAGCGACAGCATCTTCGGGTGGGCGTCGCCGCTGTTGAAGTCCATCGTCATCACGTTGACGCCGCGCAGGTCGACGTCGCCTTCCAGCATGCCGCGGACGGCCGCGACGCCGTCGTCGGTGAGGCCGCTCGGCGCGACCGGCAGGGTCAGCCAGACGGTGAGCGGTTTGCCGGACTTCGCGCGTTCCTTCTGCACCGTGGCGACGGCTTCCACCCGGCGTCCCAGGGAGGCCTGGTCGGCCAGGGCGGTTCCCTCGATGTCGAGGTCGAGGGTCTTCACGTCGTACCGTTTGACCAGCTGGCGGTAGGAGTCGGTGAGCCGGGCCTGGTCGGTGCACGCGACCGCGAGCTCTTTGTTGTTGAGCCCGCCGAGGCTGAGCGTGATGTCCCCGCCGGCCTGACGCAGCTGGTCGATGCGGCGGTCCAGTTCGAGCGAGGAGGCCGCCTCGTCGAGCGAGTAGGACCCGCCCCAGCTCGGGGTGCAGGGCTTGTCCGGGTCGGCGACGACGAATCCGAGGGCGACGTCGTTGGCCGGGTTCGCGGTCGGGTCCTGGAACTGGAACGTCGGGGTCAGGGTGACGTCGACGTACGGCACCGCCCAGGACTTCGCGGTCGGGCCGGCCGTGTTCCGCAGGTGGATCACCTCGAAGGTGCCACCGGCCCCGATCGCGCCCAGCACCAGGATCAACAGACCGAGTCTCGTCCACGACAACCGGCGCCGCGGCTGCTCCGGTTCCTGCCAGTCCGGGTCGGCGAGCGGGTCGTACTCCGGCCGCACGGCTACGGATGTGGCTCGGTCCGTCATGAAGGCCCTTTCGTTTACTGAGTCGCCACACGCTGGCGTACCTCAGCGGCTTCCACGATCGGGCAAAGGGTCAGGAACTCCGGGCCGCGGGCCCGCGGCTTCGACCCGGATTCCGGAGCGCCAAATCTGGCTCTTGCCGTGACAATTCCGCCGGACATCGCCGTCCGGGGCAGCAACAAACCAGCATCGAAGGGCCCAAATCGCATGCCACGCACACTGGCGGACCAGCGCAAGCCGGACGCCCAGCGCCAATGGGGGGCCGACCGGCGGACGGAGCCTCATCCGATCGTCCCGCCCCCGGTCTCCGAAGGCAGGATCACCCGTGGCCGTTTAGCGATCGTGGTGACGATCACGGTCTGGGCCTGTTACCTCACATACACGATCATCCAGCAGTTCATCGCGGGTCACGCCGCCAGCGTGCGGCTCGCGATCGAGGCGATCGTCTACATGCTCGTCGTCACCGGCCTGGCCGCGTCCGCGATCGCCTACCTGATCACGCGGATCGGCTACTTCTATCGGGCCCGCGGCCACCAGCGAGCGCCGCGGATCATGCTCGACGAGTTCATCGGCGGGAAAACGCCATCCGTGACAGTTCTGGTGCCCTCATATCAGGAAGACGAGCGGACCAACCGCACCACGCTGCTGTCGGCGGCGCTGCAGGAATATCCCGGCCTGCAGGTGACGCTGCTGATCGACGACCCGCGGCAGCCCAAGACCCGCGCGGCCCGCGACATGCTGCTGGCGGCCCGCGCCCTGCCCGGCATGATCGAGGCGGAGCTCAGAGTCCCGTTCCGGCGGGTGTCGACCGCGTTCGCGAACTTCGACGAGCAGGTGCGCTTCCGCGGCGGCTACCTGGTCGTGATCGAGGACATGCGCCGGCTCGCCGATGAATACCGGTTCGCCGCCGACTGGCTCTACGATCTCGGCGCCCGGCAGGAGATCGTCGACCACACCGACACGTTCTTCGTCGAGAACATCCTGCACCCGCTGGCGGCCGAGCTCGGCCAGATCTCCGGCGCGCTCAACAAGGGCGCCGACGAGCAGGTCGCGCTGCCGGTCGCCCGGATGAACCAGCTGTTCCGGCGGCTGTGCGCCATCTTCGACGTGCGGATCAGCAGCTTCGAACGCAAGAAGTACGTGTCGCTGTCGCACGAGCCGAACAAGGCGATGAACCTCAACAGCTACATCGGGCTGATGGGCGGCGCCTACCAGGAGACGAGCACGCCGCTGGGCATCGCGCTGGTGACGGCCGGACCGAACCGGGCCGATCTGGTCGTCCCCAACCCGGATTACGTTCTCACCCTCGACGCGGACAGCGTTCTTCTTCCCGAGTACGCGCTGCGCCTGGTCCACCTGCTCGAACAGGGCGCGTACGCGCAGCACGCCGTGGCGCAGACGCCGTACAGCGCCTACCCCGGGTCGGCGACCCGGATCGAGCGCATCTCGGGCGCCACCACCGATATCCAGTACATCGTCCACCAGGGCATGACGCATTACGGGGCGACGTTCTGGGTCGGGGCCAACGCCGTACTCCGCAAGAAAGCTCTTGATCAGATCTGCGAGACCTCATATGAGGGCGATTGGGAGATCAAGCGCTACATCCAGGACCGTACGGTCATCGAGGACACCGAGTCGACCATCGACCTCGGGGTGCACGGCTGGTCGCTGCACAACTACCCGGAGCGGCTCGCCTACAGCGCCACCCCGCCCGACTTCGGTTCGCTCACCATCCAGCGGCAGCGCTGGGCCAACGGCGGCCTGCTCATCCTGTCGCGGCTGAAGGACCAGTTCCGGGCCAAGTCGAAGCGCGCCGACAAGAACCGCTTCGGCGAGTACTTCCTGCGGGTCAACTACATGGCGTCCATCTTCTGGAGCTCCGTGTGCCTGGTGGTGATGCTGGCGTACCCGTTCAACAACGAACTGCTCAACCCGATCCTGCTGCTCGTCTCGGTGCCGTACTTCCTGATGATGGCCGCCGACCTGAAGCACCTCGGCTACAAGCGGTCCGACATGCTGCGGATCTACGGCTTCAACCTGATCCTGCTGCCGGTCAACCTGTCCGGCAGCATCGCCTCGCTGCTGCAGTTGCTGACCGGTGAGAAGAGTGCGTTCAAGCGCACCCCCAAGGTCCGCAACCGCACCACCACGGCGACCAGCTATCTGATCCTGCCGATCGCGCTGATCGTGCTCTGCGTCTACACCACCTGGCACGACATCCAGCTGCACCAGTGGAACAACCTGGTGTTCGCCGGCCTCAACCTGCTGCTCTCGCTGTACGCGTTGATCGCCTTCGTGGGTCTCGGCAACACGGTCGTCGACCTGCTGACCCACCTGCGCGACTGGCTGGTGCGCCCGGTCACCCCGAAGAAGTCCAGGAAGAAGGCGCGGCCGAAGGCTGCCACCGGGGCCCAGGCCGCCACCGCCGGCGCGATCGGCGACTGGGCGACGGTGCTGCACTACCGCAACGACAACGGGCCGTCCGCCGGTCAGGTCACCGTGCGCCTGCAGCGCGCCGAGTCGGGGGACTGGTCGGCCGACCGGGCCAAGTCGTCGGCCAGCCGCGCCCACTCGTTCGAGGAGTTCAGCTTCTTCACGGTCTTCCAGCCGATCTACAACATGATCAACGGCCATGTGGTCGGTTACGAGGCGTTGAGCCGCTTCGCCGACGGCAGCAGCCCGCAGGAGGGCCTGACCGCCGCGGCCGAGCGCGGCGTGCACATCCCGCTCGACGCGGCCCTGGTCCGGGCGGCCATCGCCTCCTCGGCGGCGCTGCCGAACGGCACCTGGCTGTCCATCAACGTCACCGCCGACCTGCTGCGCTATCCGCAGGAGCTGGCTCCGCTGCTGGCCGAGTCCCGCCGCCCGGTGGTGCTGGAGATCGGCGACGCGAGCCCGGCCGGCCTGGCCCAGTTGGGCAACGGCATCCGGCTGGCGGTCGACGACCTGGGTGCCGGTTACGAGACGCTGGCCCTGATCGAGTCGGTCCGGCCGACGTTCCTCAAGCTGGGCGTGGGGTCCCTGGTGGGCGTCGAGAACCAGACGGCCCGGCAGGCCGCGATCCGGGCGCTTGTCGAGTTCGCCGACCAGCACGGCTGTGCCGTGATCGCCGAGGGCATCGAGACGGCGGCCCAGCGAGACGCGCTGGTGGCCTGCGGCGTGCCCTTCGGACAGGGCTTCTACCTGGGCAAACCGGTCCCGGTGGAACGAGTCCTGGCCGGCGTCGGCGGCTGGTGACGAGGTCGACACGGGGCAAAGGCTTTCTGCTGGGCCCTTTCCCCTGCAGTAGAGACGCGGCCGCATCCCAGGGGAAGGATGCGGCCGCGAGCTTCGAGGGGTCGGGTCAGTTCGGGTTTCCGACGCCGGTCAGGATGCGGCTGCGGATGTAGCGCCCGGCCTCGGTCAGGACGGCGGTGCCGGCGAACTTGGTGCCGGCGCAAGTGCCCTGCCTGAAGGCCGAGTTGGTCTCGCGGCCGTCGGAGAGGCTCCACATGCCGTACGAGATCTTGTTGGCCTTCAACAGGTCGAGCCACTGATCGGTGCTCTTGAAATCGTTGTTGCCGTCGCCGGTGAACGTCTGGGTGCCGAACTCGCTGACGAACAGCGGCAGCTCCTTCGCGGCCCGGGCCACCACCGCGCGCCGGTCGGCGCCGTGCGAAGCGGCGTAGAAATGGAACGTGTACATGACGTTCTTGAAGTCGACCGGGTCGGCCAGGATCTCCTTCTCGTCGGCGCCGTCGGTGAGGCCGAGCGAGGAGAAGCCGCGGGTGCCGACGAGCACGACGCTGTTCGGCGAGTTCTTGCGGATCACCGGGATGACCTGGTCGGCGTAGTTCTTGATGCCGTCCCAGCTCACGCCGTTGGGCTCGTTGGCGATCTCGTAGAGCACGTTGTTGTTGCGGGCGTGCTTGGCGGTGACGTTGGCGAAGAACGTCTTGGCCAGCGCCGTGTTCGCGTTGGGGTCACCCGGGGTGAGGATGTGGAAGTCGACGATCGCGTAGAGGCCCAGCTTCGTCGCCTGGTCCACGAGGCCGTTGACCTTGTTGGTGAAGCCTGTCGGGTCGGTCTCGAGGCCGCCCTCCTGCACGTACATGGACAGCCGGATGAAGTCGGCCTTCCAGTCGTTGCGCAGCGCGTCGAGCGAGCCGGCGTTGACGCAGTTCGGGAAGAACTGCAGGCCGTGGCTGCTCATGCCGCGCAGCTGGATCGCCTTGCCGGCGGCGTTGCAGAGGTTGTTGCCGCAGACGCTGAGCTGACCGTTGACCTGGACCGGCGAGCCGGCCGGGGTGCCTTCAGCGGCCGGCGTCGCCGGCGCGGGGGCCTGGGTCGTCGGAGCCGCCGTGGGTGCCGCCGTGGGTGCCGCGGTGGGCGCGGCGCCGCCGCCCTGGTTGAGCTTGCACGCCGAGAGACCTTCGGCGTTCAGGTCGGGCTTGGCCGCGTTGCGGCCGATGGCCGTCTCGATCCGGTTGATGGTGGCGAACCGCTTGTCCTTCAGCGGTCCGAGGATCGCGTTCTGGATGAAGTTGGGTCCACCTTGACCGACGGTGGTGCGCAGGCGCTCGTCGGCCTCGGCGATCTGCGTCTTCAGCAGCGCCAGGTTGCGGTCCACATCGGCCCGCTGCTGGGCCGGGACGGCTCCGACCTTGACGTCGGGGCAGCTCACCGTGGGCGTGCCGGTCGCGGCGGAACCGGCGGTCGCGGCCGCCGACGGGACCGCGGTGTTCTGCGCCGGCGACTTGCCGCCGCCCTGGTTGAGCTTGCACGCCGAGAGGCCTTCGGCGTTCAGGTCGGGCTTGGCCGCATTGCGGCCGATGGCCGTCTCGATCCGGTTGATGGTGGCGAACCGCTTGTCCTTCAGCGGTCCGAGGATCGCGTTCTGGATGAAGTTGGGTCCACCTTGACCGACGGTGGTGCGCAGCCGCTGGTTCGCCTCGTTGATCTGCGTGTTGAGCAGTTCGAGGTTGCGCTGGACGTCGGCCTTCTGCTGGGCCGGCACCGCGACCTTGAGCGCGACCTGCGGGCAGTTGACCGTGGGCACCGCCTCGTTCGCGGAGGCGACACCCAATCCGACGCCGACGATGACCACGGCGACTCCGGCGACGGCGCCGATCTGCCACCGGCGCATCTTCGACCGGCCAAGACCGGACCTGGATCTGTACATTGGAATCGTGCCTCCCGACGAATGCCTACGGCCGGCAATACGGGAGCGCTCCCACGAGCGGATCAAGCCTTAAGGTTTATTTCATCTACGCAGGTGATTGCCGGGCACGTGACCGGTCCGTTTGGTCCGACATCGAGGGTTGAGAACGTTCTCACAATTCCCACGATGCAGGAGGCGAACCGCGGCACTTCCTCCCTCGCATAGGCGTTGACCTCGGTGGATGCCGTCAAGGCCGGCGATCGACAAATCGGCGAGTGGGATTGCGGCAGATCCAGGTCATGGCGTACGGCCGGTACGGTGCCGTCGTGTCCGAGGTGATCGCCGAACGTTACCGCCTGGTAGCGCCGCTGGGCGAGGGCGGCATGGGCCGGGTCTGGCAGGCGCGCGACGAACTGCTGAGCCGGGACGTCGCGCTCAAGGAGATGGTGCTGCCCCGCGGTCTGACCGGCGCCGAGATCCGCGAGCTGCGGGAACGGGCCATCCGGGAGGCGCGGGCCATCGCCCGCATCGAGCACCCCAATGTCGTACGCATCTTCGACGTGTTCCTCGACGACGGTTCGCCCTGGCTCGTGATGGAGCTGGTGCTCGGGCGCTCGCTGTTCGAGGAGCTCCGCGACGACGGGCCGATGGCACCGCAGCGGGCCGCCGCGATCGGGCTCGACCTGCTGGCCGCCCTGCGGGCCGCGCACCGGGCCGGCGTGCTGCACCGCGACGTGAAACCGGCGAACGTGCTGCTCGGCGATGACGGCGGGGTGAAGCTGACCGACTTCGGGCTGGCCGCGGCGAGCGGTGACTCGGGCATGACGACCACCGGCGTGGTGCTCGGCTCGCCGTCCTACCTTGCGCCGGAGCGGGCGCTCGACGACGAGATCACCCCGGCCGCCGACCTGTGGTCACTGGGCGCGACGCTCTATGCCGCCGTCGAGGGGCGCCCGCCCTATGCCAGGTCGACGCCGATGGCGACACTCGCGGCGTTGGCCACCCAGCCGCCCCGCCCGGCCGAGCAGGCGGGCGTGCTGCTGCCGGTGCTGACGGGGCTGCTGCGCAAGGATCCGGCCGAGCGGATCGGCACCGACGAGGCGGAGCACCTGCTGCACGCCGCCGCCGACGGGGCGCTGGGCGAGGTGAGTGCGCCGCCGCGAACCGCGGTGCCTCCGGGGCCGGCCGAGCCGGCCGACGAGAGCGGGCCTGCCGCCCGTCGCAAGGGTCTTGTCTGGTGGGCCGGTATCGCTGCGGTGCTGCTCCTGGTCGGCGTGATCGCCGGCCAGCCCGTCCTGCACTCCGACGCCGGCGAACTGGCTCCGGCACGACCGCTCTCGGCGCCGGCCGAACTGCCCTCGACCGGTTCCACGGGGCTGCCCATCTCGGCGGGGGCGTCGTCGCCCGTACCCCGGAAAAACCCGACAAGCGCCACCGCGAAACCCAGACCGAGCACCGCCAAGCCCGCGCCCGGCCCGCCGCGGACCAGCGCCGTGGCCACCGTGGCGCCGGCCGTCGGCCGGCCGGTGCAGAACATGCAGACCGGGTCTTGCCTGCAACTCGGCGGCGGCGCCGCCATCGAGCTGTGGAGCTGCAACGACAGTGACGCGCAGAAGTTCGACTTCCCGGGCGACGGCAGCATGCGCGTGCTCGGGCAGTGCGTGCGGATCCTGGGCCACGACAACGGCGCCCACCTCGGCGCCGGGGCGTGCGACGGCTCGGCCGCGACCCGGTGGGACCTGAACAGTTCGGCCGACCTGGTCAACCTCGAGGTGGTGAAGTGCGCGGACGTGCCGGACGGCAACGGGGCGGACGGGGTGGCCGCGCAGATCTGGGCGTGCAACGGCACCGGCAACCAGAAGTGGCGCCATCAGGAGGCGCGGTCCCTCAGTTAAGGCGCTTCCCGGCCGAACAGTCCGATCGTGCGGCATGCCCGAATCCTGGACACCGAGAGGCTGAGCGCCCTGCGGGCCACCAACCTGCTCGACGCTGCCGTTCCGCTGCCGTCCTTCGACCGGTTGACCGGGCTGGCGGCGCGGTTGCTCGGTACGCCGGTGGCGATGGTCACGCTGATCGACGCGGACCGGCAGCAGTTCGCCAGCGCCTGCGGCTTGCCCGCGGCGCTCGACGAGAAACGGGAATCGCCACTGACCTATTCGATCTGCCGGTACGTGGTCGAGGACGACGCCCCGCTGATCGTGCCGGACACCAGCCGCGACGAGCGGTTGCGGGAGAACCCGGCGGTGACCGTGCTGGGCGCCGCCGCCTATGCCGGCTTCCCGCTGCGGACGCCGGACGGCCGCGTGCTGGGCTCGTTCTGCGTGGTGGATTCGAAGGTCCGCGAGTGGACGGCCGAGGAACTCGGTACGATCGCCGACCTGGCCGGTGCGGCCGAGTCGGAGATCGCGCTGCGCCTCTCGTACGGCGAGCATGTGCTGGCCGCGGCCCGGATGCAGGCCGTGCTGGACACCGCGCACGACGCCTACGTCTCGATCGATGCCGACAGCGCGGTGGTGGCCTGGAACGGTGCCGCCGAGCGGTTGTTCGGCTGGAGCGCCGCCGAGGCGATCGGCCGGACGATAGGCGAGCTGATCATTCCGGAGCACCTGCGGGAGGCGCACCTGGCCGGGATGGCCCGGGTCCGCACCACTCTGAGATCACGGCTCTCCGGTAGCCGCCTGCAGCTGTCCGCGGTGGATCGCGCCGGTCGGGAGTTCCCGGTGGAGATGAGCCTTCAGGTGTGCTTCGAGCGTGATGTCCCGTATTTCCATGCGTTCCTGCACGACATAAGTGACCGGATCGACGCGCTCATCGAACTGGAGCGGCAGCGTCGTGAGCTCGACGACGACCACACCTTCCTGCATTCGCTGCTGGACAGCCTCGACACCGGCGTCGCCGCCTGCGACAGCGACGGCAACCTGACCTTCTTCAACCGCGCGCTGCGCGAGGCGCACGGCCAGGACGCGACGCAGGGCGAGTCCGGGGAGACCTGGGCGCAGCAGTACGACCTGTACGCGCCGGACGGCGTCACGCCGCTGCGGGCCGACGAGATCCCGCTCGCTCGCGCCCACGCCGGGCAGGTCGTCCGCGGCCAGCAACTGGTGGTCCGGCCCGCGGTGGGGGAGCAGCGCCGGTTCGTCAGCAATGCCCGCGCGATCGACAGCCCGGACGGCCGTCGGCTGGGTGCGGTCGTGACCATGCACGACATCACCGAGGCCCATCGCCACGAGGAGTTGCGCCGGGCCCGGCACGCGGTCGCTCAGGTGTTGTCCGAGGCCACCAACGCCGACCAGGCCGCGATCAGCGCGCTGCGGGTCATCACCGACCGGCTCGGGCTGGCCTGCGGCGAGTACTGGCAGGTCAGCGAGGACCGGACGCGGATCGAGCGGCTCAGCTCGCACGTCACCGGCGGCCTGGACCTGTCCCGGTTCACCGGTGACGAGCCGCTCGCCTTCGCGTTCGGGGAGGGCGTCGCCGGCCTGGTCTGGAAACTCGGCGGCGAGATCTGGACCGGCGAACCGCCGGCCACCGACGGCCGGGGGCAGGCCGCCGTCGACTGCGGCCTGCGCACCGCGATCGGCCTGCCGGTGCGGGCCGGCCGCCGGGTGATCGCGGTGCTCGCCTTCTATTCCGCCGAGGACCTCCCCCACGACCCGGACATCTCGGCGATGCTCGACACCGTCGCCGCCCACCTGGGCCGGTTCGTCGAGCGCCGCCGCGCCGAGGACCTGACCCTCGACCTCGCCGAGGTGCGCCGCGAGCAGGTCGAGCAGTTGCGCGAGCTGGACCGGATGAAGGAGGAGCTGTCCGCCGTCGTCATCCATGAGCTGCGCAATCCGCTCGGGGTCATCCGCGGTTACACCGAGATGTTGCTGGAGAACCCGCGCCTCGACGACCTCGGCCGGCGGCACGCGTCCACCGTCGAGCGCACCATCGGCCACCTCCAGCGACTCGTCGACGACCTGCTCGACCTGGCCCGGCTCGACGCGGGGCACCTCAGCATCCAGCCGTTGCCGATGCCGCTGGGCAGCCTCGTGCACGACGTGGTGGACAACCACCGCCCCGGCGCCTACGCCAAGCGGCTGACGATCACCGAGCGGCTCGACACCCATCTCCCGGTGCTCGGCGACGCTCAGCGGCTCCGGCAGGCGCTCGACAACCTGATGTCCAACGCGATCAAGTACACCCCCGAGTCCGGCACCATCACCGTGCTGGCGGAGGAGGCCGGCGACCGGGTGGTCATCGAGATCAGCGACACCGGCATCGGCATCCCGCCGGAGCAATATCCGCACCTGTTCAGCCGCTTCTTCCGGGCCAGCAACGCCGCCCAGAAGGGGATCAAGGGAACCGGTCTCGGACTCGCCGTGACCAAGGCCATTGTGGAGGCGCACAACGGCACGCTGGTCGCGCGCCCGGCCGGGCCGGCCGGCGGCACCACCTTCACGATCTCGCTGCCGACCGGCGGGGATCCTCAGACGAGCGCCGGCTCGGCCGGAGCCGGCTCGTCGGCGGACGACTGCTCCACCGAGCGCAGCGACCAGAGCGCCACCGGGACGCCGAGTGCCACCAGGATCGCGGCCACCACCAGCGAGAACTGGTAGCCGGCGAGGTAGCGGTGCAGCTCGGCGCCACTTGCCGCGTTCGATCGGTTGGTCAGGATCGCGCCCAGGATCGTGATGCCGAGCAGACCGAACACCTCACGCGAGACGTTGAGCATGCCGGAGGCGATGCCCGCCCGGCTCGCCGGCAGCGCTCCGACGATCACGTTGTTCAGCGGGACGAGCGCCCCGCCACCGATTCCGTAGAGCGCGAACCAGGGGAGCAGCTGGAGATAGCTGGTTCCCTCGCCGTAGCCGGAGATGCCGAAGATGGCGATCGCCATCAGGGCCAGACCCACCGCGACCGTACGCGCGGCCCCGAACCGGGCCTCGACGCGCGGCGCGACGATCGCGGTCACCGCCATGATCAGGGCCATCGGGATGAACGCCGAGCCCGCCTCGGTGGGCGAGAAGCCGAGCACGTTCTGCAGGTAGATGGCCATGTAGAAGTAGATGCCGAAGACACCGAACGCCCACAGGCCCATCACCAGCAGGCCGCCGGTGAACACCCGCTGGCGCAGGAAGCCCAGGTCCATCATCGGGTTGGCGGAGCGGGTCTCGACGACCACGAAGGCGATCGCCGCCGCGGCCGCCACCGCGAAGGCGGCCAGGATGGTGCCGGAGGTCCAGCCGCGTGACTCGCCCTCGATGAGGGCGTAGGTGAGGGCGAACAGGGCAAGTGACGAGGTGGCGACGCCGGGGACGTCGAAGCCCCGGTTCGTGCCGGAGCGAACCGCCGCCGGAAACGTCGCGAGGGCGAGCGCCGCGGTGGCCACCCCGATCGGTGCGTTGATCAGGAAGATCCAGCCCCACGAGGCGTGCTGGCTGAGGATGCCTCCGGTGAACGGGCCGATGGCGAGGGCGAGCGCGCCGACGCCGCCCCAGATGCCGATCGCCGTGGCCCGCTCCCGCGGGTCCGGGAAGAGCTGGGTGATCAGAGCCAGGGCGGCCGGGGTGAGCAGGGCGGCACCGACACCCTGTACGGCCCGCATGCCGATCAGCACCTCCTGGCTGTCGGCCAGACCGGCGCCGATCGAGGCCAGGGTGAAAACGGCCAGGCCGCCGAGGAACACCCCGCGGGTGCCGAGCACATCGGCGATCCGGCCGCCGGCGAGCAGCAGGCCGGCGAAGACGAGGACGTACGCGCTGGTGATCCACTCCAGACCGGAGATGCTCAGCCCGAGGTCGCGCTGGATCGACGGGAGGGCCACGTTGACCACGTTGTTGTCGAGGTAGGTCATGAAGGTGCCGAGCGCCACCGCGACGAGCGCCCACCATTTTCGGTCCATGTCGATCTCCTGCTCGAGGAACTTACGTCGTACATGTACGACGTACATGTACCTCGTATATGAACCTGTACGTCGTATGGTTGTCAAGTGGCAGCCGAGCGATTGAGCAGGGTGGCAGTCGCCGAGCGCGCGTTGCGCCTCGGCGATGAAGAGGGCGTGGAGGCCATCACGATCCGTCGGCTCGCGCAGGAGCTGGGCGTGACGCCGATGGCGCTGTACTGGCACTTCAAGAACAAGGACGAGCTGCTCGCCGGCATCGTCGACCACGCGCTGTCGAGCGTCCGGGCCGACCGGTCCGCCGGCGACCCATGGCAGAAGCAGTTGCGCGCCATGGTCGAGGCGCTCGTCACGGTGATGCGCGAGCATCCGTTGCTGCCCGAGCTGATGCACGCTGTCGCCAAGGACGAGGGGGAGAGCTTCCGGCGCGCCGGCGACGACGCGCTCGCCCTGCTCACCACGGCCGGATTCGGCCTGCGGGAGGCCTGGTGGGTGGCGACCTACCTGCTGAACGCGGCGATCGGGATGGTGCAGGGTCAGCCCGACTGCCCGGCGAACGTGCCGCCCGGGGCGGCCCCCGAGTGGCGCCGGCGGAAGCGGCTGATGCTGGAAAGCCTGCCCGCCGACCGGTTCCCGATGATGGTGGCTTTCGGTGCCACCTACGCGACCGCGCTGGACAGCGAGCGCTACTACGCGTTCTGCGTCGACCTCGTGATGGCCGCGGTGGAGGCGATGGCACCCGGCGCGGCGTAACGTCGGGGTCGTGACGCGAGTCGACTTCTATTTTGATCCCGCCTGCCCGTTCGCCTGGATCACTTCCCGCTGGATCGTCGAGGTCCAGCGCCAGCGCGAGATCGACCTCAACTGGCACATCATGAGCCTCTACGTCCTCAACGAGGGCCGCGACGTGGACGAGTGGTACCGCGACCTGCTCGACCGATCGCTCGGCACGGTGCGGGTGGTCACCGCCGCCGCCGCGAAGCACGGGGAGCAGGTCTTCGCCGACCTCTACACGGCCCTCGGCACCCGCATCCACAACCAGGGCAACAAAGACTTCGATGTAGTGATCAATGAGGCCCTCGCCGAAGTCGGCCTGCCCGCCGAGTTGGCCTCCGCCGCGACGAGCGACGAATTCGACGAAGAGTTGCGACGCAGTCACCACGAGGGCATGGACCCGGTCGGTAAGGACGTCGGTACGCCGACCATTCATATCGATGGAGTCGCCTTCTTCGGGCCGGTGCTTTCCAGCATTCCGCGGGGCGAGCAGGCACTGAAGGTGTTCGACGGGGCGGTCGCGTTGTCGTCGTACCCGGACTTCTTCGAGTTGAAGCGCACGCGCACCGGTGGCCTCAATTTTGACTAACTAGGACAAATTGCCCAGGACTTCGACAGGTTTGATGCGGCTGAACTCCCGTTTATGATCATTTGCCGTACTCGATACCGGTGGCCGATGCCGCGGGACGGGTGGGCGGCCAGGTGGGGCAAACGGTTGCGCAGCAAGGGGAAAACCGGTCGAAGCCCGCTCCGCAGGTACCGCGGCGGGAAACGGTCAGTCCTTTCTGTGGCGCAAATCGGTACAGGTGCCCTTCCCAATCATGAATGGGTATCGCGACACCGTAGTGTGGCTCCCGGTTGCCATCATGAAATGGCTGTGCTGGAGAGGACCCGGGCTCGGTGCAACAGGTGGATCGCACAATCAGCGTCGTGATCTGTAGTTATGCGGACTGGCGTTGGGACGATTTCCAGCGTGCCTGCGTGTCCGTCGACAAGCAGCTCACTGAAGGTGACGAACTGGTGGTCGTGATCGACCACAACGACGGGCTTCTCGAGCGTGCTCGCGCCGAGTTCCCCAACGCCCGGGTGGTGGCCAACGCCGGCCGCAAAGGCCTCTCCGACGCCCGCAACACCGGCGTCGAGACCAGCCGTGGTGACGTGGTCGCGTTCCTCGACGACGACGCGGTCGCCGCCCCCGGCTGGGTGGCCGGCCTGCGCGAGGCGTTCGCGCCGGACGAGGTGGCCGTCGCCGGCACCCTGGTCCGGCCCAACTGGGAGGGCGGGCACAAGCCCACCTGGTTCCCGGAGGAGTTCGGCTGGGTCGTCGGCTGCAGCTACCGCGGCCTCCCCGAGGTCAAGACCACCGTCCGCAACCCGATCGGCGCGTCCATGGCGGTGCGGCGCACCATCTTCGGGAAGGTGGGCGGGTTCTCCGACGCCATCGGCCGGGTCGGCACCAAGCCGGTCGGCTGCGAGGAGACCGAGTTCTGCATCCGGGTCTCCGCCCACGATCCCAACTACCAGGTGGTGTTCGACCCCTTCGCCGCGGTCGACCACTACGTGCCCGCTGGGCGGCAGACGATGAAATATTTCGTCAGCCGTTGCTACCACGAAGGCCGCTCGAAGCGCATCGTCTCGCTCCTGCAGGGGACGACCGCGGGCCTGTCGTCGGAGCGACAGTACGTCCGGGTGACGCTGCCGTCAGCGGTCGTCAAAGGTGTCGCCGGCTCGTTCCGGCGTCCGTCCGGACTGCTCCGCGCCGGCGTCGTGGTGATCGGCCTGGGCAGCACCGTCCTTGGCTACGTGGTCGAGTCCTTGCAGCGAGGACAGGTCACCGTTTCCCCAACCTAAGTCGTGCCCGCTGACGAGGGCACCTCGTGGGCAACTCGCCGATCCGTCTGCCGTCGCGTCCGCGACAGGCGGCCGGGGGCACTCGGCGACATGTCCGGCCCTCGTCTCACTAGCCGAAACTGGAGCAAGGCAACCGTGGACGCAACACACCCCTTCCGGTTCAGCATCATCGTTCCCACCTACAACAGACGAGAAATTCTGCTCGACTCGGTCGCCTCGATCGCCGCCACCGACCGGCCCTGGCCGTGCGAGCTGATCGTCGTGATCGACGGCTCCCAGGACGGGAGCGCCGAGGCGCTGCGGGCCCTCGACCTGCCGCTGCCGCTCACCGTCGTCGAGCAGGAGAACCAGGGTGCCGCCGCGGCCCGCAACACCGGCGCGCTGGCCGCGCGAGGTGAGCTGCTGCTGTTCCTCGACGACGACATGGTCGTCGAGAAAGACCTGATCACCGAGCACGAGAAGACGCTGATGGCAGGGGCCGACGCCTCGGTCGGACACATGCACATCGACAAGCGCTCGCCGCGCAACCTGATGACCCGCGGCGTCGAGCGGTGGGCGGCACAGCGCCGCGCGCGGCTCGAGAAATCCGGCGGCAAGCTCGGCATGAGCGACTTCCTCACCGGCCAGCTGTCGGTACGCGCCGACTACTTCCGCAAGGTGGCCGGCTTCGACGGCGGGATCACCGCCGACGGCACGTTCGGCGGCGAGGACACCGACCTCGTCTACCGCCTGCTGCAGAACGGCGCCAAGCTTCAGTTCAGCGCCAAGGCGATCTCCCACCAGCGGTACGTCGTACCGGCCGCCAAGAGCATCCGCCAGTGGGAGCAGGCCGCGCACGCCGACGTCGCGCTGTCGCACAAGCACCCCGGCATGGGCACCATGCTGTACGCGAACTACGCCGGCGACTCGGTGATCGGCCGGCTCACCCGGACCCTCGCGGCCCTGCCCGCCGGCGTGTTGAAGCCGGTCCAGGAACGGGTGACCAAGCGGGTCGACAACGGCCGGATGGACACCGCCACCGACGCGGTCTTCACCATGCTGCGCCGCGTCGCCTACTGGCGCGGTGTGCGGTCCCGCGGCGGTTACGACATGGCCTCCGACGCGGGCGTACGAGTGGTGGCCTACCACGGTGTCGAGCAGGTCGACGACCCGCGCATCGGGCAGTACAGCGTCGCGCCGGAGCTGTTCGAGAAGCAGATGGACGCGCTGTCCGGCGCCGGTTACACCTTCATCACCGGGAACGACCTGCTCGAGCACCTGGACGGGCGGCCGCTCAAGCCGCGCAGCGTGCTGCTCACCTTCGACGACGCCTACGAGAGCCTGCTGACCCACGCCGCACCGATCATGGCGCGGCACCAGGCACCCGGCATGATCTGCGTGGTCAGCGACGAGCTCGGCGGCTACAACTCCTGGGACGCCGACTCGGGCGCGGTCAAGATGCCGCTGCTCAGCACGGAGCAACTCGACCACATGCGGCGCACCGGCTGGGAGATCGAGTCGCACACCCGGCGGCACGCGCATCTGCCCCAGCTGAACCCGGCCGCGCTGGCCGACGAACTGGCCGGCTCGCGCGACGAGCTCGACCGGGCCGGATTGGGCACCCCCCGGTTCATCGCCTTTCCCTTCGGCGAACACGATCGACGCGTACGCTCGCAGACGCGCAAGGCCGGTTACTCGGCCGCCTTCGCGCTCCTGACCGACGGTGCGTACCCCGCGAACGGGAACCGCTATGCGCTGCCCCGGGTCGAGGTGCAGCGCGACACCACACCGGAGAAGCTGCTCCGCCAGCTCGACGCCCCGGGGCGGATCGGCCGTGGCGACACCCTCCGGCGGGAACTGATGGGCCTGGCCAGCGGGGTGCTCGCCCGCGTACGGCGTACCCCCGAGCACAGCCACTCGGTGCACAGCCACTCCTAGGACACTGACGGAGCCACGTTGACTCTCCCGACCGTTCGCACCGGTGTCTGGTGCTGCGACTTCGAGCTCTCCGGCGACGGGGCGTTCAGCTCGATGGTGCCCGCCCGCGCCGAGACCAGCATGCGGGTGCTGGTGCGCCTGCACGGTGAGCCGCTCGGCTACCTCACCCTCGGCCGCACCGGCACCGACCGGGACGCCGCCGCGATCCGCGAGGCCGCCTGGGCGGAGTACGCCGATTTCCTGGTGGAGCACCTGACCGCCGAGGGAACCGCGGTGCCCGAGGTGGCCGAGCGCGACGGCTGGCACCCGCCGGTCCAGCCGGCGAGTTGCCCCAACCGGGTCGAGGCCACCGACCTGGTGTCGGTCGTGGTCTGTACCCGCAACCGGAGCGAGTCGCTGCCCGACTGCCTCGACCGGCTGGCCGCGGTGACCTACCCGAACGTCGAGTTCATCATCGTGGACAACGCGCCCAGCGACGACTCCACCGAACTCGTGGTGAAGCGCTACGCGGCCGAGGACGAGCGCTTCCGGTACGTCCGGGAGTCGCGGCCGGGCCTGTCCCGCGCCCGCAACGCCGGGCTGGCCGCCGCCACCGGCCGCTGGCTGGCCTATACCGACGACGACGTGGCGGTCGACAGCGGCTGGATCCACGGCCTGGTCCGCGGTTTCCAGCGCCGGCCCGACGTGGCGTGCGTGACCGGACTGGTGTGCACCGCGGCGATCAGCAACGGCTCCGAGGCCTACTTCGACGCCCGGCTGGCGTCCTGGTCGACCCGGTGCCGGCCGCAGTTCTTCGACATGTCGATGCGGGCGAAGCACGGCGTGCTCTACCCATTCTCGCCGGGCATCTTCGGCACCGGCGCCAGCTTCGCGTTCGACCGGGAACGGCTGGTGCGGCTGGGCGGGTTCGACGAGGCGCTCGGCGCCGGCACGCTCACCCGCGGCGGCGAGGACCTCGACATCTTCGTCCGGGTGATGCTCGACCACGGCGCGATCGCGTACGAGCCGTCCGCCGTCGTGTGGCACCACCACCGGGCGGACGAAGCGGCCCTGCTGCGCCAGATGTACGGCTATGGCACGGGTTTCACCGCGTACGTCACCAAGCTTCTGCTGTCCCCGCACACCCGTGGTGAGGTGTTGCGGCGGGTGCCGGCCGGTCTGGCCAAGATGGTCCGGATCAAGCGGCAGACCGACCAACGCCTCAACGACAACCCGGTGCCGACGCCGGCCGGCGCGATGCGTCGCGAGTTCACCGGCTACCTGACCGGTCCCGTGCTCTATGTCCGTGCACGGAGGGCGGTCCGCCGCGAACTGGTCAGTTCGTGACGACAATCGCTACCCGACTTCGCCGCAACAAAACCCAAGTAAGGTCAGCTGGATGACGGACGTGTCGGCCGGCAAGAGCGAGGAGAAGAACCACCTCGCTCAGCTCTTCGGCCGCGACTCCATCTATCTCGTGGTCTGGGCGATCCAGCTCCTCTGTTCCGCCCTGTTCACCCCGGTGCTGACCCGCATCCTCAGCGCGGGCAACTACGGCACGGTCCAGTCCGGCATCGCGATCATGCAGGTGCTCTTCATCTTCGCCGCCCTCGGCCTGCAGGCCGCGGTGCAGCGGGAGGACTCCGGCAACGACAACCTGCTCGGCGCCCGGCGGCTGGTCGGGTTCGGCGTGGTGGCGGCCAGCGCGATCACCTTCACCGCGTGGTCCACCGTCGGGCTCTGGGCCGGTGCGATCGGCCTGCACGACGGCCACTACGAGATCAAGATGGCGGTCGTCTGGGCCGGCGCGTCCGCGGTCACCAACACCTCGCTGGGTCTGCTGCGCAGCCGGGACCGGCTGGTCCCGTTCGTCGTCGTGGGCCTGATCCAGTCGGTGGGCGGCCAGCTGGTCGCCCTGGCGCTGTGCAAGTTCCTCGAGCCCACCGCCGAGAACTACCTGCTCGGGCAGACGATCTGCCAGGTGCTGGCGATGCTGATCGCGCTGGCGATCTTCCCGCCCGCGTTCTTCTGGGTGCGGCACTTCGACTTCCTCGGCCGGGCGCTGCTGTTCGCGCTTCCGCTGGTGCCGTCGACGCTCTCCACGTTCGTGATCGAGAGCTCCGACAAGCTGGTCATCAACGCGATGCTGGGCAGCGAGTCGGTGGCGCGATATCAGATCGCCTACAACATCGCGAGCATGCCGATGCTGCTCCTGGCGGTGCTCAGCTCGGCCTGGATGCCCCGCTTCTTCAGCCTCAACGAGCCCGGCGAGCGGGCCAAGGTGCTGCGTGACAGCCGCGACGCGCTGAGTCGGCTGATGGTGCCGGTGGTCCTCGGCTTCGCGTTCGGCTCGCCGCTGATCCTGCGGTTGTGGGTGCCACCCTCGTACCGTCCGGATGAACTTCAAATGGTCGTCGCGGTCGTGCTGATCACCGTGGTGCCGTTCGCCGCGCAGCTCGCCGTGGTCCGCACCCTGATGACCTACGGCCGCACCGGATCGATCGCCCTCGTCAACTTCCTCGGCGCCGGCCTCAACCTCGCCGTCAACCTGGTGCTGGTCCGGCACTTCGGGCTGATCGGCCCGGCCGCCGCCACCCTCGTCGCGTTCACCGCCCTGTGGCTGATGTTCGCCTGGGTCGGCCGGGACATCTCGCCCGGCCGCGCGCCGATCGAGCTCCTCGCCCAGCTGGGCGGCGCGTGCGCGGTCGCCATCGCCATCGCCCTGATCCCGGAGAGCCTTCCGGTGATGATCGCCCGCGCGCTGCTCAGCGTCGGCGCCGTGGTCTGGTTCGTGCTGATCTTCCTGAAGATCAGGCAGTCGCCGGTCGACGAGCCGATGATGGTCGAGGAGAGCGTGACGACTCTGATGCCGGCCATCACCGAGACCATCTCGTTCTCGGCGCAGGTGCCGGTGCGGATGCCGGCGATCGGCCGGGCCACGGTGCGCCGGCCGTCGAACATCGAGCAGACCGCGAAGATCTACTACGGCGGACGGTACGTCACCCGGCTCTGACCGACGGCTATGAACGTCAATGTACGCGACCTCGCACCGTCAATCGAAGCGCTGATCAGACGGGGTGCGGTCGCCGATTCGCCGGGCCTCGCCGACTCCGTGGTCGGGTTGTCCGACCTTTCGTCCGGATCGCACTCCCGGTGCGATCTCGCCCCGGCGGATCGACGACCCTTGGGCTCATGAACGGCTGGCACGCCCAAGTGCTCTCGCATGAACGACGTGGTTCCGACGTCGCTGTCTTCACCTGTCGAACGGGCGAGCCCCTGCCATTCCACGCGGGGCAATTCGTGACCATCGAATGCCCGTACCGGCCGTGGCAATCCCGGGCGTACGCCATGGCCAACGCACCCCGGCCGGACCGGGTGCTCGAGTTCCACGTGCGGGCCGACGGCCCGGCCGGAGTGTCGGCCGCCCTGGTCGGCCGGCTGAAACCGGGCGACATGCTGCGGCTCAGCGAACCCCACGGCACTCTCGCGCTCGACCACTTCTCCCGCCGCGACGTGGTCCTCGTCGCCGGCGGCACCGGCCTCGCCCCGGCCAAGGCCCTCATCGACGAACTGACCCGGGTCAACCGCACCCGCTGGATCCACCTGTTCCGCGGCGCCCGCCGGCGCAGCGACTTCTACGACCTCAAGAGCATCGACGCCCTGGCGGACCGGCATCCATGGCTCTCGGTGATCCGGGCGACCAGCGACGAACCCGATGAGAACGGCGACCAGGCCACCGTCGACGACCTCCTCGCGCGCCACGGACCGTGGCCCGACCACGACTTCTACATCTTCGGCTCGAACCCGATGATCGCCGCCACCCTGCGCCGCCTCGACGAGCTCGGTGTCGCCGCCGAACGAATCCGGCACGGGGCCCACCCGCGCGCACACCAAGGAGTAGCGAATCGGTGACACAATGTGGACATGGCGGTGACAAGTGTCGATGGACGTCGCACCACGACCGTTGTGCGCCTCGCCTTCGTCGCGCTCGCCTTCGTCGCCCTGATCCTCGGATACATCGGGCTTGATACCTACTTCGTCGAACAGCGGCTCGAGGGGCACACCTTCCTCAACGTCGCCTACTTCGATCTCCAGCTCTTCGTGCTCGGCTCCGACCCGCTGCAGAACGCCACCTCCCTGCCGCCGACTTTGCAGGTCGCCCGCTTCGCCGCCCCCGCGGTGACGCTGTTCGCGCTGGCCGAGGCGGCCCGGTTGCTGCTGTCCACCGAGTTCAGCCGGTTTCGCACCCGTCGGGCCCGAGGGCACGCGATCGTCTGCGGCGACTCGACCGCCGCCGCCACCCTGGCCCGCAACCTGGCGAGAGCACAGCGTCGCACGGTACTGATCCGCAGCCGGCCGATCGGCCCGCTGGCCACCCGCCGCGAACATCTGCTGAGCGTCACCGGCGACGCCACCGACCCCGACGTGCTGCGCGGCGCCGGCGCGGCGCACGCCAACGTCATCTACGCGTGCACCGACGACAGCGCCACCAACGTGGCCATCGCTGCCGCGGCCGGCCGAGTCATGGGCGACGACTCGGTCGGCACGGCGGTCTACGCGCAGATCCACGACCCCGACCGGGCGGTCGCGTTGCAGGCCCGGCGGCTCGGCGTGGACGACGCGCCGGGCCTGCGGCTCGACTTCTTCAACCTCGACCAGCTGGCGGTGCAGGTGCTGCTCGCCGACCGTCCACTCGAGCCGGTCAGCGGTGCGATCCCGCGCCTGCTCGTCGCCGGGGACGCGCCGTTCGCCCGGGCCCTGCTCGTCTCGCTCGCCCGCGACTGGCGCCTGCGGCGTACCGGGCCGGCGAAACGGATCGTTGTCGACTTCGTCCGGCCCGACGCCCCGGCCGCCCTGAAGTTGCTGCGCTCCCGCTATTCGATCCTCGACCAGGCGTGCACGATCACCGCGTACGACACCGACGTGCACACCCTGCTGGCCGAGCGTCCATCGCTCACCTATGACGACGCCTACCTGTGCTACCAGGACGAGGAGTACAGCCTGCAGGTGGCACTGACCGCCTACGAGCTGTGGCACCGGGTCGCCGGCACGGTCCTGGTCCCGGTCGACCGCCTGGCCGGCCTGACCGACGCATTCGGCGACGAACACGGCCGCCGGCTCCTCGACCAGGTGCACGGGAAGATCAAGCTGTTCCCGAAGCACGCCGCCGCTTGCGACCCCGACCTGATCGCCGAAGACCTGGTCGAACGCTTGGCCCGGCTGATCCACGAGCGCTACGTGGTGGCCTGCCGCGAACACCCCGACGAGCCCACCGACCCGGCCGCCCTCGTCGAGTGGGCCGCCCTCGACGAGGAACGCCGAGCCTCCAACCGCTCCCAGGCCGACTCCATCGGCGCCAAACTCCGCGCGATCGGCTGCACGATCGTCGCGCGCAGCGGCCCGGGCGAGTTCACCCTGTCCACCGAGGAGATCGAAGACCTCGCCCAGGCCGAACAGCAGCGCTGGGCCCGCGAGGCAGCGGCGGCCGGCTGGCGGTACGGCTCCGTCCGCGACCCCCACGCACGCCGTACGCCCTACCTCCTGGACTGGGCCGAGCTACCCGACGAACGCCGCGAGAAGGACCGCTCCGCGGTACGCGACCTGCCCGCCATCCTGGCCGACGCCGGCTTCCAGATCGTCCGGATCGCCGACCCCCAACTGGGCCGCACCGCCGAGCTCGTGTGACTCAGGTGGGCGGTGGCTCGATGTCGCACTCCAGCCGCATGCCGGCCAGGGCCGCCGCCACCTCGGGGTGATCCGGCCCCAGCAGGGCGGTCAGGCGCTCGACGGGCTCGCGACGTGAACTGTTCTGGTCCAGCGCCAAGTTGGCGGCACATGCCCACGTCTCCGGGTGATCGTCGCCCCGCACCTGCCGTAAGCGCTTCAGCGTTGCCGAACCCAGCGCGACGGCGTCCTTCTGCAGGTGATGGTGCGCCAGGTCGTTGGCGAGGCCGATCGCGGTGGCCAACGTGTGCGGATGGTCCGGACCCAGGATCCGGCTGGTCTGCTCGTACGTCAGCTCGTCGATGTTGTACGCCTCCCGCCACTGACCTAGTGCCCGTAAGGCGACAGCCAGATTTGTTGACGCGGCCAGGGTGAGTGGGTTCTCCGCCCCGAACAGCCGCCGGTATCGGTCCAGAGCCTCGGTCGCCAGGCGGCGGGCACCCATCGCGTCCCCCACCGCTCGCAGGGTGTTCGCATAGGTCATGATCGAGGCCAGCGTCAGGTGGTGATCTGGCCCGTTGAGGCTCTGGCAGGTCCGGTAGTTGGCGGCAGCGGTTCGCAGCGCCGCATCGACTCGACCGAGCTTCCGCAGCGCGACCGCCAACGCTTGCTGGACCAATGCGATCTCACTGGCGGCGCGTCGCCCCCGATGCTCGGGCTGGGACCGAACCGCGTCGCTGAACCGGCCGAGGCCGAGCAGGTCCCACATCTGATTCCGCATGGCCACGAGCGTGCGTTCGTTCTCCGCGCCGACGGCTCGGCTGAGCGTGCTCACCAGCGCCGCGTCGTATTCGAGTGCGGCCGCCGGCTTACCGAGCAACCGGAGGTTGACTGCGAGGTTGCCGGTAGCCTCCGTCGTCCTCACATCCTCCGGACCGTGCAACCGGCGCAGAGCTTCGACCCGGCGGCGGTCCTCCTCGAAGGCCTTCTGATATTCGCCGGCGAGCCGTAGATAGAACGCAAGGACGTTGGCCGTCTGAAGCGTGTCAGGGTGGTCGGGACCGTATGCGTCGCTGGTCCGAAGTACCTTCAAAAGATCAACGATCATGTTGCGCGATAGGTTGTACGACCCCAGGGAGCGCAGCGCGTTGGCGAGGTGACGGGTGGCCCGCGTGGTGAGTCTGTGCTCCGGACCTAACTCGCTGTCGGCCCGCCAGGCATCGACGGCGAGTCGGCACAACTTGGCTGAGGCCTCGAAGTCGCCGATTCGCTCCAGATAACGAATCTGATCGAGCACGGCCTCCCGCGCCGGCATCTCCGGGGAGCGGAGAGCATCGGAGGTGACCAGGTGTGGCCCGATCTCGCTGTGCTGAGGCCATGTCCGCGAGTCGTCAGGGTTTTTGGGGTTCACCTCGACGAGGAGCCGATGGACATCCAGGCGACGAACGTAGGCCTCCTGCTCGCTCAGTCTTTCCCGAACCATGACCTGCACGAGGCGATGCATCTGAAGCTGTTGTCCGTCGCTGCTCACTTGCGCCAGCCCGTACCGGCCCAGTTGTAGAGCCAACCTGGTCAGTTCCTCGGAGCTGTAGAGCGACCGGCCTAAAGGGAGCGTGACCTCGGCGCCACGGCCGGCGTGCAGCAGATAGATCGGTACTGGGGAGGGGGCCATGAACGCCAGAAGCTCCAGAAGCTGGGAGGCCGCGACGGACTCCGCCCGGAGACGTCCGGCAGCGACATTCACAAAGGTGGCAACGGTGGTGGTTCGCGAACCTGGTCGCAGCCCCGCAGCCAGCAACTCGTCGAGGTGCTCGGCGAATAGGCGCAGGTAGTCCGCCAGGGGCATGCCGGTCGCGGTCTGCATCGCACACACCTGGTCGACCGCGAGCGGAAGATCGCCGAGCTGCTCGGCCAGGGTGTCGCAGTCGTCGGCCGGCGCGGTCACCCCCCACTCGCGCATGAAGGCGATGCTCTCGTCGCGGGAGAAGACCCCTACGCTGAACGGGGTTCCGGCCGCCGACGCCCAGGCATAGTTGCGCGACGTGACGAGCACTTGGCCGCCGGCCGCGGGAAGAAGCGTGCTCAGGTCTTCCGGTTGATCGGCGTTGTCGTAGATGAGCAGCCAGCGCAGTGCACTTTCCTCGAGCGCGGCAAGAACGTCCCGGACGATCTGCCGCATGTCGTTGGAGAGGCTGATCCCGAGCTGGTCGCCCAGCGCCGCGAGGGCTGCGATCGCCTGCGAGGGTTGTTCGGCCGGCACCCACCACAGCACGTCGTACTCGGCTGCCCAGCGGGCGACGTACTGCAGGGCGAGTTGCGTCTTTCCTACGCCTCCGAGGCCGACCAGCGAGAGCGGCATCCGGTTCGAGCCACTCA
The DNA here is from genome assembly GCF_016862195.1 of Paractinoplanes ferrugineus. Taxonomy (GTDB): domain Bacteria; phylum Actinomycetota; class Actinomycetes; order Mycobacteriales; family Micromonosporaceae; genus Actinoplanes; species Actinoplanes ferrugineus. Next base: position 89,318 of record NZ_BOMM01000014.1, on the reverse strand, counting down.
GCACGGCTCGGATCTCGGCGAGGAGCCGCTCACGTCCGGTGAAGTGCCGGGCCGGGGCGGGGACATTGGTCAGCGTCGCACCGGGGGCCGGAGCCGGGCCGGCCGGGACCGGCGCCGGTCGCTGAGACGGGACGAAGTCATTCCGTACCCCGGCCGGTACCGTGCCATCGAGACCGTCGTCGTCGGCGGCGAGCCAGAGTTGATGGAAGCGACGAACTTCCCGATCGGCGTCGAGCCCGCTTACCGACCACTCGGCCAACTTCCGCACGACACACTCGACCTTCACCCACTTCGGCAGGCCGGTTCCTCGAAGCATCGCGCTGATCGTCTCGTGGCTGACTGTGTCGCGCAGGGACTCGTCATCCCGGATCGCGATGCTGACCCGGCGGGCTCCGGGCTTTCCGGCGTCTCGGTGCAACTCGTGCAAAGCACGGACAAGTTCCGCCAAAGGGCTGTCGGGGACAGGAGCCGGCCGAGGCGCTCTCACCACGATCAAAGTCCCCCGTTCGCCGGCGCGAGCCGTCAACAATCGTCAAATTCTGCCAACCGCTAGAAGTCCATTGGAAGTCCTCGAGTCAAAAGTCGTCAACTTGTGCCTGGGCTTGACAGAAGGTCAGCAGGCAGTCATCGGCTGAACGACGATAAAGGCGTGGTTCGATCCTGCAACTATGTTTCCGAGTGCGTGCCGGAAGGAGGGACCGATGACCTCTGTTGATCAACCGATGCGGACGCGTGAATTGCTGGCCAAGGAATTCGCCCAGCTCGGTGTACGTGCCGGGGATGTCGTACTGGTACACAGCTCGATGCGATCCATCGGCTGGGTCTGCGGCGGTGCCACCGCGGTCGTTCAGGCACTACTCGACGCGGTGGGGCCGAGCGGAACGCTTGTCGTGCCGGCGCAGACGCCGGAGAACCGTGACCCGTCCCGATGGTCGCATCCGACCGTCCCGCCGGAGTGGTGGGACGCGATTCGCCAGCATCTGCCGCCTTTCGAGCCGGCTCTGACACCCAGCCAGACCATGGGTTCAGTGGCCGAGCGGGTTCGCACGTGGCCCGGCTCAGCCCGAAGTGAACACCCGCTGACCTCCTTCGCGGCCGTGGGCCGCCAGGCCGGCGCTCTGATGGCCGAACATCGGCTGACCTCTCTGCTTGGCGACCACACACCGTTGGCCGCGCTGGAGGATGTCGGTGCCAAGATCCTTCTCGTCGGCGTCGGGTTCGATAAATGCACCGCATTCCACCTGGCCGAGTCGCGTTTGCCGAACCTGCGGGTCGTCGAGATGACCGCCCCGGTGCGAACCAGAAACGGCCGTGAGTGGGTAAGCTATAAAACGCCCGGCCTCGATGATCACGATTTCGGTGACCTTGGCGCCGCGTATGAGGCGGTTGGTGACAGAGACGGCTCTCTCTGCCGAGGGATGGTCGGCGCAGCGTTGAGCCGTCTATTCCCTATTCGCGAGGCGGTTCGTTTCGCGGAAAGCTGGTTGGCTCCCCGGCGACCCGTGTGCCCGAATCCCCGTCGCGGCACGGGCAACGAAAGCGAGAAGCGATGACGTCACCGCACGCCCCCACCATCGAGACCGGACTTCTGCGCGTGGCTGACCTGCCACTCCATGAGCTCCTGGCCTTGCGCAAGGGTGGCGACTCGGCGCTTGATCACTGTCTGCGCCGGCTGTCCGAACGCGATGCCTCCGAAGAGCAGGAGAGCGTCGCAGCCTTCAACGCCGCGCCACTGCGGCGTTCCTGACGCCATGGTTGTCACCAAACTCGGGTTGCCACGAGGCAGGTCCGGGCCGGCTGTCCCCGCCGAGCCGTTCCGCCAGTTCATCGTCAAGGTCCACAGTCGGTGCAATCTGTCTTGCGACTACTGCTACGTCTATCACCACGTCGACCAGAGCTGGCGCGATCGCCCGATGGTAATGAGTGCCCGAACCATCGCGGCGCTTGCCGAACGGATCGGTGAGCACACAGCGGCCCACCAGCCCAGGAAGATCTTTCTCGTGCTCCATGGCGGGGAGCCCTTGCTTGCCGGTCACAGTGTCATTGACGACGTCATCTCGTCGGTGCGGGCGCAAGTACCCGGCAGTACCGAGATCGATGTTTTGCTGCAGACCAACGGCACCTTGATCGACGACGATTTCATCGAGGTGTTCCGGCGGCATCAGGTCGACGTCGGGGTCAGCCTCGACGGTGGCAGCGAGGCAACGAACCGGCACCGGCGTTTCGTCAGTGGACGACCCAGCTTCGATCTGGTCGAGGCGGGCATCGCGCGTCTACGCGCGGCCGGGGACGTTTGGACCGGTCTGCTCTGTGCGGTCGACCTGGACAACGACCCGATCCAGGTGTACGAGGATCTGCTGGCCCTCGGGCCGCCGAGCATCGACCTGCTGTTGCCGCTGGCCAACTGGGTCTATCCGCCGCCCGGCCACAACCCGGCGGCAACTCCATATGCGGAGTGGTTGATCCGCGTCTTTGACCGGTGGTTCGACGCACCCGTCCGCGCGACCGGCATCCGGCTGTTCGAGTCGATCATCATGCTGGCCCTCGGCGGCGCCAGCGATACCGAGGCGGTCGGACTCAACTCGCCGGCAGCGATCACCGTCGAGACGGACGGCAGCCTGGAAGTCACCGATGCGTTGAAGACCACCGCCCCCGGGCTGGGCGCGCTCGGGATGTCAGTGCATGATCACTCGCTCGACGAGGCCGCTGCGCACGTGGCCGTCCGCGCCACTCACCGGATAGTCGCGAATCTGGCGACAGGGTGCCAAATTTGCCCGGTGCAGGCGGTGTGCGGCGGCGGGCAGTACTCCCATCGGTTCGGGACTGACGGCGGTTTCGCCCATCCGTCGGTCTACTGCCGTGATCTGTATCGCCTGATCGATCACGTCCGCGGACGGGTCCGCGAGACCTTCGAGGACCGGGAAGGGCGCTGAGTTGCGGGAGTACGCCCTTACCGACCATCAGTTCCGCAGTCTGGCCGAGGGCGGCGGTTCCCCGGACGCCATCGACCTCCTGGCCGAGGCTCAACTTTCAGGCCGACGTCTACGCCTGCTCGCAATCGCCGAGAACTGGGACGCCTTGCCGCCCGCACTCCAGGATGCGCTCTCGCTTGTGATCCAGATCGACCAGACATCGCCCCAGGCCGGGCTCGACCTGCTGCGATATCCATTCCTTGGTGCCTGTTTAGCTCCCCTGTTGGCGGCGTTGCCCGCGGTGGCGTCCCGCGACCAGCAGGCCGCCCTCCAGGTCGCGGAACAGCTGGGATCTCTGGCCGCCGCCACCGCCATCGCTGCGGGCATCCCGTTCGAGATCGTGCTCACCTGTTCTGGTCGCGATCTTGTACTTCCCCGAATCGGTACGGCGATCGGTGTCGGCCCGGCTCAGGTCCGTGTTCAGTTCGACGGAGCCATCGTGATGGTCGGGCAGACTCTTGAGCTTTCGATTCCCGCCGACGAGCCGCGCTGCGGTTGGCGTCCTGCCCACCTTGTCCGGCTGTCCAACCACACGCTGGAGATCGTCGACACCGACCCACTCCGAGCGCGCTTCCCCGAGCCTCCGCGGGACGCTTTTTCCTCGGCTGACCGGGCCTCATTTGATCGCCTGGTGCGGGACGCGTGGCAGATCCTCGACGACGACCAACCGGAGCACGTGCGGGCCATGCGGACCGCCCTCCGGGCGCTGGTCCCGTTGCGTACGCCGGCGGACGCTGCCCAGGTCAGCGCGTCGGTCCGCGGTTGCTTCGGGGCGATCGGAATATCGGTGCCTGGAGATCCGGAGGTGATGGCGGAACTGCTGGTCCACGAATTCCAGCACGAAAAGCTTGGGGCTCTGCTCGACCTCGTCGACCTCTGTTCCGACAGCGACGATCGCCGATATCACGCACCCTGGCGTCCGGACGCCCGGCCAGCGAAAGCTCTGGTGCAGGGCGTCTACGCGTTTGCCGGGGTCGCCGGCTTCTGGCGGGCCCGCCGGTCTTCCTTTCGCTACTACTCCTGGCGTGAGCACGTGAGCTACGCGCTGGACCAGCTGCTTGGATCAGGCGAGCTGACTCCGGTAGGCGTCCAGTTCTTCCGTGGGCTGGACGCGACGCTCGCCTCATGGCGCAGCGAAGACCCGACGCCGCCGGTGGCCCAGCTTCATTCTGCTGCGCTGCACGTGGCGTGGAGGCTCACTCATTACCGTCCGGCATCGGACGACATCGCCACCATCGTCGCGACCTGGCCCTCGAAGCTGCCTGCTAACTCCTGGGCGGCGCCCGCCGTTGCCGAGAGCTCGATTTCGAGCGAGCCGGCTGGGCTCCTTGACGGCCGGGGTGCCGTCAACCGCGACGGCACGTCCGAGGCCGAACGAGCAATCCTCAACGGCGAGCCGGCATATGCCCTAAGTCTCCTACCCTCACCCGGTAGCGACCGCGAATGGACTGCGGCCGCCGTTGCCCTGTATTCGCGGGAGGGTCAGGCCGCGATCGCATATCGGAGGCCGGACGTGTTGAGGGCCGTCTTCGAACAGCTCGAGGCCCAGGGGCAACGACCCGATCTGGTAGCCCTCCACACGTGGTTAGGGTCGCGCTAGATGCTGAATGGCGCGATGTCCTGATCGATGCGCTGCCAGTCGCGGGCGGCGGCCGTCCGTTGATGATGTGCGCCCAGTTTGTCCTCGAGCATCATGAGCGCTTCGTCCCGCCGGCGGCTGGCGGCGCTCTGGTCGATCTCGCGGTGACTGATGGCCCAGTTGACCGTGGCGATGAGAACGGTCGGGTGGGAATCCTTGAAGACCCTGCGGGCGCGTTGTAGTACGCCGGTGTCGGTCTCCTGGACCTGACGGAGCGAGCCGTCCGCGAAGTGGGCGTTGGCCAACGAGATCATCGCCGCGAGGGTGTAGGGGTGGCCCGGCCGGAACAGGTTGTCGAGGAGACCGAATGTCTGTTCCGCCAGTGCGAGCGCGCCGTGCACGTCGCCGGACAAACGCCGGAAGATGGCAAGGTCATTTCCGGCGGCGATGGTGTCAGGATGCTGCTCGCCTCGCGTCTTGCGGAAATCGTCGTAGACGTCCTCGCCGATCTCCCTTGCTTCCCTGATCCGTCCCTCCGCCCAGCGCACGTCCGCCTGCTCCAGTCGGCCGGTGAGGGTAACCCGATGGTGGCGTCCGAGAACCGTGCCGTCGCGTCCGACGGTGTCGTCGATGACCGCCGCCGCCTTCGATACCTCGTTCAGACGACGCAGGGCGACCGAGTAGGTCACGGCGGCGCGCAGGGTACGAGGATGGTCCTCCCCGTAATCCGCCCGGTAGGTCTCGTACGCCTCTTCGAGAAGGTTGCGGGCGGGAACGAGTTCGCCCAGCTCGATCAGATCGGTACCGAGATTCTCATTCGAGCCGAGGGTGAAGAAGGATCTAGGGCCGAGCACCTCCCGGCGACGGCGGAGCGTGTCGCGGTCTCGGCTGGCGGCCTCGTCGAAATCACCGACGAAGCGCAGGGAGACTCCGAGGTTACTGGCCGCGTTCAACGTCTCGGGGTGATCGTCGCCGTACACCTCACGGAAGCCTCGGAGGGTCCGCTCGTCGAGGCTGACCGCCTTCTCGTATTCGCCGCGGGCGCGAAGGTCCGCACCGAAGATGCTGGCCGTCGAGAGGGTGTAGGGGTCATCGTCGTCCAGGGTGCGGCGCAGTCGTTCGAGGCTGTCGGCGTTCATCTCGTATGCCTCAGCCTCGTGACCCTGCTCGCGCAGAACCAGGGCCAAGGTGCGCTTGAGCCGCAGCGCCCACACGTCGTCGGCGCCGAAACGGGGGAGCCACTCCTTCAGGGTGGCCTCGGCCAACTCCCGGCAGCCCTCGTAATCCCCGCGCATGAAGAGGTAGCGCGTCATGTCGATGATGAGCTGGCGGGTCTCCGGGCGGTCGGAGGTGAGCGCTCCGCTGGGCTCGAGGTGCGGGCGGATAGCCTCGTAGGCCTCCCGGTTCTCGAGGTTGTCCGGGTTTCCCCGTTCCGCTTCTGCCAGCACGCTCTGGATCTCCTGTTTTCGGACAGACTGCTCCGCCGGTGCGAGCCGAGACCGGACGATATCCTGCGTCAGCCGGTGAACAACGATGCCACGCCTGCCCGGTGCCGGTTTCCCTTCGTTCGTGCCTGCATCGACCCGGGCAAGCCCGAGCCGCCCGATGTCCTGGATGAGCGACCCGTGTCGTGCCGGGTCGTACATGCGCTGGTCAATCGGGGCCAACAAAGTGGTTAGCTGTTTGTTACTAATCATGCGATAAGGGATTACTTCGGGCGCCATGAATGCAAGAAGTTCAATCAGACGGGTGGCTGCCGGGCTGGTGTGCGTCAGCCGCTCGTAGGCCACCCCGACGGTGGAGGCGACGGTCTGGTTGTAGATCGCCGGAGCACTCTCGCTCATCGCCTCGGCGGTGCTGCGGTCGAGCAGATCGAGATAGTCCGGGACCGCCATCGCCGTGCTGCCGAGCCAGCCGCCGGCCTGTTCCAGGGCCAGCGGGAGATCGCCGAGACGGCCGGCGAGCTGATCCGCGTCGGCGGTGCTGAGGTTCGGAACGCGCCGGCTGAGCAACTCGACGCTCTCGCCTCGCTTGAAGACTCCCACATCGATGGAGTCCAGCTCGTTGGCCCACTGCGGGTTCCGGGAGGTCACCAGCACGTGGCCCGGACCGGACGGGATGAGGCCCTCGAGATCCGCGGGTGCGTCGGTGTTGTCGAGGACGACCAGCCACCGGCGGACCGGGACGGCGCGCCGGAAGGCTTCCAGAACCGCGGCGATCTGCTCCTCGACGGTCCCGCCGGGCAGGGACAGCTTGGTGGCGATCTCGGCGAGGGCGATCCGTACCCGGCTGGGCTGGGCCGCGGAGATCCACCAGACGCCGTCATAGCTGGCGGCGAACCGGTAGACGTACTCGAGCGCGGTCTGGGTCTTACCCACCCCGGGCAGGCCGGTCAGGGCCAGCCGAGCGCCGCTCGCCTCGCTGCTGAGCAGGCGGTTGCGGATGCTCTCGATGACTCCGCCGCGGCCGGAGAAGCGCGGATTGCGGGTCAGGCCGACCTGGAAGAGCGGTGGAAGGTCGGCCGGATAACGCACGTCACCCGGTTCCGGCCGGCCGCTCGGCAGGCTGACGGTGTCGAGGGTCAGCGTGGTCGAGACCGACTCGAGAACTCGGTCCTCGCTGGCGCCCATCACATCGACCAGCACGCGCGACGGCACTCGGCTCTCGCGGGGCGTCGCGTCGACTCGCAGGACCGCGACGAGGTTCTCCTGACCCTGCGCGATCCGGTCGCGGGCGGTCCGCAGCAGTCGCAGGCCACCTTCGCGGGCGACGAGATCTCGGGAGTAGATCACCAGGAGGTGGTCGATGGTGTCGAGGTCCGGCACGGACTCGCGAACGCTCTGCAGGATCACCCGATGGGCGGAGCCGCGCAGACGGTCGCGCAGCCATTCCGCCCAGATGCGGTCCAGCGGGGCGTAGGCCACCATGATCGTCCGCTTCTCCTGCGGCACGGACTGCTCGAAGGAGCGCAACACCCGCTTGCGGTCGATCTCCGGCACGACCGCCGCCGGGCACTCCGTGCCGGCAATGCGAGAAGCCAGATTGACGTACGGGGTGAGCAGCCGGCCGTTCTGCTGGGTGGTGTCGCCGAAGACCGCCAGAATCTCCTCGTACGCGTAGTACGGCAGGTACGGGACCTCCACGCTGTTCCAGTACTCGTCGGCGGTCTGGTCGCCCAGGAAATCGAGGTACGGCTCGAAGCTGCGCCGGGAGAACACCCGACCGCGTTCGAGTTTCGCTTTCTCGCCGTCCTCGATGCGGGTCGGCACCGGCAGCACCGTTATGTCCGACGCCAGCTTGCGGATCGTCGCCGTGACAGCCGCGGCTCCGTTCACGCTCTGCGTGTTCAGCGTGAAGCAGTTGACCACGGTGTCCGGCAGATAAACCGTGCAGATGCCGCCGGTGTCGCTCGTGCCGGTGCGGCTGTCGATGAGCACGTAGTCGTAGTGGCGCGCCATGTCTTCACGCAGTGCGTCCAGGAGTTGACGACCCTGACGCACCCGCCAGAACGAGTCCCAGTCGAACGTGCTGACCGCTTCCGCGTAGCCCAGGTCCTGCCGCCCGGCCGGCACGAAGTCGAGCAGACCGCCGCGTGGGAAGTCCCATTCCAGCGAGGCGGCGTACTCGTGGATCTGGACCGACGCCTCGGAGGCGTCCGGCGTGTCTTCCAGCCGCAGGTTCACCTCGGAGTGCTTGCGGATGAGGTCGAGGATGCCCTCGGAGCTGCGCAGGCTCTTGTCCCGCAGGAACGGGTGGAAGTAGCGGTGCAGACCGGGCGACTCGAGGTCCCAGTCGATGGCCAGCACCTTGTAGCCGTTCGTCGCCAGCAACCACGCGACGTTGGCAAGTGCCATCGTGCGACCGGTGCCGCCCTTGTACGAATAAAAGGTGATGATCCGGCCGGCGGGGCCGCTGTCGGCGCTGACACTCATCGAGGGTCCTCAGGGAGATTGGCGTTGAGGATGGGCCGGTCGACGAGGGACGACGACCGTCGGTTCGAGTGGCGAACCTTTGCCGCACCATTGCCGGCCGAAGGCCGGGGTGCGGGCATGGAGGTGAAGGCGGAGAGGATCTCGTCGAAGCCCGGTCGAGCCGCTGTCGCGGCCACCGGCACTGCCGTGGCGTGCTGGAACACGCGCTGAGCGAGCTTCTGCACGAAAGACTTGTAGTCGTCGCCGTGCCTGCCCTCACGAATCAGCGCACGCAGCTTGACCTCTTCGTACTTGGCTCCGAAGGACGTTTCCTTGAACTGATAGGGCTGCGCGATCGCCGGCACCGTCATCGGAATCCACAGCAGCGGAATGATCGACGAGTCCTGCGATTCCGGTCGTGCGTCCTCGTCCAGCCGGGAGGCGAAGACCGACCACTCTTTGCCGCACGCCTCGCTCTGGAAATACTTCGGACTGAGGATCGGAATGAATACCTGAGCCGTGCTCAGGTTGTCGACCAGCGTCCGGGACCACCGTTGACCCAGCCGGAGCGACGCGTCGCAGAAGCCGGCGGTCTCGTCCCGGCTACCGGCGAACATCAGCACGTCATGGTTCAGATCGCGATAGAAGCGATCGACATGCTGGTCGTCGTCGCCGAAAGGGTCGTGGGCGTAGCTGATGAAAAACAGGGGAGGCGTGACTGACGATCCCACGTGCCTTCTCCCAAGGACGATTGATCGTAAGTAGTCGATCACTCAGTGTACTTTCCCGGCGCCATCACGGACCACGAAGGATGGGCCGCTCGACGATCGGCTCATCCGTGGCCGGCCTGGTGCTGTCGGTACGGAAAAGTCGGTTACGCGCCTCCTCCAGGACCCCCGCGAGATCGGCGTCGAACGCGTCCGCCGTGGCGATGTCCCGGTGCAGGAGAGTCTGCGACTGCTTCCAGCTCTGCTTGAAGGTGCTCCGGAGTCCGAACCGGAGTTCCGCGACGTTCTCCATCGACTCGCGATCGGTGCGGCTGGCCGGGACCATCACGACGGCCTCACCGAGCCCGCGACGATCGATCTCGGCGAGAATGTGCTGATAGGCATCGAGCTGGGTCAGCCACCAGTCACACAGGATGACCACGATCTCGTGCGAGGCGCGGGCATGCTCGATGCGGTCGAGGACGTCGTCGAGGGCGGCCACTTCGCCCCGCAACGCCTGGTCGGCGGCGAGCAGGCGAGCGCGGGTCGCCAGCGACTCGGGATCGTCCGGAAGGTAGGGCGCCCAATCCCGGGCCTCGGCTCCGTAGTAGGCCAGGTTCTTGCGGACTTTGTCCATCTCTTCTCGCGATGCCGCAGCGATGATGATGTGCACGCGGGGATCGCTGCTGGACGCCGAGAACGCGTCGGGCACGGACGCGAAATCCGTCACCGGTTCGGCGGCCGGCGCGGGAGTGGACTCGCCGATGGCGACGATCCGATGGGCCAGATCGTCGAGGAAGGACTCGTATACCGAGCGGAGGCCCCGCAACCGGATCAACTGCCGCAACCCGCGGGGGCCGCCGGCCGACGGCGCGGTCAGCGGCGTGCCCACGAGCTCCGGGACCGCCGCGAACCGCGGGGCCGTGGCGTCGACGGCCCAAGCGACCGGGAGCATCGCGGACCGGTCGTCGCCGGGCGCGAACCGTCTGGCGAAGATCTCCCATTGTCGGCCGCAACTCGCATTGCGAAAAAACCGAGGTGATATCAGTGCCACGAAGACATCGCACGAGGCCAGCCGCAACAGCATGTCGGACGGCAGGGTCGTATCCCTATTTCCGACGGTGCCGAGAAAAGACAGATCCGCACCATGATCGGAACTGGCGGCCGAGACTCGGCTTCGAAGATCATCAAAAAACTGCCGAACGTACGGATCGTCGTCGCCGGCCGCCGAACTCAGAAAGAAATTCGGCACTACAGACCCCCGGCTCGTTGACGACGCCTGGACTGCCCTAGCGTAGCGACAACGGCACACAGCGCGAAAGACGAGCCGTTGCCAGGTTTGGACATGGAAGCCTCTTTCGCCGGTCACCAGGTCGACAAGCGCGGCGTGTGGGGATGCGCCGGCGCGGTTGCCGATTCTCGGCTACCCCCCGGCTGGCACGCACTGACCGACGGACCCCGACGAGGGTAATGGCTGGCACCGCACCGGGACAATCCCGAAACCGAGTCGTTTTACAGTGTCCTCCGGCCGTGCAAGTCCTGCTTGACGAAAAGGTGCTGCATGGCTCGGCGTGTCCGTCCGCAAACAACTGACCTGCCGAAATGCGACACCTTTTCGGTTCCTCGATCGAGCTCGGACCGGCACTGTCGGGCCGGTGTAAGCACGTGCTCATGGAATAGACCTTCCTATGTAGGGCCCGCCGGTGGGGGACTGCGCCGTTGGGGGTAGGCCCGACATTCCTGCCTCGATCGGCGATCGTCAGCCTCTACTGTGGACAGAAGCCGCTCGGTGGTCGCGGGTCTGCCCAGCTTGTCAGAGCCGAAGTCAATTCCGGACCGAGCGACGTGTTCGGCCGCCGGTGAGCAGTCGACGGCGTCGTGGAAGTAGCCGGCGAGGGCCGACCGGAGTGACCGTCCCGCCGCCGCCGCGGTCAGCGCGGCATCCGCCACGTGCGTGAGGTCGTCGAGCACCAGAGCGTCCCGGACGCAGGCAGCCGTCCCGATCCGCGCAATCGGTGATCGCCTCTAGTTCAGCGGGGTATGACTGAGTCATGGACATCCTCGTAGCCGGCGGCCACGGCCAGGTCGCCCTCCGCCTGTTGAAGCTGCTCGCCGCCGACGGGCACACCGCGCGTGGCCTCATCCGCAAGCCCGAGCAGGCCGAGGCCCTGACGGCCGTCGGAGCTGTGCCGGTGCTCGGCGACCTGGAGAACGAGCCGTCCCTCGCCCCCTACGTCAAGGGCGCCGACGCCGTGGTCTTCGCTGCCGGGGCCGGCCCGGGCAGCGGCACCGCCCGCAAGCGGACGGTCGACCTCGGCGGCGCGATGAAGCTCGCCGACGCGGCCATGGCGGAGCGGGTGAGCCGCTACGTCATGGTCTCCTCGATCGGCGCCCAGGATCCGTCGAGCGGCGGCCCGAACATGCAGCCCTATCTCGAGGCCAAGGCCGAAGCCGACGCGTACGTGGTGGCCAGCGGGCTGGACTACACGATCGTCCGACCCGGCAGCCTCACCGACGACCCCGGCACCGGCCTGGTGACAGTCACTCGGGAGCTGGGCAACCGCGGCCCCGTCCCGCGTGACGACGTCGCCGCCGTCCTGGCCGCCTGCCTCGGCACGCCGGCCACGATCGGCGTCACCTTCGAGCTGTTCACCGGCGACACCCCGATCGTGGACGCGCTGAACCTCTAGGCACTCGGGTCGGCACCTACAGGTGGGCGGTCAGTACCCGGGCCTCACCGCGCAACTTCTCGGCGCGGTCCGGGTATCCGGCCTCGTCGTACTGCTCGGCGGCGGTCTCCCGTTCCGTCACCTCGTCCCGCACGATCTGCTCGACCTCGTGCTCGGTGAGCGTCCGGCGGGCCACCTCGGTAGCGCCCACCCCGATCGCCACCTGCTCGATCGCGAGGCCTCCCGGCGCGCTCCCCGCGGGCTCCACTGCCTCGGCATTGTCGATCGCCGCCAGGGTGGCGCGGAGCGCCGACGTGGCGGTCTGGTCGCGGGCCTTCATCGCGGCCGGCAGCGCCGTCCGGAGCCGGTGCCGCAGCGAGCTGTCTGTCATGCTCGCGACGGTAGCGACCACGCAGCCTCCACGGCATCGGTTTTCGCTGACTGTTCCCAACGTCGCTATGGAGTTGTCGTGTCGCCGAACTCCCGTCGGCAATGTGGTAGCAGCGCGTCAAGCGCCGGGCTAGAGCGCGGCCGCCACACGAGAGCGAGCAGTGCCGGAACGTCAACTCCGGTGATCGGCACGGACACCAGACCAGGGTGCACCGATGCCATCGACTCGCTCAGCACAGCGACTCCCATGCCGCGCGACGCCAGCTCCGCGACAGCGCCGGGTGCCGACGCGACCAGCACGACATCAGGAATCAAGCCCGCGGTCACACACGCCTCATCGAATGAGGAGCGGATGCCGGTCCCCTCGGGCAACGTGACCAGAGGATAGGACACCAACTCGGTCAGGGGTAAGCCCGCCGGCCCCACCACTGGCGAGTCGGGCGGGACCAGGGCGATCAGTCCCTCGTCGGCGACCACCAGGGCGCCCAGGTGCGGGGGAACAGCGCCGGCCACGCCGACCAGCGCGAGGTCGGCGGTTCCGGCGATCACTGAAGCGATCAGGTCGGCGGAGTTGCCCTCGACGAGTTCGAGATCGAGCGCCGGATGCTCGCGGTGGAAGGCGGCCAGCGCGGCGAAGAGCGGGGTGATCTCGCAACCGGTGACCATGCCGACCGTCAGCCGGCCGCGGACGAGCCCGTTGATCTCGTCGATCGCCTCCCGCAGGTCGGCCGCGGCGTCGAGCGCCACCCGGGCGTACGGCAGGGCAGCCGCGCCGGCCGCGGTGAGCCGGGCGATCCGGCCGGACCGGTCGAGCAGCTCTGCCCCGAGTTCCGTTTCCAGGGCCTTGACCTGCGCACTAACGCCCGACTGGCTGATGTGCACCCGCTCGGCGGCGCGGGTGAAGTTGGCCTCCTCGGCGACGGCCAGGAAGTATTCGAGCTGCCGGAGTTCCATAACCAGAAATTCTAGTTCCCATGAAAACCATGCGTTGGACTTCTGTACGCCCCCCGAGCAGGGTGGAGGCATGACCGACAACGAGAAAGCCCTCAAGCCGGAAGATCTCACCCGCCTGTTCGTCGAGCGTGCCAACGCCAAGGATGCCGAAGGCCTCGCCCAGCTCTACGAGGAAGACGCCGTGATGGCCTATCCGCCCGGTCGGCAGACGGTAGGCCGGGCTGCGATCCAGAAGCTGTGGGAGGAGGCGTTGCCGCACATGCCGGCGTTCGCGCCGGAAGAGCCGTTACCCACGCTGATCAGCGGTGACCTGGCGCTGACATCCACTCCGCCGAAGGACGGCTCGGGTGCCCGTGCCCAGGTCGTGCGCCGCCAGCCCGACGGTTCCTGGCTGCGAGTGCTGGACCAGCCGGAATTCCAGAAGCCAGCCGGCTGACGGCCGTCTTCAGGGCGCAGGGCTGACAACCTCGGCGGTGCTGCACAGCGCCGTGCCCAAGTCGGCAATCTCTCGAAAGCCTTGCTCGCTGGCCTGCGAGATGGCGTCGGTGACGAGCACGACTCGGTAATCGCGTTCGTGGGCTTCGATCATGCTGGCGCGTGGGCAGTTCGGCAGATTGCAGCCGGCGAAGACGAGGGTGTCGACGCCGTGCCGGATAAGCAGTTCGTCGAGGAGGGTGCGATAGAAGGCACCCCAGCGCGGCTTGTACAACGCATATTCGAGCGGCCCCAGCAATTGAGGCTCGCCACTCAGGAGCAGTTGGTCGTCGAGCTCATGGGCGGGGGCGAGTCCCTCAGCGAGCAGGCGGCCAGGTTTGCCGGGCTGCGCGAATTCGGCGCCGCTCCGCACGATCGTCCGACGCACACGGTCGACGTCTTCGCCGTCGGCCGGATACAGCCGAACTATGTGGACGATCGGCCGCCCGGCCGCACGGAACGCCTTGGTGAGCTTTCCGAGGTTGGGCAGGATCTCGGTGGTGCCCGCAAACCCGAATGCCCCGTCGGAGAGGAAGTCACGCTGCATGTCGATGGTGATCAACGCCGCGCTGTCCCAGTGCGGTTCGAGATGCGGGTCGACAGCCATCACCCCACCCTGGCACAGATCCGCGGTGGTCGCGGTGGCCGCAATGGGTGAGTGGGGTGTGGCCCGGCCGCCATGGGGGACGGACGACCGGGCCGTCAGCTCTGAATCAGAGCGTGATGCGCTGACCGGGGAAGATCAGGTTGGGGTTGCTCAGAGTGCCGCGGTTCAGCTGGTAGAGGGTGTGCCAGCCGCCGGTGATGTGGTTCTTGGTGGCGATGGCCGCGAGCGTGTCGCCGGAGCGGACGACGTACTGCTTGCCGATGGCCTTCACGGTCGCCGAGCGGGTGACCTTCGGCTTGGTGTGGGTCGACGCCTTCTTGGTCGACTTGGTGGCCTTCTTCGTCGCCTTGTGGGTGGCCGACTTCGAGGACGACTTGGCCTTCGAGGACGACTTGGCGCCTTCGGTGTTCGAGCTCTTGTACTGCTTCGACGAGCCGGCCTTCTTGCCGCACACCGGCCACGCGCCGATGCCCTGACCGGAGAGCACCTTCTCGGCGATCCGGATCTGCTCGGACTTGCTCGCCTTGTTGGCGGTGCTGGCGTACTTGGTGCCGCCGTAAGCCTTCCAGGTGCTCCGGCTGAACTGCAGGCCACCGTAATAGCCGTTGCCGGTGTTGATGCCCCAGTTGCCGCCCGACTCGCACTGCGCGACTGCGTCCCAGTTCACACTCGACGCCTGCGCCGGCGACGCCGGGCCGAACAGGGCTGCTGCGCCCGCGACACCGGCGGCGGTGAGGCCGAGGGCCAGGCGGGCGTGCTTGCGGGCCCCGGAAATGCGGGCATGCTTGTGGATCTGTGCCATGACAGAGAAACCTCCACGCCTACGAGGTCAGCTGTCGGGTTCGGGCTGAGGTGCCCGGCCGCTCCTGGCGGCTTCACCCCGAGGCGCGCAGTTCGCGCGCCGAGGAACGTTGGGTCCCCCGCTCCCTGCCACGGGTTTGAGATCCGGTGGACGGCGGCAGGAACTCGGCGTTCCGCCCACGGTGCCCACGTTCGTGGGACCGGCCGACGGTAACCACGCAGCAACCGCATCGACCAAGTCTCGCCCTTGAATGGTGACGTTCTTCTCAGTGTTTGGCCTATTCGATCTTGCTTTAGGGAGAGAATGACTGATTCGCGAGGATTTACGATTACCTATCGGTAACTTGCCGTTGCGTGAACAGAAACCTGATGGAGAATCGGCAACCATGAGTGATCACGTCCGCGAGCACGACATCGTTGTCTACGGCGCCTCCGGCTTCGTCGGAGTGCTGGTGGCGAAGTACCTTGCCGAGCACGCACCGGCTGGCACCCGGGTTGCCCTGGCGGGCCGCTCGGAGACGAAGCTCACAGACGTCAAGCGACGGCTTGGTGTCGACTGGCCGGTGTTAGTGGCCGATGCCACCGACGTGCCGGCGCTGGAGAAACTGGCGTCCTCGACGCGAGTGGTGATCACTACAGTCGGGCCGTACGCGAAGTTCGGCCGGACGATCGTGGGCGCGTGCGCCGCGGCCGGCACCGATTATGTCGATCTGACCGGCGAGGTGCTCTTCGCCCGGGCGAGCATCGACGCCAACCATGAGGTGGCCCGCTCGACCGGGGCGCGGATCGTGCACTCCTGCGGTTTCGACTCGATTCCGTCCGACATCGGCGTGCACGTGCTCGACCGGCAGGTCAAGGCCGACGGCGCGGGCGAGCTCACCGACACCACGCTTGTCGTCACCAGCATGCGGGGCGGCTTCAGCGGCGGCACGATCGACTCGATGCGGCACCAGCTCGACACCGTCAAGACCGACCGTAAACTGCGCCGGCTCGCCGCCAGCCCCTATTCACTCAGCCCCGACCGGGCCGCCGAGCCCGACCTGGGCCGGCAGGACGACGTCGCGATCCTGCGGGGCGAAGACGTCAACCCGCAGCTGCGGGGGCGCCTCGCGCCATTCGTGATGGCGTCTTACAACACCCGGGTGGTGCGGCGCAGCAACGCATTGCGGAATTGGGCGTACGGGCGGCAGTTCCGCTACCGCGAGGCGATGAGTGTCGGTGCTTCGCCGCTGTCGCCGGTGATCGCGTTCGCGACCAAGCTGGGCCTGGGTGCGCTGATCGTCGGGTTGTCGGTGCCGCCGACCCGCTTCGTGCTCGACCGGGTGCTGCCGAAACCGGGGGAGGGGCCGAACGAACGAGCTCGTAACTCCGGCCATTTCACGACCGACCTGTTCACCACGACGACGACCGGCGAACGCTACACGGCTCGGGTCCGGGCCAAGGGTGACCCGGGCTACGCGGCCACGGCGGTCATGCTCGGCGAGTCCGCGCTCACCCTCGTGCACGATCGAGACAAGCTGCCGCCGACCGAGGGAGGCGTGCTCACTCCGGCTACGGCTATGGGTGACGCCCTCGTCACGCGACTTCGGGCAGCGGGAATGGAGATAACCGCGCGCAAGTGCTGAGCGTCAGGGGACGAGCAGGTCGAGGATGGCCAGGCAGTAATCGGTCAGGTGGTCGGCCAGGGGTCCCGGTTCCTCGGACATGTCCCGGGACAGCCAGTCGATGATGACCTCGCTCAGACCGGCCACCAGGGCGAGCAGCATCCGCTCGTACCGGAGCTGGTCGGTGGGGTGACCACTGACCCGGCGCAAGAGGTCGCCGAGAAACTGGGCGTCCTCGCGGAGCACGCCCCGTCGTCGCGTCTCCATGCGCGGGGCGTTTATGTAGATGACCTGCGCTCGTTCCGGGTTGGCGCGCAGCAGTTCGAGGAGCCGGTGCACGGCGGGCCGCAGCATTCCGTCGAGCGAGTCGCGGGTCTCCGGTGCGGCGGCTGCGACTCCCTCGAGCAGCCACCTGTTCTGCTCGCGGTGCAGGGCGCGCACCAGGGCGGGCCGGTCCTCGAAATGCTCGTAGAAATACCGCTTCGAGACCCGGGCGGCGGCGCAGACGTCCGCGACCGTCACATCGTCGTAGTCGCGCGTCCCGAACAGGTGCAAGGCCGACGTGAGGATGCGCTCACGCCGCTCGGTCGCCCGCTCCTCGCGGGACCGCCCACCGTAATTCTCGCCCCGCCGCGTCACCAACGCAGTCCGCTCGTCCACAACGTAAAACCTAGGCCCTGACACCCATATCCAACCCTGTTACGCACCGTCCATGTTGATCACTGTTAGCGAAAATCGCGTGCTTCGTAACGATCGTTACTGGCCGGAGCCGGGTCCTTACGGGCAGGATCAAGTTGTGGCCACCCGTCTTCCCTACCCGCTCACGTTGACGGGAGACGGCCTGGTGCTGCGCGACTGGCGGGCCGAGGATCTCGACGACCTGGTCGCGCTGCTCGACGATCCGGACATCGCGCGCTGGACGCCGATGACGTCACCGTTCGACCCGGAGGCCGGCCTCGCCTACCTGAAGCGCGCCCACCAGGGCCGGATCAGCGGGCGGCGCATCCAACTCGCGATCACCGAGGACGGTGGCCGACCGCTCGGCGAGGTCCTGCTCTTCGGCGTCGACGCCGCCAACAGAGAAGCCGAACTCGGCTATCTGGTGGGCGCCCGCCATCGCCGGCGCGGGCTGGCATCGGCGTCGCTCTCACTGCTTTCGACGTACGCGCGGAGCACCCTCAAACTGGGTCGCCTGCTCCTGCGGATCGACCCGGCCAACGTCGCGAGCACCGCCGTGGCGCGCCGGTGCGGCTACCGGCTGACCGGGGAGGCGCCGATCCTGCAGTTCGGCCCGTACGGGTCGAGCAGTCTGGACACCTGGGAGCTGTCCGGTGACCGGGCCGCGACCCGCCTGGAACGACTGAAAAATGTCGCCGCCCGGCGGTACGGTCGTCGCAGCTAGGAAGTCGGACGCCGCGGCCTCGTCGCAGGGAGGTGTCATGGGCGGCATTGATCGGGCCCGGGTAATGGCTTATCGGGTGGCGGCCCTCGGGCTGGCGGCGCGGAGCCGGAAGCGGCCCGCCGACCTGGACGTGCTCGACCTCGGGGTGCAGGAATACACGCCCGGGTCGCACCATGTCGCGCTGGCCGCCCGCACGAGTGCCGGCCTCGACGACGATCGACTGATCATGGTGTGGGCCGCCCGCGGGGCTCCGCATCTGCATCGTCGCGACGACCTCGCTGCTCTGGTCAAGCAGCTGTGGCCGGTCAGCGACCTCGACGCGACCAGCCGCATCCAGAGTGCGCAGATCCCGGAAGGCATGAAACTCGGCGTCGCCGCTCTCACGGCCACCGCCGCGGCGTTTCGTGAGGTGGTGACCCGCTCGATGCCTCGGGGTGAGGCCAGTGCCGAGGTCAGCAAGCGCGTGCCCGAGTCGCTGACCTTTGACTGTCGTGGTTGCGGGGCTCGGCACATCGCGGGCAACGTCTGGCAGCACTCGGGGCTTGCCGGCGGTGTGCGGGTCGAGTCGCGCGGCCGTGATGCGATGCTCGGGCCGATCCCGGACGCGCCCTCGCAGCCCGTCGAGAACGACGGCATCGGCGATCTGATCACGACCTATCTGCGGTTCCTCGGTCCGGCCGGGCCGGCTGAGGTGGCGAAATACCTGGGCGGCAGCGCCACCGAGATGAAGCGGGTGTGGCCGGACGGGCTGGCCGAGGTCACAGTGGACGGTAAGAAGCGGTGGCTGCCCGAGTCGCAGATCACGGCCCTCTCGAAGGCCGAGGCCCGGTCAGGTGTGCGCCTGATCCCGGGGATGGATCCGCTGCTCCAGGCCCGCGACCGTGACCTGATGGTGCCCGACCGGGAGCAGCAGAAACAGGTGTGGCGGGTGCTCGGCAACCCGGGCGTGTTGCTGGTGGACGGCGAGGTCGCGGGGGTCTGGCGGGCCAAGATGGCGGGCCGCAGGCGGGTCGACTTGACGGTCACCGGGTTCGGCACGCTTCCGGCGCCGCGCCGAAAACAGATCGAGGAGGAAGCGGCCGAGGTGGCGCGCGGTCGCGGGGCGACCGAGGCGACCATCGCTTTCGAGTGACTTCCTCGAGGGGTTGCCGGTCTTGGGAGGAAATCGGAAGTATGGCGGGGACTGGCACACCGGGAGGTATCCGAAAGGCAACGCGCGAGTAACAATGGCAGCGATCGAGGCGGTTGCTTGTCGATCGTGGGCAGGCCCGGGGCCGACCGGAGGTGGCGACATGCTGAGCAGGGAAGACAGCCGCCGTCTGGCAGAGCTTGAACGCCAGTTGCGGCATGACGATCCCGAGTTCTGTGCCCGCATGTCGGGCGGCGACATCACTCCGGTGCCGCGCAAACGCCATTCGCTTTCCCTGCTCTTCGCCGCCGCCGTGATCTGGCTGGCCGCGATCACACTGGGCGTCCTGGGCTGGTGGCCGGCCGCCATCCTGTCCGCCCTGTGCGGCACCGCCGTCTTCGCCGCACTGATCTACCGCCGTCTGCGCCGAAGCCGCTCGACGGGCTGACCGCCGCCGCCCAGCTTCACCAACACGGGCCCCCGAGCCAGCCAGCCCCCGAGCCAGCCAGCCCCCGAGCTGAACGGCAGGCGAGCTGAACGGTCCCGAGTCGACCGGCAGGCGAGCTGAACGGCCCCGAGTCGACCGGCAAGCGAGCTGAACGGCCCCGAGTCGACCGGCAAGCAATTCGGACGGCCCCTGAGCCGAGCGGCCCCTGAGCCGAACGGCAAGCCTGCGGGGTGGCGCACGGCGGCGGGTGGGCTATGGCGGCGGGTGGGCTGCGGCGGCGAGCGGGCTGCGACGGCGGGTTGGGCTGAGACGGTGGGTGGGCTGCGGCGTCGGGCGGGCTGCGGCCGTAGTGGCGAGCGGGCTGCGACGGCGGGCGGGCTGCGGCGGTTGGGGGCGGGCTGCGGCGGTTGGGGGCGGGCTGAGACGGCGGGCGGGCTGCGGCGGCGGGTGGCGGGCGGCTGCGGCTGCGGGCGGTGGCGGTGGGGACCGGCGGTCAGCTCTTGCTGGTGACTCGGCGAGCGCGGAAGACCCAGATGCGGAGCATCAGGAAACGGACCGCGGTGGCCAGCAGGTTGGCGAGGACCAGGACGGCCAGTTCCAGCGGCTTGGCCGGGTTGGTGGACAGCCGGTCCAGCAGGGCCAGGGAACCGCTGGTCAGGCCCAGGCCGATGGCGAAGACGAGCAGGCCCTGCACTTGGTGACGCCAGGCGCCGTCGTTGCCGCGTACGCCGAAGGTGACCCGGCGGTTGACCGCGGTGTTGGCGATGGCGGTGACCAGCAGTGCGATCAGGTTCGACCACTGTGGGCTCACGGCGGTGCGGAGGAGCGCGTACAGCAGAAGGTAGGCGAGCGTGCTCGCCACCCCGACCGCAGCGAAGCGGATCAGCTGGCCGGTCAGGCCGGCGGGGACGCCGGCCACCGGAAGCGGGTTACGGCCGAGCTGTTCGCGCAGCGTGCCGAGGGGCAGTCGGCCGGAACCGAACGCGCGGAGCAGGCGGATGATGCCCTTGAGGTCGGCGACCGCCGTCGAGACGATGTCGACGCGGCTGTCCGGGTCGTCGACCCAGTCGACCGGCACCTCGTGGATGCGCAGGCCCGCCCGTTCGGCGAGCACCAGCATCTCGGTGTCGAAGAACCAGCCGGTGTCCTCGACCATCGGCAGCAGCCGCTCGGCGACGTCGGCGCGGATCGCCTTGAAACCGCACTGCGCGTCGGAGAACCGGGCGGACAGGGTGCCGCGCAGGATCAGGTTGTAGCTGCGGGAGATGAACTCGCGCTTCACGCCGCGCACCACCCGGGAACCGCGCGCCAGCCGGGAGCCGATCGCCAGGTCGGAGTGCCCGGAGATGAGCGGGGCGACCAGGGGGAGCAGGGCGCTGAGGTCAGTGGACAGGTCCACGTCCATGTAGGCCAGGACGGCCGCGTCGGAGTGGGTCCAGACGTATTTGAGGGCGCGGCCCCGGCCCTTCTCCGGCAGGTGTACCGCGGTCACGCCCGGCAGTTCCCCGGTGAGCCGGCGGGCCACCTCGGCGGTCGAGTCGGTGCTCGCGTTGTCGGCGACGGTGATCCGGAAGCGGTACGGGAAATGCGCCGAGAGGTACGCGTGCAGACGCCGTACGCACGGCTCCAGGTCGATCTCCTCGTTGTAGACGGGAACGACCACATCGAGCACCGGAGCGTCCAGCCGGGTCGAGTCGGCGGCGTGCGATGGCAGCGTCGTAAGGCTCATGTCGTCCACGGTCGGCCACGCAACTAGGCAATACGTAAGGCAACACTGTGCGGACCCTGTGAGTCCGTTTTCTGCTTTGTGAACATGCCCCGGACGGGTGACGGGCGGCACCCGTTCGGGTGCCGCCCGTCGATAACTGTAAATGCCTGGTCAGGAGGTCAGGTCGTAGACGGTGGTGGTGCCGACGGTCGATGAGGTGAAGTTCTCGGACACCCACTGCGCGATCTCGGAGCTGGCACTGCTGCCGCTGCTGTTCGAGCCGCCCCTGCCGGTGCGCCCGCTACCGATGAAGTAGTGGATCTTCCCGTCGGCGACGTACTGCTTGAACTGGGCGAGTGTCGGTGACGGGTCGGTGCCGTTGAAACCGCCGATCGCCATCACCGGGTCGCCGGTGGCCAGTTGGTAGCCGGACGCCGTCTGCGAGCCGACCGTGGCCGCCACCCAGGTGTATTTGTCGGCGTCGGCCTGGAGAAATGCCCTCATCTCGGCGCTTACCGGCACGGCGTCGAGCAGTCCGCCCATGCCCCCGCCACCGCGCATCCCACCGCCGGCGAAACCGCCCTGAGCTGAGCCGCCCTGAGCTGAGCCGCCCTGAGCTGAGCCGCCCTGAGCTGAGCCGCCCGGAGAACCTCCGCCCGGGAAGCCGCCACCCGGGAAACCCCCACCCGGGAAACCCCCGCCCGGGAAGCCGCCCCGGGAACCGCCTCGGCCGCCTCGGCCACCACCGGGTCCACCACCGAAGCCGCCCGAAGTGGACGGTCCGGCGGACGGAATCGAGCCGGTGTATCCCGACGAGGCGGTCTGCACCGCGTACGCCGCGGGCCCGGCAAGAACCGCGACCAATGCGGCGCCCGCGGCCACCATGCCGAGCCGCGCTCCGAATCGAGAGGCGAGCTGCGAAGCAGCGAGTACGCCGGCCGCCGCGAGCAGGCCGCCCACCAGCACCACCCACCGCAGCCAGGGCAGGAAGTCGGCCGAGCGGGTCAGCAGGTGGTAACACCACCACGCGGTGATCGCGATCGCCGTGGCCAGCGTCGCCGAGGCGATGATGGTGCGCCGGTGGCGCCAGAGCAGCACCGATCCCATGCCGACGACCGCGCCGACCCCGGGTGCCAGGGCAACCGTGTAGTACGCGTGGAAGATCCCCTGCATGAAGCTGAAGACGAGGCCGGTGACCACGAGCCAGCCGCCCCAGATGACGAAGCCGGCCCGTTGCACGTCGGTGCGAGCCCGGGACGCGGTGAGCACGAGGCCGGCGATCAGGACGATGAGCGCGCCGGGAAGCAGCCAGGAGACCTGCCCGCCCTGGGAGCTGTCGAACATGCGCAACAGGCCGGTCTCACCCCAACCGCCGCCTCCACCGCCCCCGCCGACGCTGCCGGTCTCGTCGCCGGAGAGCCGGCCGAGGCCGTTGTAGCCGAGGGCGAGCTCCAGGATGCTGTTGTTCTGCGAGCCACCGATGTAGGGCCGCATCGAGGCCGGCACGAGTTCGACGACCGCGATGTACCACCCTGCCGAGATCACGACGGCGACCAGGGCCAACAGGAGTTGACCGAGGCGCTTGCCGAGCTTCGGTGGACCGGCGATGAGATAGGCGAGCGCGAACGCCGGAACCACCAGGAGCGCCTGCAGCATCTTGGCCAGGAAACCGAACCCGACGAAGACCCCGGCCCAGATCAGCCACCTGGTGTGTCCGGTCTCGATCGCCCGCGAGGTCGCCCAGGCGCCCGCCACCAGGAGCAGGACCAGCATGGCGTCGGGGTTGTTGAAGCGGAACATCAGCACCGCGATCGGGGTGGTCGCGAGCACCACGCCGGCGATGAGCCCGGCGGCCGGGCCGAACCAGCGCTTCACCGTGCTGTAGAGAATGCCGACGGTGGCGACACCCATCAGGGCCTGCGGAACGAGAATGCTCCACGAATTGACCCCGAAGATCCGCGCGGACAGCGACATCACCCACAGCGCCGCGGGCGTCTTGTCCACCGTGATCGAGTTGGCCGCGTCGGAGGAGCCGTAGAAGAGCGCCTTCCAGCTTTCCGAGCCGGCCTGCGCGGCCGCCGAGTAGAACGCGTTGGCCCAGCCCGACTTGTTCAGGCCCCAGATGTAGAGCACGCCGGTGAACAGGAGCAACGCGTAGAACGAGGGTCGCACCCAGACCGGATCACGCGCCGGGGTGGGGCGACGTGGCGGCGAATCCACAACAGTCGGGGCGGGCAGCGTCGAGGTCATGGGAAGAACTCTCGACGCGCGCCCTGTCCCGCTTTTGTGTCGTTCCTGTTTGCCGGCTGTGAGTTACCGGCCGCGCCGCTTCGCCACCGCCGAGGCCAGCCGCTCGAGCACCCCGACGGTCGGTTCCCAGCCCATGCAGGCGTCGGTGACGGACTGGCCGTAGGTCAGCTCGCCGCCCAGTTCCTGCCGGCCGGGAACGAGGAAGCTCTCCAGCATGACGCCGGTGATGCCGCGCTGCCCGTCGGCGACCTGGCCGGCCACGTCGTCGGCGACCAGGGGCTGGCGCAGGTGGTCCTTGCCGCTGTTGCCGTGCGAGCAGTCGATCACCAGGCGCTCCGGCAGGCCGTCCTTGCGCAGCAGCTGGAGCGCGGCTTCCACGTCGGCGGCGCTGTAGTTCGGCCGGCCACCGCCACCGCGCAACACCAGGTGGGTGTCAGGGTTGCCGGTGGTGGTCAGGATCGCCGGCGTGCCGGAGTAGTCGATGCCGGGGAAGACGTGCGGCACCGCGGCGGCCTGGATCGCGTCGACGGCGGTGCTGATGCTCCCGTCGGGACGGTTCTTCATGCCGATCGGCATCGAAAGACCAGAGGCCAACTGCCGATGGACCTGCGATTCAACGGTACGGGCACCGATGGCGCCCCAGGCCACGGTGTCGGCGATGTACTGCGGCGTGATCGGGTCGAGGAACTCCACGGCGGTCGGCAGGCCGCGCCCGACGATCTCGAGCAGCAGCTTGCGGGCGATCCGCAGGCCGGTGCCGACGTCGCCGGTGCCGTCCAGGGCGGGGTCGTTGATCAGACCCTTCCAACCGACTGTGGAGCGCGGCTTCTCGAAGTAGACGCGCATCACGACGAGCAGGTCGTCGGCGAGCCGGTCGGCCTGTTCGCGCAGCAGCCCGGCGTATTCGCCGGCGGCTGCCGGATCGTGCACGGAACAGGGCCCGACCACCACCAGAAGCCGGGGATCTCGGGCGTTGAGGACGTCCTCGACCTGGCGTCGGCCGTCGAGCACGGTGTCGTGCAATTCGGCGGTCAAGGGCAGCTCGTGGTGCAGCAGCGCGGGGCTCATCAGCGGGACGACGGCGGCGATGCGCTGGTCACGGACGCGCTGAACCTCGGGGATGGTCACGTGGTTTCATCTCCTTCGCCGGCGCCCAGGGCGAGAGCCGGCATGCTCGTGGCAAAACAAAAGGCAGCGACGTCGCGTCGCTGCCTTGGCCGGCTCTGGCTGGTGTCTCAGATCATGCGGTGACGACCGAGGCACCGGCGTGAGCCGGCCCGGTAAACCACCGATACATGCGAGACATGTCCGACAGCATAGCGCCTCACCGGGGCCGCGCCCCCATCTGCGCCAACTGACCAGCAGATGGGACGAGCGTGGGCGGCCTGAGCGGCAGGGTCACGGTGAAGACGGTCTCGCCCTGGACACTGCGTACGGAGACGGTGCCGCCGTGCGCGGTGACCACGGCGTGCACGATCGACAGGCCGAGCCCGGTGCTGCCGGCTGCCCGGGAGCGGGAGCTGTCGCCACGGGCGAACCGTTCGAAGATGTGCGGCTGGAGCTCGGCCGGGATGCCCGGTCCGCTGTCGATGACATCCAGGATCGCGGCGTCGCGGTCGGCGCGCACGGTGACGGTGACGGCGGTGCCCTCGGGCGTGTGGGTGCGGGCGTTGGCGAGCAGGTTGGCCAGCACCTGGTGCAGGCGCGCGCCGTCGCCGACCACGGTGACCGGCTCCTCGGGCAGGTCCAGCTGCCAGTTGTGCCGGGGCCCGGTGGCGTGCGCGTCGCTGACCGCGTCGACGACCAGCATGCTCAGGTCGACCGGGTCGTGCGCGAGCGGCCGGCCGGCGTCCAGGCGAGCCAGCAGCAGCAGGTCCTCGACAAGTCCGGTCATCCGTTTGGCCTCGGACTCGACCCGGCCGAGCACGTGTGCGATCTCTTCGGGGATGGGCGCGCGGCTGCGCCGGCTCAGTTCGGCGTAACCGCGGATGGCCGCGAGTGGCGTGCGCAGCTCATGGCTGGCGTCGGCGACGAACTGGCGGACCTGCATCTCGCTGGCGTGCCGGGCCTCGAGGGCGCCGCCGACGTGGTCGAGCATCCGGTTGAGGGCCGCACCGACCTGGCCGACCTCGGTGTTCGGGTCGGTGTCGGCCTCCGGCACCCGTTGGGCCAGCTGCACCTCGCCGCGGTCGAGCCGCAACTCGGAGACCCGGGTGGCGGTGTTCGCGACCCGGCGGAGCGGCCGGAGCGTGCGACGGACGATGAGTGCGGCCGCCCAGCCGGCGATGACCAGAGCGATGAGCACCGCCCCACCGGTCACCAGGGCGACCTTCAGCAGCGTCTGGTGCAGGGGCGAGAGCGAGAGGGCGACGACCTTGACCGTGTTGTTGCCGATGTCCTCGGCGGTGACCCGGAAGGTTCCGAGCGAACCGAGGTCGATGTTCTCCTTGTGGCCGTCGGCCTTGATCGCGACCAGTTTGGTCTGCTTCGTGGCGTCGAGGTCGTTCCACTTGAGCTCGAGCTGGTTGGTGGTGCTCGCGGCGCCGGTGTCGAAGTCGACCACCCCACCGAGGAAATCGCTGGGGTACTCCGAGTCGTAGAAGGCCGTGATGGAACCGAGGTCCGAGCCGGGGGAGGGCCGGTCCGGCAGATAGGGCCGGTTGCCGGGCGAGCGTCCGTTGCCGAACGGCTGGTTCCCGTTCCCCCGGAACGGGTCCATCTTCTGCTCGATCTTGGCGTCGAGCTGGGCGTACAGCTGCTGGCGCAGGAAGATCCCGGCGGTGCCGCCGACCGCGACCCCGACGACGGCGAGCAGGGTGATCACGATCGCCACGATCCGGGTGCGCAGCGACCAACCTGACGGGCTACGCCATCGGGCGCGCCGGCTCGGCGCGGCTTCAGTCAGCCGGCTTGAGGACATAACCGGCCCCGCGCATCGTGTGGATCATCGGCGCCCGGCCGGCGTCGATCTTCTTGCGCAGGTACGAGATGTACAGCTCGACCACGTTGGCCTGGCCGCCGAAGTCGTAGTTCCACACCCGGTCGAGAATCTGGCTCTTGCTCAGCACCCGCCGCGGATTGCGCATCAGGTAGCGCAGCAGCTCGAACTCGGTCGCGGTGAGCGTGACCAGGTCGCTGCCGCGGCGCACCTCGTGGCTGTCCTCGTCGAGGGACAGGTCGCCGACGACGAGAAGCGACTCGGTGCGCATCGGCGAGTGGCCCATCCGCCGCATCAGGCCGCGGAGCCGGGCCACGACCTCCTCCAGGCTGAACGGCTTGGTGACGTAGTCGTCGCCACCGGCGGTGAGGCCGGTGATCCGGTCCTCCACCGAGTCCTTGGCCGTCAGGAACAGCACGGGCACCTCGGGGGACTCGCCCCGCAGCCGGCGCAGCACCTCCAGCCCGTCGATGTCGGGCAGCATCATGTCGAGGACGACGGCGTCGGGGCGGAAGTCGCGGGCGGTGCGCACGGCGGTCTGGCCGTCGCCGGCGCTCTTGACGTCCCAGCCCTCGTAGCGCAGCGCCATGGAGAGCAACTCGGCCAGGGTCGGTTCGTCGTCGACCACGAGGACTCGAACCGGACCACCGTCGGGACGACGGAGCTCGGTACCGGATTCTTGGTTCGCCATCGTCATGCCCCCACTGTCACCGGTCTCGCTTTGCGCCGCCTATCCGGTTCCTGTGTAGCAGCTGTGACCGCCTCCGCCGAAGCCCCCGGCGAGGGTCAGTCGCTCGTCACCGCGAGAGCGGCGTCCCGGATCTGCTCCGCCCCCTGCTTGATCCGCTCGGTGGCGGCCGGGCGGTTCCAGTCGTCCCAGGTCACCTGCCCGATCTCCTGGTCCTTGCCGGAGGCCGACAGGTTGACCGTCACGCCGGGGCTGCGCTGGGTGGTCAGCTTGCCGGCGCGGGGCACGCCGACCGCGTGCGACGAGGGGTCGGCGAAGGCCATCATGGCCCACGGCACGCGTACGGTCAGGGTGTCGTCGTCGAGGTTCCACAGCGCCCGGCTGTCCGCGCCGCCCTTCGCCGGATCCCACCCGCCGTACTGGAGCAGGCCGGCGTTCTGCATCTCGATCGGCATCCGGGCGCCCGTGCTCGGCACCGTCTGCGGCCGGTTGACCAGCAGCTCGAACGGCCGCCAGCCGTCCGGCGCCTGGGCGCGTGCCGAATCCGGGACGTCGCCGTCGAGTTGGAGCGGGTCGAGCTGCTCCCGCACGTACGCCTGACCGGTGTGACCCACCAGGTTGAGCGCGAAGATCGCGTCCGGCCGATGGTCGGCGCTGCCGGCCATCGGCGTGCCGGTGAGGCTGGGCAGCGCGTCGAGGCCGACCATCAGCGAGCCCGGTCGGGAGTCGCCGAGCTTGATCTCCAGGTGCAGGTACGACTCGTCGACCCGCGCCCGCACCCGGGTGGCCGGCCAGCCGCCGTCCGCGTCGAGCAGCGTGCTGCGGTCGGTGCCGCCCGCCGGGTCCATCGCCAGCAACCCGAAGTACTGCTCGTTGGTGAGCGGGTCGTGCCACAGCTGGCGCCGGGTGGGCAGCTGGTGGGCGACGGTGTTCCAGGAATAGCGGTACCACTCGTCGGCCCACTCGTACAAGAACCCGCCGGCCAGCCCGATCGCGGCCATGTCGCGCAGCAGGCCGGCGGACATCCGGGTCGCCTCGACCTCGCTGTGGTTGCCCTGGTCGCGCTCGAGCGGCCCGTTGTGCGCCGAGCCGATCGACGACGGCACCCCGAACTCGGTGATCATGGTCGGCATGTCCCGGTGGTGGTCGCGCAGTGCCTTGAGATAGGCCAGGTAGGGGTCGCCGCTACCCTGCAGTCCCGGCTCGTACCGCAGGAAATCGGGATAGTAGGGATAGGCGTGGTAGCTGGCGAAGGTCCCGGCCGGCCAGTGTTCGGTGGGCCGCACGTGGTTCGCGTCCAGCTGGATCTGGTCCTCCTGCCGCAGCGGTTCCTCGGGGTGCCGCAGCGGATCGGTGGTCGCCCAGTTCACGAACGCGATCGGCTGGGACAGCTTGCGCGCCGCCTCGTAACCGGCCAGGTCGTTCATCCGGTTGGCCAGCCAGCGCTCGGTCGGCGTCGCCTCCGGCGTGCTGCGGAAATACTTGCCGGTCACCGGCTTGGCCTTGGCGTTCTTGCGGTCGGAGGCGGCGGTGGCGGCCGGGTCGAGCTCCGAGCCGATGAGCCAGCCGGCCAGCCAGGGGGTGACGTCGGCGGTCCATTCACCGCCCACCCGGGTCGGCAGGGAGGTGCGGGCCAGCTGCCCGGACACCGCCTGCGTGGCGTCCTTCAGTTCCTGCCGGAACGCCTCGGTGACCTGCGGGTCGTAGAGGTTGCCCTGCTTGATGTACGCGTCCCCGACAAGCGAGACACCCTGCATCACGTAGAGCGGCCGGTCCGGGTTCGCCTGGTTGTACGCCAGGAGCTGCTGGTAGAACGCCGGCGGGTGGATGTCGTAGATCCGCACGACCCGGATGCCGAGCCAGGTCATCGCCGCGAACCACGCCCGGTACTGCGCCGCCGAGATCGACACGTCGGCGGGCACGTGCCCGGGGGTGGTGTTGCCGAGGTCGACCCCGGGCAGGAAGCTGCGTTCGCCGGCCGCGGTGTGCAGCACGAAGCGCCGGCCGTCGGCCCCGGCCACCATGCTCAGCCCGTTCGCGTCGACCGGGGCCGGCCGCCACGGGGTGCCGGTCGGCGGCGACGGTATGTCACGCATCCCGGCGATCAGCAGCGCCGGCGATCGCAGTGCCGGCGACGACGTGGCACCCGACAGCATCAGGCACAGCGCGCCGGCGAACACCGCGAAGGCCGTCGCCCGCGTACGCCCGAATCGTGGACGGGCCGGCATGGACACGACATGACTCGGAAAGTCCCCCACGCAGGCATTGTCCGACTAAATAGTTGCTGTATGAGGTGAATTGTCGGGAAGCTCGAAGCGCCGGAACACTCGCCGTCCGCCCGATGTTGTGCCAGCGTTGATGTTCGAGCTTTGCTCGCGAGCGTGGGGAGCGTGTTCGTGGATCTTCTCGAGGAATACCGCAGGGCCACCTTCTTCTTCGAGTCCGGCGACCCGCTCGGCGCCTCCAAGCTGCTCGAACCGATCATCGAGGCCGAGCCGCACAACACCGCCGTGCGTCAGCTGCTGGCTCGGGCATATTTCAACTCGGCCCAGCTGAAGAGGGCAGAATCCCAGCTCAGAGCTCTGATCGAGCATGACCCGTCGGATCATTACGCGCACCACGTGCTCGGCCGGACCCTGGAGCGGGACGGTCGTTTCCGGGAGGCGCTGCCACACTTGCGTCTGGCCGCGGCGATGAAGCAGCACGCCGATTACGAGGACGCTGTCCACCGCGTCGAGGAATGGCTGGGGAAACCGTGAAGATCAAGCTCGACCTGCACGACATCTTCAACAAGGGCCAGGAGATCGACCGTGCCCTGCGCGGCGTCATCGACGAGGCCATCGCGAAGAAGGCCGCCATGGTCGAGATCATCCCGGGCAAGGGCAGCGGCGCGTTGAAGAAGAAGGTGCTGCGCTTCCTCGACCAGCGGGAGATCAAGCAGCTCTACCACCGGGTCGAGAAGGACGGCGACAACTGGGGCCGCCTCTTCGTGCATTTCCGGCACGACGCCCCCACCGGCCGGCGGGGGCGCGGTCGCTAGAGCTCGTAAGTGGCGGCCACCGCCAGCATCTCGCTGCTGTGTGAGCCGACGACGCCGACGCCGGCCGGGCGCGCCTTGAAGCCGGGCAGGCCGGTCAGCCCGTCACTGCCGTCCATCGCCCGAAACTTGACCTTGCCGGCGGTCTGCACGGTGAGCGTGACCTCGACGCCCTCGGTCGGGGGCGCGTGGAACACGAAGCCGAATCCCCATGGACCGTCGTCGGCCACCTCGCCGACGACGGTCTCCCGTCCGCCGATCGTGGCCGCCGTGACTTTCACCCCCTTCGCCACGTGCAGCGTCGTCAGCCGTACCGGTCGCTGCGGTTGAAGGCGCAGCTTCAGCACCCGGCCGTCACCCGATCGGGTCTCCGACTCCAGCGTGAGCTTCGGAGCGGGCAGCGAGGCCGGTTGAGCCGGGCCGGTGTGCAGTTCCTCCGGCCCGAACGCGGGCAGTGTCGTGTTGACCAGGTGCGGTTTGCCCGAGACGTACTGCGCTGTCCAGTTCTGGACGGCGGACTCGTCGCTGAGCCACTGCGCGGTGCCGTTGTCGGCGTCGAGCGCGTACATCAGGTGGGTGAGAGCCGGGTGTTCGGCGTCGAAGCGGTCGACCCGAAGGCCGACGACGGTGCCGAGCACGACCGCGAGCAGGGCGGCGAGGGCCGGTAGCGAGGCGACGCGGCGGGCCCGCAGCGAGTCGAGCCCGTTCCGGGTCTCCGCCCGCGGATGGATCAGCTCGAGAACCGGAAGAAGGGCGAGACCCAGCAGTACGGTCAGGAACGCGCCGGTGGCACCGAGCTTCAACCCCAGGGCCGGGAACAGCATGATCACCGTGGGCAGCAGGATGACCACCGCCACCGCCCCACCGAGCGTCACCGCCAGCACCGACCACCAGCCGCGCAGCAGGATCGCCCCGATGCCGCCGAGCGCGCCGGCCAGGGCGGGCAGCGTGGCGAGGTAGGAACCGCCCGGCGTGACCGCGGCCAGCACCAGGCCGAGCACGGCCAGCCAGCCGAGACCGGCGACGGCGAGAGTGGCCGGGCCGAGCCGGCGGCGCAGCCAGCCGAACCAGGCGAGCACGACCAGGACGGCGATCGCGGCGACGGCCAGGCGGTACCAACCCGGTCGGTACGGGTCGATCGGCATCGCCGTGTACTGCGGGCGGATCAGCTTCAACAGCGCCCAGTAGAGCTGGGCCAGCACCGGCGCCACGAGGATCGGCAGCACGGTGAGGGCGCCCGCCTTGAGCAGCCGGCGGCCGTCGGTGACCGCTCGCCGCCGGGCCAGCCAGGCGAGCGCGAACACCGCGAGCAGGGCCAGCGCGGCCAGCGGCCGGACCAGCCCGCCGGGGTAGCGCACGAGCAGTCCCGGTGCCGGGAAGTAGGTGGCGTCGGCGCCGCTGCGCAGCGTGGCCAGGTCGCGGTCGCCGAGCGCCCGGGTCACGGCCAGGGCGTTGTCGCCGTGGTGCTGCAGGCTGTCGGTGTTCATCGACGCCGGGGTGTCGGTGGGCGCGTGGTAGACCGCGGCCCCGTCGATGTACGCCGAGTTGAGCCCGGTGAAGCCGGCCTCGCGGAACGCGGTGAAGTCGGTGTCGTTCGGCAGCAGCCGGTAGATCTCGACGGCGAACGACGTGCCCACCGGCTTGGGGGCCCGGCCGTAGACCTCGACCAGCCGGCTGTTGTTCCGCGCGGTCTCGAACATGATCGCCGGCCCGCCGCTGCCGCGCGCCTCCAGGTTGAGCACGATGCCGCCGCCCTTGGCGAGCGGATGCTGGTCGACGAACGCCTTGGCGCCGCAGAGGCATGCTTCCTCACCGTCGGTGAGCACCAGCACCACGTCGTTGCGCAGTTTCGGGCCGGTGGTCAGGGCCCGGGCGACCTCGATGATCGTGGCGGTGCCGGCCGCGTCGTCGTTGCCGCCCGGTCCGACCTGTGCCGAGTCGGTGTGCGCGACGAGGAAGATCCGGCCGGTCGAGGCGGTCCCCGGAATCGTCGCGATCACGTTGCGTACGCGTCCGAAGCCGGCGCCCCCGGCGCTCGCCGACAGCTTCGCCCCCTGGACCGACACCGTGTCCTGCACCTCGGGGGTCAGCCCGAGCCCGCGCAGGGTGCCGAGCAGATAGTCACGCACCCGGTCCTGCGCCGCGCTACCGACCGGATGCGGCTCCGTCGCGATCGCCTCCACCTGGGCGAACGCGCGGCCGGCACTGAAGTCGGCGGCGGGTGCTCGCGCGTCCCGGGCGGCCGGCGGCTGCACCGACCAGATCGCGGCGGCGCCGATCGCCACCAGCGCGGCGACGGCGGCCAGCGCGGCTGGGGCCCGGCGGGGGACGCCGGCGAGGGCGGGGGCACTCATGGGTGACATCTAAGCGGCTCCGGATCACACCGGGTAGCCCAAAGATCGTTTTAAGCGTGGCCTAGCGTTGACGACGTGAGCGCACCGATCGACCCGGCCGCCGTCCTCGCCGAATTCATCGACGCGGTTGCCCCCTATGACCCGAATCCGGGGGCGGATCCGGTCGCCGTCGTCGGGGTGCGAACGGCGCTCGGCGAAGGCGTCTTCGCGATGAGCGACCACGTGATCCACGCGCTGTGCCGGGCTCTCGCCTCCTACCGCGATCCGGCGGACCGCGGCACGTGCAACGGCTGCGGCAGCCGGCGGCTCGACGAGAACCTGCACTGCCAGGATTGCGGCCGGTTGCACGGCATCCTCGGCCAGGTGATCGCCGACCACGCCCGCCGAGTCGCGGCGGAGGACCAAACGTGACCTCATCGAAGTTGTGCGCCCGGCGGGAGTGGTACACGATCGTCCCGTCCAGGTCGGTCACGATGAGTGGGGTAGAGGCATGACTGAACGGTCGGTCGCCCCCCGCCTCCGTACCGGCACCGGCACCACGGCTTACCCGGAGCGGCTGCGCATCCTGCTCGTCGAGGACGACGAGGGTGACGCCTTCCTGGTGCGAGAGTTGCTGCACGAGGCCGAGGCGCCGTTCGATCTCGCGGTGGCGACCACCCTGCGGGAAGCCATGACGATGCTCAGTGGCATCCAGTGCGTCCTGCTCGACCTGGGACTGCCGGACACCCAGGGCATCGACGGCCTCCGTCGGCTGCTCTCGGCCGCGGGAAGTGCCGCCGTCTGTGTGCTCACCGGCCGCTCCGACGAGCACCTCGGCGTCGCGGCGGTGGCCGAGGGTGCCCAGGACTACCTGGTCAAGGGCCAGGTCGACGGAGTTCTGCTGACCCGGGCGCTGCGCTACGCGGTCGAACGCAAGCGCGCCGACGAGAACGCCCAGCGGCTGCGCGAGGTGGAGCTGCGCCAAGCTGAGTCGGCCCGCCTCGAGCGCGGTCTGCTGCCGCAGCCGCTCATGTCGACCGAGGCCGTGCAGGTGCACACGTTCTACCGGTCGGGGCGGGCGATGGGCCTGCTCGGCGGCGACTTCTTCGACGTCGTCCAGGTCGGCGACGACAAACTGCACGTGATCGTCGGCGACGTGTGCGGGCACGGCGTCGACGAGGCGGCGCTGGGCGTCGAGCTCCGGGTTGCCTGGCGCGCGCTGATCATCGGCGGAGTTCCCGAGGAGCAGGTCCTCGCCTCACTCGAACAGGTGCTGATGAGCGAGCGGCGAGCCCGCGAGGTGTTCGCCACGGTCGCCGAGGTGGTGATCGACATCCCGGGGAACCGGGCCACGGTGCGGCTCGCCGGCCATCCCCCGCCGGTGCTGCTCGCCGCCGACCGCGCCGAACCGGTTGCCGTCAAACCCGGCATCGTCCTCGGCGTGCGGCCCAAGCCGGCGCCGGTGACAGTGCTGGAGTTGCCGCCCGACGACTGGTCCATGCTGATGTACACCGACGGTTTGATCGAGGGCCACATCGGTAAAGGCAACGAGCGACTCGACGTGGACGGCCTCTGCGGCCTCCTCGACGAGCCGGCCGGGCGGGGCGTGCCGCTGCCCGCGCTGCCGGCCTGGCTGGTGGGGCGAGCCGAGCAGGCCAACGGTGGCCCGCTCGCCGACGACGTGGCGATGTTGCTGATCTCCCGCGGGGGTGGGCGTTGACTCTGTTCGACATGCGTCGGTGGACGCTGCGCAGGCGGATCGCGGCTCTGTGCGTCACGGTCGGCGTTCTGTTGAGCGCCCTCGCGGTGTACGCCGTGATCACCGCCACCCAGCACAACCGCCAGCTCGACGACGTGCTCAACCGGACCAGCCCGATGCGGGCCGCCGGCGAGTCGCTGAACACGGCGCTCGTCGACCAGGAGACCGGGATCCGGGGCTACGCCATCACCGGCCGGGAGAGCAACCTCGCGCCCTACACCAACGGCATGGCCGAGGAACA
Organism: Paractinoplanes ferrugineus; assembly: GCF_016862195.1. Taxonomy (GTDB): domain Bacteria; phylum Actinomycetota; class Actinomycetes; order Mycobacteriales; family Micromonosporaceae; genus Actinoplanes; species Actinoplanes ferrugineus. The sequence continues at coordinate 54,717 of NZ_BOMM01000014.1, read as the reverse complement.
GCGCCTCATCAGTCGGATCGAGGGGTTGCTGCGACCGGACAACACCACGGTCCGGGCCGACCTGGACGTGGTCAGGACCCGGGCGCGGGCCTGGCACGCCGAGGTCGCCGACCCGGTGGTGACGACCGTACGCACCGAGGGCGCCCAGGCCGGCCAGGCGCGGATCGCGGCCGGCTCGACCGCCGCCTTCGACTCGGTGCGGGCCGCCATCGCCAAGATGCAGGACGACATCCAGCTGCTGCGGGCCGCCTCCGCCGACGCGGCCAAGAAGAGCAGCCAGACCATGGTGTCGATCCTGATCGCCGCGGCCGCGATCATCATCATCGCCGGGGCCGGCCTGCTCCTGCTGCTCGACCGCCTGGTCAGCCGCCCGGTGGTGGAACTCGCCGCGCAGGTCCGTGAGGTCGCCAACGGCGACTACGACCGGCACATCGAGAGCGTGGGCTCGCCCGAGCTGGGCAGCCTCGCCGCCGACGTGGACGGCATGCGGCAGAAGATCGCCTCCGAGCTGACCGAGGTGCGCGAGGCGCGCAGCCAGGTCGAGTGGGTGAACGAGCAGCTCAAGGTGCAGGCCGAGGAGCTGACCCGGTCCAACCGCGACCTCGAGCAGTTCGCCTACGTCGCGTCGCACGACCTCCAGGAGCCGCTGCGCAAGGTGGCCAGCTTCTGCCAACTGCTCCAGCGCCGCTACGGCGGACAGATGGACGAACGCGCCGATCAATACATCGGGTTCGCGGTCGACGGCGCCCAGCGGATGCAGCGCCTGATCAACGACCTGCTGGCGTTCTCCCGGATCGGCCGGATCACCAACGGCTTCACCGACGTCGACCTCGACCGGGTGCTCACCGAGGTGCGGTCGCAGCTGGAGGTCCGGGCCGGCGAGGACGCCGAGATCAGCTGGGCCGACCTACCCACCGTGGAGGGCGAGGAGCCGCTGCTCACCACGCTGTTCGTCAACCTGATCGGCAACTCGCTGAAGTTCCGGCGGGAGGGCGTGCCGCCGGTGGTGCGGATCAGCGCGCGGCGCGAGGACGACGAGTGGGTGGTGAACGTCCGCGACAACGGCATCGGTATCGAGGCCGAGTTCGCCGACAAGGTCTTCGTCATCTTCCAGCGGTTGCACGCCCGGGACGCCTATGAGGGAACCGGGATCGGGCTGGCCATCGTGAAGAAGATCGTCGAATATCATGGTGGTCGGATCTGGCTGGACCTCGACGTCGAGGAAGGCACGTCGGTCAACTTCACACTTCCGGTGGTTCCTGGCGCCACGGACGTTGAAGTGACGCCCACGGACGGGACACCGGAAGAGGTCGCAGCGTGACACGAGCGAAGAGAGCGTCGCGGATGCGTGCTATGTCGCTGGAAAGTAGGTAGAGCGTGACATCTCCGCTTCGTGCCGATGGCACTCCGATCGAGGTTCTCCTGGTGGAGGACGACCCCGGTGACGTCCTGATGACTCAGGAGGCGTTCGAGGAGCACAAGGTCCGCAACCGGCTCACCGTCGTCTCCGACGGGGCCGAGGCGCTGGCCTACCTCCGCCGGGAGGGCGAGTTCGCCGACGCCGCCCGCCCCGACCTGATCCTGCTCGATCTCAACCTGCCCCGGCGGGACGGCCGTGAGGTGCTCGAGGAGATCAAGAAGGACGAGGAGCTGGGCCGGATCCCGGTCGTCGTGCTCACCACCTCGGCCGCCGACGAGGACATCCTGCGCAGCTACCAACTGCACGCCAACGCGTACGTCACGAAGCCGGTCGACTTCGAGCGGTTCATCGCGGTGATCCGCCAGATCGACGAGTTCTTCGTCAGCGTCGTGAAGTTGCCGCCGCGTGCTTGATCAGGTCGCCGATCTCATCCGGGAGGTCGCGGCCACCATCGTGTTGCCGCGCTTCCGTCACCTGGCCGAAAACGAGGTCCACCAGAAGGCGCCCGGTGACCTGGTCACCGTCGCCGACCAGGAGGCGGAGAAGGCGTTGACGGCCGGGCTCACCGCGCTGCTGCCGGGTTCGGCGGTGGTCGGCGAGGAGGCGGTCGCGGCCGACGCGCGGCTGATCGACCGGGTCGGCGACCCGGGTGCGGTGTGGATCGTCGACCCGGTCGACGGCACCAACAACTTCGCGGCCGGTAAGACGCCGTTCGCCATCATGGTCGCGCTGGTGCGGGACGGCGAGGCGGCGGCGTCCTGGATTCTCGACGTTCCGGGCAACCACCTGACGGTGGCCGAGGCGGGCGCGGGGGCCTATCGCGACGGCGTACGCATCAAGACCCGCACCGATGATCCCGGCACCCGGGCCCTGCGCGGGGTGGTGGCCAGCCGTTACCTTCCGCAGCACCTCCGGGAGATCGCCACCGCGAACGCTCCGGCACTCGGCCAGGTGACCGCGGGTCACCACTGCGCCGGCTACGAATATCCGGCGGTGGCCACCGACGAGCAGCAGTTCGCGCTGTTCTGGCGCATCCTGCCGTGGGATCACGTGCCCGGTTCGCTCATCGTCCGGGAGGCCGGCGGCACGGTCCGGCACCTCGACGGCTCGTCCTACAGCCCGGCGGACAGCGAGCGCGGCTTGCTGGTGACGCCCAACGACGACGTGTGGCACACGGTCCGGGACACCCTCTTTCCGGACACTTCGGTTCTGTGAACGCGTACCTCGACGAGGTCTTCGGCCTGGCCGGCCGCCTGGCGGTGGTCACCGGCGGCAGCTCGGGCATCGGCCGGGCGATGGCCGTCGCCCTCGGGCGAGCGGGCGCGACGGTGGTGCTGGTGGCCCGGCGCGAGGCGCCGATGGCCGAGGTGGTGGCCGAGCTGCGCGAGCACGGCGCGCAGGGCCACGCGATCTCCGCGGATCTCGCCGATCGGGCGGCGGTCACCGGCGTCATCACCAAGATCATTGATCGGTACGGGGTTCCGGACGTGCTCGTGAACTCGGCCGGGGTGAACCGCCGCCCGCCGATGGACGAGCTCACCGTCGACGACTGGGACGTGACGCTCGCCGCCAACCTGACCGCGCCGTTCCTGCTCGGCCAGGCGTTCGGGCCGCGGATGGCCGACCGTGGCTGGGGACGAATCATCAATGTGGTCTCTCAGCAGGCGTTCCGGGCCTACGGAAACTCCGGCGCCTACGGGGCGGCCAAAGCCGGCCTCGTCGGGCTCACCCGGTCGCAGGCCGAGGCCTGGTCCCGGCACGGGGTCTGCTGCAACGCGATCGCGCCCGGCGTCGTGCACACCCCGCTGACCGAGGCGGTGTTCGCGGACGAGACCAAAGTGGCCGGACACGCCGCCCGTACGATGATCGGCAGAAACGGCGTACCGGAAGATTTCGGTGCTTGTGCTGTTTTTCTGGCCAGCGACGCATCCGTCGCGGTAACCGGCCAGACACTCTTCGTCGACGGTGGCTATTCCGCGACCTGAACGCTCCGCGACTCCCTTGCGCAGCACGGTAAAGTACCCGCGCTGACTTCCGGGAGGTAATCGTGGCGGCGGTTGTCCTTCGACGAATCAGCGCTGTCCTGGCGCTGCTCGTCGCATCCGTGTTCCTGGTGAGCACACCCGCGCTTGCCGATCCCGACGAGGGTGACAGCAAGACGCTGCGCAACGCGCTCGAGTCCGCGGCCAAAGGCCAGGCCGACGCGATCCAGAAACTCACCGCGTCCAAGAAGCGGCAGACCGCGCTCCAGGCCACCGTCGTCACCGCGACCGCCGACGCCAGGTCACTCGAGGCGCAGGTCGGCTCGATCGCCGGCCGGTCCTACCGGATGGGCCGCACCAGCACGATGACGATGCTGCTGAACGCCGGGTCGCCCGACCAGTTCCTGGAACGGGTGCGCAACCTCGACATGATCGCCCAGCTCGACGGTCAAATCCTCGGGCAGTACCGCGCCGATCTCGCCACCGCCCAGGCCGCCAAAGCCGCCGTCGACAAGGAGATCCGCGAGCAGGAGAAGCAGGTCACGGCGCTCACCAGGAAGAAGAAAGAAGCCGAGCTGGCCCTCGGCAGTGTCGGCGGTGGCGGCGCGGCCGGCGGCTTCGTCAACGCCAACTCGCCGCTTGCCAAGCCCGCGCCCCGCAACTCCGACGGCTCCTGGCCCAAGGAGTCGTGCACGGTCGACGACCCGACCACTTCCGGGTGCATCACGGCGCGCACCCTGCACGCCTACCAGGAAGCGGTGGCGGCCGACTTCACCCACTACACGAACTGCTACTCGAAGCGGTCCTCCGGCGAGCATCCGAAGGGCCGGGCCTGCGACTTCTCGGCCAACAAGGCCGGCTTCCAGGACGTGGCGGCGTCCGGCGCCGACAAGACGTACGGCAACAACCTGGCCGCGTTCTTCGTCAAGAACGCGGATAGGCTCGGGATCATGTATGTGATCTGGTACCGGCAGATCTGGATGCCCGGGACCGGGTGGAAGGCGTACAGCGCCAGTGGCGGACCCGCCGCGGTGCACACCAACCACGTCCACCTGTCGATGTTGTGATGGTTTGTTGAAAACTCCGCGTTCTCTTCCGTCCGGACTCGCCACCGCGCTCGTCTTCGCCGCCAGCGGCGCCGTCCTCGTCCTCGAGATCGTCGCGTTGCGGCTGGTCGGGCCGTACGTCGGCGTCACCCTCCAGGTGAGCAGCTCGGTCATCGGGATCTCGCTGGCCGCCATCGCGTACGGGACCTGGCTCGGTGGCCGCCTCGCCGACCGGTTCGACCCGCGTGCCCTGCTCGCACCGGCCCTGCTGCTGGGCGCCATCGGCACCGCCGTGACGTTGCCGCTGGTCCGCTACGGCGGGGAGCTGCTGCGCGGCGGGGCCGCCTCGGCCGTGCTGCTGCTCGCCGCCATGGCCGTCTTCCTGCCCGCGTTCCTGCTGTCCACGATCACGCCCCTGGTCGTCAAGCTCCAGCTCAGCGACCTCGAGCGGACCGGCTCGGTGGTCGGGCGGCTGTCCAGCATCGGAACCCTCGGGGCGATCACCGCGACCCTCGCCACCGGCTTCATCTTCGTGGCCGCCCTGCCCACCAACTGGATCATCCTGAGCCTGGCCGGACTGCTCGCCCTCGGTGGTCTCGCACTTGCCTGGTGGCTGCGCCGTGACCTGCCCGGCCGGCCGCGCACCCGGGCGATGCTGATCACGTTGGGGCTGGCCGGAGCCGGGCTCGGAGCGGTCGGGCCGACACCGTGCGACGTCGAGACGGCCTACCACTGCGCGCGGGTCGACAAGGATCCCGCGGTGCCGGGCGGTCGCACGCTGATCCTCAACTCCGCGCGACACTCGTACGTCGACCTCGACGACCCCACCCACCTCGAGTTCGCCTACATCCAGTGGATCGCGGCCGTCGCCGACGTGCTCGCCCCCGCCGACGCGCTGCACCTCGGCGGCGGTGGGTTCACCATGCCCGGCTACCTGCGCAGGACCCGGCCCGGCATCCAGCAGCAGGTGATCGAGCTCGACGGCGGGCTGGTCGACCTCGACAAGCGATCGTTGGGCCTGGTCACCGGCCCCGACCTGCGGGTACGGGTGGGGGACGCCCGGGTCGGGCTCGCCGCCCAGCCCACCGGCGCCTACGACCTGGTGGTCGGCGACGCGTTCGGTTACCTCGTGGTTCCCTGGCACCTCTCGACCCGCGAGATGATCGCCGACATCTCCCGGGTCATGCGCCCCACCGGCATCTACGTCCAGAACGTGATCGACTACCCGCCGGACCGCTTCATCAAGGCCGAGCTGGCCACCGTCGCGGCGGTGTTTCCGCACGTCGCGCTCATTGCCCCGCCGGATGCCCTGGCCGGTGAGCGGGGCGCCAACTTCGTGATCGTGGCGTCGCGAAGCCCGCTGCCGCTCGACGCGATCCGGCCGAAGCTCGCCACGTTGAAGGAGCCGGTCACGCTGCAGGACGGGGCCGGGTTCGCGGGGGACTCGCGGGTGCTGACCGACGACTACGCGCCGGTCGACCAGCTTCTCACGTACTAAATGCGGTTTGTCTCGCTGGGTTTCGCCGTGCGGCGCCGTGGGCCGGTCAACCGGGTCACAATCGGCAGATGGGGCGGACGGAGCGAAAAGGTCATGATGCCGTCCCGCGCCGTATCGGCGGGCGGTACCGGCTCGTCGAGAAACTCGGCACCGGCGGCATGTCGGAGGTCTGGCGCGGCTACGACGAGACGCTCGGCCGCCCGATCGCGGTCAAGGTGCTGTCCCCCCGGCACGCCGACGACCAGAGCTTCCGCGACCGGTTACGGCAGGAGGCCCTCGCCGCCGCCCGGCTGAGCCATCCGCACATCACCGGGATCTTCGACTTCGGCGAGTCGCCGCTCGCCGAGAGCCTCACCGTCCCCTACGTGGTGATGGAACTGAACGACGGCGAGTCGGTGGCGGCCCGGCTCTCCCGGCGGGGCCCGCTGCCGTGGCGCGAGGCCGTCGCGGTCGCCGTCGAGGTGGCCTCGGCGCTGGCCGCGGCCCATGCGCGGGGCGTCGTGCACCGAGACGTGACGCCCGCCAACGTGATGCTGACCGGGGCCGGCGCGAAGGTCGTCGACTTCGGGATCTCGGCGGTCATCGGCGAACGCGACTCCGCCCCCGACGGCAGCCTCCTCGGCACCCCCGCCTACCTGGCCCCCGAACGGCTCGGTGGTTCCCACGTCGCCGCCGCCACCGACGTATACGCCCTCGGCCTGCTCCTCTACCGCTCGCTGACCGGCCGCCTCCCATGGCCGGCCGAAACCACGGCCGAGGCATTACGAGCCCACTTGTACGCCGATCCCGCCCCGCTGCCCGACCTGCCCGAGATGCCGTCCGCGGTGAGCGTCCTGTGCCTGAGCCTCCTCGCCAAGAAGCCGGCCGATCGCCCCGACGCCGCCCAAGCCGCCCGAACCCTGGCCGCCACCGTCGGTATCCAGCCCCTCCTGCCACCGCTTCGCCTGCGCCCCGCCGACGCCCCAGCCCCGATCCGAGCCGTCGCCCCCCGGCCATCGCCGGCCGTCTCCACCCGCGCGACCCCAGCTTCCGCCCTGACCCCGACTCCGCCCTCCGCTTCCGCCCCACCCTCGGCTGCCCCACCCTCTGCTGCCCCACCCTCACCCGCCGCGTCGGCTTCGCCTTCTGCCCTGACCACGGCTTCCGCGCTCACCTTTACCTCGCCTTCCGCCTCGTCCTTGGCTTCGGCTTCGTCCTTGGCTTCCGCGTCGACCTTGGCTTCGGCTTCGCTTGAGCGGACTCGGCAGCTGCGTGCTTCGCTTGGTCTGTGGCGGCTCCGGACCGGGCTCCGAGTCGCCGGCCGGCTGCGCGTCGGCCGGGTGCGGCCGCTCGGCGGCGGGCTCTTCGCCGGGGGTGGGACGGCTCGCGAGGTGACCGGGCGTGCCCTGCTGGCCGGACGTCATCGTCTGCAAGCCACGCTGGTCACGGCCGCGCTGCTGGCCACCGCGGGGGTCGGTTGGGCCGCGACCCGTGAGACGCCGAAGGTCGAGGAGGCCCAGGCGGCGGGCGCCGGCCCGGCCGCGGCAGCCCCCGAGGACACCGTCTGTTCCGTCCGCTACCAGCTCAAACGCGACTCGGGCCGGGACTACGACGCCCTGCTGACGGTAGCCACCACCGACGAGATCGGTCGCGGCGCGTGGCGTGTGGTGTTCGTCTATCCGGGTTCGCAGCGGCTGACCGCCACTCCCAAGGCGGTGAGCCAGAAGGGCCGCAAGGTGATCGCCCGGGGCCGTGGCACGCTGCGCCGGTTCGCTCTGCGCGGCGACTACCGTGGCTACAACCCGCTGCCCTTGGCGTTCTCGCTGGACGGTCGTCGTTGCCGCGCCGAGGTGCTGGGCGGCACGACCCAGACGATCGGCGACGCGGCCGGCCCCTCCGCCGCGAAGTCCCAGCCGGCCCGTTCCGTCGGTGGCGGCACCTCGAAACGCGACCGGCCACCGAGCAAGAGCAGCACGCCGCGTAAACGCGTACACCGCCAGCAGTCGACCACCCCGCCGCCCGCACCGGTGATTCCGACGCTGCCACCGCCGACGGGCCGCACGGGCTCGGGCTTCTCCCTGGCTCTGTGAGCCCTCGGACTAGGGTCAGTGTCATGTCAAGACTTGCGGTGGTGACCGGGGGCGGAACGGGAATCGGCCGGGCTACGGCCGGCATGCTGGCGGGCGAGGGTTACGACGTGCTGATAGTCGGCCGTCGCCCCGAGGTGCTTGCCGACGCCGTGAAGTGGATCGGCCCCCAGGCCACCGCCGTGACCGCCGATGTCTCCGACCCGGCCCAGATCCCGCAGGTCGTCGCGGCAGTCAGCGACCGTGCCCTGGACGTGCTGGTCAACAACGCCGGGGCTTTCGTCTCGGGCGACGACTCCACTCTCGACCAGGTGGCCGCCCGCTGGCATGCCACCTTCGACTCGAACGTCCTCTCCGCCGTCCTGATGACCACGGCCCTGCTCCCGTTCCTGCGCCGGCCCGGCGGCCGCATCATCCTGACCAGCTCGATCGCCGCCCAGCGAGGTGGCGGAGGCCCTTATTCGGCGGCCAAGGCGGCCCTGCACGGTTACGTGCTTGACTTGGCCACCCAGCTCGGCGAGTCCGGCATCACCGCCAACGTGATCTCGCCCGGCTACATCACCGACAGCGAGTTCTTCGACGGCCGGATGACTCCGGAGGGCCACGAGCGCCGGGTGAATCAGAGCTTGCTGAAGCGCTCCGGCACTCCCGACGAGATCGCCGAGGCGGTCCGCTGGCTGGCCGGTCCGGGCGGAAGCTTCGTGACCGCCCAGATCATCAACGTGAACGGCGGCACCGTCCTGGGTCGCTGACCCCTCGGCTATTTCGTGCCGCCGGTGAAGCGGCCCTCGTCGGCGCGGTTGGGGCGGAAGCGCAGCCCCGACCAGCGGTCGTCGATCGCGACCTGGCCGCACGGCCGCATGTCGTAGTCGGCGACGATGGGCCACAGGCTGTCGCGGTTGATGTCGGCCTTGTTGCCTTTCGGATAGGCCACCCAGAACACGCCCGGCTTCGTCAGGTCGGCCCGGTGCTCCTCGAGAAGCTTGCGCGCGCCCGCCGCGTCGTCGGCGAACAGCACCGCCGTGCTGGCCGTGGCGAGCGCGGCGACCTCGCGCACGCCCTCAGGCATCGGCGTGAGCACTGACAGCCGCGCCGGGTCGGACAGCCACACGGTCGTGTTCGGCTTGATAAGCAGCTTCTCGGCGATCGTCTTCGACATGATCTGAGCCTGTCACCGACAACTTTTTTTGTCAAAGTTTTCCACCAGACCGCAGCGGTACCACCGCGTAGTCCTTGTCCGATACCGTCACGGGCATGGCGAGGATCCTGGTGGCGTCGATGCCCTTCGCCGGGCATGTCGGCCCGATGAGCGCGGTGGCTGCTGAGCTCGTGCGACGCGGCCACGAGGTGGTTGCCTACACCGGGGGGAAATACCGCGACCGCTTCATCAAGGCCGGCGCCTCGTGGCTCCCCTGGATCAAAGCCACCGACTTCGACGACGCCGACCTGGCCGCCACCTTCCCCGCGGTCGGCGACGGCAAGGGAATCCGAGGCACCCGGGCCAACGGCGAACACGTCCTGTTCGGCACCACAGCCGGCCAGATCGCCGACATCTTGGCCGGCGCACCCTATGACCTGCTGGTGACCGACCAGGTGGCCTTCGGCGGCGCCATCGCGGGCCAGGCGCTCGGCATCCCCTGGGCCACCGTGACCGTCACGCCGTTGTCCCTGACAAGCCACCACTTACCTCCTCTCGGTGCTCCTTGGCTCCCAGCCACCAACGCGCTCGGCCGCGCTCGGGACGCCGCTCTCCGAGGCCTTACCGGCGCCGTCTACCGGCGCGTCTCCGATCCGAGACTCAACCGGTTCCGAGCCGACGTAGGCCTCGGCCCGGTCCGCCCCGGCCAACTCTTCGACGACATCTACTCCACCGACCTGATCATCGCCCAAGGCATCCCCGGCCTCGAATACCCGCGCCCCGACCTCCCGCCATACGTCCACTTCGTAGGCCGCCTCGCCCCCGCTTCGCCGAGCGCCGCCACCCTGTCGAGCGCCGCCACCCCGGGCGGCCTTGCGGCCGCTCCGGAGGACGGTGCCGGCCTCGCGGGCGAGGTCACTCACGCGGGCGAAGCGTCCCCCTCGGACGTGGCCGGCCGGACCGCTGGCGGTGCGCCGGAGAGCGGAGCCGGCCTCATCAGCGCGGCTCGCTCGCCCGATCCGGCTGTGGCCGGGTCAGCCGGCCTCCCCGAATGGTGGGCCGATCTCGCCGCCGCGCGCGCCGTAATCCACGTGACGCAGGGAACGCTCGACGTCGACCCGGCAGACCTTCTTCGGCCGGCCATGGAGGGGCTCGCCGACCGGGACGTGCTCGTCGTCTGCACGACCGGTGGAGCCGACCCGGCCACGCTCGGCTCGCTGCCGGGCAACGCTCGGGCGGCCGCGTTTCTGCCGCACGATCTGCTGCTCCCGCAGGTGGACGTCATGGTCACCAACGGTGGGTGGGGTGGTGTGCTGGCCGCCATCCAGGCCGGTGTCCCGCTCGTCGTCGCCGGGGGATCGCTGGACAAGCCTGAGGTGGCGCGCCGGGTGCGCTGGTCGGGCGCGGGCCTCGACCTGCGGACCGGGACCCCGAAGGCGGCCCGGGTCGCGGCGGCTGTCGATCAGGTGCTTGCCGACTCCGGCTTCCGAGCGCGGGCCCGGGAGCTCGGAGCGGCCGTGACGGCTGCCGGCGGTGCGACGAGAGCCGGTGACCTGATTGAGGGACTGCTGACTCGCTGACCTGCTCTTCGGGATCATGATCGGTTCCTTCCGGTCGCGTGGACAGGCCGATTCTGGCGCCGGTCCGGCGAGCCGCGTTCAACTTTCTTGCCAGCCTGTGGACAACGGGCTGGCCTGTGGATAACTCAAGTTCTGTCGGTGCCGGCTGATAGACATGCCGGGTGACCGAGACAACGCGGACGACAGCCGAGGTGGCCGAGCGAGCAGCGGTGCGTGAGCGCGCCGAGGAGGTGCTGCGCCGGCTCGCCGGCGAGCATGCCGTCCTTCGCGAGGACCAGTGGCGGGCTATCGAGGCGCTTACCGTCGATCGGCGGCGAGTGCTCTGCGTGCAGCGCACCGGGTGGGGCAAGTCGGCGGTCTATTTCGTGGCGACCGCCCTGCTGCGTGACGGTGTCACGGCCGAGCCCGGCGACCCACCGGCGGGGCCGACCGTCATCGTGTCGCCACTGCTCGCCCTGATGCGCAACCAGGTCGAGGCGGCCGCCCGGGCCGGCATCCAGGCCCGCACGATCAACTCGGCAAATCTCGACGAGTGGTCCGAGATCGAGCACGAGATCCGAGCGGGCTCGGTCGACGTGCTGCTGATCAGCCCGGAGCGGCTCAACAACCCCGATTTCCGCGACAACGTGCTGCCCGGCCTGGCCGCGAGCACCGGCCTGCTCGTGGTCGACGAGGCCCACTGCGTCTCCGACTGGGGTCACGACTTCCGTCCTGACTATCGGCGGCTGCGCACCTTCCTGGCCGGCCTGCCCGGTCGCACGCCGGTGCTGGCCACCACCGCGACGGCCAATGCCCGGGTGACCGCCGACGTCGCCGAGCAGCTCGGTGACGCGCTGGTCCTGCGCGGCACCCTCGACCGCGACTCGCTGCGGCTGGCCGTGCTCGATCTGCCCAATGCGGCGCACCGGCTCGCCTGGCTCGCCGACCACCTCGACCGGCTTCCCGGTTCTGGCATCGTCTACACGCTGACCGTCGCCGGGGCGACCGAGACCGCTGACTTCCTGCGTTCGCGGGGCTTCCCGGTGGCGTCCTACACCGGTCAGGTGGAAGACGCCGAGCGCCGGGCCGCCGAGCAGGACCTGCAGGACAACAAGATCAAGGCGCTGATCGCGACGTCGGCGCTCGGCATGGGCTTCGACAAACCCGACCTCGGCTTCGTGGTCCATGTCGGTGCGCCGCCGTCGCCGATCGCCTATTACCAGCAGGTCGGCCGGGCCGGGCGGGCCGTCGAGCACGCCGAGGTGGTGCTGCTGCCGGGCAAGGAGGACGCGGCAATCTGGCGTTATTTCGCGTCGCTGGCGTTCCCGCCGGAGGATCAGGTCCGGTTGGTGCTGGCCAACCTCGCCGCCGACCGTCCGATGTCGACGCAGGCTCTGGAGCCGCTGGTCGACCTGCGTCGCAACCGCCTCGAGATGATGCTCAAGGTCCTCGACGTCGACGGGGCGGTCCGTCGGGCCCGCGGTGGCTGGCTCGCCACCGGCGAGCCGTGGACCTACGACACCGCACGGTTGCGCCGGGTGGCCGAGGCGCGCTCCGTCGAGCAGCAGACCATGGTGGAGTATGCGGTGAGCGACACCTGCCGCATGGAGTTCCTGCGCCGTTGCCTGGACGACCCCGAGGCCAAGCCGTGCGGCCGCTGCGACAACTGTGCCGGGCCTCTGTTCGACGCGGAGGTGTTGCCCGCATCGCTGGCCGCCGCCGACGCGTTCCTGGGGCGGCCCGGTGTGGAGATCTCCCCCAAGAAGATGTGGCCCACCGGCATGGCTGCCGTCGGCATCTCGCTCAAGGGCAAGATCACCCCAGCCGAGCAGATCGAGCCGGGTCGTGCTGTCGGCCGGCTGTCCGACCTGGGCTGGGGCAGCCGGTTGCGCTCGGTGGTCGCAGCCGAGTCGGCCGACGGCCCCATTCCTGACGAGCTCGCCGCCGCCGTGGTCGAGATCCTCAAGGCCTGGGCGCACGGCGAGGATGCGTGGCGGCGTCGCCCGGCGGCCGTGGTCGAGATGGGTTCGCAGCGGCATCCACAACTGATCCACTCGCTTGCCGAGCACATTGCGCGGGTGGGCCGGCTTCCGTTGCTGGGCGCGGTCACCTCCTCGGCGCCGTCCGGTGAGGGCGCGCGGGGCAACAGCGCGCAGCGTGTGCGAGCGCTCCACGAAGCTTTCCACGTCTCCGCCGAGGTGGCCGCCGAGCTGCCGTCGTTGGGTGGACCGGTCCTGTTGGTGGACGACCTGGTCGACTCCGGCTGGACGATGGTCCTGGCCGGTCGGGCGCTCCGGCGAGCAGGCGCTGACGGGGTGTTGCCGCTGGCGCTGGCGGTCGCAGCGTGACCCGCTAAAGGGTGCCATGCAATGACAAAACCGCTGTCGGTGGTCAAGATTGGCGACAGGAGCCGGGAGTGGTTCAGATACGGGGAGGGGGTATGCTGGCGGTCATGTCCGAAGAGCCGACTACAAACCACGGTCCGCATGGTTATTCCGGGGACAAGGCGGCACTGCTCGGGCGTCTACGACGCATCGAGGGCCAGATCCGGGGGCTTCAGCGGATGGTCGACGAGGACACTTACTGCATCGACGTCCTGACTCAGATATCCGCCGCCAAGAGTGCGCTTCAGGCGGTGGCGGTCGGTCTGCTCGAAGACCACCTCGCCCACTGCGTCGTCGACGCGGCGCGGGCCGGTGACCCGACCGCCAAGGTCAAAGAGGCGTCGGACGCGATTGCCAGGCTCGTGCGCTCCTGAACACGCGCCGATCTCGAAGAACTTCCAGAAAGGCAGTTTCATGGCTGTGACCAGCACCTACACCGTGACCGGGATGACCTGCTCGCACTGCGTCCAGGCCGTCACCGGTGAGCTCTCCGCCCTGCCGGGTGTCGGGGAGGTGCAGGTCGACCTGTCGTCCGGCACGGTCACCGTGACCAGCGAGAAGCCCCTGTCCGACGACGCTGTGCGTGCCGCGGTCGACGAGGCCGGCTACGAGCTCGCGAATGCCTGACGGCTCACCCACCGACGACCCGACGGCCGCCCTCCCGCGACCGGCCGGCGAGGAAACCGGCCTCAACCCAAGCCCGGCCACGGGCGGCGAATCGGCCCGTACCACCCCCGAGGCCCCCTCGGCGGCCACGACCGCCGCAGCTCAGCCGGCCCGCGCGACTGCCACGGCTCAGCCGGCCCGCGCGACTGCCACGGCTGAGGAGGCCCGCGCGACTGCCACGGCTCAGCTGGGCGGCGCGGATGATGTCGGGGCGCCGGAGTTCGGGCTTGCCAGGTCAACCGCGGCGGCGGGGGACAAGGCTGGGTTTCGGCTGGCGGCGTTCGGGGCGTTCCTGATTGTGGTGCTGTTCGCGGGCTATGGGATCGGGCGGCTCAACAACTCCACGACTTCGGCCTCGGCTCCGCCGATGAGCGGTGTGGCCGGCACGACCGGAACGTCTATGCCGGGCATGGCCATGGACGAGAGCCGGCCGCACTCCCACAACACCGATGGCACCGTGACGCAGGGTGGGGCGGCTCCGACCACCGCGATGGGGGCCGCGGTGGGGGGACTCTCCCTGAGTTCGGGTGGGTTGACCCTGGTGCCGACCACGACGACGTTCACGGCGGGGCAGAAGCAGCGGCTCAGCTTCCGGATCGTCGGGGCGGGCGGGGCGCCGGTCACGACGTACGCGATCGTGCATGAGAAGTTGCTGCATCTGATCGTGATTCGGCGTGATCTGAGCGGCTTCCAGCATCTGCACCCGAGCATGGCGGCCGACGGGACGTGGGGGATCGACCTGACGTTGGCGCAGCCCGGGATCTATCGGATGATCGCCGACTTCACGGCGGTGGTCGGGGGCACGCAGATCGCGACGACGCTGGGCAGCGACCTGACGGTGGCGGGCAACTACCTGCCCATTGCTCTGCCCGCGCCGGTCAAGGCCGTGGCTGCGGACGGGTTCGCGGTCGGCTACGAGGGCGAGCCCAGCACCAAGTCGACGCAGCCGATGCTGTTCGGCGTGGCCGGACCCGACCGCAAGCCGGCCGTGCTCGAACCGTACCTGGGGGCGTTCGGGCACCTGGTCGTGCTGCGTGCGGGCGACCTGGCCTATGTGCACGTCCATCCGGAGGCGCAGCCGGTCGACGGAAAGGTCAAGTTCTGGCTGTCGGTGCCGAGCGGTGGGACCTACCGGATGTTCTTCGACTTCCAGGTGGCCGGCCAGGTCCACACCGCGGCTTGGACGGTCGAGGTCAGCTGAGGAGCTTCGCCAGCGCGGGAGTCACGGACCACTGACCGGTCAGGTTTTCGTACTCCTCGCGCTGGGCCTCGGTCGGCGCGGCACCGGTGCGGCGCGCGCGAAGCAGCAGGTTGCGTGGGGTGTGGGCGGAATCGATGAACTCGACCACCTCCACCTTGTAGCCGCTCAGCCGAAGCAGCGAAGCCCGCAGCGAATCGGTGAGCACGTCGGCGAAGCGCTCCCGCATGATCGCGTGGCGGGTGAGCTCGCCGAACGGGGCGGGCGCGGAAGAACCCTTCAACTGGGCGGCGATGTCGTGGTGGCAGCACGGCGCCGCCAACACCCAACTCGACTCCCAGCGCACGGCCCGCGCGAGAGCGTCGTCGGTGGCGGTGTCGCAGGCGTGCAAGGCAAGCACCAGGTCCGGCGTGAACGGCAGCGACGCGTCCGAGATGGTCCCGGCGACGAAGGTCACATCGTCGGAACAGCCGAGAGACTCGGCGACGGCGGTGTTGCGTACGCGCTGATCCTCGCGCACATCGACGCCCACCACCTGGACCGAGACGCCCAGCCCGGCCAGATACCGGTAGGCGGCGAAGGTCAGGTAGGCATTGCCGCAGCCCAGGTCCACGACGCGCAGCGGGGACGGCAGCGAGGCGGGCAGCGTGGCCGCCAGCGCGCGCAGGAACGCGTCGACCTGGCGCCGCTTGGCCGCGTTACCGCCGATCACCGAGAACAACGGGTCACCCGGATCGAGCAGCCACTGCTTGGCCCGATCGTGCGAGGCGGCGGGCGGAGCGGCCGCGACCGGGGCGGACCGATGCACCTGAGCATCACCCTTCTTGGTGATCCGCACCTGCAGGGTGCCCGATGCCGTCTCCACATGCCAGTTCCCGAACGGTTCCGCGAGCAGCTCGTCGACGGCCGCGCCGGCCTCCGCACCCGGGGCGACGTTGCGCGTGAACGGACGGGAGCCGTCGTCGGTGACGATCTGCAACTTCGGGCCGGCCTTCAGTGCCACCGGGCGTAGTTCTGCCCTGGTCACGGACGGTGTCAGACCACGTCGGCGGCCGGCCGCCACGGCGCGGGTGAACCCGGGATCGAGCAGGAGGGTGCGAACTTCGGCGAGAACGTCCGCCAAGGGCTGGGGCATCCCTCAATTGTGCCTGGCCGTTCGACGCGGAATTCCGCCGCGAGGTATGGGACATGAAGTAAATCAATGGCTACGCTGTGCCCCCAGCGAAACCGGTGACAGAAGGTGAGATCAGCGATGGCGGATCCGGGAATGCACCGGCTCTCCGCCCGGCTGCGCCGGGACACCTGGATCGCGCACGGCGCGGCCCACTCCAGCAGATTCCTGGATGCGCTGGCCACCGGTCTGCTGCCGTGGGAGGCCTACGCCGATCTCGCGGCCCAGCACTGGTTCCTCTACGAGTCGCTCGAGCTCGCCGCGCGCACGATGATCGACGACCCGGTGGCCCGGACGTTCGTCTTCCCGGAGCTCGACCGATTGCCGGCGCTCGAGGCTGACCTGCGGTTTCTCTACGGCCCACGGTGGTCGTCGAGAATCGCGGCGCTTCCGGCCACCACGACCTACTGCACCCGCGTGCGGTACGCCGCCAACTCACACCCGATCGGCTTCGTCGCCCACCATTACACGCGCTACCTGGGCGACCTTTCCGGCGGCCGGCAACTCGGCCGGGCCATTGCCCGCGCCTACGGTTTCGCCGGTGACGGCCTTCGATTCTTCGTCTTCGCCGACCTCGACCCGGAAGCCTTCGAGACCTACTACCGCCAGTTACTCGACACAGTGCCCTGGTCACCCGACGAACAGGACGAGTTCATCACCGAGGTGCTCGAAGCCTGCCGGCTCACCATCGCCATGCACGACGACCTCCGGCAGCGCTGGACCTGACTTCCAAAAATCATCTACGGATACGGGCTGCCCGAGTCCCGCCGAGCAGTCGGAGCGCCGTCGGACGAACGGCCGTCCGCCCGTTGCGGCCCGGCCCCGGTGGTCACCCGACGCCCCGCAAACGCATTCGGCCACGTCCCCCACCGGGGGACGTGGCCGAAACGGAATTCGATCAGGCGGTGGTGCCGACCCCGGCCTCGGAGCCGCCACTCATGTCGGCCGTAGCCTCGCCACCGTTGCCCGACCCGCGACTGCCGCGCCCACCACGCCGACGCCGGCGCCGGGGCTGGTCCGAGTCACCGTCGTCGGCCGCCGCGTCGGAACCAGCTTCCAAGTCGGAGTCGGAGCGGGCTTCCAGGCCGGAGTCGGAGCGGGCTTCCAGGCCGGAGTCTGAGTGGGCTTCCAGGCCGGAGCCGGGGGCCGAACCCGCGGCCGAGTCGACGTCGGACCCGGAGACCGAGCCGGTGGACTTGGCAGCAGCACGAGTGCGGGAGCGCCGGGCGGTGCCGGAAGTTGAGCTCGCGGCGGAGAGCGGCGCGGTGTCTGAAGCAGCGCCGGCGTCGGTGCCCGAGCCGGCCTCGCTGTCGGAGCCGACCGCGGGAGCCTCGTTGCTGCCGTCGTCGAAGAGCATCGTGGTCGCCGGGACGCGTCGCCTGCTCCGCGAACGCTTCGGCGCCGCCGGCTCGGTCGCCTCGACCGCTGCCTCCGCCGCCGGCGTGGCAACCGTCAAGGTCGACGAGGCAGCCGCCGACGAAGCAACCGCCGGCGAGGACGAAGCCGGGACGGGCGAGCTCGACGAACCGGTCGAGGCGGGCGTCACGGCCGTACTCGGCTCGTCGTCGGCGACCCGGCGCCGGCGACGCTGGCGCTTGGGCCGGTCGCCGCTCTCCTCCGAGGAGGGCACGGCCTCTTCGGCCGGGCGGGAGTCGCTGCGTCCTCGCCGGGGTGCAGTGCGACCCCGCGGAGCGCTTTCCCGGCGGCGGCGACCGCCACCACCGAGGTCTTCCTCGATCTCGGCGGAGAGGCCGGCGCGGCTGCGTTCCGCGGTCGGCAGCGTGCCCGAGATGTCGGTCGGGATGTCAAGGTCGGAGTAGAGCGCGGGGCTCGTGTGGTAGGTCTCCGGGGGCTGCGGCATGTTGAGGCCCATCGACTTGTCGATGAGCACCCAGCGCGGCATGTCTTCCCAGTCGACGAAGGTGACCGCGACACCCGTGGCCCCGGCGCGACCGGTGCGGCCGATCCGGTGGGTGTAGGTCTCCGGGTCTTCCGGGCAGTCGTAGTTGATCACGTGGGTGACGCCGGAGACGTCCAGGCCGCGGGCGGCGACGTCGGTGGCGACCAGCACGTCGATCTTGCCGCTGCGGAAGGCTCGCAGGGCCCGCTCGCGCGCGCCCTGGCCCAGGTCACCGTGCACGGCGGCGACGGCGAAGCCACGGAAGTCGAGGTCCTCGGCGAGGCGGTCGGCGGCCCGCTTGGTGCGACAGAAGATCATCGTGAGGCCGCGCTCGCGGGCCTGCAGGATGCGCGCCACCATCTCCACCTTGTTGAGCGGGTGGGTGCGATAGACGACCTGCTTGGTCAGCGGGGACGGGCCGCTGTCAGCGGTGTGCCCGGCGTGGATCGTGACCGGGTGGCTCAGGAAGCGCCGGGAGAGGGCCACGATCGGGTCGGGCATGGTCGCCGAGAAGAGCATGGTCTGCCGCTGGTCGGGCAGCATCGCGAGGATCTTCTCGACGTCGTCGAGGAAGCCCAGGTCGAGCATGCGGTCGGCCTCGTCGAGCACGAGGGCCTTGACCGAGGCGAGCTTCAGGTGCTTCTGCTTGGCCAGGTCGAGCAGGCGGCCGGGGGTGCCGACCAGGATCTCGACGCCCTTCTTCAGCACGTCGACCTGCGGCTCGTAGGCCACCCCGCCGTAGATCGGCAGCACCCGCACGCCGCGCGTGCTGCCCGCGGCGGCGAGGTCGCGCGCGACCTGAAGGCCCAGTTCACGGGTGGGGACGACGACCAACGCCTGCGGTTTGCCGTCGGCGCCCTCGCTGGGCGCGAGAACGCGCTCGAGCAGGGGCAGGCCGAAACCGAGGGTCTTGCCGGTGCCGGTGGGCGCCTGGCCGATCAGGTCGGTGCCACGGAGGGCGATGGGCAGGGCGTATTCCTGGATCGCGAAGGCCCGGGTGATGCCGGCCTTCGCCAGCGCCTCGACGGTCTCGGCTCGGACACCCAACTCGGCGAAGGTGGGGCTGTCGGGACGGACCGGGGCGCGATTGACAACTGGTACGAGTGCTGGTTCGGAACTTTCGATGTCGGTCATGAAGTTTTACGGGTGCCTCTCGTGGTGCGCCCGTCGTTTCAGGGGCGCGCTGTGGGTAGGGCGCGGGCCACACGCTGGTCAAAGCGGGCCGCACGCGCGCGGGTTGCTGCGGCGATTCTTGTTCCCCCGGGTAGGCGGAAACGAATCGACGTCGACGGCAACGGGGCCAGTCTACCCGACTACGAGATCGTGCACCTCAGAGCGAAGTTACGGGAGGGCACCCCGATGCGTCGGGATGCCCTCCGGAAGAGGAGTTACCTCAGCGCGTGGTGAAGCCGAACGGCCGGTTGGACGACTCGGCGATCTCCACGTAGGCCACCTTGGCGATCGGGATGATCACCTTGCGGCCCTTCTCATCCGTGAGCGACAGCACGCTGTCCTTGGCCATCGCCTCGGTCACGGCCTGCTCGACCTCCGCCGGGGACTGAGCGCTCTCCAGCACCAGCTCACGCGGCGTGTGCTGCACGCCGATCTTGACCTCCACGGGGCCCTCCCTCTGTACGCGTGTTACCGCTCTGAAGGCTATCCGATTTCGGCCGTTGTTCCGCTGGTTGAGCCTTCCTGGAGCGGGAAGCTGGCGATGCCACGCCAGATCAGTGCAGCTACGAGCGCTTCGGCTTCAGCTTTAGGCGTACGCCGTCCGTTCGCCAGCCAGAACTGAGCCGACTGTCCGGCCGCCCCGACGAGACCCGAAGCGAGCAGCTCGGCCTTGTCGGAACTCTGCGCCGTATCCGAGATGATCGTGTCGGTGACCGCGGCGATGCAGCCCTGCTCGACCCGCTCGACCCGCTGGCGCACCTGCGGGTCGTTGCGCAGGTCGGACTCGAAGACGAGCCGGAACGCCTCGCTCTCGTGGTCGACGAAGTCGAAGTACGCCTCCACGGCGCCCTTGACCCGCTCCTTGTTGTCGGCGGTGGCCAGCATCGCGTCGCGCACCTTGGCGATTATCGCGTCGCAGTGCGTGTCCAGCAGTGCCAGATAAAGCTCCAGCTTGCCGGGGAAGTGCTGGTAGAGCACTGGTTTGGAGACTCCAGCGCGCTCGGCGATGTCATCCATCGCGGCCGCGTGGTAACCCTGCGCCACGAAGACCTGCTGCGCGGCGGCCAGCAATTGCTTGCGTCGCGCCGAGCGCGGCAGGCGGGTGGGCCGGGTCGTCTGGGCCCCGCCAGAAGCAGCGGTCATCTCTGTTTAACCTCCAGGGGATTGGTCCCCGCGGTTCGGTCGGCGCGGATTGTCCGGATCGGCGCTAGCCGCGGTCGAGCCGGGCAACTGTCGCGACGCTGCAACTTATCGCCACCGCATGCACACGGTAGCCTCAGCACGGGCGAGCGAGGAGCGCGCGGTGGATGAATCAGGGCATTCCGGAGACACTGGAGCCGCCGAAGGCGGCAACGGTGCCGATTCGCGTGAGCGCGCTCGGGTGAACGGCTGGGCGACGCAGGATAGTCCCTGGTCGAACACCGGCGCGGCGCTCGACGCGGAAACTGACGTACCGGCATGGCGCCGGGCGACGCCATTTCCGCGTAATCAGGCATTTCCCCCGCCCGACCGTGGATATACCCCCGGGCAGCCAAATCCTTTGCAGTCGATCCCGGTTCAGCCCGCCTCCGCGGCGCCCGCCCCGACCCCGGCGCCCACCCCGCCGGGCTTCGTCGACGCGCAACAGTCAGGCGAAATTCCCCCGTCCGTGGCCCCCACCAACGGTCAGAACTGGTCGGACACCCGCCCGCGCTACTCCGATCTGCTTGCCCATCTGACTCCGCCGGGTGGTGAGCCGGCCCGCGCCCCGGTCCCGCGCACCGAGTCGACCAACGACCCCACGAGTCCGGGTGAGCTGCGTTCGGGCGAACTGCGTCCCGGCGAGTTCCGGCGCGGCGAGCTGGGCCTCGGATCGCGGGCGATGACCGAGCCGGGCGCCGGGCCCCGATCCGTCGCCGAAAGACTCGTACCTGAGAGATCCATGCCTGAAAGATCCATGACCGAGCGCGTCGTGAGCGCGATGAGCGAGCAGACGCTCGGCAGCGATCCGCGCCCGGTGAGCGGCGGTGAGCGCGATGCCGCCGGCCGCCCCACCAGCCTGCGGTCCGCCGAGCCGCGCCGCTACGACATGCCCGCGCCCAGCAGTGCACCGCCCTACCCCTACGAGGGCGACCTGGACGACTCCCGGCCCGCGTCGGCGCTCCCGGCCGCCCCGGTCCAGCAGCGGGCCGCGGTGCCGCTGGTGCGCCCGGCGGCCCCGGCCGTGCGGCGCCCCGATTGGAGCGCTCCCGAGCCGCCCCGGACGCAGTCGCCGGCCGCCCCGGTCGCCGCGCCGTCCCTCGCCCGTCCGTCGTACGATCCGTCAAGCTTCCCGCGCCGGGTCTCGTACGATTCCGGGCCGGCCGCCGAGCCGTCGGGTTACGTCCCGCCGCCGGCCTACGCGTCGTTCGGCAGCCCGGCCGCCGGCACCGGCGGACCTGCCGAGCCCGGCACGAGGGGGCTGCCGCAGCGCGTGCCGGCCCAGCCGGACGTGCCGAGAGTTCCGGAGCCACCGTTGACCGAGCCCACGGCCGAGACGCCGGAGCTGGCCCGGATCGCGACGCACCTGCGCCGCGGGAGCACGGTCCAGCCCCGTGAGCGGGAGGAAGGCTTCGACGTGCAGGCGATCCTGACGGCGGTCCGCGGAGTGGACGGCGTTCGCGACGCGTCCCTGCGGGCCACCCCGTCGGGCGCGCACAGCCTGCGGCTCGACCTGGCCGAGGGAGCCGACCCGGCCGAGGTGAGCCGTCGGGTGGCCCGCCTGCTGCAGGATCGGATGGGCCTGGACGCGGCGATGAAGGGCGACACCGCCCCGATGCCGACCGCCCAGCGCAGCGCGCCACCGGCCCCGGCCCCGCCGACCGCCCTGACCCAGCCGACCGCCCCGGCCCAGCCGAGCGCCACCGCCCAGCGCGGCGCCTCGGCCCAGCCCGCCCCGACGGCTCAGCCGGCCGCCCAGCACAGCGCACCGACCGCCCCGCGAAGCGGGCCACCAGCCGCGCCATCGGCCGCGGCACCCGCGCCGGAACGGCTGGCCGAGCGGGTGCGCCCGGCCCGCGACGAGCGCCCCGCGGACCTCGTGCCGCCCGGTCGAGCCCCGGAGCTCTACGGGACCGATACGGACGCCTACCGCGCCGACGCGGACGCCTACCGCGCCGCCCCGAAGCCGCGCCGGGCCGACGCGGAGTCGTATCAGTCTGGCGCAGCGCCGTATCGGGCCGATGCAGAGCCGTATCAGGCCGATGCAGAGCCGTATCAGGCCGATGCAGAGCCGTATCAGGCCGGCGGAGAGCCGCGCCGAACCGACACACAGCCTTATTCGGCGGACGCGGAGTCGTATCAGGCCGGCACCGAGTCGCGCCGAGCTGACGCAGAGACCTATCCGGCCAGCCCGGGATCGCGCCGGGCGGACGCCGAGGCGCGCCGAGTCGCGCCGGAGCCGTATCGAGACGACGCCGAGTCGCGCCGGGCCGATGCCGAACCGTATGGATCCGACCCGGAGGCGCGCCGGCCAGACCCGTCCCGGGCCGAGCTGTCCCGAACCGAGCTGTCCCGCACGGAGCTGTCCAGGTTCGAGCCGTCCCACGGAGGGCTGTCCCACGGCGGGCTGTCCCACGGCGGGCTGTCCCGCACGGAACAGTCCCGGAACGAGCAGGCCCGCGAGGAGCAGACCCGCGAGGAGCAGTCCCACGGGAAGCAGTCCCACGGGGAGCCGTCTCGCGAGGAGCAGGCCCACGGGGAGCCGTTCCGCGAGGAGCAGTCCCACGGGGAGCCGTCTCGCACGGAGTTGTCCCGGAACGACCAGTCCCGGAACGAGCAGTCCCGAAATGAGCTGTCCAGGAACGAGCTGTCCCGGGACGAGATGTCGCGAAATGAGTCGCCCCGGAATGAGCCATCTCGGGCGGAGCTGTCCCGGGCGGAGCTGTCCCGGGCGGAGCTGTCCCGGGCGGAGCCTGAGTCGCGCCGAGCGGAGCCGTATCGGGCTGAGTCGGAGTCGCGTCGAGCGGAGCAGTATCGGGCTGCCGAGTCGGGGCTGCGCCGGGACGAATCCCGCGCTGACGACGTGGTTCCGGCCGATGACGATCCCGGGCCGCCGCGTCCGCTCTATCCCGGCGAGCGTCCGGGGCCGCGCATCCTGATCGAGAATGTGCACGTCAACACGTACGGCACGGACGCCTCGGTGGAGGTGCACCTGGCCGTCGGCGGGCGTACGGCGTCCGGGGTGGCCGACGGGCCGGCGGTCGACGGCTATCTGCTGCGGCTGTGCGCGATGGCCACCGCCGGCGCGGTCAACGACCTGCTGAACGAGTCGGATCATCCGGACGGCCCGGCCCGGTGTTTCGTCGAGCACGCGGCCCTGGTGCCGTTCGGCAACGCGCAGGTCGCGGTGGTCGTGCTGCTGCTGTCGTGCAACAGCTGGGTGGAGCAGCTGGCGGGCTCGTCGGTGGTGAGCGGCGACGATCGGCATGCCATGGTCCGCGCCACATTGGCGGCGGTCAACCGTCGGCTTGAGGCACTCTTGTCGCAATGAGAGGCGCCGCACTGGCCGACGACAGCGTTCTGCTGCCGGACGGCGAAGCACCACCACCGTGGCCCGCCCGTCGGGTTGTGATCGGCGGGTCGATGCTGCACGTGCGGGACACGCCGGCCACCGAGCCGGGGGCCGAGCCCGCCGTCTACGTGCATGGTCTGGGTGGTTCGTCGCAGAACTTCACCAATGTGGCCGGTCTGCTCGCCGGCCGGTTCGACGCGCAGGCGGTCGACCTGCCCGGCTTCGGCTACAGCGATCCGAGCCCGCGGTACTCGATTCCCGCGTTCGCCGGGACGCTCATCGGCTATCTGGAGCACGCCGGCCGCGGACCGGTGCATCTGATCGGCAACTCACTGGGCGGCTCCATCGCCGTACGCGTCGCTGCTCTTCGACCTGATCTTGTGCGTACCCTGACCCTGATTTCGCCGGCCATGCCGTTCCTTGATCCGCGCCGCACGGCGCATGGTCCTTACCTGCCGTTGCTTGCCCTGCCGGGCGCCGATCGGATCTTCGCGTGGGGGATGACCCGCATGCCGATCGAGGAGATGGCCGACCAGGTGCTGCAGGCGTGTTTCGGCGACATCCGCAAGGCGACCGCGCAGCGTAAGGCCGAGGCGATGGATGAGATCCGCCTGCGGTACACGGTGGAGCACTATCCGAGCGCCTACCTGCGCACTCTGCGCGGCCTGGTCTCCAGTTTCCTGCGCGCCTACCTGCCCGGCCGTAACTCGCAGTGGCGGCTGGCCGCCCAGATCACCGCACCGACCCTGGTGATCGGTGGGCTGACCGACCGGCTGATCGACCCGCGGGTTCCGGCGCAGGTGGCCCGGGCGGTTCCGGACAGCCGGCTGCTCATCCTTCCGGGGGTGGGGCACGTCGCCCAGATGGAGGTGCCGCGCCTGGTGGCGCGGGCCATCGTCGGCATGCTCGACGAGCTTTCCGCGCCGGTCGCGGAGCGGACGGCGTAGCGCGCGACTTCCCTCTCACCCGCTCGGGGGAGGGCGACAAGCACTGCCGCGTGTGAAACCCTGGCTCCCGATGATCGGGGAAATCTCGCCGGACCGGTGGCGCCGCTGGTGGCTGGCCCTTCTGGTGCTTACCGCGGTAGTCGCGTCGGGTTTCATCGCGGGTCGCGGGCTGAGTTCAAGTGCGTCGACCGTTCCGTCGGCGGCGGTGACGTCCGCCACACCTGCCCCGGCGGTGGTCTCCGTGCCGCCGTCCAGCGCGCCGGTCGCTGCTCCGCCGCGGGAGAACACCCCTGCGGTGGGTGAGCTGAGCCTGCCGGGTGCGGTTCCGGCGCGGGGAAACGGCCAATTCGGGTACGCGTCGACGAACGGTCCGATCCTCGGCGGCACGGGTGCGCGCCGCCGTTTCCACGTGGCCGTGGAGCAGGGCAGCGGCGAGGATGTGACCGCGTTCGCGAACACCGTCGCGGCGATCCTCGGCGACCCGCGCAGCTGGATCGGTGGTGGCCGGCTGCGGCTGCAGATGGTGGCCGGCGCGGCGAAAGCCGACTTCACGGTCTACCTCGCCACCCGGGAGACGGCCGGGCGGATGTGCTTGCGGGGTGGCACCAACATCAAGATCAACGGAGTGCCGTACACCTCGTGCCGCACCACCGGCAGAGCGATCATCAACCTGGACCGCTGGCGGTTGTCCTCGAGGCCGTATCTGACCGCCCGGGTGCCGCTGACCACGTACCGCGAGTACGTGATCAACCACGAGGTCGGGCACGAACTTGGCCACCGGCACGAGGGGTGCCCGCGGCCCGGTGGCCCGGCGCCGGTGATGGTGCAGCAGACGCTGACCACCCGCGGCTGTGTGCCCTACGCGTGGCCACGGCAGGGGAATGGCTTCCTGACCGGACCAGCCCGGTAAAACCGCTCATGTTCTCGGATCGACCGTGGCAATCTCGGCTGTGTCATGTCTGTGCGAGGTACGCCCGTCTGGAATCCCGGCCGCAACCCGCCGGTCCTGAGCCGGACCCCGCTTGCCCGCCAGGAGCCGCCGCCGCTGGCCGAGGATGACGCCCCGGCCGAGTCCCGCGTCGGGCGGTTCCGTCGTCGTCTGACGTTCGCGCTGGTCCTGACCATGCTGGCGGTGGGTGTCATGGTCGCCGGGCGATTCGTGCACGCCGACAGCCCTGACCGCATCGTCGTTCCGAAGGCCGCGGCGGAGCCCGGAAGCGCAACGGCTCCCGGCGCCGCGGCTCCGAAGACGGCCGGGGCTCCGAAGACGGCCGCGGCCCCGAAGGTGGCGGCGGTCGCGTCCGCGCAGCCGGTCGGCACCAGCGGAAGCTTCACCTATGTCGGTGGCTTCGGGCCGGTGGTGGGCAGCCGTGGCCCGATCCACCGCTTCAAGATCGCGGTGGAGAAGCCGACCGACGGTGCCCTCGACTTCGCGAACGCGGTCAACCGCACCCTCGGCGACCGCCGCAGCTGGATCGCGAGCCGCCGGTTCCGCTTCCAGCGTGTGCCGGAGTCGGCCCGAGCCGAGTTCATCGTCTACCTGGCGTCGGCGCGCACCTCGGAGAAGATGTGCCGCACCGGCGGCCTGGAGACCGGCGGGTTCACGTCCTGCCGGGTGTCACGCAAGGTGATCATCAACGACGACCGCTGGCGGGGCGCGATCAAGGGGTACGGCGCTTCCCTCGAGACCTACCGGGCCTACGCGATCAATCACGAGGTCGGCCATCAGCTCGGACACGGCCACCAGAAGTGCTCGGCCAAGGGCAAGCTCGCCCCGGTGATGATGCAGCAGACGTACGGCTTGAAGGGCTGCCGGGCCAACTCGTGGCCCTACCCGTGAATATTCCCCGTCCCGCATGTCGGGCCGGTGGGCAACGTCATGGCTACGCCGCCGGTCAACGAGCAAGAATGGGTGGCGATCCTTACCACCTATCCGGGGAGTAAACCGTGGCACTGCCCCCGCTCGTCGAGCCGGCCGCTGAGCTGACCATCGACGAGATCCGCCGCTACTCACGTCACCTGATCATCCCGGACGTCGGGATGGACGGGCAGAAGCGGCTGAAGAACGCCAAGGTGCTCGCCGTCGGCGCGGGTGGCCTGGGCTCGCCGGCCCTGCTCTACCTGGCCGCGGCCGGGGTGGGCACGCTCGGCATCATCGACTTCGACACGGTGGACGAGTCCAACCTCCAGCGCCAGGTCATTCACGGCGTCTCGGACGTGGGCCGGCCCAAGGCCGAGTCGGCGGCCGACAGCATCCGTGAGATCAACCCGCTGGTGAACGTGGTCATCCACAACACCGCGCTCGACCGCGACAACGTGCTGGAGCTCTTCAGCCAGTACGACCTGATCGTCGACGGTACGGACAACTTCGCGACGCGTTACATGGTCAACGACGCCGCCGTGCTGCTCGGCAAGCCGTACGTGTGGGGTTCCATCTACCGCTTCGACGGCCAGGCGTCGGTCTTCTGGGCCGAGAACGGCCCCTGCTACCGCTGCCTCTACCCGGAGCCCCCGCCGCCCGGCATGGTCCCGAGCTGCGCCGAGGGCGGCGTCCTCGGCGTGCTCTGCGCGTCGATCGGCTCGATCCAGGTGAACGAGGCGATCAAGCTGATCACCGGCATCGGCGAGCCGCTCGTCGGCCGGCTGATGGTCTACGACGCCCTGGAGATGGAATACCGCAAGATCAAGGTCCGTAAGGACCCGAACTGCGTGCTCTGCGGGGAGAACCCGACCGTCACCGAGCTGCTGGAGGACTACGAGGACTTCTGCGGCGCGGTCTCGGACGAGGCCGAGGAGGCCACGCTGAACGCCACGATCACCGCCCGCGAACTCAAGGAGTGGCAGGACGCCGGCAAGGACCTGTTCCTGGTCGACGTGCGGGAGCCGGCCGAGTGGGAGATCAACCGCATCCCGGGTGCGGTGCTGATCCCGAAGGGCGAGATCCTCTCCGGCGAGGCGCTGTCGCGCTTCCCGCAGGACCGGCAGATCGTGCTGCACTGCAAGTCGGGCGTGCGCTCGGCGGAGGCGCTCGCGGCCATCAAGGCGGCCGGTTTCAAGGACGCCGTGCACGTCCAGGGTGGCATCGTCTCCTGGGTCAACTCGGTCGACCCGTCTCAGCCGTCGTACTGATCGATCACTCTGGGGAGTCCGCAGACGACTCCCCAGAGTGATTGTTGTGCGCCAACAAACAGGGGCGGATTACCGTTCGGCGTTGTAGCGTCACCGTCGTGGTCGATATCGACGCCGCGATCGGATACGTGGTCGCACACGGCGATCCCGTGGAACGTGCCCGCCTGTCTTTCCTGCGAACTCGGCAGGCTCCGCCCCAGCACATCGTGGAGCGCATCGCCGCCGGGCAGACAGCGGCCGGTGGTTGGCCGGCCTCCACCGACGGGGTCATCCCGTCGGTCGACGCCACCTGTTTCCGGCTGAACGAGCTCGACGATCTGGGCGGCCTGCACGGTGACGTGGTCGACCGCGCGCTCGGCTGGCTGGCCTCGCAGCAGCGGATGGACGGCACCTGGCAGGAGGACGAGTCGCTCGCCGGCGAGGCGCCGGCCTGGGCCATGCCGGGCGACCCCGAGGCCACCCTCTACCTGACCGCGCTCGCCGGTTTCTGGTTCACGGTCGCCGAGGTGGAGGTCAACCCGCACCTCGAGAACGAACCGCGCTACGCGAACACGCTGCAGGCCGCGGCCGGCTATTTCATCGCCCAGCTGCGTCCCGACGGCACCTGGCCGTCATTTCTCGCGACCGGCTGGCACGCCGCCGGGCTGCTGCACTCCCAGCAGTTCTTCTACGAGTCGGCCCGGGTGCAGCTGGTGCTCGGCGACCGCCTGCCCGACATGACGCCGGCCGACATCGCGTCGATGGCGGCCGCCCTGCGCCGGGTCAACCTCGGTGACGACTGGCTGCTGCAGGAGGCCCGCAAGAAGCTGGCCGCCACCCAGCGCACGGATGGCGGCTGGGACTCCGCGGAGGGGCCGATCTTCGACGTCAACACCACCCTGACGGTGCTGCGCGCCTGCCGCTAACGGGTGTGGCCGTTGCCGGTCACGATGTATTTCGTCGAGGTCAGCTCGGGCAGGCCCATCGGGCCGCGGGCGTGCAGTTTCTGCGTGCTGATGCCGATCTCGGCGCCGAAACCGAACTCGCCGCCGTCGGTGAAGCGGGTCGAGGCGTTGATCATCACGGCGGCCGCGTCCACCCGGGCCGCGAACCGGCGCGCCGCCGTCGTCGACTCGCTGACGATCACCTCGGTGTGGCCGGAGCCGAACCGGCGGATGTGGTCGAGGGCGTCGTCCATCGAGTCGACGATCGCCACCGCGATGTCGGCGGACAGGTATTCGGTGCCCCAGTCGGCCTCCGTCGCCGGGACGACGTCGTCGCTGTAGGAACGCACCCGCGGGTCACCGTGGATGGTCACGCCCTTGAGGGTCAGCTCCTCGATCACCAGCGGCAGGAACGAGTCGGCGATGTCGGCGTGCACCAGCAGCGACTCGGCGGTGTTGCAGGTGGACAGTCGCTGGGTCTTGGAGTTGACCGTGACGGCCAGGGCCTTCTCCAGGTCGGCGGCCTGGTCCACGTACACGTGGCAGTTGCCCACGCCGGTCTCGATCACCGGGACCGTGGATTCCTCGACGACCGCTTTGATCAGCTCGGCGCCGCCCCGCGGGATCAGCACGTCGACCAGTCCGCGCGCCCGCATCAGCTCCTTCACCGATTCTCGCGTGGTGGCGTCGAGCAGCTGAATGGCGTCCGCCGGCAGGCCGGCGTCCGCGACCGCCTTGCGGAGGACCGCGACGATTGCGGCATTTGAGCTGTACGCCGAGCCGGAGCCCCGCAGCAACGCCGCGTTGCCCGACTTCAGGCAGATGCCGGCCGCGTCCGCGGTCACGTTGGGCCGGCCCTCGTAGATGATGCCGACCACACCGAACGGCACCCGCACCTGACGCAGCTCGAGGCCGTTGGCCAGGGTCGAGCCGCGCACCACGTCACCCACCGGGTCGGGCAGGGCGGCCAGCTGGCGCAGCCCGTCGGCCATCGCCTCGACCCGTGCCGGGGTGAGCGTCAGCCGGTCGATCATCGCCTCGGACTGCCCGGCGTCGCGAGCACTGTTCACGTCCACCGCGTTCGCGGCCACGATGTCCTCGGCCCGCTCGACCAGCCGGTCGGCCATCAGCAGCAGCGCCCGGTCCTTCTCGGCACGGGTGGCGGCGGCCAGATCGATCGAGGCCGCACGCGCGTCGGCGGCCTGCTTGAGCACAGTGGTCATCCGGGGCTCCCGTTACAGAAGGACGAGGTCGTCCCGGTGGACGACTTCTCGTTCATAGCCTGGACCCAGAGCTGCGGCCAACTCGGGGGTGGACCTTCCCAGCAACGCGGGAAGGTCGACAGCGTCGTAGTTGACCAGGCCGCGGGCCACCGGGGCGCCGGAACCGGCGTCCACCAGGTCAACGGGATCACCGGCGGCGAAGGAACCGTCCACCGCGGTTATTCCGGCCGGCAGCAGTGACTTGCGGCGGGCCACCACCGCGGTCACCGCGCCCGGGTCGAGGTGCAGCCGGCCGCGTGGGGAGGTGGCGTGCGCGAGCCAGAACAGGCGGGCCGCCGGACGGTGCTCGGCCGCCCGGAACAGCGTGCCGACCTCGTCGCCGGCCAGGGCCGGGCCGGCCTGCGGGGCCGAGGTGAGCACCACCGAGATGCCGAAGCCGGTGGCGATGCGGGCGGCCTCCACCTTGGTCACCATGCCGCCGGTGCCGACGCCCGACCGGCCGGGCGCCGAGATGCTGATGCCGGCCAGGTCGCTGTCGTCACCGACGAACGGGATCTTGCGGGACGCCGGGTCGGACGGGCTGCCGGTGTAGAGCGCGTCCACGTCCGAGAGCAGCACCAGCAGGTCGGCGTCGACCAGGGCGGCCACCAGCGCGGCGAGCCGGTCGTTGTCGCCGAACCGGATCTCCTCGGTGGCCACCGTGTCGTTCTCGTTGACGATCGGCAGCGCCCCCAGATCGAGCAGTTTCCGCAGCGTGCGGAAGGCGTTGCGATAGTGCGCCCGCCGGGTCACGTCGTCGACCGTCAGCAGCACCTGCCCGACGGTCAGCCCGTGCCGGGCGAAACCGGTCGCGTACCGCCCGATCAGCAGGCCCTGACCCACCGAGGCGGCCGCCTGCTGGGTGGCCAGATCGCGGGGCCGGCGGCGCAGCCGCAGCGGTGCCAAGCCGGCCGCGATGGCGCCGCTGGAGACCAGCACCACCTCCCGCCCCTGCGTCGCCAAACTGCCGAGCACGTCGACCAAGGCGTCGACGCGCTGCTCATCGAGGCCGCCGTCAGCCGTGGTCAGAGAGGACGAGCCAACCTTGACCACGATGCGTCGCGCATCCGTCACCACTTCGCGCACCCGGCCCATTCTGCTCGGGTGCGGCGCCCGGACCGCTTCGAGATCCCATATCGTGGCCCGCGTGACACCCCAGGAGTACGTCGAAGAGGTGCTCTCGCTCGTCGAGCGCATCCCGGCGGGCAAAGTCATGTCCTACGGGGCGATCGCCGACGCGCTTTCTGAGGTCTCCGGCCGCAACTCCGCTCGTCAGGTCGGCACGATCATGGCCCGGCACGGCGGCGGCGTCCCCTGGCACCGAGTCGTCAACAGTTCCGGCCGGATGCCACCGGGTCACGAGCAGGAAGCCCGTCAGCGGCTTCTGAGCGAGGGCGTTCCTCTGAAGGGTGATCATGTGAACATGTCCCTCGCCCATTGGATCCCGTGATGGAAACCGGTCAACCCAGCAAGACCGCCTACAGCGCGGCGCGCTACCGAGCCGTACATCAAGCCCTGGAATTGGGGTCGATCTTCAAAGACCCGCTTGCCGTACGCATCCTCGGGTTGCCGCTCGATCAGTTGCCGGCCGATGCGCCGCGCCGAGCCATGCGCGTCTTCATCGCGGCCCGGCACCGCTTCGCCGAGGACGCCGTGGCCGCGGCCGTGCGACGCGGCGTTCGCACCGTGGTCGTGCTCGGCGCGGGGTTGGACACCTTCGCCTACCGCAACCCGTTCGACGGGGTGCGGGTCATCGAGGTCGACCACCCGGCCACCCAGGCCTGGAAGCGGGAGCGACTGGCCGGTGCCGGCATCGAAATTCCCCCGTCCGTGTCCTACACGGGCGTCGACTTCGAGAAGGAATCGCTCGGCGACCGCCTCGAACTGGCCGGGCCGGCGTTCTTCATCTGGCTCGGCGTCGTGCCCTACCTGACGCGTGCGGGCTTCGACTCGACGCTCCGTTTCGTCGCCTCCGCCGCGGGCAACGAGGTCGTCTTCGACTACGCCCAGTCGCCTGCGCTGATGTCGCCGGAGCGGCAGGCGCAGCTCGAGGCACGCGCCGAACGGGTCGCCCGGATCGGCGAGCCGTGGCTCACCTACTTCGAGCCGGACGAGATCGCGGCGGTGCTCACCGGGCTCGGCTTCACGTCGATCGAGGATCTGGGGCCGGCCCAGCTCGCGGCCCGGTTCTTCCACCGGCCCGGCCTGCCGCCGGACACCCCCGGCGGGCACGTGCTGCGCGCGGTCAGGTGAGCCCGATGAACGCGACCGCACCACGCATCTGGAACTCGAAGAAGCCACGCCTGTCGTCCTCGACGGTCTGGTTGAGCTGACCGAAGAGCTCGGCACTGACCGCGCCGTTGAGCTGGAAATAGGCGGACATGGCCGAGCCGACCAGGCGGGGCGGGGTGCCCGGGCCGAACTGCTCGGCCACGGCGGCCAGCTCCTCGGCGTACCGACCGGTCGGTTCCGGGACCGGGACGACTCGACCGGCGGTGAACGCCTCCTGGACGATTTTGGCGATCGCGAAGATGACCCGGGTGGCGGGCCCGATCGTGTCCTGCGGTGCCTGATAGCCGGGGACCGGGCTGCCGTAGATCAGGGCCCACTGGTGCGGGTCGGCCAGCGCCCAGTCGCGTACGGCATGGGACAGCACGAGAAGCCGGTCCGCGTCGGTGTCCGCGGGTTTGGCCATCGCTGCCTCGGCGGCGCTGCCCACGCTGTCGTACGCCTCGATGATCAGGGCGGTGAGCAGGTCGTCCCGGCTCGCGAAGTAGCGGTAGACGGCGGACGACGCCATCCCCACGTCCCGAGCGACCGCGCGCAGCGACAGATTGGCGCCGTCGGAGGCGAGGTGCCGGCGGGCCACCGTCTTGATCTCTTCGGTCATCTCGGCCCGGACCCGGGCGCGTACTCCAGAGGCGCTCATGCGAACCAGTGTGCCATAGCGAGAGCACTGCTCTTGCATTTTGAGCGGCCCGTGTGAGACTGTTGTTCTCGACAGAGAGCAGTGCTCACGAAGGAGAACAGAGATGTCGACGCACCTCATCATCGGTTCCGGCCCGATCGGCGGCAACGTCGCCCGCGTCCTGGTCGACCAGGGCGAACACGTGCGCATGGTGACTCGCAGCGGCAGCGGTCCGGAGCTGCCCGGCGTCGAGCGGGTGGCCGCCGACGCGTCCGACGCCGCCCGGCTCACCGAGCTGGCCGCCGACGCCGCCACGATCTACAACTGCGCGAACCCGAAGTACACCCAGTGGGAGCGCCTCTGGTACCCGATGAACGACGCGATGATCGCCGCCGCGAAGGCCGCCGACGCCGTCTACGTGATCACCGGGAACCTTTATGTCTACGGCCCCCAGCCGGGCGGCCGGATGACCGAGAACACGCCGCTGGCCGCGGTCGGCCGCAAGGGCAAGGTCCGCATCAAGATGTGGCGCGATGCCCTGGCCAGCGGTGTCCGTACGGTCGAGGTGCGTGGTTCGGACTACATCGGCGCGGGCGCGGTGGGCATCTTCAGCTCGGTGCTGCTGCCGGCCATCAAGAGCGGCCGGACGGCGTACGCGCCCGCCGACACCGACCTGCCGCACAGCTTCACCTACACCGGTGACATGGCCCGCACGATGGTGGCGCTGGCCCACGACGACCGGGCGCACGGCAAGGCCTGGCACGCCCCGACCCAGCCCGCCATCACCATCCGCGAGCTGGCCGACCGCTACACCGACCTGGCCGGTAAGCCCCGCGTGAAGATCCGCCACATGCCGCGCTTCGTGATGCGCACGGCCGGCCTGGTCGTCCCGATGGCCCGCGAGATGGCCGAGATGGACTACCAGTTCTACGCCCCCTTCCAGCTGGACAGCACGCTCACCGAGCAGACCTTCGGTCTCGAGGCCACCGACCTCGAGGTTCCCCTGCGCGAAACCGCCGCCGATGCCGAGAACCTCCTCGCCCGCCGAATGAACTGACCCCCTTGTCGTCGCCTGGCCCGCTGTCGTCGGCTCAGAGCCTCACCGGGGTCGGGCGGGGCGGCCGCTCAGAGCAGCAGGCCGACGCCGTCCCGCCGCGGGTCGCCGGCAGCGCCCGCCTGACCGACAGCGGTGACGCCGCCGAAGTAGTGGTTGAGGCCCGACCACTGCTCGACCTTCCAGCCCGCGTCGACCAGGACGGCCAGCTCGTCGCCCGGATAACCGCCCTCGGCGTGGACCGTGTCGCCGACCACGTGGAAGCGCGGTCGGCTGGTTGCCGACTCCATGTCGAGGTCGTCGACCAGCACCCCGAGCAGCGTGTCGATCAGTGCGGTGCGGATGCGTGAGGCCCCGGCCGAGCCGGCCGCCACGGCCAGCCGGCCCTGCGGATCGATCACCACCAGCGGGCACATGTTGGACGGCATCCGGGCACCTGGCACGAGATCGTCGGTGATCAGCTCGCCCTCGCCGAGCATCGAGTTGAGGTTGATGCCGAGGCCGGGCAGCCACACCCCGGAACCGAGACCAAGCGTCGTCGTGATCACGCAGGCGTTGCCCTGCGCGTCCACCACGGACACGTTCGTGGTGTCGCCGACCCGCTGCCGCCCCTGGTCGCGCAGCGCCTCGGCAAGCCCGGCAGCCCGCCCCGGCCGGGACAGATCGGCCGGCAGCGCCCCGATCGTGTCGACCACCCGGTTGAGATCGTGCCGAGCCCGTACCTGGTAGCCGCCCAGCGAGGCGCGGTCCACGTGCGTCTCAAGCACCCGGTATTCGGCCAGGTCGCGCGGCCCGAGCGAACCGCCCGCGCCGCGCACCGCGTCGACGACGACCGGCGCGAAGTCACCGGTGTAGAAGATCGACGGCCCGGCCACCGCCAGCGCCTCGAGTGCCGTCGCCAAGCCCGGGTGGAAGAGCAGCTCGCCGCCCTGGAGCCGACGCCCGTTCGGCGTGTAGACCGGGGCGCCCTCGCCGTAGGCCAGCGCCGGCGCGCAGGCATCGAGCGTTCGTGCGTGCGCCTCGGGGGTCGGCACCCCGGTCTTGGCCAGCTCGAACGCCGGCTGCACCAGCTCGGCCCACGGCAGCCGGCCCCAGCGCCGGTGCACCTCACCGCAGCCGGCCGGCACGCCGGGCACCGCCGCGCTGGCCCCGCCGATCGAGTAGATCTGCGGCAGTCCGCCGAAGAACACGTCCACCGAGATCGTCGGTCCGGGCTCGACGTCGCCGTCCAGGCCGGGCGCCGCCACGAAGAAGTCCAGGCAAGTCACCTTGCCGGTCGCCGCCTCGAAGTAGGTGGCGAATCCACCACCACCCAGCCCGGTGAAGATCGTCTCGGTCACGCAGGTGGCCAGGACGGCCGCCACCGCCGCGTCGGCCGCCGTCCCACCGTCCCGCAGGATCTGCAGACCGGCCCGAGCGGTCGCCGGATGGCTCGCGGCTACTCCGGCCGCAACGCTTTTCATGCGGCGAAGCGTAGGCGTAGCTACATGATCGTGGTTACCATGCGCGACCATGACGACCACCGGTCCCTCTCCGGAAGTACGGCCCACCGGCGTGTTGCCGCGCCGCGTGCTGGCCGGTTACTCCCTGGGTTCGCTGGTTACCGGTGCCTTCGGCACCGTGCCGGGTTTGCTGCTTCTGCCTTATCTGACCGATACGTTGGGTGTGGCCGCCGGTGTCGCGGGATTGCTCGTGCTGCTGCCGAAGGCGTGGGATGTTCTGATCAACCCGGTCGCCGGCCGGATCTCCGACCGCCGCGGTGACCGACGCCCGTTCCTGCTGGTCGCGGGCCTGCTGCTGGCGGTGCTGTTCGCGGCCATCTTCGCCGGGCCGATCCGTAGCGGCACCGGTGCCGGCGCCTACGTGGCGATCTCCTTCCTCACGGCCGCGACCGCGTACGCCTTCTTCCAGGTCCCCTACGTCGCCATGCCGGCCGAGCTGACCGACGGCTACGAGGAGCGGACCCGCCTGATGACCTGGCGGGTCGCCGTGCTGGCGCTGGCCATCCTCGTCTCGGGGGCGCTGGCCCCGCTCGTCGTCGATCAGGCCGGCGGCGGCCTCGTCGGCCACCGGTGGTCCGGCATCTTCGTCGGCGCCCTCATCGTCGTGGGCACCCTCGGCGTCTACTTCGGCACCCGTACGACCGAGACCCGCTCCGCCGGCGAGTCCGAGCCGAACCTGCGCAGCCAGCTACGCATCGCCGCCGCCAACCGTCCCTTCCGAGCGCTGTTGCTCTGCTGGATCATTCAGGCCATCGGCATCGGCACGATGCTGGCCGGAGTGCAGTATTTCGCCGACCACGTCGTGCACGCCGATTCCGGCGCCACCTTCCTCTTCGCCGCCTTCGTCGGACCGGCCCTGCTTGTCATGCCGTTGTGGAGCCGGGTGGGCGCCCGTTTCGGCAAGCCCCGTTCGCTGATCGCCGCCTCGCTGCTCTTCGCCCTCGGCGCGCTGGTGCTGCTCGCCGCCCCGGTATTGCCGCCGGTCGGCGTCTATCTGCTGGTTGCCCTGATCGGCGGCGGCTATGCCGGACAGCAGGTCTTCTCGCTGTCGATGCTGCCCGACTGCATCGCCCACGACACCGCGCGGACCGGCCGCCGCCAGGCCGGTGTCTTCACCGGTCTGTGGACCGCGGGGGAGACGCTCGGGCTGGCCCTGGGACCCGGGATCTACGCATTGATCCTCCAACTTTTCGGCTATGTCTCGTCGTCGACCGGCGAGGCCGCCACCCAGGACGACACCGCGCGGCTCGGCGTGCTGCTCGGCTTCACCGCGGTGCCGGCCCTGCTGGTCGGTGCCGCGGTCCTGCTATTAGGCGCCTACCGGGATCTCGAGCGATAGACGACTTCGGTCGACGATCCCTCGACCTTCGGAGACTGCCCCGCCAAGGCTCCACTCGGTTAGCGTCGTCGCATGTTCGAAGCACTGCCCGCCAAGGGCGTCCCAGGTGAGCAGATCCTCGACGAGCTGAGCGGGCTCCGCCGGGCCGATCTGCCCACCCACGGCGGCCGACTGTTCGCCTACGTCTACGACCCCGCCCTCGACGGCCTCGACGAGCTGGCGCAGGCCGCCCACGCGATCTCGGCGCACGTCAACGGACTCGACCCGACCGCTTTCCCGTCCCTGCTCGCCATGGAAAACGCCCTGGTCGGCGCCGCTTCCCAGCTGCTGGGCGGTAACGACGAGACGGTCGGCAGTGTCACGAGCGGCGGCACCGAGTCCCTGATCCTGGCCGTGAAAGCGGCCCGCGACAGCCGACCCGAGCTGACCACCCCGCGCCTGGTCGTCCCGTCCACCGCGCACGCCGCTTTCGCCAAGGCGGCGCACTACCTGCGGGTCGAGCTCGACGTGGTGCCGGTCGGCGCCGACCTGCGCGCCGACCCCGAGGCGACGGCCGCCGCGATCACCCGCGACACGGTGCTGGTGGCCGCCAGCGCGCCGTCCTATGCGCATGGCGTCGTCGACCCGATCCCGCAGTTGGCCGCCACAGCGGCCGCGCGGGGTGTGCGTTTTCACGTGGATGCCTGCTTCGGTGGCTGGGTGCTGCCCTACCTTCGCCGGTTGGGCGCCGATCTTCCCCCGTTCGACCTGTCCGTCCCCGGAGTCACCAGCATCTCGGTCGACCTGCACAAATACGCCTACGCGCCGAAGGGCGTCTCGATCCTGCTGCACCGCACCGAGACCCTGCGCCTCCCGCAATACTTCGCCTTCGCGGGCTGGCCGGGCTACACGATGATCAACCCGACGATTTCCTCCACCCGCTCCGGCGGTCCGATCGCCGCCGCGGCGGCCACCCTGCGCCACATCGGCGACGAGGGCTACCTCGACCTGGCCCGCAGCACCCGAGACGCGGTCGAAATCCTGTCCACAGCGGTCACCGAGACCGCCGGCGTCCGCCTGTTCGCCCCGCCCGAGACCACCATCGTCTGCCTGGCCGCCGACGCCTCGACCTCGACCCCGGCCTTGGCCCCGGCCACCACCGGCATCGACATCTTCGTGCTGGCCGACGAGCTCGCCGCCCGGGGCTGGCACACCCAACCGCAGATGGCGTTCGGCGAGCTGCCGCCCACCATCCACCTCACCGTGACCGCCGCAGTCGCGCCAACCGCCAAGGAATTCGCCGCCGACCTGGCCGCGGCCGTGACCGCCACTCGCGAGCGCGGCCCCGCCGAACTTCCCGCCCCTCTGGTGGAGGCGGCCGCCGCCCTGACCCCTGAGATGATCACGCCGGAGCTGGTGGCCGGCCTCGCCGAGGGCCTGGGCCTGGGCGCCGGCGACTTCACCCAGATGGCCGCCGTCAATTCCCTGCTCAACGTCGTTCCCCCGGCTTTGCGTGAAGCCCTGCTGACCGGCTTCCTGAGCCTCCTCCAACGCCCCACCCCGCCCGCCTGACTTTCCACTCCCGCGCCCGCGCCACCCCCGCGCCCTGCGTTCGCGCCGCCCTGCGCACACGCCGCCCTGCGTCCGCGCTGCCCCGCGCCCTGCGTCCGCGCTGCCCCGCGCCCTGCGTCCGCGCTGCCCCGCGCCCTGCGTCCGCGCCGCCCTGCGTTCGCGCCGCGTATTGAGGGCCGCGCCGCTCGTCCCGGCCGTGCGTGGTGCGGAGGGACCTGGGCCTGCCGCGCAGCGGGCGGGGGCGGGCACGGAGTAGGTTGACGACGTGGCCGGTCTGCCAGGAGTGCTCGGGGAGCCCATCCGGTTCGTTCTGAACTGGGGGAGGCGTTATTCGCTCTGGGTGTTCAACTTCGGGCTGGCCTGCTGCGCGATCGAGTTCATCGCGTCAAGCATGAGTCGGCATGACTTCATGCGGCTCGGCGTGATTCCGTTCGCGCACGGGCCGCGCCAAGCGGACCTCATGGTGGTGTCGGGCACGGTCACCGACAAGATGGCGCCGGCCATCAAGCGGCTCTATGACCAGATGCCCGAGCCGAAATACGTGATCTCGTTCGGGTCGTGCTCGAACTGCGGCGGGCCCTACTGGGACTCCTACTCGGTGACCAAGGGAGTCGACCAGCTGATCCCGGTCGACGTCTACGTCCCGGGCTGTCCGCCTCGGCCCGAGGCACTGCTGCACGGCATTCTGCGGCTGCAGGAGAAGATCGCGGCCGAGCAGGCGGGGGTCGGCGGAGTCTCGCGGCCCGACAGGTTGAGCGCGCGGCCGCGAGACGCTTCCTCTCTGACTGCCCCGATGGTCACTCCTCCGGCGGTCACCGCGGGCTAGTCTGCGCATCATGAGCCCTCGCGCGGATTTCATCATCGACGTCTTGACCAGGGAATTCGGCGAGCTGATGGCGCTCGATCCGGCCGCGTTCCGGCGGAAGTTCCGCAAGATGGCGGCCTCGCCGTTCGCGTTCTACCGGGGCAGTGCGTCGCTCTTCTATGCCGACCTGACCAGTGCGTTCCGCGATGACAGCTTCCTCGACGAGCACACCAGGCGGGTGTGGATCCACGGCGATCTGCACGCGGAGAACTTCGGCACCTACATGAACTCGTCGGGCGTGCTGGTCTTCAACGTCAACGATTTCGACGAGGCCTATGTGGGGCCGTTCTCGTGGGACCTGAAGCGTTTCGCCGCCAGCCTCGCGCTGATCGGCTACCAGAAAGCGCTGTCCGACGAGAGCATCACGACGCTGGTCAAGGCGTTCGCCCAGTCCTACCTGACCGAGCTGCGGGCGATCGCGTCCGGCGGTGACGACGCGATCGGGTCGATCACGCTGGACACGGCCGACGGCGTCCTGCGCCGGGTGCTTCAGGAGGCGCGGCTCAACACGCGTGTCGACCTGCTGGCCGGGCAGACCACGATCGACGACTACGAGCGCCGGTTCTCGATGACCGACGGCGTGTTCGAGGTCGACGAGGTGACCGGGTCGCTGGTGCGGGCCGCGTTCAGCGACTATCTGGACACGTTGCCGCAGGCGACGCGGGCGGGGGCCACCAACATCAAGGACATCAAGCTGCGCAAGGGCGTGGGCATCGGTTCGGCCGGCCTGCCGTCGTACAACCTGCTGCTCGAGGGGCACACCCAGGCGTTGGAGAACGACGTGATCATCTACATGAAGCAGGCGCAGGTGCCGGCGGTGGCGCGCTGGATCGACGACGAGCGGGTCAAGGCGTACTTCAAGCATCAGGGGCATCGCACCGCCGAGTCGCAGCATGCGCTGCAGGCGCACGCCGATCCGTGGGTCGGCTACACCACGCTCAACGGCGTCGGTCAGTTGGTCGCCGAGGTCTCGCCCTATGCGGCCGACCTGGACTGGGCCGACGTCAACGAGCCCGAGGAACTGCTCGGCGTGATCAACGACCTGGGCCGTGCGGTTGCCCGCATGCACTCGGTCGCCGACGACGAGTCCAGCCATGACCTGGTCGACTTCTCCACCGAGGAGGCGATCGCCGCCGCCGTCGACAAGGACGAGAAGGGCTTCGTCGACCACCTGGTCGACTTCGCCCACCGTTATGGCGACCAGGCGCGCGACGACCACCAGGACTTCGTCGACGTGTTCCGCAACGGGCGCCTGCCGGGCCTCTGAGCCGGCCGCGCGAAAACCATAGGATGTCGCCATGACGCCCGAAGAGGTCGGCGAACGCCTGGTCACGCTGATGGAGGACGACTCGCCGGATCAGCCCGACAAGGCGAACGCGACCGCGTCCGTCTCCGGGGGCGGTCCGGGCCACGAGCGCGCCGTCGTCGACGTGCCGGTCGCCCGCTGGTGGGAGGCGGTCGGCACGGCCAAGCACAATGGTGCGCTGGGCTGCGACTTCTTCGACTGGTTGTCGGCGGTCGACGAGCTCGACGACGGTTTCTCGGTGCTCTGCCACCTCTATTCGACGCGTCGTAAGCACTCGCTGCTGCTGCGCACCCGCATCACGCGGGAGGAGCCGGTGGTCGAGTCGGTGGTGGAGCTGTTCCCGGGCGCGGCGTGGCACGAGCGGGAGACGTTCGAGATGTTCGGCATCACGTTCGCCCGCCACCCCGACCTGAAGCCGCTGCTGCTGCCGCCGGGCTTCGAGGGCCATCCGATGCGTAAGGAGTTCGTGCTGGCGTCGCGGGTGGCGAAGGCCTGGCCGGGCGCCAAGGAGCCGGGTGAGTCGGAGGCCGGCACGACCAAGCGCGCCCCGATGCGCCCGCCGGGCGTGCCCGATCCCGCCGAGTGGGGACCGAACAGCAAATGATGCCTGTCTGGCTGGAGCTGATCATCCGGGTGGTGGCCGTGGTGGTCGCCTTCCTCACCCTGCCGCTCATCGTCGGCCAGGCCGAGCACAAGGTGATGGCGCACATGCAGGGCCGGCTCGGCCCGATGTACGCGGGCGCCTATCACGGCTGGGCGCAGCTGGTCGCCGACGGCGTGAAGTTCGTGCAGAAGGAGGACATCACGCCACGGGACGCCGACCGTGGGGTTTTCCGGCTGGCTCCGTTGGTGGCGCTGTTCCCTTACCTTCTGGTGCTGCTGGCCATCCCGCTCGGGCCCGGGAACCTGGTCGCGCAGCCGTTGGACGTCGGCTTGTTCTTCGTCCTCGCCGTGCTCGGCGTGGGCGTGCTGGCCGTGCTGATGTCGGCGTGGGCCAGTGCCAACAAGTACAGCCTGCTCGGTGGCCTGCGCGGGGCCGCCCAGCTGCTCGGTTACGAGCTGCCGCTGGTGCTGGCGGCGGCGAGCGTGGCGATGGCGGCCGGCACGCTGAGCCTGCCCGGCATCGTCGAGGCGTGGAAGCCGTGGTGGCTGCTGTGGCAGGCGCCCGCCGCGATCATCTTCTTCGTCTCCGGCCTGGCCGAGATCCGCCGCCCCCCGTTCGACATGCCGATCGCCGACTCGGAGCTGGTCTTCGGCTACATGACCGAATACACCGGGTTGCGGTTCGCGTTCTTCCTGCTCGCCGAATACGTCGGCATCATCGTGATCGCCGCCCTGACCACGGTGCTGTTCCTGGGCGGCTGGCACGGTCCGGCCGCCGACCAGCTGGGCTGGTTGTGGACGCTGCTGAAGATCTTCGCGCTGTCCTTCGTGATCATCTGGCTGCGCGTGACCTACCCCCGGCTGCGCGAGGACCAATTGCAGCGCCTCTGCTGGCTGGTGCTGGTCCCGTTGGCCCTGGGCCAGCTGGTCCTCACCGCCGCCGTGAAGGTCGCGACGTGAGCGGGGGCGGCGCGGCGTCCGGAACTCACCGCACCGAAGAACCCATGGGGGTGTGCTCGCGTCCGGCCGTGGGACGGGGCAGGATATGCGTTTGTGACTGATGACGGGGAGCGGAGCACGCCGGGCAAGGGGCTGGTGCAGGGGCTCGCCGTCACGCTCAAGACCATGACCAAGCGGTCGACGACCCAGCAATACCCGGACGTCGAACCGGAACTCCCGCCGCGCAGCCGAGGCGTGATCGCGCTGCTCGAGGAAAATTGCACGGTCTGCATGCTGTGCGCACGCGAGTGTCCCGACTGGTGCATCTACATCGATTCGCACAAGGAAGAGGTCGTCGTCCCGGGAGCGGCACGCGCGCGGCAGCGCAACGTGCTCGACAAGTTCGACATCGATTTCTCGCTCTGCATGTACTGCGGCATCTGCATCGAGGTCTGCCCGTTCGACGCGCTGCACTGGACGCCCGAGTTCGAATACGCCGAGACCGACGTGCTCGACCTGCTGCACGACAAGAACCGGCTGGGGGAGTGGATGCGCACGGTGCCTCCGCCGCCGGCCCACGACGTGCTCGGCGAGCCTTCCAAGGAAGAGGCGACGGCGGCGCGGAAGGCGGCGGGTCCGGGGGCGGCGACGGCGGCCAAAGCGGATGTACGGCGTACCTCCACCCCAACCGCAGGGCGGCCGAACCGAGCCGCGCATGCCAAGCCGGAACCGCCGGAGCAACCACAGTGACCGTGGCGGACGCGCTCCTGCTGGCTCTCGGCGCGATCGCGGTCGGCTCCGGTGCGCTCGTGGTGACCAGCAGTCACCTGGTCCGGGCCGGCCTCTACCTGGTCGTGAGCCTCGGTGCGACGGCCGGCCTCTACCTGGTGATGGGCGCCGAGCTGGTCGCCTGGGTGCAGGTGCTGGTCTACGTCGGTGCCGTGGTCGTGTTGCTGCTGTTCGCGGTGATGCTGACCAGGGCCCCGATCGGCCCGTCCCGGGACCTGGACCGCCCCGCGCTCCCGGCCGCGATCATCGGCGCCGGCACCGGCTTCGGGCTGACCGCGCTGCTCGCCGACGCCTTCCGCTGGACCGAGTTCGAGCTGCCCCCGCCCGGCACCGCCCAGCGGGTCGGCGAGCAGGTCTTCGGTGCCTGGGTGCTGCCGTTCGAGGTGCTGTCGATCCTGCTGCTGTCGGCCCTGGTCGGCGCGATCGTGCTGTCCCGGCCCGATCTCGGCGCCCGCCCCGATCCCGCGGCTCCGGCCCCGGCCCCGCCGCCCGACCCGGTCGACGAGTCGGCCGAGGTGGTGGCCCGTCTGGAGCGGATCGCCGCCCGCCAGGCCGCCGCGCAGGCCCGGGTCCGGCAGGCGCACGCCGACGAGCTGGCGGCCGCGGCGGCGGCGAACGCCCCCGAGCCGGCCCCGGAGCCGGCCGACCCGATGCACCGGCAGGCGCACGACGTCATCTTCGGCGCGCACGAGAACCGGCCGCGGGTGGGCGAGCCGGCCGAGGCCGAGGTCCTCGACTCCCGGATCATCCGGGGCGAGAGTGTGGTCGAGCGCGACGAGCCGATCGAGCCGAAGCGCGCGATCGAGGGTGCCCGGCCCGCCCGCAGCCGCCCGGCGATCGAGGGCGACGTGGTCGAGGGCGAGCTGGTCGAGGACGGGCCGGCCAACTCCCGGCCGGCCGGGAGTAAGCCGGTCGAGAGCAGGCCGGTCGAGGGCAAACCGGCCGAGGGCAAACCGGCCGAGGGCAAGCGCCCGGAGCTCCCGGCCGGCGACGATGAAAGCAAGGAGCGGTGATGCACGCGGTAATCCCGTACGTCATCGCCTCGCTGCTGTTCGCTCTTGGGGTTTACGGCGTCCTGCGGCGGCGCAACGCGATCATGGTGTTGATGGCCGTCGAGCTGATGCTCAACGCGATCAACCTGATTCTGGTCGCCGCCGACGCCACCGTTCGCGCCACCCTGACCGGCGTCCAGGCGGAGTCCTGGGCCTACCCGGTGCCCGAGCCGAAATCGGGGGCGATCTTCGCGCTGTTCGTGATCGTGCTGGCCGCCGCCGAGGTGGGCGTGGGCCTGGCCATCGTCCTGCAGTACTACCGGCTGCACCGGGACGTCGTGATCGATGAGGTCGGGCTGGACCAGCACGACCACGAGAAGCAGGTGACCGGGTGAACGTCGCGACACTCGGTTGGCTGATCCCCGGCGTGCCGCTGCTGCTCGGCCTCGTGGGCCTGACCCTCGGACCCGGAAACGGCGGTCCCCGGCGACTGGCCGCCGGCCTCGGCATCGCGGGCGCAACCATCTCACTCGCGGTGACCAGCGAGCTGTTGCTGGGCGCGACCATGCCACTCGAAGCCCAGACACACTGGGTGAGCATCGGCGCCATCGACGTCACGCTGGGTTTCTCGGCCCATCTGGCCGCGCTCTATGTGGCACTGGCCGTCGGCGTGGTCGCCCTGTGCGTGCAGATCTACTCGATCGGCTATCTGCACGACGACCCCCGCTATCCGCCGTACGCCGCCCAGGTCAGCATCTTCACCGGCGCCATGCTGCTGGTCGTCACGTCCGGGGACCTGATCGGCATGCTTGTCGGCTGGGAGGTGATGGGCGCCTGCTCGTACCTCCTGATCGGCCATGATCGACGGCTGCCCGAGGCCCCGGCCGCCGCGGTCAAGGCGTTCCTGGTGACCCGGGTCGGCGACGTCGGCTTCCT
The DNA here is from genome assembly GCF_016862195.1 of Paractinoplanes ferrugineus. Classification (GTDB taxonomy): domain Bacteria; phylum Actinomycetota; class Actinomycetes; order Mycobacteriales; family Micromonosporaceae; genus Actinoplanes; species Actinoplanes ferrugineus. Next base: position 9,940 of record NZ_BOMM01000014.1, on the reverse strand, counting down.
GCTCGGCATCGCGTTGCTGGCCGTCGACGCCGGCACCACCCGGATCAGCACCGTCCTCACCCACGACTACAGCTCCGGCACGCTCACCGCGGCGCTGATCCTGGTGCTGGCCGGGGTGGCCGGCAAGAGCGCCCAGTTCCCGCTGCACACCTGGCTGCCCGATGCGATGGCCGGTCCGACCCCGATCTCGGCGCTGATCCACGCCGCCACGATGGTCGCGGCCGGCGTCTACGTCGTCTTCCGGCTGTACCCGCTGTTCGAGCAGTCCCCGGCCGCCCTCGCCGTGCTGGGCGTGGCCGCGTCGATCACGATCCTGCTCGGTGCGCTGAGCGCCACCGCCCAGGACGACCTGAAACGTGTGCTGGCCTGGTCGACCGTCAGCCAGATCGGCTACATGACCGGGGCCCTCGCCGTCGGGTCGCCCGCCGGCGCGCTGTTCCACCTGCTCACCCACGCCGCGTTCAAGGCGCTGCTGTTCCTCGCGGCCGGCGCGGTGATCCACGCGGTCGGCACCAACTACCTGTCCCGGATGGGTGGCCTGCGCGAGCACATGCCGGTGACGTTCTGGTCGTTCGTGATCGGTCTCGGCGCGCTGGCCGGCCTGCCCCCGCTGGCCGGTTTCTGGTCGAAGGAGAACGTGCTGGCGGCGGCCGCGCACGCGACCGACGGCGGCGGTCCCGCCCCGGTCTGGGTGGCCTGGCTGGTGTGGGTGGCGGCGCTGTTCGCGGTGGCGATCACCGCCTGGTACGCGACCCGGCTGCTGCTCTTCGCGTTCTTCGGGCTCTCCCGCGGACACGGCCCGGACGGACCGGACTGGGAGGTCGGCTTCGACGACGCCCGCTACACCCAGCCGCACGTTCCGCACGACCCACCCGGCCCGATGCGCTGGCCGATCATGCTGCTGGCGGTCCCGGCCGCGCTGCTCGGTCTGGCGGCCTATGCCCCGGGCTTCCGCACCGCTCTCGAGCTGACCGAACCGCACCTGGGCGTAGCCGTCGTCCTGCCGCTCGTGCTGCTGGCCCTCGGCGCCGGCGCGGCCTGGTGGATGTGGCGCGCGGTGCCCGGCGTCGACCCGGCCGTCTTCCTCGGCCCGGCCCGTTCGCTGTTCGCGGCCGGCTTCCACCTGGACGCCGTGCAGGACCGCTTGGTCGTGCGCCCGGTGCAGCGGATCGCCCGGCTGGCGAAGGCGACCGACGAAAAGGTCGTCGACGCCTCGGTCGAGGGCACCGGCACCGCCACCAGCTGGCTCGGTGAGCTGGTCGCCGAGATGCACAAGATCGCGCTGCCGTTCGCCGCGCTCGTCGTTTTCGCCGGCGCCCTGCTGCTGACCATCTGGTTCGGAGCCGCCTCGTGAACGACGTCTACCCCGTGCTGCTGGTCGCGACCCTGGCCCTGCCGGCGCTCGGTGCGGCCGTTCTCGCCGTGTCGCCGGCTCGGCGCGCGGGCTGGATCGCGACCGCGTTCGCGGCGGCGGCCCTGATCCCGATCGTCGCGCTGCCGTTCGGCCACGAGTCGCCCCCGCCGGGAAACCTGCGGCCGTGGGCCGAGGTGAAACAGTCCTGGGTTCCGGCCCTGCATCTGGACTTCCACCTGGGTGTCGACGGCATCTCCTATCCGCTGGTCGCGCTCACCGGGCTGCTGACCCTGCTCTGCTGCGGTTACACGATCTGGAAAGCGCCGGACGGGGGCAAACCGCGTACCCTCCTGGCCCTGCTCCTGGTCCTGGAAACCGGCATCCTCGGCACCTTCCTCAGCCTCGACCTGATCCTGTTCTTCCTGTTCTTCGAGGTCACGCTGCTACCGATGTACGCGGTGATCGTCGGCTGGGGAGGCGAGCAGCGGCGGCGGGCGGGCCGCAAGTTCGTGCTCTACACGCTGTTCGGCTCGGTGCTCCTGCTGCTCGGCGTGCTCACGGTGGCCGTGCACGCCGGAACCGCCGACATCGTCGCCCTGAACGGTGGCGGGGGTCTTTCCCGAAGCACCCAGTACGCCGCGTTCGCCCTGTTCGCGGTGGCGTTCGCGGTCAAGGCCCCGCTCTGGCCGCTGCACAGCTGGCTGCCCGACGCGCACACGCAGGCCCCCACGGTCGGCTCGGTGATCCTGGCCGGCGTGCTGCTGAAGATGGGCACCTACGGCCTGATCCGGGTCGGTGTCGGGGTGACCCCGCTCGGGGCCCGCTGGGCCGCGCCGCTGCTCGGCATCCTGGCCGCCGCGGCGATCCTGGCCGGCTCGCTGCTCTGTCTGCGGCAGACCGAGCTGAAGCGGCTGATCGCCTATTCGAGCGTCGGCCACATGGGCTTCGTGCTGCTCGGCATCGCGACCCTGACCGCGACCGGCATCCAGGCCGCGCTTCTCGGCAACGTCGCCCACGGCCTGATCACCGGCCTGCTGTTCTTCCTGGCCGGGGCGATCAAGGACCGGGCGCACACCGGCGACCTGGCCGAGCTGGGCGGGCTGCGGGAGACCGCGCCCCGGCTCGCCGGCCTGCTCGGCTTCGCCGCGATCGCCTCGCTCGGCCTGCCCGGCCTCGCCGGTTTCTGGGGAGAGGCGTTCGCCGTGGTGGCGGCCGTGCGGCACGGCGGGGCGCTGTGGATCGTGCTGGCGTCGGTGGCCGCGCTCGGCGGCGCGCTGACCGCCGCGTACTTCCTGCGGTTGCTGCGCAAGGTGACGCACGGACCGGTCGGCACCGCGGTGTCGCCGGCCATCGCCGGGGCGGAATGGTTCGCCTGGGCGCCGCTGGTGGCGCTCACCCTCGCCGTGGGGCTCGTGCCGACGCTGGTGCTGGCCGCGACGTCACTGCCGGTGGAGGCACTGATCCGATGACCCTCGACCACGTGACGCTGCTGCCGCTCTATGCCGCCGCCGGGGCCGCCGTCCTCGTCCTTCTCGCCGACTTGATCGTCGCGCGGCGCGCCGCCACGGTCGGTGCTCTGCTGTTCGGCGGTCTCGCCACCGCGGTCTGCGCGATCGTGGCCGGAGTGCGGCGACCGACCTTCTGCGCCGGCGCCGAATGCTCCTGGGTTCCGACCCCGCTGGCGGTGACCATGGCCGTCGTGTTCGCCGCGCTGACCGTCGGCGTGCTGGCCCTGTCCGTGCCCGCACTGCGGATCGGCGCCGCCCCGCCCGGTGAGTTCTGCTTCCTGCTGGCCGCCTCGATGACCGGCGGGGTGGTGATCGGTTACGCCGGCGACCTGATCACCCTGATCGTCGGCCTGGAAACCCTGACCCTTCCGCTGTACGTGCTGGTCGGCCTGCGCCGGTTCGCGCCCGGGGAGCGGCCCAGCACCGCGGGCGCGTCCGCGTCCATCACGTTCTTCCTGATCAGCATCGTCTCGACGGCGATCGCGTTGCTCGGCGCGGCCCTCAACTACGCCGCCACCGGTGCCATCCACCTCGAGCACCTGGTCGCCGGCATCGGACCACTCGGCCCGGTCGCCCAGACCGGGGCCGCCCTGCTGGTGATCGGGTTCGCGTTCAAGGTGGCCGCGGTCCCGATGCACGCCTGGGCGCCCCCGACCTACGAGGGCGCGCCCCTGCCGGTGGCCGCCTACCTCTCCACCGCGTCGAAGCTCGGCGGTGTCCTGGCCCTGATCGCGATCGTCTCGAAGCTGGACGCCGCCCCGGTGGTGGCCGCCCTGGCCGTGCTCACCATGACCACCGGCAACCTGGTCGCCCTGCGCCAGCAGCGGATGGTGCGGCTGCTGGCCTGGTCGTCGATCGCCCAGGCCGGTTACATCCTGGCGGCGCTGGCCCTGGGCGCCGCCGGGGTCCGTTCGGCGGCCGTCTACGCGGTCTTCTTCGTGGTCCTGGAGTTCCTGGCGTTCGGCGTGGTGGTGGCCCTGCGACCGCCCGCCGGGGACGGCGGTGACCTGCTCGCCTATCGGGGAGCGGGCCGCCGGCACCCGTGGCTCGGCGCCGCCATGGTGCTCGCCCTCGCCGGCCTGGCCGGCCTGCCGCCGGGGCTGGCCGGCATGTTCGCCAAGGTCACGGTGGTCGACGCGCTGATCGCCGAGGGCTGGGGCTGGCTCGCCGGTTTCGTCGCGCTGAACGCGGTGATCGGCCTCGCCTACTACGCGCGCGTCGCCACCACGCTCTATGTGACCCCGCCCAAGCCGGGCATCCAGCTCGTCGACCCCGACCTGCTCGAGGCGGCCACCCATCCGCGCGTGCGGGTCACCCGTCCGGTGGCGGCCGCCCTGATCATCGCGGCCGGCACGGCGGTGGCGGTCGGCTTCGCACCGCAGCTGCTCTTCGACGCGCTCAGCTGATCTTCTTCTCGACCTCCGCGCGCAGGTCCGCCGGCAGGCCCTCGGCGTCGAGCAGCCGGGCCAGCCGCGACTTGTCGAGCATGTAGATGTGGAACGCCTCGGCGATGCTCACGCTCTTGACCGGCCGGTGCACGACCTCGATCGAGTCATCGGCCCGGACCGGCCCCGGCGTCACCACGCGCAGGTAGGCCCCGGTGCGATTGGCCCTGGTGAACCGCTTCGACCACTGCGGCTCCGCCATCCGCGCCTGGAACGTGGCGCACGGGACCCGCCCGAAGGTGGGCTGAAGCTCCAGCACGTCGCCGATCCGCCACACCTCGCCGATCATCGCGCCGGTCACGTCGACGCCGAGGGTGGTGAGGTTCTCCCCGAAGGCACCGCCGGCCAGGTTGCGGCCGAGTTCCTTCTCCCACCAGTCGTAGTCCTCCCGCGCGTACGCGTAGATCGCCTGATCGTCCCCGCCGTGGTGGCGTATGTTGCCGATCGGGTCGCCGACCAGCCCACTGTGCAGCCCCGTCGTCTTCGGCCCGGGCGCCCGTACGAGCACCGGGTGGTCGACCGGCCGCTTGTCGATGCCGGTCATGCCGCGCTTCTTGGTCGGCTTGGAACGCGGCACCCCGACGTTCACCGAAAGCACCTTCACGAGAACCTCACCGCCACCCGATCCTCGACGGGCCGGTAGCCCAATCGCTGGTAGAGACCGTTGCTTGTCGGGTTGGCCAGGTCGGTGAACAGCACCACCGACTCGGCGCCCTGGTCGAGCGCATGCTGGGTGACGGCCGCGGTGGCCGCCCCGGCATAGCCGCGACCGCGCAGTTCGCGCGGGGTGTAGACCGACTGCACGCGGCTCATGCCGGCCTCGATGCGGGACCGGGCGGCCATCGACACCGGCACGCCGTCGACCTCCCACAGCACGAAGCCGTCGAACCCGATCCGCTCGTCGACGAACGCGCCGCGGTCCGCGCTGGGCTGCTCGCCGAGCGCGGCGTGGAACTCGTCGTCCCAGCGCATCAGCAGGTCACGGTCCTGCGTTGTCGCCACCCGTGCCTGCCCATTCGGCGCCGGCAATGGGGTCAGCGTGTCCAGAAGGTACAACCGGGTGCGCATCGTCACGGTCGCCGGGGCGCCGCGCCGTTCGACGAAGTCGTCGAGCACGTCGGCCGTCATGTTGACGCCGCTCAGCGGGCGGTCGGCGAGTGTCTCGGCCGCCTCCGCGACGGCCGCCGCCGGCATCGAGCTGAACATCATCGGATGCGGCGGGGTCTGCAGCAGCACCGCTTCCACCGAACCGCCGGCACGCCAGAACCCGAAAACCGGATCTTCCGGCCCGTACGCGTGCGGACCGCGCCGCCGCAACGTGGCAATCAGCGTGAGCAACACGGTGTGCTGGACCGGCCGGGTCCGCAAGAAATCCCCCGCGGTCGAGGCGAAGGCCTCGACGTCGGTGGTCAAGTCCCAGGGCATTCCCCAATACTTGCCCGATCACCGGCGAATCGCACCCCGATCAGAGACCCCATACCTTGGCGATCCGGGCCAGCGAATCCTGCCGGGTCGCCGGGTCGTGAACGGTCCCGGCGAGGATCAGCTCGTCCGCCCCGGTGCGCTCGACCAGCGCGTCGAGGCTGTCGACGACCTCCTCGGCGGTGCCGGCGTATTGCGTGCCCGGCAGCGAGTCGAGCATCGCGCGGTCCAGATCGGACAGTTCCACCGCGGCCGCCTGCTCGGGTGAGACGATCGGCCCGAGTCGCCCGGTGCGCAGGCTCAGCGCCATGATTCGGCTGGGGCCAGCCAGGTAGAGCGCCTCCTCCGTGGTCTCGGCCGCGATCACCGAGGCACTGACCATCACGTGCGGCTGCGGGAACTGCGGGGACGGCTTGAAGCCCGACCGGTAGAGGTGCAACGCGGACTCCACATCCGAACTGACCGCGAAATGGAAGGCGTAGCAGAACGGCAGCCCCAGGGCGGCCGCGACCTGTGCCCCGTACGTCGAGGAGCCCAGCATCCACACCTCGGGGAAGCTCTCCGCCGCCGGCGTGGCCCGCAGCCGGGCCACCGGCCCGGCGTCGATCCGCTCGTCGCCCAGCAGCGCCAACAGGGTCTGCAGGTGTTCCGGGAACTGCTCGACGGTGAGGTAGGGCGAGACGCCGCGCAGCGCCGCCGCGGTGGTCTGATCGGTGCCGGGCGCCCGCCCGATGCCCAGGTCGATGCGGCCCGGGTGCAGCGCCTCCAGAATCGCGAACTGCTCGGCCACCACGAACGGCATGTGATTGGGCAGCATCACACCACCCGAGCCGACCTTGATCCGGTGGGTGTGCGCGGCCACCGAGGCGATCAGCACTGGGGGAGCGGTCGACGCGACGGCCGGCATGTTGTGGTGCTCCGCCACCCAGAACCGGTGATAGCCCAGATCGTCAGCCGCCCGGGCGATCTCAAGGGTGCCGTGGAGCGCGTCGGCGCTCGAGTGACCCTCACGGACGGTAGCCAGATCGAGCACGGAGAGCGGGACGCGGTTCATGGATCCGACTTTAACGCGGCCTCTGATTGCGGATCACTTGCACGCCGACGGTGACCGCACCAAGGGCCGCACCCGGCACCAGCATCCACACCGGCCACGGATAGACGCTGCCGTCGACACTCGCCACCACGAGCCCGAACACCACCAGGTTGACCACGGTGACCGACGCCCAGATGGTCCAGAGCACCATCAACGCCGTCGGCATCCGCCGCGCCTCGCGGCGCAGCTCCGCCTGTCGGCGGGCGGCCACTTCGGTCGCGGACAAACCCGGGTGCGGCAGGTCAGAGACGAGCAGAAGCAGTTCCTTGTACGTCTTCGCGGAGTACGCCTCGCGCACCCGGTCGTCGTACTCGTGCAACGAGAGCCGGCCCTCGTCGAGCGCCGACTTCAACTGGTCGGCGACCTTCTGCCGGTCGGCGTCGGCCGCGCGAAGCGTCTCGACGTCGGCTCGCACCTCTTTGGCCATCGGACACTCCTCCCCGTGTGGGGCTCAGATTATCCGGAGTGACCCGGGTGATGGAACTGATGCGCGACGGCGTGGCCCTTGCCGCGCGCGATCATCCACCGGTTGACCGGCACCGTCACCACGAACGCGATGGCCAGCGACGCGACGAGGCTGCCCCAGAACAGCACGTCGCCGAGTCCGGCGTTCATGGCGCCCGGGATGACGAGCAGGCTGCCGTTGTCGACGAGCTCCATCACCGCGATCGACACCGTGTCGGCGGCGAGCGCGACCCCGAGCGCCCGCCGGAACCCCACCCCGGCCGCGAGCACCGGCCGGATGGCGAGCGTGTAGCCGAAGAGGAAGGCCAGCGCGATCGAGAGCGCGATGTTGCCGGCGTTGTGCCAGCCCAGCGCCGTGCTGATCACCATCCCGAGAATCTCCCCGAGGGCGCAGCCGGTAAGGCAGTGCAGCGTGGCGGAGATGGCCGCCCTGGTCAGTCCCATCCTCGGAACATACCCCCAGGGGGTACCAGGAGCCAAGGCGGGCCGGACCGGTCAACTCAGGATCAGGACGGCTTCCTCGATCTCGGCGTGGCGGCCCTCGGCGTACGAAATCTCGGTGTTGACCTGCTTGAAGCCCGCCTTTTCCAGCACCCGGAGCGAACCCCGGTTGTCGGCGGCGGCCCGAGCGTGGATCGGGCGGGACCGGACGACCTGGAGGAACAGCGTCAAGGCCGCGGAGGCGATGCCCTGGCCCCAGAACGCGCGGTCCACCCAGTAGGTGATCTCGGTTTCGCCGTCGGTCACCCAACTGGAGATCATGCCGGCCACCGCGCCGTCCTGGGTGATCACCCGATAGGTGACCTCAGGGTTGGCTCGCAGCCGGGAGAGGTGCGCCTCGAACAGCTCCCGGTTGTCCGGGTCACGCCCCACGAAGGCGGCCATCCGCATCGACTCCGGGTCGCGCATCATCGCGAACAGCGGGTCCAGGTCGGTGTCGATCATTGCTCGTAACGCGGTGACAGCCATGGCGGGGACGCTAGCAACCATTCAGCCAACTCACAGTCCCGGACGGATGAAAGAGCAGGTCAAAGGCGTTGAGACGGGTACGCGACCCACCTAGGAGTTTCAGTTGCACAGCCATCACAACGGTCTCAAGACGGCCGCTCTGCTCGGTCTGCTCACCGGGCTGATCCTGGCGATCGGCTACTGGATCGGTGGCAGTGGCGGCCTCGTTCTCGCCGCCGTCATCTCGTTGGCGATGAACGCGTTCAGCTACTTCTACTCGGACAAGCTGGCGCTGCGGGCCATGCGCGCCCAGCCGGTCAGCGAAGCCGAGTTCCCGGAGCTCCACCAGATCGTCCGGGAGCTTTCCGCCGCCGCCAACCAGCCCATGCCCCGGCTCTACGTCTCCCCGTCAGCGCAGCCCAACGCGTTCGCGACCGGCCGCAACCCGCAGCACGCCGCCGTGGCCGTCACAGTCGGCATCACCCACCTGCTCGACCGGCGTGAACTCCGTGCCGTCCTCGGCCACGAACTGTCGCACGTCTACAACCGCGACATCCTGATCTCCAGCGTCGCCGCCGCCCTGGCCGGCATCATCACGATGTTCGCCCAGCTGGCAATCTTCCTCCCGCTGGCCGGCGGCTCCGACGACGACGACCGCCCCAACCCGGCCTCGCTGCTGCTCATGCTGATCCTCGGCCCGCTCGCCGCCTCGGTCATCCAACTGGCGATCAGCCGCAACCGCGAATTCCAGGCCGACGCCTCCGGCGCCAGGCTCACCGGCGACCCACTCGCCCTCGCGAGCGCCCTGCAGAAAATCCAGTACGGCACCCAGCTCCGCCCCCTCCCCGCCGAGGGCCAGCTGACCAGCGCCGCCCACCTGATGATCGCCAACCCGTTCCGCGCCGGCGGCATCTCCACCCTCTTCTCCACCCACCCGCCGATGGCCCAGCGAATCGCCCGCCTGCAGGCGATGGCCGGCGCCGTCCAACTTCGCTGACCAGCAACCATCCAGCCTCACAGAAACGGCCCCGGTCTGCTCACGCAGCTCCGGGGCCGGAACTCGGACCCGCCAAGTGACCCAGCTCCGCATGCCAGGCCCGCACCGACCCGTTCACCCGCGGCCAGCCGGTCGCGTCCGATGAGATGCCCCTCTCGCGGGCGGCCCTCCTGACCTTGGCCACCGTCGCGATGATGACGGCCGGAACCAGGATGCCGCCGCACCCGAACACGAGATCAATCGGTTTCAGGGACTCCAGCACGAGTCGGCTCTCCGGTCGGTGCTCATGATGCCTGGAGTTGTTCTTGGCTTGCCGAACGTTCGTTACCGGATAGGGCATCCGCGCATCGCAGCACCATCGATGGCCAATGCTCGGCCATCACCGACAACGGCACCTGCCAGGACACCACCGCCAACACCTCACTCAGGACCCGGCTGGCCCGATCGATGTCGCCGCCGGCCGCGACCGCCCGGGCCACCGCGGTCAGCGCCTGCGCCTGTTGGGCCGGGTCGGTGATCGAGCGGGCCACGCCTTCCGCCCGCGCGACATCGCCACCGGCCGCGGCCGTACGGGCCACCGCCGCCAGCGCCTGCGCCTGTTGGGCCGGGTCGCTGATCGAGCGAGCCAGGCTTTCCGCCCGTACGACATCCCCGCCGGCCATGACCGTCCGGGCCACTGCCGTCAGCGCCCACGCCTGTTGGGCCGGG
>NZ_BOMM01000013.1 GCF_016862195.1 Paractinoplanes ferrugineus | reverse complement strand
CCGGTGATGGAGCGGGCCAGGCTCTCCGCCCGCGCGACATCGCCGCCGGCGGCAACCGCGCGGGCCACCACGGTCAGCGCCTCCGCCTGCTGGCGCGGGTCGGTGATCGAGCGGGCCACGCTTTCGGCCCGCACGACGTCGCCGCCGGCCACGACCGCACCGACCACCACGGCCAGCGCCCACCCCTGTCGGGCCGGGTAGGTGATCGAGCGGGCCACGCTCTCCGCCCGTACAACATCGCCGCCGGCCACGAACGCGCTGACCACCGCGGCCAGCTCCCACGCCTGTCGGGCCGGGTCGGTGATCGAACGGGCCACGCTTTCGGCCCGCACGGCGAGCTCGCCGCCCCGATCGGCGTCGCCGGCGACCGCCACCGATTCGGCCACCGCGGTCAGCGCCTGCGCCTGTCGGGCCGGGTCGGTCCTTGAGCGGGCCACGCTTGCCGCCCGGTCGGCGAGCGCGCCCGCCCGATCGACATCGCCGCCGGCCGCGGCCGCCCGGGCCACCATGGTCAGCGCCTGCGCCTGTCGGGTCGGGTCGGTGATCGAGCGGGCCACGCTTTCGGCCCGTACGACGTCGCCGCCGGCCGCCACCGCGCGGGCCACCGTGGTCAGCGCCTCCGCCTGCTGGCGCGAGTCGGTGAGCGAGTGGGCCACGCTCTCGGCCCGCCCGACATCGCCGCCGGCGACCAACGCACCGGCCACCGTGGTCAGCGTCCACCCCTGCCGGCGCGGGTCGGTAATTGAGCGGGCCACGTTCACGGCTCGGTCGGCGAGCGCGCCGGCCCGGCTGACGTCGCCGGCGGCCGCAACGGATTCGGCCACCGTGGTCAGTGCCCGCACCTGTTGGGCC
>NZ_BOMM01000012.1 GCF_016862195.1 Paractinoplanes ferrugineus | reverse complement strand
GGATCGGTGATGGCGCGGGCCACGCTTTCGGCCCGGTCGGCGAGCGCGCCGGCCCGGTTGGCGTCGCCGGCGGTCGCGGCCGCCCGGGCCACCGCGGTCAGCACCAGTGCCTGTTGGGCCGGGTCGGTGAGCGAGCGGGCCACGTTTTCGGCCCGCACGACATCGCCACCGGCCACGACCGCACCGACCACCACCATCAGCACCAGTGCCTGCTGGGCCGGGTCGGTGAGCGAGCGCGCCACGCTCACGGCCCGGTCAGCGAGCGCGCCGGCCCGGTCGGCGTCGCCGGCGGTCGCGGCCGCCCGGGCCACCGCGGTCAGCACCAGTGCCTGTTGCGCCGGGTCGGTGAGCGAGCGGGCCACGCTCTCGGCCCGCACGACATCCCCGGCCGCGGCGGCCGCCCGCGCCACCGCGGCCAGCGCCCAGGTCTGCTGGCGCGGTGCGGTGATCGAGCGGGCGAGGGCTTCAGCTCGGGAAGGCTGGTGCAAGGTGGCCCAGACGGCCGGCAGATCGGTGGGGATGTTGCTGTTGCGGCCGGTGAGGTTATCGCGGCGAACACACAGCCGCAGCATCGCCTCAAGGTCCGGGTTCGGTCCTGCCAGGACGAGGTCCTGACAGGTGGTGATCTCGACGAGGGCGGCGGCGTCGCCGCCGGTCAGGTCGAGCATCCGGTTGTGCCGGTCCGGGTCGGTGACCAGGTCGACCAGACGGGACACCGCACCGACGGCGCTGAGCATGCGGGGGTAGCCGCGTAACAGGTATTCCGGGGTGCCGGGCGGCCACGGCGGTCGACCATCGGTGGCGGCGCGGTAGGTGTCGGCCCAGGCGTGCAGGCGCAGACGGTAGTCGGTCAGCCGGGCCTCGCCGACATAGCTGGTGGCGGCCTGTTGCAGTTCCTCGTGACCGAGGAGATACACCTCCGGCCCGGTGTCCGGATCCCACTCGGCGGTGCGGCGGGTGAAGGTCCGCCCGGCCACGGTGTGCAGCACGCCCTCGATGACTACCAGCCCGGCGCCGGTCAACTCCCGCAGATCGGGCCCGGAGAGACCACCACGAGCCGCGGCCAGCAGGCCCAGCAGATCCTGCTCGACCGGGCTACCCGTCAACAGGCGTCTGAGTTCGGACTGGCCCAGGCGCTGCAGATCTCGCGCGTACGTCGACGCGGACAGTCGCCGCACGATTCCCGGATCACGCAGCGGATGCCAGTGCGGCACGTCGTCGGGGACCGGCGGGTTCGGCCGCCCCGCCACGATCACCCGCATACGGGCCGGCGGATCGGCTGGGAGCAGCCCGGCGATACTGTGCGCGTGCTCGCCGCCGGCCGTGCTGCGGTCCTCATCCAGGCCGTCGACCAGCAACACCAGCCGCACCCCGCGCTCCCGGCACGCCATCGCCGCCTCGGCGAGCAGGTTCAGCAGCCACGCCTCACGCAACCCCTCATCGAGCACTGCGGGCGGCTGCTGCCCGGTCAACGCGGTCAACTGCTCACTCACCGCGGCGACGAACGCCGCCCGGGTGTCCGAGCCGGCCAGCCGGGCGGTGATGAAGAACGCCACCACCTGCACCCTTGAGCGGACCTCCGCCGGCGGGTCGAGCACGAACGTCGACAACAACGCCGACTTGCCAGCCCACGGGCCCGCCTGCCACCACACATACGGTCCCCGCTGCTCCTGCAGGCAGAACCCGGCCAACTCCGCGAGCTCCGCGTCCCTCTCCGCCAACCGGGGCGGGGCGATCCGGCGGACCTGCGCCAGGTACGCCGACCGTGGCGGCACCAGCGGCCCTGTTCCGGACAGGAACACGTTCACCGTCCGAGCCGCACCGATCCCGACGCCGCCCTGCACACCGTGCCCGAGACCGCCCGGCCCCGAGGGGGCCTGCCACCCCGGCACCCCATCAGGAGCGCCGTCGTCGCCGGGTCCGGTCAGTGGCCGGGCCGACCCGGCCGGTGAGGGTCCGGATCCTCCCGGCGCCGGTCGCCGATATTGACGGTGCCGGCCTGCCCGATCGCCGTCGCATCGTCGTACGCGGTCGCGGTCACCTCGCCGGTGAACACCGTCGACCCCGGCGCGGCCAGCACCTGAGTGCCCGCCGCCCGCAACTGCGCCAGCAGATCAGTAACCGTCGCGGCGAACGCCTCGTCTCGGCGCGCCGCTGCCGCCACCGCCAACTCGACCTGCTGGCGCGTCAACTCGCTGACCTGCCCCGACTCACCCGCTGCCTCCTGCGCGAGATCCTCGCGCACCGGCTCTCCCAGCCTGGCCAGCACAACGTCATGCAACCGGTCCGCGCCCACGTCGATCGCCGCGTCGACCGTCTCGTCCACCCGGCCCGCAGCCCGGCGCGCCTTGCGTACCGCCCACGCGATCACCATCCCAGCGACCACCGAAGCCTCCACCACCGGCATCCAGCGCCTCCCCGAACAGTTCGTCCCACTGTGGACCAGACCCGCACCACCGTACCGAGCTGGCCGCCACCCGCCGTCCCCCGAACAGCCCGACCGCGACGTCGATAATCAACACGCCCCGCCGCCACCCGCGGACCCATCCCGGTGGAGCCCTGCAGCAGCGTCGTGGGATTCCACCGGGCGATCCGCACTTCGGTGACCCCGGGCCTCAGCGCCTACGCCCGCAACCACCCAGGGCAGTCAGCTGCCGGAGATAAACCGTCCGCCGGACCGAGCCGAAAAGATCTTGACCAAACTTTGCCGCGTATTCGCCGTAACGAGTGAGATCACACGGTTCTGAGCGAGATCAAGTGAGACTCGCAAAAGAGGCCCTCGACCAGCATTCGCACTGGTCAAGGGCCTCTTTTCGCACCTGGTGGCGGGTAGAGGATTCGAACCTCTGTAGCTTTCGCGACGGATTCGCAGTGAACACCTGAAACCAAGATCAACAACGACCCGACCTGCGCATCTAGTCGGCGATGGGTAGCCGTCGCGGGTATGTCCCCGTCATGTTCCCGTCCTGCCTGCTTGCAGTCCCGTTGCCGGTAGCAACCGCACGGCCCTAGTTACGGTCTTGAAGCGGTAGTGCATCTCCTCGCTGTGGGTCATAGCAATGATGTGGATTGGTGGAACGTAGTCACCCCAGTAGTCGGCTTCGCGAAGTGCCTTGATGTCGTCCCGGTTGCTGTACATGAGTAATACGTCGATGTCTTTCGGAATGGGCGATACTAGGGCTGAGCCGAATATCCAAGCCTCGACGGATGGATATTTACTCAACTGCCTGTGGAGTGCCCGAAGGTGTGGCCAGCGATCGATCATGTCCATTCTTGACCCAAGCTCTTTAGGAAATCTGGTAGGAGCAGGATCCTTGTATTGGATACTTTTCCGGCCTCGTAGACCTCGGACGCGAACCCGCGGCAACTAGGATTGGTGTTTACGATTGCATTAATTGATACACGAGGCTCTGCTGCCAAGAGTGAGTAGACGCTGTCTGAGGTTAGCTCGTAGTCAGCGTAAAATATTGCGACGAGCGGTCTAAGGCCACCCTTACGGCTGACCTCATAGGTGAACTCGCCGCAACGCCGTGTATTTGCGACGTGCCAACTTGAGTTGAGCCTATTGCGAACGTACTGCTGTTCGGAGCTGACGTATTCGGAGATCCTCGGACTCCGGAGGAGGGCTCCCTTCAAGTCACCCATGCGAGTAAGGAGGACGCCACGAGCCTCTGCCATCTCGTAGGCGCTGCCATCGGCGGAACGCTTTATCAGAAGGAATGCCTGGGCCGTTGGCATTTCGCGGATCGCGTCATCCAAATCTCTGGCAGTGAAAGAGAGATTACCCTTTCTCTCCACGCAGTAGACGAAGGCTGGCGGTAGCGTCTTGCGGTCGACCTGTAAACCGTGCTCGCCCACTGGCATGACGGTGGGATACCCGTCCTCTCGGAGCTTTCCGGCCGCCCAATCCCGCATAGTCACCGCACGTCTCCTCGGAGGACGTCATCCATTCCGGTCGGAAAACGGCTAGAGCCGGCGGTCCAATCATCGAACAAGTGGCGCTCCTCGAATTCCAGGGCGTGAATTGAGAATTCCTCGGCGACACGACGCTCGCTCGGGCCGAGTAGTGCGTTGTTTCTTTGTAGCGCGCGCTTTATCCTGGCGTTGTTGGGTATGATCGTCCCCTTGGCGTGTCGGATCCACTGACTAGCGCGAGCCTCAGAGAAAACACCGTCCGCAGGGCCGTATCTTAGGAATATCGCACGGTTTTCTTCCAGCAAGGGCTCGATGAATGCACGCGCGGATTTCCTGTCAGCGAATTCGGAAGTTCCAAAAGCGCGGCGTAGTTCATCTTGATGTCTACTTTTCCAAGAGTGAAGTAGCGTGGCGGGGTAGCTCCCTGGAACCTTGTCTACTTTAGTGTGGCAATTTGCGCAGAGTACAACCACATTATCTGAGTTCGCTCGCTCATCCGCAGTCAGGGTCGCACCTTCGTCGTCGCGTGGCCCGCCTTCAGATGCTGCGATAATATGCGCCATTTCCGCAAAATCGACACTATTGTCGGTGTCGAAGAGGGCGATCTCGCAGGCCGGATTGGCGCAGTAGCCTCCCGATTCGGACCATAGGCGACGCTTCGTGTGGTCACTAAGGGGGACGCGAGAACATCGGGTTTCGCTCTGTTGGTTACGGGCCAATTTGTACCGTCCAGGACTTGGCGAGTTGAGGCTCGAACGAGGAGTCGTCCCGATCAATGGAAGATCGCGACCGACAAGGTCCAGAAGTTACCGGAACTGCACGCTACCTGAGTGCGTTATGGATGCGATCGTTGACGCCATCCTCGCCGCCGTCGATGCAGTTGGCGTAGACCCGGAGCAACACCGCGACGCGGTGCCCGAGTCGCCGGGCGACCTCGGTTGCCGGGACGCCTGCGTTCAGCCAGAGCGAGGCTGCGGCGTGACGAAGGTCGTATGGACGCTTCGCCAGAGGCGAGGCGACCTGGTGCGAAGTGAACGCCACTTTCCGGGCCAGCTTCCACCACCGGGCGTAGACCGACTCGGAGAGGGGACCACCGTGCAGGCCGCGGAAGAGCCGGCCATCGGGAGCCGTGCCGTACTCCGTGATGTGGTGATGCAGCAGGGCGACCTGCTGGGGCGGAATCGCAACCACGCGAGTGTCCTGGCGAGCCCGGTGCTTGAGACCACGTACGCCAACAAACCCGGCAAGCACGAGCGGCTCACCGCAGCCGGAGTCGACATAGTGATCGGGTCGATGGAGGACATCGCTGATGCGCTGCACCGTGTCTCCGTGAAGTCGCACCGATGACCGATCCGCACACCCTGCCGGCCGACGTGCTGGCCAACGTTCAGCGCCGCTGGCCAGACGTGGCGGACGTATGGGCGGCCAAGGTCCAAGAAGAGTTCCGAACTCTCTGCGAGCGATACCGGGCCCACCCCGCGCGGCATCCTGAAGGCCCGCTACGGATTCTTCGCCGCGGTCGACACCCCGGACGGCCCACTCGTACTCCGCAGCAGTCCAGACCCACGCGGCCGCGACCAGGCAGCCGTTGCCGTCGCACTCGCCGACCTGGGCGCCGCTCCCCGAGTTCACGAAACTGTCGTCGCCGAACACGGAACCTGGACCGTCGCCGACCGGGTCCTGCCGGGAACCCCGCTCAGCCAGACCGACCCGGCGACCGTCAACCCGCGTGCGCTCTTCGCACCGCTGGCGATGATGCGGGGCCAGCCGGCCCCGCTCCCGGGCATGCCCTCAGTGCTGGACTGGCTCCGAGGCCGCCTTGAAGACGACAACCTCACCGAACTACGCCCCGGCACCACCGTCGCGCCAGTCGGTGAGCGCAAAGCCGCACTCGGTCTCCTGACCGACCTAGCTAGCGATCACCTTCCCGGCCTCTGCCACGGAGACGCCTCCAGCGGCAACATCATCGCCAACGGCCCACACCACTGGATGTACATCGACCCACGCGGCATGGCCGGCGAACACACTTACGATGTCGCGGTGCTCGCCATTCGGGTCCGCAGTTCGCCGAGGCTCGTAGCCCGAATCGCCGATCTAGCGCAAGTCGCGGCGGAGCGACTTCATGCCTGGACAGCAGTCGCGCAGGCCCACGCGTTTAGTTGGCGGTCCAATTTCGGATCAGTAGGAGCGGCCCCGGCAGGCGGCGGTGCAATAAAAAATCGCTTAGCATTAGTCACGTACGTCGATCTGCATGCCACCGGTCGGCAAGATAGGCCGATATACCGCGAAGGGAACTACCGAAAATCCGGGATGCTGCGGCTGGTCAGCGAATCCAAGCGTGCCCAAGAGCGTTATGAATTCGTTGAGTAACTGAGCAACTCTTCCCCTATCAACGGCTCCCGTGCTACGCGTGATATCAACCGTTTGGTGGGCGTAGTCAGCGCCAGGTGAGTAGGCGCCAATTGTTCCGACGATCGTCCACTTCTGCTCGCCGACGCCGTATCGCGAGAAAAGAATTTCCGGTTCACTATCAAGGAATCTGCGATCCTCTTGCAGTCGCGCAGTGATACTCACGCCACCCTCCCCCGCGGGAGCCATCGCAAGGTGAAAGCCTGGATGGAACACACCGCGTGCAATCTTAACAAAGGCCCGTAGCTGACTCGCGGGAAGGCCAGCAATTTTGGTGTGATCAAAATCAGGAATTAACGATTCAAGAGAACCGTCTGGGGCCGTCGCCTGTGAGGCTTTTTGAGATTTTACCCTGGGCCCATTCCTTTGCGAACCAGTTCCTGCCGTCTGGGGGGCCAGAATCAATCCCTGATACGCCATCCGCCGCAGTTGCGAATCCGGCAAAAGCGTTTGCTGCATATCGCGCATCGAAAAGCCTGGCGGCCGCGGTGATGCGGACAAAAGATCCAGGCGGATAGTGGTCTTTAAATACATCAAAGGAATCGGGAGTGATCCCACTGACCTCCTGCGAGATGTCAGAGAGGTAACCCTCCGCCGTTAGAGACTCTTCGAGTTGCGGGAACACGGCATCGGCGAGGGAGCGCTGCGTGCTTTCCTCCGTGCCCCACATCTGCTCACGACTGGCTACTTTGGGAATTCCACCCGCAAATGCTCCTTGCCTCTTTTCCGTGACACGTTGATCCTCTGTGACGCCTCCCTCTCGCTGGGAAAGAAGCGATCGCACCTTATCGGTGTCTACATATATTAATTCACGAAGCGCATTCGCCCCTAATCTGAGAGTGATGTTGCTCATTCCGCCACACTGCGCACGTCCCGTGACAAATCTATTAGAAAATTTCCGAGTAACTTTTCGCTCGTTGATGAACTGTGAGGATTTTTGTGGCCTAAAGGCGCGTCCTGCATCGTTCGGGTGAGTCCTACGGGCCCCGAGGGCAGAACGACGGACTAGCTGGAGATGCACTTGCTGGCAATTCGCCGACTATTTTTAAGTTAGGAACATTGCATCCACCGGGTGGAAGCGCAACGCATTATCGACACGGAGCGGCTTGCCTGGTGCACGCCTCACAGTCCCCTCAACTAAGATGGCCCGCCCTTCGTCGTGCCACCGCCAGGCGTCACGGTAAAGCTCTATTGGCAATCGAATGAGTATCTCCGACGACTTCCCTTGGCGGACTGTAGATACCGCGATTTCGCCGAAAGGATCATCCTGGCTTTCGTGGCGCAACTGAACAATGGTTCCGGAAAATACTTGGCTCGGATCGACTTTCTGCTGTCTGAGTTTTTCTGCAACCTTGGCGACTAAGTCTTCAGCCTCCGCCTCAATGGAAACACTACGTGGCATGGTTGTAGGGGAGGGGACGGCCGGGGCCCAGTCGACTGCCGCCTCAAAATCGGCAACGGAACGCTGGCCGAGAATACCGGCAAGCGCCATGCAGAATTCTCGGCTCACCCCGCGATAGACAAGTTCATGCACCTGCGCTGAACGCGGCTCTTGGGCAGGTTTGACAATTATCTCCCGAAGAGCCTGCATAGATTGGGCGAACGTTCGCACAACACGGCGTTCGAAGGGTTCAGAAGGAGCCCGGTGGAATTCGACATGGTCGTTTTCGTCCTGTCTCAGGTATGGCTGATGCCTGTCAGGCTCGTCCGGTTCTGGCAATGGCATCAAGACCGGGATAATGTATGATCCTCGCTTGGTATGTCCCATCAGAGCTCGACGAACAATTTCATCGCCATACCGCGAGTAGTTGGAGCCTATATGGGCGCGTTCCCACCTTGCGGTTGTGGCTGATGCTCTGAACATCTTTCGCGCGGACGAAACGATCTTTGCGCCGGTTTCAAGCGGAATGGTGTCAGCATAGCGTGAGTCGCTGTCGGCGCGAAGTTGGGTAATGTCGAATAAGAGGTACTTGACGTTGGAGGCGACGTCGGCAGGATCTCGGCGCTCAGCAAAAGCGAGTCTCTTGAGCGCTCCCGAAAGCAATTCTTCGTCGGAATCCACAGGAACGCCAATACGGGAATTTTCTCGAGTCCATATGGAACCAGAAGGGCCAGGCGCTTGCTCAGCCCAGCCATTAAAACGAAGATAAGACCGGAGTTGGTTGGCTGTGGGAATCGTCTGCTCATCGGACATTGAGGCCGCCTTGCGGTTCTAAACCGAAGCAAGCATCAACGTCGGCGGCCCAGTCGCGTAGCGTGTCCGCAGTTAGGCGCTGATGTTTCGGCACTACAATTCCTGAGGCCTGCGGCATCTGGTCAACTCGAACCCAGAAACCGGCCGCGCGATGCAACGTTCCGTCTGGCAGGTGTTTAGCCATTGCTCTTGTTCATCAGGATCCAGAACGAGAAGCACGAAGTAGACGGGCACCTTGCACGCATGCCACTTCTTCCACCAGCTGTCGTCTGCAGGCCAAGTTGCGGTCCCGCCGCCATTGATCCGGAAACGACCAGTGCACTTCACCTGTACGCGTGCATCAGCCACGCCGAACTCCACCTTGCCGTCGATCGCGAGGACATCCTCATCGATGGACGTCTCCGTAAAACCCACGCCAGCCTGACTGCATATGGAGCGAAGGTAGGCTACGCCGAAGCGGGCTTTAGAACCATTTGCACCCAATGTAGCGATATCTGGTTGACTCGGCTGACTTGGGATCGCCATGCCGCACATCATCGTCGATATTGACAACTGAGGGTAGGTGCTCAGTCGCGCGGTGCGAGATCGGGCTAAGTTTCCAACCGAAACCACCGCTTCGGGGGATCTTCAACGCGCTGGTATTGCCGAATCGCCCTCTTCCGGATCAAGGCGCCGCGCAAGCGCGGCGCTGGCCGGATGCGCTCGGCCTGCTGGCGGGCTTCGCCCGGCATCGGCCGGCGCACCGGCCGATGGGCTGAAACAGGGTCAAGCCACTACGCAGGGAACTGAGGTCGAGGACGAAGCCCAGGAGCCCTCATGTAAGAGAAGGCATCGCTCCACCGCTAGAGCCGAGTCGCCAGCCTGCCAGGCGGGACCTTGCTGCTTTACATCGTCCGCTGAGGCGAAATTTTTGGGTGTCGGCGGTCCCGGGGCGAGGCCTAAGTTGCTGCCGCGCCGCTTCGCGGCTTGCCCTCGAATAGGTGGTGCCGGCCGAGGATGATCGGCGCTGACGGTGGCTGTAGCTGTCAGCGACGAACGAGAGACCGCGTGTCGAGTTCGAACCGAAACGGATACTCGGAGGTCAGGCTCGCGCCGGTCTTCACAACGGTTTCTTCGACGTAGTGCTGGCCATCGAGACGGTTGAGTCGCAGCGTCAGCGAGTCTGGTGCCTCGTGCTCGACCAGGAGGTACGACCCGATGCCGGCAGCAGCGTAGAGCTGCATCTTGAGCACACGGTCCATGGCGGCGTTGCTCGGCGAAACGATCTCACCGATCAGGAGCACCCGGGAAACGTCTGCCGTGACGGCCTCCTCGTCCTGATCCACCACAGCCAGGTCGGGAATGACGATGCGGCCGGTGTTCAACCGGACGTTGATCGCCTCGTAGACGAAGAGCCCGGCCGGCTCGGCGCCGTCCTCCAGGGCGTTCGCCAGGCGGCGGGAGAGGCGCTGATGGCTCATGCTCGGCGCGGGGCTCACCACCAGGCTCCCATCGATGAGCTCGATCCGGTCCGTCGTCTCGCCGAGCGCAAAATACTCGTCCTCAGTCCATGGACCGACGTGGTCAACCACTCCCACGCTCATCGACGACGTCACCTCCAGCAACGGTTTATAAGAAGATGCTTCCGCTCACGGTACGGCACCTCAGGCGGCATGGCGTCCCTGGAAAGCGGCACGCTGGCGTGAGTAGTACAGAGAAGCTATCCAGCCGAGCGCCAGTCCTCGCTGACGTTGCCTTCCTCGTAGTCCCACCAGCCCTCTTCGAACCCGTAGCGCAGAAGCCCGATGACGGCCTGGAGGTCGGCGTCGGGTGGGATGTCCAGCGCGATGAGACCGAAGTGCTCGATTCCCTCACCGGTGATGCCCAGTGGGGCGAAGGCGTCCAGGACCCGTTGAAGGTTACCTGCGAGCGGGCCGCCTGGGAACGGGACCACTCGCACGGTGCAGTGACCCGCCCACTCGATCACTTCGGTGCCCACGAGCATGCCGTCATCGTCACGCACGACGCGGACTTCATCGCCGGAGGAGAGGCCGCGGACGAAGAACGGCACGTTGTCGATCTCAACTCGGTCGGGTGAAAGGACCCTTGCCCACATCGTCTCCGCACTTACCGGCGGCCACCCGTCTTCGTCCACGTCCAAGGAGAAGAGCACCCGCACGAGATCGGACTTGGCTTGCTGATGCATCGCAATTCCTCTCCGCGGAGCCCGCGGCCGAGTCGGCTCGCGCAGCTCGGCGAGACGCCGGCGGACGCCACGGGGAGTCCCGATGCAGGCGGCGCCGAAAGCCGGATCTTGGCCCCAGCGTGTTCCCGCCATGTTCCCGTAGAGGGTCGTAGGCGGCCGGATCTTGCCGGACTTGCTAGATCACAACGAGAACGGCCCCGGTCAGCGTTTCCGCTGGTACCGGGGCCGTTCTCAATGTCTGTGGCGGGTAGAGGATTCGAACCTCTGTAGCTTTCGCGACGGATTTACAGTCCGCTCCCATTGGCCGCTCGGGCAACCCGCCTGGGCTTGCTGCAGGATCTCTCGCCGCAGCGGACAACAGAATAGCCGTACCGCGGGGCCGGTACGCAACCGGGTACGGTCGGCATGTCGGGGCGCGGGACCGTTGCCTCCGAATCCATCGACGTACGACAGCCGCAGGAGTCTGATCATGGCAGCAAGCCCGTCCTTCGACATCGTCAGCAAGGTCGACAGTCAGGAGGTCGACAACGCGTTCAATCAGGCGGAGAAGGAGCTTGGCACCCGGTTCGACTTCCGGGGCACGGGCACCAGCATCGCCAAGTCGGGCGAGAACGGCATGACGATCACGTCGGAGACCGAGGAGCGGGCTACGGCGGCGCTCGACGTGTTCAAGGAGAAGCTGGTCAAGCGGAACATCTCGCTGAAGTCGCTGGATGCCGGTGAGCCGCGGCAGTCGGGCAAGACCTACAAGATCGACTGCAAGGTGATCGAGGGGATCGAGACCGACAAGGCCAAGGTGATCAGCAAGAAGATCCGCGACGAGGGGCCCAAGGGCGTGCAGGCCCAGATCCAGGGCGACCAGCTGCGGGTCACCGGCAAGAAGCGGGACGATCTGCAGGCCGTGATCGCGCTGCTCAAGGCGGAGGACTTCGGCGTGGCCCTCCAGTTCACGAATTACCGCTGATCGCGAGCCGCCCGGCGGCAGACTGGGACGATGAGCACCAGTACGTGGACCATGCTGGTCGGCGGGGTCGCCGGGCTGGCGCTGGTGGCGTTCGGGGCCGGGGTCCTGTTCACCGGGCGCGCACCGGAGCCGACCCTGCGGACGTTCCGCACGGCCCGTGACGCCGGCTTCTATCACCTGCTTTTCGGTGCCGGCCTGAGCCTGGTGGTGGTCGGCACGGCCGTCCGGGGCGGCGTCATCACCGTGGTGACGACGATCCTGGCGCTCGTGCTTGTCGGTTTCGCCCTGGTCCGGTTCCGGCCGCGGGGTCGCCGGCAGATAAGCAGTGGCAAGCATTGAGCAGTAGCGACTAGAAACGGCGTGTGGAGCTGACACACGCCGTTCTGTCGTTCGCCGTACTGGGCGCCTTGTTGACGATCACGCCGGGGCTGGACACGGCGTTGGTGCTGCGCGCCGCCGTGACGATGGGGCGCGGGCCGGCTTTCGCGACCGCCCTCGGGGTGGGCGCGGGTGCCCTCACCTGGGGTGCGGCCGCCGCTGTCGGGGTGTCGGCGCTGCTCACGGCCTCGCAGGTGGCGTACACGATCTTGCGGGTGGTCGGTGCCGGCTACATGGTCTATCTGGGCGTAAAGCTGATCTGGGCCGCATTCCGTGACAAATCAGATGTCAGCGTGGGCGGCGAGGTGCAGACGGCGACGTTCTGGTCGACGTTCGGGCGAGGGCTTCTCACCAATCTGCTCAACCCCAAGGTCGGCGCCTTCTATGTGGCGGTGCTGCCCCAGTTCATCCCGGCCGGCGAATCCCCGTTGCTGGTCGGCGTCCTGCTCGCCCTCGTGCACGATCTGGAGGGCATTCTCTGGTTCACCGCGATCATCCTCGGCGCCGGGGCGCTGCGCGGCCGTCTCGCCCGGCGGCGGGTGCGCACGGCGGTGGACGGCAGCACCGGCGCCGTCCTGCTGGGGTTCGGACTCAAACTCGGTCTGGTGAGCCGATAACGTGGTGCCGTGGTGATCGAACCGGTGGTCGAGCTGGCCCAGGTCGACGAGCACATGGTGCTCGCCGACGTCAGGTACTACCTGGACGGCCGCTCCGGCCGGGCGGCCTACGAGCGGGGCCATCTGCCCGGCGCCGTCTTCGTGGACATGGATCACGATCTGGCGGCGCACGGCGGGCCGGCTGACGGCCGGCATCCGCTGCCGGCGGCCGCGGCCTTCGCCGAACGGATGGCCGAGCTGGGCATCGGCGACGACGACACGATCATTGCGTACGACGACGCGGGTGGCGTGATGGCGGCCCGGCTGGTGTGGATGCTTCGCGCTCTCGGGCACGACGCCGCTCTGCTGGACGGCGGCCTCACCGCGTACACCGGAAAGCTCGAGACCACCGTGCCGGAGCGTCCCCGGGCGACTTTCACCGCAGGTGATTGGCCGGCGGGCCGCCTGGCCGACATCGATGACGCCGGGTCGGGCTCCTTTGTGGTGATCGACGCGCGCCAGCCCGAGCGGTTCCGCGGTGAGTCCGAGCCGATCGACCCGCGGCCGGGGCACATCCCGGGCGCCCGCAGCGTGCCCTGCCGGGAAAACGTGGACGCGGCCGGCCGGTGGCTGGCGGCCGATCGGCTGCGTGAGCGGTTCGAGGCGGCCGGGGTCACCGGTGACACGGAGGTCGTGTCCTATTGCGGTTCCGGGGTGACCGCGTGCCACAACCTGTTGGCGCTGGAGCGGGCCGGCTTCGCGCCCGGCCGGCTCTACCCGGGTTCGTGGTCGCAGTACAGCGCCACCGACCGGCCCGCGGCCGTCGGCTCCTAGTCCGGTCCTAGGAGGAGAGTCCCTGCTCCTCCAGCCATCGGGAGTGGGACTCCCAGGCGGCCTGCTTGCTGCTGCCCAGCGCCGACCCGATGAGCGTCCACGAGGCACCGGCGTTGCGGGCCGAGCGCACCATCGACTGCCGGCCATAACCGGCCTTGCGGATGACCACCTCGCTGAGGGCCAGCATCTCGAGCGCTTCCTCCTGGCTCAGGGGCGGGGAGTTGCCGTCGTTCTCACCGGCCATCGCGGCCAATGCGTCCCGCATCCTCAGCTCGTCGTACCGCGTTGTAGCGGTCGAGAGGGTGTGCTGTCGCTCCAGTTCGTCCGGTGACGCCGCCATGGCCCCACTCTGTCCGTCAGGCGCCCTTGACGTCAAGTGATCTTGACGAAGCAGAGGTGAAATGCCCTCACTTAAGGCCCTAAATCCGGCAGAAAGCCGTCAATTTTGGTGGGTGAAACCGGCCCGGTACCTCAGCCGTTCGGTCAGGATTTAGGTATGTGGGTCGCCGAGTCTCTCGTGCACACTGCCCATCGCACACCTGGTGTGGCACCATCATGTGACCCCCCACGGGTACATCTCTAGAAACGCAGGAGCCGAAGATGTTCACAAGGAAACTGGGCCACTTCGTCGGCTTGGTTTTCGTCCTCGCCGCTGTCGTCGGTGGGGTCGGCAATGCGGCTGGGGCGCACCAAGGAAGCGCAGCTCCCGCCGCGGTGGAAAGTTCAAGCCTCATCACCTGGGAGTAACTGCAGACGACTCGCAGCAACGCTGTAGCACCGCCTTGACCTGCAAGGGAGCACTATGGCTGGGCGTTCTACGGCGCGGCGTCGCTCTGCGCAATACGCGTGGCTGGTCACCAATCCTCTAGCGATCTTCGCGCTGATCTGCCTGGCATCGTTCTGGGTGGCTCATCCGGATTGGTATGAGGCCTGGCTGGCCGGCCTGCTCGCGTTCGTGCTCTATATCGCCGCCGACATCGGCGTGCTCAATTTCGTGGTCGGGCGCAGCGTCTTCAAGGTGGCGCTGACCGAGGTCCCGTTCGTTCTGGCGCTGTATTTCCTGTCGCCACCCATGATGATCAGCGTCGTCACGCTGGCCATGGTCGTGTGCCAGCTCCGCGCCGCGACGCCGACCACGAAGATGTGGTTCAACGTCGCCAAGGCCGCGGCCGGCGCCTCGGTGGCCGTGCTCGTGGTCGCCGCGCTCCCCGACATTCGCGGGGCCGGGCCCGGCACCTGGGCGATCCTGTTCACGGCCGTGGCCGTCGAGTGGTTCTTCGAGGTCTTCTGCCTGGCCGCGGTGATGAGCCTGGTGCAGGGCATCCGAGCCGGTCAGGACGTTCTCAGCGCGCTCTGGGCGCCGGCGCTGATCGCCAGCATCAACGTCATCGTCGGCCTCGTCTTCATCGTCGCCCTCGCCAGCACCTGGTGGGCCACGCTCCTGCTGCTGGTCCTCGCCTCGGCGATGGTTCTGGTGCTGCGTTCGCTCGCCGAGTTCTTCCGCCAGCACCGCACGCTCGCCGAGGTCTACGAGCTGACGCAGGCGATCCGGGAGGCCGGCACCGACGCGAGCCTGCCCGACGTGCTGCTCGGCCGGGTCCGGGCCCTGATGCGCGCGGAATACGCGACGCTGTGGCTTGCCCCCCAGGGCCGTTACCCGGAGCTGCTGCTCACCGCCCGGGTGGAGAACAAGGGCCTGCTCGACCTGTCGATCACACCGTCGGCGGTGCGCGAGCGATCGATCACCGACGGGCAGACGGTCGCCGTCGGCCCCCGGCTGCGCTCCGCCGCCGACCTGCTGCCCAACCTGCAGGCGGCCAAGGTCAAGGACGTGGTGGTGGTGCCGCTGCGGTCGGGTCGCACGACGATCGGCAGCCTCGAGGTGATCAACCGGATCGGCGACACCCGGACGTTCCGCGACGCCGACGTGCAGGTGCTCGAAACCGTCGCGGCGCACGCCGCGGTCGCGGTGGAGAATTCCCGGCTGGTCGAGCGACTGCGCTACGACGCCTACCACGACCGGCTGACCGGCCTGCCCAACCGCCGCCGGGTCATCGACGCGCTCGCCGAGTCGGTGAAGGTGCGCGCCGAGGACGAGGTCGTCGTGGTGCTGCTCTTCGATGTGGACGGCCAGCGCGACGTCAACGAGTCGATGGGCCACGGTGCCGGCGACGAGCTGCTCGCCGAGGTGGCCGAGCGGCTTCGGGGCATCGCCGGGCCGGGCGCCCTGGTCGGCCGGATCGGCGGCGACGAGTTCGTGGTCACGCTGCGGGCCGAGAGCACCGACGCGACCGTCGAGCTGGCCACCGAGATGCGCGAGCAGATGCGCGGGCCGATGACGGTCGGAAAGCTCACCCTCGACGTCGACACGGCGGTGGGTGTCGCGGTCTACCCCGACCACGGCGCGGACCCGGAGACGTTGCTGCAGCGGGCCGAACTGGCCGCCAACGCGGCCAAGGTGCTGCCGTACGGGGTGCAGCTGTTCCACCCGGCCCTGGAGTCCCGAGCCGTCCGCCGGCTGGGGATCGCGGCCGATCTGCGCAAGGCCCTCGACAACGACGAGCTCGACGTCTACTTCCAGCCCAAGGTCACGCTGGCCGACCGTCATCTGGTCGGGGTGGAGTGTCTGGCCCGCTGGCAGCACCCGACGCACGGCGAGGTGGCCCCGGAGGATTTCGTGGCCGTCGCCGAGCACACCGGCCAGCTCGCCAAGCTCACCGAGCGGGTGCTGAGCGAGGGCCTGCGGCGCTGCCGGGAGTGGTCCGACGCCGACCGCCCACTGTCGATCGCGGTCAACCTCTCGGTCCGCACCCTGCTCGACTCGCGCTTCCCCGATCAGGTCGAGGCGCTGCTGACGGCGAACGGGGTGGCGGCCGCCCAGGTCACCTTCGAGATCTCCGAGCCGGGCATGCTCGGCGACGTCGAACGGGTGCTGCCCACCCTCTATCGCCTGCGCGATCTGGGCGTCCGGCTCAGTGTGGACGACTTCGGCACGGGTGCCTCGTCGCTGTCCTATCTGCGGCAGTGGCCGGTGCACGAGGTGAAGATCGACGACAGCTTCGTACAGGGCATGGCCACCGACTCGGGCGACCTGGCGATCGTACGGGCGGTCGTGAGCCTGTCCCGCGAGTTCGGCCTGACGGTGGTGGCCGAGGGGGTGGAGAGCGAGCTGACCCTCGACCTGCTCGAGGAGATGGGCTGTGAGATCGGTCAGGGCTACCTGTTCTCCCGTCCGCTGCCCTATGAGCGGCTCGAGGCCTGGTTCAACGCTCGCACCGAGCCCGAGACGACCCCGACGGGCGAGGTCCGCCGCCTTCGAGCGGTCATCTGACCAGCGGTTTTCGGTAAGTGGGGGAGTCGATTTCTCCCCCGGGCACGGGTTGTGTAAGCTTTCTCAAGCGAGCGAGAGATCGCGCGCAGGCCCCCTTAGCTCAGTCGGCAGAGCGTCTCCATGGTAAGGAGAAGGTCTACGGTTCGATTCCGTAAGGGGGCTCTACCGGGTTGGTTCCCCGCCGCAGGCGCAGAACTAGAGCCTGGCACGGCGGTGTAGCTCAGTTGGTAGAGCAAACGGCTCATAATCGTTGTGTCGCCGGTTCAAGTCCGGCCACCGCTACTTGCGACGGGACCCCTTCAAGGGTCCCATTTTGCAGATCGGCCGACCGAGGACGTACTCTGTTAGGTCGTTAAGTAACCCTGTGAGCAGGAAGGCACCTTGCCGTGGCCAAGGCGACCGACGTCCGTCCGAAGATCACCCTGGCGTGTACGGAGTGCAAGGAGCGGAACTACATCACCCGTAAGAACCGCCGTAACGACCCGGACCGCGTTGAGCTGAAGAAGTTCTGCCCCCGGGACGGGAAGCACACCCTGCACCGCGAGACTCGCTGACCCGAAGCGTTCCACCTGCGCCGTCCGTCGAACCGATGGGCGGCGCAGAGTTGTCTGCGGGGCCTGCGGAGTAGTTTGTGCGCATGCCCCTGGACCAATCTTTCGTCGGACGAAGCTATCCGCCCACCGAGCCCTATGTGGTCGGGCGGGAGAAGATCCGCGAGTTCGCCCGCGCCATCGGCGCCACCGACCGGGAGTTCCACGACCCGGAGGCGGCCCGCGCGATCGGCTACCCCGACGTCATCGCCCCGGCGACCTTCCCGATCGTGCTCACGATGGCCTCCAGCCACCAGCAGATCGTCGAGGACCCGGAGTTGGGCATCGACTACACCCGGGTGGTGCACGGCGACCAGAAGTTCGCCTACGCCCGCCCGATCGTGGCCGGCGACGCGCTGGTGTGTGTGAACACGGTCGAGGACATCACCTCCCGGGGCGGCCACGACTTCATGACCACCCGCAGCGACGTGCGTACCGAGGCCGGCGAAACGGTAGTGACGGTCTGGGCCAAGCTCGTCCAGCGCGGCAAGGAGGACGTAGCGTGACCACGTCGGAGACCACCTATCGGGTCACCCGGGCCGATCTGGTCCGCTATGCCGGCGCCTCCGGTGACTTCAACCCGATCCACTGGAGCGAGCGTTTCGCGACCGGTGTCGGCCTGCCCGGCGTGATCGCCCACGGCATGTTCACCATGGCTCTGGTCAGCCGGACCGTGACGGCGTGGGCCGGCGCCCCGGACGCGGTCGTGGAGCTCAGCGTGCGCTTCGCGCGCCCGGTTCCGGTCCCGGACACCGATGAGGGCACCGAAGTCGTCGTGACGGTCTCCGAGCGAGGTCAGACCGATGAGGGGCACACGAAATTGGCACTGACGGCGACCTGCCGGGGCGAGAAAGTTCTGTCCCTGGCGCAAGCCGTGGTGCGTAAGCGGTAGGGCGGGTTGGGCGAACGGGGTGTGAACCCGTACACTCGTCAGCCGTGGGGCAGTGACCCCCTGAGCGATCCTGCGCGGAGCAGATTTCGATCAGGACAAACCGCCTCGCACAGGGGTGTAGCTCAATTGGCAGAGCAGCGGTCTCCAAAACCGCAGGCTGCAGGTTCAAGTCCTGTCACCCCTGCGTAACTCTCCTGACGTGCCCGCCCGGTGCGCGGTCCGCACGACCCCCGCGCCGGATCGAGCGCCGACGGGGGTCCACCACCACCGACACGGAAGTAGGGCGGCATGGCCGAGAGGAACCGACCCGGTGACGCCGGCGACCCGGCCGACGACGAGGTCTTCGACGATGCCGTCGCCGAGGACGTGGCTGACGACGACGACGCTGACGAGCCGGTAGGCCGTGGCGGTGCCGCCGTCAAGGAGCGGACCAAGGGTGACGCGCCCAAGGCCAAGAGGGAGACCCGCAAGTCGGGCTTCTTCGGTCGCATCGGTGGGTTCTTCCGTGAGGTCGTCAGCGAACTGCGTAAGGTCATCTGGCCGACCCGCAAGGAACTGCTGACCTACACGACGATCGTGGTCGTGTTCGTGACGATCATGACCGCCATCGTGGCTGTCCTGGACTACGGGTTCGGTAAGGGCATCCTCTGGGCGTTCGGCGGCAAGTAAACCTTTACCTGGAAGTGAGCGAGCGTGCCTGAGTACGACGACGAGACCGCGCAGTCCGTCGACGAGCAGTCGTCGGTGGCCACGGCGGACGCTGAGGAGTCGGTTGAGGCCGCCCCCGCCGTTCCGGCCGCCGAGGACGACGAAGACTTCGACCCGGTGCAGGAGCTGCGGCAGAAGCTGCGCTACGCGCCCGGCGACTGGTACGTCGTGCACTCGTACGCCGGTTACGAGAACAAGGTCAAGACCAACCTCGAGACCCGGATCACGTCCCTCGACATGGAGGACTTCATCTTCCAGGTCGAGGTGCCGACCCGCGAAGAGGTCGAGGTCAAGAACGGCAAGCGCCAGCAGGTCAACAACAAGGTCTTCCCGGGCTACATCCTGGTCCGGATGGATCTGTCTCCCGAGTCCTACTCGTGTGTGCGCAACACGCCCGGTGTGACCGGCTTCGTGGGCGCCACCGACCGGGTCGACCGGCCCGCCCCGCTCTCCCTCGACGAGGTGCTGAAGTGGCTGGCCCCGGCGGTCGAGACCGAGGAGAAGAAGGCCAAGCCCGAGATCAAGGTCCTCGACTTCGAGGTGGGCGACTCGGTCACGGTCACCGACGGCGCGTTCGCGTCGCTGCCGGCCTCGATCAGCGAAATCAATGCGGACCAGCAGAAGTTGAAGGTTCTGGTCTCCATCTTCGGTCGTGAGACGCCGGTGGAGCTCAACTTCAACCAGGTCACCAAGATCTGACAAGCAAGTCAGTGGGAGGGGCTTCCGAAACGCGGAGCCCCGCCATCAACCACAGGAGTAATGCGAAGTGAAGCGCAGCAAGGCGTACCGCGCCGCGATGGAGAAGATCGACGCCGACAAGCTCTACGAGCCGGCTGAGGCGATCAAGCTCACCAAGGAAAGCAGCGCCACCAAGTTCGACGCGACCGTCGAGGTTGCGATGCGGCTGGGTGTCGACCCGCGTAAGGCCGACCAGATGGTCCGCGGCACGGTCAACCTGCCGCACGGCACCGGCAAGACGGCCCGCGTGATCGTCTTCGCCCAGGGCCCCAAGGCGGAAGAGGCCGTGGCGGCCGGCGCCGACGAGGTCGGCACCGACGAGCTGGTGGCCCGCATCCAGGGTGGCTGGCTCGATTTCGACGCCGCGATCGCGACCCCGGACCAGATGGCCAAGATCGGTCGGATCGCCCGCATCCTCGGCCCGCGTGGTCTCATGCCGAACCCCAAGACCGGCACGGTCACGATGGACGTCACCAAGGCGGTCAACGAGATCAAGGGCGGCAAGATCACCTTCCGGGTGGACAAGCACTCCAACCTGCACCTGATCATCGGCAAGGCCTCGTTCTCCGAGGCTCAGCTGGCCGACAACTACGGCGCCGTGCTCGACGAGGTCCTGCGGGCCAAGCCGTCCGCGGCCAAGGGCAAGTACCTCCGTAAGGTCACCTTCACGACCACGATGGGCCCGGGCGTTCCGGTCGACCCGAACATCGTGAAGGGCTTCACGGGCGCCGAGGCCTGATTCGAAAGCTGTTCAAGCAGGCCCCCGGGGGACAACCCGGGGGCCTTCTTTGTGGCAGGCTTCCGCCGTGCGCTTCGAGGGTGTCTGGTTCCGATATGCGAGGCGGGCCGCCTGGACGCTGCGCGACATCGGCGCGGCGGTCGAGCCCGGCGCGACGGTCGTGGTCCTGGGCCGCAACGGCGCCGGCAAGTCGACTCTCCTTCAGCTCGCCGCCGGGGTCCTGCGCCCGGTCCGCGGCCGGGTCAGCGACCGTCCGGCGATCGTCGGCTGGGTCCCCGAGCGTTTCCCCGCCGATCAGCCTTTCACCGCCGGCGACTACCTGCGTCGCATGGCCCTGGTCCGCGGCGTCACCGACCCGCACGCGGCCGACCGCTGGATCGAGCGCCTCCTGCTCACCGAGCACGCCGCGACCCGCCTCGGCGACCTCTCCAAGGGCACCGCGCAGAAGGTCGGTCTGGCCCAGGCCCTGCTGCTCCCGCCGGGTCTGCTGGTTCTCGACGAACCGTGGGAAGGCCTCGACGCGGTCGCGCGCACGCTGATCCCGGAAATCGTCGCCGAGGTGACCCACGCCGGCGGCATCGTGCTGGTCAGCGACCATCGAGGCGAGATCACCGCGCTTCCGGGCGCGATCCACTGGACGGTCTCCGAGCACGGTTTGCAACCGTCGCCCGAGAAAACACCGGAGGGCGAGGTCATCGTCGAACTGGCGGTCCGCCGGTCGGAGGCGACCCAGGCGGTGGCCGAGCTGCGTGCCGCCGGCCACCGGGTGCTGCGGGTGAAAGATCCAGATGCTGATGTACGGGGTGCGCCCGTCATCGCCGAGCCAGGCCGCGACCCGAGGGCGCGAGCGGATCGGAAGCCCCGTTGAGCGCCCTGGTGTGGATGCGGATAGCGGGCTTCGTCCGGGGCGGCCGGGCGCTGGCCCCGCTGATCGCCGTGCTCGTCGAGCTGGGCGTGATCTACGGCGGGGGAGCATCCCCGGCTGCGGTCGCCTACGGCTATTCGGCCGCCGCCCTGTTCCCGGTCCTGGCGTGGCTCACCAAGCTGCTGCTCGACACCGAGCCCGATGTGCAGCGCCGACTGGCCCGGCTGTCGGTCGGCCCGGCTCGCGAGGCGACCGGCGGCCTCCTGGCCGCTCTCGTGGTCGCCCTGGTGGTCGGCGCGGCGGCGATGGCCGCCCCCTGGCTGTTCCACGGCATCGACCCGAACAAGGAACTGGCCAGCGGCATGCTGCTGGGCGTCCTGGCGCACCTGTTGGCCGTGCCGCCGGCGGTGGCGGTGGGCGCGCTCGCCAGCCGGGCGGTGACGGGCAGCGTCCGGCTGGGCGTGACGGTGCTGATCACCGCCGCGGTCCTGGTAGTGGTCCTCGGGCTGTCCAGCTCCTGGGCCCCCTGGCTGGTCCCGCCGGTGATGGCGACCGCCCGGGAGCTTGCCGACGCGTTACCGCCGACCGGCAGTGGCGTCCCACCGGCGGGCACGATCGTCCTGCTCGTCGCCTGGGCCACGGCCTGGTGCGCGGTCGCCTTCGCCGGCTACGGCTGGCTGCGTCGCCGGCGCTCCTGAAGGGCGGCGGGCTGCGTCGCCGGCGCTCCTGGAGGGGCGGAATGCCGCGTCGTCGGCGGGTCCTGAGTCACGACCTCTGCCAGGGGGCCGGGCGTGCTCCACGGGTGTGGCTGCTTTGCGCGCGTGGCAGGAACGGGCCCGATTTGGCGGTGAGGTCGAGACCGCGTATTCTCCGTTATTGAAGTTTCACCCATAGACCGCTGGTCGCCGCAATCGCCGTCAGCAATGACGGAGGTCGCGGTCGAAGGTCCCGCCGGATGCGGGCGACCCGCGCAGGGGAGAACGGTTCGTGAATCTGGCTCATGTTTTGAGCCTGTTCCGCCCCGTGCGCCCTGCGCCGGGGCGTTTCTCATTCTTGGTTCCTTCTCCAGGCCAGTGGTTCTGAGCACTGAGAGAGGAGGGACATGGCGGACAAGCCGGTCCGGGCCGACAAGGCCAATGCCGTGGCTGAGCTGACGGAGCACTTCCGTAACTCGGCGGCCACCGTGTTGACCGAGTACCGCGGCCTCACGGTCAAGCAGATCACCGAGCTGCGGCGCTCGCTCGGCAAGGAGACCAAGTACTCCGTGTCGAAGAACACGCTGGCCAAGCGTGCGGCGACCGACGCGGGCATCGAGGGCCTCGACACGCTGTTCACCGGTCCTACCGCGCTCGCCTTCGTCAGCGGGGACCCGGTCGAGGCGGCCAAGAGCCTGCGGGCTTTCGCCAAGGCCCACCCCGTCCTGGTCATCAAGGGCGGCGTCTTCGAGGGCAAGTCCCTCACCGCTGAAGAGGTCAACAAGCTTGCCGACCTCGAGTCCCGTGAGGTGCTGCTGGCCAAGCTGGCCGGCGCCATGAAGGGCAACCTGAGCAAGGCCGCGGCGACGTTCCAGGCTCCGCTTTCCCAGGCCGTACGCCTGGTGGACGCCCTGCGTGCCGAGCGCGAGAAGGACGGTTCCGCCGAGGCCGCCTGACGGCCCTCGCGAACCGCGCAGTTCTTTTACATCAGAAGCTAGGAAAGGTTGCCAGACATGGCGAAGCTCAGCACCGACGAGCTGCTCGACGCGTTCAAGGAAATGACCCTCATCGAGCTCTCCGAGTTCGTGAAGACGTTCGAGGACGTCTTCGACGTCAAGGCCGCCGCGCCCGTCGCGATGGCCGGCCCGGCGCAGGCCGGCCCGGCCGTCGAGGCCGAGGCCGAGAAGGACTCGTTCGACGTTGTCCTCGAGGGCGACGGTGGCAAGAAGATCCAGGTCATCAAGGTCGTGCGTGAGCTGACCGGCCTGGGCCTCAAGGAGGCCAAGGACGCCGTCGAGAGCGCCCCCAAGGCGATCCTCGAGGGTGTCAACAAGGAGAAGGCCGAGGCCGCCAAGGCCAAGCTCGAGGGCGAAGGCGCCAAGGTCACCCTCAAGTGATCTAACGCTCCGCTGCTTTACCTTGCGGACGGCGAGAACCTGTGTTCAGGTCCTCGCCGTCCGTGTTTTTCCGCCCGTTGTCCCTGGTGAATGGCTTAGGGTCAGCTGTCGGTCTCCCGACCGGCAAAGACCGCTTAATCCGGCAATCCGTGGAGTAATGTCCCTGTGACGCGTCCGCCACCAGGCGGCGCGAGACCGACCCGCAGCGCAGCCCTTGACTGAGTGTCCGCTGACAGGCACGCTGACATCAGCAAGTTCTCCGCGCTTGCGACAGCCACCCGATGGGTAACCGTCGGTGGCACCGAGGGAGAAGTGCCGCGTTCTGAGCGGCCCCACCTAGGCCCTGGCCATGAAGGCGCAGGTCAGAGGCTGTGGGGACAGGCTCCGCAGGCAACCTGAGGTGTGGGCTGGACAGCGGTTAGCCGAGCGGCTACACTGCTAGTTTGCGCTGCCTTCTGCCTTGAACCCTGCCAAGACATCCGTATGGATGAATTCTTGGGGGCTTGTTGGAGTGCACGCAAACAGTTGCATACCGCAGCTGCAGCCGCATCAGCAGCACCGGTCCTCGGAAGGACGCATCTTGGCAGCTTCCCGCCCTGCGAAGACCAGCCGTACGTCGAGCGCTTACGCACCCCGCCGTGTCTCTTTCGGCAGGATCACCGAGCAACTTGAGGTCCCCAACCTTCTTGCCCTCCAGACCGAGTCCTTCGACTGGCTGGTTGGCAACGAGGCTTGGCAGGCCCGGTCGACGGACGACCAGGACGCCCACTCGGGCCTCGCAGAGATCCTCGAAGAGATCAGTCCCATTGAGGACTTCTCTGGCACTATGTCGCTGTCCTTCTCGTCTCCACGCTTCGACGAGGTCAAGGCCTCGATCGAGGAGTGCAAGGAGAAGGATCTGACTTACTGCGCGCCGCTGTTCGTGACCGCGGAGTTCACCAACAACACGACTGGCGAGATCAAGAGCCAGACCGTGTTCATGGGCGACTTCCCGATGATGACCCCCAAGGGGACGTTCGTCATCAACGGCACTGAGCGCGTCGTGGTGAGCCAGCTCGTCCGGTCGCCGGGCGTGTACTTCACGAAGGAGCCGGACAAGACCTCCGACCGTGACCTGTCCAGCGTCAAGGTCATCCCGAGCCGGGGTGCCTGGCTGGAGTTCGACATCGACAAGCGCGACACCGTCGGTGTCCGGATCGACCGCAAGCGCCGGCAGGCAGTCACCGTCCTGCTCAAGGCGATCGGTTGGTCGGCGGATCAGATCCGCGAGCGCTTCGGTTGGTCCGAGCTGCTCATGACCACGCTCGAGAAGGACCACATCGCCGGCCAGGACGAGGCCCTTCTCGACATCTACCGCAAGCTCCGCCCTGGCGAGCCCCCGACCCGGGAGAACGCGCAGACCCTGCTCGACAACCTCTTCTTCAACCCGAAGAGGTACGACGTCGCCAAGGTCGGTCGCTACAAGTTCAACAAGAAGCTCGAGATCGACGTCCCGATCACCCGGGGTGTCCTCACCGAGGAAGACGTCGTCAAGACCGTGGACTACCTCTGCCGGCTGCACGCCGGTGAGGAGGGCTACGAGGCCGACGACATCGACCACTTCGGTAACCGTCGCCTGCGCACCGTCGGCGAGCTCATCCAGAACCAGGTCCGCGTGGGCCTGTCCCGGATGGAGCGCGTCGTCCGCGAGCGCATGACGACGCAGGACGTCGAGGCGATCACGCCGCAGACCCTGATCAACATCCGTCCGGTCGTGGCGGCGATCAAGGAGTTCTTCGGTACGTCGCAGCTGTCCCAGTTCATGGACCAGACCAACCCGCTGGCGGGCCTGACCCACCGGCGCCGGCTGAGCGCGCTCGGCCCCGGTGGTCTGTCGCGTGAGCGGGCCGGCTTCGAGGTCCGCGACGTGCACCCGTCCCACTACGGCCGGATGTGCCCGATCGAGACGCCGGAAGGCCCGAACATCGGCCTGATCGGCGCCCTCTCGACGTTCGCGCGGGTCAACCCGTTCGGATTCATCGAGACGCCTTATCGCAAGGTCCAGGAGGGCGTCGTCACCGACGAGGTCCACTACCTGACCGCCGATGAGGAGGACAGGTACATCAAGGCCCAGGCGAACGCCGTGCTGAGCAGTGACGGCACGTTCGCCGAGGACCGGGTCCTGGTCCGCCGAAAGGGCGGTGAGGTCGACTACGTGCCTGGCACGCAGGTCGACTACATGGACGTCTCGCCGCGGCAGATGACCTCGGTCGCGACCGCGATGATCCCGTTCCTCGAGCACGACGACGCCAACCGTGCCCTCATGGGCGCGAACATGCAGCGTCAGGCCGTGCCCCTGGTGAAGGCCGAGTCGCCGCTGGTCGGTACGGGCATGGAGTACCGGGCCGCGGTCGACGCCGGTGACGTGGTCGTCGCCGAGGTCGGTGGCCTGGTCGAGGACCTGTGTGCCGACTACGTGACGGTGCACCAGGACGACGGTCACCGCCGTACGTACCTGCTGCACAAGTTCCGCCGCTCGAACGCCGGCTCCTGCGTCAACCAGAAGCCCGTCGTGTTCGAGGGTGACCGGGTCGAAGCCGGCCAGGTCATCGCCGACGGTCCGTGCACCGACGAGGGGGAGATGGCCCTCGGCCGCAACCTGCTCGTCGCGTTCATGTGCTGGGAAGGCCACAACTACGAGGACGCGATCATCCTGTCGCAGCGCCTCGTGCAGCAGGACGTGCTCACCTCGATCCACATCGAGGAGCACGAGGTCGACGCTCGGGACACCAAGCTCGGCCCGGAGGAGATCACCCGCGACATCCCCAACGTCAGCGAGGAAATGCTGGCGGACCTGGACGAGCGGGGCATCATCCGGATCGGTGCCGAGGTCGTCCCCGGCGACATCCTGGTCGGCAAGGTCACGCCCAAGGGCGAGACCGAGTTGACCCCCGAGGAGCGGCTGCTCCGCGCGATCTTCGGTGAGAAGGCGCGTGAGGTCCGGGACACCTCGCTGAAGGTTCCGCACGGCGAGACCGGCACGGTCATCGGTGTGCGTACCTTCTCCCGCGAGGACGGCGACGAGCTTCCCCCGGGTGTCAACGAGCTGGTCCGCGTCTACGTAGCGCAGAAGCGGAAGATCCAGGACGGCGACAAGCTCGCCGGCCGGCACGGCAACAAGGGCGTCATCTCGAAGATCCTCCCGGTGGAGGACATGCCGTTCCTCGAGGACGGCACGCCTGTCGACATCGTGTTGAACCCGCTCGGTGTGCCCTCGCGCATGAACATCGGCCAGGTCCTGGAGACCCACCTCGGGTGGATTGCCAAGACGGGCTGGGAGGTCGAGGGCGACGACGCAGAGTGGAAGCGTCAGCTGCGGTCGATCGAGGCGCACGAGTCCCCCAAGGACTCGAACGTCGCGACCCCGGTCTTCGACGGCGCCCAGGAGGAGGAGATCAAGGGCCTCCTCGAGTCGACGCTCCTCAACCGCGACGGGAAGCGGCTGGTCAACGGCGACGGCAAGGCGCAGCTGTTCGACGGTCGCTCCGGTGAGCCGCTGCCGGACCCGATCTCGGTCGGCTACGTCTACATCCTGAAGCTGAACCACCTGGTCGACGACAAGATCCACGCTCGCTCGACCGGCCCGTACTCGATGATCACGCAGCAGCCGCTCGGTGGTAAGGCGCAGTTCGGCGGCCAGCGGTTCGGCGAGATGGAGTGCTGGGCCATGCAGGCCTACGGCGCCGCCTACGCGCTGCAGGAGCTGCTCACCATCAAGTCCGACGACGTGCTCGGTCGCGTGAAGGTCTACGAGGCCATCGTCAAGGGCGAGAACATTCCGGAGCCGGGTATCCCGGAGTCCTTCAAGGTGCTCCTCAAGGAGCTGCAGTCGCTGTGCCTGAACGTCGAGGTGCTGTCCAGCGACGGTGTGGCTCTCGAGATGCGCGAGACGGAC
This sequence comes from Paractinoplanes ferrugineus, assembly GCF_016862195.1. Taxonomy (GTDB): domain Bacteria; phylum Actinomycetota; class Actinomycetes; order Mycobacteriales; family Micromonosporaceae; genus Actinoplanes; species Actinoplanes ferrugineus. Next base: position 321,871 of record NZ_BOMM01000012.1, on the reverse strand, counting down.
GACGAGGTCTTCCGGGCCGCGGAGGAACTGGGTATCGACCTGTCCCGGCGCCCGAACGAGGGCGTCAGCAGCGTCGAGGAGATCTGACGGTCGGCGCCTCCTCCTTCACCAGGAGGGGGAGGCGCCCCCCGCCGGCCTTGAATTCATTCCGAGCAACGAAACACGAGGGATAGTCCAAGTGCTCGACGTCAACTTCTTCGACGAGTTGCGCATCGGCCTGGCGACCGCCGACGACATCCGGCAGTGGTCGCACGGCGAGGTCAAGAAGCCCGAGACGATCAACTACCGCACGCTCAAGCCCGAGAAGGACGGACTCTTCTGCGAGAAGATCTTCGGTCCGCAGCGGGACTGGGAGTGCTACTGCGGCAAGTACAAGCGTGTCCGGTTCAAGGGCATCATCTGTGAGCGCTGCGGCGTCGAGGTGACCCGGTCCAAGGTTCGCCGTGAGCGGATGGGCCACATCGAGCTGGCCGCGTCGGTCACGCACATCTGGTACTTCAAGGGTGTGCCGAGCCGACTGGGTTACCTGCTCGACCTGGCTCCCAAGGACCTCGAGAAGATCATCTACTTCGCCTCGTACGTGATCACGAGCGTGGACGCCGAGTCGCGTCACCGTGACATGTCCACGATCGAGAACGAGATCTTCGCCGAGAAGCGCCAGTCGGAGAACAGCCGCGACTCGGAGATCGAGAAGCGTGCCGCCAAGCTGGAGCAGGACCTCGCCGAGCTCGAGGCCGAGGGCGCCAAGGCGGACGTGCGCCGCAAGGTCAAGGAAGCTGGCGAGCGCGAGATGCGCCAGATCCGGGACAAGGCGCAGCGCGAGATCGACCGCCTCGACGAGGTGCTCGACACCTTCCGCAAGCTCGACTCCAAGCAGCTGGTCACGGACGAGCTGCTCTACCGCGAGCTGCGGGACCGCTTCGGTGAGTACTTCACCGGTGGCATGGGTGCCGAGGCGATCAAGGCACTGCTCGAGAACATGGACCTGGACGCCGAGGCCGAGAACCTGCGGGAGATCATCCGCAGCGGTAAGGGTCAGCGGAAGATCCGTGCGCTCAAGCGCCTCAAGGTTGTCGCCGCGTTCCTGAACACCCGGAACTCGCCGCTCGGCATGGTTCTCGACTGCGTCCCGGTCATCCCGCCGGACCTGCGCCCGATGGTGCAGCTCGACGGTGGCCGCTTCGCCACCTCCGACCTGAACGACCTGTACCGCCGGGTCATCAACCGCAACAACCGTCTCAAGCGGCTCATCGACCTGGGCGCGCCCGAGATCATCGTGAACAACGAGAAGCGGATGCTGCAGGAGGCCGTCGACGCGCTGTTCGACAACGGCCGCCGCGGCCGGCCGGTCACCGGCCCGGGTAACCGCCCGCTGAAGTCGCTGTCCGACATGCTCAAGGGCAAGCAGGGCCGGTTCCGGCAGAACCTGCTGGGCAAGCGGGTCGACTACTCCGGTCGTTCCGTCATCGTCGTCGGCCCCCGGCTCAAGCTGCACCAGTGCGGCCTGCCGAAGCAGATGGCGCTGGAGCTGTTCAAGCCGTTCGTGATGAAGCGCCTGGTCGACCTGAACCACGCGCAGAACATCAAGTCGGCCAAGCGGATGGTCGAGCGTCAGCGCCCGGTCGTGTGGGACGTCCTCGAAGAGGTCATCAGCGAGCACCCGGTGCTGCTGAACCGCGCGCCGACCCTGCACCGTCTGGGCATCCAGGCCTTCGAGCCGCAGTTGGTCGAGGGCAAGGCCATCCAGATCCACCCGCTCGTCTGCACCGCGTTCAACGCGGACTTCGACGGTGACCAGATGGCGGTGCACGTGCCGCTGTCGGCCGAGGCGCAGGCCGAGGCCCGGATCCTGATGCTCTCGTCGAACAACATCCTCAAGCCGGCCGACGGCAAGCCGGTGACCATGCCCACCCAGGACATGATCATCGGGCTCTACTACCTGACGCACCAGACCGCTGGGGCCAAGGGTGAGGGCCGGGTGTTCTCCTCGGACGCCGAGGCGCGGATGGCGTTCGACAACGGCGAACTGCACCTGCAGGCGTCGGTGAAGATCCGTCTTCGCGAGGTCATCGGCGTCGACAACGGCGTCAAGGGCCCGAAGTGGGAAGCTCCGGAGGAGTGGACCGAGGGCGAGAACCTGCTCGTCGAGACCACGCTGGGCCGGGTCCTGTTCAACGAGACCCTCCCGCCGGGCTACCGCTTCGTGAACTACGAGATCCGCAAGGGTCAGCTGTCGGCGATCGTCAACGACCTCGCCGAGCGCTTCCCCAAGGTGGCCCTGGCGGCGACCCTGGACGCGCTCAAGGAGGCCGGCTTCCACTGGGCCACCTGGTCCGGTGTGACGATCGGCATGGGCGACGTCATCGGCCCTCCGCGCAAGCCGGAGATCCTGGCCCGCTACCAGGCCGAGGCCGACACCATCGACAAGCAGTACCAGCGTGGTCTGATGACCGCCGAGGAGCGTCGCGGCGAGCTCATCGAGATCTGGACCAAGGCGACCAACGAGATCGCGGCCGAGATGTCGACGGCTCTCCCGCAGGAGAACCCGCTCTGGGTCATGATCAACTCGGGTGCCCGCGGTAACCTGCTGCAGCTCCGGCAGATCGCCGCGATCCGTGGTCTGGTGGCCAACCCCAAGGGTGAGATCATCCCGCGGCCGATCACCTCGTCCTACCGCGAGGGTCTGACCGTGCTGGAGTACTTCATCTCCACCCACGGTGCCCGTAAGGGTCTGGCCGACACCGCGCTGCGTACCGCCGACTCGGGTTACCTGACCCGTCGTCTGGTGGACGTCTCGCAGGACGTCATCATCCGCGAGGAGGACTGCGGCACCGACCGCGCTATCCCGATGGCGGTCGGCGAGCGTGAGGCCGACGGCACCCTCATCGTGCACCAGCACGCCGAGACCGGTGTCCACGCCCGTACGCTGGCCGACGACATCAAGGACGCCAACGGCAACGTGGTCGTCCCGCGCGGCTCGGACCTCAACTCGATCCTGGTCGACGTGCTCATCGCCAACGGCGTCGAGAACGTCCGGGTGCGCTCGGTGCTGACCTGTGAGTCGAAGCTCGGCGTGTGCGCGGCCTGCTACGGCCGTTCGCTGCCGACCGGCAAGGGCGTCGACATCGGCGAAGCGGTCGGCATCATCGCGGCCCAGTCCATCGGTGAGCCGGGCACGCAGCTGACGATGCGTACCTTCCACACCGGTGGTGTCGCGGGTGAGGACATCACCCAGGGTCTGCCGCGTGTGCAGGAGATCTTCGAGGCCCGTGTGCCCAAGGGCAAGGCGCCCATCGCCGACACCCCGGGACGCATCCGCATCGAGGACGGCGAGCGCTCGCGCAAGATCATCGTGGTGCCGGACGACGGCAGCGAGGAGATCGTGTACGACAAGATCTCCAAGCGCGTCAAGCTCCGGGCCCACGACGGCGACCACGTCGGCGTCGGCGAGAAGCTGACCGAGGGCACCATCGACCCGCACGAGCTCCTGCGCATCATGGGCCCGCGCGCGGTTCAGGTTCACCTGACCGCCGAGGTCCAGCAGGTCTACCGCTCGCAGGGTGTGCTCATCCACGACAAGCACATCGAGATCATCATCCGCCAGATGCTCAAGCGGGTGACGGTCATCGACTCGGGTGCCGCGGAGTTCCTGCCGGGCATCCTGGTCGACCGGGCGCTCTTCGAGTCGGAGAACCGCCGGCTCGTCGGCGAGGGTGGCGAGCCCGCCGCCGGTCGTCCCGTCCTGATGGGTATCACCAAGGCCTCGCTGGCCACCGACTCCTGGCTCTCGGCCGCCTCCTTCCAGGAGACGACCCGGGTGCTGACCGACGCGGCGATCAACTCGCGCAGCGACTCGCTCGTCGGCCTCAAGGAGAACGTGATCATCGGTAAGCTCATCCCGGCCGGTACCGGTATCTCCAAGTACCGCAACATCCGGGTCGAGCCGACCGAGGAGGCCAAGGCCAAGGTCTACTCGATGACTGGCTACCCCGAGACCGATTACGGCTTCGGGCCGGCCAGCGGGCAGGCTGTGCCGCTGGACGACTTCGACTTCGGTTCCTACCGCTGACGAATGTCTGCTGAAGGGCGGTCGCGCACTGCGCGGCCGCCCTTCGGCGTTCTTACTATGGGGTGGTGACTCTTCCCGTGGCCGCGCCCACCCGCCATCCGATGGATCCGGACCCGGCGCCCGCGACAAAGGCGCGAGCGGTCTTCGCCCTCGGCCTGGTGGGCTTCCTGACCGGGGTGTTCGTCGGCGGTCTCATCCCGGCCACCATCGCGCTGCTGATGGCGCGCCAAGCGGCGCGGGACGCGTACGCCGCCGGCGGTTACCTGACCGGCTCGGCCTGGATCCGGCGTGGACGCCGGCTCGCCTGGGCGGGCATCGTGCTGGCGATCACGGCACTCGTGGTGGCCACCATCGCGGGCCTGCTCCACCTGGCGTCGGCCCCGGCCGGCCCGGACTTCGCACCCGGTACAGACTGAGTCTCGTACGAGTGACATCCTCGTATTCATGACGCAGCCGCCCTACGCGCCACCGGTGCAGCCGCCTCCGCCGTCCGGTCGCTGGCAGCCGGAGAAGGTCGAGGCGGTTCCCGGCACCGAGTTCGGCCTCGTCCAGTTCAAGGTCGCGCCGATCACCTCCGGGCTGGCCATCGGCTCGCTGATCGCCGGCATCGGCGCCATCCTGGTCTCGACACTGGTTCTCTGCTTCGGGCTCACCGGCTCGGGGGCCGGCTGGGGCGCACTGGTCGCCGGCGCGTTCACGTTGCCCTCGGTGATCGGGGGAGTGGGCGCGATCGTCGTCGGACTGGTCGCCCGCCGGCAGATCCGCCGGTCGGGGCACACCGGGCAGGTCCGCTTCACCGGTGGCGGGATGGCCATGGCGGGGATCTCCTGCGGCGCCGCCGGGGCGGGAATTGCCCTGCTGTCACTGACGTTGGCACTGGTGTTGCAGTTGTAGTCCAGCGGGATCCTGGCACCGCCGCGTTGCTTCCTCCGGACACCCGGTACACTTGCATCGGAGATATTTGTCGTGAGGACCTGACCCATCGATCTAGTGAAGCCGGCTCGTGAATTCAGCGATTTGTTTGTGCGTCCGGTGCGCTTGTGATCTAGGTAGATGGGGTCGATTTTGACCTGGGTGCTTGTGGTAGGTACTCTTTCCCCTCGTGCCCGGCTTGCCCGGGCAACTCGTGCGTGCGCCCGAGTCGGAAGTTGAAGACGGGGTAACAAGCACGCCGAGCTCATCGCGCTGATCCAAGTCGGTGCGGTGACACAGACAAGACCCGATGCGCGTCGCAGACGCGTGGCGGGACCGTGGCCGGGCGACACGCCCGACCGCGGGGGCCGGAGGAGCCCTCACTGACGTGGGGAACCCGCCGGTAAACAGAAGCAATCAGACGGTGCGGCCGTGCGGAGCGGCCGAAGGGAGCGGAGAAACCCGGTGCCCACGATCCAGCAGCTGGTCCGCAAGGGCCGCCAGGCGAAGACGAGCAAGACCAAGACGCCGGCGCTGAAAGGTAGCCCTCAGCGGCGCGGCGTGTGCACGCGCGTGTACACCACCACCCCCAAGAAGCCGAACTCTGCGCTGCGCAAGGTCGCTCGTGTGAAGCTCAGCAGCCAGATCGAGGTGACGGCGTACATCCCGGGCGTCGGCCACAACCTGCAGGAGCACTCGATCGTGCTCGTGCGCGGCGGCCGGGTGAAGGACCTCCCCGGCGTTCGCTACAAGATCGTCCGCGGTTCGCTGGACACCCAGGGTGTCCGCAACCGCAAGCAGGCCCGCAGCCGTTATGGCGCGAAGAAGGAGAAGAGCTGACATGCCGCGTAAGGGCCCCGCTCCGCGCCACCCGGTGGTCGCGGACCCGGTTTACAACTCTCCGCTGGTCACGCAGCTGATCAACAAGATTCTGATCGGCGGCAAGCGTCAGTTGGCCGAGCGCATCGTGTACGGCGCGCTCGAGGGCGCTCGGGAGAAGAGCGGCACCGACCCCGTGGTGACGCTCAAGCGCGCCATGGACAACGTCAAGCCGACCCTCGAGGTCCGCAGCCGCCGTGTCGGTGGCGCGACCTACCAGGTTCCGGTCGAGGTCCGTACCCCGCGGCAGACCACTCTCGGTCTGCGCTGGCTGGTCCAGTACTCCAAGGCCCGCCGTGAGAAGACCATGATCGAGCGTCTCCAGAACGAGCTGCTCGATGCCAGCAACGGCCTCGGTGCCGCCGTCAAGCGGCGCGAGGACACCCACAAGATGGCGGAGTCCAACAAGGCCTTCGCGCACTACCGCTGGTAAGACCCCGCCGACGGCCCGGCGTTTGCCGGACCACACGGCAAGTCGTACCGGTCCACGAGACGACGACGAAGAAAAGTAGGGACTGAAGTGGCCGCCGCAGACGCGCTCGCCAACGTACGCAACATCGGCATCATGGCGCACATCGATGCTGGTAAGACCACTACCACCGAGCGAATCCTGTTCTACACCGGTATCACGTACAAGATCGGTGAGGTCCACGAAGGCGCTGCCGTCATGGACTGGATGGAGCAGGAGCAGGAGCGGGGTATCACGATCACTTCCGCCGCCACGAAGTGCGAGTGGAAGGGCCACACGATCCAGATCATCGACACGCCCGGCCACGTCGACTTCACGGTCGAGGTGGAACGGTCGCTGCGTGTTCTGGACGGTGCGGTAGCGGTCTACGACGGCGTTGCCGGCGTGGAGCCCCAGACCGAGAACGTCTGGCGTCAGGCGGACAAGTACAACGTCCCCCGGATGTGCTTCGTCAACAAGCTCGACCGGACCGGTGCCGACTTCTTCCGCTGTGTGCAGATGATGATCGACCGGCTCCACGCGACCCCGCTGGTCCTGCAGATCCCGATCGGGCTCGAGGGCGACCACATCGGTGTCGTCGACCTGATCGGTATGCGCGCGCTCACCTGGCGTGGGGAGACCCAGAAGGGTGACGACTACGCGGTCGAGGAGATCCCGGCCGACCTGGTCGACTCCGCGAACGAGTGGCGCGAGAAGCTGATCGAGACGCTGGCCGACGTCGACGACGCGGTGATGGAGAAGTACCTCGAGGGCGAAGAGGTCTCGCAGGAGGAGATCAAGGCCGCCATCCGGCGCGCCACGATCGCCAGCAAGGCCAACCCGGTTCTCTGTGGGTCGGCGTTCAAGAACAAGGGCGTTCAGCCCATGCTCGACGCCGTCATCGACTTCCTGCCGTCGCCGCTGGACATCCCGGCCATCGAGGGCACCGCGACGGACGGCGAGACGCCGGTCCAGCGCAAGCCGTCGAACACCGAGCCGTTCTCGGCGCTGGCCTTCAAGATCCAGACCGACAAGCACCTCGGCAAGCTCACGTACGTGCGGGTCTACTCCGGCACGCTCGAGTCCGGTTCTCAGGTGGTCAACTCCACCAAGGACCGCAAGGAGCGGATCGGCAAGATCTACCAGATGCACGCCAACAAGCGTGAGGAGCGCGCCACCGCGCAGGCCGGCGACATCATCGCCGTCCAGGGTCTCAAGCAGACCACCACCGGTGACACGCTCAGCGACCCGGCCAACCCGGTCATCCTGGAGTCGATGACTTTCCCGGAGCCGGTCATCCAGGTCGCCATCGAGCCGAAGACCAAGTCGGACCAGGAGAAGCTGGGCACCGCGATCCAGCGCCTCGCCGAGGAGGACCCGACTTTCCGGGTCTTCAACGACGAGGAGACCGGCCAGACGATCATCGCCGGCATGGGCGAGCTCCACCTGGACATCCTGGTGGACCGCATGCGCCGCGAGTTCAACGTCGAGGCCAACATCGGCAAGCCGCAGGTGGCGTACCGCGAGACGATCCGCGGCACGGTGGAGAAGCACACGTACGTCCACAAGAAGCAGACCGGTGGCTCGGGCCAGTACGCGAAGGTCGTCGTCAACGTCGAGCCGTTGTCGCTCGAGGCGGACGGCCCCACGTACGAGTTCGTGAACGCGGTGACCGGTGGTCGCATCCCCAAGGAGTTCATCCCCTCGGTGGACGCGGGCGCGCAGGACTCGCTGCAGTACGGCGTCCTCGCCGGCTACCCGCTGGTCGGCGTGAAGTTCACGCTGGTCGACGGTCAGTACCACGAGGTCGACTCGTCCGAGATGGCGTTCAAGATCGCCGGCTCCATGGCAATGAAGGAAGTAGCCCGCAAGGCTGACCCCGCACTGCTGGAGCCGATGATGTCCGTCGAGGTCACCACCCCTGAGGACAACATGGGTGACGTCATCGGCGACCTCAACTCCCGGCGTGGCCTGATCCAGTCGATGGAGGAGCGCCACGGCGCCCGCGTCGTCAAGGCTCTGGTCCCGCTTTCGGAGATGTTCGGCTACGTCGGCGACCTGCGGTCGAAGACGGCCGGCCGGGCTAGCTACAGCATGCAGTTCGACTCCTACGCCGAGGTTCCGCAGAACGTGGCCAAGGAGATCATCGCGAAAGCGACGGGCGCCTGAGCATCGGAGCGAGGTACGAGCTTCGGAGCGGAGGGCACCCGGAGGTGAGCCGAATGAGGCTTGCGAAAGCGACGGGCGCCTGAGCATCGGAGCGAGGTACGAGCTTCGGAGCGGAGGGCACCCGGAGGCGAGCCAAGTCAGCCTGTGAAGGCGACGGTGCTTTCCTCAGCCCTAGCAATGAGGCGCGTGCGGTTCGTCGAGGACCGCACGCGCGCGAGCAGTCGACAGAGTCCCAGTCGCCTTAACCGGGCGTGCCGGGCAAAGTAATGATCAGTCCACAGGAGGACACCAGTGGCGAAGGCGAAGTTCGAGCGGACTAAGCCGCACGTCAACATCGGCACCATTGGTCACATCGACCACGGTAAGACGACGCTGACTGCGGCCATCACGAAGGTCCTGCACGACGAGTTCCCGGACCTCAACCCGTACACCCCGTTCGACGAGATCGACAAGGCGCCTGAAGAGAAGGCCCGTGGTATCACGATCTCGATCGCGCACGTCGAGTACCAGACCGCGGCGCGCCACTACGCGCACGTGGACTGCCCCGGCCACGCCGACTACATCAAGAACATGATCACCGGTGCCGCGCAGATGGACGGCGCGATCCTGGTGGTCGCCGCGACCGACGGCCCGATGCCGCAGACCAAGGAGCACGTGCTCCTGGCCCGCCAGGTCGGCGTTCCGTACATCGTCGTGGCGCTGAACAAGTCGGACATGGTCGACGACGAGGAGCTCCTGGAGCTCGTCGAGCTCGAGGTCCGCGAGCTGCTCAGCACCTACGAGTTCCCGGGCGACGACCTGCCGGTCGTGCGTGTCTCGGCACTCAAGGCGCTCGAGGGCGACAAGGAGTGGACCGCCAAGCTCCTGGAGCTGATGAACGCGGTCGACACCGCGATCCCGCAGCCCGAGCGTGACACCGACAAGCCGTTCCTCATGCCGATCGAGGACGTCTTCACGATCACCGGTCGTGGAACCGTCGTCACCGGCCGGGCCGAGCGTGGCATCCTCAAGCCGAACGAGGAGGTCGAGATCGTCGGTATCCGCGAGAAGTCGACCAAGACCGTCTGCACCGGCATCGAGATGTTCCGCAAGCTGCTCGACGAGGCCCGCGCGGGTGAGAACGTCGGTCTGCTGCTCCGCGGCATCAAGCGCGAGGACGTCGAGCGCGGCATGGTCGTGGTCAAGCCCGGCACGAGCACCCCGCACACGGAGTTCGAGGGCCAGGTCTACATCCTCTCGAAGGAAGAGGGCGGCCGGCACACCCCGTTCTTCCAGAACTACCGCCCGCAGTTCTACTTCCGCACCACGGACGTCACCGGCGTCGTCACGCTGCCCGAGGGCACCGAGATGGTCATGCCGGGCGACTCCACCAGCATGTCGGTCAAGCTGATCCAGCCGATCGCCATGGAGCAGGGCCTGAAGTTCGCGATCCGGGAGGGTGGCCGCACCGTCGGCGCCGGAACGGTCACGAAGATCAACGTCTGAGTAGGGTGACCCCGATTAGCATTGCTGGCTTCGATCCGGCATACTAGTCAGGTTGCGTCCGCGCGGGGTGGTTGGCGCCTTACGATTCTCCTAGGGGAATTTGGTGCCAGCCACCCTCGCCGGGTGTCCGGGGGGTGTTTTCAGCCCGCCCCGGCACTTTGAAGATCCCCGTGATCGAGTTGTTTGATATGGCTGCATAGCGACAGCAGACGCGACACGCCCGACTGCGGGGGTCGGACAAACGCAGGATCGAAGGTCCTGCGGGCATGCGAAAGCCACCGCTTTCGCACGTAGCGGCATCGAGAAAAGGAAACAGAAGCCACCATGGCGGGACAGAAGATCCGCATCCGGCTCAAGGCCTATGACCACGAGGTCGTCGACTCTTCGGCACGGAAGATTGTCGAGACGGTGACTCGGACCGGTGCGCAGGTTGCGGGCCCGGTGCCGCTGCCCACGGAGATCAACCGTTTCTGCGTGATCCGTTCGCCGCACAAGTACAAGGACTCGCGCGAGCACTTCGAGATGCGCACGCACAAGCGGCTGATCGACATCATCGACCCGACTCCGAAGACGGTCGACTCGCTCATGCGCCTCGACCTGCCGGCTGGCGTCGACATCGAGATCAAGCTGTAGGGATCGCGACTAATGGACAGGCAAGTTAAGGGGATCCTGGGCGCCAAGCTCGGCATGACCCAGGTCTGGGACAACAACAAAGTTGTCCCCGTGACCGTGGTGCAGGCCGGCCCGTGCGTCGTGACTCAGGTCCGCACGAATGAGAAGGACGGCTACACCGCCGTCCAGCTGGCATACGGTGCTGTCGACCCGCGTAAGGTCAACAAGCCCGAGGGCGGTCACTTCGCCAAGGCCGGTGTGTCGCCGCGGCGCCACGTTGTGGAGCTGCGCACCATCGACGCCGGCGAGTACGAGCTCGGCCAGGAGATCACCGTCGAGTCGTTCGCGCCGGGCAGCCCGGTCGACGTCACCGGCAAGACCAAGGGCAAGGGCTACGCCGGTGTCATGAAGCGGCACGGCTTCCACGGCCTCAAGGCGAGCCACGGTGTCGAGCGCAAGCACCGCTCGCCCGGTTCGATCGGCGCCTGCGCGACCCCGGGTCGCGTCTTTAAGGGCGTCCGGATGGCCGGCCGGATGGGTTCCGCGCGTTTCACCGTGCAGAACCTGACCGTGCAGGCGGTGGACACCGAGAACAACATCATCCTGGTCAAGGGCGCTGTTCCCGGCCCCAAGGGTGCGCTTGTTCTGGTCCGCAGCGCGGCTAAGAAGGGCGGTGCCAAGTGAGCTCGGTTGACGTGATCAACGCTGAGGGCGCGAAGGCCGGTTCGGTCGACCTGCCTGGCGACATCTTCGACGTGCAGGCGAACATCCCGCTGATGCACCAGGTCGTCGTGGCGCAGCTGGCCGCGGCCCGGCAGGGCACGCACAAAGCCAAGAACCGCGGCGAGGTCGCCGGCGGCGGCAAGAAGCCCTACAAGCAGAAGGGCACCGGTCGTGCCCGCCAGGGCTCGATCCGCGCGCCGCAGTTCACCGGCGGTGGCGTCGTGCACGGTCCCGTGCCGCGCGACTACAGCCAGCGGACCCCCAAGAAGATGAAGGCTGCCGCTCTGCGTGGCGCCCTCTCGGACCGGGCCCGTGACGGCCGGGTGCACGTGGTCGAGGCGTTCGTCACCGGCGAGACGCCGTCGACCAAGGCCGCGGTCGCGATCCTGCGCAAGGCGACCGAGTCGACGAAGGTCCTGGTCGTGCTCAGCAGCACCGACGAGCTGAACTGGGTCTCGCTGCGCAACGAGCCGACCGTGCACCTGATCGAGCCGGGTCAGCTGAACACGTACGACGTGCTGGTCGCCGACGAGGTGGTCTTCACCAAGGACGCTCTCGACGAGTTCCTGGGCGTGCCGGCCGAGGCCTCCGAGGAGGGGAACAAGTGACCACCATCGCCGACCCGCGCGACATCATCTTCGCGCCCGTCGTCTCCGAGAAGAGCTACAGCGTTCTCGACCAGAACTGGTACACGTTCCTCGTCCACCCGGACGCGAACAAGACCCAGATCAAAATCGCGATCCAGCAGATCTTCAACGTGCACGTGCTGACGGTGAACACCGCGAACCGTCAGGGCAAGCGCAAGCGCACCCGGACGGGCTTCGGTCAGCGCAAAGCTACCAAGCGCGCGATGGTCAAGCTGGCTGACGGTGACCGTATCGAGGCCTTCGGCGGCCCGGTCAGCTAAGGGGTTGTAAAACAATGGCTATCCGTAAGTACAAGCCGACCACGCCGGGCCGTCGCGGCTCGAGCGTCGCCGACTTCGCCGAGATCACCCGGTCGACGCCGGAGAAGTCTCTGCTGGTCCCGCTGCCCAAGAAGGGCGGCCGCAACGTTCACGGCCGGATCACCACCCGGCACCAGGGCGGCGGTCACAAGCGGCAGTACCGGCTGATCGACTTCAAGCGGGTCGACAAGGACGGCGTGCCGGCCAAGGTCGCGCACATCGAGTACGACCCGAACCGCACCTCCCGCATCGCTCTGCTGCACTACGCCGACGGCGAGAAGCGCTACATCCTCGCGCCGAAGGACCTGAGCCAGGGCGACCGGGTGGAGTCGGGCCCGGGCGCGGACATCAAGCCGGGGAACAACCTGCCCCTGCGCAACATCCCGGTCGGTACGACGATCCACGGTGTGGAGCTTCGTCCCGGCGGTGGCGCCAAGCTGGCCCGCTCGGCCGGTGTCGGTATCCAGCTGCTCGGCCGTGAGGGCGCGTACGCCACGCTGCGTATGCCCTCCGGTGAGATCCGCCGGGTCGACATCCGTTGCCGCGCGACGGTCGGCGAGATCGGCAATGCCGAGCAGTCGAACATCAACTGGGGCAAGGCCGGCCGCATGCGCTGGAAGGGCAAGCGCCCGACCGTCCGTGGTGTCGCCATGAACCCGATCGACCACCCGCACGGTGGTGGTGAGGGTAAGACCTCTGGTGGTCGCCACCCGGTCAACCCGGCTGGTAAGCCGGAGGGCCGTACCCGCCGCAAGGGCCAGGAGAGCGACAAGCTGATCGTTCGCCGCCGCTACGCCACCCGCAAGCGCGGGTAACGGGAGTAGAAGAAAATGCCTCGTAGCCTGAAGAAGGGCCCGTTCGTCGACGACCACCTGCTCAAGAAGGTGGAAGTCCAGAACGAGAAGAACTCCAAGAACGTCATCAAGACCTGGTCGCGGCGCTCGACGATCATCCCCGACATGCTCGGGCACACGATCGCCGTGCACGACGGGCGCAAGCACGTCCCGGTGTTCGTCACCGAGGCCATGGTCGGCCACAAGCTCGGCGAGTTCGCTCTGACCCGTACGTTCAAGGGTCACGAGAAGGACGACCGCAAGAGCCGTCGTCGCTAGTCAGTCCACGGATAAGAAAGGGGTCACAAGCGATGCCAGTAAAGAACGATGCTCCGGCGCTTCCGGGTAGTCGTGCGGTTGCCAAGCACGTCCGCATCTCGCCGAGCAAGGCACGCCGTGTGGTCAACCTCGTCCGCGGTCTGCCCGCGAAGGAGGCTCTGACCGTCCTGCAGTTCGCGCCGCAGGCCGCCAGCGAGCAGGTCTACAAGGTGCTCGCGAGTGCGATCGCCAATGCGGAGAACAACGAGCGGCTCGATCCCGACGCCCTCCTCGTGAGTGAGGCGTTCGTCGACGAGGGTCCGACGCTCAAGCGGTTCCGTCCGCGGGCGCAGGGCCGGGCGTACCGGATCCGCAAGCGCACCTGCCACATCACGATCGCCGTCGAGGCGGTCCAGGTCGCGCGTCCGGCCAAGAAGGCCGCCGCGGCGAAGAAGGCCACGCCGGCCAAGAAGACCGAGCCGGCCGCCGCCGAGACCCAGACGACGGAGGAGTCCGAGTAATGGGCCAGAAAGTTCACCCCACCGGATTCCGGCTCGGCATCTCCACCGACTGGAAGTCCCGTTGGTTCGCCGACAAGCTCTACAAGGACTACATCGGCGAGGACGTCAAGATCCGTCGGATGATGTCCAAGGGCCTCGAGCGGGCCGGCATCTCCAAGGTGGACATCGAGCGCACCCGGGACCGGGTCCGCGTCGACATCCACACCGCCCGGCCGGGCATCGTCATCGGCCGTAAGGGCGCTGAGGCCGACCGCATCCGTGGCGAGCTCGAGAAGCTGACCGGCAAGCAGGTTCAGCTGAACATCCTCGAGGTCAAGAACCCCGAGTCGGACGCCCAGCTGGTGGCGCAGGGCGTCGCCGAGCAGCTGTCCTCCCGGGTCAGCTTCCGCCGGGCGATGCGCAAGGCCATGCAGTCGGCCATGAAGAACCCGATCTGCAAGGGCATCCGCGTGCAGGTCTCCGGCCGCCTCGGTGGCGCGGAGATGAGCCGCACGGAGTTCTACCGTGAGGGTCGCGTTCCGCTGCACACGCTGCGGGCGAACATCGAGTACGGCTTCTTCGAGGCCCGTACGACGTTCGGCCGGATCGGCGTGAAGGTCTGGATCTACAAGGGCGACGCCGTGCCCGGCCGTGAGGCCGTGCAGGAGGCGCCCGCGCGTCCGCGCCGTGACCGCGCCGACCGTCCCGAGCGTCCGCGTCGTGGTCGTTCCGGTTCGTCCGGCACGACTGCCGGGGGCACCGAGGCCGGCCGCGCCGCCGCGCAGGCTCGCAGTGGTGACACTCCGGCCGGCGAGAACGTCAACGACGCCGCGGTCGCCGCGGCTCCGGCTCCGGCCGAAACGCAGCAGGAGGGCTGACAGATGCTGATGCCGCGTAAGCCCCCGAATGGCTTCCGCAAGCCGCACCACCCGGACCGCCACGGCGCGTCCAAGGGCGGCAACCGGGTCGTCTTCGGCGAGTTCGGTATCCAGGCGCTGGAGCCCGCGTACGTGACGAACCGGCAGATCGAGTCGGCTCGTATCGCGATGACCCGGCACATCAAGCGTGGCGGCAAGGTCTGGATCTCGGTCTTCCCGGACCAGGCCCTGACCAAGAAGCCTGCCGAGACCCGGATGGGTTCCGGTAAGGGTTCGCCCGAGTGGTGGGTGGCGAACGTCAAGCCGGGCCGCATTCTCTTCGAGATGTCGTTCCCGAACGAGACGATCGCGCGCGAGGCGATGCGCCGTGCGATCCACAAGCTCCCGATGAAGTGCCGCATCGTAACGCGCGAAGTGGGTGAAAGCTGATGGCAGCGGGCGTTAAGGCCGGCGAGCTGCGCGAGCTGACCGGCGAAGAGCTGGTCTCGCGTCTCCGTGAGGCCAAGGCGGAGCTGTTCAACCTTCGCGTACAGGGCGCGACCGGCCAGCTCGACAATCATCGTCGGCTGCAGGTCGTCCGTAAGGACATCGCGAAGATCTACACGATCATGCGTGAGCGCGAGCTGGGGCTCTCGGTCGCGCCGGATGAGGTGACCGCATGAGTGACGAGAGCACAACCGCGACCCGGGCGAACCGTAAGGTTCGCGAGGGCCTCGTGGTCAGCGACAAGATGGACAAGACGGTCGTCGTCGAGGTTGAGGACCGTGTCAAGCACGCCCTCTACGGCAAGGTTCTGCGGCGCACCCGCAAGCTCAAGGTGCACGACGAGCAGAACGCTTGCGGCATCGGTGACCGGGTTCTCCTGATGGAGACCCGTCCGCTTTCCGCCACCAAGCGGTGGCGGGTCGTGGAGATCCTCGAAAAGGCCAAGTGAGTGCGCCGGGCCGGCTACGGCCGGCCCGGCCCACCATCGTTCCGCCAAGCTTCGCCGACGAGGCGAAGAACTGGCAGACATAGGAGACCCCAGTGATCCAGCAGGAGTCGCGACTGCGTGTCGCCGACAACACGGGTGCACGTGAGATCCTGTGCATCCGCGTGCTCGGTGGCTCCGGCCGCCGCTACGCGAGCATCGGCGACGTCATCGTGGCCACGGTCAAGGACGCCATCCCCGGCGCCGGTGTGAAGAAGGGTGACGTCGTCAAGGCGGTCATCGTCCGCACCGCCAAGGAGCGTCGGCGTCCCGACGGCTCGTACATCCGCTTCGACGAGAACGCCGCCGTCATCATCAAGGACGGCGGGGACCCCCGCGGTACCCGCATCTTCGGCCCGGTCGGCCGCGAGCTGCGTGACAAGCGGTTCATGAAGATCATCAGCCTGGCGCCGGAGGTGCTCTGACCGTGAAGATCAAGAAGGGCGACACGGTCGTCGTCATCGCCGGTAAGGACAAGGGCGCCAAGGGCAAGGTCATCGCGGCCTACCCGACGCGGGACAAGGTCCTGGTCGAGGGCGTCAACCGCGTCAAGAAGCACGAGCGCATCCGTACGACGCAGCGTGGGTCGAAGACCGGCGGCATCGTGACCCAGGAAGCCGCGATCCACATCTCTAATGTGCAGATCGTGGACGACCAGGGCAAGCCGACCCGGATCGGCTACAAGGTCGACGAGAACGGCAACAAGGTCCGTATCGCGCGTACGACCGGTAAGGAACTCTGATGACTGCCGCTACCGAGACCAAGACTCTGCCGCGCCTCAAGCAGAAGTACCGTGCCGAGGTCGTGAACGGGCTCAAGGAGCAGTACAACTACGCCAACCCCATGCAGATCCCCGGCCTGGTCAAGGTCGTCGTGAACATGGGTGTCGGCGAGGCCGCTCGTGACGCCAAGCTCATCGACGGCGCGGTCCGTGACTTGACCACGATCACCGGCCAGAAGCCGCTGGTCCGCCGGGCCACCAAGTCCATCGCCCAGTTCAAGCTGCGCGAGGGCATGCCGATCGGCGCGAAGGTCACCCTGCGCGGCGACCGGATGTGGGAGTTCCTGGACCGGCTGCTGTCGATCGCGCTGCCGCGTATCCGTGACTTCCGCGGGCTCGACGGTCGCAAGCTCGACGGTCACGGCAACTACACGTTCGGTCTGACCGAGCAGTCGGTGTTCCACGAGATCGACCAGGACCGGATCGATCGCACCCGGGGCATGGACATCACGGTGGTCACCACCGCCGCGACCGACGACGAGGGCCGGGCGCTGCTCAAGCTCCTGGGCTTCCCGTTCAAGGAGAACTGAGCATGGCTAAGAAGGCGCTGATCCTCAAGGCGGCCGCGAAGCCGAAGTTCGCCGTGCGTGCCTACACCCGCTGCCAGAAGTGCGGTCGCCCGCACTCGGTTTACCGCAAGTTCGGCCTCTGCCGGGTCTGCGTGCGGGACATGGCCCACCGTGGTGAGCTGCCCGGCGTGTCCAAGGCTTCCTGGTAACCGAGAGAAACACCGCTTCGCCGTAGGCCTGGACCCATCCGGGAACCCCGGCGAGAAAGGTTGACGAATACCCATGACGATGACGGACCCGATCGCAGACATGCTCACGCGTCTGCGCAACGCCAACCAGGCGTATCACGACAAGGTGACCATGCCCTTCTCGAAGATCAAGGCGAACATCGCCGAGGTCCTCAAGGCCGAGGGTTACATCGCCTCCTGGACGGCTGAGGAGCCCGAGGAAGGCGTTGTCGGCAAGAGCCTGGTCGTAGAGCTCAAGTACGGCCAGAATCGCGAGCGCAGCCTCGCCGGCATCAAGCGCGTTTCCAAGCCCGGTCTCCGGGTGTACGCCAAGTCCGACGACCTCCCTCGGGTGCTCGGCGGCCTGGGCGTCGCGATCATTTCGACGTCCCAGGGGCTGCTGACCGACAAGCAGGCCCGCAAGCGGAGCGTTGGCGGGGAAGTCCTCGCCTTCGTCTGGTAACGGGAGCTACTGACATGTCGCGAATCGGACGTAAGTCGATCCCGGTCCCATCCGGCGTCGATGTCACCATCACGGGGCAGACCGTCAAGGTCAAGGGCCCCAAGGGCGAGCTCTCGCACACCGTCTCCGAGCCGATCACGGTCTCGCAGGAAGGTGGCGAGCTGCACGTCAACCGCCCGAACGACGAGCGGAAGGCCAAGGAGCTGCACGGCCTTTCTCGTACCCTGGTCGCCAACATGATCGTGGGCGTGACCGAGGGCTACAAGAAGACGCTGGAGATCAACGGCACCGGTTACCGCGTGACCGCCAAGGGCAAGGACCTCGAGTTCGCCCTGGGCTTCTCGCACCCGGTGAACGTGGTCCCGCCGGCCGGCATCACCTTCTCGGTGGAGCGGCCGACGCAGTTCACCGTCACGGGCATCGACAAGCAGCTCGTCGGTGAGGTTGCCGCTAACATCCGGAAGATCCGCCCGCCGGAGCCCTACAAGGGCAAGGGCGTCAAGTACCAGGGCGAGGTCATCCGCCGCAAGGCTGGAAAGGCAGGTAAGAAGTGACCGCCACGCTGCTCAAGCGCCGCAATGGCGGCGGCGTCGCCGCTGCGCGTGCCGTGGGAAAGGCGCGTCGGCACTTCCGGGTCCGCAAGAACGTTCGCGGTTCTGCCGAGCGTCCGCGCCTGGTCGTCACCCGTTCTTCGCGGCACATCACCGCGCAGATCATCGACGACCTCAAGGGCCACACGCTGGCTTCGGCCTCCTCTCTCGACGCCTCCATCCGGGGCAACGAGGGTGACAAGAGCGCCCTGGCCGGCAAGGTCGGCGCCCTGCTCGCGGAGCGCGCCAAGGCCGCGGGTATTTCCCAGGTCGTCTTCGACCGTGGTGGCAACAAGTACGCGGGCCGGATCGCCGCGCTTGCGGCTGCTGCCCGCGAAGCCGGACTCGAGTTCTAGGAGGATTTGACCAATGCCTGGTCAGCAGCGCCGAGGCGGCGGGTCCGGCGGTAACACCGAGGGTGGCAACCGCAGGGACAACCGCCGTGAGGGCGGCCGCGGCAACGCGCCCGTCGACAAGACCCCGCATCTCGAGCGGGTCGTCGCGATCAACCGTGTCGCCAAGGTCGTCAAGGGTGGTCGTCGCTTCAGCTTCACCGCCCTGGTGATCGTGGGCGACGGCGACGGCACCGTCGGCATCGGCTACGGAAAGGCCAAGGAGGTGCCCGCGGCGATCGCCAAGGGCGTCGAGGAGGCCAAGAAGCACTTCTTCAAGGTTCCGCGGATCGGTGCGACCATTCCGCACCCGATCATCGGTGAGGCTGCCGCGGGTGTCGTCCTGCTCAAGCCGGCGTCCGCTGGTACCGGTGTCATCGCCGGTGGCCCGGTGCGTGCCGTGCTCGAGTGCGCGGGCATCCACGACATCCTGTCGAAGAGCCTCGGCTCGTCGAACCCGATCAACATCGTGCACGCGACCGTGGCCGCTCTCAAGGGCCTCGAGTCGCCGGAGGCCGTCGCGGCTCGCCGTGGCCTTCCGGTCGAGGACGTGGCCCCCGCGGCCATGCTCGCGGCGCGCGCGGAAGCGGCGGTGCGCTGATGGCTCGCTTGAAGGTCACCCAGCTCCGGTCCGGAATCGGCCGTAAGCAGAACCAGCGGGACTCCCTGCGGTCGCTCGGGCTGAAGCGGATCAATGATGTGGTGGTCAAGGAGGACCGTCCCGAGATTCGGGGCATGATCTTCGCCGTGAACCACCTCGTAAGTGTTGAGGAGGTCGAGTAATGGCGATCAAGGTCCACCACCTCCGCCCGGCACCCGGAGCCAAGACGCCGAAGACCCGCGTGGGTCGCGGTGAGGGCTCCAAGGGCAAGACCGCCGGTCGCGGTACCAAGGGTACGAAGGCCCGTTACCAGGTTCCGGCTCGCTTCGAGGGTGGGCAGATGCCCATTCACATGCGACTGCCGAAGCTGAAGGGCTTCAAGAACAAGAACAAGGTCGTCTTCCAGGTCGTGAACCTGGACCGGCTCGCCGAGCTGTTCCCGAACGGTGGCGAGGTCGGCCCGTCCGAGCTCGTCGACGCCGGCGCGGTCCGTAAGGGCCAGCCGGTGAAGGTTCTGGGCTCGGGTGAGCTGGGCGGCGTGTCGCTGACCATTTCGGCGCACGCGTTCAGCGAGTCGGCCAAGGAGAAGATCGCAGCAGCCGGTGGTTCCGCCACCGAGCTGTGAGGCTTGTGGGGGTGCTCGCCCGGACACCGAGAAAGCGTTGTCCGGGCAAGCATCCCCTTTGTGGCGTCTGACCAGCCATTTCGCCGGCTGCGAAGATGCCTACCCGCAGTGAGCGCTACCGCACTCACCCGCGGCGCTTTAAGACTGTTAGAGTCCGTTCCCAGCTAGGGATATCGGTCGTCCGGACCGATGCCTGTCCCCCACCCGCCGGACACGGCGGTTACCTCGCGCAGGAGGAAGAAGTTGCTCTCCGCCTTTACCAGTGCGTTCCGGACGCCTGACCTGCGCAAGAAACTGCTGTTCACAGTAGCGATCATCGCGCTGTACCGGCTGGGTGCCACCTTGCCCAGCCCTGGTGTGTCCTACACCAACGTGCAGACGTGTCTGAAGGCTGTGAACGACGCCGACGCAGCCGGTGGCGTGCTGAACTTGCTGAATCTCTTCTCCGGTGGTGCTCTGCTGCACCTGTCGGTCTTCGCGCTCGGCATCATGCCGTACATCACCGCGTCGATCATCTTGCAGCTGCTCACCGTCGTGATCCCTCGCCTCGAGCAGCTCCGCAAGGAGGGCCAGTCCGGCCAGGCGAAGATCACCCAGTACACCCGGTACCTCACGCTCGGCCTTGCGATCCTGCAGTCGTCGGCGTTCGTGGCGCTCGCGCGTACCGGTCAGCTGTTCGGCAACGTCTGTGACCAGAGCCAGCCGTCGATGCAGATCATCCCGGAGAACACCGGGCTGCCGATGTGGCTGACCCTCAGCATCCTCGTATTGACCATGACCGCCGGCACCGGTGTCGTGATGTGGCTCGGCGAGCTCATCACCGACCGCGGCGTCGGCAACGGCATGTCCGTTCTGATCTTCACCTCGATCGCAGCCCGCCTTCCCGGCGAGGGCTGGACGATCAAGGAGACGAGCGGCGTCGCCAAGTTCCTCCTGGTCATCGGTCTGGTTCTGGTCATCATCTGCCTGGTGGTCTTCATCGAGCAGGCCCAGCGTCGCATCCCCGTGCAGTACGCAAAGCGCATGATCGGCCGTCGGATGTACGGCGGCACCTCGACCTACATCCCCCTGAAAGTCAACCAAGCCGGTGTCGTCCCGGTGATCTTCGGTTCCTCGCTGCTCTACCTGCCGCAGCTCTACCTGCAGTTCTTCGACAAGAACAACCTGTCGGGCTACCAGCTCTGGATCCAGAAGTGGCTGGCCGACCCCACGAGCATGCTGTACATCGGGGTCTACTTCTTCCTGATCATCTTCTTCACGTACTTCTACGTCTCGATCACGTTCAACCCGACCGAGGTCGCGGACAACATGAAGAAGTACGGTGGGTTCGTGCCGGGCATCCGTCCGGGCAAGCCGACCGCCGACTACCTGGACTTCATCCTCAGTCGGATCACCCTCGCGGGCGCGCTCTACCTCGCCGTGATCTCGGTTCTGCCGAACTTCTTCTTCATCTGGCTCAATCAGCAGCAGTACCAGAACTTCCCGTTCGGTGGTACGGCAGTGCTGATCATGGTCGGCGTGGGCCTGGAGACGGTGAAGCAGATCGAGAGCCAGCTGATGCAGCGCAACTACGAAGGGTTCCTCCGGTAGTGGGGACGCGGAGCCGGGGGGCTCGTGCGTCTGGAGTTTCTCGTTCTCACCGAAGCGAGGCGATGTAGGTGCGGCTGGTACTGGTGGGCCCTCCGGGGGCCGGCAAGGGGACCCAGGCTGAGTTCATCGCCGCGCACCTGGCCGTACCGAAGATCTCGACGGGTGACATCTTCCGGGCGAACGTGTCTCAGGGCACGCCGCTCGGCGTCGAGGCCAAGCGCTACATGGACGCGGGCCAGCTGGTTCCGGACGAAGTAACGATCAACATGGTCCGGGACCGGCTGGCCGAGCCGGATGCCGGTGACGGCTTCCTGCTCGACGGTTTCCCCCGCACCGTCCCGCAGGCATCGGCGCTGGACAAGCTGCTGGCCGACCTCGGCACCGCCCTCGACCTCGTGATGGAACTCGTGGTCGACGACGACGAGGTCATCCGGCGGCTGTCGGGCCGCCGGACCTGCCGTGGCTGCGGCAAGATCTGGCACGTCGAGTTCGATCCGACGAGCAAGGAGAACATCTGCGACCGCTGTGGGTCGGAGCTGTTCCAGCGGGACGACGACAAGGCCGAGACCATCGCCAACCGGCTGGTGGAGTACGCCGAGAAGACCGCTCCGCTCGTCGACTTCTTCGGCGCGCAGGGCAAGCTCGTGGGAATCGACGCGACCGGGCCGGTCGAGGACGTCACGGTGCGCGCCATCGACGCCCTCCGGTCGTACGGGGGCTGACATGCGTCGCCCGCAGCTGGACATTCAGCTGAAGACTCCCGAACAGATCGAGAAGATGCGCGGCGCCGGCTTGGTCGTCGCCGCCGCGCTGGACGCGATGCGGGACGCGGTGGCACCCGGAGTGTCGACCGCCGACCTGGACGCGATCGCGGAGAAGGTGATCCGTGACGCCGGCGCCATCCCGTCGTTCAAGGGCTACCACGGCTTCCCGGCTTCGATCTGCGCCTCGGTGAACGAGCAGGTGGTGCACGGCATCCCGAGCGCCGAGCAGGTACTCGCCGAGGGCGACCTGATCTCACTCGACTGTGGCGCGATCCTGGACGGCTGGCACGGCGACTCGGCGATCACCGTCGGGGTCGGCGAGACCGATCCGGCGCTGCTGAAGATGGCCGAGGTCGCCGAGGACGCCATGTGGGCGGGCATCGCCGCCGCGGCCCGCGGCGCCGCGAACGGCCGGGGCCGGCTCACCGACGTCTCGTTCAACGTGGAGAAGGCGGTCCGCAAGGCGGGTCGGTACGGCATCGTCGACGGCTACGGCGGGCACGGCATCGGCACCGAGATGCACCAGGACCCGCACGTGCTCAACCATGGCAAGCCGGGCAAGGGCCCGCGCCTGGTCCCGGGGTTGTGCCTGGCCATCGAGCCGATGATCACGCTGGGCTCGCCGCGCACCCAGGAGCTGTCCGACGGCTGGACCGTCGTCACCCGGGACGCTTCGATCGCAGCTCACGTCGAGCACACCATGTGCCTGCTCGAGGACGGGGTCTGGGTGACCACCGCGGTCGACGGCGGCCGGGCGCGGCTGGGAGAGCTGGTCACGTCCCGTCAGCCCTGACCTGGCCTACCGGTTCGAGTGGCCATCGGGCATGCTGGGACTCATGGGTCGGGAGGACATGCGGGCCGGCGACGGTGACCGCAAGGCGGTCGCGGAGCAGTTGAAGTCGGCGCTCGACGAGGGTCGTCTCGACCTGGGTGAATATGACGAGCGGCTCCAGCGTGCCTATGCCGCCAAGACTTTTGCCGACCTCGACGGGTTGCTTGTCGACCTGCCGGGCACCCGCCCCGTTGAGCACTCTCAGATCCAGCCTGCCGCCACACCGGCCCCGGCGGGTGCGGGGCAGCCCGAGCGCTCCCTGGGGCGTCAGATCCTGCACTGGACCGGTCCGTACGGCAGTGTGGTCCTGGTCTGTGTGGTGATCTGGGCGATCACGAGTGCGAGCGCCGGCCACCTGACGTACTTCTGGCCGATCTGGACGTTGATTCCGTTGATTTTCCTGGTCTCCGGCCAGGCGCTCGGTGATCGGGGTCGGGACCGCAGCCGGGACCGCCGCCGCGATCGCAACCGTTGACCGGGGACGGCACCATGGCAGACATGAGCCGGGAGCAGTTGCGGGCCGCTGACGCCGACCGCCAGCAGGTCGCGGACCAGTTGAAGAGCGCGCTCGACGAGGGACGACTGGATCTCGCCGAGTACGACGAGCGCCTGCGGGACGCGTACGCGGCCAAGACCTATGCCGATCTCGACCGCTTGTTGAACGATCTCCCGAACGCCGCACCGGTCGTGCCGCTCGCGTCGCCGGTGTCGCCGGTGGCGACGGCAGCGACGGCGGCGGGCGGCGGCGACGCCCGGGCCTGGCTGGTGCACGTCTGGGCGGGCTGGGTGAGGGTCGCGGCGATCCTGACGCTGATCTGGGGGATCAGTTACGGCACCGGGAGCGACGACACCTATTTCTGGCCGGCCTGGGTGATCGGCCCCTGGGGGATCGTGCTGCTGTTCCGCACCGTGTCGGGCCTGGCCAAGGGGGAGCCGCGGAACTATGCGGCCGAGGCCGAGCATCGCCGGCAGTTGCGGGAGCACAAGCTGGAGCGCAAGGAGCTCTACCGGCGGGCGATCGCGGCCGGCGAGTTGCCGGTGAATCCGAGCAAGGAAGAACGCAAGGCGTTCATCGCCGAGGCGACGGCGCGGGGCGATCTGGCGCCGAAGCCGCGTCGTCCAGGGCAGTAAGTGTCCCTTTGTCGCATTCTGGCGGCGTCGACACACCCGAGTTCGGGTCAGGGACACCTCAGTTTGGTGTGCCGATGAGGCGCGCGTACACTGGCTAGCTGGCGCGCAGCGTCCACTCCCGCATGTCTTCAGCGCTTCGAGGATGAGCGGGTGCCGCGGCTGGTCCGAGCCGTAAACAGCTCGGGTATGGCGTTGCATGCTAGCCCCGAACCCCAGTGTCAGGTAGCGGAGGACATGCCCAAGAAAGACGGAGCCATCGAGATCGAGGGCCGAGTGATCGAGCCCCTGCCGAACGCAATGTTCCGCGTGGAGCTCGCGAATGGTCACAAAGTACTCGCACACATCTCAGGCAAGATGCGTCAGCACTACATTCGCATCCTTCCCGAGGACCGAGTCGTCGTCGAGCTCTCGCCGTACGACCTGACCCGGGGACGCATCGTCTACCGCTACAAGTAGCTAGGGCGGGGGTCGTCCCGTCCGTTTAGAGAGTTAAGGCAAACCGTGAAGGTCAAGCCGAGCGTCAAGCGGATCTGCAACAACTGCCGGGTCATCCGGCGGCACGGTCGCGTCATGGTCATCTGCAAGACCGACGCGCGCCACAAGCAGCGCCAGGGCTGAGTCCCGGCCGCGCTGCCAGATCCGGCAACGTACACAAGCTCGTCCCAGCCGTCGTCAAGATGGTCGTACCCCTGGTCGGAGGCCAGGGCCCGCCTGGGCAGGCGGGGTGGGACGGGCACAGACCTCCGAGTGATTTCGAGGAGTACGCCCACTTATGGCAAGACTCGTCGGCGTCGATCTGCCCCGCGAGAAGCGGATGGAGATCGCGCTCACCTACATCTACGGGATCGGTCGCACTCGTTCGGTCGAGGCGCTGACCGCAACCGCGATTGACCTGAACAAGCGGGCCAAGGACCTCACGGACGAGGAGCTGGTCCAGCTCCGCGAGTACATCGAGGGCAATTTCAAGGTTGAAGGTGACCTTCGCCGCGAGGTCGCCGCGGACATCCGCCGCAAGGTTGAGATCGGCTGCTATGCCGGCATCCGCCACCGCCGGGGTCTCCCCGTGCGGGGTCAGCGCACCCGGACCAACGCGCGTACGCGTAAGGGCCCGAAGCGCACGGTCGCCGGTAAGAAGAAGCCCGGTCGGAAGTAATAGGAGCGCACTGACTTATGCCACCGAAGGCACGCGCAGGGGCCGCAGTAAAGAAGGTCCGGCGCAAGGAACGCAAGAACGTCGCCCACGGGCAGGCGCACATCAAGAGCACCTTCAACAACACCATCGTGTCGATCACCGACCCGACCGGTGCGGTCATCTCCTGGGCCTCGTCCGGCCAGGTGGGCTTCAAGGGCTCCCGCAAGTCGACCCCGTTCGCCGCGCAGCTGGCCGCCGAGGCCGCCGCTCGTCGGGCGATGGAGCACGGCATGCGCAAGGTCGACGTGTTCGTCAAGGGCCCCGGTTCCGGCCGGGAGACCGCGATCCGTTCGCTGCAGGCCGCCGGCCTCGAGGTCGGACAGATCTCCGACGTCACGCCGCAGCCGCACAACGGATGCCGTCCGCCTAAGCGTCGTCGGGTCTAGGGGAGAGACAGAAGCAATGGCTCGTTACACAGGTGCGGACTGCAAGCGCTGCCGCCGCGAGAAGATGAAGCTGTTCCTCAAGGGCAGCAAGTGCGATGGGCCGAAGTGCCCGTTCGAGTCGCGTCCCTTCCCGCCCGGCCAGCACGGCCGCGGTCGCACGAAGGAGACCGAGTACCTGCTCCAGCACCGCGAGAAGCAGAAGGCCCGCCGCGTCTACGGCGTGCTCGAGAAGCAGTTCCGCGGTTACTACGAGGAGGCTGTCACCAAGCCCGGCAAGACCGGTGAGGTGCTGCTGCAGATCCTCGAGTCGCGTCTCGACAACGTCGTCTACCGGGCCGGCCTCGCGCAGTCCCGGGACATGGCCCGGCAGCTGGTCAAGCACGGCCACTTCCTGGTCAACGGCGTGAAGGTCGACATCCCGTCGTACCGCGTCAAGGAGCACGACATCGTCACGACCCGGGAGAAGTCGAAGGAGATGACCCCCTTCGTCGTCGCCCAGGCTCAGGCCGGCCAGCGTCCGGTTCCGGCGTGGCTCGAGCCGATCCCGACCGAGATGAAGATCCTGGTTCACTCGCTCCCGGCCCGCGCTGTCATCGACACGCAGGTCCAGGAGCAGCTGATCGTCGAGCTTTACTCCAAGTAAGGCTTTTTTCGGGAGGCCGGCGTCCGCGTCGGCCTCCCGAAGCAGCAAAACCGATGGCCGTCAAATAGTGGGTGGCCTGACAGAAAGAAGAAGCGCGTGCTCATCAGCCAGCGACCGACCCTCTCGGAGGAGTCGATCTCGGAGACCCGCTCCCGGTTCACCATCGAGCCTCTGGAGCCGGGTTTCGGCTACACCCTCGGCAACTCGCTGCGGCGGACCCTGCTGTCGTCCATCCCGGGCGCGGCGGTCACCAGCATCAAGATCGACGGCGTGCTGCACGAGTTCACCACGATCCCCGGTGTCAAGGAGGACGTGGTCGAGCTGGTCATGAACGTCAAGGAGCTCACCGTCAGCTCCGAGCACGACGAGCCGGTCAGCATGTACCTGCGCAAGCAGGGCCCGGGCGACGTCACCGCCGGTGACATCCAGCCCCCGGCCGGTGTCTCCGTGCACAACCCCGATCTGAAGCTGGCCACGCTCAACAGCAAGGGCCGGCTCGACATGGAGCTCACCGTCGAGCGGGGCCGTGGCTATGTCACGGCGGCGCAGAACAAGAACTCCGGCGCCGAGATCGGCCGCATCCCGGTCGACTCGATCTACTCGCCGGTCATGAAGGTGACCTACCGCGTCGAGGCGACCCGTGTCGAGCAGCGCACCGACTTCGACCGCCTGATCATCGACGTCGAGTCGAAGGCGTCCATCTCGCCCCGCACCGCGCTGGCGTCCGCCGGTTCGACCCTGGTCGAGCTGTTCGGTCTCTGCCGCGAGCTGGACGAGACCGCCGAGGGCATCGACATCGGCCCGTCGCCGCAGGACGCGCAGCTCGCTGCCGACCTGGCCCTGCCGATCGAGGAGCTGGACCTCACGGTCCGGTCGTACAACTGCCTCAAGCGCGAGGGCATCAACAGCGTGGGCGAGTTGATAGGGCGTACGGAGGCCGACCTTCTGGACATCCGGAACTTCGGCCAGAAGTCCATCGACGAGGTCAAGATGAAGCTCGCCGGCATGGGCCTGGGCCTCAAGGACAGCGCGCCGTCCTTCGACCCCGCGCACGTCGTGGACTCGTTCGGCGACGTGGATTACGACACCGACGACTACCGCGAGACCGAGCAGCTGTAACCCCCGCTGCCGGCTGAGTTGCCGAGGCGGCTTCGCCGCACTGCACGGTCGAAAAATAACCAAGGAGCATCCGAAAATGCCCACGCCCACCAAGGGTCCCCGCCTCGGCGGTAGCCCGTCGCACGAGAAGCTCATCCTGGCCAACCTGGCCACCGAGCTCTTCCGGCACGGGAAGATCAAGACCACCGAGACGAAGGCCAAGCGGCTGCGCCCGCTGGCTGAGCAGCTCATCACGAAGGCCAAGCGCGGCGACCTGCACTCCCGTCGCCGGGTCCTGGCCACCGTGAAGGACAAGGACGTCGTGTACGCCCTGTTCGAGCAGATCGCTCCGCGGTACGGCAACCGGCCGGGTGGCTACACCCGGATCACCAAGACCGGCCCGCGCAAGGGCGACGCCGCTCCGATGGCGGTCATCGAGCTGGTCGAGGAGCTGCAGGTCGCGGCCACCACCGCGCCCGCCAAGTCGACGACCGCCCGCAAGGCCGCCGCGCAGCAGGACAAGGTCGAGGCGCTTGCTCGCGAGGACGAGGCCCCCGTGGCCAAGTCCGACGACCAGGACTCCGAGCCGCCGGTGAACGCGTCCGGCGACAAGGGTGCCGAAGGCCCCGGCGACAAGGCCGAAGGCGAAGACCTGGACGAGAAAGACGCCAAGGCGTAAGTAACGCGAGGAGCGCCCGGCACCCCTGTGGTGCCGGGCGCTCTTTTTTTGAGTACGGAATCGGGACGAGTGCCGCCACGACCGCCCCAGCGCCGTCGTGGGCCACCGCCGAAGAGGGGCGTTTCGCGTGAGGGAATCCATCCGGTTGAGACTCGACGTCTCCTACGACGGGGCCGAGTTCTCGGGGTGGGCGGTGCAGCCGGGCCGGCGGACGGTCGCCGGGGCACTGACCGAGGCACTGGGCCGGCTCCTGGGTGCGGAGACGCCGCTCGGACTGACCGTGGCCGGCCGAACCGACGCCGGCGTGCACGCGACCGGGCAGGTGTGCCACGTGGACATCCGGTCGGAGCAGTGGACGGAGCTCGAGGCCTCGCTGCTGCGTCGACTCGCGGCCCTGATGCCGCCGGACGCCCGGGTGCGCGCGGTCACCCCGGTGCCGGACACTTTCGACGCCCGGTTCTCCGCGACCTTCCGGCGGTACGAATACCGGGTCGCCGACACACCGTGGGGACCCGAGCCGTTGCGTCGGTACGACACGCTCGGCTGGGTCCGCCCGCTCGATGTGGACCGGCTCAACGCCGCCGCGTACGCCCTGGTGGGGGAGCACGACTACGCGGCCTACTGCAAGCGCAAGGAACACGCGACCACGGTGCGGGCGATCACCCGGCTCGACTGGCGCCGCGATCCGGACGGGATCTGTGTGGCGACCGTGCAGGCCGACGCCTTCTGCCAGTCGATGGTGCGCAGCCTGGTCGGTGGCATGCTCGCGGTGGGGGACGGCCGGCGCCCGGTCGAATGGCCCGGCAACCTGCTCGAGCTCAGGGAACGATCCAGCGAGGTGACCGTCGCACCCGCGCACGGCCTCACCCTGATCGCGGTCGGTTATCCCGCCGAGGCCGAGTACGCGACTCGCGCCGACACCACCCGCCGGATGCGTGCCTAGACCGCACCCCTAAGCCGTGTTGCCGCTCCGCCGGGCCAGCATCGTGACCAGGTAGGAGTCGACCAGCTCGGCGGTGATCCGCTCACCTACCGGGTCGTCGCTGGTCACCAGCTTCCCGTCGGTCCGAGTGATCACGCAGTAGAGCAGGTAGTGACCGGTGGCGTTCCAACCGACCTGGGATGTCGGCAGCGTGCCCCGGGTGGCCGGCAGCGTCGCGAAACCGCCGTCCCCGGTCTCCACCAGGTGCCGCAACTGGTCGTCGACCTGGTTCGCGCCCGCCTCGTCGGCCAGGTTGAACAGTCCGGTCGTCACCTCGTAACCGTCGTACGGCGCCGTGGTCCCGCCCCGGACCACCTGGCTGCAGCCGTGCGCGACCAGCAGCGCGCCCAGCGCCCCGGTGGTGGCCGTCCGGCAGTCGGTGTCGGTGTGGGTCGTCGTGATGCGGTAGGGCCGGGCCGCGGGCGGCCGCACCTCCCGCCGATCGGGGAAGACTTCCTCGATCGTGAGCGGCGCGGTGTCGACCGAGCGGGAGGCGAGCGGATCGGTCCTCGGCCCGGTGGCGGCCTCGGCGTCCGGCCGGCGATCGCCGCCCAGCGCGAAGAACGCGGTCATCACCACCAGGCCGAGCAGGATCAGCGCGGCCAGCCCGCGGACCAGCAACTGCGCGGTGCGTTCCGGCTCGCGCGGCGCCCGCCGGCGTTGCCGCCGGTTCGGGGTACGCGGCGCGGGCCGATGCTGGCCGGTGGTGCCGTCCACGCCACGGACGAACAGCGCGAGGCCGCCGTGCGCGGTCATGCGGTGTTCGGAGTGGAGCGGGGTCCCGTACAGCATGCATCGAAAGTTAAAAGCGAACGGGCCTCGACGGACGCACAACATGTGCGGCACCCCGCCGGGCGTCGCCCGTTTTCCCGGCGGCAGACTGGCGGGGTGACCGCCGAGCATTACTTCAGCGCCGAACCGTCCGCGCCGGCCCAGCGGGGGGAGATCGAGTTCAGCGTCGCCGGCCGCGACTACACGCTGGTCGTGGCGTCCGGTGTCTTCTCGGCCGGCCGGCTCGACCCGGGCACGGCCGTGCTGCTGCGTAAGGGTGGCCTGCCCGACGCCGCGACCACCGGTGTCTTCCTCGACCTCGGCTGCGGCTACGGGCCGATCGCGAGTGTGCTGGCCACCGAGTCGCCGCAGGCCACCGTGTGGGCGGTCGACGTCAACTCGCGGGCCCGCGAGCTCACCGCGGAGAACGCGGGACGGCTGGGCCTGACCGGCCGGCTGTTCGTGGCCGGACCCGACGAGGTGCCCGATGACGTGGTGTTCGAGCAGATCTGGAGCAACCCGCCCACCCACGTCGGCAAGGCCGAGTTGCACGCGATCATGGAACGCTGGCTTCCCCGGCTCGCCCCGGGGGGAACGGCCTGGCTGGTGATCAACCGCAATCTCGGCGGCGACTCGCTGCACGCCTGGCTCGTCGGGCTCGGCTGGGACGTCGTGCGCGTCGCCAGCCAGAAGGGGTTCCGGGTGCTGAAGGTGAGCCGGAAAACCGGCTGACCTTTCGTCCCGCGCCCGGAAGAATGGCTGCCCATGGGTTACGTGGATGTCGCCGGAGCCGGGTTCGTGCTGCCCGACGGCCGGGAGCTGTTCGCCGACGTGTCGTTCCGGGTCGGTGAGGGCGCCAAGGTCGCGCTGGTCGGGCCGAACGGCGCCGGTAAGACCACGCTGCTGCGTCTGGTCGCCGGCGATCTGCCGACCCAGTCCGGAAGCATCGCGCGGTCCGGTGGACTGGGCGTGATGCGGCAGTTCATCGGCATGATCGGCGACGACCGTACGCTTGCGGATCTGGCTCTTTCGCTTGTCGAACCGCCCCTGCGCGCCGCCGGTGCGAAGCTCGCCGCGGCCGCGGCGGCCCTCGACGAGACCGAGCGCACCCAGCTCGGTTACGCCAATGCCCTCGCGCACTGGGGTGAGGTGGGTGGCTATGAGGCCGAGGTCCTCTTCGACACGGTGGCGGTCGCGATCCTCGACAAGACCTGGGATCAGGTGCGGCACCGTCCGGTGCGGACACTCTCCGGTGGCCAGCAGAAACGGTTCGCCCTCGATCTGTTGCTACGCGGCCGGGACGAGGTGCTGCTGCTCGACGAGCCGGACAACTTCCTCGACGTGCCCGGCAAGCGCTGGCTCGAGCAACGGCTCAAGGAGTCGGCGAAGTCGGTGCTCTTCGTCTCCCACGATCGGGAGCTGCTGGCGCAGACCGCCGATCGGGTGGTGGCGGTCGAGGGCGGCGGCGCGTGGACCCATCCGGGCGGCTTCGCCTCCTGGCACGAGGCGCGCGTCAACCGGCACGAGAAGCTCGAGGAGAACCGCCGGCGCTGGGACGAGGAGCATCAGAAGCTGCGCGAGCTGATGCTGATGTACAAGCAGAAGGCCGCCTACAACTCCGACATGGCGTCGCGGTATCAATCCGCGCAGACCCGGCTCCGCAGGTTCGAGGAGGCCGGTCCGCCGCCGCTGCCGCCCAAGGAGCAGTCACTGCGGATGAATCTGCGGGGCGGGCGCACCGGGAAGCGCTCGGTGATCTGCGAGCAGCTCGAATTGGAAAATCTCACATTCCCCTTTGATCTGGAGATTTGGTACGGCGATCGGGTCGCTGTGCTCGGCGCCAACGGCACCGGGAAATCGCACTTCCTGCGCCTGCTCGCGGCCGGCGGCTCGGACCCCGACGCGGAGAACAAACCGGTCGACGGGGCGCCGCTCGCCTATGTCGCGCACGGCGGCGTGGCCCGCCTCGGCGCGCGCGTGCGACCGGGCCACTTCTCGCAGACCCACGATCGGCCTGAGCTGGTCGAACGTACCCTCGTCGAGATTCTCTGGCGGGGCGACGACCATCGGTCCGGAATGGACCGGGCGGGGGCGATGAAGGCGCTCAACCGGTACGAGCTGGCCGGGCAGGGCGACCAGCGGTTCGGCACCCTCTCCGGTGGGCAGCAGGCGCGCTTCCTGGTGCTGATGCTCGAGTTGTCCGGGGCGACACTTCTGTTGCTCGACGAACCGACCGACAACCTGGACATGGCCTCGGCGGAAGCCCTGGAAGAGGGGCTGCGGATGTTCGAGGGCACGGTGATGGCGGTCACCCACGACCGCTGGTTCACCCGCTCCTTCGACCGGTTCGTGCTGTTCCAGAGCGACGGCGAGGTGGTGGAGACGCCCGAGCCGGTCTGGGACGTGCGCTAGCGCGGAGCGGCTTCGGGCGGTTATGGTCCGAGACAAGACAACCCCACGGGAGTCCGGTGCACCGGGCTGAGAGGGGGGCTGACGCAGCCCCCGACCGTCGAACCTGATCCGGATCATGCCGGCGCAGGGAGGAGCGTTTGTGTTGTTTCCTCGTCTTCACATCGTCACCGATTCGCTCGACGTCGTGCGTGGGGCGGTCGGGCACGGGCCGGTGGCGATCCAGGTGCGGGTCAAGAGCTGCGACCGGGAGGCATACCAGCTGACCGTGGCGGCGCTCGCGCTGTGCCGGTCGGCCGGAGACGCGTTGTGCCTGGTCGACGACCGGGTCGGGGTCGCCCTCGCGGCCGGGGCCGACGGCGTGCACGTCGGGGCTGATGATCTTCCGGTGGCGGCCGCCCGGGGGGTGCTGGGGCCGGCCGCGATCTTGGGCGCCACCTGCCGCAATCCGGTCTCGGCCCGGCAGGCCGTCGCCGACGGCGCCGACTATCTGGGGGTCGGGCCGGTGTTCGCCACGACCACCAAGGACGGATTGCCGCCCCCGATCGGCCCGGCGGGGTTGGCGGCCGTGGTCGACGCGGTTCCGGGAACTCCGGTGCTCGCGATCGCCGGGATCACGCCGGCCCGCGTGGCTGATCTCCCCGGCTACGGCGTGGCGGCGATCTCGGCGGTGATCGCGGATCCGGCCGGGGCGACCGCTGATTTCCAGCGAGCGCTCTCGACCCGGGGCGACACCGATTCCGCTTCGCCGGGCGGCGCCTCCGCTTCGCGTTTGGCCAACGGCTCGCGCTTGGTGACCGGCTCGCGCGTGGTGACCGGATCGCGTGGCGGCTTTCGCGGGGGTGCCGCGTGAGCGGGACCGTCGCGGTGGTCGGGGGCGGGATCATCGGGCTTGCCGTCGCCTGGCGGCTTCAGCAGGGCGGGGCCGATGTCGTCGTGCTCGACGACGGTGAGCCGGGAGCTTGGCACGTCGCGGCCGGGATGCTCGCGCCCGGTGCGGAGGCCGCGCACGAGGAACCGCACCTGGCCGAACTCCTGGCGAGGTCGAACGAGCGCTGGCCGGCCTTCGCCGCGGAACTCGGCCTGGTCGGCTACGACGACACCGGGACGCTGAGCGTGGCGATGACCGCGGACGACCTCGCCGAGGCCGCCCGGGTCTGGACCCGGCAGCAGCTTCCCCTCCTGCGCCCCTCCGAGCTGCGGGAACGGGAGCCGGTGCTGTCCACCCGAGTGCGGGCCGGGGTCTATGCGCCGGGGGAGGGCCAGGTCGATCCGCGCCGGGTGGTGGCGGCGCTGCGCGAGCGGCTGGCCGGGCGGATCGTGACCAAGCGGGTCGACGACCTGTCCGAGGTGGACGCCGAGACCGTGGTCGTCGCGGCCGGCTGCGGGACGGCGGCCCTCACCGGCCTGCCGGTCCGGCCGGTCAAGGGCCAGGTGCTGCGGCTGCGCGGGGAGCCGGGGCTGGTGCGGCACGTGCTCGAGGCGGTGGTCGACGGGCGGCACGTCTATGTGGTGCCGCGAGCGGACGGCGAGATCGTCGTCGGCGCGAGCCAGGAGGAGCGTACCGACCGCACGGTCACCGCCGGTGGTGTCCACGAACTGCTGCGCGCGGCCCTCGAACTGGTGCCGGACCTCGCCGAATGCGAGCTCGTCGAAACGACTGTGGGGCACCGGCCGGGCACCCCGGACAACGCCCCGCTGCTCGGCCGGATCGACGACCGCACCGTCGTGGCCGCCGGGCACTTCCGGAACGGGGTCCTGCTCGCGCCGATCACCGCCGAGCTCATCACCGGGCTGGTGCTGGGCGGGGACGCGGATCCGCTGCTCGATCACTTCGCGCCGGGGAGGTTCTGATGCGGTTGACGGTCAACGGGCGGGAACTGCTCGAAGCCGGGGACGGCCTGTCGGTGGCGACCCTCGTCGAGCGGCTCACCGAGGCGCGGCGCGGGGTGGCGGTCGCGGTGAACGGGACTGTCGTTCCCCGCAGCACCTGGGACCAGGCGCGACTCGCGGACGGCGACGCCGTCGAGGTGCTCACCGCCGCGCAGGGAGGGTGACGATGTTCTTCGGAGACTCACGGCTCATCCTCGGGACCGGCGGGGCGAACAGTCTCAGCGCCCTCGAGGAGGCCATCCGCGCTTCCGGGACCGAGCTGGTCACGGTCGCGCTGCGCCGGGTGGACGCGGCCGGGCCGGGACTGCTGCCGATGCTCGATCGGCTGGGCGTGCGGATCCTGCCCAACACGGCCGGCTGCTACACCGCCGGCGACGCGATCAAGACGGCGCACCTGGCTCGGGACGCGTTCGAGACCGACCTGCTCAAGCTCGAGGTGATCGGCGACGAGCGGACCCTGCTGCCCGACGGCGTCGAGCTGCTGGCCGCGGCCGAGAAGCTGGTCACGGACGGGTTCACGGTCCTGCCGTACACGACCGACGACCCGATCCTGGCCCGCCGCCTCGCCGATGTCGGTTGCGCCGCGGTGATGCCCGCCGGTTCGCCGATCGGGTCCGGCCTCGGCATCTCCAACCCGCACCACATCGAGCTGATCCGCCAGGCCGTCGACGTGCCGGTGGTGCTGGACGCCGGCCTCGGCACCGCCTCGGACGCCGCGCTGGCCATGGAGCTGGGCTGCGACGCGGTGCTGATCGCGAGCGCGATCACCCGGGCCGACGATCCGGCCGGCATGGCGACCGCGATGCGGCACGCGGTTCTCGGCGGCCGGCTCGCCTTCACCTCGGGCCGGATCCCGCGCCGTTTCCACGCGCTGGCCTCGACCTCGGACGAGGGACTGCCGCGATGGTGACGCCGAGCGGTCCGGTGCTGCTCACCGACCGGAAGCTCGCCGCCGGCTCGCTGATCAGCGTGGTCGCGCGGGCGGTCCGCGGCGGCGCGGCGTGGGTCATTCTCCGGGAGCGGGATCTGCCGTACGAGCAACGCCGAGCACTCGCGATCGCCATCCAGGACCTGCTGCCCCCGGGCCGGCTGATAGTCGCGGGCCCGGACCCGTTGGGCGCCGACGCGGTCCACCTGGCCGAGGCGGATCCGCTGCCGACCGCCGAGGTCTCGCTGGTGGGCCGCTCCCGGCACGGTGCGCCGGAGCTGTCCATCGAGGATTACGTGACGTTGTCGCCGATCTATTCGACGTCGACCAAGCCGGGTTACGGTCCCCCGCTCGGGCCGTCGCGGGCGGCGGCGCTCGCGGGCGAGGTCCCGTGGCTGGCCCTCGGCGGAATCGACTCCCCGGAGCGGGCGGCCGCCTGCGCCGAGGCCGGCGCGCACGGGATCGCCGTCCTGGGCGCGATCATGCGCGCCGCCGATCCCGAGCGGACCACCCGGATGCTGGCCTCCGCCTTCGCGGGCGCGGGCGGGAAGCGGTTGGGGGGTTCGGCGTGACGTTCTGGAAGTCGGGGTGGCCCGGCGCGGTGGATCCGACACCGCCGGTTGTGTTGACCATCGCCGGATCCGACTCCGGTGGGGGCGCGGGGATTCAGGCGGATCTGAAGACCTTCGCGGCGCTCGGGGCCTATGGGACGTCGGTGGTCACCGCCATCACCGCGCAGAACACGCTCGGGGTGACCGCCATTCATCCGGTGCCGGTGGACATCGTCGCGGCTCAGCTCGAGGCGGTGCTCGCCGACTTCGAGGTGGCGGCGGTCAAAGTGGGGATGATCGGGGATCGGGCGGTTGCCGAGCTCCTGGTCGAACTCGCTCCCCGGCTGCCCAATCTGGTTGTCGATCCGGTGCTTGTCGCCACCTCCGGGGCCCGACTCGCGGCCGCCGCCTCGGTGGCGCCACTTCTCGCGTACGGCTGCGTGGTCACGCCCAATCGGCAGGAAGCCGCCGCCCTGACGGAAAGCCGGTGCGAGACGGCGGAGGAAATGATTTCGGCGGCCGAACGGCTCGCTTCGGGTGGTCCTCGCGCGGTGGTCGTGACCGGCAGTGAACTCGCGGTGGACGTTCTGCACTGCGACGGAGAGACGTCGCTGTTGCGGGGTTCGCCCGTGGAAACGGCGAACAATCACGGGTCGGGGTGCACCTTCTCCTCGGCGGTGGCGGTTCGGCTGGCATTCGGGGATGACATTCCCTCGGCCGTGGCCGCCGCCAAGAAATACGTCGCCGGCGCGTTGCACGGCGGTCGTTCGTGGCGGCTGGGCGCCGGGCCCGGGCCGCTGAATCACTTCGTCTGACAGGCCTTGAGCGCCGGTAGTGGTATCCATGCTGCCGTCGTCTGTCCTATTAGTACTATTTTAGGAGCAAAAATGAGGCGCAAGGTGTACGTCGAAGGCCCGCGACCCGAGATGCGCGTGCCGTTCACCGAGGTCGAGCTGAGCGGCGGGCACGACCCGGTGCGGCTCTACGACACGTCGGGTCCGGGCAGTGACCCCGAGGCGGGACTGCCGCCGCTGCGGTCGGGATGGAGCTCCGGCCGTACCCAGATGGGTTTTGCCCGGTCCGGGATCGTGACCCCGGAAATGGAGTTCGCCGCCATCCGGGAAGGCGTCTCCGCGGAATTCGTCCGCGCCGAGATCGCCGCCGGGCGGGCCGTGCTCCCGGCCAACCGGAACCATCCGGAGTCCGAGCCGATGGTGATCGGATCGAAGTTCCTGGTGAAGGTGAACGCGAACATCGGCACCTCGGCGGTGACCTCGTCGGTTGCCGAGGAGGTCGACAAGCTGACCTGGGCGACGCGGTGGGGTGCGGACACCGTGATGGACCTGTCGACCGGGCCGCGAATTCACGAGACGCGCGAGTCCATCATCCGGAATTCGCCGGTGCCGATCGGGACCGTGCCGATCTATCAGGCGTTGGAGAAGGTCGACGGCGATCCGGTGAAACTGACCTGGGAGCTGTTCCGCGAGACGATCCTCGAACAGGCCGAGCAGGGCGTCGACTACATGACCATCCACGCCGGCGTGCTGCTCAATTACGTGCCGCTGGCCGCGGAGCGGGTCACCGGGATCGTGTCGCGGGGCGGGTCGATCATGGCGGCCTGGTGCCTGGCCCACCATGAGGAGAGCTTTCTCTACACCCACTTCGACGAGCTCTGCCAGATCTTCGCCGACTACGACATCACGTTCTCGCTCGGCGACGGGCTACGACCGGGATCCATCGCGGATGCCAACGACGAGGCGCAGTTCGCCGAGTTGCGGACCCTCGGGGAGCTCACCCATCTCGCCTGGCGGCACGACGTGCAGGTGATGGTCGAGGGGCCGGGCCACGTGCCGATGCACAAGATCAAGGAGAACGTTGACCTGCAGGTCGAGCTGTGCGGCGGGGCGCCGTTCTACACGCTCGGGCCGCTCACCACCGACATCGCGCCCGCCTACGACCACATCACGTCGGCGATCGGGGCCGCGATGATCGGGATGTTCGGCACCGCGATGCTCTGCTACGTCACCCCCAAGGAGCACCTCGGGCTGCCCAACCGGGACGACGTCAAGGCCGGGATGATCGCCTACAAGATCGCGGCGCACGCGGCCGACCTCGCGAAGGGCCATCCGGGCGCGCAGACCTGGGACGACGCGCTGTCGGCGGCGCGCTTCGACTTCCGCTGGGAAGATCAGTTCGAACTCGCCCTCGACCCGGAGACGGCCCGCGCCTATCACGACGAGACGCTGCCGGCCGCGCCCGCCAAGACGGCCCACTTCTGCTCGATGTGCGGGCCGAAGTTCTGCTCGATGAAGATCTCGCACGAGATTCGCGCCCGCGGCATGCGCGACAAATCAGACGAGTTCCTGGCCGGCGGCGGGAAGGTCTACGTCGAGCTGGAACCCCGCGAGACGGTCAGCCGTTCCCTAGACCACTGACCCACTCGGCCACGCCGTCCTTGTCCCGGTCCTCCGGTTGCCGGCGCTCCTTCACCTGCGGGGGCGGGGCGACCGGGGTCGGGTGGGGCAGCGGCGGGCTGATCGGTTGCGGTTCCTTGGCCGGGCTCGCCTTCGACGGTCGTGCCCTGGACGGGGTGAAGCCGTCGAACGGGGTCGGCTGAGACTGCGGCGGCAGCGGGGAGGGCAACGGGGTGGAGGCCTTCGCGATCGCGGACACCGGATCGGGGTCGCGCCTGGGCAGCGGCGGGCGGTCGGGGGTGGGCTTGACCCGGTCGGTCTCCGGCGCCCGGCGCAGCACGGCGGCCAGCACCGAGCCGAGCACCCCGGCCCCGGCCGCGGTCATCGCCGCCCAGTAGGGCACCGACTGGTAGCCGTCGTCGCCCGAGCCCGGGCCGGCGACCAGGTAGGCCGCCGTGAGCAGGGCCGGGCCGGCCAGGCCGGAGAGCGCGATGGTGAGCGTCGAGAAGTCGCGCCGGCGTGCCGTCCAGCCCAGCGCGATCCCGCTGATCAGGGCGAGGACGGGCATGGTGAACAGCGCGGTCCGCCGGGTGAGCGAATCGTCCAGGAACGCCGCGTCGATCACTCCGAGGCGGACGGTGGGCAGCTCCTTGCCGGGCGCCATCGACGGCGCCACCGAGATGATCGCGATCACCCAGACGGCGGTGCCGATCACGAGGAAGCTCCAGCGGGCGACCTGCCGGCTCAGTGCGGCGTACGCGGCGAACAGGCCGGCCACCGCGCCGAGGGTGGCGCAGGCCCCGATCACGAAGACCGGCTCGACCCCAGCGACCTCCGCGGTGCGGGCCGGCTGCATGGTCAGCGGCACCACGACGGCGGCGCCGAGGCCCGCCGTGACAGCGGTGCCGAGCCGGGTGCCGGCACCCGAGTGCTTGGGCAGGTACGAGCGGCCGGCGATGCCACCGAGCACGGCGGCGCTCATCGCGAACCAGGCGACCCAGGCCAGTTGGGCGGTCCACTGGTCACGCGCAGTTAGCTCAAGCACGCGGGTCAGGCGCACGATGCCCAAGCCGTATGCCAACCCGAGCTGACTCGCACCGGCCAGCGCGGCGATGCCGAGCGTGACTCCCAACAGTTTGGCCGAGGTCCGGAATGCCATGACGGGCACGTTACGGACTCCTCCGACTATGTCGCCACTCCGGATCCGGATTCTTAAGACTGGGTTAGATGAGTGACTCTGAGTGAGCGATCGATCTTCCGGTCTCGCTCAGGATGCCAGCCGCCAGCGGCCGGCGCGAGCCACCAGGAGGGTGAGCGCCTGCGGCATCAGCCCGGAGTGGTTGGCCGGGGTGAACCGGATCGGACCGGAGATCCCGTCGGTCTGCGAGGTCTCCAGGATGGCCCGGATCTGGTCGCGGTTGCCGCCGACCCGCGCCACGGCCGAGGCGATCAGGTCGATCGCGTCGGCGGCGAACGAGGCGACACCGGAGTAGCTGCCGTAGCGCGAGACGTAGTCGCGGAACCACTGCTTGCGGGCGGCCTTCGCCGGAGTCGTCGCGATCACGTCGTCGATGGCCAGGATCTGGGTGAACACCATGGTGGTGTTGTTGGTGGCGGCGGCCGCGTCGTTCGGGATGAACATGTCGCTCGCGGCGGCCGCGTCGAAGAACATCTGCCCCTTGAAGACGGCGCTCTTCGCGCTCTTGGCCGCCAGTGCCGCCTGCTCCGGACCGGCCAGCACCAGCAGCGCGGCCGGCTTGGGCTCGGTCAGCGCGCCGACCGCCTGGGAGATGTCGGTGGCCGACGGCTTGACCGAACGGTCGCCGGTGATCGCGATGCCGGCCTTGCCCAGCTCGGCGGTCAGCGCTTCCTTGGCGCCCCGGCCGTAGAGGTCGTCGGTGTAGAGGATGGCGGCGTTCGCGAACTTCAGCCGGCGCAGCTCGGCGACCGTCGCGGCGGCGCTGTCGGCCGAGTTGGGGCCGAGCTTGAAGAGGTACGGGTGGTCCGCGACCGGCGCGGCGACCTGGTCGGAGGTCGCGAGCGCGATCGTCGGGACCTTCTTGTCGTTGATCGTCTTGGCGGCACCGACGATGCACGTGTCGCACCCGCCACCGATGATCGCGGCGACCGCCGGGTCGTCGGCGAACGCACTGATGTTGCGCAGCGAGGTGGTGATGTCCGCCCGGTTGTCCTGGGTACGCAGCTCGAGCTTGCGGTCGCCGAGCCGGCCGGACGAATTCACCTGGTCGACCCGCAGCTGCAGAGCGCGGCCGAAGGCGGCGTCCACCGACGACGAGCTGTTCAGGTCGGCGGCGATCACGACGGTGTCACCACTGCCTGTTTTCGCTTTGTCCGATGTGCAACCGGCCAATCCGGCGACAAGAAGCGTCGAAGCCACGAACGATGCCGTGACGAGGCGGGGGAGCCTCACTGCGGTGCCTCCTCGGAGGGCGGAAACGCGAACCGGCTGCCAACGATGTCCGCCGGAATGTGCGCCGATACGGACAGCTTGTCCGTCTGATCGCGCCAAACCTTGCCAACGTGAAGGCGGCTGGTCAAGCCGGTGCCGGACCTGTTCGCGGGATGGCCGTCCCACATATTGGTTGGAATCTTGACGGTTGCCGGTAGTCGGATTATCACTTTCTGTTGCCGTACGGATATTCGCGCACGTCAAAGCCGCTCCGGTGTCGATTGTGGAGTCGAGCAGCAAGTTACTCATCGGACAACAAGTTTGTTTCCGGGCGCTCTCAGACTTCCCAAACCGCGATGCCGTCTGATGAAATCGCCGGGCCGCAGGCTCCAGTGCGGGCGAAGAGACACGGGAAGACCACGGAGGAGAAGTCGTGAGCACCGGATCTTCGACCCAGGTGGCGGGCCGTGGTGTCTTCCCCCGCCTGCGCGACGCCCGGATCCGAGCCAAGCTGGGTCTCATCCTGGTCGTACCGCTCGCCGCGGTGATCGTGCTCGCCACCGCCCGCCTGGTCGACGTCAGCCAGCGCGCCACCGCGGCCGGTCAGGTCGAGAAGCTCACCGAGGTCGGCACCGACGTCTCGACACTCACCCAGCTTCTGCACGGTGAGCGGATGGCGGCCGCGGAGTTCCTCGCGAGCCCGGCCGCCAAGGTGGACACCTACACCGCGACCGTCCGGGCCACCGACGCCGAGATCAAGGTCTACCGCGACCACCGGCGCGCGCTCGACGACCCGCCCGAGGCCGTCGAGGGCCGCCTGGTGCAGATCGACGACAACCTGGACACCCTCAACGCCACCCGCGACCAGGTCACCAAGCGCGAGGGCCTGGGCGTCGCCGAGGCGATGTCGCGCTACGGCGTGGTGCTCACCGACCTGCTCGGCTACGGCGACGCGGTGAGTCAGTACGCCGGCGACGACGAGGTCGGCGACAGCCTGCGCGCCACCAGCGCCTTCGCCAAGGCCAAGGCCGGTGCCGCGGACTTCGAGGCGATCGCCTACTCCGCGCTGGTCTCCCAGGACGTGTCGGTCGAGCAGCGCAGCGCGTTCATCGCCGCGCAGACCAGCCAGCAGGAGGGCCTGCTCACCTTCGCCGCGTTCGCCAGTCAGGCGCAGCAGTCCCTGGTGGACAACGTGGTCACCGGTGACGCCGTCAACCTGGCCGATCAGGTCTCCATCCAACTCGCCCGAGGTGTGGCCGTCACCCCCGACGAGGTGACCCAGACCTTCGGCTCGGTCGTCGACCTGATGCGCTGGGCCGAGCAGGAGCTCGAGTCGGCGAACGTCAAGCTGGCCGGCGACGAGGCCGACGCGGTGGTCCGGCAGGCCGCGCTCGAAGCGGCACTGGTCCTGCTCGTGCTCATCGTCGCCATCGCGCTCGCGGTCATCCTGGCCCGCTCGCTCAACCTCTCGCTGCGTCGCCTGCGGGAGGGTGCGCTCGCGGTGGCCAACCGCGACCTGCCCGACGCGGTGGCCCGGCTGCGGGACGCGCGCACCCTCGGCGAGAACGGTGCCGAGGACATCATCCGGCAGCTGCGCGACCCGATCCGGCTCACCAGCAAGGACGAGATCGGCCAGGTCGGTCAGGCGTTCAACGTGGTCCACCGGGAAGCCGTACGCATCGCGGCCGAGCAGGCCGCCCTGCGCACCACCGTCTCAGCGATGTTCCTCAACCTGGCCCGCCGCTCCCAGTCGCTGGTCGACCGGATGATCGGCGAGCTGGACAGCATCGAGCGCACCGAGGAGGACCCGAAGCGGCTGGCCCGCCTCTTCGAGCTCGACCACCTCGCCACCCGGATGCGCCGCAACGACGAGAACCTGCTGGTCCTGGCGGGTGCCGACTCCAGCCCGCCGCGCCGCGAGGACGCGCTGCTGGTCGACGCGCTGCGGGCCAGCCAGTCCGAGGTCGAGCTCTACAACCGCATCGAGTTCGGCACCGTCGACACCGACGTGGCCATCGCCGCGCTCGCCGTCAACGACGTCGTCCGCCTGGTCGCCGAACTGCTCGACAACGCCACCCGGTTCTCCCCGCCGACCACCACCGTGGTCGCCGACGCCCGGCGCATCCGCGACTACGTGGTGATCCAGGTGGAGGACCGCGGCCTCGGCATGTCCGAGGAGCAGATGGACCAGCTCAACCGGCGGCTCGCCGAGACGCCGAACGTCGACGTGGCCGCGTTCCGGCTGATGGGTCTGGCCGTGGTCAGCCGGCTCGCCAGCCGCTACGCCATCCGGGTCGAGCTGCGCGCCAACCTGGAGGGCGGCACGGTCGCCCAGGTGATCCTGCCGAACACCATCGTGGTGGTGCCGAACCGCCGGGACGGGCTCGGCGGGGGCGCACCCGTACCCGAGCTGGGGGCCGCGCCGAGCGGGGGCTGGGGCGCCGAGGCGGCCCGGGCCGCCACCGC
Source organism: Paractinoplanes ferrugineus (assembly GCF_016862195.1). Taxonomy (GTDB): domain Bacteria; phylum Actinomycetota; class Actinomycetes; order Mycobacteriales; family Micromonosporaceae; genus Actinoplanes; species Actinoplanes ferrugineus. Next base: position 278,862 of record NZ_BOMM01000012.1, on the reverse strand, counting down.
GACGCTGCCCGCCATCGCGCCCGATCCGTGGCGCGAGCCGCAGGTGTCGGCTCCGCCCACCCCGACCCACCCGCAGCTGCCGATGTTCCCGTCCCAGCGGCCGGCGGCACCGGAGCCCGGCCCCACCCCGAACCGGCCGCCGCTGCCCACCCGGGTCGCCCAGCCGGTCGCCGAGCAGGGCGGGATGAACGGCTTCGTGCCCACGCCGACGCCGATGGCGCCGACTCCCGAGCCGGCCCAGCCGGAGAGCAGCTGGGGGGCCGCGCTGGCGGCGATGCCGCCGGTGCCGGTCCACGAGATGCCCGCACCGGCCGAGGAGCGGACCGACTCGCCGATCTTCGTGCAGATGCAGCAGAGCTGGTTCCGGAACCAGGACACGGCGGCCACCGAGGAGTGGGGGATGCCGACCGCCGGGTATGCCCCGCCGCCGAACTCCGGTGCCGGCGACAAGAAGCCGGCCCCGCCGGTGGTGGCCCCGCCGGTGGTGGCGCCACCTTCGCGGGCGCCCGAGGAAGCGGTGTCACCGGCCCCCGCCCCGGTCGTTTCCGCACCCACCCGGTCCGCACCCACCCGGTCCGCACCCATCTCGGCGGCACCGGCTCCGGTCGCGACCGGACACAACGGCGGGACCGGACACAACGGGGCGGCCGGAAGCAACGGGGCGGCCGGAAGCAACGGGGCGGCCGGACACAATGGATCGTCGGTTCCGCGGCCGCGCGAGGCGGCCGAGGACCGGTGGAGGACTGCGGCCGACGAGGGGTGGCAACGAGCGATGGCAGCGGCCGAGCCGGTCGATGCCGGCACCACTCGCTCCGGACTGCCCAAGCGCGTACCGCAGGCTCAGCTCGTGCCCGGCGGCGTGCAGACCGGGCCGCGCAACCAGAACCGGCGCAGCCCCGACGAGGTTCGTGGACTCCTGTCCGCGTACCACCGTGGAGTGCAACGTGGGCGGACGGACGGCACCGCCGAAACCGCCATCCAGGCTAAGGAGACGGACCAGTGACCAGGCCCCCCACCATGCATGACATGGGCTGGCTGCTCAACAACTTCGCCAACAGCGTGGCCGGCATCGCGCACGTCGTGGCGGTGTCGGCGGACGGTTTGCTGCTGGCATGCTCGCGTGACCTGCCGGCCGACCGGGCCGACCAGCTCGCCGCCATCACCTCCGGCGTGGTCAGCCTGACCGAGGGCGCGTCGCGCATGTTCAACGCCGGCGACGTCCAGCAGACCATCATCGAGATGGACAGCGGATACCTCTTCCTCATGTCGGTCAGCGACGGTTCGTCGATGGCCGTCCTCGCCGCGCGCAGCTGCGACGTCGGCCAGGTCGGCTACGAGATGGCGCTGCTGGTCGAGCGGGTCGGTGCCGCACTGACCCCCGCTCCCCGTGAGACCGTGAGTCATTAGCCGCCGGCCGGTGGGAAGGGGGTGATCGCGTCATGGGGCAGCCACAGGACCCACGGGGCAACCTGGTGCGCCCGTATGCGGTCACTCGCGGACGGACCGAGCCGCGGCGAGACATACCTATCGAAGCGGTCCTGGTAGCCAGCCAGGCCGCCGTGCAGGAGGCCCGGTTCGCCGGGCATGACAAGTACCGCATCGCGATCCTCTGCGAGGCGAAAGCGCAGTCCCTGGCCGAGCTGTCCGCGCACACCCGACTCCCGCTGGGAGTGGCGCGGGTGCTGGTCGCGGACATGGTCGCCGACGGACTGCTGTCGTTGCACAGCGCCGCTCCCAAGAAGGGCTTCACGGAGCGGATGGATCTGCTGGAAAGGGTGTTGAGTGGACTTCGCAAGCTCTGAGCGGGCGGGGGCGCAACCCAGGGAGATCACCTCCGCGAAGATCGTGATTGCGGGCGGCTTCGGCGTCGGCAAGACGACCCTCGTCGGCGCGGTCTCCGAGATCGAGCCGCTGACCACCGAGGCGCTGATGACCTCGGCCGGGCAGGGCGTCGACGACGCGTCCAAGGTGCCCGGCAAGGAGACCACCACGGTGGCGATGGACTTCGGCCGCATCACCATGGCCGATGACCTGATCCTCTACCTCTTCGGCACCCCCGGGCAGACCCGCTTCTGGTTCATGTGGGACGAGCTCATCCGGGGAGCCGTGGGCGCCGCGGTCCTGGTCGACACCCGCCGCATCGCGGACGCGTTCGCGCCGCTCGACTACTTCGAGAACCGCCACCTGCCGTACATCGTCGCCCTCAACTGCTTCGACGGCGCGCCCCGCTACGAGCCGGACGAGGTGCGCGAGGCGCTGGCGATCCCGTCGCACGTGCCGATGGTGCTGTGCGACGCCCGCCACCGGGAGTCGGTCAAGCAGGTGCTGGTACACGTGGTCGAGCACGCCATGGCGACCCTGGTGGCCGAGCAGTCCGGGGGTTACCCGGCCGTCGTCGGCTAGTTCGGCAGCCGGTAACCCCGTTTGACCACCGTCTGAACGACCCCGGGAGCGCCCAGGCCCGCCCGCAGGCGGGCCACGGCCATCTCGACCGCGTGCTCGTCGGCGCCCCGGGGCAAGGCATGCAGCAGGGCCGCCCGCGACAGCACCCGGCCGGGCGTGGCGGCCAGCGCCCGCAGCACCGCCATCGGTGCCGGGGCGAGGGGCCGCAGGTCACCGTCGACGACCGCGGCGTGACCGCGCAGGGTCAGCGAGTGGCCGGCCACCTCGAGCGAGACCGCCCGCTTCGGCAGTTCCTCCACGATCGTGCGGACCAGAGCGCTCATCCGGGCTCGCGCCGGCGCGACGATCGGGATGTCGTGCCGTTTCAGCGGAGCCGCCGTCACCGGGCCCACACAGGCCACCAGAACGCTCGTGCGCAACGCCTCCAGCAGGGGGTCGGCGGCGGGCCCGGCGGCCCGCAGGAGAGCCGTGACGGCCGCGGCCGAGGTGAACGTCACAGCGTCCACGAGCCGGCCGCTGATGAGATCGACGAGGCGGTGCAGCGGCGCCGGGTCGGTCGGTGCGGCCCAGCGGTAGACCGGCACCTCGATCACCCGGGCGCCGGCCTCCTGAAGTGCCTCGGTGTATTCCGGCTGGCTCTCGCCGTGCAGTTGGATCGCGACCGTCAGACCGGCGATGCCCCGGGCCTTGAGGTGGTCGACCACCTCTTCGTAGCTCTCCCCCTCGGGGGACCACTGGTCGTGCAGCCCGGCCGAGCGGATCGCGGCCCGGGCCTTGGGGCCACGGGCCACCAGGTAGGCGCGGGCCAGCGTGGCCCGCAACGGCTCGGCCAGGCCCCAGCCCTCGGCCGCCTCGAGCCAGCCGCGCATGCCGATGCCGGTGCTGACCAGCACGATGTCGGGCGGGTGGTCGAGGCAGGTGCGGGTGGCGGCCTTGAGCTCGGCGTCGTCGGCGATCGGGACGATGCGCAGGGCCGGGGCCAGCACCACCCGGGCGCCCCGGCTCTCCAGCAGGCCGGCGAGCTCATCGCGGCGCCGGTCGGCGGTGACGCCGACGGTGTAGCCGGACAGAGACGCGGTCGGTTCGGCCAGGGCGGCCGCCGTGATCACCGTCCGACGCGTTCCCCCCGCGCGATCGGTCATGTCTTTTCGAGAAGTCGCGGCGTGGCCGGCCGGTCCACCGAAGGGCACGCTCGGAGTCCGCCGTCCTCAGCGTCGACCCGCTCCCATGTCACGCTTGCGATCTCCGCCGTACCTCCGTCCGGCGCACACCGCGACTTCTCCTCGCCACACCGGTGAACCGGTACGGCGGTCACCGCCAGGTCCGTCCTCAACCCTGGCGGTGGCTTTTCCATAGTGCGCCGTCGACGCCCGTGCGGGCTACGCCCATCCCACTTCGTCGAGGGCTGCGCACCATTGGCCATGCCTCGAAGCGTGCCGGTGGGGAATTTCGGCCTCGCGTCCCGTTTGTTTCGAGCCTGCTAAGAGGTGCGGATCTGTGACCTTCCTGACCTTGGATGCCGGGGTCGGGAGCGTCGGAGGGGCCGAGTATGCTTGCGGGGAATATAGTGCGGGGTCCCGGTACGGGCGCCTCGTTTTGACCACGTGTCGCGCGGCCGGGTATTGTTGCCTGCTGTTGTGTGAGCGATCGGAAATTCTGTTCCCGACGCGACCAGCGCGCGACCCCAGACCGACGACAAGACAAGGTAATTCTGTGCGTACGTACAGCCCGAAGCCGGGTGAGATCGAGCGTCAGTGGCACATTATCGACGCTTCCGACGTCGTTCTGGGCCGCCTGGCTACCCACACCGCGACTCTTCTGCGGGGTAAGCACAAGCCGACCTTCGCCCCGCACGTCGACACCGGCGACTTTGTGGTGATCATCAACGCGGGCAAGGTTGCCCTGACCGGCAACAAGCGGCAGACCAAGGTCGCCTACCGGCACTCGGGTTACCCGGGTGGCCTCAAGCAGGTCGGCTACGAGGAGCTGCTCAGCAAGCGCCCCGAGAAGGCGGTCGAGATGGCCGTCAAGGGCATGCTCCCGCACAACAAGCTCGCGCGGCAGATCATCAAGAAGCTGAAGGTCTACCCGGGCGCTGAGCACCCGCACGCCGCTCAGCAGCCGAAGCCGTTCGAAATCACCCAGATCGCGCAGTGAGCGCGGGAGAAGGCAGCAGCATGTCCGACATCATCGAGCCCGAGGTCGTTGAGACCGTCGAGGAGCCCGCTGAGACGGTCGTCGTCGTCGAGACGCCCGCGCCGGCCCCGGTCCGCGCCCCGCGTCCCGGTGACCGTCCGATCCAGACCGTCGGCCGCCGCAAGGAGGCCATCGTCCGGGTGCGACTCATCCCCGGCAGCGGCAAGATCACCTGTAACGGTCGCGACCTCGAGGCCTACTTCCCGAGCAAGGTGCACCAGCAGCTCATCCGTGAGCCGCTCGGCACCGCCGAGAAGGCCGAGCAGTTCGACGTGATCGCGAACCTCCGCGGCGGCGGCATCACCGGCCAGGCCGGTGCGCTGCGTCTCGGCATCGCCCGGGCGCTCATCACGAACGACCCGGACGACCGCCCGGCCCTCAAGAAGGCCGGTTTCCTCACCCGGGACGCCCGGGTCAAGGAAAGCAAGAAGTACGGCCTCAAGAAGGCCCGCAAGGCTCCGCAGTACTCGAAGCGCTGATCGCTTTCCAGGCGGCCGGGTTTCGCCCTCCTCGTTCTGTGGAGGGCGGCCCGGCCGTTTTGTATTCGTTCCCCTGAAAGGAAGCCGCCAATGGGGCGACTCTTCGGTACCGACGGCGTGCGCGGGCTCGCCAACGGTGATCTGACCCCGGAACTCGCTCTCTCCGTCGCGGTGGCGGCGGCGCGGGTGCTTGTCGAGAACGACGCCACCCACACCCCGATGGCGATCGTCGGGCGCGACCCGCGGGCCAGCGGCGAAATGCTCGAAGCGGCCGTCGTGGCCGGGCTGACCAGCGCCGGAGCCAACGTCGTACGGGTCGGTGTGCTGCCCACCCCGGCCGTTGCCTTCCTGGTCGCGCAGACCAACGCGGACCTCGGCGTGATGCTCTCCGCCTCGCACAACCCGATGCCCGACAACGGCATCAAGCTGTTCGCGTCCGGCGGCAGCAAACTGCCGGACGAGCTCGAGGCGCGGATCGAGCAGGCCGTCGAGGACGGGCACGGACTGATCGGACGGCCCACCGGCGGCGGGATCGGGCGGGTCAACGACCTGCTGGACGGGGCCGAGCACTACATCCGGCACCTGGTCGCGTCGACGCCGCACCGCCTCGACGGCATCAAGGTCGTGGTGGACTGCGCCAACGGGGCCGCGAGCGAGGTCGGGCCGGTCGCGTACGAAGAAGCCGGCGCCGAGGTCATCGCGATCCACGCCGACCCCGACGGCCTCAACATCAACGAGGACTGCGGCTCCAACCACCTGGACAAGGTCCGCGACGCGGTCCTCGCCGAAGGCGCCGACCTCGGCATCGCGCACGACGGTGACGCCGACCGCTGCCTGGCCGTCACCGCTTCGGGTGACATCGTCGACGGCGACCAGATCATGGCGATCCTCGCGCTGGCCATGCGTGACGCCGGCACGCTCACCGACGACACCCTCGTCGCAACCGTGATGAGCAACCTGGGCCTGCGCATCGCGATGAAGCAGTCCGGCGTGCGGCTCATCGAGGCCAAGGTCGGCGACCGGTACGTGCTGGAGGAGCTGAACGCGGGCGGTTTCGCGCTCGGCGGCGAGCAGAGCGGCCACATCGTGATGCCGGCCTACGCGACCACCGGCGACGGCGTCCTCACCGGCCTGCACCTGATGGCCCAGCTCGCGTCGAGCGGCAAGTCGCTCGCCGACCTCGCCGCCGTGGTGCACAAGCTGCCCCAGGTGCTGATCAACGTGCGGGTCAGCGACCGGGAAGCGGCCGGATCGGCCCCCGCCGTGCTCTCCGCGGTGGCCGCAGCCGGGCAGGAACTGGGTGAGACCGGCCGGGTGCTGCTGCGCCCCTCCGGCACCGAGCCGCTCGTTCGGGTGATGGTCGAGGCCGCCACCGAGGAGCAGGCCCGCACGGTCGCCGAGCGGATCGCCGCTGTGGTGAGCGCCGCCTAGATCTTCGCCAAGCGGCGGGCCGCCTCGTCGATGACCTCTTCGCGCTTGCAGAAGGCGAAGCGGATCAGGTGGCGGCCCGCTTCCTTGTTGTCGTAGAAGACCTGGGTGGGGACGGCCACGACGCCGCTGCGTGCGGGCAGGTCCCGGCAGAAGTCGACGCCGTCCGTGCCGCCCAGCGGGGTGATGTCGGCGGTGACGAAATAGGTGCCCTCGGACGGCTGCACCGCGAAGCCGGCCTCGGTCAGACCCGCCACCAGCCGGTCACGCCGGGCCTGCAGGGCTGCCCGGAACCCGCTGAAGTAGGTGTCGGGCAGGCCCAGGGCCACCGCCACGGCGGGCTGAAGCGGGCCGGCGTTCACGAACGTCAGAAACTGTTTCACGCGCAGCACCGTGGAGACGAGCGTGGCCGGGCCGGTGGCCCAGCCGACCTTCCAGCCCGTACACGAAAAGGTCTTGCCCGCCGAGGAGATGCGCAGCGTGCGGTCGTGCATGCCGGGCAGCGACGCCAGCGGGGTGTGCGGTTCGGCGGCGTCGGTGAACACCAGGTGCTCGTAGACCTCGTCGGTCACGGCGTATGCGTCGTATTCCTGGCAGAGCTCCGCGATGAGCGTGAGCTCGGCGCGGGTGAAGACCTTGCCGGTCGGGTTGTGCGGCGAGTTGAGCAGCACCAGGCGGGTGCGCGGGCCGAACGCGGCGCGCAGCTCGGCCTCGTCGAAGCCGTACCGGCCGTGCGGGCCCGGCCGCAGGGTGACGGGCCGTCGGCGGGCGCCGGCCAGGGTGATCGAGGCCGCGTACGAGTCGTAGTAGGGCTCGAACGTGACGACCTCGTCACCCGTCTCGCAGAGCCCGAGGATCGCCGCCGCGATCGCCTCGGTCGCCCCCGCGGTGACCACCACCTCGGTGTCCGGGTCGCGGGTCAGGCCCCAGAACCGCTGCTCGTGCGCGGCGATCAGGTTGCGCAGCGCCGGGATGCCGGGCAGCGGCGGGTACTGGTTCGCGCCGTCCCGCAGCGCCGCCGCCGCGGCCGCCAACATCTCCGGCGGGCCGTCGGTGTCCGGGAAGCCCTGTCCCAGGTTTATCGAGCCGGAGCGGACCGCCAGCGCGGACATCTCGGTGAAGATCGTGGTGCCGAACGCACGCATGCGTTCGACCAGCGGGTCGGCTGTCATCTCACTCCAGGACCACTTGGACGCACTGGGTCGAGGCGAAATTGCCGGTCCCCGACTTGTTCGACTTGACCTCTTTCCCGTCGACCAGCGCGCGGCAGCTGACCGCACCCTCGCTCGTGCCGATCCGCACGACGATCACCGAGGCCAGTGCCGGGATCTCGGCCTTGGTGGTGAGCTTCCACGGCAGCTTCTGGTTGTCCAGGCGTTTGGGGCTCTCCCCGATCTTCTCGATGTAGACGATCGAGACCGGGCCGTCGCCGGTCACCTCATAGGTGATCGTGACCGGGCGGCCCTCGCCCACGCCGGTGGTCGGCAGGCCCGTGGGTAGGGCGGTGGGTAGGGCCGGCACCTCGGGCACGCTCGTCGGGAAGCCGCCCACCGCCTCGTCGGCCTTGTCCTTGACGCTGCGCCCGATCAGCAGACCGGCCGTGGCTATGCCGCCACAGAGCAGCAGAGTCACGGCGAGGATCACCGCGATGATCGGGGCGTTGCTGCGGCGCGGGGGCGGCTGGGGCGGACTGTACGGCGGTTGGGGCGGACTGTACGGCGGCTGGCCCGGACCGTACGGCGGATAGCCCGTCTGGGGGGCCGGGTGGCCCGCCTGGTGGGCCGGGTAGCCCGCCGGGGGCGCGTACGCCTGGGGGCCGTAGTCCGACGCGTAGCCCGGCGGCGCGTAGTTGACCGGCGGGAACTGGGCGGTCGGCGGGTCGGCCGGCGGGGGGATCGCCGCGTAGCCGGGGGAGTAGCCGGGCGGCTGGGGCGCCAGCGAGTCGCCGGACATCGTCGACCAGGGCTGCCCGGAGATCGGTGCGCTGTTGCCGCTCGTGCCGTCCGGGGTGGGCGGCGGCGGGGCTGACGGGTCCTGGTCGGTCACGCTGCTCTCCCGGTTCGGGCGCCAGGCTCGACGCACAAGCCGACGGTACGCCAACAGCGCCACCTGGAAAACGCTTGGTACCGGCCGATCGGTCAGTCCTGAGGCACCCTTTTGAGCACCGTGCATGCTCGAAAGGGTGCCTCCCGAGCATGCATCGTGAGCGTTCGTCGGTTACGCTGCCCCGCATGTGTGGCATCGTGGGTTACGTCGGCGGTCGTCCGGCGCTCAGCATCGTTCTCGACGGGCTTCGCCGGCTCGAATACCGCGGTTACGACTCCGCCGGAGTGGCCGTCGTCGACAACAGCACCGTCCTGACCGAGAAGAAGGCCGGCAAGCTGGCCAACCTGGAGAAGGCCCTGGCCGAGCGGACCGGCGACAACATCGCCTCCGGCAGCACGGCGATCGGGCACACCCGGTGGGCCACCCACGGCGGACCCACCGACCGCAACGCCCATCCGCATCTCTCCGCCGACGGTCGGGTCGCCGTCATCCACAACGGCATCATCGAGAACTTCTCCCGCCTGCGCGCCGAGCTCGAGTCGACCGGCATCGAGTTCGCCAGCGACACCGACACCGAGTGCGCGGCCCACCTGCTCGCCGCCGAGATGCGCGCGCTTCGCGACTCCGGCGGTCTTTCCGGCCCGCAGCTGCTGGCCGAGGCGATGCGCCGCACGGTCCGCCGGCTCGAGGGTGCGTTCACCCTGCTGGCGATCGATGTCGACGTGCCGGACGCGGTGGTCGCCGCCCGGCGCAACTCGCCGCTCGTGGTCGGTCGTGGTCAGGGCGAGAACTTCTTGGCCAGTGACGTGTCGGCGTTCATCGAGCACACCCGGGAGGCCATCGAGCTCGGCCAGGACCAGGTCGTGCTGATCACCCCGGCCGGCATCGAGATCACCGGTTTCGACGGCGAGGTCGCCGAGGGCAAAGAGTTCCACATCGACTGGGACTCCAAGGCCGCCGAGAAGGGCGGCTACGACTACTTCATGCTCAAGGAGATCGCCGAGCAGCCGCAGGCGATCGCCGACACCCTGCTGGGCCGGCTCTCCGAACGGGGCGAGATCGTCCTCGACGAGGTGCGCCTGACCGACCAGGACCTGCGCGACATCGACAAGGTCTTCATCGTCGCCTGCGGCACCTCCTACCACGCCGGCATGGTCGCGAAATATGCGATCGAGCATTGGACCCGCATCCCCTGCGAGGTCGAGCTGGCCAGCGAGTTCCGCTACCGCGACCCCATCCTGGACCGGTCGACGCTGGTCATCACGATCAGCCAGTCCGGCGAGACGATGGACACCCTGATGGCGCTCCGGCACGCCAAGGAGCAGAAGGCCCGGGTGCTCGCCATCTGCAACACCAACGGCTCGACCATCCCGCGCGAGTCCGACGCGGTGCTCTACACGCACGGCGGCCCGGAGATCGCGGTGGCGTCCACCAAGGCCTTCCTCACCCAGCTCGTCGCCTGCTATCTGATCGGCCTGCACCTGGCCCAGATCCGCGGCGTCATGTACGCCGACGAGGTCGCCGCCGTCGTCGAGAAGCTCCAGTCGACGCCGGACAGCCTGCGCCTGCTGCTCGACCGGATGGAGGACGTGCGTGCCCTCGCCCGCGACCTCAAGACCGCCTCGACCGTGCTGTTCATCGGCCGGCACGTCGGTTACCCGGTAGCTCTGGAAGGCGCGCTCAAGCTCAAGGAGCTCGCCTACATGCACGCCGAGGGTTTCGCCGCCGGTGAGCTCAAGCACGGCCCGATCTCGCTTATCGACGAGGGCACCCCGGTGGTCTGCGTGGTGCCGTCCCCGGCGGGCCGTGGCGTGCTCCGCGACAAGGTCGTCTCCAACATCCAGGAGGTGCGCGCCCGCGGCGCCCGCACAATCGTGATCGCCGAGGAGGGCGACGAGAACGTCAAGGCTTACGCCGACCACCTGATCACGGTGCCGAGCACGCCCACCCTGCTGGCCCCGCTGATGACCACGGTCCCGCTGCAGATCCTCGCCTGCGAGATCGCCGCGGCCCGCGGCCTCGACGTCGACCAGCCCCGGAACCTGGCGAAGTCGGTCACCGTCGAGTAACCCATCGAGCCCCGCCGCGCTGGCCGCCCCGCCCCGCCGTGCTGATCGCCCCGCCGCGCTGGCGGCCCCCTGCACCCCGGCCGGTCCCGGAACGGGATAGCGGCCGGGGGCTTCGCGGCGGCGCCGGCGGGGGCGACCTCGCTCCGGCTCCCCGTGGGCGGGGGCGACCTCGCTCCGGCTCCCCGTGGGCGGGGGCGACCTCGCTTCGGCTCCGCTGGGTGGGGGCGACCTCGCTCCGGCTCCCGTTGGCGGGGCCGGGTGGGGTGACGGCGGAGGTTTCGCGACTTCCGGGCGGGGGAGGCCGGGCCGGGTCATCGGGCGGTGCCCAACGTGATCGAGGCCAGCGCGTCCAAGGACGGGCTGTTCCGGTCCCAATAGCCCAGGTGGCCGCCGTCCGGGCTGGTCGGGAAGCCACGGGCGCCGAAGGACGGGTCGCTCGGATTGCGCCCGAACCACAGGTCGTCGCTTGGCCGTTCGAAGCCCAGGAACGGGATGGAGATCGGTATCGCGGCGGCCAGTTCCAGTCTCCGGAACATGGTGCCGGCCGACGATGCGGCGTATTGGATCACGTCGTCGTGTGCCGTCGCCGACCAGACGTGACCGGCCGGCGTCGACAGGTCGCGGGCCGAGTCGACGCCCACCCCCGGCGAACCGACGAACACCACCTCGTCGGCGGCCACGCCGGCCCCCGTCGCGGCCCGGCCCACCACCAGCGAGCCGTAGCTGTGACCGATCAGCGTGTGATGGGCGGCCGGGCTCTCCTGGGTGGTGCGCAGCCCTTCCATGAACCGGCGTAGGGCCGGTGCGCCCGCCTCCGCCCGGCGCGGACTCGCGGCCTCGTCGACGAAATCGGGCGCGTCGTAGTCGAGCCACAGCATCGCGCTCGTCGACGCGGCCGGGGACAGCTCGGTGGCTCGCGCGGCCACTCGGGCGGCCCGAGACAGCTCACCGGTGAGCGAGGCCAGGTCGGCGGTCATGCCGGGCACGTGGGTGACCACGTTGTCGGCCCGGTCAGGATCACCCAGCGCCACCACCGTGCGGCCCTCCTCGCGCAGGTCGAGCCGCAGCAGGTAGGCCCGTGCGCCCCCGTCGTCACCGGCACTGTCGCCCTCGGCCGCGGCCAGCCGGTCGGCGAGCGCGTCGAGCCCGCGCCGGAGGCCGCGCAGCCGGTCTCGCTCAGCGCCGGTGGCGGTGGCCAGGGCCCGGTCGACGTCGGCTCGCCGCTCCTCCAGCAGCAGCCGGTTGGCGGCGTCGCGGTCGGCGGCCGGAACGCCGTCGAGCGAGGCCAGCCAGGACGGCTCGGTGGCGAGCAACCACTGCTGCTCGGCCGTGGTCAACCCGGTCCACCACCGGTGCACTTCGGCCGGCGACGCCGTGCATGCCGGCCGGTCGCCCGGCGGTGCCGCGCTCCCCTGGGTCGCGGCCTCGATGCGCTCGAGCCGCTCGGCCGCCCGCTCGTCGGCCCGGGCGGCGACGGTGAGTGCGGCCGAGATCTCCGAAGCGGCTGAGATCTCCGACGTGCTCGGGGCCCTCGGAGTGCCCGAGGCCGACGTGGGCGGGTGGACATTGCCCTCGTCGTCGATGGTGACGCCGTGCGCGACGGCGCGGCTCAGGAGCTGCCTCGCTCGCGCCATGGAGGTCGCGAACTCGCTCGTGGCCTGGTCGGCCTGCCAGCACAGGACGCGGAACAGCACCACGTGGCGGCGCAGTGCGGCCGCCCGGGCCAGCGCGGCCGAGGCCGCCGCGCCGGACCAGACGGCCGCTATCCGGGCGAGGTCGGCGGTCAGGTCGGCGGCGAGCCGACCGGCCAGCTCGGCCCAGCGGCGCCAGGCCAGCGCCACGGCGTGCCATCGGGAAGGCTCGGTGACCCGCAGGCGGGCGTAGACGGCGGAGGTCATCGACTCGACCGCAGCCGGCTGACGGCCCGGGCGTCGGCCGCCGCGTATGCCTCGGCGACCTCGGCCATCCGCCGGGCTGTCGTTTCGAAGTCGTGGCCGAGCGCCGCCAGCTGCCGGCGGGCGGCGACCGCCGCCAAGGTCGCGGCGTCGACCGTGCGCCAGCGGGGGACGTGCGGGACGGCCGGTGCCGCCGATGCCCCGGCGGTCACCCGGTCCGCCGTGCCGGACAGAGCGGAGGCGGCTTGACGCAGCTCGTCGGTGTCGACCTCGAAGTCGGGATTCATCGGCAACCTCCATGCGGGGCAACGGCGAGGCCGGAGTTGCAGCCTCGGGGGATGCGCCGACGTTAAGGGCCGGGCTCGGGCCGTGGGCCCGGTTGTGGACGGCGGGCGAGGGGTCGGCTCCGGCGTTGTCCACAGGTCTTGCACAACCATCCGGGGGTGCGTTAGGCCGCAGCGCGGCACTGCGGCTACCGATAGGGTTGGGCCGTGATCGTGGCTGTGGGTATCGATGTCGTCCTGGTGGACCGTTTCGCCAAGGCGCTCGACCGCACCCCGCTGCTCGCCGACCGACTCTTCACCGAGGGCGAGCGGCTCTCCGGCTCCGGCAATCCGCGCTCGGCCGAGTCACTGGCCGCCCGATTCGCGGCGAAGGAGGCCGTCGCCAAGGCTCTGGGCGCCCCGGCCGGTCTGCGCTGGCACGACTGCGAGATCGTCGCCGACCCCGATGGCCGACCGTGGTTGACCGTTTCCGGTACGGTCGCCGCCGCCGCTGTCGAGCGGGGCGTCAACCGGTGGCATCTCTCGCTCTCGCACGACGGCGGGATCGCCTCGGCGATGGTGGTCGCGGAGACCTGATCAGGCTCCTGGCCGGCGGAAACGCGAGACTGTCAGACCCGGGGTCTAGAACTGCGGCACCACCTAGGGCATGGAGGTCCGATGCGGCAGGCATGGCGGGTCGCGGATGTGCGAGCGGCCGAGAAGACGCTGATGGCGAAGCTGCCGGAGGGCACGCTGATGCAGCGGGCCGCGGTCGGCCTGGCCCGGCGCTGCGCGCTGCTGCTCGAGGAGGGTGGCGGCGTCTACGGCGCCCGGGTGCTGCTCCTGGTGGGCAGCGGGGACAACGGCGGCGACGCGCTCTATGCCGGTGCGGCCCTGGCCCGGCGAGGCGCGCAGGTGCGTGCCCTGCTGCTGCGGCCCGAGCGGGTCCACCTGGCCGGCCTGGCGGCGCTGCGGGCGGCCGGAGGGTTCACGGTCGGAGCGGTTCCCAGCCGGGCCGACCTGGTCCTCGACGGCATCGTCGGCATCGGCGCGAGCGGCGGTCTGCGAGCACCCGCCACCGACCATGTCGCCCGGCTGAGTGACCTGCGCGGGCGTTCCGGCGGGCGGGCCCTGGTGGTGGCGGTCGACGTGCCGAGCGGCGTCGCGGTCGACACGGGTGACGTGCCGGGCGAGGCGGTCACGGCCGATGTCACGGTGACCTTCGGCTGTCTCAAGCCGGCTCACATGCTCGGGCCGGCCGCGGTGCGCTGCGGGCAGGTCGAGCTGGTCGACATCGGGCTCGGGCCGGTGCTGCGCGCCGACCCGGCGGTGCGGGTGCCCGACGCGGCCGACATCGCCGGGTGGTGGCCGCAGCCGGGTCCGTCCTCCGACAAATACACCCGGGGCGTGGTCGGCATCGCGACCGGCTCGGCGAAATATCCGGGGGCCGCATTGCTCTCGGTGAGCGGAGCGCTGGCCGGGCCGACCGGCATGGTGCGCTATGTCGGCAGTGCCCACCAGGAGGTGGTGCGTGCGCACCCGTCGGTGGTGGCGGTGGCCCGGCCCGGCGACGCGGGGCGGGTGCAGGCCTGGCTGTGCGGGTCGGGGCTGGGCACCGACGACGGGGCCCGCCGCACCTTGCGTACGGTGCTGGCCTCCTCGCTTCCGGTGGTGCTCGACGCCGACGCGCTGACTCTGCTGGTGGACGGCTCACACGCGGAGGATCTGCGCCGCGACGCACCGCTGGTGATCACGCCGCACGACGGTGAGTTCAAGCGGCTGGCCGGGGAGGCGCCGGGTTCCGACCGGGTTGCCGCCGCCTGCAAGCTGGCCTCCTGGATCAACGCGGTGGTGCTGCTCAAGGGTGACCGGACGATCGTGGCTACCCCGGCCGGAGCGGTGTGGGTCAATCCGACCGGCACGTCGGCGCTGGCCACCGCCGGCAGTGGCGACGTGCTCGCGGGGCTGCTCGGCTCGCTGCTGGCCGGGGGCCTGGCACCGGAGCGGGCGGCGGTCACGGCGGCCTATGTGCATGGGCTGGCCGGTCGGCGAGCAGCGCAGCAGGGGCCGGTGACCGCGCCGGACGTGGCCGCCGCCCTCCGGCCGGTTCTCGCCGAGCTGCGGTGACCGACGACAGGCCGGTTCTCGTCGAGTCGCGCTGTGACAGAAGACAAGCCGGTTCTCGCCGAGCTGCTGTGACAGACGATAAGTAGGCTGGGAATCATGTGGCAGGCCGAGGTCCGGGTTGATCTGGACGCCATCCGGGACAACGTGGCGCTGATCCGCGCCGGCACCACCGCCGAGGTGATGGCGGTGGTGAAGGGTGACGGTTACGGGCACGGCATGCTGCCGTCCGCCCGGGCGGCGCTGGCCGGCGGGGCGAGCTGGCTCGGTGTGGCCACCCTCGACGAGGGACTGGCCCTGCGCCGGGGCGGCATCGAGGCACCGGTGCTGGCCTGGCTGCACTCGCCGGGTCTGGCCCTGCACGAGGGCGTCGAGGCGGGCCTGGACCTGAGTGCGAGCAGCCTGCCGATCGTCGAGGAGTTGGTGACGGCGGCGCGGCGGGTGGGCCGCACCGCGTGCGTACACCTCAAGCTCGACACCGGTCTTGCGCGCGGGGGCGTTCCGCCGGCCGAGTGGCCGGCGGTGCTGGAGGCCGCGGCCAAGGCGCAGGCCGACGGGGATTTCGACGTGGTCGGGGTGTGGAGCCACTTCGCCTGCGCCGACCTGCCCGGCCACGAGTCGATCGACCGGCAGTTGGCCGCGTTCGCCGATGGGCTGGCCACGGCGGAGCGCTTCGGGATCACCCCGCGTTACCGGCACATCGCCAACTCAGCGGCCACCTTGACCAGGCCGGACGCTCATTTCGACCTGGTTCGTCCGGGCCTCGCGGTCTACGGGTTGTCGCCGATCGAGGGGGAGACCTTCGGGCTGCGGCCGGCTATGACCGCGCGCGCCCGGGTGGCGCAGACCAAGCGGGTTCCGGCGGGCCAGGGCGTTTCGTACGGGCTCACCTACGTCACGCCGCAGGAGACGACGCTGGCCCTGGTGCCGCTCGGTTATGCCGACGGGGTGCCGCGTGCGGGGTCCAACGCGGGGCCGGTGCAACTGGGCGGCAAGAGGCGTACGGTGGCCGGCCGGGTCTGCATGGATCAGATCGTGCTCGATGTCGGCGACGACCCGGTGGAGCCGGGCGACGTGGCGACGCTGTTCGGGCCGGGCGACGACGGTGGGCCGACCGCCGACGACTGGGCCGGTGTGGTCGGCACGATCAACTACGAGATCGTGACCCGGTTCGGCAGCCCCCGGGTGCCGAGGGTCTTCGACGGCACTGCCGGAGTGACCCCGTGAAGCGGCGGGCCCGAAAGGTCGGCCTCGCCGGTGCCGCGCTCGGTGTGGTCGCGGCCGGCCTGGCCACCGCGTTCGCGATCGAGCGCACGCTGGTGCGGCGCTCGGTGAACGCGCCCGGCGACCGCTACGTCGACGAGGACTTCGCCGACCTGCCGTTCGACCAGGAGCTGACCGTCACCGCGGCCGACGGCACCGACCTGCACGTCGAGGTCGTCGAGCCGAGGGTCGACACCGGCAAGCCGGCCATCGTCTTCGTGCACGGGTTCGCGCTCGACATGGGCACGTTCTACTTCCAGCGCAAGCTGTTCACCGAGCGTGGCGATCACCGGCTCGTCTTCTACGACCAGCCCGGGCACGGCCGGTCGAGCCGGCTGAGGTCCGGCCGATACGACATCGCCGGGTTGGGCCAGTCGCTGTCCGCGGTGCTCGACGCGACCGTACCGGACGGGCACATCATCCTGGTCGGGCACTCGATGGGCGGCATGGCGATCATGGCGTTCGCGGAGCAATATCCGGAGTGGTTCGGGGCCCGGGTCACCGGCGTGGCGCTGATCTCGACCTCGGCGCGGGTGATCGACCGGGCCAAGCTGGCCGTGCCGTCGCTGGTGGCCCGGGCGAGCGCACCCTTCTTCCCGCTCTGGGACAAGGCCGCGACGCTCGGCGGCAGCGCCATCGAGCGGGCCCGGTTCGCCTCCAGCGATCTGGCGTGGCTGCTGACCCGGCGCTACGGCTTCGGCGATGCCAAGCCGAGCCCGTCACTGGTCTCCTTCGTGGAGGGGATGAATTCCAGGACGTCGGTCGAGACGCTCACGAAATACCTGAACACGATCTACAACCACAACCGGTTCCCGGCGCTGGCCGCGCTGCGGGGTGTTCCGGTGCTGGTCATCGTGGGCGACCGGGACTATCTGACCCCGATGGTGCATTCCGAGGAGATCGTGAAATACCTGCCCGACGCCAGGCTGGTGGTGGTGGAGAACAGCGGGCACGTGGTGATGCTCGAGCGTGCCGACGAGGTGAACGCCGCTCTCGGGCCGTTCGTGGAGAAGATCTCGTGAAGCTCGCGACCGTGGAGGACACCCGGGCTTTCGGGGCGCGGCTGGCCGGCATCCTGCGCGCCGGCGATCTGGTGCTGCTCACCGGGCCGCTCGGAGCCGGCAAGACCGCGCTGGTGCAGGGCATCGGCGCCGGTCTCGGGGTGCAGGGGGCGATCACGTCGCCGACCTTCGTGATCGCCCGGGTGCACCGGGGCCGTACGCCGCTGGTGCACGCCGACGCCTATCGTCTCGGTGACAAGCCCGACCCGCGGGCCGAGATCGACGATCTCGACCTGGATGCCTCGGCCGACGACGCGGTCACCGTCGTCGAGTGGGGGGCCGGCCTGGTCGAGCAGCTCAATGACGAATACCTGCAGGTCCGCATCGACCGGCTGGACGACGACACCCGGGTGGTGGAACTGGTGCCGCACGGCGGCGACTGGGCCACCCGGCTTCCCGGACTGGAGAACCCGTGAACCTGCCAGAACTGCTCCCGGCCCAGTGGCGGGCCGAGTTGGAGCCGTTCCTCGACGCCGGGGCGACCGCCGCGCTCGGCGAGTTCGTGGCGAGCGAGTACGCGTCGCACACCGTCTTTCCGCCGATCGAGGACCTGTTCGCGGCCTATCGGTTGTGTGCACCGGAGCAGACCCGGGTGCTGATCCTGGGCCAGGATCCGTACCACGGACCGGGGCAGGCGCACGGGCTCAGCTTCAGCGTGCGCGAGGGCGTGCGGATCCCGCCGTCGTTGCGCAACGTCTTCAAGGAACTGGCCGAGGACGTCGACGTCGCCCCGCCCACCTCGGGTGACCTCACGAACTGGGCCGAGCAGGGGGTACTGCTGCTCAACGCGGTGCTGACGGTGCGGGCCGGGGCGGCGGCGTCGCACGGCGGCAAGGGTTGGGAGGCGTTCACCGACGCCACCATCCGGGCATTGAACGCGCGCGACGAGCGGGTCGTCTTCCTGCTCTGGGGTGGATACGCGCGGAAGAAGGCGGCGCTGGTCACCAACCCGGCGCACGTCGTGCTGGAGGCCGGCCACCCGAGCCCGCTCAATCCCAAGGGCTTCCGCGGCTCCCGACCGTTCAGCGCGGCCAACAAGGCGCTCGCCGACGGTGGTCGCCCGGTGGTCGACTGGGACCCGCGTCAGGGGTCGTGACGTGCTCGTTCTAGCTCTTGACACGGCCACCCCGGCGTCCACGGCGGCGTTGGCGGAGGTCACCGCCGACGGTCTCACCGGGATCGCCGAGCGGCGTACCGTCGACCCCCGCGCGCACGGCGAGAAGCTGGCGCCGGAGATCGCGGCGGTGCTGGCCGACGCCGGCGTGCGCCCGGCCGACCTGGGCGCGATCGTCGCCGGCACCGGACCGGGGCCGTTCACCGGGCTGCGGGTGGGGCTGGTCACGGCGGCCAGCATGGCGCAGGTGCTCGGCATTGCGGCCTACGGCGTGTGCTCGCTCGACGGGCTCGGCCGGGCGGCCGGGCCGGGCCGGGTGCTGATCGCCACGGACGCACGCCGCAAGGAGGTCTATTTCGCCACCTATGTGGACGGTGTGCGGGAGAGCGGCCCCGAGGTGGCCAAGCCGGCCGAGGTGACCGGTGTGTTCGATCGTGTGGCGGGCGAGGGCGGCCTGAAATACGCGGACATCTTCGGCGTACCGGTGGAGGAGCATTTGCTTTATCCGCCCGGGGCGGCGCTCGTCGCGCTGGCGGCCGACCGGATTCGGGACGGCGCGCCGAGCGAGCCGCTCACCCCGCTCTACCTGCGGCGGCCCGACGCCGTCGAACCAACCGGCCGCAAGACCGTGCTGACCTGATGAGGATCGAACGTTTCCGCTGGTGGCACATCGCCGAGGTGCTGCCCATCGAGGACGACCTGTTCGGCGCGGAGAAGTGGTCGCCGGCGATGTTCTGGAACGAGCTCGCCCAGCACAACTTCTATGTGGTGGCCGTCGACGAGGAACTTCTCGGCTATGCCGGGCTGGCCGCGAACGACGGCGAGGCCTGGGTGCAGAACATCGCGGTGCGCCGCACCGCGCAGCGCCGGGGCGTCGGCCGCCGGCTGCTGGAGACGCTGCTCGGCGAGGCCGGGCGGCGCGGCATCAAACAGACCCTGCTGGAGGTCGCTGTCGACAACGCGCCGGCCCAGCACCTCTATGCGACGTACGGGTTCGAGCCGGTCGGGATCCGGCGCGGCTACTACCAACCAAGCAACACGGACGCCCTGGTGATGATGCGCGATGCGTGACGAGCCCCTGGTCCTCGGGATCGAGACCTCCTGCGACGAGACCGGTGTCGGCATCGTGCGCGGTCACACGCTGCTGGCCGACGCGCTGGCGTCCAGTGTGGAGCAGCATGCGCGCTTCGGCGGCGTCGTACCCGAGGTGGCGAGCCGAGCGCATCTCGAGGCGATGGTGCCGACCATGCAACGCGCGCTCGACGAGGCGGGCGTGACGCTCGCCGACATCGACGCGATCGCGGTGACCAGCGGGCCGGGGCTGGCCGGCGCGCTGCTGGTCGGGGTGGCGGCGGCCAAGGGATACGCGCTGGCAGCGGAGAAGCCGATCTACGGCGTCAACCATCTGGCCGCGCACGTGGCCGTGGACACCCTCGAGCACGGCCCGCTGCCGGAACCGGCCATCGCGATGCTGGTCTCCGGTGGACACTCGTCGCTGCTGCTGGTCGACGACCTGGCAACCGGGGTGACCCCGCTCGGGGCCACCATCGACGACGCGGCCGGCGAGGCGTTCGACAAGGTGGCGCGGCTGCTCGGGCTGGGCTTCCCGGGCGGCCCGGTGATCGACCGGCGGGCCCGCGAGGGCGACCCCGGCGCGATCGCCTTCCCGCGCGGTCTGACCGCGGCGAAGGACCAGGCCGCGCATCGTTTCGACTTCTCCTTCTCGGGCCTCAAGACAGCGGTGGCCCGCTGGGTGGAGGCCCGGGAGCGGGCCGGTGAGCCGGTGCCGGTCGCGGACGTGTCGGCCAGTTTCCAGGAGGCGGTGTGCGATGTGCTCACCGCCAAGGCGATCGACGCCTGCCGCACCAACGGCGTGGCGACCCTGGTGATCGGTGGCGGCGTCGCCGCCAACTCGCGGCTGCGGGTGCTGGCCGAGCAGCGGGCGGAGAAACACGGCATTCGGGTACGCGTTCCGCGCCCCGCGCTGTGCACCGACAACGGTGCGATGGTCGCGGCTCTCGGGTCCAGACTGGTCGCCGCCGGGGTGGCCCCGAGTCGTCTCGATCTGCCTGCGGATTCTGCTATGTCATTGACCACGGTCAGCGTCACGGAGTAGGCAATGAGCATGATCGCACGGATGTGGGAGGTGCGGGCCCAGGCGAGCGGCTTCGACGAGCTGCTGACCTGGGTCTGCGACGTCGCGGTGCCTCGTCTGGAGGTGCTGCCGCAGCACGTGTCGAGTGAGGTCTACTCGTCCACCGACAACCGCATCGTGGTGATCACCAGGTGGCGCAACAGCCCGGAGGGCATGCTCGTGCCGCCGGCGAAACTGGTGGCCAGGGCGCCGCACGTGTGGGATTTCAGCCCCGTCGACCGCTGAGAAAAGGCGTCGCGACCGGCACACCCCCGCCGTAACGTCGGGGCTCTGATGAAACAGCTACCCGTCGCCGACCTCGGCGCACCCGACGGCCGGTCCGCCACCCGTTACCTGGCCTGGCAGGTCCGGCGGTTCGCGAGCACCGTCTACCCGGCGGTCGCGATGGCGATCCTCTGGATGCTCTGCCAGGCGGTGGTGCCGGCGATCGTCGGCAAGGCGATCGACGCGACCGCCCGGCACGACGGGCGAGGCTTGCTGAACTGGTCGCTGGTGCTGCTCGTGGCCGGTGGCGGGCAGGCCTTCTTCGGGGTGGCCCGGCACCGGTTCTCGGTGGTCAACTTCCTGGCCGCGCTGTTCGCCACCGTGCAGATCACCGTGCGGCAGGCCGCCCGGCTCGGTTCGGCGCTGCCCCGGCGGATCGACACCGGCGAGGTGGTGGCGATCGGCACGGCCGACATCCGGGCGGTCGGCGCGGCCATCGACATCCTCGCCCGCGGCACCGGTTCGGCGGTCGCCGTCGTCACGGTGACCGTCATCCTGCTCGCCACCTCGGTGCCGCTCGGGCTCGTGGTCGTGCTCGGGGTGCCGATCCTGATGGGCGTCGTGGGCCTGCTGATCAAGCCGCTGCACCACCGCCAGCAGTTCACGCGGGAGCAGCAGGGTCTGCTCACCGGCCGGGCCGCCGATCTGGTGGGTGGCCTGCGGGTGCTGCGCGGGGTGGGTGGCGAGGCGGTGATGGCCGAGCGCTACCGCAGCCAGTCGCAGGAATTGCGGGCGGCGGGCGTACGCACCGCCGGGGTGGAGTCGCTGCTCGAGGCGGCCCAGGTGCTGTTGCCCGGGATCTTCCTGGTGCTGGTGACGTGGCTGGGCGCGCGGTTCGCGCTCGACGGCCGCCTCACGGTGGGGCAGTTGGTGTCCTTCTACGCCTATGCCGCCTTCCTCGTCGCCCCGTTACGGCAGCTCACCGAGGCCCTCGACAAGCTCACCCGGGGTCATGTGGCGAGTCGCCGGGTGGTGGCGCTGATGGGGGCGACCACCGACCTGCCCGATCCGGTCGATCCGAGGCCGGCCGACGAGCTCACCGGCGAGCTGGCTGATCCGGAGTCCGGCGTGGTGATCCGTCCCGGTGAGATCACCGCGATCGTGGCGTCCGCGCCGGCCGACGCCCAGCGGATCGCCGACCGGCTCGGCCGATATGCCGAGGGTGGGCGGGGCCTGAACGAGTTCGCCCTGGCCGATGTTCGTGAACGCATCCTGCTGGCCGACAACGACGCCCGGCTGTTCACCGGGCCGTTGCGCGACGACCTCGACCCGCACGGCACCGGCCGGGTCCCGCAGGCCCTGCGGGCCGCGGCGGCCACCGACATCGTCGAGGCGCTGCCCGACGGGCTCGACAGCGAGGTGGCCGAGCGCGGCCGCTCCTTCTCCGGCGGCCAGCAGCAGCGGCTGCGCCTGGTCCGGGCGCTCGTCGCCGATCCCGAGACGCTGATCCTGGTCGAGCCGACCAGCGCGGTCGACGCGCACACCGAGGCCCGCATCGCCGCCCGGCTGATCGGTGCGCGGGCCGGTCGTACCACCGTGATCTGCACCTCCAGCCCGCTGGTACTCGACCGCACCGACCGGGTGGTCTATGTCGATCAGGGGCGAGCGGTCGCTGTCGGAACCCATCGGGAGCTGCTGGACACCGAGCCCCGTTACGCCCGCACGGTGCTGCGGGACGACCAACCATGACCACGCTGCTGCCGGTTGCCGACACCACCCAGGTGCGCAGATATGCCGGTGGGCTGTTCCGGCGCAATCCGCGTGCGCTCGCCGTCGTGATCGGGTTGCACGCGCTGGCGGCCGTCGCCGGGCTGGTCGGGCCGCGGCTGCTCGGCGAGCTTGTCGAGTCCATCCAGCACGGTGCCCGCGCCGGCACGATCGACCGGCTGGCCGCGTGGATCGCCGGGTTCGTGCTGCTCCAGGCCATATTGACGCGCTTCGCGTTCCTCGCGTCGGCTCGGCTCGGCGAGCGGGTGCTGGCCGAGCTGCGCGAGGAGTTCGTCGAGCGGGTGCTGGCCCTGCCGTTGTCCACGGTGGAGCGGGCGGGAAGCGGTGACCTGCTGACGCGGACGACGCGAGATGTCGACGCGCTCTCCCGGTGCGTGCGGCTGGCGGTGCCGGAGACGTTGATCGCGGTGGTCCTCGGCACTCTGGTGGTGGCCGCGATGGTCGCGGTCTCCCCGGTGCTGGCCCTGCCGCTGCTGGTGGCGGTGCCGATCCTGGTGGCCGGCACGAGGTGGTACCTACGGCGAGCCCCCGCGGCCTACCTGAAACAGAACGCGACCTATTCGACGGTCACCGACGGTCTTGCCGAGACGGTCGAGGGCGCCCGTACGGTCGACGCGCTCCGCCGGCAGAGGCAGCGCCTCGCCCGCACCGACGCCGACCTGCGCCGCACGTTCCTGGCCGAGAAATACACGCTGTTCCTGCGGACGGTGTGGTTCCCGATCGTCGAGGTCGGCTACGTCCTGCCGGTGGTGGCGACGATGCTCGTCGGTGGGCTGCTGCTCCTGCGCGGGACGGTCACGCTGGGCCAGCTCACCGCCGCGGTGGTCTACGCGCAGATGCTGATCGACCCGGTCGATCGGCTGCTGAGCTGGCTCGACGAGCTGCAGGTCGGCGCGGCCTCGCTGGCCCGCCTGCTGGGAGTGGCGGAGAGCGAGCCGGAGCGGTCCACCGCGAAGACACCGGCCGGCACCGGGATCGAGGTGCGCGGGGTGCGCTTCGAGTACGTCCCGGGTCGGGAGGTGCTGCACGGCATCGACCTGACGCTGACCCCGGGGGAGCGGCTCGCCGTGGTCGGGCCGTCCGGCGCCGGCAAGTCGACGCTCGGCCGGTTGCTGGCCGGGGTGCACCCGCCGACCGGCGGCACGATCACGGTCGGCGGGGTGTCGCTGGGCGACCTGCCGCTCGACCGGTTGCGCACCGAGGTGGCGCTGGTCAGCCAGGAGCATCACGTGTTCATCGGTTCGGTCCGGGACAACGTGGCGATGGTGCGGCCCGGGGCGGCCGAGCCGCAGGTGCACGCCGCGCTCGCCGCGGTGCACGCCCTCGACTGGGCGCTCGCCCTGCCCGACGGCCTGGCCACCGAGGTCGGCGTGGGTGGCCACCCGCTGTCGGCGGCCCAGGCGCAGCAGATCGCGCTGGCCCGGCTGGTGCTTGCCGACCCGCACACGCTGGTTCTCGACGAGGCGACGTCGCTGCTGGATCCGCGGGCGGCCCGCGATCTGGAGCGTTCGCTCGCGGCGGTGCTGCACGGTCGTACGGTGGTGGCGATCGCGCACCGGTTGTTCTCGGCCCACGACGCCGACCGGGTCGCGGTGGTGGAGGACGGCCGCATCACCGAGCTGGGGTCGCACGACGAGCTGGTGGCGGCGAACGGTCCGTACGCGGCGCTGTGGCGCTCGTGGCACGGCGAGCGCGCCACCGAGCAGATCATCCAGCGGTAATGTGCGGCCATGGAGCAGCGAGGGCCGTGGATGCGGTACGCCACCGAGGAGGTCTGGCGGGGTCCGTTCTTCCAGGTGCGCTCCGACCGGGTGACCACGCCCGGGGGTGCCGAGAGCGACTATTCGTGGGTGGAGGCACCCGACCTGGTCCGGGTCGCCGCCCGGACCGCCGCCGGCGAGATCTACGTGGTGCGCCAGCACCACTATCTGCCCGACCGCCCCGGCATGTGGCAGCTGCCCGGCGGGGGCGTCGGCGACGGTGAGACACCGGAGGCCGCGGCGGCCCGTGAGCTTCACGAGGAGGTCGGTGCCACCGGGACGCTGAAGCTGGTCGGCTCGGTGTGGCCGATGCCGGGCCTCACCGCGTCCCGCACCCACCTGTTCGTCGCCGGTGATCTGCGGGTCGGGGACGAGACCGAGTTGGACGAGTCCGAGGCCGACCTGGTCGCGTTCGCGGTTCCGCTGTCCCGGGCGGTGGCGGCCGCGCTGGACGGGACCATCGGCTGCGCCCCGTCGGCCCAGTTGGTCCTGTCCGTCGCTCTGACCAGCGCATAGCCTTCGGACATGGGGCGACGTGCGGAATATCGGAACGAGTTGGCCGCGCTCGACGCGGCCCGTTGGCCGGACTATCTGACCGAGCGTTCCGGGTTGCCCGGCCCGCGCGGCAACATCGAGTTGGCCCAGGCGGTCGCCGACGCCGGCGACCGGCTCGGGTTCGACCGGTTGATCGCCACCGGCGACGAATACCTCGTCTTCTGCGGCGTGCTCGGCCTGGGCCGACTGCTGGCGGAAGAAGACGAGGGCGCGGCGCGGCTTGCCGAGCGGCTGCGCGCGCATGCGGCCGACGAGCGTTGGCGGGTTCGCGAGGCGGTGGCGATGGCGCTGCAGCGGCTCGGTGACGCCGATCCGGCCCGGTTGCGCGCCCTGGTCGCCGAGTGGGTCCGGGACGACGACCCGCTGGTGGTGCGGGCCGCCGTCGCCGGGATCTGCGAGCCGCGACTGTTGAAGAGGCCGGAGATGGCCGCCGCCGCGGTCGACGCCTGCACCGCCGCGACGGCTCGGGTGCGGGGGCGGGAGCTGCGACAGGCGCTCGGCTATTGCTGGAGCGTGGCGGTGGCCGCCGATCCGGGGGCGGGCCTGCCTCGGTTCCGCGCGCTTACCGGGTCGGCCGATGCCGACGTGCGGTGGATCGTCCGGGAGAACACTCGCAAGGTGCGCCTGGCCAAGCTGCTCAGCTGAGCAGCAGCGGGTCTTCGAGGAGGTGTTCGAAGGCGAGTTCGGCGGCGCCGATCAGGGCCGCGTCGTAGCCGAGCTCCGGGGTGCGCAGGCGGATGTGCTCGCGGCAGGCCGGGAGGGCGATCGCGTTCAGGCGGCTGCGGATCTGCGCGGCCGCGACCAGATAGACGTCGCGTAGGGTGCCGCCGAAGATGACGGCCTCGGGGTTGAAGATGTTCACCAGGTTGCCGACGCCGAAGCCGATCCACTCGCCGACCTGGCGCACCGCGAACTGGGCCTGACTGTCGCCGCGCATGGCCGCGTCGACCACGCCGAGCACCGCCTCGCGACCTGTTTCGTCGACCCGGCCGGCGTGCTTGAGCAGCGCGTACTCGCCGATCTCGGTCTCCCAGCAGCCACGGGAGCCGCAGCTGCACTCCCGGCCGTACGGGTTGACGACCATGTGGCCGACCTCCCCGCCGTACCCGCCGTGGCCGGAGACCCGCCGGCCGTCGGCGATGATGCCGGCCCCGACCCCGACGTCGCCGTAGAGGTAGATGACGTTGTCGCTGCCGACGGCGGCCCCCCGCGCGTGCTCGACCAGGGCGGAGACGTCGGCGTGGTTGCCGACCGTCAGCAGGCCGTCGCCCAGTTCGTCGCGCAACGCCGCGCCGACCGGTTCCTCGGTCCAGCCGATCGTGGGGGCGAGCCGCACCATGCCGTCGGCGCGGCGCACCATGCCGGCCACCGCGACGCCGGTGCCGACGTAGCGGGCGTCCTCGGGTACCTCTCGGCGCAGCTCGCGGACGAACTCGACGAGCGGCTCGACCGCGTCGAGAACCTGCATGCCGCGCGGCCGGTCGGTCTCGCGCCGGTCGAGGATGCGCCCGCCGAGGCCGACCCGGGCCGCGCGGATCCGGTCCACCTCGATGCTCAGCGCGTACGCGTAGACCGTTGACGACTCGGGCCGGACAACCAGCGAAGGTCGTCCGGCCCGGCCTGTCTCACGCGGTGCCGCCTCGCTGACCAGCCCTGCGGTGGTCAGCTCGGCGGTGAGGGCCCCAATGGTGCTCCGGTTGAGGCCGAGCCGGTTCGTGAGTTCCGCCCGGGAGGTGGCCCCGTGCACGTGCACGTACCGCAGCAGGGTCCCTAGGTTGTGCCGGCGAATGTCTTCCTGGCTGGGGCCGGCCCGCATCAGCGTGCCGCCCCCGTTCCCAGGGTCTTGTTCATCGGTTTCCGGTTGAGGCGGCTCTGCGCCGGGCCAGTGCGTCGACGCTCGCGGCGACCAGCAGGATCAGACCGGTGACGATGTACTTCGTGCCGGCCGTGTAGCCCATCAGGCCCATGCCGTTGTCGATGACCGTGATCACGGCACCACCGATGACGGCGTTGATCGCCTTGCCCTTGCCGCCGAAGAGGCTGGTGCCGCCGATGACGGCCGCGCCGACCGAGTACAGCAGGATGTTGCTGCCGCCGGTGTTCGGGTCGACCGAGTTGGCCCGGCTGACGGCGAGGATGCCGCCGATCGAGGCCATGAACGAGCCGATCACGAACACCGAGATGCGGATGCGGTCGACCGGGATACCGGCCCGGCGGGCCGCCTCGGTGTTGCCGCCGACCGCGTAGACGTGCCGGCCGTAGGTGGTGCTGCCCAGGACGAAGGTCCAGATCACCAGGAAGACCACGATGATCGGGGCGACGATGGGCACGCCCTTGACCGAGTTGAGCACCGGGTTGATGCTGCGCTCCTGGGTCAGCAGCGCGGTCGTCACCAGCACGATGAGCGCGAGGACGCCGATGCGCATCGCCACGATGCCGATCGGGTCGGTGACCAGGCCCCGGGCCAGCCGGGTGCGGACCCGGTTGAGCTGCACCCCGGCGTAGATGACCACGGCGGCGATCGCGAAGATCCAGCTCAGCGACACCGACAGGTTGCTGTTGGCGAGCTTCAGGGTGAACGAGTCGGTGATCGAGATGTTCTTGCCACCGCTGAGCAGCTTGAGCAGGATGCCCTGGAACGCGAGGAACGCGGCAAGCGTCACGACGAACGACGGGATGCCGAACTTCGCGACCAGGAATCCGAGCACGAAGCCGATCACGATGCCGGTGGCCATGGCGGCGGGGATGGCGGTGTACCAGTCCCAGCCGTGGTTGGTCAGCAGGATCGCCATGATGGCGCCACACACGCCGGAGGCGAAGCCCGCGGACAGGTCGATCTCGCCCAGCAGCAGGACGAAGACCAGGCCCATCGCGATGAAGATGTACTGCGCGCCCTGCGAGAACAGGTTCGCGAAGTTCAGCGAGCTGAAGAACGTATCCCGGGCGATGCCGAAGATCAGGGCCAGGACGACCAGGCCGAGTACGGCGGGCAGGGTGCCGAGGTCACCACCGCGAACCCGGCCCCAGTAGTCGTTGAGGTGGCTGCCGACGGTCGGCTTGACGACCTTGACGCCGCCGGCCGTGGTGGTCGTAGTGGTGGTCACTGCTCGCCTCCCGGCGTGATGTCGACGATCTCCCCGCCGAAGTCGGAGGGTTTCTCCGGGGGCAGTCCGATGTTGCCGCTGCGACCGGCGGTGATCAGCTCGACCACCTGGGAGTGGGTCACATCGGTGGTCTTGACCTGGGCCGCCATCCGGCCCAGGTAGAGCGCGGCGATCCGGTCCGACACCGCGAACACGTCGTTCATGTTGTGCGAGATCAGGACGACCCCGAGGCCGTTGTCCGCGAGGCGGCGCACCAGCTCCAGGACCTGGGCGGTCTGCGCGACACCGAGGGCGGCGGTCGGCTCGTCGAGGATCACGACCCGCGAGTTCCACAGCACGGCCTTGGCGATCGCCACCGTCTGCCGCTGACCACCGGAGAGGCTGGCCACGAGCTGACGGAGCGACTTGACGGTGCGTACCGACAGGCTGGCGAGGGTGTCGCCGGCCATCTGCTCCATGGTGGGTTCGTCAAGCACGATGCCGCGCTTCTTCTCCCGGCCGAGGAACATGTTCTGGACGATGTCCAGGTTGTCGCAGAGGGCGAGGTCCTGATAAACGACCTCGATGCCCAGCGCGGACGCGTCACGGGGGCTGTGGACCGCCACCGGGTTGCCATCGAACGTAACCGTTCCGGAGTCGATGGTGTAGATGCCGCTGACGCACTTGACAAGCGTCGACTTACCGGCGCCGTTGTCGCCGACGAGGGCGGTGACCTCGCCGGGATAGACGCTCAGCCCGACGTCGTGCAGAACCTGGACGGGACCGAAGCTTTTGTCGATCCCGCTGAGTTCAAGGAGGGGTGTCGCGGCCACGGTGGTTCTCCTTCGCTTGGTGACCGGGGTTCGTTCGTCGTGGCTCCGCCACAGGCGATCGTGAGGGGGGTGACCCAACTCCGGCGCCGCCCACACCCGACCGGGAGTGAGCGGCGCCGAAGTCAGCCGTTCGGGACTAGCCCGTCATCAGCGGTGATCAGCTGATGCCTGCGCTGGTGCAAGCCGTGGCGAACTGGGCGGTGCACAGCTCGTCCTTGGTGACGAAGCCGTCGGTGACGACGTCCTTGACGTTGTCCTTGGTGATGGCCTGCGGGGTCAGCAGCACCGAGGCGACGTCCTTCTTCGACTCCGGGTCGGTGACCTTGCCGGTGGCCGAGGTCGGCTTCTGGCCCTTGGCGATGGCGATGGCCAGCTCCGAGGCGGCGTCCGCTTCCTTCTTGATCGCCTTGTAGACCGTCATGCACTGGTCGCCGGCGAGGATGTTCTGCAGACCCTGAACGGTCGCGTCCTGGCCGGTGACCGGGACCTGGCCGTTGAGCTTGTTCTTCTTCAGGATCGTGATGGCCGCGTTGCCGAGGCCGTCGTTCGCCGCGAGGACGCCCTTGATCTCCTTGTTGGAGGTCAGCATCTGCTCGAAGATGGTGCCCGCCTGGGTGTTGTCCCAGTCCGGCACGTCCTGGTTCGGGCCCTTCTGGAAGGTGCCGTCGGCGTACTTCGGGTCGAGAACCGAGTTGTAGCCCTGGGCGAACAGGGTGGCGTTGTTGTCCGTCGGGGAGCCGTTGAGCTCGGCGACGATCGGCTTGGTGTACTTCTTGGCGGTCAGGCAGTCGACCAGGCCCTGACCCTGCAGCTCGCCGACCTTGACGTTGTCGAACGACACGTAGTAGTCAGCGCCACCGTTGAGGGTGAGGCGGTCGTAGTCGATCGTCGCGATACCGGCGGCGCGGGCCTTGTCGAGCACGGCCTTGCCGGTGCCGGAGTCCAGGTTGACGATCACGAGGACCTTGACGCCGCTCGAGATCATGCCGTCGGCGATGGTCTGGAACTGGGTCTTGTCACCCTGCGCGTTCTGGATGTCGGCCTGGACGCCGGCCGCGTTGAACGCCGCCGTGAGGTACTTGACGTCGGCCGTGGCCCACCGAGCGGAGCTCTTGGTGTCGGGGAGGATCACTCCCACCTTGCCGGTGGACGAGGCCTTGCTGCCGCTGCCGGAGTCGCTCTTGTCGTCGCCGCAGGCAGCCACACTGCTGGTGGCCAGGAGGCCAACCGCAGCAAGGGCGAACAGTCCCTTACGCATTCCTTGTGTCCTTTCGGGTAAAACGGGCCTTCGAAAGATCGATGGTGTGCGCTGCGGGAGTGTCGCTCCGCGAGACGCCGATTGATCAGGAGCTAGTTTGTTGTGCCCGGCAACGTATTCCCGTTACGGCCTGGAACACAAGCGGTTCCGGCTCGGTGATCTGTAACCCGGCATAACAATCCGGCAACACGGCGGTGATACAGGGATTTCGGCCCTTCCGCCGACCGGGGGTCAGCCCGTGCCGGTAACGCAGACAGATCACATCGTGACGCTAAGTCACTTGGTTGCCCGATCTCTACCGTTCTAGGGAGAAAGATCCTCTCGACGCGTAACGTTGTCGTAACGGCCGAGGGGTGGTCGGAAATATCGGGCTTTATGTCCGAATGCTGGCGGTAACCGCGTCGGTCAACCGGATCAGATCGGCCGGAGCGAGGGCCATCTGGAGTCCACGCCGACCGGCCGAGATGAACATTCGATCAAGATCGAGCGCCGCCGAGTCCACCACCGTGGGCAGCCGCTTTCGTTGTCCGAGCGGACTTATTCCGCCGCGAACGTAACCGCTGCTCCGCTCGGCCGCGGCCCGGTCGGCCAGGGCCGCTCGCTTGCCGCCGACCGCGGTGGCCAGAGCCTTGAGGTCGAGCTCACCGGTGACCGGGACGACCGCCACCACCAGCCTGCCGTCGACCTCGGCGACCAGGGTCTTGAAGACGCGCGCGGCCTCGATCCCCAGCGCCTGCGCCACCACCGCCCCGTAGTTGGGGGCGTCCGGGGAGACGTCATAGGGATGCAGCGTGTGCTCGACCTTCTGCTCGGCGAGCACGGCGGTCGCCGGGGTGCCGGCCGCGGGCTTCTTGGCCATGTCCGAAAGGTACTCCCGGCCAAGGTCCACCGACCTGCGAGGTATTGCCCGTTAGTCCCGCCCGATGTGCCTCAAGATCCGGTCAAGGACCGATCAGAGGGGGCGGCAGAGCAGGGTGGTGGGCGCGCCGGCCACCCGGGTCAGGATCAGGGACGCGGCGGACGGGCCGGACAGGCGCAGGTCTCGGCGGAGCTGCTCGGGCTCCAGGGCGGAACCCCGCTTGCGGATCTCCAGGCGACCCACCCCGCGGTCGCGGAGCAGGGTGCGGAGCCGCTTGAGCGAGAACGGGAGGACGTCGGTGATCTCCAGGCGGCGGGCGAAGGGCGTGTCGGCGGGGGTGTCGGAATAGACGTACGCGATCTCGGGGTCGCCCAGGCGTCCGTCGATCAGCTCGGCGAACTCGGCGACCAGGTGCGACCGCACCACCGCCGGATCCGGGTCGTAGACATAGCGGCCCACCGCCCCGACCGGGGCCTTCGCGACGCCGCTGCCGGTCAGTTCGGCGGGCGGGCGGGCGGTGCCGGACAGCAGCGTCGCGCGGCGGGCGGCGGCGGCCAGTGGACCGCACCAGAAGGCCGCCTCGACGAGGTCGCCGTCGACACTCACCCACTCGCCCTCGGCGCCCGGCGGGAGCAGGGCGTGATCGATGCCGGGCGCCAGCTTGAGGACGGTGCGGGGGACCCGGGTGGCGAGCGCGGCGACGAAATCCCACGGCGGCGAGAAGGACTTCGGGTCGAAGACACGGCCCCGGCCGGCTTTGCGACGGGCGGGATCGGCGAAGACCGCGTCGAAATCGGCCACCGACACGGTCGTCGCGTCCGCGCAGTCGACCTTGATCAGGTGGTCCAGTCCGAGGGCCGTCACGTTTGCCGACGCGACCGCGGCGGTGTCCGGGTCGGCTTCCACCGCGTACACGGAAATGCCGGCGCGGGCCGCCGCCAGCGCGTCCGAGCCCAAGCCGCAGCCGAGATCCGCCATGGTCCGCACCCCGGCGGCGGCGAGGCGCGCCGCTCGCCGGTCCGCGACGACCGCGCGCGTCGCCTGCTCCAGGCCGGCCCGGGTGAAGAACATCCGCCCGGCCGCCGCGCCGAACTTCGCGACCGCCCGGCGGCGCAGCTCGACCTGGGTGAGCGCGGCCGACGCGAGATCCGCCGCGATACCGTGCGAGCGCACCGCCGAGGCCGCCGCCAGCGGGTTTCCGTGGTCCGCCGCAGCGGCCACGGCCAGGGCGTTCATCCCTTCGGGGGTCTGCAGGCGATGCATCAGTTCTCCGGTCACGCAGGCATTCTCCCCGGCATGACGACATTGGCACTCTGGTTGACGGAGTGCTAGTTCCGGCATAACCTCGCGATTAGCACTCTCAACATGAGGGTGCCAGCCATGGGCCCGTCGGGCCGGTGGTTAGGCACCAGGCGGACCGGCACCCGCGACGACGGCCCCGCCCGGTGGCATGAGGCATGCACAGATCAATACCCAGGAGGGTATGCCCGTGACTACCGCGACCAAGGTTGCGATCAAGCCGCTCGAGGACCGCATCGTGGTCCAGGCGAATGAGGCTGAGACCACCACTGCGTCGGGCATCGTGATCCCCGACACCGCCAAGGAGAAGCCGCAGGAGGGCACCGTCCTCGCTGTGGGCCCGGGCCGCATCGACGACAAGGGCAACCGCGTCCCGGTTGACGTCCAGGTCGGCGACACGGTTCTCTACTCGAAGTACGGCGGCACCGAGGTCAAGTACGCCGGCGAGGAGTACCTGGTGCTCTCCGCCCGCGACGTCCTCGCGGTCATCGAGAAGTGACCTACTGACAGTGCTCACCGCCCTGGCCCATGCATTCGGGTCAGGGCGGTGGTGCTTGAAAGGACCTATACATGGCGAAGATTCTCAGCTTCTCTGACGACGCCCGGCACCTGCTGGAGCACGGCGTCAACACGCTCGCCGACACGGTCAAGGTCACTCTCGGCCCGCGCGGCCGCAACGTCGTCCTCGACAAGAAGTTCGGCGCGCCGACGATCACCAACGACGGTGTCACCATCGCCAAGGAGATCGAGCTCTCGGACCCCTACCAGAACCTCGGGGCCCAGCTGGTCAAGGAGGTGGCGACGAAGACCAACGACGTCGCCGGCGACGGCACCACCACGGCGACCGTGCTCGCGCAGGCGCTTGTCAAAGAGGGTCTGCGCAACGTGACCGCGGGTGCCAACCCGCTCGGTCTCAAGCGCGGCATGGATCAGGCCGCCGAGGCCGTCTCCAAGGCGCTGCTGGCCAAGGCCGTCGACGTCGACGACCACAAGTCGATCGCCAACGTCGCCACCATCTCGGCCCAGGACGCCACCATCGGCGAGCTGATCGCCGAGGCGATGGACCGGGTCGGCCGCGACGGCGTCATCACCGTCGAAGAGGGCTCGGCCATGGCGACCGAGCTCGAGGTCACCGAGGGTCTGCAGTTCGACAAGGGCTTCATCTCGCCGAACTTTGTGACCGACGCCGAGTCGCAGGAGGCCGTCCTCGAGGACGCGTTCATCCTGCTGACCACGCAGAAGATCTCGAGCATCGAGGAGCTGCTGCCGCTGCTGGAGAAGGTTCTCCAGACCGGCAAGCCGCTGCTGATCATCGCGGAGGACGTCGAGGGCCAGGCCCTGTCCACCCTGGTGGTCAACTCGATCCGGAAGACCCTGAAGATCGCCGCGGTGAAGGCTCCCGGCTTCGGCGACCGCCGCAAGGCGATGCTTCAGGACTTCTCGATCGCCACCGGCGCCGAGCTGATCGCGCCGGAACTCGGCTACAAGCTCGACCAGGTCACCCTCGACATGCTGGGCACCGCCCGGCGCGTCGTGGTCGACAAGGAGAACACCACGATCGTCGACGGCGGGGGCAAGGCTCCCGAGGTCGCCGACCGCGTCGCGCAGATCCGCAAGGAGATCGAGGCGTCGGACTCCGACTGGGACCGCGAGAAGCTCTCGGAGCGGCTGGCCAAGCTCTCCGGCGGCATCGCGGTGATCAAGGTCGGTGCCGTCACCGAGGTCGAGATGAAGGAGCGCAAGCACCGCATCGAGGACGCCATCGCGGCGACCAAGGCGGCCGTCGAGGAAGGAACCGTCCCCGGTGGCGGCGCCGCCCTCGCGCAGGTGGCCAAGGACCTCGACGGCGGCCTCGGCCTGTCCGGCGAGGAAGCGATCGGCGTCTCGATCGTCCGCAAGGCGCTCGTCGAGCCGCTGCGCTGGATCGCGCAGAACGCCGGCCACGACGGCTACGTCGTGGTGGGCAAGGTCGCCGAGCTGGGCTGGGGCCACGGCCTCAACGCCGCCACCGACGAATACGTCGACCTGGCCGCGTCCGGCATCATCGACCCGGTGAAGGTGACCCGCAACGCGGTCACCAACGCGGTGTCGATCGCCGGCCTGCTGCTGACCACGGAGAGCCTCGTGGTCGAGAAGCCGGCCGAGGCCGAGCCCGCTGCCGCCGGTCACGGCCACAGCCACGGTGGCCACGGCCACCAGCACGGCCCGGGCTTCTGACCGGAGTTACCACCAGGAGGGGCACGCCGGTTCGCCGGCGTGCCCCTCCTGGCTGTTCCGGTCGGGTCGGTCCCGGTCGGTTCCGGGGCGCCATCGAAGATCCAGTTCGTCTATGCTCCCGGGCCATGTCCGACACCGTGCTGCTCGATGCGGGGTTTGCCTATCCCGAGGTGAAGGTCGTTCTCGCGGCTATGCGTGGGCGGGACTGGGCCGCGGTGCGGGCGGTGCTCGACGCGGCCGGGCCGGTGGGGCGATCGACGCTGATCCGGGCGGCCTCGGAGGAGTACGGGCAGGAGGAGTTCCTGCGGCACGTCCTCGCGGAGGACCCGGACGACACCGCGGCCGCCGCGATGCTCGGCATGCACCTGATCGACATCGGCTGGCGGATCCGGTCGGACGCGCGCGCTCAACATGTGTCCGGTGGCCAGTTCGAGGCGTTCCACGACTGGCTGCGCCGGGCCGAGATGGTGCTGCTCGAGGGGGTCGCCCGCGGGCCCGCCGACCCGGCGTTGTGGGTGGCCCGGCTGACCTCGGCGCGTGGCCTGGAGCTCGGGCTGGACGAGACGCGCCGCCGCTATCGCAAACTGGCCGCGATCGACCCGCACCACCTGCCCGGTCAGAACGCGTACCTGCAGCGTCTTTGCCCCAAGTGGAGCGGCGACTGGCCGATGCTGCACGCCTGGTGCCGGGCCGAGATGCTGGCCGCCCCGCCCGGCGCGGTGCAGGCGGTGCTCGTCGTGGACGGGCACATCGAGCATTGGGCCGAGCTCGGCGAGAGTGCCAACCTCGGTTACCTGCGGAGCAAGCCGGTGCGGGACGAGATCGACGAGGCGGCGCAGCGGTCGGTGCGGCACCCGGACTTCGGCCGCGACTACGGCTGGGTGCAGGTGGCGAGCAGTTTCGCGATGATCTACAGCGTGCTCGGCGACCGGGCCGCGGCCGGGGCGATGTTCGACATGCTCGGCGATCTCGGCACCGAGGTCCCGTGGTGCTATGTCGGCGACGGCAACGCGGCCCAGCAGATCCGGGCCTATCGGCAGCGGGCTCGGCGGCGCGGGAGAGTGGTCGGATGATCTCGAAGTTCGAGGTCGGGGGGATTCCCGGGCTGATCGTGCCGACCACCGGATCGATGCAGGCGGGGCTCGGGTTCCGGGTCGGGTTCGTCGACGAGCCACTGGCCCGGCGCGGCATCACCCACCTGATCGAGCATCTGGCGCTGCACTCGGTGGGGGTCGCCGACTACCACTACAACGGGGCGACCGGCGTCGAGTTCACCCGCTTCCACATGCAGGGCGTCGAGAAGGACGTGGTCGCCTTCCTCAACGGCGTCTGCGCGGCGCTTCGTGACCTGCCGATGAGCCGGCTCGCGGTGGAGAAAGAGGTGCTGCACGCCGAGGCGCACGGCCGCAACGCGCCGGTGTCCGAGCCGATGTGGCTGTGGCGGCACGGCGCCCGCGACTACGGCGCCGGCGCCTATCCCGAGTGGGGGCTGCCCGGCATCACCGAGGACGACCTGCGCGCCTGGGTGGATCGCTTCTTCACGAAGGAGAACGCGGTGCTGTGGGTGGCCGGCGAGAAGGTGCCGGCCGGGTTGGAGCTCGATCTTCCATCCGGTACGCGTCAACCGCTGCCCCCGCCGTCGTCGGCGCTCCCGTCCACCCCCGCGTGTTTCGGCGGCTCGGCCGGCCTGGTGGCGTGGGACACGGTGGTGCCCCGGTCGCCGGCCACCTCGGTATTCGCGGACGTGCTGGAACGCATGCTCTTCCGCGAACTGCGCCAGGAGTCGGGTTTGTCGTACGCGGCGCAGACCGACCACCGGCCGCTGGGGCGGGACAGCGTGGTCATCACGGCGGTGGCGGACTCGTTGCCGGAGAACTCCGGCGCGGTCCTCGGCGGGATGGTCGACGTGCTGGCCGCCCTGCGGGCCGGGCGGGTCGACCCGGCCGATGTGACCGCCATGATCGGCAAGCGGGTCGCGGGGCTGCGACACTCCGACGAAGTCGCCGCCCGGCTGCCGATCCAGGCGCTCGGCCTGCTCGCCGGCCGCGAGGTGTGCGACGTCGAGGAGCAGATCGCCGGGCTGACCGCGGTGACCGCCGCCGACGTGGCCGCGGTCGCCGCCGACGCCTGGGCCAACGGCCTGGTCATGTCGCCCTCCCGAGCCGACCACGCCGGTTTCACGATCGCGCCGCAGGAGTCCGTGGCGAAGGTCGACGGCACCGCCTTCCCGGCGTTGCCCGGGGCGACGGCGCTGCTGGTGGTCGGCGCCGAGGGGATCAGCCTGGTCGAGGAGAACCTGCTGACCGTCCGGTTCGACGAGTGTGTGCTGATGCGGGCCTGGCCGGACGGTGGCCGGCAGCTCATCGGCGCGGACGGGACAGTGATCTGGGCCGAGCCGACCCTGCACCGGGCCGGCCGGGCGGCGATCGCAAAGATCGACGCCGCTGTCCCGGGGGAGTTGGTGGTGGCCGAGGCGGCGCGCGCGCCCGAGCAGATCCCGCAGCCGCGGGCCACCGCGGCCGACCGTTCCGACCGGGTCGCCGGCATCCAGGGCATGGTTCTGTTCGGGGTGCTCACGCTGGTCTTCGGCGGGTTCGCGGCGCTGCTGCTCGTCGCGTTCCTGACCGGGACCGAGGATCGCGGCCCGCTGTTGGCGATCGCGTCGCTCTGCGCGCTGGCCGCGGCCGGCGGGGGTCATGGTGTCCGGCGTGCGCGCTATCGGATGCGCTACGGCTCACGGCCGATCGAGCGGTAATGAATCGGTAAGGAAGCTGTGTCGCCGGGCGGCTCGCGACGGAGCACGATGGTCTGGTGAGAGATTCCGTGCGCGCCGGGTTGTCCGGTGTTGCGGCCGCCGCGGTCGCCGTGGGCGTTGCCGAGCTGGTGGCTGTGCTGACCGGGCCGCTCTCGGCTCCGCTGCTCGCGGTCGGCGGGGTGGTCGTCGATCATGTGCCGCCGCCGGTCAAGGACTTCGGTGTCGCCGTCTTCGGGGTGCACGACAAAACCGCGTTGATCACCGGCACGGCGATTCTGCTCGCCGTTTACGCGTACGCGGTGGGCGTGCTCGCCGTCCGGCACTGGCGGATCGCGCTCGCCGGGATCGGCCTGTTCGCGGTCGTCGGGGTGGCGTCCGCCCTGACCCGGCACGACGCCGGACTGGTCGCGGCCCTGCCGACGCTTGTCGGGGCCGGGCTGGCGGTGGTGGTGTTGCGCTATCTGGTCGAGCTGGCCGAGGTGCGCGGGGCGGGCCCACCGGCGGAGCGGGTGCTGGTCGGGGCCTCCGCCGGGGCACGGACGGCAACCGGATCGGCCGACGACCCGCCGACTCCGCGGGCGGGGGCGTCGACCAGCGCGTACCGCATGGAAAGCCGGCGCCGATTTCTCAAGGCGCTCGGCATCGCGGGTGGGGTGGCCGTTGTCTCCGGCGTGGCCGGCCGCCTGCTCACCGGGCGTCGGGCGGTCACCAAGGCACGCAGCGAGGTGGTGTTGCCGGCGGCGCGGCAGAGTGCGCCGCCGCTCTCGGCCGGTGTGCAGGCGCCGGGCGCGACGCCGTTCATCTCGCCCAACCGGAATTTCTATCGGATCGACACCGCGCTGTACCCGCCGCAGGTCGACCCGGCGACGTGGCAGTTG
Organism: Paractinoplanes ferrugineus; assembly: GCF_016862195.1. Classification (GTDB taxonomy): domain Bacteria; phylum Actinomycetota; class Actinomycetes; order Mycobacteriales; family Micromonosporaceae; genus Actinoplanes; species Actinoplanes ferrugineus. The sequence goes on along the minus strand of NZ_BOMM01000012.1, from coordinate 240,877 downwards.
AAGATCCACGGCATGGTGCGCAACCCGATCACGATCACCTGGGAGCAGCTGCTGCAGCGGCCGATGATCGAGCGCTACGTGACTCTCACCTGTGTGTCCAACGAGGTCGGTGGCGACCTCATCGGTAACGCTCTGTGGTTGGGCACGCCGATCAAGGAACTGCTGGACGAGGCTGATCCGCTGCCCGGCGCCGATCAGGTGGTGCAGCGCTCGGTGGACGGGTGGACGTGCGGCACACCGACGTCGATCCTGCGGGACGGCCGGGATGCGCTGCTCGCGGTCGGGATGAACGGGGAGGCGCTGCCGGTCGACCACGGTTTCCCGGTGCGCATGGTGGTGCCCGGGCTCTACGGGTACGTCAGTGCCTGCAAATGGATCACCGAGATCGAGCTGTCCCGGTTCGCGGACTTCGACGCGTACTGGGTGCCGCGCGGGTGGGCGCAGCAGGGGCCGATCAAGACCGAGTCGCGGATCGACACCCCGCGGGACGGGGCCTCCCGGTCGGCCGGGCTGGTGACCGTGGCCGGGGTGGCGTGGGCTCAGCACAAGGGCATAGCCAAGGTCGAGGTGCAGGTCGACGACGGGCCGTGGGCGGAGGCGACCCTCGCGGCGGTCGCGTCGGCGGACACCTGGCGGCAGTGGAGTTACCCCTGGCAGGCGTCCGAAGGAGAGCACACTTTGCGGGTCCGCGCAACGGACACCTTCGGTCAGACCCAGACGTCCACTCCGGCGTCGCCCGCCCCCGATGGGGCCAGCGGATGGCACTCCGTGCAGGTCAACGTCGGGTAGTGCCATCAGTTGAAGAACGCACTAACGGTCCGACGCGGAAGTGCAAGTCGCTCATACGGTGGTTTGCATGTCCACCGATGCGGTTGTTGAAGAACCGTCAGACAACGAAGCCCGGCCCCCGTACGGGGACCGGGTTGTCCGGGTGATGTCGGGCGCCGATCAGGCGGCCGGCGCCTGCCGCTGTGCCGGCACTGCCGACTTGTGGGGCCGGCCGAGGCGAGCCTCGAGACGAGCAAGGTCGACACGTCCGTGATGACGGTCGGCGAGGTCCTCCCAGCCGATCGCGAGCAGCCGCAGCCGCTCCGCTTCGCTGAAGCCTCCCCAGACCCCATAAGGTTCCCGGACAGCAAGAGCGTGGGCGGCGCACTCGGCCCGAACCGGGCAGGCGCCGCACATGGATTTTGCCTTGGCCTCGCGGCGGTTGCGCGAGGAGCCGCGTTCGCCGTCAGGGTGGAAGAACTGCGCAGTGTCCCGGCCTCGGCACAAGCCGAGTCGTTGCCAATCCCACAGGTCAGCGATGGGCCCGGGCAGTCTGCGAACGTTCGACATCAAACACCCTCCTCCCGCGCGGCACCGCGGTGTGTCGTCCCGAAGGGGCCTTCATGCTCAGGCCTGGGCCGGTCATACCCCGGTGGCACCCGGCTCACACGCGACTCGTCGATGTGTTCTTCAGCCGCATGGCACCGGTACAGCAACTCATACCGATCTTTCCCATTTTTTCCATCTAAAGCGCGTAATGCTGCGGCCCTCGCGTGATCTCCTCTGAGAGAGAAGGAGGATCACTGTGCGTACCGTCCTCGTGTGCGTCCGTACCCCGCTGGCGGCCCAGACCGTCGCGTCCACCGCGGCCCGGCTCGGCATGACCGGCGTCGTCAGGACCGCCGTCAGCGAGACCGAGGCCATGATCCGGCTGGCTGAACGGCCCGCCGAAGTGGTCCTCGCCGACACCGCCGTGACCCGTCCCGACAGCGTCGGCTTCACCCGGCGCGTCCTCGCCCGCGCCCCGCAGGCGCAGGTAGTGCTCTTCGGTGCCGAAGACCCGCGGGTGGCCGCGGCGGCCGTCGCGGCCGGCGCCCGCGGCGTCATCCGTGGCGTCGAGCACGACCTGGTAAGCGTCGTCGCCAAGGCCCTGCTCCTGCTGCTGCTCCCGGTGCGGCCGCAGGGCATGCCGATCAACGGAACCAACGCGCAGCCGGCGGGGGTCGCCGGCGGCGCGCGCAACAACAACTCACCGGCGGCGCGGGCCGCCTATCAGAACGGTATGCCGATGGGGTCGCCGAACTCGGCGTCCGTGCCGGCCATGCTGCCGAACTCGCCGATGGTGCCCGCCCAGCGTGGCGACGCCCCGATCGACCCGGTCACCGGCCGGCCGATGGTGGCGTGGCCGGGCAACGAGACCCAGGTCGGGGTGGCCGATCCGGCTCCGGCCGGCCGGCGGCTCACCCTCACCGAGCGGGAGCTTCAGGTGCTGCGCGGGATGGCCGACGGCAAGAGCAACGCGGAGATCGGCCGTGAGCTCTTCGTCTCGGAGGACACCGTCAAGACCCACGCCCGCCGGTTGTTCCGCAAGCTGGGTGCTCGCGACCGCGCGCACGCGGTGGCGGCCGGTTTCCGGGCCGGTCTGGTCGCCTGACCCGGCCACTGGACCACTGAGCAACAGCTGTCGGTGAGATGACAGGCGGCAAAACCCCTGTCGTCTCACCGATCAGTTGTTGTCGTCGTCGGTTCCCTCGGTCAGTGTGTCGTGCACGCCGTCGGCATAACCACGCGCGTATTCCCATGTCACGTAGTGATCGGGATCGGGGTCGTAGGCCGGCTCGTGCACCCGCGGGCGCCCGCTCGACAGCAGGTGGCGCAGGTTGCCCCGGAGCAGATCCCAGTCGAAGTAGTGCGGCTCGTGGCAGTCCTCGCACTCGATGACCAACCCACGAATGCCCGTCGGACTCAGCAGGGCCTGGTAGATCTCCAGGTCGCTCAGGTCCTCCAGCACGTCCTGCCGCTCGGCCTCGGTCAGCGGCTCGGTCTCGTCACCGTCACTGAGGTCGTCGAGGTCGGCGGCGGGGTCACTCGGATCTCCGTTGAACGGGTCCAAGCCGTCGAAGGGGTCAATGGGCTCATCCTGCACCCCCATACCGTACTCACCTCGGGCGGATGTGTGCTGGCCCGCACGTCCTGTCCGTCGCACGAGAGCGCTCACGACGGATGGGTACGATAAACCATCCGTCTTCCAGCAGTTAGGGATTGCTCCGTGGAAAGCGACTCGGCCCGTACGGTTCCACTCGGTCTGACCTTCGACGACGTGCTTCTCCAGCCCGGCGAATCGGACATCGTGCCGAGCCGGGTGAACACCAACACGCGGCTGACGCGCAACATCAGCCTGACCATCCCGGTGCTGTCGGCGGCGATGGACACGGTGACCGAAGGGCGCATGGCCATCGCGATGGCCCGTGAGGGCGGCATCGGCGTGCTGCACCGCAACCTCTCGGCCGAGGACCAGGCGGCCCAGGTCGACCTGGTGAAGCGTTCCGAGTCCGGCATGATCACCAACCCGGTCACCTGCAGCCCCGACGACACGCTGCGCGAGGTCGACGCGCTGTGCGGCCGTTACCGCATCTCCGGCCTGCCGGTGGTGGACGCCGAGGGCGTGCTCGTCGGCATCGTGACCAACCGCGACATGCGTTTCGTCACCGACCACAGCGCCAAGGTGCGCGACGTGATGACCAAGGCGCCGCTGATCACCGCGCCGGTCGGCTGCAGCAAGGACGAGGCGCTCGCCCTGCTTCAGCGGCACAAGGTCGAGAAGCTTCCGCTGGTCGACGACAACGGCCGGCTCCGTGGCCTGATCACGGTGAAGGACTTCACCAAGTCCGAGCAGTTCCCCAACGCCACCAAGGACCCGCAGGGCCGGTTGCGGGTCGCGGCCGCCATCGGGGTCGGCGACGAGTCCTACAAGCGAGCCCGCGGCCTGATCGACGCCGGTGTCGACGTGATCATCGTGGACACCTCGCACGGCCACCAGCGTCAGGTGCTCGACATGATCGCCCGCCTCAAGCGGGACACCACCACCGACATCGTCGGCGGCAACGTGGCCACCTTCGCGGGCGCCAAGGCGATGGTCGAGGCCGGCGCCGACGCGGTGAAGGTCGGCGTGGGTCCCGGTGCGATCTGCACCACGCGCATCGTGGCCGGGGTCGGCGTCCCGCAGATCACCGCCGTGATGGAGGCTTCCCGCGCCTGCCGCGCGGCCGGTGTCCCGGTGATCGCCGACGGCGGCATCCAATACTCCGGTGACATCGCCAAGGCGATCGTCGCCGGGGCCGAGACCGTGATGCTGGGTGGCCTGCTGGCCGGCTCCGAGGAGAGCCCCGGCGACCTGATCTTCGTCAACGGCAAGCAGTACAAGTCCTACCGTGGCATGGGCTCGCTCGGCGCCATGCAGTCGCGGGGTCAGGCGAAGTCCTACTCGAAGGACCGTTACTTCCAGCATGATGTGCCGGAGGAGAAGCTGGTGCCGGAGGGTGTCGAGGGACAGGTGCCCTACCGTGGCCCGCTGTCGCGGGTCGTCGCCCAACTGGTCGGCGGGGTGCGGCTGGCGATGGGTTACGCCGGTGCCGAGACGATCCCGGACTTGCAGGAGCGTGGTCAGCTCATCAGGATTACCGCTGCGGGCCTCAAGGAATCGCACCCGCACGACATCCAGATGACGGTCGAGGCTCCCAACTACCACTCCCGCTGAGGGGAAACAAGCAATGCGTGACGTTGTGGAGATCGGCCTCGGTAAGACCGCCCAGCGCGGCTTCCACCTGGACGACATCGCCATCGTTCCGAGCCGGCGGACCCGCGACGTGGACGACGTGTCCACCGAGTGGCGCGTCGACGCGTACCCGTTCAAGATTCCCTGTGTCGCGCACCCGTCCGACGCGACCATGAGCCCGGAGTCGGCAGTCGCCCTGGGCCGCCTCGGCGGTCTGGGCGTGCTCAACGCCGAGGGCCTGTGGACGCGTTACGAGGATCCGTCGAAGATCCTCGAGGAGTTGGCGTCGCTCGGTGAGGACGCCGACGCGACCAAGCGGCTCCAGGAGGTCTACTCCGAGCCGATCAAGCCGGAACTGATCGCCGAGCGGGTGCGCACGATCCGGGACGGCGGCGTCACCGTTGCCGTCCGGGTGTCGCCGCAGCACACCCTCGCGCTCGCTCCGGTGGTGCTCGACGCGGGCGTCGATCTGCTCGTCATCCAGGGCACCCTGGTCAGCGCCGAGCACGTGTCCACGACGGACGAGCCGCTCAACCTCAAGGAGTTCATCGCCGACCTCGACCTGCCGGTCATCGTCGGCGGCTGCACCGACTACAAGACGGCCCTGCACCTGATGCGCACCGGTGCGGCCGGCGTGATCGTGGGCGTGGGTGCCGACGAATGGTCCACCACCGACACCGTGCTGGGCATCCGGGTGCCGATGGCGACGGCGATCGCCGACGCGGCCGCCGCCCGCCGGGACTACCTCGACGAGACCGGTGGGCGCTACGTCCACCTGATCGCCGACGGTGGCGTCTCCACCAGCGGTGACATCGCCAAGGCGATCGGCTGCGGGGCCGACGCGGTGATGCTCGGCGAGCCGCTGTCGCTGGCCGAGGGCGCGCCCGCCGGGGGTGCCTGGTGGCACTCGTCGGCCAGTCACCCGTCCCTGCCGCGGGGCGGCTTCTGCATCGCCGGTGAGCCCGACGGCACCCTCGAGGAGTTGCTGTTCGGACCGGCCAACAGCGCCAATGGGCAGCTCAACCTGTTCGGCGGTCTGCGGCGCGCGATGGCCAAGTGCGGCTACCGCGACGTCAAGGAGTTCCAGAAAGTCGCCCTGGTCCTCGACAAATGAGAGCGGCGCTGGCCGGGCTGGCGTCGTTGACGCTGGCCCTGGCCGGGTGCACCGCGTCCGGTAAGGATGGGCCGGAACCGGCGAAGAACTTCTCGCCCGGCGCGGACGGGATCGGCGACCCCTATTTCCCGAAATATGGCAACGGCGGCTACGACGTCGCCGGCTATGACCTCAACCTTCGCTACGACCCGGCAAAGGGCCATTTGTCGGGTACGGCGACGATCACTGCCACCGCCACGCAGGATCTGTCCAGATTCGACTTCGATCTCGCGCATCTGACCACCGCCGAGGTCACGGTCGACGGGCGGGCCGCGACCGCGAAGCAGGACGGGAACGAGCTGGTCATCACCCCGGCCGCCGGCATCGTCAACGGCAAGCCGTTCACCGTCGTGATCGACTATGCGGGCACCCCGGCGCAGATCGCCAACAAGACGCTCGGTGACGGCGGTTGGTTGCGCAGCGACACCGGGGCGGTTGCCCTCGGGCAGCCCGAGTCGGCCAGCTCCTGGTTCCCGGTCAACGACCACCCGGCCGACAAGGCCACCTTCAAACTCGCGATGACGGTGCCGGACGGGGTGGAGGCGCTCAGCATCGGCGTGCCCGGTCCCACGTCCACCGCCGACGGTTGGACCACCTGGCGGTGGACCGAGAACTCGCCGCTGGCCAGCTACCTGTCGACGGTGGTCATCGGGCAGTACCGGGTCACCACGAGCACGCACGACGGCAAGCCGATGGTCACCGCGGTGCCGGCGTCGATGGCCGCCGACAGCGACGCGGCCAAGTCGATCGGGCGCACCGGCGAGATCGCCGACTTCCTGGCCACCAAGTTCGGGCCGTACCCGTTCGACGCGTACGGCGGGATCGTCGTCGACGACACCCGGATCCGGTACGCCCTGGAGACGCAGTCGCGGCCGGCCTACGGGCGGGCGTTCTTCCAGAACGGCGAGAACGACACGGTGGTGGCGCACGAGCTCGCGCATCAGTGGTTCGGCGACAGTGTGGCGCTCGAGAAGTGGCAGGACATCTGGCTCAACGAGGGCTTCGCGACGTACGCGGAATGGTTGTGGCAGGAGCACGACGAGAACCTGCCGGTGCGGGAGAGCTTCGAGCGCACCTACAACTCGTTCGACTTCGCGCAGGCGCCGGGCGACCCGGGGGTGGCCAAGCTGTTCGGCGGCGCGGTCTACGACCGGGGCGGGATGACCGTCTACGCGCTCCGGCGCAAGATCGGTGATGAGGCGTTCGGGAAGCTGCTGACCACGTGGACGAGCGAGCACCGCGACGGCAACGCCGACACGGCCGACATGATCAAGCTGGCCGAGCGGTTGTCCGGCCAGGATCTCGGCAAGTTCTTCCAGGACTGGCTCTACGGGACGAGCAAGCCTACTTATTGACCAGCTTGGGGTGCTTCGCCAGGTAGGGCGCGATCTGGCCACTCGCGACGGCCTTGAGGAAGCCCCGGCCCTCCTCCTTCAGCTGCTCGCCGAGGTAACCGCTGCCGCCGCCCACGCCACTGCCGGGCAGGCCGACCAGGGTGATGCCGGCGGGGGAGAGGTCGCGCAGGGCGTAGGCGTACTCCAGGGTCGATCTTCCGCCGACGTACACCAGAGTCGCGCCGAGGGCCGTGACGATCCCCTGAAGCTTGGCCGGGTCGGAGGCGAGCCCCTGGGCGAGCGCCTTGTCCAGCATCGCCTTGACCAGCTGCCGCTGGTGACGTTGCCGGTCGTAGTCCCCGTTCGGCAGGCCGTAGCGCTGGCGTGCGTAGTCGATCGCCTGCCAGCCGACGAGGTGCCGTCGGCCGGGCAGATAGACCGCCGCCGGTCCCTGGTAGTCGCCGCCGACCAGGGGCCGCAGCGAGCCGTCCGGCTTGCGGTGATGCGACGACACCTTCTGGTCGATCGTCATGTCGATGCCGCCGAGCTGGTCGACGAGCTTGTCGAGGCCGCCGAAGTTGAGAATCGCCCCGGCCTGGAAGGTCTTGATCCCGGTGTACGCCGAAATGGACTTGGCGAGCAGCTCGTAACCCTGCTGGACGTTCGTCTTCTTCGAGCCCGGCACCCGCGACCCACGGCTCATCGCCTCGGTCAGCTTGTAGGTGCCGCCGCCGAACCCGGCCTTCGGGAACGCCGGCATCTTGACCCGCAGGTCGCGGGGCAGGGAGTAGAGATAGCCCGACTTCAAGCCGGCGTCGACGTGCAGCAGCATGATCGCGTCGGAGTGCGGCTCCCAGCCGGGAATCGTCACCCGGGTGTCGACGCCGAGCAGGAGCAGGTCGAGCGGGCCCTTGATGTCGGCGCCCGGCGACGGTGGCGGGGTGGTCGGGCTCGGGGCGACCGTCGTCGGCGCGGCGGATGACGGCGCGGCCGCCGGTTTCCCGGACTTGCCGGAGCCGCCGCGGGTGACGGCAAGTGCGATCCCACCGCCGCCCAGCAACACGACGACGATCGCGCCCGCTATCCACCACATCAACTTCCGGTTCCGCACAGCGGAACAGTAGAGGACAACATCACGCAGCTCAATGACGCAAGATCCCGCAGTGTGAAACAGCTCATTGCACTCCACCGATGGACCTTTACGCTTCCCCAGCCATATCTACGGGGAAAGGCCGAGCTATATGCAGCTCACCAAGCGGCGGTTCGTCGTCGGTCTGATCACCACGGCCGTTGCCGCATCTTTTACCGCTGTCACCACCATGGCCAGCGCTGCCGAGAGCGACACCACGGCTCAGCCGGTCCGCCTCATCGTCGGCTACAAGGCCGAATCGCTCCCGGACAGTGCCAGCCAGAAGTTCTCGGTGGCGGGCGTCCGGGCCGCCGCGCTCAACCAGTTGCGGGCGAGCACGGTCCGGGTGCCGGCCACCCGCAGTGCCGCGCTGATCGCCGCCCTGCGCAATGACCCGAACGTCTCGTACGTCGAGGTCGACCACGTTCGCAAGATCGATGACGTGACCCCGAACGACACCGAGTACGTCGCCGGTCACCAGCCGGAGAGCAGAGAGGTGAACCTCCCGGCCGCCTGGGAGTCGACCACCGGCTCGGACGTGACGGTCGCGGTCCTGGACACCGGCGTGAACGCCAACGGCGACCTGTCCGGCGCCGTTCTGGACGGCTACGACTTCGTCAACAACGACGGTGACCCGGCCGACGACCAGGGCCACGGCAGCAAGGTGTCCTCGCTGATCGCCGCCCGTGGCAACAACGGTGCCGGAATCGCTGGGGTCTGCTGGGAATGCCGGATCCTGCCGGTCAAGGTCCTCGACTATCAGGGCTCCGGCTACGACAGCGACATCGCCCGGGGCATCACCTGGGCCGTGCAGCACGGCGCCAAGGTCATCAACATGTCGCTCGGCGGCGACTCCTACAGCCAGACGCTGGCCGACGCGGTCGCCTATGCCAACGCCAGCGGGGTGCTGGTGGTGGCCGCGGCCGGCAACGAGAGCACCTCGAAGCGGGAATACCCGGCGGCCTACGGCGACGTGCTCTCCGTCGGCGCCACCGCGCCGTGCCCGAATTACAGCGCCGATCCGGCCTGCACCACCGGCACGACCGACAGGGCCAACTTCTCGAACTTCAACTCGAGCACCGACAAGTGGGTCGATGTGGCGGCGCCGGGCACCGTCCTCGCCATGGACCGGAACGGCAGATACGGTCCCGAACAGAGCAAAGGCACGTCGTTCTCGGCGCCGATCGTGGCCGGCATCGCCGCCCTGATCAAGTCGCAGAAGCCCAGCTACACCGGGTGGTCGCTGATGTGGTCGATCATGAACACCGCGACCCCGATCGGCAGCTGGACCACCTACGGCAAGGTCGACGCGGCCAAGGCGCTGACCTGGGACACCGAGACCTCGGCGCCGACGATCCTGGGCCTGTCCCCGCAACAGAACCAGAAGGTGCGCGGAACCGTCACGTTCACCCCGTACCAGCCGTCCGACGTCGGCTCCGGCATCCGCCTGGTCGCGCTGAGCGTCGACGGGGTGGCCAAGGGCGGGGCGACCAAGGCGCCGTGGGCGGTCGCGTGGAACTCGGCCGGTCGCAACGGCACCGCGAAGATCCAGTTCCGGCTGTACGACAAGGCCGGTAACACGCGGGTCTACGACCGGGTGGTGATCGCCGACAACACCGCACCGAACGTCCGGATCACCAAGGCGCCCAAGAACAAGTCGAAGATCAAGGGCACCGTCAAGATCTACTACACCGGTTCGGACACGTACGGGATCAAGAACTATCAGCTGATCATCAACGGCAAGGTCGTCTCGACGCACGCGGGCACGCCGGCGTTCAGCTTCGTCGCCTCGAAGTACCCGAAGAGCAGCATCCGGGTGCAGGTCCGGGCGTACGACGTGGCCGGGAACTCGCGGATCACGTCGGTGCTGACCTACCACCGGTAGTCACTACCCGACCGCAACCAGGATCGACCGGAACGGTCAGACAGCGAACCGAAGGTGAGGGAGCCGGCCAACGTGGCCGGCTCCTTTCACGTAAGGGGCGTACATGCTCTTCCGGGGAATCCTCGCGGGTCTGGCTGTGGTAGCCGCGGTCCAGGCACCGGCCCAGGCCGCCATCCGCGCGACCGACCCCGGATATGCCGCCCAGTGGGGCGTCCAGCAGACCCGGGTCAACGAGGCCTGGTCGGCCGTGAAGGGCAACCCGCGGGTCACCATCGCGATCCTCGACACCGGCGTCAGCAAGCTGCCCGACTTCGGTGACCGGCTGCTGCCCGGCTACGACTTCGTCAACGACGACGCCGACGCCTCGGACGACAACGGTCACGGCACGATGGCCGCCGGGGTCGCCGCCGCCTCCGGCAACAACCGGCTCGGGGTGGCCGGCGTCTGCTGGTTCTGCCGCATCCTGCCGGTGAAGGTGCTCGGCGCGTCCGGCTCCGGCGGTTACGACAAGTGGGCCGACGGCATCCGGTACGCCGCCGACCGGGGCGCCACGATCATCAGCGCCTCGTTCGGTGGGGACGCCGACTTCGCCCCGTTGCGCGACGCCGTCAACTACGCGACCGCCAAGGGCTCGCTGGTCATCGCCGCCGCCGGCAACAAGGGCACGTCGACGCCGCACTACCCGGCGGCGATCCCGGCCGCGCTGGCGGTGGGTGCGGTCGACGAGAAGGGTGCGCGTTACTCCTGGTCCAACTACGGCCCGAGCTGGGTCGACATCACGGCCCCCGGATGCAACCCGGCGCAGGGCCGCAACGGCGCCATCGACCAGTACTGCGGCACCTCCTCGGCGACGCCGTTCGTCTCCGGAGTCGCCGGCCTGCTCGCGGCGACCGACCCGGCCCCGACCGCGGCCACGATCCGCTCGTCGCTGCTCGCCGGTGCGCGCGGCGGTCAGGTCGACGCGCTGGGTGCGCTTTCGGCGCTGCCCGCGCAGGGCGACACGACGCCTCCGGCGGTCGTCTTCGGCGCCGTTCCGGCGCTGGCCCGGGGCGTGGTCACGGTCGGTGCGGCGGCTGCCGACCAGCACGGGGTCGCCAAGCTTGCGCTGTACGCGGCGGGCCGCCTGATCGCCGAGGACCGCACCGCCCCCTACTCGTTCGCGTGGCCGTCGGCCCCGGCCACCGGCCTGGTCCAGCTCGAGCTCCGCGCCTACGACCGGGCCGGCAACATGACGGTCGTCAGTCGTTCGGTGCGCGCCGACAACACCGCGCCGGCGGTCACGCTCTACCGCAACGGCAGCACCGTGACGGCCCGCGCCACCGACCCGTCCGGGGTGGCCCGCCTCGAGCTCGTGGTCGACGGCAAGGTGTCCGCCCGATTCGCCGGTTACCTGCACCGGTTCCAGGTGCCGGCGCGGGGTTCGGTGCAACTCCGGGCCTTCGACAAGGCCGGAAACATGCGCGTGGCAACGGTTCGCCGCTGACACACCCGCCCCCGGGGCACCGGGGTGACCGCCGGTAAACTCGCCGGGTGAGTACCCCGCGCCCCGTGCTCGTCGTCGACTTCGGCGCCCAGTACGCCCAGCTGATCGCCCGCCGCGTCCGTGAGGCACGCGTCTATTCGGAGATCGTGCCGCACTCGATGCCGGTCGCCGAGATGCTCGCGAAGGACCCCGCCGCGATCATCCTGTCCGGCGGCCCGTCCAGCGTCTACGAGCCCGGCGCGCCCTCGCTCGACCCGACGCTGTTCGACAACGAGGTGCCGGTCTTCGGCATCTGTTACGGCTTCCAGGCGATGGCCCAGGCCCTCGGCGGCACGGTGGCGCACACCGGCTCCCGGGAGTACGGCCGCACCCTGCTCAGCGCCCAGGGCGGCACCCTGCTGCGCGAGCTGCCGGCCGACCTGCCGGTGTGGATGAGCCACGGGGACAGCGTCGCGGTCGCCCCGCAGGGCTTCGCGGTCACCGCGTCGACCCCGGGCGCGCCGGTCGCCGCGTTCGAAGACCTCACGGCCCGGCGCGCGGGTGTGCAGTTCCACCCCGAGGTGGCGCACACCGAGCAGGGCCAGCGCATGCTGGAGCGTTTCCTCTACGACATCGCCGGCCTCGAGCCGACCTGGACGCCCGACAACATCATCGAGGACCAGGTCGCCCTGATCCGCGAGCAGGTCGGCGACAAGCAGGTCATCTGCGGCCTGTCCGGGGGTGTCGACTCGGCGGTGGCCGCGGCGCTCGTGCACAAGGCCATCGGCGACCAGTTGACCTGTGTCTTCGTCGATCATGGCCTGCTGCGCGCGGGTGAGGCCGAGCAGGTCGAGAAGGACTACGTGGCGGCCACCGGCATCCGCCTCAAGGTGGTCGACGCGGCCGACGTGTTCCTCGGTCATCTGGCCGGCGTCACCGACCCCGAGCAGAAGCGCAAGATCATCGGTCGGGAGTTCATCCGTACCTTCGAGGCCGCGGCCCGCGAGCTCGACGCCGAGCGCCACATCGAGTTCCTGGTGCAGGGCACGCTCTACCCGGACGTGGTCGAGTCGGGTGGTGGCACCGGCACCGCCAACATCAAGTCCCACCACAACGTCGGCGGTCTGCCCGACGATCTCCAGTTCGCGCTGATCGAGCCGCTGCGCACGCTGTTCAAGGACGAGGTGCGCGCCCTCGGGGCCGAGCTGGGTCTGCCCGACGAGATGGTGCACCGCCACCCCTTCCCGGGTCCGGGCCTGGCGATCCGCATCATCGGCGCGGTCGACCGCGACCGCCTCGACATCCTGCGTGCCGCCGACCTGATCGCCCGCGAGGAGCTGACCGCGTCGGGCCTCGACCGCGACGTCTGGCAGTTCCCGGTGGTGCTGCTGGCCGACGTCCGCAGCGTCGGCGTGCAGGGCGACGGGCGCACCTACGGCCACCCGGTCGTGCTGCGCCCGGTCTCCAGCGAGGACGCGATGACCGCCGACTGGTCGCGCCTGCCCTACGACCTGATCGCCAAGATCTCCACTCGCATCACCAACGAGGTACGCGAGATCAACCGAGTGGTCCTCGACGTGACGAGCAAGCCCCCGGGCACCATCGAGTGGGAGTAACGCCCCGACGCGTGCGGGGCCGCCTCGCGCCGCCGGTCGCGGCGCATGCGTGCGGGAACGCCTGGCTCGCGCTGGGAAACAGGGGACTCGGGCAGCCCGTATCCATGGAAAGCGCAACCGTCAGACCGGCCGGCCCCAGCTCGGGTCGGTCGGGTCGCGCCATGGCGGCGGGGTGCCGGCGGGCTCCTCGGGGATCAGGAACCAGCACACCGGGTAGGCGATCAGTGCCACGCCCCAGGTGACCGCGGCGAACAGCGCGAAGGCGACCCGGACCAGCACCGGGTCGACACCGAAATAGCGGCCGATCCCACTGCACACCCCGGCGACGACGCGGTCGTCCTGAGGGCGGAGAAGGCGGCGGTAGGGTGCGTCAGTCATGTCACCATGCTGCGCCCCGGCCCGGGTCGGCAACCTCGGTGACAGCCCCTATTCCAACCCCTAATCCGGCCCCTCCCATGATCGGAAATTCCCGACACTACGGGTAACCGACCGAGTGCTCCGAGTGGGCGACAACGCTCTGATCTGCGGTTACGCAGCGCCACCATACTGTCAGCAATACGACAGACGTTTTCTGTAGGAAACCAAAACCGGGCAGAATTGCCGCCCGTGACCCCCGCACTGGAACCTCTTCGGCGAATCGCCGCGTACGCCGTCGCCACCGACGACGATGGCCGTGTGCTGCTCGTCCGAGCCTCGAGCCGCTCCGGCACCCCCGGCGTCTGGTCGCTCCCCGGCGGCGCAGTCGATCACGGGGAGGACCCCAACCACACGGTCGTCCGGGAAACCGCGGCCGAGACCGGCCTCAGCGTCACCGTGACCGGTCTGCAGGACGTGCTCGCCGACATGCGCTCGCTGCCGCACCGTGGCGTCACGATCCACACCGACCGCCTCATCTACACGGTGTCGATCCGTGGCGGCCATCTCATCGACCGTGTCGGCCACCCCACCGACCTGGCCCGATGGCACACCCTCGACGAGGCGGAAAAGCTCAAGATCCGGCCGTTCGCGGCGGCCGCGCTCGGCCTCGGCGCCGCCTCGCCCGACCTGCGCCCGGACGTGGCTCCCACGTTCCCGTCCTTCTACGCCTACGAGGGCCCCGACGGCCTGCACCGCGCCCAGCGCTTCGCGGCCTATGCGATCGCCACCGACGCCGACCAGACGCACGTGCTGCTGACCCGGATCGCTCCCGGCTACCCGGGTGCGGGCTGCTGGCACCTGCCGGGCGGCGGCACCGACTACGGCGAGCAGCCCGGCACCGCGCTGCTCCGGGAGCTGGTCGAGGAGACCGGCCAGGAGGGGCGGCTGATCGAGCTGCTCGGGGTGGCGAGCCACCGCGACGCGGCCTCGCTCGGCCCGGAGGGCTACCCGATCGACTGGCACGGCGTGCGTGCCTTCTACCGGGTGATCGTCGACGACCCGACCGACGTGATCGTCAAGGATGTCGGCGGCTCGACGTCGGAGGCGCTGTGGATGCCGCTGCCCGACGTGCGCCGGCTGGCTGAGTCGGAACTCACCGAGGTGACCGCCGAAGCACTGCAAAAGGCGCGGCTAACCTAGTCGGGTGAAGATCAGACGGGTCGGGGCGTACGGCGTGTGCCGCGACGATTCCGGGCGCGTGCTCCTTGCCCGGAACTCGGGCGCGAGCGAGTTCCCCGGCCTGTGGACCCTTCCCGGCGGTGGCGTCGAACAGGGCGAACACCCGGACGATGCGGTCGTTCGCGAGTTTTTCGAGGAGACCGGTCTGTCTGTTCGGCGGACCGGCCTCCGCGCGGTCACCGCCGACGTGTTCCGGCTGCCCAGCGGCAACCTCGAGCACACCGATCGGATCATCTACGACATCTCCGTGCTGGGCGGTTCGCTGACCCCGGAGACGAGCGGCACGACCGACCTGGTCCGGTGGGTCGAGCCGGCCTCGGTGCCGCTGATGGCGTTCACCGCGGATCAGCTCGGGCTTCCCGCCGCCTACCCGGAGATCCCGAAGTCGGACGACGAGGTGGCCCGGCCCCGGCGTGTCCAGCGGTTCGGGGCCTACGCGGCCGCCACCGATCCGGCGGGCCGGATCCTGCTCGCCCGGATCGCCCCCGGCTACCCCGGCGCCGGCCACTGGCACCTGGCCGGTGGCGGCACCGACCACGGCGAGACCCCGGAAAAAGCCCTGGCCCGGGAGCTTTACGAGGAGACCTCGCAACACGGCCGGGTGACCGGACTGCTGGCCGTCTCGTCCCGGCATGATCCGGCGGCCGTCGGACCGGAGGGAGTGCCGATCGACTGGCACGTCATCCGGGCGATGTTCAGGGTTCAGGTGGATCTGCCGACAGAACCGGTAGTGACCGAAGCGGCCGGCGGATCCACCGCCGAGGCAGGCTGGTTCACGCGGGCCGAGACCGAGCGGCTCCCGTTGACCGAGTTGGCCCGGGAAGCCGTTGAGCAAATCGACAGTGAACAAGCGAGTTAAAATCGACACACGGGACATCCAGTTCCGCTGGACCGCTCGTAACAAGGGTCGCCGTTCGGCCTCTCGCCAAGGCCGCGCGGCTGTGCAATCGTGTAACCCCCGCATTCCACGGACGCGTGAGCGGCGGGCTACGGGGCCACTACCCACCGCAACCGCGCAGGTGGGCATCTCGATCCCATGGAGGAGACACGTGCCGAGAACCCCTTGGCGCCGGCGACGTTCGACGGATAGCCCCCGTCCCGCCGGCCGCCGTTGGGCAGGCCGTTTGCGCCGCAGTGGCACCATCGCCCGGCAGGCATTGCTGGTGCGGGTGGGCCGCCGTTCGTCCGATGTCGGGCGGGCAGCCACTGCCACCCGTGCTGAGGTGATTTACACGGGGCACGAGCTCGCGCCGGCGCTCCGACCGATCGTCACCCACGTGACCGCTGCCCCGGCCCCGGTGGCCGAGGAGGTCACGTCGCTGCTCCCAGGTGCCCAGACCACGGCCCGTAAGCTCCGGTTCGCCCTGGTCAACTCGTGCACGCTGGCCAGCCTGGCGCTCGGCCTGCTGGCGATCTTCCTGGCGATGCAGGGTGACATCCGCCCGGCCGCCGCCTGCCTCGTCGCCTGCGTGGCGTTCGACGGCCTGGACGGTGCGCTGGCTCGCAAGCTGGGCGTGTCCAGCCCGTTCGGCGCGCAGATGGACTCGCTCGCCGACATGTGCTCGTTCGGCCTGGCCGCCCCTGTGGTGGTCTATGCCGCTCTGGCGCACACCGTGCCGACGCCGGCCGCGGCGATCGCCTGTGTGCTCGTGGCCGGTTGCGCCGCGATCCGGCTGGCCCGGTTCAACGTCTCGCCCAAGGACGGCAAGTTCTTCTGCGGCGTGCCTACCACGATGGCGGCCGCCGTGCTGGCCGTGACCGTGCTGATCGACGTGCCGGTGCCCGGCCTCGCCCTGCTGGGCGGCGTGGCACTGCTCGCCTTCGCGATGGTGTCGAGCTTCCCCTACGCGAAGCTGGCTCGCCTGCTGCGGCTCCCGCCGTGGCTGTGGGCGCTGCCGGTGGTCGGCGCCCTGGTCGACATCCGCCTGACCTTCGCCGTGATCGTAATGGCTTACCTGGTGAGCGGCCCGGTCCTGTGGGCCCGCATGCGCCGGGTCTGAGCTTCGGGCGAAACGGACCTGAGCCGCCGGCAAAGGTCCTGAGAATCCAGCAGAAGGGCCGCCCTCGGGGCGGCCCTTTTCGTCTGCGGCGGAGCTCAGCGCCAGCGGGCGATCACCGAAGAACCGCCGATCACCTTCTCGTTGACCGCGACCAGCGCGTCGGCCCGGTCGGCGGGCAGGTAGACGTCGGTGCGGGAGCCGAATCGGATCAGGCCCATCCGCTCGCCCCGGGCCACCAGGGTGCCGATCGGCGCGCGCTGCACGATCCGGCGGGCGATCAGCCCGGTGCGCTGAGCCACCACCACCGTGCCGTGGTCGGTGTCGAGCACCGTGTAAGCCGCCACGTTGTGCTCCGCCGCCGCGGTCATGGCGTTGGCGTAGCCGCCGTCCTCGACGAAGTAGTCGGTCACCCGGCCGGCCACCGGCGCCCGGTTGACGTGCACATCCAGCACCGACAGGAACACCGCGATGCGCAGGAACTCACCCGGCCCGAACCGCTCGTCGGTCATCCGCTCGACCGACAGCACCCGGCCGTCGGCCGAGGCCACCACCGCTGCCGGATCGGTCGGCACGTCGCGCTCGGGGTCCCGGAAGAAGGCCGCGACCGGGCCCGCGGCCAGGGCCGGAAGCAGCCACAGCTTCGACTTGGGCCGGGCGGTGCGGGCCAGCGCGGCGAGTCCGAGGGCGATGCCGGCGGCGGCCACGCCGTTGGAGTCGATGTGCATGCCGCGGGTGACCGGCACGCTGGACGGGCGGTAGGCCGGGGCGAGGGTGGCGGCCACCCTGGTGTCGGCCTGGGTGAACCGGAGCTTGTGCACCCGCAACGGCGGCGAATTGCGCACCACCAGGTCGGAGCCGACCCCGAAGAGCGCGCCCTGCCGGAAGAGTTCGGCGGCGGCCCCGCCGGTGCGGCCGGGCACGGCCGGGGTGGCGAGCGTGACCACGGCGCCGTCGGCCAGGTATTTGCCGAGGCGGTCGAGCTGCGCCCGGACGTCCTGGGCGGTGCCGGTGACCGGCTCGGCGACGATCACCACGTCGGCGGGCTGAGCCTCGTCGAGCGCGTCCACCACCTTCACCCGATCGGCGATCCAGCCGCCCAGCACGGTGATGTGCTCACGGAGCAGCTCGGCGGTGCTGCGCTCGCCGGCCACCAGGGTGAGACTGTCGCCGGGGAGCAGCGCCTCGATGGCGGCGGACACCACGGGCGAGGCGTGGTCGGCGCCCACGACCAGCGCGGACGTGGCCGCGTTGTGGCGGGCGAACTCCGCGGTGAGCGCACGGGCGGCCGTGCTGCCGATGCCGACGATGGGTGCCTTGGACACGGCGGGGTACGGGGTCATGCGCCCGAGCATATTGCGCCGCCCGCGAGCGGACTGCTCACGGGCGGCGGATGTGCTCCGGCTCAGCCGGCGGGGTGTTGTTTGCGGAAGCGGTCGGCCGGGTCGTCGAGCAGTTCCTGCACGATCTCGGCGTGCATCTCGGGCGGCAGGTCGCCGAGGACCTCCGGCGCCGGGGCCGGCTGCTCGACCGTGGCGGCCGCCTGCACCGGCGCGGGGGTGCGGCTGGAGCGCAGCGCGCCGAGCAGGCCGAGCACACCGAACATGATCAGTCCGCCGGCCACCAGCCAGCCGAGGGCCGGCAGGTGGATCGTCATCATCCGGGACAGCGCCCACCAGAGCGCGATCAGCAGGAAGATCAGGCCGAAGCTGAGCGAGACCCCATCGGTGCGATGCGGCTTCATCGGAGCACCTCCACGTTGCCCGTGTCCATCTGCAGGTCGAGCTTGAGGGTGCCGCCACCGTTGCCGTCCCGGCCCAGGTCGGTGCTCGACCGGGTGGTGTCGCTGCGGTCGCCGGTGAACTCCTTGCCGAACAGCACCGCCCGGCCCCCGTCGATCTTGACGTCGGCGGTGGTGTCGACGTTCGCCGGGAGCAGGACCCGCATCTGGCCCACTTTCATGGTCATCGTCACCGTCTGGGTCTGGCCGGTGAAGTCGACGGCACGCAGGTCGAGTGTCGCGCTGCCGGCGGTGAAGTCGTAGCGGTCGGCGACGGCGGCGAGGGTCGCCGGGCGGTAGACGCTCTTGCCGACGTCGCCGCCCCAGCGCTCGACACCGTTCGAGACGAACAGGCCGATCGAGGTGAGGACGGCCAGCGCGATCAGGCCGCGGGCGCGACCGAACCAGGCGCCGACCAGCAGCCCGAGCGCGATCGTGACCAGGGCGGCGGCGAAGTAGGCGGAGATCGCGATGCCGGCGCCGGCCGTGTCGATCGCGGCCATCGTCCCGATCACCACGATCACCGCGAAGAACGTCAGGCGGCCGAGCTTGGAGCGCTCCCTGGGCGGCTTCGGCGGTTTCGGCGGGCGCGGGGGCTGCGGGGGGTACGCCGGTTGCGGTGCCGACCCGGCCCACGGGCCGTGCGGGGCGAACGGCGGGCGGTATCCGCTCGGCGGTGCCGGCGGAGTGAAAGGAGCCGAGTACGGCGCGCGGGGCGGAAGTGCCGGATCGGTCACCTGTTCCGAGGCCGGTGCGCTCGCGGCCGCCGACGCCGGGAAACCGGCTGGAGCGTACGCCGCAACGGGCTGCTCAGCGGTTTGCGCCCCGGGCGGCGGAACCGGTGGCTCGCCGGCCGGCGGCGGACCCGGAAACGGGGCGGTGGTGCTCGCGTTGCGTTTGATCAGCAGGAACGCGCCGAGGATGACCGCGGCGGCGAGCAGGCTGGCCCGCATGCCGTCGTTCACGATGAAGCCGAACGAGATGACCGCGGCCGTGCCGAGCAGCACCACCGCGAGCGGGGCCATGCCGCTGCGGCCCTTGCCGAGCAGCGACTCGATCGGCGAGGCGGTGTCGCCGTCGGCCGGGATGACGAGCCAGCCGATGAGGTAGAGCAGCACTCCGACACCACTCAGGATGCCCAGCACCGCGACCAGCACCCGCCACAGCACCGGGTCGGTGTTGGTGGCCCGGGCCAGCGCCGCGCACACCCCGGCGACATAACGGCCCTGCCGGGGGCGGACGAGATGCTCACGGGAGAATGACGGACCCGGCACCGACGGCTCCGCCGACGGCGCGGTGGGTGGTTCGTTGGTGGGAGCTTGGTCGGTCATGCCATCGATCCTGTCGTCGAGGGCGCCCTAGTCGCTTCCGGCTCCGACCCTGAGGCCACCCTGAGATCCGACCGGCCCGAGTCCGGGGGTCTTTCCCCGTGGCTGGCGGCCGCCGAACGTGTGACGATCGAAGGACCCAACCGAGGAGGGGCCATCAGCGCCGCCGTCAACCCACCCACTCGCCGGCTGTACCGGCCTCGCGACCACCGGATCATCGCCGGGGTCGCGGCCGGTCTGGCCGAGCATCTGGGTGTCCCGCTGCTGGCGGTTCGCATCGCACTCGTCGTGCTCCTCGGGTTCAGCGGTCTCGGCCTGTTGCTCTACGCGGCCTTCTGGGCGGTCCTGCCGCAACAGATTCCCACCACCGACGCGCCGCCGCGTCGTGACCTCGCCATGTTGCTGCCGTTCGCGGCGATCGGCCTCGGCGTCGTGCTGCTCCAGGCACTGGTCTTCAAGAACAGCGTGGCCGGCACGGTCGGCTGGCTGATCGCGGTGGTCGCGGTCGGCGCCGGTATCATCTGGCATCAGTCCGACCCGTCCCGGCGTGGCAATCTCGCCGGCGCCATGCCGCAGACGCCCTGGCTGGCCGCCGTGGTGGCGGAGAGCGACCGTCGATTCTTCCTGCTCCGCTTCATCGGCGGCGGGGTCCTGGTGGCTACCGGGATCATCGGGGTGGTCGCGGTCTACGCCCCGGCCGGCTCGCTCTCCTCGGTGTTCAACGGCGTGATCTTCGCGCTGGTCGGGTTGCTCGGCGTGGGCGTGGTCGCCGCGCCGCTGATCTACCGCATGTTCAACCAGCTGCGCACCGAGCGCGAGGGCCGCATCCGTGAGCAGGAGCGCGCCGAGCTGGCGGCCATGATCCACGACCAGGTGCTGCACACGCTGGCCCTGATCCAGCGCAACTCGGCCGACATCAAAGAGGTCCAGCGGCTGGCCCGCGGCCAGGAGCGCAGCCTGCGCAACTGGCTCTACAAGCCGACCGCGTCACCGACCGAGCGCTTCGCCGCCGCCCTCGAGCAGGCCGCCGCCGAGGTCGAGGACACCTATGCGATAAGCGTGGAGACGGTCGTGGTCGGCGACACCGAGTGCGACGAGCGGGTCGGCGCGCTTGTCGCCGCGGGCCGGGAGGCGCTGGTAAACGCGGCCCGGCACGCCGGCGTGCAGACGATCTCGCTCTACGCCGAGGTCGAGGCCGACGAGTTGAGCGTGTTCGTCCGCGACCGCGGGGCCGGGTTCGACATCGACAGCGTGGCGGAGTCGCGCCACGGAGTCCGAGGGTCGATCATCGGGCGCATGAAGCGGCACGGCGGGCGTGCCGAGATCCGCAGCACCCCCGGCGAGGGCACCGAGGTCCGCCTCAAACTGCCCATGTCCCGGGAGCACAGCACCCGAGAGAGCATTCCGACCGGGAAGGAGTCATGACTATGACCGAGACCGAGGCCGAGACCGGCCGTCTGCGGGTCTTCCTGGTCGACGACCACGCGATGTTCCGCGCCGGGGTGCGCGCCGAGTTGGGCGTGCACGTCGACGTGGTGGGCGAGGCCAGCACGGTGGCCGAGGCGGTGAGCAAGATCGCCGCGAGTCAACCCGACGTGGTGCTGCTCGACGTGCACATGCCCGACGGCGGTGGCCGGGCGGTGCTCGACGCGATGCGCCGCTCGCACCCGCAGGTCCGTTTCCTGGCGCTCAGTGTCTCCGACGCCGCGGAAGACGTGATCGGGCTGATCCGGGCGGGTGCCCGCGGCTACGTGACCAAGACCATCTCGCCCGACGAACTGGCCGCCGCGATCAAGCGGGTGGCCGACGGCGACGCGGTGTTCAGCCCGCGGCTGGCCGGCTTCGTGCTCGACGCGTTCGCCTCCCGGCCCGACGTGCCGGTCGCCGATCCCGAGCTCGACCAGCTCACCAACCGCGAGCGGGAAGTGTTGCGGCTGCTCGCGCGGGGTTACGCGTACAAGGAGATCGCCAAGGAGCTGTTCATCTCGATCAAGACGGTGGAAACCCACGTGTCCAACGTCCTGCGCAAGCTCCAAATGAGCAACCGTTACGAATTGTCACGATGGGCAGCCGACCGGCGGCTTGTCTGACTTTCGTCGCCTTCGTCGCTGCGGTGCGTCGTAGATCGCACACCGAGGGGCATATTTGCAGGTCCTAGCGCTGTGGACGCTGTCGTGGGGTAACCCGTATCCTGGCCGTCGCTAGTATCGGCTTGGTAACAGGACACCGACCTTACGTATCGCTGTGTCACAGTTGCTCGGGCTCACAGACCCCCGTGAGCCGACGAAGGAGGCATCCTCCACATGCGTGGGAATGGCCCATGGAAGATGGCGGCCGGCGTGGCCGCCATCGCCTTGTTGGCGGCCGGCTGCTCCGGCGGCTCCTCGGACGACGACGAGACCCTGCCGAACACCATCAGCATCGGTATCGTCGAGCCGGAAAGCTTGATCCCGTCCAATTCGACGGAGGCCAACGGCTCATCCGTACTGGCGTCGCTGTTCTATCCGCTCGTCCGCTTCGACGAGCAGAGCAACCCCTACACGGTCGCGGCTGAAGCGATCACGCACGACAAGGCCAACAAGGTCTGGACGATCCGGCTCCGTTCCGGCTTCACGTTCAGCAACGGCGAGCCGGTCACCGTGGACAACTACATCAACGCCTGGAACTATGGCGCCTTCGGGCCGAACGCCCAGGTCGCGTCGTACTTCTTCAGCCGGATCGACGGCTACGCGCAGATGCAGTCCGTGGACCCCGACGGCACCGGCCCGGAGAAGGCTCCGGAGCCGAAGGCCACCACGCTCACCGGGTTGCGCAAGCTCAACAACCTGACCTTCACGGTGACCCTGTCGACCGGGTTCGCCGGCTGGGAGTCGGTGATGGGCTACGACGCGTTCTACCCGTTGCCCAAGGCCGCGTTCAAGTCCGAAGGCGTGCTCGCCGACAACTTCGGCGATGCCCCGATCGGCAACGGCCCCTTCAAGCTCAAGGGCACGTGGCAGCACGATTCGAAGATCGTGGTGGAGAAGGTCGCCGACTTCAAGGGCACGGTTCCCAAGGTCGACGGCATCACCTGGAAGATCTACCAGGATCTCGGCGCGCAGTACGCCGACCTGGTCGCGGGCAACCTCGACGTCGAGACGAAGATCCCGATCGAGAGTCTGGCGTCCGCCTCGGGTGACCTTGGTCAGCGCCTGCAGAAGAGCCCCAGCTCGGCGTTCTCGTTCGTCGGTTTCCCGATCTACGAGAAGGAATACGCGAACAAGGACGTGCGCCGGGCGCTCTCCATGGCGATCAACCGGGAGGAGATGACCGACCAGATCTTCCTGGGCTCGGAGACTCCCGCGACCTCCTTCGTCTCCCCGGTCGTCGCCGGTTACCGCAAGAACAGCTGCGGCCAGAACTGCGAGTACAACCCGACGCTTGCCAAGCAGATCTACACGGCGGCGAACGGGCCCACAGACATCAAGATCTCGTACAACTCGGACGGCGGCCACAAGGCCTGGGTCGACGCGATGTGCAACCAGATCAAGGCGTCGCTCGGCGTGAACTGCACCGGTTCGCCCGAGCCCAAGCTGGCCGACCTGCTCAAGAAGGTGCGCGACCACAAGTCGGTCGGCATGATCCGGCTGGCGTGGACGATGGACTACCCGCTGATGGAGAACTACCTCGGTCCGCTCTACACGACCGACGGCTCGTCGAACTTCTACGGCTACACCAACACGGCGTTCGACAGCCTGGTGCGGGAGGGCAGCGAGGCGGCCACTCCGCAGGCGGCCATCAAGAAGTGGCAGCAGGCCGAGGACATCCTGGCCGACGAGATGCCGGTGCTGCCGCTCCGCTTCGGGCAGAACGTCTACGGCTTCTCGGCGAAGGTCACCAACGTGAGCATGGACCTGTTCCAGAAGGTCGACATCTACAAGATCGAAGTGGCCAACTAGTTCAGCCGCTCGAACGGTGGTGGCGTCACGGTCGACCGAAGACCGTGGCGCCACCTTTCTTCGGCACGAAGCACCTAAGGCCCACCCATGTTCCGCTACATCGTGCGGCGTCTGCTGCAGATGGTCCTCACCTTCTTCGGGGCCACGTTCGTCGTGTACGCCCTGATGTTCGCCGCGCAGGACGACCCCATCCAGGCGCTCGTCGGCGAACGGCCCATCACGCCGAGCCAGCGCACCGCTCTGACCGAGCGGTTCCACCTCGACGACAACTTCTTCGCGCAGTACTGGTACTACATGAAAGGCCTGCTCACCGGTGATTTTGGGACGTCTCTGACGAACCGGAAGATCGCCGACATGCTGGCCGACGCGTGGCCCGTCACCCTGCGGCTGTCGCTGCTGGCGATCGTCATCGCGGCCACCATCGCGATCCTGGCCGGCGTCGTCTCCGGCATCCGGCGCGGCAGCATCTTCGACAACGCCACCCTGGCCATCACGCTTGTCGTGCTGGCCATGCCGATCGTCGTGCTCGCCCCGCTGGCCCAGCTGGTGTTCGGCATCAAGCTCGGCTGGTTCCCGGTCACCGCCGGCCAGGACGCGGGACTGTGGCAACTGCTGTTGCCGGCGACCGTACTGGCCAGCCTGGTGGTGGCCACCGAACTGCGGGTGACCCGGGCCTCGGTTGCGGAGAACCTGCGAGCTGACTACGTGCGTACGGCAAAAGCCAAAGGCCTCACCCGGGCGCGCGTGATCGGTGTGCACGTATTGCGCAACTCGCTCATCCCGGTGATCACCTTGATCGGCGTGGACCTGGGTGCGCTGATGTCCGGGGCGATCGTGACCGAGAAGGTCTTCAACATCCCGGGCGTCGGCTTCAACCTGTTCCGCGGCATCCGCACCGAGGACGGGCCGCTCGTGGTCGGGTTCGTGAGCGTGCTGGTGATCGTCTTTCTGGTCGTCAACCTGATCGTCGACCTGCTCTACGCCGTTCTCGACCCCAGGATCCGCTATGAGTGAGTCCGTGATGCCGAAACCGGGGCCGACCGAACAAGCCCCGGGGAAACCCCGCAGCCTGGCCGGGGACGCCTGGCACGACCTGCGGCGCAGCAAGATCTTCTGGCTCGCGGCGGTGCTGATCGCGGTGATCCTGCTGATGGCGGCCTGGCCGTCGCTGTTCACCTCGGCCGACCCGCGCGACTGCGTACTGGCCCGCCAGCACCGCGGCCCGAGCGGCGCCGCGATCTTCGGCTACGACTTCCAGGGCTGCGACGTCTACGCCAAGACCGTCTACGGTGCTCGCTACTCGATCGTGGTCGGGGTCTTCGCCACGCTGATCGCCGGCCTGATCGGGGCGGTGTTCGGGCTGGCGGCCGGTTTCTTCGGCGGCTGGCTCGACGCGATCCTGTCCCGCTTCATCGACGTCATGCTCGGCATTCCGCTGCTGCTCGGCGCGATCGTGCTGGCCAAACGGCTCTCGGCGGACCCGCAGAGCAACGGCGTCCTCGCGGTCACCGTCACGCTCGGCCTGCTCGGCTGGACGACCGCGGCCCGAGTGCTGCGCTCGTCGGTGGTCGCGGCCAAGAACCAGGACTACGTGGCGGCCGCCCGGATGCTCGGGGCCGGCAACAACCGCCTGCTGTTCCGGCACATCCTGCCCAACTCGATGGCGTCGTACATCGTGGTGCTGACGATCCTGCTCGGCATCAACATCGCCAGCGAGGCCACCCTGTCGTTCCTCGGGATCGGACTCAAGGGCAACGCGATCAGCTGGGGCATCGCGATTTCCGAGGCCACCGGTTACGTACGGGTGGCGGCCGGTCCGCTGATCTGGCCGGCACTGTTCCTGGCCGCCACGGTGCTGGCCTTCATCATGCTCGGCGACGCCGTCCGAGACGCCTTCGACCCGAAGCTGCGGTGACCGGAGTGACAGACATCAGCGTCGACCTCGACCCCCGCGCACCCCTGCTGCACGTCGACGACCTGCACGTCGAGTTCCGCACCCGGGACGGCGTGGCCAACGCCGTGAACGGCGCCAGCTTCTGGCTGAACCCGGGGGAGACCCTCGCGATCCTCGGCGAATCAGGTTGCGGCAAGTCGGTCACCGCCCAGGCGGTCATGGGCATTCTGGACTCGCCGCCCGCGCACGTCACCGGCGGCCGGGTCCTGTTTCGCGGTGCCGACCTGCTCCAGCTCCCCGAGAAGTCGCGTCGCGAGTTCCGGGCCAACCGCATCGCGATGATCTTCCAGGACGCGCTGAGCGCCCTCAATCCGGTCTACACGGTCGGCTTCCAGCTGGCCGAAATGTTCCGCAAGCACCGCGGCATGTCCCGCGCGGACGCCAAGCGTCGTTCGGTGGAACTGCTCGACCAGGTGCGCATCCCGGCCGCGCAGGAACGGATCAACGACTACCCGCACCAGTTCTCCGGGGGCATGCGGCAGCGCGTCATGATCGCCATGGCCCTCGCGCTCGACCCCGAGGTGCTGATCGCCGACGAGCCGACCACGGCCCTCGACGTCACCGTCCAGGCGCAGATCATGGGCCTGCTCGCCGAGTTGCAGCGCCAGCGCAACATGGGCCTGATCCTGATCACGCACGACATGGGCGTGGTGGCGGACGTCGCCGATCGCATCTCGGTCATGTACGCCGGCCGGATCGTGGAGGAAGCGCCGGTCTACGACATCTACGCGCACCCGGCCCACCCGTACACAAAAGCGCTCCTCGAATCCATTCCGCGCCTCGACCACAAGGGCCGGCAGCTCAACGTGATCCGCGGACTGCCGCCGTCACTCACCGACCTCCCGCCGGGGTGCGCGTTCCACCCGCGCTGCGGTTACGCCCGCGACATCTGCCGGACGGACCAGCCGCCGGCCTACCAGATCGCTGCGCACCGCATCTCGCGCTGCCACTTCATCCGGGAGGTGCTCGGTGTCTGACCTCGTACTGGACGCTCGCGGCCTGGTAAAACACTTCCCGATCACGCAGGGCATCGTCATCAAGTCGAAGATCGGCGCGGTGCGCGCGGTCGACGGCGTCGATCTCCAACTGCGCCGCGGCGAGACGCTCGGCATCGTCGGCGAATCCGGCTGCGGCAAGTCGACCCTCGCGAAGCTCCTGGTCGGACTCGAGAGACCGACAGCCGGCGAGATCATGGTGCGCGGCGAGAACATGATCGGGCTGTCCGGGCCGGCGCTGCGTCGCGCCCGGCGCAACATCCAGATGGTGCTGCAGGATCCGTACACCTCGCTCAACCCGCGCATGACGGTCGGCGACATCATCGGCGAGCCGTACGTGATCCACCCCGACGCGGTCCCCCGAGCCGGCCGCAACCGCGCCGTCCGCGAACTGCTCGACCTGGTCGGCCTCAACCCCGACCACCTCAACCGCTACCCCCACCAGTTCTCCGGCGGCCAACGCCAGCGCATCGGCATCGCCCGCGCCCTGGCGCTACGCCCGGAAATCATCGTCTGCGACGAGCCGGTGTCGGCCCTGGACGTCTCCATCCAGGCCCAGGTGATCAACCTGCTCGCGAATCTTCAGCGCGACCTGGGACTTTCCTACATCTTCATCGCCCACGACCTGTCTGTGGTCCGGCACATCTCCGACCGGGTGGCCGTCATGTACCTGGGCAAAGTCGTAGAAACCGGCTACCACAAGGCCATTTACGAGCAGCCCACCCACCCGTACACCCAAGCCTTGCTCTCCGCCGTACCCGTCCCGGACCCCCGCCTGCGCGGCCACCGCGACCACATCATCCTGGAGGGTGACGTGCCGTCCCCCGCGAACCCACCCTCCGGCTGCCGCTTCCGCACCCGTTGCTGGAAGGCGCAGCCCTACTGCGCCGACCACGAGCCGCTGCTCCAGATCCGCCAGCGCGCCCCCCACCCAAGCGCCTGCCACTACGCCGAGGTTCGAGACGTTTTGCACCGCTACTAAGACCCAGATAGGTACGCATAACCGTCCGACTGTGCCCGCTTTGTCGACGCATCTTCCGTGAAAGTGGGGTCTCCGTTGTCGGGGTACGGTCCCTCCGCATCCGCGACAAATGGGGCAGGCGGAGCGTCGAGCGGGGCTGAGTCTGTCTCTTGGGCGCCGATCATCCGCGTGACTGTCGCTGCCGACATCTGACGCTGCCCTCGCCGTCAAGATCAACGCAACTTCTTGGAAAGAGGTGCCTCCCGGGCGGGGGAGGGCCCATCTTCCGTGGAAAAGGGGCCCCCGCCGCGGATGAGCGACCGCTGTCCGCGACAAATAGGGCAAGTCGACTGCCGCGGCTTGGGCGTGGTCGCCGGCGTGCGGGCCGGCAGTGGGTGGGTGGACCGGCGGCAGGGCGAGCCGCTGGCAGGGCGAGCCGCTGGCAGGGCGAGCCGCTGGCAGTGCGAGCCGCTGGCAGTGCGAGCCGCTGGCAGTGCGACCGGTGGCGGGTGGGGGTGGCGGCGAGGGGCCGGGGGTTACAAGGGGCCGCGGCCGGCGCGGAGGATCATCAGGGCGATCTGGGTGCCGTCGGGGCCCAGGGCTTCGCGGAAGCGTTCCACGATCTCGCGTTCGCGGGACAGGACGAGGCGGGTGCCGCCGCTGGCGATGCGGGTGCGGCCGACGGACTGGGAGATGCGGGCTCGTTCGAGCCACAGGTCGATGATGGTCTGGTCGATCTCGTCGATGCGTTCACGCATGGCACGGATCTCGTCGGCGGCCAAGGGCTCGCCCGCACCGGTCGTCTGGTCCACCACGTCGGCGGTCATCCTCTGCTCCTCGGGTGCTCGCGTCCCGGTCGACCCGGCCCGGACAAGCATCAAGCCCCGGGCTGGGAAGCCCGGGGCTTGAAGTAGGTCTGTCGTTCAGACGAGGCCTACGGCTGCCGGACTTCCGGTGCCGTAGTAAAAAAATCGTGCCCGCTGAATCACGATGCGAGTATGCCCCCGTCCCGAACCGGACCGCAAGGAAACAGTCCGATCCGTGGGACGGGGTTTTTGTCCGTTTGCTCAGGCGATGGTGCTGATCCGCTTCGTGTCACCCGGGGCGACCGGGGCGCCGGCACCCAGGTAGGCGACCAGGGCATCGATGTCGAAGCCCGGTGCCGTGACGCGACCTGTGCCGGTGTTCAGGACGGAGAACCCGTCGCCGCCGTTGGCCAGGAAGTCGTTCGTCGTGACGAGGTAGTTGGTGGCCGGGTCGATGGCCGTACCGTTCAGTTTCAGCTCGCTGATCTTCGAGCCCAGCGGGGCCGAGGCGCTCCACGTGTAGGTCAGACCGGCGGAGACCTGCAGCGTCTTCCCGGTGGTCTGGCCCTTGTAGCCGGCGAACTGCTGCTCGAGCACGTCCTTGAGCTGGGCGCCGGTGAACGTCTGGGTGACGACCAGGTTGTTGAACGGCTGGACGGTGAACGCCTCGCCGTACGTGATCTCGCCGACCGCTTCGCCACCGGCCGCTGCCTCGGCGTCGAAGTCGGCCCGGATGCCGCCCGGGTTCATCAGGGCGATCTGGGCGCCGGCCGACTTGGTGTACGCCAGCTGGGCGTCGGCGATCACGTCCCCGAGCGGGGTCTCGCCGGCCGGGGTGGGGGTGCGGGTGATGTCCGCCGTGATCTTGCCGACGACCTTGTTGGCGATCGGTGCGACCGCCGTACGGTATTTGTCAGCGATCTTCTTGGCGTCCTTGTCGACCGTGTCCGGGTTCTTCAGGTAGACGCCGGCCGCGTCCTTCTTCCAACCGCCGGCACCGTCGGAGACGCCGTTCTCCACGATCACGTTGCGCGCGGTGATCTCGGCGAACCGGCCGCTGCGCCGGTCGATCGAGTAGTCGATGTCGGTGATCAGCTGGCCGTTGGTGCCGGCGCTGGTGACGACGCTCGTGCCGCTCTTGTTGGGCAGTGAGCAGGTGTAGAACCGGTGGGTGTGGCCGGAGACGACCAGGCCGATCTCCGGGTTGAGGCCCTTGACGATGTCGACGACCGGCCCGGTGAAGTTGAGGCAGTCGGAGACGCCGGGGGTCGGGGTCGCCGTGCCCTGCGCGCCGCCCTGGTGCAGCAGCAGCACCTGCGCCTTGACGCCGAACAGCTTGAGCAGGTTGCTCCACTTGTTGGCGGTTGCGACCTCGCCGGTGAAGTGGACGTTCTTGATGCCCGCCGGGTTGACGATGCCGGCCGTGCCCTCGAGCGTCATGCCGATGAAGCCGACCGGCTCACCGTTGACGAACTTGATGTCGATCGGCGGGAGGATCGGCAGCCCGGTCTTGTTGTCGATCGTGTTGGCCGCCAGGTAGGTGAACTTGGCGCCGCGGAACGGGTCGCCGTCCTGGCAGCCGTCGGTCGGGTGGCAGCCGCCGCGCTGGAGGCGGATCAACTCGGCCACACCCTCGTCGAACTCGTGGTTGCCCACCGAGCTGACCTGCAGGCCGACCTGGTTCATCAGCTCGATCGTGGGTTCGTCGTGGAACGCGGCGCTGACCAGCGGGGTCGCGCCGACGAGGTCCCCGGCGCCGACGGTCAGGGTGGAGCGGCCGTCGGCCTTCGCCTCGGCGCGCAGCTTCTTGAGGTACGTCGCGAGATATTCGACGCCACCGGCCGGGGTGCTGGTGCCGGACGCGTTGACCACCGCACCGCTGCCACTGGGCGGGTCGATCGCGCCGTGGAAGTCGTTGTAGCTCAGGAACTGGCCCTTGACGACCTTGGCGCCGAGCGGCGTGCCGTAGGAAACGCTCACCGGTTGGAACTCGGCCGGTGGGCCTGCCGTTTCCGCCTTCCGGGCGATCGGCAGGGCGGCCACGACGGCCAGGGCGAGGGCGGGTGCGGCCAGGTGGCGCAGCAACCGGTTCATGTATGCAGGCTCCCGATCAGGGTTAACGGTCGATCAATGTCCGTCAGCTTCGCGTATAGAAGCTGGTGAGCGCCACAACGTTCAGGTGACAACTCTGTTGCTGGTCGGCTACCCGACCTGGTGGGACATCCAATCGACACACGTTGTGGTGACATGCCGGAAATCGGTACCGAACGCGCTGCGCGAGGCGTCGTCCAGCGACAGCGACAGGCGCAGCCGCTGGCGTACGAACTCCATCGCACGTGGCTCGCCGAAAGCCGTGACCAGGCAGTCCACCGCGAAGTGACCCTGCGCGTAGAAGGCGGCCACCTCGTCGTCGTCGGCACCGTCGCGAAGCGGGCGGGCGGCGAGCGCCTTCGGCTTGGTCAGCGCCTCCCGGTTGTAGGTGTCGTAGGCCCGCCGCGGCTGCGAACCGATGTATTCGGCGACCCCTTCGACCAGCCACATGTCTTCGTGCCGCGAAGTTACCCCGGCGATCGTGGCGACGTGGCCGAGTTCGTGTTGGATCACCTCGCGGAGGGCGGCGGTCGTCGTCAGCCGGCCGGGATTGATCACCACGTCGGCGCCCGCCGCACCCAGCGGCTGCATGTAGCCGACCGCCCAGTTGGTCGCCTTGCCGCCGTACCAGCTGCGCCAGAGCTTCTCGGTGGCGAGGAACAGGCGGTATCGCGGCTGGCGGTTGCCGGCGTAGGCGGCGAACCGATCGTCGACGACGGCCGCGCTGTCGGCGATCTTGGTGATCTCCTTGAGCCGTGACCTCAGTGCCGGCGGGGCGCCGACCGTGACCCGCTTGCCCTGGGCGAAGACGAGATCGCCGGACTCCCACGGGGTCGGCTGGAGATCGGTGGGGCGGTCGGCCGCCGCCTCCACCACGATCACATTGGACTTGATCGTCAATTTCTGGGCGATCTTCGGTCCGTCCTTCGGGCAGCGCGCCCCGACGAAGCAGTACGACAGCTCGACCTGCACGGTCGGCTGCCGCCGGGTGGTGATCCGATAGTCCACCGTGGTCACGTGCAGAGCTCGCAGCGAGCGGAACAGATCGAGGTAGCGCTTCCGCAGAGACGGGGCGACCGGTTTCAGCCAGCCGGTCTGATCCCCCCGGGTAAGCGCGGTGGCCTGGGCGGTCAGGAGTTGCTCGATCGGGTCCGGCGGACCGGCGACGGCGGCGCCGGCCGGGATCACTTGCGCGGGGTCGTCCGGATCGGTGACTAGTGAGGCGACGGTGATGGCCACGACCACGGCCAGGACGAAACCGCCGATGTGCCGGACCCGGTCGTGCGTCGTAGTGACATCCCGCACCCGCGCCTCCTCGGCCGACCGCCTGTGCAGTGAGTGAAACAGACGCTCGTTTCGGTCGCACCCCCGCGACGAGAGGATTGGCATACGCGCGTCGGTGGCTCGGCATTCTTGTCGGTGGGTGGGCCTAGACTTGCCAGCGCGATGCGACCTTCACCCAAAACCCCGCCGGTGCCTCCGACTTCCGAAGGCCTCTTTGCCATGCCCCCGGTGCGGGCGGCCATGCCCCCGGTGCGCGAGCACGAGGCGCCGAAGCGGGCCCCCGCTCGCCGTCTCGACCCCGAGGCGCTGCTCGTCGGGCTCAACGGGCCGCAGCGCGACGCGGTCACCCATTCCGGGTCGCCGCTGCTGATCGTGGCCGGGGCCGGCTCGGGCAAGACCAGGGTGCTGACGCATCGCATCGCCTACCTGCTGGCCGAGCGCGACGTGCACCCGGGCGAGATCATCGCGATCACGTTCACCAACAAGGCCGCCGGGGAGATGAAGGAGCGGGTCGCCCAGCTCGTCGGCCCCCGGGCACGGCTCATGTGGGTGTCGACCTTCCACTCGGCCTGCGTGCGCATCCTGCGGGCGGAGCACGACCATGCCGGGCTCAAGTCGACGTTCTCGATCTACGACGCGGACGACTCGCGGCGACTCATGCAGTTGGTGATCCGCGAGCTCGACCTCGACCCGAAGCGTTACACCGCGCGCGGTCTGGCGGCGCAGGTGTCCAACCTGAAGAACGAGCTGGTCGAGCCCGAGGAGTTCAAGGCCGGCGCCAAGGGGCCCAACGAGCGGGCGCTCGGCGAGGCGTACGAGTTGTATCAGCGTCGTTTGAAAGAGGCGCACGCCCTCGACTTCGACGACATCATCATGACCACGGTGCACCTCTTCCAGTCGCACCCACATGTGGCCGAGGCTTATCGGCGACGGTTCCGGCACGTGATGGTCGACGAATACCAGGACACCAACCACGCGCAATACACGCTGGTCAAGGAGCTGGTGGGGGAGCCGGGCGGCGAGGTCGAGCCGGGTGAGCTGTGCGTGGTGGGTGACGCCGACCAGTCGATCTACGCATTCCGGGGCGCGACGATCCGCAACATCCTGGAGTTCGAGCGGGACTATCCCGACGCGCGCACGATTCTGCTCGAGCAGAACTACCGGTCGACCCAGACGATCCTGTCGGCGGCCAACGCGGTGATCGACCGCAACACGTCGCGCAAGCCCAAGCGGTTGTGGAGTGACCAGGGCGCCGGCGAGCAGATCGTCGGTTACGTGGCCGACACCGAGCACGCCGAGGCCGACTGGGTGGCCCGCGAGATCGACCGGCTGCACGACCGGGAGGACGTGCGCCCCGGTGACGTCGCCGTCTTCTACCGCACGAATGCGCAGTCCCGGGTGTTCGAGGAGGTGTTCATCCGGGTCGGCCTGCCCTACAAGGTGGTCGGCGGGGTGCGCTTCTACGAGCGCAAGGAGGTCCGTGACGCGCTGGGCTACCTGCGCGCGGTGGTCAACGACGACGACACGGTGAGCATCCGGCGGGTGCTGAACACCCCCAAGCGCGGCATCGGCGACCGGGCCGAGGCGTGCGTCGAGGCGTTGGCCTCGCGCGAGCGCATCTCGTTCGGCCAGGCGCTGCGGCACGCCAAGGACGCGCCGGGCATCGCGACCCGCGCGGTCAACTCGATAAACGACTTCGTGCGGCTCCTCGACGAGCTGCGGGTGATGTCCCTGACGAGTCCGCCGGAGGAGGTCCTCGAGGCCGTTCTGCAGCGGTCGGGCCTGCTCAGCGAGCTTGAGGAGAGCATCGACCCGCAGGACCAGGGCCGGGTGGAGAACCTTCAGGAGCTGGTCAGCGTCGCCCGCGAATACACCGAACGCGTGGAGGGGCAGGACGAGTCGGCCACCCTCGCCGGTTTCCTCGAGCAGGTGGCACTGGTCGCCGACGCCGATCAACTGCCCGACGACGACCCCGACAACCAGGGCGTGGTCACGCTGATGACCCTGCACACGGCCAAGGGCCTGGAGTTCCCGGTGGTGTTCCTGACCGGGCTGGAGGACGGCGTCTTCCCGCACATGCGTGCGCTCGGGGACAACTCCGAGCTCGAGGAGGAGCGAAGGCTGGCGTACGTCGGGATCACCCGCGCCCGGCAGCGCCTCTACCTCTCC
The DNA here is from genome assembly GCF_016862195.1 of Paractinoplanes ferrugineus. Taxonomy (GTDB): domain Bacteria; phylum Actinomycetota; class Actinomycetes; order Mycobacteriales; family Micromonosporaceae; genus Actinoplanes; species Actinoplanes ferrugineus. The sequence continues at coordinate 206,856 of NZ_BOMM01000012.1, read as the reverse complement.
CGGGCGGTGACGCGCGGCGCGTGGGGTCAGCCGCAGTACAACCCGCCGTCCCGCTTCACCGACGAGTTGCCGCCCGAGCTGATCCGCTGGGAGCGCACCGCCGGCAACTACACGTCCTGGTCGGGCACCGGCGGCGGGGTGGGGGGCCGGGCCGGCGGCGATCGCGGCCGCGGCGGTGGCTTCGCCGGGGGTACGCCCAAGGCACAGCAGCTGGCGAGCCGGCTCGGCATCGACGCCAGCAAGCTCGCCACGGCGAGCGAGCTGCCGCAGGCGCCGAAGGTCGCGGTCGGCGAACGGGTCAACCATCAGAGGTACGGCCTGGGCCGGGTCGTCGCCGTCGAGGGCCAGGGTCCGGGCGCCCGGGCCCAGATCGACTTCGGCGACCAGGTGATGTGGCTGATCCTGCGGCACGCCCCGATCGAGAAGATCTAGGTCAGCAGCCGGGGATGTCCACCCCGTGCGCACGCATCCACCGGGTCGGCTCCACCGGGTTCTGGTAGAAGCCCTGGTGCACCTCGAAATGCAGGTGCGGCCCGGTGGAGTGGCCGGTCGAGCCCTCGTTGCCGATCTGCTGACCGGCGACGACGCGCTGGCCGGGCACCACGACGAGCACCGACATGTGCCCGTAATGGGTGAGCCAGCCGTCGCCGTGGTCGATCAGCACCGCGTTGCCGTAGCCCTGTTCGACGCCGGCGCGCACGACCACCCCGGTCCCGGCCGCGACGATCGGTGTGCCGTCCGGGGCGGCCATGTCGACACCCTCGTGGATCCGTCCCCAGCGTGGCCCGAAGCACGAGGTCACCCGCGCGGTCGGGTTGGGGCTCACCCAGGCGGTGCCGGCGGCGGCGGGGACGGGGGCCGGCGGTCGCGATTTGCGGCGTACGCCCTCAGCACCGATCCCCCCGGCGAGCACCGAACCGCGGGCGACGGGTCCCTGGCCGCGCCCCGCGAAGGCCCCGGCGCCCAGTTCGCGGAGCACTTCGGGGGGCACCGCGTCGACGTCGGCCGGATCGTTCTGGACGGCCACGGGTGCCGGGTCCGGCGGAGCCGGCTGGAGGCGGTGGTGCCGGGCGTCGGCCGCCGCGGCCGTGCCGCCCACGATCCCGGTGATCAGCGCCGTCCCGAGGGCGGCGGCCAGCGCGGCAGTCCGCCTACGCCGTGGGTCGCCCGGCTGCCGCAAGCCACCGGCTCGCCGGTGCCGGGCTAGGTCGGGCAGGGGGAAAGAGCCGGCCGTGTCGGTCGGCGGCAGGGCATGCTGGTTGTCCTTGCGGTGGCGTCCGACGGCTGACTTCGGCACGCGCGTGACCTCCCGGCAGGCGAGAAACCCCTACACGAGACCGATCGGCCCGGTTCGGAGGTGCCTGAGCGGGAAGGCGGAAGTGGTGGATCAGGAAGCGGCGGCGGCCATGCCCGCGTAGATCGACTCGACCTGCAGCTTGATGTCGACGCCGCGCTCCCGCAGGAACGGGATGGGGTCGACCGGCTGGCCGTCGACGTGGATCTCGAGGTGCAGGTGCGTGCCGTACGAGTTGCCGGTGTTGCCGACCTGTCCGATGACCTGACCGGCCTTGACCTGCTCGCCCACCTTGACCAGCACGCGGCGGGAGTGGGCGTAGATGACCTGGGTGCCGTCGTCGTTCTGCACCGTGACCGCGTAGCCGTAACCGCCGTAGTAGCCGGCCTGGATCACCTTGCCCGAGTGGACCGCCTTGTAGGGCAGGCCCTCCGGGGCGGCCAGGTCGATGCCGGCGTGCAGCTGGCCCCAGCGGATGCCGAACGGCGAGCTGTACGTGTAGGAGTCGAGCGGCAGCAGCCAGACGTCGGCGGTCGCTTCGTCCGCGCTGACGTTGGTCTTGGCGACGCCGCGGTCCTCGCTGCGGGAGGCCTTCTCCTCGGTCGAGCGGTCGGAGATGGCCTGGTTGGCGACCTGCGCGCTCTTGAGGCCCTGGAGAACCTCGGGGTTTACGTCCTTCGCGTTGGGAAGGTTGGAGGCGGCTCCGATCGCCACGACCCCGGCGCCGATGAAGGCGGAGGTGACGACGACCGCGTAGCGGCTCCGGGGAGGGGTGGGTACACGGCGGCGACCGCGATACCGATCGGGCTCAGACGACAAGCGCTGGCGCACGAACAACCCTCCGTCAGTGGCAATTCGTCGGTGGTTCCCGGACCCGAAACGCTGGGTTATCGGTGGCCTTCCGGGCTGTCGGTTCGGTGTAATCCGCTCGCCAGCCGGGAGCCACGGTAACTAAACGGCAGCCGAGCCACAAGTCGAAGCGGCAATTCCCTGACAGTTCCTGGTCCGTATTGCGCAGCTAATGTCCGAATTCGTTACCTTTCACCGGCGATCTCGTTGCGCACTCTCCGTGATTGGTGCAGGAACAGATAGCGAAGTCACTCTGAATACAGTTTCGGTCACCCAAAGTGATCTCAATTGGCCGGAGCCGACTACCCGGAGCGCGTCCGGCACGTTACCGTTCGTTCAGGACAACGGTGTTCCGCTTCACACGGAGGGTCGGTATGCAGGCTCGCATCAGGGTGGTCGTGGCCAAACCCGGGCTGGACGGGCACGACCGTGGTGCCAAGGTGGTGGCCCGCGCGCTGCGTGACGCGGGTATGGAGGTGGTCTACACCGGCCTGCACCAGACGCCGGAGCAGATCGTCGGAACGGCAATTCAGGAGGACGCCGACGCGATCGGTTTGTCCGTTCTGTCCGGCGCGCACATGACGCTGTTCCGCAGGGTGATCGAGCTATTGGCGGAACGTGACGCAAGCGACATCGTGGTATTCGGCGGGGGCATCATTCCGGCCGACGACATTGCCGAATTGGAGACCGCCGGGGTGGCGAAAATTTTCACCCCGGGCGCGACCACGGCATCCATCATCGAATGGGTACGCGCCAATGTGACTACGCCCGTGGCGTAGTGAGCAGGAACAACCCGTCGGCCGTAGCCAAATGGCTACGGCCGGTTGTGTTTCGGCAAAGTCGGAACGGAGCCGGGCCGGGGGAGAGGCCGGACGCACCCCTCACACGTCCGGCCTCTCTATGCACGATGCCCCGCCGCCACCCCTCGACCGACAGGGCATCGGCCGTTCCGCAATCGGTGTGCCTGAGCGCTCCGACACCACACTCAACGACGCCCTTCCGGGGCGGTTACGCGGTGGTGCCGGAGTTTTTCGAGTGACCTGGCGGAGAGGTGAGGTGTGTGGTCTTGCACACCGCGCACCCGCGACTACGGGACGCATCCTCACCTCGCTAGTCTGCGGGTGAAGGGCCTTCGGCCCGGGACAATCTTCACGCCGGCGACGCCTTCAAACAGGCCGCCGCGGCACACAGGTCGGGACGCAACGGAGCGGCTTACCGGCGCTTGGCGTCGCGAGAGAAGGAGACACGTGGACCTGTTCGAGTATCAGGGGCGTGACCTGTTCGAACGGCACGGCCTGCCCGTGCTGGGCGGCGGCGTCGCCGAGACCCCGCAGGAGGCCCGCGCGATCGCGGAGCGCCTCGGCGGCAAAGTTGTCGTCAAGGCCCAGGTGAAGGTCGGCGGCCGGGGCAAGGCCGGCGGCGTCAAGCTGGCTGACGGTGCCGACGAGGCGGCGGCCCGCGCCACCGACATCCTGGGCATGGACATCAAGGGCCACACGGTCCACAAGGTGATGCTTGCCGAGACGGCCGACATCAAGGAGGAGTACTACTTCTCCTACCTGCTCGACCGGGCCAACCGCACCTTCCTCTGCATCGCCAGCGTCGCCGGCGGCATGGAGATCGAGACGGTGGCCGAGGAACAGCCCGAGCGGGTCGCCAAGATCGCGATCGACGCCAGCAAGGGTGTCGACGAGGCCAAGGCCCGCGAGATCGTCGCCGCCGCGCAGTACCCGGCCGAGGTCGCCGAGCAGATCGTCGACATCGCGGTGAAGCTGTGGCAGGCCTTCGTGGCCGAGGACGCCACCCTGGTCGAGGTCAACCCGCTGGCCAAGGTGGGCGACGGTCGGGTGCTCCTGCTGGACGCCAAGATCACGCTGGACGAGAACGCGTCGTTCCGGCACCCCGACCACGAGGCGCTCGTCGACCAGTCCGCGGTGGACCCGCTGGAGCAGGCGGCCAAGGCCAAGAACCTCAACTACGTCAAGCTCGACGGCGAGGTCGGCATCATCGGTAACGGTGCCGGTCTGGTCATGTCGACCCTCGACGTGGTCGCCTACGCGGGCGAGAACCACGGCGGCGTCAAGCCGGCCAACTTCCTCGACATCGGTGGTGGCGCGAGCGCCCAGGTGATGGCGGACGGCCTCGAGATCGTGCTCGGCGACCCGGCGGTCAAGTCGGTATTCGTGAACGTCTTCGGCGGCATCACCGCCTGCGACGCCGTGGCCAACGGCATCATCCAGGCCCTCGCCCTGCTCAGCGAGCGTGGCGAGACCGTCGCCAAGCCGCTCGTGGTGCGCCTCGACGGCAACAACGCCGAGGAAGGCCGCGCCATCCTCGACGGCGCGAACAATCCGCTGGTGCAGCGGGTGGACACGATGGACGGAGCGGCCGAGCGCGCCGCCGAGCTCGCGGCTGCGGGGAAGTGACCTAAATGGCGATCTGGCTCACCAAGGACTCGAAGGTAATCGTCCAGGGCATCACCGGCTCGGAGGGTTCCAAGCACACCAAGCGGATGCTCGCCGCGGGCACCAACGTCGTCGGCGGTGTCAACCCGCGCAAGGCCGGCACCACGGTGGACTTCGACGGCACGTCGCTGCCGGTCTTCGCGACCGTCGCCGAGGCCATCAAGGAGACCGGCGCGGACGTGTCGGTCATCTTCGTCCCGCCGGCGTTCACCAAGGGCGCGGTCGTCGAGGCCATCGAGGCCGAGATCCCGCTCGCTGTGGTGATCACCGAGGGCGTGCCGGTGCAGGACTCGGCGGCCTTCTGGTCGCTCAATGTCTCGCGCGGGAAGCGGACCCGGATCATCGGCCCGAACTGTCCGGGCATCGCCTCGCCGGGTGCGTCTAACGCCGGGATCATCCCGGCCGACATCACCCCGGCCGGTCGCATCGGCCTGGTCAGCAAGAGCGGCACGCTGACCTACCAGATGATGTACGAGCTGCGCGACATCGGCTTTTCCACGTGCGTCGGCATCGGCGGCGACCCGGTCATCGGCACCACCCACATCGACGCGCTGAAGGCGTTCCAGGACGACCCGGAGACCGACGCGATCGTCATGATCGGTGAGATCGGTGGCGACGCCGAGGAGCGCGCCGCCGAGTTCATCAAGGCGAACGTGACCAAGCCGGTGGTCGGCTACATCGCCGGCTTCACCGCCCCGGCCGGTAAGACCATGGGACACGCGGGCGCGATCATCTCCGGCTCGGCCGGGACCGCCGACGCCAAGAAGGCGGCCCTCGAGGCCGTCGGCGTCAAGGTCGGCAAGACCCCGAGCGAGACCGCGCGGCTCATGCGCGAGGTCATGAGCTGATTTTGGTACGGCTACCAGTGGCGCGCCGCCGTCCGGGTTCAATCGACCCGTTTGGCGGCGCGCCGTTGCATCTGCGTCGCCGCGACGCCCCGGTCGTGGAAAAGTAGGCGACGATGCCCAGCACAACCGACCGTCCCGAGGACTCGGACGACCCGTTCGCGGTCGCCGAGGCGACCCTGGACGTGCGGGAGACGATCCCGGTGGACCGCCCGACCGGTGCCCTCGATCCTCGGGACCGGCCGACCGGAGCGCTCGATCCCGGTGACCGGCCGACCGGTGCGCTCGACCCCGGCGATCGGCCGACGGTTCTCGTCGACGAGCGACGACTCGGTGAGCAGACCACGGTCAAGGTTCCCGGCCAGCGCAAACCGCCGCCCCGCGCACGCCGGGCCCCGGTGCCGGTGGCGGTCGCGTTCGCCACGCTGTGGGCCGCGGCGATCAGCTATTTCCCGGTGGCCGCGGTCATCGGCCTCGCCCGCACCCTCGAGGGGCAGGGTGGTCTCGGCGGCGCCGCGCACGCCGGCCTGGCCGGCTGGCTGCTCGGGCACGGCGTGCCGATCGGCACCTCGATCGGACCGCTGGGCCTCGCCCCGCTGCTGCTGACCGTCCTCATCGTCTGGCGGCTCAACCAGGCCGGCCTGCACGTAACCCGCGCGATCGGCGCCCGCCGTTCCGGCCGGATGGGCCACGCGCTGCTGGTGGCGTTCGGCGTCGCACTCACCTATTCGCTGCTCGGCTCGGTCGCCGCGCTCGCCGTCGACGGCAAGGGCACCGACGTCACCCCGGCCCGAGCGGCGATCAACTTCTTCGTGCTGGGGTTGTTCGGCGCGTTCGTCGGTGCCCTCCGCGGCACCGACGCGCTGGGCATGCTGGCCCACCGCACCCCGCTGGTGATGCGCGACGGTCTGCGCACCGGCGTGATGGCGGCACTGTTCATCCTCGCCGCGGGCGCCGGGGCCACCGGGCTGTCGGTGGCGATCGGCGGCGGCCAGGCCGCGGAGACGATCTCGGTCTATCACACCGGGGTGGCCGGTCAGGCCGGCATCACCCTGCTCAGCCTGGCCTACGGCGCCAACGTGTCGGTGTGGGCGGCGGCCTATCTGCTCGGACCCGGCTTCGCGCTCGGCACCGGCTCGGAGGTCGGCCTCACCGACGTACTGGTGGGCAAGCTTCCCGCGCTGCCCCTGCTGGCCGGGGTGCCGGACGGCCCGATGGGTGCGGCCGGCGCGGCCCTGCTGGCGGTCCCGGTCGCGGCCGGCGTCGCCGCCGGCTGGCTGCTCATCCTGCGACTGCGCCGCGCGCCCGGCCGCGCGCCCGGCGAGAAGGCCGAGCTGTCCTGGAGCCGGGTGCTGGGAAGCAGTGCCCTCGCCGGTCCCGTCGCCGGCCTCCTGCTCGGCGTCAGTTGCGCGGCCTCCGGCGGTCCGGTCGGCGACGGGCGCCTGTCCACCATCGGCCCTGACCCCTGGCAGGTGGCCCTGGTGGCCACCGCCGTCGTCGCCGCCGCCGTCGCGATCGGCGCCGCCGCCGCCCGCACGTTCGCTCCCGCCGCCAAAGGCTGACCGGCCGCGGCGGTGGGCTGGTCGGGCGTTCGCACCCGCCCCGAAAGGGGCTGGACGCCCGCGAGATAGGGTTCTCGGGTGACCGACCCCGCGCCCGCCCGCCTGGTCGTCCTCGTCTCCGGATCGGGCAGTAACCTGCAGGCCCTCCTCGACGCCGCCGCCGACCCCGCCTATGGTGCGCAGGTCGTCGCGGTCGGGGCCGACCGTGACGGCATCGCCGGACTCGACCGGGCCGCCGCCGCCGGTGTGCCCACCTTCGTCGACTCGGTGAAAGCCTTCGAGACGCGTGACGACTGGGATGCGGCTCTCACCGCCCACGTTGCCGAGCACAAGCCTGATCTGGTCATCTCGGCCGGCTTCCTCAAGCTTGTCGGACAGCGCTTCCTGGCCGCGTTCGGCGACCGCTACATCAACACGCACAACGCGCTGCTGCCGTCTTTCCCGGGCATTCACGGCCCGCGGGACGCCCTCGCCTACGGCGTGAAGATCGCCGGCGCGACCCTCTTCTTCGTGGACGCGGGCGTCGACACCGGCCCGATCGTCGCCCAGGTCAGCGTTCCCGTGCTCGACGACGACACGGAGGAGACGCTCACCGAGCGCATCAAGGTGGCCGAACGGGCCCAGCTCGTCGACTTCGTCGGCCGGCTCGTCCGCGAGGGCTGGACTATCGAGAACAGGAAGGTACGCATTCCATGAGCTCCGACGAGGGCCGCCGCCCACTGAAGCGGGCGCTGCTGAGCGTTTACGACAAGACCGGCCTCGTCGAGCTCGCCCAGGCGCTGCACGCGGCCGGGGTGCAGCTCGTCTCGACCGGTTCGACAGCGGCGACGATCGAGAAGTCCGGCGTGCCGGTGACCAAGGTCGAGGAGCTGACCGGTTTCCCCGAGTGCCTCGACGGCCGGGTCAAGACGCTGCACCCGCGGGTGCACGCGGGCCTGCTCGCCGACCTGCGGCTGCCCGCCCACCAGGAGCAGCTGACCGAGCTCGAGGTGGAGCCGTTCGACCTGCTGGTGAGCAACCTCTACCCGTTCACCCGGACGGTGGCGTCGGGGGCGAGTGTCGACGAGTGCGTCGAGCAGATCGACATCGGCGGCCCGGCGATGGTCCGCGCGGCCGCGAAGAACCACCCGTCGGTCGCGGTGGTCACGTCGGTCGACGCGTACCCGCTGATCCTGACCGCCCTCGACGAGGGCGGTTTCTCGCTGACGCAGCGCAAGCTGCTCGCGGCTCGCGCGTTCGCGGACATCGCGGAGTACGACGTGGCCGTCGCCAACTGGTGTGCGACGACGCTCGCGCCCAGCGAGTGGCCGGAGTTCACCGGGCTGGCGCTGAAGCGGGGCGGCGCCCTGCGTTACGGGGAGAACCCGCACCAGCGAGCCGCCCTCTACCTCGACCCGAACGCGCCGGCCGGCCTCGCCCAGGCCGAGCTCGTGCACGGCGGGGAGCTGTCCTACAACAACTACGTCGACGCGGACGCCGCCTGGCGCAGCGCCAACGACTTCGCCGAGCCGTGCGTGGCGATCATCAAGCACGCCAACCCGTGCGGCATCGCGGTCGGCGCCGACGTGGCCGACGCGCACCGCAAGGCCAACGACTGCGACCCGGTGTCCGCGTTCGGTGGGGTGATCGCGGCCAACCGGGAGGTCACCGAGGCGATGGCCAAGCAGCTCGACGGCATCTTCACCGAGGTGATCGTGGCGCCGTCCTACGAGGCCGGTGCGCTCGAGATCTTCCGGGCCAAGAAGAAGCTGCGTGTGCTGGTCGCGCCGGAGTGGGCCCCGCCGCCCGCCGAGATCAAGCAGGTCGGTGGCGGTGTGCTGGTGCAGACCGCGGACCGGGTGGACGCCCCCGGTGACGACCCGGCCAACTGGGAGCTCGCCACCGGCGCGGCGGCCTCGCCCGAGGTGCTCGCCGACCTCGCCTTCGCGTGGCGGGCGATCCGCAGCGTGAAGAGCAACGCCATCCTGCTCGCGGACGACGGCGCCACGGTCGGTGTCGGCATGGGCCAGGTCAACCGGGTCGACTCCGCGAAGCTGGCGGTCGACCGGGCCGGCGCCGAGCGGGCCAAGGGCAGCGTGGCCGCGTCCGACGCGTTCTTCCCGTTCCCCGACGGTCTCGAGGTGCTGATCGCGGCCGGGATCAGCGCGGTGGTGCAGCCGGGCGGTTCGATCCGCGACAACCTGGTGATCGAGGCCGCCGAGAAGGCCGGCCTGACCGTCTACCTCACCGGCACGCGGCACTTCTACCACTGATGACGAAGCTCTACCACTGATGACGAAGCTCTACCACTGATGACCGAGCACCTCGTTCAGGATCAGACCTTCTCGGGCACCGACTGGGCGCTCGAGGAGGTCTCCGGTGTTCGTTACGAGGACTGTGCCTTCCACGACGTCGACTGGTCGGAGGCGCGGCTGACCGGCTGCGTCTTCACCCACTGCACGTTCGGGAACGTCCGGTTCAACGCCGCCACCCTGGACCGCACGGCGATCATGCAGTCGACTCTGCAACGGTGTTCGTTCTTCGACGCCCGGCTGGTCGGGTGCAAGCTGACCGGCACCCAGTTCGTCGACTGTGGACTGCGGCCGCTCACCGTCGAGGGCGGCGACTGGGGTTTCGTGTCGTTGCGCGGGCAGAACCTGACCGGTGCGAAGCTCGGCGCCCTGCGGATGCGGGAGGCCGACCTGATGGGCGCCGACCTCACCCGGGTCGACCTGCGCGGCGCCGACCTGTCCGCGGCACGCCTCAAGGACGCCGTGCTCAAGGGCTGTGACCTGCGTGGAGCGGACCTGGGCGGGGTCGAGCTGAAGGGCGTCGACCTGACCGGCGCCAAGATCGATCTGGCTCAGGCGGCACTTTTCGCGTCCGCTTACGGGGCGGTCGTTTCCGGATAGGGAGCGCTTGTGACGGCACGGATCCTGGACGGGAAGGCCGCCGCGGCGGCGGTCAAGGAGGACCTGCGGGCTCGGGTCAAGGCGTTGCGCGAGCGGGGTGTGCGGCCGGGGCTCGGGACCGTGCTGGTCGGGGACGATCCCGGCTCGCAGGCCTATGTGGACGGCAAGCACCGGGACTGCGCCGAGGTCGGGATCACCTCGATCCGCCGTGACCTGCCGGCCGACGCCACTCAGGAGCACGTCGAGGCCTTCGTCCGGGAACTCGACGCCGACGCCGACTGCCACGGCTTCATCGTTCAGCTGCCGCTGCCGAGACACCTGGACACCGGCCGGATCCTCGAGCTGATCGACCCCGACAAGGACGCCGACGGCCTGCACCCGGTGAACCTGGGGCGGCTCGTGCTCGGCTTCGACGGTCCGCTGCCGTGCACGCCGCGCGGCATCGTGCACCTGTTGCGTCTCAACGACATCGTGCTCAAGGGCGCCGAGGTCACCGTCGTGGGTCGCGGCACCACCGTGGGCCGCCCGCTCGGCCTGCTGCTCACCCGCCGCTCGGAGAACGCGACCGTCACCCTCTGCCACACCGGCACCCGTGACCTGGCCGCGCACACCCGGCGGGCGGACATCGTCGTCGCCGCGGTCGGGGTGTCCGGCCTGATCACCGCCGACCTGGTGAAGCCGGGAGCGACCGTGGTCGACGTCGGCATCACCCGGGTGGTCGGCGCGGACGGCAGCGGCCGTTACACCGGTGACGTCGACCCGTCGGTCCTCGAGGTCGCCGGCAGCCTCGTCCCGGTGCCCGGCGGGGTGGGCCCGATGACCCGGGCGATGCTGCTGACGAACGTCGTCGAGCGGGCCGAGTGGCTCAGCTCGCGCTGAGGAGACCGGCCGGTAATACGCCGTTAACCGACTGATACGGTCGCGAAAAATCGTCCGAAGACTGGAAGTGGCAGAGCTATGGGCAAGAAGGTAACCGTCGTAGGTGCCGGTTTCTACGGCTCCACGACTGCGCAGCGCCTGGCCGAGTACGACATCTTCGACACCGTGGTGCTCACCGACATCCTCGAGGGCAAGCCGGCCGGCCTCGCGCTCGACCTGAACCAGTCCCGGCCGATCGAGGGCTTCGAGACCAAGGTCGTCGGCGCCTCCACCGGTCCGAACGGTGAGGGTTACGAGGCGATCGAGGGCTCCGACGTCGTCGTGGTCACCGCCGGTCTCCCGCGCAAGCCGGGCATGAGCCGGATGGACCTGCTCGAGGTCAACGCGAAGATCGTGCGCCAGGTCGCCGAGAACATCGCGAAGTATGCCCCGAACGCGGTCGTCATCGTGGTCTCCAACCCGGTCGACGAGATGACCGCGCTCGCGCAGCTCGCCACCCAGTTCCCGAAGAACCGGGTCTTCGGCCAGGCCGGTGTGCTCGACACGGCCCGGTTCACCAACTCGATCGCCGAGACCCTCGCGGTGCCGGTCAAGAGCGTCAAGGCGCTGACCCTGGGCTCGCACGGCGACACCATGGTGCCGGTTCCCTCGCGCTGCACCGTCGACGGCAAGCCGCTCGCCGACCTGCTCCCGGCCGACAAGATCGAGGAGCTCGTCGTGCGCACCCGCAACGGTGGCGCCGAGGTCGTCGCGCTGCTGAAGACCGGTTCGGCGTATTACGCCCCGTCGGCCGCCGCGGCCCGGATGGCCAAGGCCGTCATCGAGGACTCCGGCGAGGTGCTGCCGGTCTGCGCGTGGGTGGAGGGCGAATATGGCATCTCCGGCGTCTACCTCGGCGTCGAGGCGCAGGTCGGCCGGGACGGCATCAAGAAGGTCGTCGAGGAGAAGCTGACCGACACCGAGCTCGCCGGTCTCAAGGAGGCCGCCGAGGCGGTGCGCGCCAAGCAGGCGGACGTCGCCAGCCTCTGATCCCGCACCTGGTGGAAGAGGCCGGGGTCGCCTGGCCTCTTCCGCGTCACGTGGGGTCATGGAACGCGGTGCCCAGATGGGAGACGGCCAGCACGGTGCCGCGGGCGGCCGCCTGGGCCAGAGCCTTGGCCCGGCTTGCTCGGGCCTGCTCGGGATCGGCCTCGGAGACGTAGGCCAACTCGGGGTGCAGGAGCTGGATCGCGTGCACCAGCAGGTCGCCGGCCACGAGCAGACTCTCGCCGGCGTCCTCGACAAGCACCGTCTGATGCCCGGGGGTGTGTCCCGGGGTCGCGACCAGGCGCACGCCCGGACCCAACGGCGCGTCACCGTCGAGCACCTGCAACCGCCCCTGTGCCATCAGCGGCTCGATCAGCCGGTCGTATTGCCCGGTGAAGTCGCGGTTGCCGCGGTAGACGTCGACGTCGGCCTGCTGCACGATCACCCGGGCCCGGGTGAACGGCGAGTCGCCCGGCACGGCCCAGCCCATGTGGTCGTTGTGCAGGTGGGTGAGCACGATCGCGGACACGTCGGCCGCCTGGATGCCGGCCGCGGCGAGCTCGTCGGGCAGGTGGCCGGGCACCGGCGCCCAGTCGGCCGCCAGCGAGCCCGCCGGCCCGATGCCCGCGTCGACGAGCGTGACCGGGCCGCTGTCGCCGACTCGGATGGCATAGCTCCGGTAGCGCAGCCACCACTCGCCACCGGCCCCGCGCGCGGCCGGATCATGGGCGTCGGCGGCCGACCATTGCGCCTCGGTGGCGTCGGGGAAGCACTCCTGCCGCGGGCTCGGGAACGGGCCCTCGGCGTCCTGCAGAGCGGTGACAGTGAGCTGTCCGACCGTGCGCGTCATTGGCATACCCGAAATTCTGCCGGGCCGGCGGCCTTCGGTGCGTGCCCGTTTCCGGGGCTGTGGATAACTCCGGGCGGGGCCTACCGCCGAGGCGATTCGGATAACTCCAGGTCGGGGCCGGTCGACGCGCTGCAACCGGCGGGCAGTACGCTCGTACTGCTAAGCATGTGTTTCGGGAGAGGAGCGCCGGCCGATGGCGAAAATCAAGGTCACCAACCCGGTCGTGGAGCTCGACGGCGACGAGATGACCCGGATCATCTGGAAGCAGATCCGGGAGCAGCTGATCCTGCCCTACCTCGATGTCCCCCTCGAGTACTACGACCTGTCGATCCAGTACCGTGACGAAACCGACGACCAGGTCACGATCGACGCGGCCAACGCCATCAAGCAGCACGGCGTCGGCGTCAAGTGCGCCACCATCACGCCCGACGAGGCGCGGGTGGAGGAGTTCGGCCTCAAGAAGATGTGGCGGTCGCCCAACGGGACCATCCGCAACATCCTCGGCGGCGTCGTCTTCCGCGAGCCGATCATCATGTCGAACGTGCCCCGCCTGGTGCCGGGCTGGACCAAGCCGATCATCATCGGCCGGCACGCCCACGGCGACCAGTACAAGGCGACCGACTTCGTCGCCCCCGGTGCCGGCAAGCTGACCGTCACCTTCACCCCCGAGGACGGCTCGGCGCCGATGGAGTTCCACGTCGCCGACTACCCGGCCGGCGGTGTCGCGATGGCGATGTACAACTTCGACGAGTCGATCCGTGACTTCGCGCGGGCCTCGTTCCGTTACGGCCTGGCCCGCAACTACCCGGTCTACCTGTCGACCAAGAACACGATTCTCAAGGCGTACGACGGCCGCTTCAAGGACCTGTTCGCCGAGATCTTCGAGACCGAGTTCGCCGAGGAGTTCAAGGCGGCCGGCCTCACCTACGAGCACCGCCTGATCGACGACATGGTCGCCGCCGCGATGAAGTGGGAGGGCGGCTACGTCTGGGCATGCAAGAACTACGACGGTGACGTGCAGTCCGACACCGTGGCGCAGGGCTTCGGCTCGCTCGGCCTGATGACGTCGGTCCTGATGACCCCGGACGGCAAGACCGTCGAGGCCGAGGCGGCGCACGGCACTGTCACCCGGCACTACCGCCAGTGGCAGAAGGGCGAGAAGACCTCGACCAACCCGATCGCCTCGATCTTCGCCTGGACCGGTGGCCTCAAGCACCGCGGTGTCCTCGACGGGACCCCGGCGGTCACCGAGTTCGCCGAGACCCTCGAGAAGGTCTGCGTCGAGACCGTCGAGGGCGGTCAGATGACCAAGGACCTCGCGCTGCTCATCGGCCGTGACGCCCCCTGGCTGACCACCGACGAGTTCATGACGGCTCTCGACGAGAACCTGGCTCGTAAGCTCGCCTAGGCACGCTTGCCAGATGGCCGCCGGCTTCGGCCGGCGGCCATCTTTGTGCGAACGCGGCGCCGTGATCCGTCTCCATGGCGCTCATCAGGCGTTGGATCGGGTGGGCCGGAACCGCGAGGACGGCATTGTCAAGCTGCAAAACTATGCAATTGGTCGCATGGTTATGTCCGTAACCGCCGGTTATGGCACTCGTTTTTCCCAGCGAAACGGATGACGGTCGCGGCGCTGCCTGGTATCGAGCACCGATAGCTGCCTTGTCCCGGGCGCCGATCGGTTCCTGGCGGATCAGCCGGACCGTTCGTTCCCTTCCCCTGCGGGGGGCCTTGTCCCGGGCCCCCCGCCCCCCAACTCCTACTGGCCCGTCCGGCCGTCGATGCGTTCCCGCAGGAAGTCGGCATGGCCGTTGTGCCGGGCGTACTCCTCGATCATGTGGACCAGGACCTCCCGCAGGGCCAGCCCGCCCTCGCCCACGTAGCCCAGGTCGTCGATGGTGTCCACGTAGTCCTCGGCGAAGGCGGTCTCGGAGCGCCAGCGCTCGAACGCCTCCCGCACCACCGCGTCGTCCGGGACGGCACCGTCGAAGTCGCCGTCCCGGTTTCCGTCCTCGCGATAGTGCCGGGGGACGTCGAAGCCGGCCAGGTGGATCCGGAACCAGCCCTGCTCCACGCCGGCCATGTGCCGCACCAGACCCAGCAGCGACATCTTCGACGGCTCCACCGCCCGGGCCGCCATCTGGTCCGCGGTCAGGCCGGCGCACTTGAGCTCCAGCGTCAGGCGCTGGTCACGCAGGTAACCGACGAGCGTCTCGCGTTCGCCGGTGAAGCCACCGTCGGTGCGCGGGTCGTCGTCGGGGTGGACGAACATGTTGGACCAGGCGAATCCCATAACTCCGACCTTGTAACAAGGGATGCGCTGAGCGCAACTGCCATCTCGGACGAACTACAACGCCCGCAGCGTCTCGGCGGCCTTCTCGGGGACCACGTCGTTGACGAAAGCACCCATCGCGGATTCGGATCCGGCCAGGTACTTCAGCTTGTCGGCGGCCCGGCGGATGCTGAACAGCTGCAGGTGGAGGTAGCCGAGATCGCGGCCCTCGCCGACGACCGCCTGGTGCCACGCGGAGATGTAGGGCATCGGCTTGCCGAACAGCGCGTCGAAGCGGCGCAGGATGTCGAGGTAGATCGGACCGAACGCGTCCCGCTCCGCGTCCGACAGGGCCGGGATGTCGGCGACCTTGCGGTGCGGGGCGATCTGCACCTCGTACGGCCATCGGGCGGCGGCCGGCACGTAGGCGGTCCAGTGCTCGTTCTCGGCCACGATCCGCACGGCCGCCTTGCGCTCGGCCGCGAGAACGTCCGTGTAGAGGTCTCCGCCGGTGCGGGCGCGGTACCGCAGCGCGGCGTCCATCATCTGCCGGGTGCGCGGCGGAACGGTCGGGTAGGCGTAGATCTGGCCGTGCGGGTGGTGCAGGGTCACGCCGATCTCGACGCCGCGGTTCTCGAACGGGAAGACCTGCGCCACCCCGGGGATGTCGGACATCGCCGAGGTGCGGTCGGCGAGCGCGTCCAGCACCGTACGCACCCGGGCCGGCGACAGCGAGCCGAACGCGCTGTTGTGGTCACTGGTGAAGCAGACCACCTCGCAACGGCCCACCCCCGGGCGGACCGGCACGAGGTCGGTCAGCGAGGTGATCTCGTCGGGCTTGATCCGGTCGCTGAACGACGGGAACTGGTTCTCGAAGACCACCACGTCGTAGTCGGGGGCCGGGATCTCGCTGGCGAACGCCGGGGTCGACGGGCAGAGCGGGCACGCGTCGGTGGGCGGCAGGAACGTCCGCGTCTGGCGGTGTGCCGCGACCGCGACCCACTCGTCGACCAGCGGGTCGTAGCGCAGCTGCGACGCCGGCGGCGGCGGGGGCAGCTCCCGCGTGTCCGGATAGGACGACCGGTGCGAATCGTCGGACTCGTTGAAATAGATCAGCTCACGGCCGTCGGAGAGACGGATCGCGTCGCGGCTCTTGAACGTCACTGCGCGGTCACCACCACGAGTTCGGGCACGGTTTCCTCCAGCAGTGCACGGGCCTGTTGTTCGAGGCCCTCGTCGGTGATGAGTACGTCGGCGCGATCGAGCGGAACGATCGAGGAGATGCCGACCGTGCCCCACTTGGTGTGGTCGGCCAGCACGACGAGGCGTTCGGCCGCCTCGACCAGGGAGCGGTTGACGTCCGCCTCCATCAGATTGGGTGTGGTGTAACCGGCTCGCTCGCTCATTCCGTGCACGCCCAGGAACAGCACGTCGAGGTGCAGCGAGCGGATCGCGGCGACCGCGACGGAGCCGACCAGGGCGTCGGACGGGGTGCGGGTGCCGCCGGTCAGGATCACCGTCTGGTCGGGGCGTCCGGCCCGGTAGAAGACGTCGGCGACCGGGATCGAGTTGGTGACCACGGTCAGGTCGGGCACGTCGACCAGGCGCTGGGCGAGCCCGGCGGTGGTGGTGCCGGCGGACAGCGCGATCGCGTCGCCGGGCGAGACCAGCGCGGCGGCTCGGGCGGCCATGGCGGCCTTCTCCGCGCGCTGCCGGACCGACTTGGCGGCGAATCCCGGTTCATGCGCGGATCCGGGGCTCACCGTGGTGGCGCCGCCGTGTACCTTCGCGAGGAGGCCACGGTCGGCCAGCGCTTCGAGGTCACGGCGGATCGTCATGTCGGAGACGCCATATTCTGCGGCCAGCTCGCTGACCCGGACGCCACCGGCGGCCCGGACCCGGTCGAGGATGGCGGCCTGGCGTTGTTGGGCCAGCATCAGACCGGTTTCTCCGACGAGACCGGTCGCACTGACCAGACCGGTCGCACTGACCAGGCCGGTCGTGCTAAACAAGCCAGTCGCACTATTTCGAACACGCCCGAACACTACCGCGTGATCGGGCGTGAGCGAAAGGGTGACTCTAGATACCCCGGCCACGTTTGTGCAGGGCCGAGAGCACGTTCTCGACCTTCACCGCGCCGGTCATGGCGGCCAGCGCGATCGCCGTGCGCGGCTCTCGCCAGTTGGCCCGCACCGCCTCCTTGCTGAACTTCCACGCCTGGCTGCGGTTGCCGGTCGCGGCCGACCAGCAGGCCAGCTGACCGTAGACGCGGGCCGCCCCGGGCCGGCAACCGCTGATCTCCGGGTGGCGTTGCATCATCCAGCGCAGCGAGGAGATCTTGGTGGCGTACTCGTACGCGTAATGCGAGCTCCGCCCCCACAGCACGCGTACGAGCGGTTCGTCGAGGTGCACGATCGGCGCCCGGCGCGCGGCCCGCAGCAGCAGGTCCCAGTCCTCGTTCTGACTGCCCGGCGCGTCCTCGGCGACCAGGCCGACGGCATCGGCCGCGAACGCGTCCCGGCGGAGCAGGAACGACGACGAGTGCAGCATCGACATCCGGGAGCGGGCCAGCTCGTCGACCGTGACCCGGGCCCGACCGGCCAGCCGGGGCGTGCACTTTCCCTCGAACTCGACCTCGATCGCACACGTGGCCATCTCGGCGTCGGGCTCGGCCGTCAGGGCCGCCACCTGGCGGCGCAGCTTGTCCGGCAGCCAGCTGTCGTCGTCGTCGCAGAACGCCACGTAATCGGTGTCGAGCGCCAGGATGCCGGTGTTGCGGGCGCCGGCCAGCCCGGACGTCCGCCAGTTGGTCAGCACCAGCACCGGCACGCCCTCGGTCGAGGCGAGCAGGTAGTCGGGCTCGGTCTGGTCGTAGACCACCAGGACCTTCAGTGAGCCCGGGTAGTCCTGCTCGCGTACCGCGGCGATGGCCTTGCGAACCAGTTCCGGGCGGTTGCGGGTGGGGATGACGACGCCTACCGACGGCCAGTTCATTGGGCACCCTCTTTGAAGACCGGATATCCGTACGCGTGCAGCATCGGTCCGCAGACGGCGCCGACCAGCCGCCGCTGCCGTGGCGGCAGCGAGCTCACCCAGGCGTCGTCGCGGCGCAGCGGCAGCCGGCCGACGGTGAAGCGCATGGGGTTGCCGGCCGCGCTGTGCCCGGCTTTCAGATCCGCCTGGCCGGGCTGCAGGAAGTCGAGGTCGCCCGGTCCGAGGTCGACGCCGGCGAACGCGGCGATGTTCTCGAGCGCCGCCCGTGGTTCGGCCACGAACTCCTCGTAGCGGATCCGGTGCACCGGCACCCCGCGCCGGGACAGCAGGCCGAACGCGGCGTTGTGCGCGTTCCACAGCAGCGCCGACCGGCCGGGGGAGTAGCGGGTCATCTCGCCGGTGCCGTCGGTCTCGGGTCGCTGCACCGTCTTGGTCCACGAATAGGCGACCCCGCGCGCGTCCCGCACCACGTGCACGACCCGCAGGTCGAGACCGCCGGACCAGCGCAGCACGTGGGCGAGCGCCGAGTGCTTGGACGAGTCGACGACGACCCGGGCGCCGGAGACCTCGGCCGCCGCGGCGTAGACCCGGGTGTAGAAGTCGGCGTACTCGTGCACCTCCTCGGGCGCCTCGACGGCGGTGGCGAGCCGGGGGATGTGCCGGGTGCGCTCGACCGCGTCCCGCAGGTAATGGACCCGGTCGACGTCGACGTTGTGCCAGCCGCCAAAGGCCAGCGCCCCGACCCGCCGCCAGAAGCCGCACACCGAGAACTTGGCGCCGCAGCCGCACCGTTCGTCGTCGCGGATGTCGCGCTGCCAGAGATGGACGACCTCGCCGAGCGCGCACACGCCGGGAAGTTCGCCGAGCAGACGTTCGACGAGCGTCGTTCCGCTTCGCCCTAATCCACCCAGAAATAACACCCGTGCCACTTTGGCCCACCTTCGCTCGTTTCGCTCCCTATAACGAGCGAACAAGTCTGAAGGAGGCGAACGTGTCCATCGAGGCTTTCGACCGGGTCGAACTGGACGGCACCGGCATCGACCGGATCACCGAGGCCGAGGTGGTCGCGGTGGTGCGTGAGGCGCTCGCGCGCGGCCGCGGCGGACGCATCATCACCCCGAACATCGACATCTTGCGGCGCGCGCAACGGGAGGCGGAGGCGCGCGCACATCTCGACGACGCCGACCTGATCGTGGCCGACGGCATGCCGCTGATCTGGGCCAGCCGGCTGGGCGGCACGCCGCTGCCGGAACGGGTGGCCGGCAGCAGCCTGATCTGGTCGCTCTCCGCGGGTGTGGGGCGCGACCGGCGTTCGATCTTCGTGATCGGTGGTTCACCGGCCCACGACGGGGCCGCGCGAGCCGCCGACCGGCTCGCGGCGCGGTGTCCCGGGCTGCGGGTCGCCGGGGCGATCTGTCCGGAATTCGGCTTCGAGCAGAGTCGGGCGACGTACGACCAGGTCTGCGCCCAGGTGGCCGACGCCAAGCCCGACCTCGTCTTCGTCGGTCTCGGGTTCCCCAAGCAGGAACGGATGATCGCCAAGCTGCGGCCGATGCTGCCGAGCAGTTGGTTCATCGGTTGCGGGGCGGCGGTCAACTTCGTGGCCGGCGACCTGGAGCGGGCCCCGCGCTGGATGCAGCGAACCGGTCTGGAGTGGGCGCACCGGCTCGGCACGGAACCGCGTCGGCTGGCCCGTCGGTACCTGCGGCACGACGCCCCGTACGCGCTGCGGCTGCTGGCTCAGGCGCCGGGCCAGCGGGTGCGGGCGCGTTAAACCGTACGCGTGTACTGTCATGCCGGTGAAGTTCGTGGGCCTTCATCACGTGCAGTTGCTGATCCCGTCGGGCGGGGAAGATGACGCCCGGCGGTTCTACGCCGGCGTCCTCGGGATGACCGAACTCGAGAAGCCGACGGTGCTCAAAGCCCGGGGCGGCTGCTGGTTCCGAGGTGGCGGCTGGGAGATCCACCTGGCCCCGGTGCCGAGTTTCGAGCCGGCCCGGCGCGCTCATCCGGGCGTACTCGTGGATGGCCTTGATCTTCTGGCGGAGAAATTGGAAGCCGCCGGCCATCCGGTCGAGTGGGATCCCCACTTCCCCGGACACCGGCGGCTCTATGCCTTCGACGCCCATGGCAACAGGCTGGAGTTCCTGGAACCTACGGATTGAAGTACGGGTCCGTCGCCAGCGCGTGAAAGGCTTTGAAGGCCTGCCGGTCGCCGGTGAGCTGGAACTGCTTGGTGATCGGGTTGCCCTCCGGGTCGGACTCGAAATAGGCGATCGCCTTGATCTGCGGATTGGCCTTGAAGGTCCGTTCGGCGTCGCGCAGCCACGCCGCCCGCCCGGCCGAGCCCCAGGCCTTGGCCACCCCGAACTCGCCGATCACGATCGGCTTGGGGTGCTTCGCGGCGAACTCCAGGAACGGGCCCATGAGTTGCCCGATCGGTTGGAACAGCTCGCCGGCGTAGACGTCCACACAGGTCCAGTCGACCTGATCGTCGCCCGGATAGAAACCGGGTGCGTCGCCGCGGATGAAGCCCTCGGCGGTCGGGCACCACACCCAGGAGGCGTTGTCGGCGTGCTCCTGCTTGAAGATGTTCCGCACATATTTCCAGGCGGCGATGTAGTCGCCGGCGGACCACATGGTGGCCCGCAGGTTGGGCCGGTCCATCTCCCAGCGCATCCGCAGCAGCACCGGTTTGTGGATCTTCCGGATCGCCTTGGCCTGCTTGCGGATCAGATCGTCGTGCTCACCGTCCAGGATGGAGCGGTTGTCGCCGGTGGCCCAGCTGACCATCAGGGTGGCGCCCTGGGCCAGGAACTCCCGGTCCGACGGGGTGCCGACCATCTGCTCGAAGCGGCGGTAGGTGTTGACGATGCTGAGCTTGCGGCCGAGGTCGCTCTCCAGGCTGCCGACCGCGGCGAGCCGGCCGACGTGGGTCAGCTCGTCCGGTTTGATCCAGGCGCCGACGAGCGCGCCCCTCGCCGGGGCGACGACCGGACCGCTCTCGAAGGGGCCGGCGTTGGTCGCCACGGCGGCGGGCCGGCCGGACAGGTCGGGCGACGGGGTGGGCGGCGGCGTCTTGTCGGTGTCCCCGCCCGAACATCCCGCGAGCAGCAGCACCAAGGCGAGGATTAACGCCTTACGCATGGATCCGCCGCGCCGTGTAGAGCACGTTGACCGCATATCCGTCCGTACCGGGCAGCTTGCGCATCGCCGCGTCCGCGACCCGGGCCAGCGGGTTTCCGTGCAGCGACTGCGTGATCATCGAGAAGCCCCGCCGCTCGACCACCTCGAAACCGTGCTTGGCCAGCAGCTTGTCGATCTGCTCATGGGAGAGCTCGGCGAACCACCGGTCGTCGCGGTGCCGGCGCGCCCGCAGATGCCGCAGCGACTCGGCGTTGCCGTGGTTCTCCACCACGAGGATTCCGGCCGCCGGGTTCGGCAGCACCTTCGCGGCGAACGCGAGCGCCCGGTCACGGATGGCTTCGTCCACATTGAGCAGCAGCCGGAACATCGTCACGATCGCCGGGTCGCCGGCCTCGACCGGCTCCGGCACCGGCCCGTCCGCGGGCACCTGGTGCCACTGCGCGTGCGAGCCGACCTCCTCGGCCTTGGCCATCATCTCGGCCGACGTGTCGTAGCCGTGCGCCTCCCGCACCAGTCCGTGCAGGGTGCGGATGGCCCGGCCGGTGCCGCAGGCGAAGTCGTGCTGCACCGGTGCGCGCGGCCCGAACTCGCGCCGCACCAGCGTGCGCAGGTAGTCGCGCTGCCGTTGGTTGATCTGCGAGGCGTAACTGTCCGGCGCGTAGGTGATGGTCTCGTACTTCTCGACCGCCGCGGCGTCCTGGAACACCTTGGTGTAGTCCGTGGTCAACGGGTCCTCCTCATGGATTTGAACGCGACGAGGGTTGGCGCGACGAGGGTTGGCGTGCCGGGGTTCGGCGCGACGAGGGTCGGAAGGCGTCGAGCGCGAGGTGCCGGCGAAACAGCCAAACCCCGGTAAGGAAAGCCGGAATCGAAAGCGCGAGGCCGGCGAGGCCGATCAGGGGGAGTACGCCGAAGCAGCCGAGCGACAGCGACGCGGCCGCCCGGGTGCCCGGCCCGAAGGGGTGCAACCCGAGCGCCCGGCCGACCTGGATCAGCGGCAGCAGGTTGTTGGCGATCATCGCGCAGGCCAGGCCGACGGCCGCGCCGAGCGCCCCGTACCGGGGGATCAGCAGCAGGTCGAGGCCGATCGTGACGACCAGCGCGACCAGCACGTTGGCCAGGTTCCACGAGGTGCGCCCGGCCATCGCGAGCACCATGTCGACCATGCCGCAGCCGGTGGCCACCAGCATGGCCGCCGCCAGCACCCGCACCACGGTCGCGCCGGCGGCGTAGCCGGCGCCGAACAGCCGCAGGTAGAACGGCGCGAGGTGGATCACCAGCAGGCAGATCGGCCAGGCCACGAGCACCAGCCAGCCGGTCGCGGTCTGATAGAGGTGGTTGGCGGCGCGGCGGTCACCGGTGGCGAGCGCCTCGGCGAGCCGGGGCTGCACCGACTGCGAGATCCCCTGGTTGGCGAACTGCACGAGGACCACGAACCGGCCCGCGACGGCGTAGACGGCGGCCGCCGCCAGCCCGCCGAGCGCCGCCACCAGCAGCACGTCCACCCGCTGCAGCGCGAGCTGGGCCACGCTGGCCAGGGCGCGCGGGCCGGTGAACTTCCAGAAATCGCGGCGCAGAGCGCGCTGTTCGGCTTTGCGGGGCGACTCACCCGCCCGATAGACCTTCTTGAGGGCGTACGCCGCCAGCACCGTCACCGGGAGGTAGGGCGCGACCCACGCGAGCGCGACCCAGGGCAGTTCCAGTTGCTGGAAAACCACGGCCGCGGTCGCCAGCAGAAGCAGCTGCAGCCCACTGCGCAGGATCCGGTCGAGCAGCACGGTCGGGCGCATCGCCCGGTACCCGCGGGTGGCGGTGAGCAGGGCGTCGGTCATCGCCTGCAGCGGCAGGAAGACGGCCAGCACGCGGAGGCCGGTCGTGTGCGCGCCGACCACGTGGGCGGCCTCGTGCGCGGTGATCCGGGCGATCGCCGGAGCGGCCACCCACATCGCGGCACCGAGCAGCACCGAAGCCACCAGAACCGGGGTCAGGCCGGTACGCAGGCAGGTGCCGAGCAGGTCGTCCCGCCCGGTCGCGCGCAACCGGGCCGGCCAGTAGACCAGCCCGGTCTGGGTGCCGAGCTTGGCCAGCCCGCCGACGAGCACGAACGCGGCCGTGGCGGCGAAGAACGCGCCGGCCTGCTCGGCCCCGAGGGACCGGGCCACGATCCAGGTGACCGCGACCCCGGTGCCGCCGGCCAGCGCCGAGCCGAGCATGTTGGCCAGCCCGCCGCGCGCGACCCGCTTGGTCTCGCCGCCGGCCCGCTCCAGCAGATCGGTCACGAACGGCGCCAGATCGGCATCCGCCCCAGCCAGGCGGCCAGCGCGTCGTCGTGGGGCAGGTAGTAGTTGGTCAACTCGGTACGCAGGCGCGGGTCCATGTCGGCCTGCCGGGGGCGGGCGTTGTGCCGTTCGAACGGCGGCCGCTCCAGGTAGCTCGGCAGGCCGAGGAACTCGCAGACCTCGTCGTAGACTTCCTCCGGCTCGACGAAGAACCGCTCGCTCTCCACCACGTGGATCCGCTCCCGGCCCACGTGCTGAGCCATCACCCCGAGGTAGCGGGCGTACTCGCCGCGCGCCCGGTAGGCGTGGTGCTGGTGCGCGAAGCTGTAGTACGACGGGTCCTCGGCCAGCCGCTCCTCCTGCCGGTGCAGCCGGGCCGGCTCCAGGGCGAGGGCCGCCCCGAAGTCCCGCTCCGCCTCGTACTCGCGGGCCACCTCGTGGTGGTGCTGCGAGTAGGCCCGCTCGACCGGGTCGCGGACCAGGACGATCAGCTTCGCCTTCGGCAGATCCTGGGCGATCCGGGCCGCGGCCTGCGGGTGGTACATGTAGTACGGGCTCGACTCGAAGGTCTGCGCCTGCACCCCGTACCGTTCGGCGATCCGGTCGCCGCTGCGCACCAGCGGGAAGTGCGCCTTGTACCAGCTCATGCCCCGCTCGTAGGACGTGTCGAAGTAGTGCACGCCCTTGTGCAGCACGGCCTTCAGCACGGTCGGGTGGGCGGCCAGCGCGCGGTACATCGAGGTGGTGCCGCAGCGCTGCCCGCCGCAGATCAGGAACGAGGGCGTCATCCGGCCGGGCGCGGTCAGCCGCCCGTAGGAGCGGGAGCCCAGGTGCACCACCCGTTTCACGCCGGCGGGCATCTTGCGTACGTCCATCTGGTTCAGAGCTCCTCGACCCGGCGGATCAGCACCGGGAGCAGCCAGGTGCCGAGCACGCCCAGGCGGGCGCCGGCCTCCGCCTGGCGGTCGGTCAGGTAGCGGACGGCCAGGTCCACCAGATAGAGCAGGGCGGTCACCTCGCGGGCGTGCGGGGCCACGCCGAACGGCGCCAGCAGTTCGCCGGCCCGCTTGACGGTCTGCTCGACCGCGTCCGCGGCGTCGTCGGTCGCCTGGATCCGCCGCTGCAGCTCGTGGTGGATGGCGTCGAAGCCCATCGGCACCCCGGTCGCGAACCGTTCCCAGTCCCACACCAGCAGCGCGTCGGCGAGGTTCGCCATGTTCCAGGGGGCCCAGTCGCCGTGCCAGGCGCCGAACCGGAACGGGATGTCCCCGGCGTGCTTGACGAGCAGTTCCGCCGCCGAGGCGAGCCCGGCCGCCTCGGCGCGATCGGCGACCGCGGCGAGCCGGGCCCGCGTCTCCTGCCAGTACGAGCTGCCCTGAACCGGCCCGGACGTCACACCGCAGCAGTTGGCGATGTCGAGCATCGCGGTGACGAGGCGGTGCCGGCCGAGCGGCGCCCGGGGCAGCCACACCGGCAGCGCCGACTGGATCAGCACCGGCAGTCCGCGCCAGTCACCGGCGAGCAGCACCCGCGGCACGGTCAGCTTGGTCAGGCCGCAGCTGCCGAGTCGGTCCAGCGCGGCCGTCTCGGCCCGGACCAGTTGCTGGGTGAGCGGACCGGTGCTGAGCTTGCCGAAGCCGAAGGTGTCACCCTCCGGACCGATCAGCTGCAGCACCGGTTTGCGGTTGGCGCGGGCCGGGCCGATGTGGACGCTCACCGACAGTTCGCGGCCGAGTTTCTCGCTCAGGTAGCCGTCGATGCTCGACGAATACGGACCCGTCACCCGCACCCGGTCGCGCAGCAGCACCGCCGACGCCCCGGTGCGCACGGCCGCGACCACCGCGTCCCGTTTCAGCTTCGCGGTCCGCGACTGCGGCTCGGCGTAGCGGCGGACCGCGGCGGCGGCGACCCGGCGTGACCCGGCCGGCACCAGCAGCCGGGGCCGGCGGGCGTCGGGCACCACCAGGTACTCCGCGATCGGGGTGCCGGGTGAACCGTCGGTGCGGCACGGCCAGGGGTACAGGAGGTCGAGCACCTCGGTCAGGTACTGCGTGCGCAGCGCCGCGTCGTCCGCCCTCAGTTCGGCGGGCGCGGTCTTGACCGGACTCATCGAGTTTCATCCCCCTCGGTGGAAGTGCGCTCCGTCGGAGTTCGCTCCAGTGAATTCCGCCACAGCAGCGCGAATGCCAGAACCATGAAGGCCAGCGGGGTGACCAGCGCGTTGTACCAGAGCATTGCCGAGAACGAGGTGACCAAGGCGGCGCTCGCCGCCACCCCGATCGCGCTTCGGTCGCGCCGGAACCGCCACAGCCCGTACAGGAAGAAGCCGAGATAGCCGACCGTGCCGGCCGCCCCGTGCGCATAGAGGAGCTGCCACAGCTGGCCGTTGCCGCCGACGGTGAAGTTGCCGCAGCGTTCGCAGCCGGCGCTCTCACCCACCGTGATCGACTGGCGGCCGCCACGGGTGTTCCGGGTACCGCCGTAACCGATCACCGGCGAGCTGGTGAAGCCGTCGATCGCGCGGTCGATCAGGAACGAGCGGACGCCGTTGGACTTGCCGTTGTCGAGGCGGGCGCTGACCACCCCGCCCAGTGGGGTGGCGACGACGGCGAAGGTGAGCATCGCGCCGGCCACCGCCACCACCCCGATGATCCACAGCTTGCCGGCCAGCACGTACCGGACGGCGACGTAGAGCACCAGGACGCCGATGCCGATCCACAGTCCGCGGTTGAGACTCACCACGGCCGGCACGATCGACGCGAGCAGGCAGATGATCGCGAGGGTCCGGTGCCGGCCCCGGCCGCTCCGCCAGGCGGCCACCACCAGGAAGCCGACAAGCAGGCAGAAGTTGTTGCCCCAGGTGTTGGTGTAGCCCCAGGGCGCGGCCGGGCGGGGTTTCGCCCCGCCGACGATGTCCATGATCTGCGCGGCGTAGGGGTGCACCAGGGACTGCACGAAACCCTTGCCGCGGATGCCCGGCGGCAGCAGCATCTCGACCGGCGAGGTGAACTGGAAGTGCCCCGCCATCATGCCGAGGAAGCCACCGGCCACCGTCACCACGAACAGCCAGCCGAGATATCGGACCAGCTTGGCCTTGGGCAGCTCGCGTTCGGTCAGGTTGCCCGCGTAGATCAGCAGCACCGTGATCGACAGGTACATGGCCAGCTTGTAGGCGACCGCGGGCAGTCGCCCGCTGCCGTGCTCGGGGAGCGTGCCGACCGGGTCGACGCCGAGCGCGCCGATGCTCACCACGACCGCCATGAGGAAGAGCGCCCACCACCCGAAACCCGGTGGCAGCAGCAGCGGCCGGCCGGCGACCCGCCGCCGCAGGAGCAGGAACAGCATGGGTACGGCCATCCCGGCGAAGATCAGTACGCCCAGTCCGAGCGCCCACCACAGCGGATAGAGCGTCAGGATGCTCGCCACCGGCCAGGCCGGAAGAGTGGTGATCTTGGGCGGGCTGTGGGCCGGGCCGCCGGTCCGTACGGTGGCCGGGGCTGCCAGGGTCACGTCTGGTCGCCGTCCGTGGCCGTACCGTCCTTACGCGTACCCTCCTTGACCAGGCCCGACATGTCGATCACCGCAGTGATCTCGTCGGCCGATGCGGCCGTGCGTGGCCGTACCTGCGGTTTCTCGGTGGTCTTCGCGTTCGCGGCGGCGAGCGCGGCGGCCCTCGCCGTGCGGTCCGCCTTCTCGGCCGCCGACATCGTGTTCGTCGGGAAGCGCACCGGCTCGGTCAGCTCGCTGTCCAGCACCGGGCCGCCGAGCTCGATCGGCTTGTCCTTGGCCCCGGCCGGCGAGGGCGCGAGCGTCACCGCCGGCCCGCTCGCCTCGGCGGTCCGCAGACCGGACAGCCGCGGCATCACCACGGCCCCCAGCAGCGGCGTGCCCACCCGCTGGAGCTGCTCGGTCGCGTCCAGCAGGGCGGGCCGGCGCGACTTGCGCAGCTCGACCGCGAGCAACGCGGCGTCGGACAGGCTCGCCAGCCCCTGCGCGTCGGCGCCGGTGCTTGTCGACGGCGCCTCGATGATGATGTAGCCGCCCTGCCGGCGCAGCGTCTCCAGCGTGTCCTTGAGTCGCTGGGACTGCATCAGGCCGGCCGCGGTGGCGGCACCACCCGTCGTGATCACCCGCAGCGACGGGAT
Source organism: Paractinoplanes ferrugineus (assembly GCF_016862195.1). GTDB lineage: Bacteria > Actinomycetota > Actinomycetes > Mycobacteriales > Micromonosporaceae > Actinoplanes > Actinoplanes ferrugineus. The sequence goes on along the minus strand of NZ_BOMM01000012.1, from coordinate 179,358 downwards.
GCGCGGGGTGCGCTGGATCGCCCGGGCCAGGCCGACCCGGCCGGCGAGCAGATCGGACAGGCCCGGGGTGGCCGAGACGCCGAGCATCCGGGCCAGCGGGGCCGCGTCCACCACGCTGTCCGGCAGGTGGGCGCCGATCAGCACCACGTCACTGCCGGTGCGGGCGAGCGCGGCGGCCAGGTTGGCGGCGACCAGGGTGGCGGCCGACCCGCGGCTCGCGCCGGTCACCACGATCACCTGATCACTGGGGCGAAGCGTCGCGAGGATCTCGTTGCGCAGCCGGTTGAAGATCCGGCCACCCGCCCCGTACGGCTGCAGGACGTCGTCGAAGTGCGGGGTGGTGCGCTCGTCCAGGGTGGCGAGGACGTTGACGCGGCCCCGGTCGCGCACGTCGGCGGCCGAACGCAGGCGCCGGTCGAACCGTTCCCGCACGAACGCGAGAGCGATGCCGAGCAGCAGGCCGATCATGCCGCCGGTGGCCACGTTGATCATGCCGTTCGGGCTGACCGGAGTGTCCGGCAGGCGGGCGTCGCTGATGATGCTGCCGGCCCCGACAGTGGTCGTGGTCAGCTCGTTGAGCCGGCCGGTGAGTCCGTTGAGCTGGTTCTGCGAGTTGTTGCGCAGGCTCTGCAGGTTGCTCTCGTCCGGGCTGCCCCGGAGCGCCCGCGACAGCCGGGCGTTGATCCCGGTAAGCGTCGTGGTGAGCTGCTTGATCTTCGCGGTGAGCGTCTTGATCTGCTGATCGAGGCCGTTCTGCGCGGTCTCCTCGCGGTTCCGCAGGTAGGCCTCGGCGAACGAGTGCGCCCCGGCCTGGGCCTCCTGCGGCGAGCCGGCCTTGAACGTGATCACCAGGACGGTGGTGTTCGCCGGGACCTCGACCGACACGTCCTTGGCCAGCTCGAGCGGCGAACGGGGGGTGCGCAGCAGGGCCTGGGCCTTGGCCGCGACCGCGCCCGAGCCGACCAGCTGGGCCTCGGTGTCCAGGTTGACGGCACCCTTGGTCCGGCCGCCCTGCGCGTTGGTGTCCTGGTCGATGGCCTGCACGAGGACGGCGGCCGACGACTGGTAGACCTTGGGCATGGCGCGGGTCAGCGCTGCCCCCGCACCCAGTCCCGCGCCTGTCGCGATCAGCGCGATCCACCAGTGACGGCGGAACACGCCGAGGTATTGCGAGACATCCGCTGGGCGGGACGCTTCCATCTGTCGGCGGACCTTCCGGGGTGAGTGAGACGCTGGTCATGGGCGATTTGCCCCCAGGGAGGTAAACGTCTCAACTCCGCCTTCGTGATGGGTTTACGCCAGTTTCGGCTCCACCCAGCCGTTCTCCACGAGGTCGGCGAGCACGACCCCGATCGCCTCGGAGACGGTCATCGTGGTGGTGTCGACCGTCAATTCGGCGTCGGCCGGCGTCTCGTACGGGTCGTCGATGCCGGTCATCCCACGCAGCTGGCCGGCGCGGGCCCGGGCGTAGAGGCCCTTGCGGTCACGCTGCTCGCACACCTCCAGCGGGGTGGCCACGTGCACCAGCACGAAACCGGCGCCGGCCTCGCTGGCCATCGCCCGGACGGCCGCGCGGGCCGCCTCGTACGGCGCGATCGGGCACGCCACCGCCATGCCGCGATGCCTGCCGATCTCGGCGGCGACCCAGCCGATCCGGCGTACGTTGCGGTCCCGGTCGGCCTTGCTGAAGCCCAGCCCCGCGGAGAGCTCGCGCCGCACCACGTCACCGTCGAGCAGGGTGACCGTGCGGTCGCCGGACTCGCGCAGCGAGTCGGCCAGGCCGCGGGCGATGGTCGATTTACCGGAGCCGGAGAGGCCGGTGAAGAACACGACCAGGCCGCGGTGCCGGCGCGGCGGCCGGGCCCGCACCAGTTCCTTGGCCACCGCCGGGGGCGTGTGCCACTCGGGCAGCGGGAAACCGCGGTCGAGCAGGTCGTCGATCTCGGCCGGGGCCATCGCCAGGCGACGGTTGCGCGGCGGGATGTCGTCGCGCCAGCGCCATTGACCGTCCCGGTTGTCGTAGGCCAGCTCGCGTGGCACCAGCACACGCAGGCCGCCGCCGGAGAGCGTGCCGCCGGTGGAGAGCACGTGGGTCACGCCGTAGGAAGCGGCGACTTTGGACCGCAGCATCGCGTCGCGCAACTCGTCGCCCCGGTTGAGCAGCGGCAGCGCCACGATCGTCGCCGGTGGCAGCCGGTCGCGGGCCGCGAAGATCGCTCGCACCAGCGCCTCGGTCGGCAGGCCGTCCGGCCCGGGGCCGCTCACCGGGATCAGGATCAGCAGGTGGGCGGCGAGTGTGCGGGCCGCGTGGGCGATCTGCGCCAGCTGCGGGCGGTGCAGCGGCCGGTCGGCGATCACGCCGAGCACCCGGCCCGGGGGCAGCAGCGCCCGGACCTCGGCCGGCGTGCGTCGCAGCCGCTGGAAGGTGTGCCGGCCGCCGTCGCCCATCGCGCGCACCGTGCCGCCCACGCCGTAGCTGCGCTCGCCGCTCGGCCAGGCGTCGGTGACCTCCAGGGCGGCGACCGGCGCGCCCTCCGGGTCGGTCAGGATTATCGTGCGGCGCAGCGGATCGGCCAGCACCAATTCGCTCGCCAGCTCGGCGGGCACGGCGAGCGTCACCGCGGCCGGCCACTGGGTGCCGTCGGCGAGCCGTCCGCGGCGGCGCAGGGCGTCGAGATCGGCCCGGCCCAGGAACCCGGTCAGCGGTGCGTAGGCGCCGCTGAGCAGCAGTTCCAGATCAGCGAGCTCGTGCGGGTTGGGCGTGTATGACGGCGCGTCGCGCAGCACGTCTTCGGGAAGCACCGAACCATTCACCTTTGCATCCCCCTGCGGCCGACTAGGGAGACAGTTTTGCAGCCCGGCCGGTCGTGGTCGAGGCGGGGTGGAGCGGTATTCCGGTCTACATTTCCGGCACCGAGGATTGGACAAAACGTACCTTTGTCATAATACTGGCACCTCGTGAACCGTCCGCGCCGCTTCCGGCTCCTCAACTTCGCTGCCGTGCCCGGGGCTTTCGTGCTCTCCGTCGTGACCACACTGGCCTGGACCGGCGGCGGCGGGCCGGTCGACCAGGCCGGGCCGGTCGACCAGGTCGAGCCGTCGCTCAGCACGGCCGCCGACCCCACCGTCGCCCGGCCGGTGATCGCCGCCCGTGCGTTCCCGGTGCCCGACGCCCCCCGGCGAGGTGTGGAGTCCCTCCGCCGGCCCGCGTCACCGAGCCCGACGACCCCCAGCGAACCGGCAGTCGTCGGGTCGGTGCCGGTCAGCCCGGACACCTCAGCGCAGCCCGACACGGCCTCGCCGCGCGCCGCCGCCCCCGGCCTGGTCCCCGACGCGGACGCCAAGGGCGGCCGCTGTCGCACCGGACGCCTGCTGATCCCCACCTGCAACGTGCTGTGGGGCGTCGCGCCCGGAGCGCACACCCAGAGTCGCGGCGTCCAGGCACTGGCCGCGTTCGAGCGCAAGACCGGGCGCACCCAGGCGATCTACCACGCCTATCACGGCGGGATCCGGCAGCTGTTCCCGACCGAGCAGGAGATCGCGATCTCCCGGCAGCCGGGGCGCAACCGCATCCTGTTCCTCAACTGGAAACCCGAGTCCGCCTCCTGGGCCGCCATCGCCCGCGGCGACAAGGGCACCGACGCGTTCCTCGACCGGCTCGCCGTACACATCAAGAAGACCTATCCCGAGAAGTTCTTCTTCGCCGTGCATCACGAGGGCGAGAACGACGTACGGGAGAAGGCCGGGTCCGGCTACACCGCGCGCGACTACGCGGCCATGTACCGGCACGTGATCAAACGACTGCGCGCCCACGGGGTCGACAACATCGTCAGCGTGCTGGTGCACATGGCGTACGTGAAGCACGCGACCCAGAGCTGGTTCAACCACATGTACCCCGGCGACGACGTGGTCGACTGGATCGGCTTCGACACGTACGCCTACAGCGACCCCGGCTACGGCCACGGTGACTTCGCCCAGATCTTCAACCGCCGCATCGGCGACTGGCCCGGCTTCTACAACTGGGCCCTGACCCGGCACCCCGGCAAGCCTCTCATGATCGCCGAGTGGGGCGTCTGGTCGTCCAAACGCAACACCGGCTACAAGGTCGACTTCTACCGCCAGCTCGGCCAGGAGATCCGCCGGTTCCCGAAGGTCCGCGCGATGGTCCAGTTCGAGACCCCGCACAACCAGAAGGGCCAGGACTCCTCCGTCGACAGCACGCCGGCGGCGCTGCAGGCCTACCGCAACCTCGGCAAGTTGCCCATTTTCCAGGTAGCCGTCGCGCCCTAGAGTTCTCCTGGTGAACCTTCTGGTCGCCGCCGGCGCCGTGTTCCGGGACGCCGGCGGCCGCATCATGATGGTGCGGACGAGCTACAAGGACGCCTGGGAGATCCCCGGCGGCATGGTCGAGGACGGCGAGACGCCGTCCGCTGCCTGCGAACGCGAAGTGCGTGAAGAGCTGGGCCTGGAGATCTCGGTCGGCCAGGCGCTGATCGTCGACTGGGCCCCGCACCCCACCCAGGGCGACAAACTGCTGTTCGTCTTTGACGGCGGCACCCTTACCGAGGCCCAGCACAGCCAGATCGAATTCCTTGACGGCGAAATCCTGGAGTACGCCTACGTCGAGCCGGCCCGCCTGACCGACTACACCCTGGACCGCCTGGCCCACCGCCTCCAGGCCGTCATCCCCGGCCGGACCCGTTACCTGGAGAACGGCCGCCCGCCCGAGGCCGATCCGCGCCCCCGATCACCCGGAACGACGCCGTGATCGCGAGAACGCCGAGCAGGTCGCGGACCCGGGCGACATGGTCCCGGATCCGCCGGTCCCGGGCCCGCAGATACATCGCCGACTCGGAGGGCAACCGCGCGGCCGGCGAGACGTCACCCACGAACATCACGTCGAGTGACCAGTCACATGACATCGCCCGGGGAAACCGGAAGGTGCGAGCGCAACTTCCCTGAAGAAGGGGCCTCCGTGCACTTCGAGGTCCCTTCTCCAGGGATGTCGGGCTTCGCGTGCCGGTAAGCGTCCGTTTCAAGGAAGCTGCGCTCCCGCGTGAAGCCCCGGCCCGCGGTCAGCTGGTCTCGCCGGCCACGCTGAACGATCCCAGCCGGTTGATCGCGAACAGGGTTCCGCCGATCGCGAAGATCAGCGCCATCACCACGGCCACCGGCACGGAGACCTTTCCGGCGAGCATGCTGGTCGGGGCGAGCTTGTCGGCGATGGTGATCACGTACTGCTCGATGGACAGGACCCGGGTGCCGCTCACCCAGCGTCCCAGCAGGCCCTCCCAGATCAGGATGTAGACCAGGCCCAGCAGCACCGGGCGCCGGGTCACCAGGCTCAGCAGCAGGAACAGCGCGGAGTAGGCCAGCGCCCCGACCGCTGCCGCGGCGGACAGCGCCAGGCCGAACTTGACGCTGTCGGCCAGCACGCCGGCGATGAACAGCGGGACCGCCGAGGTGACCGCCGAGACGCCCGCGGCGACCAGCAGCTTGGCGATGATGATGTCGCGGCGGGGGAGCGGCTTGGTGAGGATGTGGACGATCGTGCCGTCGTCCACCTCGGAGCCGAGCACCCCGGTGCCGACGATCAGGCTGATCACCGGGAGCGCGACGGCGAGGCCGAGGCCCTGCACGACGGCCTGGCCCCACTGGTCGGCGTCGACGCCGACGGACCGGCAGATGAGCGCGAGGCCGATCACCAGCAGGGGCAGGGGCAGCAGCAGCAGGGCCCGGCGGCGGCCGAACAGGCCGCGGACGGTGATGTAGGCGACCGTGGACATCATGCCTCCAGCAGGTAGGAGAAGACGCTCTCCAGCGACTCGTCGGACGGCAGCAGGCGCCGCAGGCGGATGCCCTCGCCGAGGGCGATGCGCGGCAGCGCGCGGGTGAAGCTGCCGTAGTCGGAGGCGCGGACCGTGAGGCCGCCCGCCTCGATCTCGACGCCGCTCACCGACTTCTCGCCGATCAGCGCCACCGCCAGCCGCCGGTCGTCGGAGCTCTGCACGGCGAACACGTGCGGCCGGTTGGTCATCAGCCGGCGGATGCGGCGGAAGTCGCCGGAGGCGGCGAGGCGCCCGGCCACGATCACCTGGACGAGGCCGGAGAGCTGCTCGACCTCCTCCAGGATGTGCGAGCTGAACAGGATGGTGTGGCCCTCGTCGCCGAGCTTGTGCAGCAGTTCCATCATGTGCATGCGCTGGCGCGGGTCCATGCCGTTGAACGGCTCGTCGAGCAGCAGCACCTGCGGGTTGTGCACGAGCGCCGCGGCCACCCGGGTGCGCTGGCGCATGCCCTTGGAGAACGTCTCGATGCGGCGGTCCTGGGCGTCGGTCATCTCGACCAGCCGCAGGGCGCGGTCGGCGGCCGCCGCGGCGTCGGGCAGCTTCTGCATCTTGGCGCAGGCCACCACGAACTGCCTTGCGGTCAGGAAGCCGTGCACCGCCTCCTTCTCGGCGACCAGGCCGAGCTGGCGGTAGATGGCGGGGTTGCGCCAGGTGGGCGCGCCGTCGACGGACACCGAGCCGCGCGACGGCGCCAGGAAGCCCGCCATCATGTGCAGCACCGTGGTCTTGCCGGCGCCGTTCGGTCCGAGCAGGCCGGTCACGCCGGGCTGCAGGCTCATGCTGATGTCGTTGACGGCGACGACGTTGCCGTACCAGCGGGAGACGTTCTGAAGTTCGACGACGCTCACCGTGCCACCTTTCCTTCGCGCTGCGGGGCTCGCAAAACCGGCTCTCTCCTCGCGCTCACAGCGCGGCCACCTTCCGGTAGCGAGCCAGCAACAGCAACAGGCACGCGAAGATGAGGCAGAACGCCTCGATGCCGTAGATCACGCCGAAGTCCCCGACGTCGATGCCGAGATCGCCGCGGCCGCGCAGCCATGCCTCGACCCCCGCGATCAGGCTCATCGGGCTGGCCAGGCCGGCCAGGTGCCGGGAGGTGTCGGAGGGCAGCACGCTGAGCACGCCGACGACCGGGGTGGTCATCAGGAAGACCGCGACGATGCCGCCGGCCGCGAACGCGCGCTTGCCGGTCAGCGAGGCGATGAGCAGGCTGATGCTGGCGAAGACGAGCGCCCACAGCAGGCTGTAGGCCCAGCCCGGCAGGAGCAGCCCCAGCTCGTGCCAGACGCCCTTCATGCCGGTCTTGGTGGTGAACGCGCCGCCGAGGAACATGATGAACTGCGGCACGCCCAGCAGCAGCCAGGCGGCCGTGACCAGGGCCGCGACCTTCGCGGAGACGTAGTCGAAGGCGCGCAGCGGCCGGCTGAAATACAGCGGCAGGACCCCGGAGCGCAGGTCGCGGGAGACCAGCTCGGGGGCGACGATGGCGACGAAGAAGATCACCAGCCAGCTCATCGAGTCGGCGAAGCTGTAGTAGTCGAAGAGCCAGGTGCCGGTCTGTGACCGGACCGCCGCGTTGATCACCGCGACGAGCAGCGCGATGGCGGCCACGCCCCACGGGAAGATCTTGGACTTGGCGGACCGGCCGAACCCGAACGCGGCTCGCAGCCCGTGCTGGTAGAGGGAGCTGAACACGGCCCGGCGGCCCAGGCGCGGACCCTGGTAACGCTGGTATCCGATGTCGTGGATGACGCCGGCGTCAGACATCGGCCGTCTCCTTCGTGGTGAAGAGCTCGGCGACGCGGTGACGTCGCTGGTCGAGGCGGTGCAGCGGGAGGTCGAGCTCGGCCACGGCCTGCAGGATCCGGTCGTACGCGCTGTCGGAGTCGAGTGGCACCAAGAGCAACCGGCCCTCGGGTGTGACGGCGAAGCCGGCGGCACGCAGGGCCGCGGCCAGTTCGTCGGTGCCCTCGCTGACCTCCACGGCGAGGACGTCGGAGGCCGCGGTCATCCGGTCGATGCGGTCGGCGCGCAGCAGGCGCCCGCCCTCGATGGCGATCAGCGAGTCGCAGATGCGCTCGACCTCGCCCAGCAGGTGCGAGCAGACCACCACGGAGATGCCGAACTCGTTGCCGATCCGATGGATCAGCGTGAGCATGGCGTCGCGCCCGGCCGGGTCGAGGCCGTTCGTGGGTTCGTCGAGAAGCAGCAGGTCAGGGTCGTGCACGAGGGCCTGAGCCAGCTTGACCCGCTGCTTCATGCCGGTCGAGTAGCCGCCGATCTGGCGATAGCGCTCCTCGTAGAGCCCGACGTGGCGCAGCGCTTCGGAGGCTCGCTCCCGCGCCGCGGTCTTGGGAAGTCCGCTGAGCCGCCCCATGTGGGTGACGAACTCGGAGGCCGACACGTCCGGCGGCAGGGCATCGTTCTCCGGCATGTAGCCGACCCGCGCCCGCACCTTGTCGGTCTCGGTGACCGGGTCGATCCCGAACACCCGGACGTCGCCGGCGCTGGGCGCGAGAAGCCCCAGCATGATCTTGATGAAGGTGCTCTTGCCGGCACCGTTGGCGCCGACGAGCCCGATGACGCCCGCATCGACCTCGACGGTGAGGTCGGCAAGCGCCGTCACCCCGCCGCCGTAAGTCTTCGTCAGCGCCTTGGTCGCGATGATGGTCACGGGCCTAGCCTAGGAAGCCTCCGCACCCCGGCGGATCCGGAGAATCCCTGAGGACCCTCTCGGGGTCTCTCAGGCCACTCTCAGAAAACTCACTTGAATCGTACGGGTGACCTCTGCCACGCCAACGGGCCTCCGCGGCACTCCGAGACCCCTTTCTCAAGAAAAACGCGCGGATCTGCCCCGGGCGGGTCGGCCCCGGAACGCGGAACGGCCCGGCTGCGCCTACGGGCGTGCCGGGCCGCGTACGCGTCGATGGTCAGCCGGTGTTGCGCATGCCGGCGGCGATGCCGTTCACCGAGGTGAGCAACGCCCGCTCGAGGGCGGTCGACTCGGACGGGGCGCGCCGGGCGCCGGGTGTCGTGACCAGTTGACGGTCGGCCTCGCTGAGGTCGCGGTACTGCCGGAGCAGGGCCACCTGGAGGTGGTGCAGCGGCAGGAGGTAGGTGTCGCGGACATCGAGGGTGCGCCGGAGCTCGGGCTGGGAGGCCAGCAGGCCGCCGCTGCCGGTGATCGCCAGTACCTCGCGTACGGTCAGCTCGTACTCCTGCTTGATCTTTTCGAAGATCGGCTGGAGGTGTTCGGGGACCAGGGTCTCGACGTAACGGCGTGCGATGTCGAGGTCGGTCTTGTTCAGCATCATCTCGACGTTCGACAGGAACGTCTTGAAGAACTGCCAGTCCGCGTGCATCTGCTTGATCGACTCGCCGTGGCCGGCCTCGCGCGCCGCCTTGAGGCCGGTGCCGACGCCGTACCAGCCGGGCACGATCTGCCGGGTCTGGGTCCAGCCGAAGACCCACGGGATGGCCCGCAGACCGCCGAGGCCGGCGTCGGTGTTGGGCCGCTTCGACGGGCGGGAGCCGATGTTGAGCTGACCGAGCAGTTCGGTCGGGGTGGACGCCCAGAAGTAGGCCGCCAGGTCCGGGTCTTCCACCAGCGAGCGGTAGGCCGCGAACGCCGCGTCGGAGGCCGCGTCCATGGTCGCGTCCCACTGCGCCAGGCGCTCGGCGTCGACCGACGGGGTGGTGTGCAGCAGCGTCGCCTGCAGCACCGCCGCGACGGTGAGCTCCAGGTTTTCCCGGGCCAGGGCGGGCAGCGTGTACTTGTCGGAGATGACCTCGCCCTGCTCGGTGACCTTGATCGCGCCGTCGAGCGTGCCGTACGGCTGGGCCAGGATCGCCTCGTGGGTGGGGCCACCACCACGGCCGACGGTGCCACCACGACCGTGGAAGAGGCGCAGGCGCACGCCGTGCCGGGCGGCCACGTCACGCAGCGAACGCTGGGCTTTGTGGATGCCCCACTGGCTGGTGGTGATGCCGCCCTCCTTGTTGGAGTCGGAGTAGCCGAGCATGACCTCCTGCACGTCACCCCGGGCCCGCACGATCTCCCGGTAGGCCGGCAGCGACAGCATCTCGTCGAGCAGCTCACCGCCGGCGGCGAGCTCGGCCGGCGTCTCCAGCAGCGGCACGATGTTGACCCGGGCCCGGCCGGTGTGGATGTCGACCAGGCCGGCCTCGCGGGCCAGCACGGCCGCGGCGAGGACGTCGTCGACACCCAGGGTCATCGAGATGATGTACGTCTCGATGACGTCCGCGCCGAAGCGCTCCTGCACCTCGCGGATCGTGTTGAACACGTCGAAGGTCTTGCGGGCGGAATCGGTGAGCGGGGTGTCCGCGCTGGACAGCGGCCGCCGCCCGGCCAGCTCGGCGGCGAGCAGCTTGGTGCGGTCGGGCCGGTCGAGGGCGGCGTAGTCGTCGACCTCGCCGACCTGGGTGTACATCTGCTGGAGCACCTCGTGGTGCTTCTCGGCGTGCTCACGCACGTCGAGCGTGGCCAGCTGGAGACCGAACGCGGAGAGCGTGCGGATCGCCGACGCGACCACGCCGACCGCGGTGAGCTGGCCGGAGTTGCGGGCCAGCGAGGCGCGCATCAGCTCGAGGTCACCGATCAGCTCGTCGTTGCCGAGGTAGTCGCGGCCGGAGACGTGCGGGGTGTTGCGCCGCAGCCGTTCCCGGGTGTTGGCCAGCTTCGCCTTGATCGCCCGTACCTTGAGGCGGTAGGGCTCCTCGGCGTTGGTCTTGCGGAAGCGGGGCGCGACCTCGGGCAGGTTGTCCAGGTCCTTGGCGATCGAGGCGGACAGGTCGAGGGACACCCCGCGCAGCCGGCGGGAGACCGACAGTTCGTCGATCAGCCGGTCCATCGCCTTCTCGGTGGCCTGGATGCCGTGCTCGTGCTGGATCATCAGGACGTCGCGGGTGACGGCCGGGGTGACGAACGGGTTGCCGTCGCGGTCGCCGCCGATCCACGTGCCGAAGGTCAACGGGCGCGCCGTCGGCGCGGTCTCCACGCCCAGGTTGCGCAGCGTCTCGGCGAGGTCGGTGAGCACCTGCGGGGCCGCGTCCGCATAGAGGTCGCGCAGGTAGTAGACGGCGTTGCGGGCCTCGTCGGTCGGATCGGGCCGGTCGAGCCGCAGCTCGTCGGTCTGCCACAGCAGGTCGATCAGCTCGGCGAACCGGCGGGTCGAGGCGGTGGTGTCGGAGGCGCCGAAGAGGACCTGGGCCGAGGCTTCGTTGTCGAGCTCGTCGGCGACCTGGCGCAGCTTGGACAGGATCGAGCGGCGGGACGCCTCGGTCGGGTGCGCGGTGAAGACGGGGCGGACCGCGAGCCGGCGGGCGGCCGCGGCGATCTCGTCGGCCGGCACGCCGTGCTCGGCGATGCGCTTGGCGGCCTGGTCGAGCCATCCGCCGTCCTGGGCCCGGCGCCGCCGGAGGTAGCGGGACCGGTGCACCTGCTCGGTGATGTTGGCGAGTTGGAAATAGGTGGAGAACGCGCGGGCCAGTTTGGTGCCGGTGGTGACATCCATGGCGGCCAGCCGGTCGGCGGCGGCGTTGGCGTCCTGCCGGACCAGGGCCCGGACCTCCTCGACCAGGTCGAGCAGCGGACGTCCTTCCTGCCGGGCCAGGGTCTGGCCGAGCAGGGCGCTGATCCGCCGGATGTCGGCGCGCAGCGCGGCGTCGGAGTCGGGGCCGTCCGTGTCGGGGTGGCCGTGCGGGTCGCTCATCGGGGCGCTCCTTCTGCCCCCCAAGAAAAGGGAGCTCGGTCAGTGCTCCAGGACGGCGCTGTCCCGACTCCGCCGATGGTATCGGCGGGACCCCTGGGAGGGGTGAATTGAGGCAAGACTCACGAGTTCGTCAGGCGGAAAGGGGCACCGCCGGGCGAAGAATAGCGGGTCGGCGGGCCTTGGGGGCGGCGTTGGCCGGGCCGGCCGGGCGCAGTCGGGCCGGCGTCTCGGTGGCTTTCACCTTGTGCACGAAGTTGTGCCGGGCCTCGGCGAAACCGGACCGGTCGCCGTACATGTCGCGGCTCATCTCGGCGAGCTCGCGGGCCTCGTACACCTCGAGCGGGACCCTCTCGGCGGCCAGCCGCCGGGCCTTCGCCTGGCGCTTGGTGCGGGCCGAGCGCACCTCACTCTCCCGTTCGGCGAGGGCGGTGAGCCATTCGGTGTACGCGTCGGGATGGCGCGGCCCGACCTCGTCCACCAGCCCGATCGATCGGGCCCGGACGGCGCTCACCGGCAGTTTGTCGTCGATGAGCCGTTGCGCCGGATCGGCCCCGACCCGCCGGGGGAGCGTGAAGGTGTGCAGCTCGGAGCCGTACAACCCGATCTCGTAGTACGGGTTGAGCACGATCCCGTCGCGGGCGGCCACGATGTCGGCGCCGAGCCCGAGCATCACGCCCCCGGCACCGGCGTTGCCCGCGTACCCGGCGATGACCACCTGCCGGGTGCACGTGATGATCTCCCGGCAGACCTCGTTGATCGCCCGGATGCTCGCCCAGGCGGCGTTTGCGGGGTCCGGGGAGGCCTCGATGACGTTGAGGTGGATGCCGTTGCTGAAGGCGTCCGTGCCCCCGCGCAGCACTAGGACCTCGGTGTCCTGCGCGACCGCGTGCCGCAGCCCGGCGAGCAGCCGGCGGGAGTGCCCGGGCGCCATCGCGCCGTTGTAGAAGTCGAAGGCGAGCCACCCGACGGCGCCGCTGCGCCGGTAGCGGACCTGCCGGTAGGTGGCCGGGTGCTCGGGTTCGCTGCCGGGCGGCAACGGCGAGTGGGGTACGCCGCGCAGGCGGGCGCCGAGCAGGGTGGTCGCCGGGAGCTTGACACCGGCTCGGCCGGGCTTCGCCGAGTTCTTGGGCCGTTCTTTCCCGCCGGCGGCCGGCTCGGCGGCCCGCAGGTGGCCGAGCCAGACGCTGCCGTCGCCGGTGCCGACGAGCACGGCGCCCTGCCGGCGGCTGATGATCTCGCCGGGGCGGGCGCCGCGGGCGAGGCCGGGCAGCGCGTCGTAGGCGAAGACGGCGAGTCCGCCCAGTTCGGTGCGTACGCCCGGGGCGCCGTCGGCCGCGCGGATCTTCCGGACGATCTGCTCGGTCGGGTCGGCGAAGTCGAAGGCGCGGTCGGACTGGCGCATCAGCTCGCGCGGCCGGGCGCCGGGCACCTCGGCGGGGGCCTGGTCGGCCGGAGTCGGTTTGAACTTCGGGTCCTGGGCCTTGGCGACGACCTCGAAGATGCACTCCAGGGCGGCGTCGGCGACCGGCCCGTGGTAGAGCGACGACTTGCGAGGCGGCGCGGCGGACATGGGGAATGTCCGGGTGGCCCAGATCGGACCCGCGTCCATCTCCTGCACCGCCTGCAGGGCCGTGACGCCCCAGAGCCGCGCGCTCTCGGTGATCGCCCAGTCCAGTGCGGACGGCCCGCGATCGCCGACCGGGCCGGGGTGGATGATCACGGTGCGCCGGCGCCGCCAGATCTCGGCCGGCACCCGCTCCTTGAGGAACGGGCAGATGATCAGCTCCGGATCGGCCTTCCGGACGGCCGCGATCATGTCGGGGCCGCTGGTCGCGAACTGGACACCGACCTCGTGCCCGGCCTCGCGCAGGGCACACCAGGCTCGCTGGCTCAGTCCGTTGAATGCCGTTACGAGCAGCAGGATCCGCACGTTGCCTCCCAGGGAGCCGTACTGACTAACAGCTATCGACTATTCTCCGGATATCGACCGTTATGTCGGACATGTTGTCCGACCCGGCAACGTCGGTGGGCCGGACTAGACTCGAACGCCTACCCCCGTCCCATCGGACGTCTGGGGTTATTCGTCTGGGTTATTCGACGTGGGAGCAGTCAGCATGCAACTCTCCGGCCTGATCCCGGCGGCCCTGCGTGACCGAGGGCTCGCCCGCGCTCGTGATCTGGCGCGCAAGGGTTTCGTGGATTCCGACTCGCTCGACCTGACCGCCCCCGCCTCGCTGCGGCCGTTCGTGGTCTCGACCGTCGCCGGCCGCACCGAGCTGGGCGGCGCCGGGCGGCCGGTGCTCGCCGTCACCGCCACCAGCCGCGAGGCCGACGACCTGGCCGACGCGCTGGGCTGCCTGATCGACTCCGACCGCATCGCGGTCTTCCCCTCGTGGGAGACGCTGCCGCACGAGCGCCTGTCACCCCGCTCCGACACCGTCGGCCGGCGGCTGGCCGTGCTGCGCCGGCTCGCCCACCCCGGCGAGCAGCCGCTGCAGGTGGTCGTGGCGCCGGTGCGCAGCCTGCTCCAGCCACAGCTCAAGGGCCTCGGCGACCTCGAACCGGTCGAGCTGGTCAACGGCGGCGCGGCCGACCTCGAGGGGGTGGCGCGGCGGCTGGCCGACATGGCCTACGCCCGCGTCGACCTCGTCACCAAGCGGGGCGAGTTCGCGGTGCGCGGCGGCATCCTCGACGTCTTCCCGCCCACCGACGAGCACCCGTCCCGGGTCGAGTTCTGGGGCGACGAGGTCGAGGAGATCCGCACCTTCGCGGTCGCCGACCAGCGCACCATCGACGCCGTCACCCGGCTCTGGGCGCCGCCCTGCCGGGAGCTGCTGCTGACGCCCGCGGTCCGGGAACGGGCTGCCGAGCTGTCCGCCGCCCACCCGGAGCTCGCCGAGATCCTCGACAAGCTGGCCGAAGGCATCCCGGTCGAGGGCATGGAGTCGCTGGCGCCGGCCCTGCTCGACGGCACCGGCAGCATGGAGCTGCTCCTCGACTGCATGCCGGCCGGCACCCACGTGCTGCTCTGCGACCCGGAGCGGATCCGCACCCGCGCGCACGACCTCACCCGTACCTCGGACGAGTTCCTCGAGGCCTCCTGGGCCGCGGCCGCCGTCGGCGGCCAGGCGCCGATCGACGTCGGCGCCGCCGCTTTCAAGACTCTCGCCGACGTGCGCGCCCACGCCGCGACGCTGTCCCAGCCGTGGTGGACCCTCTCGCCGTTCGGCCTGGCGTCGGCCGACTCCGACGAGACCGCCGCGGCCGACCAGCCGTGGCTCGACGCCCCCTCGGCCGTTCAGGTGTCGCCCGACCAGGGTGACGCCATCGCCCTCGCCGCCCAGCCCGTGCCGCTCTACCACGGCGACACCGCTCGGCTCACCTCCGATCTGACCGCCTGGGTCGCCGCCGGCTGGACCGTCGCCCTGGTCTTCGAGGGGCACGGCACGGCCCAGCGGGCGACCGAGGTGCTGCGCGACGCCGGCGTCGGGGTGACCCCGGTCGACCACATCGAGAAGGCGATCGAGCCCGGCCAGGTGCTGATCACCTGCGGCGGTCTCAACCACGGCTTCGTCGACGAGGCCTCGCAGCTGGCCGTCATCACCGGCAACGACATCAGCGGGGGCCGCGGAGCCTCGACAAAGGACATGCGGAAGATGCCGTCGCGGCGGCGCAACACGATCGACCCGCTCGAGCTCAAGCCCGGCGACCACGTGGTGCACGAGCAGCACGGCATCGGTCGCTACGTCGAGCTGGTGCAGCGCACGGTCAACGGCGCCGACCGCGAATACCTGGTGATCGAGTACGCCGCGTCCAAGCGTGGCCAACCGGGCGACCGCCTCTACGTGCCGACCGACCAGCTCGACCAGCTGTCCCGTTACGTCGGCGGCGAGCAGCCCACGCTGCACAAGATGGGCGGCTCCGACTGGCAGAAGAGCAAGGCCCGCGCCCGCAAGGCGGTGCGCGAGATCGCCGCCCAGCTGATCCAGCTCTACGCGGCCCGGCAGGCGTCCAAGGGGCACGCGTTCGGTCCCGACTCGCCCTGGCAGCGCGAGCTGGAGGACGCCTTCCCCTACACCGAGACCCCGGACCAGCTGGCCGCGATCCACGAGGTCAAGCACGACATGGAGCTGGCCGTCCCGATGGACCGGCTGATCTGTGGCGACGTCGGCTACGGCAAGACCGAGATCGCGGTGCGGGCCGCCTTCAAGGCCGTGCAGGACGGCAAGCAGGTGGCCGTGCTGGTGCCCACCACGCTGCTCGTCCAGCAGCACTTCAACACGTTCACCGACCGGATGGGCCAGTTCCCGGTGCAGATCAAGCAGCTGTCCCGGTTCCAGACGCCGACCGAGGCGAAACTGGCCCTGGAACAGGCCGCCGACGGCACCGCCGACATCGTCATCGGCACCCACCGCCTGCTGGCCAACTCGACGAAGTTCAAGAACCTCGGCCTGATCATCGTGGACGAGGAGCAGCGGTTCGGCGTCGAGCACAAGGAGCAGCTCAAGGCTCTGCGCGCCTCGGTCGACGTGCTGACCATGTCGGCCACCCCGATCCCGCGCACCCTCGAGATGGCGATCACCGGCATCCGGGAGATGTCCACCATCGCCACCCCGCCCGAGGAGCGGCACCCGGTGCTGACCTTCGTCGGCGCCCACGACGAGAAGCAGATCGCCGCCTCCATCCACCGTGAGCTGCTCCGCGACGGTCAGGTGTTCTACCTGCACAACCGGGTCGAGTCGATCGACCGCGCCGCCCGCAAGCTGCGCGAGCTGGTCCCCGAGGCCCGGGTCGCGGTGGCGCACGGCCAGATGAGCGAGGAACAGCTGGAGAAGGTGATGGTCGGCTTCTGGGAGAAGGAGTTCGACGTCCTGGTCTGCACCACGATCGTCGAGTCCGGCATCGACATCCCCAACGCCAACACCCTGATCGTCGAGCGTGCCGACCTGCTCGGCCTGGCCCAGCTGCACCAGATCCGGGGCCGGGTCGGCCGGGGCCGCGAGCGGGCGTACGCCTACTTCCTCTACCCCCGCGAGAAGCCGCTGACCGAGCACGCCCACGAGCGTCTCGCCACCATCGCCCAGCACACCGAGCTCGGCGCCGGCATGTACGTGGCGATGAAGGACCTCGAGATCCGCGGCGCCGGCAACCTGCTCGGCGGCGAGCAGTCCGGCCACATCGAGGGCGTCGGCTTCGACCTCTACGTCCGGATGGTCGGCGAGGCCGTGCAAGCGTTCAAGGGCGAGCGCCCCGAGGAGGAGCCGGAGGTCAAGATCGACCTCCCGGTCGACGCCCACCTGCCTGTCGAGTACATCTCGGTCGAGCGGCTGCGCCTCGAGATGTACCGGAAACTGGCCGAGGCCCGGGACGACAGGAAGCTCGAGGAGGTCATCGCCGAGATGACCGACCGCTACGGCGAGCCGCCGGCCCAGGTCGCCAACCTGATCGCGGTGGCCCGCTTCCGGCAGACGGCCCGTGCCTACGGCCTGACCGACGTGTCGATGCAGGGCAAGCACATCCGGCTCGCCCCGCTGCCGCTGCCCGACTCCAAGCAGCTGCGGCTCAAGCGCTACCACCCCGACTCGGTCTACAAGCAGGCCACCGACCAGGTGAGCGTGCCCCGGCCGGCCACCCGCCGGATGGGTGGCGAACCGCTGCGCGACCAGGCCCTCCTGCAGTGGTGCGCGCAGCTGCTCAAAGACGTCCTGGGTGAGGTGCCGGTCAAGGCGCCGGTGGCCGGATGATCCGTTTTCCGGGGGTCGGCGACGTGTGTCCCAGCGGGCGTGAGAGAGTCAGGACCATGCAGCGTGTTCGCCGACTCGCATCCGTCGTTGTCGTCGCGTCCCTCGCCGTGGCCGGCCTTTCCGCCTGCCGCTCCGAGCCGTCCGTGGCCGCCTATCTGGGCGATTCCCGCCTCACCGAGGCCCGCGTGCAGGACGTGTGGGACGAGGCCCACGACGCCGTCGTCAAGGCCGCCCGGTCCACCCCCGGCACGCCGGCCACCATGGCGGTCACCCGCACCGACGTGGTGCGCACCCTGATCAGCGCCGATGTGCTGGCCAAGGTGGCCAAGGCGAAGAGCGTGTCGCTGCCGGCCGAGATGAACCTCGAGGAATACGCCTCGTCGTTGCACGTGCCGGCGACCACCGAGTTCGTCCGGCTCTACGCCGAGGCCGACACCTATGTGCGCGTGCTGCGTCAGGGCATCACCAGCCCGGCGGCGCTGTCCGATGCCGACCTCCGGGAGATCTTCGAGGTCCTCGCGGCGAACGGGCAGATCCAGGAGGGCAGCTCGTTCGAGCAGTTCAAGACGAGCCTGCCCGACTCGAACAAGCAGCTGGTGCAGACCGCGACGGCGGTGCGCACCGAGATCGCCGAGGTGGCCAAGCCGCTCGACATCAAGGTCAACCCGCGTTACCAGCCGCTCGGCATCCCGGTCCTGCAGTTCCAGACGGCCAACGGCGAGGTCCGCCCGCTGGTCAGCGTGCCGCTGGGCGACGACGAGTCCGCGCCGGTCAGCGCCTCTTAAGGTGCCCGCCCGCATCATCCTGCTGGTCACCTCGCCGCGCCTGCCGGCCGGCCTGCTCACGGCTGCGGCCTGGGACGCCGTCCGGCAGTTCCCGGTCCTCACCGCGGCCGAGTCGGAGCAGGCCGACGCGTTGCGGCACGCGGGAGTTCCGGTCGAAGTGATCATTCCGGACCCCGAGCGCGTTGTGTCGGAATTGTCGGGCAAGGCGGCGGTTGTCTGGCTCGCCGGTCCGGCCGGCGACCAGGATTTCGCCCGTCAGCTGGGCCTGCGCCTGACCCGCGAACCCGAGCTGGCCGAACTCGAGCTGATGTACGGCTCGTGGGACCCGCCCGGCGCCCGCCTGCTCGACGCGGTGGCGGTGCTGGACCGGCTGGCCTCCCCGGGCGGCGACCCGTGGAAGCGCGTGCAGACCCATCGCAGCCTCGCCCAGTACATGCTGGAGGAGGCCTACGAGGCGTTCGACGCGATCGAGGCCGACGACCTGGAAACCCTCCGCGAGGAGCTGGGTGACGTGCTCCTGCAGGTGATCCTGCACGCCCGGATGGCCGAGGAGCTCCCGGACGGCTCGGCCTGGGGCATCGACGACGTGGCCGGCGGCCTGGTCGAGAAGATGGTGCGCCGCAATCCGCACGTCTTCGCCGATGCCGACATCACCGACATCGAGGAGATCACCGCCAACTGGGAGCGGATCAAGAAGGCCGAGAAGTCGCGGGAGTCGATCCTGGACGGCGTCGCGCTGAGTCAGCCGGCGCTGGCGCTGGCCGCGAAGATCCTCCAGCGGGCCGAGCGGGCCGGCCTCGAGGTGCCGTTGCCGGCCGGCGACGAGCTCGGCCCGGCGCTGCTGCGGGTGGTCGCCCAGGCGCGGGCGGCCGGGGTGGACGCCGAGGCGGAACTGCGGCGCACCACATTGACGTACGCGACGTCGGTGCGGAGCGCCGAGCAGAAGAATGTCGGACCCGCCGAGTAGTTTTCTCGCATGCCGGAGTTCGTACAACTCGCCGAAGACATCGTCGACGCCATCCTGCAGGCCGACCCCGGTCTGGCCGCGGAGGTCGGTGACCACCGCTACGACGACCGCATACCCGACCTGTCGCCGGGCGCCGTCGCCGACCGGGTGGCCATGCTGCGCGACGCCGCCGACGCGCTCTCCGGCATCGATCCCGACACCTTCGGCCCGGAGGACCAGGCCGACCACGCGATTCTCGCGGCGGTGGTGGAGCGCGGGCTGTTCGAGCTGACCGACGTGCGCGAGCACGAGTGGAACCCGCTGGGCCACAATCCCGGGCCGCTGCTGCACGCACTGCTCGCCCGCCAGTTCGCGCCCGTCGAGGAGCGCCTGACCAGCCTCGGCGGCCGGCTCGCCGCGATTCCCGACGCGCTGGCCACGGCCCGCGCGGTGCTGCGTGACGTGCCACGCATCCACGCCGAGACGGCGGTGGGCCAGTTCGCCGGCACGGCCGCGCTGATCCGGGACGAGTTGCCGGCGCTCCTCGAGCAGGAGCCCGGCATGCGTGCCGCGGTCGAGCCGGCCGCCGCCACCGCGCTGGCCGCGCTCGCCGAGTTCGACGGCTGGCTGCGCGAGCGGCTCGAGACCGGTGAGCCGGGCCGTGACCCGCGTCTGGGCCGCCCGCTGTGGGAGGCGCGGCTCTGGCACACCCTCGACACCGAGCTGCCCGCCGCCGAGGTGCTGTCCCGCGCCCGCGGCCGGCTCGATCAGCTCGGCGAGCAGCTGCGCGCGGCCGCGGCCGAGTTGGTGGGCGGTCCGGAGACCGACGAGACGGTCCGCCGCGCCCTCGGCACGCTGTCCGCCGACCATCCCGACGACGCCACCATCGTCGACCTCGCCAAGGTCACGATGGCCGAGGCGACCGCGTTCGTCCGGGCGCACGACCTCCTCACGCTCATCGACGACCCGCTCGTGATCGAGGAGATGCCCGAGTTCGCCCGCGGCGTCGCGGTGGCCTATTGCGACCCGCCCGGCCCGTTCGAGACGGCCGACGTGCCGACGTTCTACTGCATCTCGCCGACCCCGGCGGGGTGGTCGCCGGAGCGAGTCGAGTCGTTCTACCGCGAATACAACGACCACATGATCCGCGACCTGACCGTCCACGAGGCGATGCCCGGCCACTTCCTGCAGCTGGCCCACGCGCGCCGGTTCCGGGCCGAGACCCGGGTGCGCTCGCTCGGTTCGTCGGGCCCGTTCATCGAGGGCTGGGCGGTCTATGCCGAGGAGCTGATGGCCTCGGTCGGCTTCGGCGGCCTGCCGGTGCGTCTCCAGCAGCTCAAGATGCAGCTGCGGATAAGCATCAACGCGATGATCGACCAGCTGGCCCACTGCGAGGACCTGCCCGAGGCCGAGGCGATGGCGCTGATGACCGGCCGCGGCTTCCAGGAGGAGGGCGAGGCGGCCGGCAAGTGGCGCCGGGCCCTGCTCACGTCGACCCAGCTCAGCACCTATTTCGTGGGCTACACCGAGATGGCCGGGATCGCCGCGGCCCGCCCGTTCGGCGCCACCCCGAAAGCCTGGCACGACGCGATGCTGGCGCACGGCTCCCCGCCGCCGCGCCACCTGCGCACGCTGCTCGGGGTGTGAAGCGGGTTTCGCGGAGAGATCTACAGGTCAAGGAGGACACCGTGGCCTCCTTGACCTCGCACGCCAACAAGGCGAAAGACAACCTGTGGCTCGAGCGCCTGACCCGCGCCGGGCTGGCCGGCTACGGCGCCCTGCACCTGCTGTTCGCCTGGCTGATCCTGCGCATCGCGTTCGGCACCGCCCCGGCCGACGGCGACCAGTCCGGGGCGCTGCACACGCTTGCCGCCAAGCCGTACGGCGCCGCACTCATCGTCGCGCTCGTGGCCGGCCTGCTCGCGATGACCATCTGGCAGATCTTCGAGGCCGCCATCGGGCACCGTGACCAGCGCGGACGGCACCGTGTCTACGAGCGGGTGGCGTCGGCCGGCCGGGCCGCCTTCTACACCTACCTCGCGTGGACCGGCATCAAGGTCCTCAAGGGCAAGAACAAGTCGAGCGCCGACCTGCAGGAACAGACCAGCCAGGACCTCATGGTGTCGGCGGGCGGCCGGTTCGCGGTGGCGGCGATCGGGGTCACGGTGGCGGTGATCGGGGCCGGCCTGGCTGTCTACGGCCTCACCAGGAAGTTCGAGAAGCACCTGAAGACGTCGCAGATGACCGCCGGTGTCCGGC
Source organism: Paractinoplanes ferrugineus (assembly GCF_016862195.1). Lineage (GTDB taxonomy): Bacteria > Actinomycetota > Actinomycetes > Mycobacteriales > Micromonosporaceae > Actinoplanes > Actinoplanes ferrugineus. The sequence continues at coordinate 158,043 of NZ_BOMM01000012.1, read as the reverse complement.
GGACGATCCAGCGGCTGGGTGAGATCGGTTACACCGCCAAGGGCGTCGCCTACGGGACGGGCGGGGTGCTGCTGGTGGTGGCGGCCGTCAACTACGACCCGGACAAGGCGCGCGGGCTCGACGCGGCGCTGCGGGCGATGGCCGCGCAGGCGTACGGCACGTGGATGCTGGTGGCGACCGCCCTCGGGATCGCGGCCTACGGCTTGTTCTCGGTGGTGCAGATGCGTTATCGCAAGGTCTGAGCTTCGAACGCTTCCGGCGCGGCCTTCTCCTTGTACGCCGTCATGGCCTGCTCGTAGCGGGTGCCGGCGATGGTGGCGGCGAAGCTGCCGAGCGCGCCCTCGTTGGTCACGCAGATGCCGAACTCGGACGTCGGGGTGCCGTCGACCCGGGTCAGGTCGAGACAGGTGGCGTGCCGGCCGGCGATGGTGGTGTCGTGCGGGGTGACCTCGACGTCCTGGTCGAGCGTGGCCGCGTTGAGCAGGGCGAGCGCGGCCTCCGGGGTGACCAGCGTGCTGCCGGGCAGGGGCAGGGCGGTGGCCGGCTGCGGAGCGGTTCGCGTGCACTCCCGCTTGGCCGAGCAGCGGACGGTGCCGGCGGTCTCCTCGACGAGGCGGCCGCCCGGAAAGTCGTAGGCCGTGCGGGTGGGTTTCTGGGCCTGCGTCACGGTCGCGGTGTCGCCCCCGGCGAGCTGATAGGTCGCGGTGTAGGTGAGCCCGGTCACCCGGGCGAGCTGGACGGCCATCTCCGACACCATGTCGTCCCGGCTGATGCCGGCCGCGCTGGCCTGGTCGAGGCCGGTGCACCCGGTCAGGCCGAGCAGCACCGCCCCGGTGGTGAGACCGGCGGCGGTGAGGCGTAGACGCGAAGGCACGACTGACACCCTTGCCTACGCCCGCAACCCGGCGCAAACGAGTATCAGTCTCACCTCAGTCGTGGGAGCGGTTCCGGTGCGACATCTGGTGCCGCATGATGTACCGCCGGATGACCCGGGCCTGGGACTCCTCCTGCTCGTCATCGAAGACGGCGACCATCTCGACGGAGAGCGGGCCGGGGAACGGCACCTGCTGGCGCAGTGAGTTGACCTTGAAGGCGGTGGCCGGGAAGGCGACCAACTCGTCGCCGACATGAATACTGAGCGTCATCTCGTCGCCGGGGCGCAACTGGACGTCGGTGAAGTGGGCGCGCACCGCCCGCTCGCTCATGTCGTGCACCACCCCGATCGCGTCCGCCTCCCCGGGACGGCTCAGCACGACCGGTTCGCCGCCTCCGCCCCGCACGAAGGAGCGGCTCTGCATGATCGCCGGCTGGCCGGTGAAGTGGACCTCCACCCGGTTGCCGTCGACCGAGACGACATAGCCGTCCTGGGCGTAGCGCCCGCGCGGAGCCGCTGCCCAGCGCAGTTGCACGGTCGAATTCGTGGGTGGCAGGTGGGCCTTCGCCAGGGAGAGGGTGACCACCGTCCCGGAGGCGTGCACGACCCTCACCTCGGGATGCGTTTCGCCGTAGGAGGTCATCTCGATGAACGACCCGTCCGGCGGGAGACTCGAAGCGCTCATAGTGCCCGAGAGATCGGCACCAAAGTCCCGACCTTGAGCCATCGGTCGTAAGTTCACCGGCCGCGCGTACGTCCGCTACCGCGCCCGGATACGCTCAGTGCCGTGGTCGGCCGCAGGGTCGCGGTCGGTGACTGCAACCTATGTGAAGAGGAGCGAGACCACACATGGCCACCATTGAGGCGATCGTCGCCCGCGAAATTCTCGACTCCCGGGGCAACCCCACCGTTGAGGTCGAGGTCGGGCTTGACGACGGAACGGTCGGCCGCGCCGCGGTGCCCTCGGGCGCCTCGACCGGTGCATTCGAAGCGCTCGAGCTGCGCGACGGCGACAAGGGCCGTTACCTGGGCAAGGGCGTCGAGAAGGCCGTCGCCAACATCGAAGACAAGATCGCCGACGAGCTGGTCGGCTACGAGGCGTCGGAGCAGCGCCTGATCGACCAGAAGATGCTCGACCTGGACGGCACCGCGGACAAGTCGGAGCTGGGCGCCAACGCGATCCTGGGCGTGTCCCTGGCCGTCGCCAAGGCCGCCGCGACCTCCGCCGAGCTGCCGCTGTTCCGCTACCTCGGCGGGCCCAACGCGGCCCTGCTGCCGGTGCCGATGATGAACATCCTGAACGGTGGTGCGCACGCCGACTCGAACGTCGACGTGCAGGAGTTCATGATCGCCCCGATCGGCGCGCCGACGTTCCGCGAGGCGCTGCGCACCGGCGCGGAGGTCTACCACGCGCTGAAGTCGGTGCTGAAGAAGAAGGGCCTGTCGACCGGCCTGGGCGACGAGGGCGGCTTCGCGCCGAGCCTCGCGGCCAACGCCGCCGCGCTCGACCTGATCGGTGAGGCGGTCAAGGCGGCCGGCTTCACCCTGGGCACCGACATCGTGCTGGCCATGGACGTCGCGGCCACCGAGTTCTACAAGGACGGGGCGTACGTCTTCGAGGGCTCCCCGAAGTCGACGGACGAGATGATCGCCTACTACGCGAAGCTCGCCGACGAGTACCCGATCGTCTCGATCGAGGACCCGCTGTCCGAGGAGGACTGGGCCGGCTGGAGCGCGATGACCGCGCAGCTGGGCAACAAGATCCAGATCGTCGGCGACGACCTGTTCGTGACCAACCCGACGCGCATCGGCCGGGGCATCGCGGAGAGCGCCGCCAACTCGGTTCTCGTCAAGGTCAACCAGATCGGCTCGCTGACCGAGACGCTCGACGCCGTCGACCTGGCGCACCGGGCCGGTTTCAAGACGATGATGTCGCACCGCTCCGGTGAGACGGAGGACACCACGATCGCCGACCTCGCGGTCGCGGTCGGCAGTGGCCAGATCAAGACCGGCGCCCCCGCCCGCTCGGACCGGGTCGCCAAGTACAACCAGCTCCTGCGCATCGAGGAGCAGCTGGAGAGCGCGGCCCGGTACGCCGGGGCGGGCGCTTTCCCGCGTTACCGGGCCGCGTAACAGCCGGACCGAAGATCATGGAGTTGTGGCACTCTCAAGGGGAGTGCCACAATCCGTGACCGGTCGAGCGGGGGAGCAGGGTGACCACACAGCGACGCGCGCCGAGCGGACAGGGCCCGACCCGCCGCACCGGTTCGTCGCGGGTGCGCACGACCGGCACCACCCGCGTGCAGACCCGCACCCGGGCGCGGCCCGCCCCGACCCGCCGCACGGTGGGTGTGGGCACCGGCCCGGCGAAGCGGACGGCCGCCCCCCGGCCCCGCGCGCTGACCGGCCGCGCGACCGTCCTGATCGTGGTGTTCGTGGCGCTGGCCTTGGCGTACACATATCCGCTCCGGGTCTATCTGGCGCAGAAGTCGGAAATCGCCCAGATGGAGGCCGATCAGGCCGCCCAGCGCCAGCAGATCGCTCTCGACCAGCAGGAACTGGCGAAGTGGAAGGACCCGGAATACCTCCGGGCGCAGGCTCGCAAGCGGCTCTCCTACGTGCTGCCCGGGGAGACCCCGCTGTTGGTGATCAACGATCCGGCCGGGGCCGCCCGCGAGTCCGGCAACAAGGCCGCGCCGGCCACCCCCGACCGGTGGTACGACACGCTGTGGAGCAGCGTGCAATCAGCAGACGCGGAGCCTCGAAACTGACATGGCAAGTCCCTCCGAAGCCGATCTCGACATCGTGGCGGCCCAGCTCGGCCGCGCACCTCGCGGCACCCGCGCCGTCGCGCACCGTTGCCCGTGCGGCAACCCGGACGTCGTCGAGACGGCGCCGCGCCTGCCCGACGGCACCCCGTTCCCCACGCTCTTCTACCTGACCTGCCCGCATGCGACGGCCGCGTGCAGCCGGCTGGAGTCCGCCGGAGTCATGCGCGACATGCAGGAGCGCCTGTCGACCGATCCCGTGCTGGCCGAGCGTTACGAGCAGGCGGCCGAGGACTATCTGGCGCGCCGCAAGGCGATCGAGGACGTACCCGAGATCGCCGAGGTCGCCGCCGGCGGGATGCCCGACCGGGTCAAGTGCCTGCATGTCCACCTGGGCCACGCGCTCGCCGCCGGCCGGGGCGTCAACCCGTTCGGCGACGAGGTGCGGGACGCGGTCGAACCGTGGTGGGCGGGCGGGCCCTGCGTAACCGCGAAGAAGGACGAATAGGTGGAGATCCGGCGGGCGCGCACCAGTGACGTACGGGCGATCAGGGCCCTCGTGGACACCTACACCACCGATCGGCGCCTGCTGTCGAAGGCCACGGTCACGCTCTACGAGGCGGTCCAGGAGTTCTGGGTCGCGGTCGACGAGCCGGGTCGCGTGCTCGGTTGCGGGGCCCTGCACGTCATGTGGGAGGACCTCGCCGAGATCCGTACCGTTGCGGTGGATCCGGCCTGCCGCGGCCGCAAGATCGGCCACCAGATCGTGTCCCGGCTTCTCGATGTCGCCCGTGAGCTGGGCGTGGCCCGGGTTTTCTGCCTCACGTTCGAGACCCGCTTCTTCGGCTCGTTCGGCTTCACCGAGATCGACGGCGCGCCCGTCCCGCACCCGGTCTACGAGCAGCTGCTGCGCTCCTACGACGAGGGTGTCGCCGAATTCCTCGACCTCGAGCGGGTCAAACCCAACACCCTGGGGAACACGAGAATGCTGCTGCACCTGTGAGAGTCGCGGCCATCGACTGCGGAACCAACTCGATCCGCCTGCTCATCGCCGACGTCACGGACGGGCGGAGCACCGACATCGCCCGGCGGATGGAGATCGTGCGGCTCGGCGAGGGCGTCGATCGCACCGGCCGGCTGTCCGACGCCGCGCTGGCGCGCACCCGAAAGGCCTTGCAGGTGTACGCGGCGGAGATCGCCGAGCTGGGCATCGACCGGGTCCGGATGTGCGCGACGTCGGCCTCGCGGGACGCCGCCAACGCCGCCGACTTCCGTGACATGGTCCGCGGGGTGCTCGGCGTCGACCCCGAGGTGATCACCGGCGACGAGGAGGCCCGGCTCTCGTTCGCGGGGGCGGTGGCCGGCCTGGACGCCGCGCCACCCTTCCTGATCTTCGACATCGGCGGCGGCTCGACCGAGTTCGTGACCGGCTCCGCCCGGGTCGAGCACGCGATCTCGATGGACATCGGTTGTGTCCGGATGACCGAGCGCCATCTGCACTCCGACCCGCCCGCGGCGGCCGAGGTCGCCGCCGCCACCCGGGACATCACCGAGGCGGTCGAGACCGCGCTGGCGGCCGTTCCGGGGCGGTCGGCGGGCACCCTCGTCGGGCTGGCCGGCACGGTCACCACAGTGACGGCGCTGGCCCTGGGGCTGCCGTCGTACGACTCGGCCCGCATCCACCACGCCCGCGTCAGCCGCGCGGCGGTCGCCAAGGTGGCCGACGAACTGCTCGCGATGACCACTGCCGAGCGGCTGGCGCTGCCGGTCATGCATCCCGGCCGAGCCGACGTGATCGCCGGCGGCGCCCTCATCCTGAAGATCATCATGGACCGGGTGGGCCGGACCGAACTGGTCGCGTCCGAACACGACATCCTCGACGGAATCGCCTTCTCGCTTTCCTGAGAAGGTCGGTGCTAGTTCGCGCTTGACGGTACTTCGCAATCCACACTACTGTGCCGTGCGTGGACACGACCCAGCTCCTCAAAGGCGTGCTGGACTTGGCCGTCCTCGCCGTCCTGCGCGACGAGGACGGCTACGGCTACGACATCCTGCGCCGATTGCGCGCGGCGGGCATCGAGGAAGTCGGCGACGCGTCCGTCTACGGCACGCTGCGCCGCCTCTTCAGCGGCGGCCTCCTCAACACCTACGTGGTGCCCAGCGACGAGGGCCCGCACCGCAAGTACTACGGCCTCAACGCCGCCGGCCGGGCCGAGTTGCAGCGGTCCGGCAAGGTGTGGCACGGGTTTGCATCCACCATGGACGATCTGCTGCGCGAGCGGGGGGCGGCGTGACCGAGATAGACGCATACGTCGACGGCGTACGGCAGGCCCTGTCGGGCCTGTCCGCCGAGGTGCGGGACGAACTGCTGGAGGATCTCCCGGAACACCTGGCGGAGGTGCGGGCCGAGGGCTCGGGCACGCTCGTCGAGCGACTGGGCACACCGGAGGCGTACGCCGCGGAGCTGCGCGCCACCGCCGGCCTCGTCGGTGACTTCCCGGAGCCGCCGAAGCCCCGCTACCCCGAGCTGATCGAGGCGCGCGACAACATCCTGGAGATCCTGCGCAAGGTGGATGTCCGGGTCGGCCCGGTGATCGGTTACGAGAAGGCCGGTGACTTCCTGCGCCTGCTCCGCCCGGCCTGGTGGGTGGCCCGCGGCTACCTGGCCGCCATGGCCATCGCGTTCCTGCTGCAGGCCAACCGCGGCAACATGGGTCTGCTGCCCCGGATCGGCGACAGCGACCTGGTCGCCCTGGTGCTGCTGGCCGGCTGCGTGACCCTCTCGATAATCCTGGCCAGGCGCAGTCCCGACCTGACCCGCACCCCCCGCTACGCGTTGCGCGCCGGCACCGCCTTCCTGATCATCTTCGCGCTTGCCGGGTTCCAGACCGCCGACAGCCACGCCCGCAACGAGAACGGCGGTGCGAACTACGTCGACTACAGCGGCAGCAACCCGTACAGCAACATCAGTGACGTCTTCGTCTACGACGGCCAGGGCCGGCTGGTGAACGACGCCCGCCTCTTCGACCAGGAGGGCAACCCGATCAGGCTCGGCGACAACCACTGCGACGACCCGATCACCGGCGAATCCGGCCGCTCGGTCCACCTGGGTTATCCGTACTGCCCGGTCAACGCCCCGTTCACCGACCCGAACACACGAACCCCGCAGCCGTCCGCCTCCACCTCCGCATCCGCCACCCCGACCGCCACCCCGACGCCGACTGCGCCGTCGAGTCCCGCGGTGTCGCCGAGTCCGTCGCGCTAGCGGCCCACCCGGAGGTGCCGCCGCGGGGGCGGTGTGTGAAATTGGGTCAGGTGGAATCCCGTACCCCGCAAGACGTGGCGCGCCTCGCCGCCGAGGCCGCTGACCTCGGCGTGCTCGACGCCCGGATCGTGGATTGTTTCGCCTGCCCGCGCCTGGTCGCCTGGCGCGAGGAGGTGGCCCGGGTCAAGCGGGCCGCGTTCCGCGACCAGGTCTACTGGGGGCGGCCGATTCCGGGTTTCGGGGTGGCGGACGCGGAGATCGGGATTCTCGGGCTGGCGCCGGCCGCGCACGGGGGCAATCGCACCGGGCGGCTGTTCACCGGGGATCGTTCGGGTGACGTGCTGTTCGCGGCGCTGCACCGGGCCGGGTTGGCCAACCAGGCATCGAGCGTGTCGCGGGAGGACGGCCTCGAACTGCGAAACACGAGGATCTTCCCGGCTGTCCGCTGCGCGCCGCCCGACAACAAACCGACGCCCGGGGAACGCGACAACTGCGCCCCCTGGTTCCACCGGGAGCTGGAGCTGATCCGCCCGACACTCAAGGTCGTGGTGGCCCTCGGGGCATTTGCCTGGGGTGCGTGGTGGCCCGCGATGCGCGCCGTCTACCGGGTCGAAGCGCCCGTCCCGCGACCCCGATTCGGCCACGGAGCGCAGGTCAGCCTGCCCGGCGTACCCGAGCTGCTCGGGTGTTTTCACGTCAGCCAGCAGAACACCTTCACCGGACGGCTTACCCCGGCGATGCTCGACGAGGTGTTCGACCGTGCGAAGAGGCTCGCCGGCCTGGCATGATTCGGGCACATCCGATCCCGATAGTGGAACTGAGCCTGCGCTGATGGATCTCGCCGCTGTGCGCCGTTGGTGGCCGATGGCCGCCGTCTTCGTGCTGCTCTTTGTCACCGCGCTGGCCGCCACCCGGTCGTCGCCGCAGCTCGACCAGATCCAGCCCGACGCCACCCCGACGCCGCCGCCGCTGCTGCCGCCGACCCGGTCCGGCGGTTCGCGGCCGCCGGAAGCGCCGCCGGAAGCGGCTCGGGGCCTGCCCGAATGGGTCGGCACCGTGGCCCTGGTGATTCTCGGCATCATCCTGGTGGTCGTGCTCGTGCTGGTGGCCTGGGCGGTGCTGCGCGACGCCGCCAAGCGGCGGGCCCGCAAGGGCAAACGCGGCCGGCGCACCGGCCAGGAGGGCGTGCGCACGGCCGAGGAACTCGTCGCCGCGCTCGACGCCGGCCTGGAGGAGCTGTCCGACACCGACCGGGACCCGCGGCGCGCGGTGATCGCCTGCTGGGTGCGACTGGAGCAGGCGGCGGCGGCCGCCGGCACCCCCCGAAATCCCGGCGACAGTCCGACCGACCTGGTCGGCCGGCTGCTGCGCGAGCAGCGGGTCGACGCTCAGGTGCTGGCCGCGCTGCTGGAGGTCTACCGCGAGGCGCGATATGCCACGCACGCCGTCGACAACACGATGCGCCAGCAGGCGATCAGCGCCCTCGAGCGGCTGCGCGCCGACCTCGGGGCGGGGGTGCCCGGATGAGTGACGGCGGACTTGACGAGCTGTTCAGCTTCCGCGACGAGTCGGTCGAGGAGGTGGCCGAACCGGTCGTCAAGCGCAAGTCCCGGCTCTGGTGGGTGGTGCGCAACGCCCTGCTGATCGCGGGTGCGACGGTGGTGACGATCGCCGCGCTGCGAGCCGGCGGCCTGCACATCTCGGTGCTGCTCGTGGTGGCGTTCTTCATCGGACTGCGGGCGGTCCTGTGGGCGGTGTCCGAGGTCGCGCCGCCGCCCCTGCCGAAACGGCGCCGGGCCGCGCGCGCCGACGACGGGCGGGCGTTCGACTCGCTGCGGGCCGCGGTGCGGCGCTGGGAGAAAAGTCTGGACCGGGCGAACACCGACCCCGATCTCTATACGCGTAACGTTCTGCCGGTGCTGACCGAGCTCGCGGACGAGCGGCTGCGCCTGCGTCACGGCATCACCCGCGCGTCCGATCCGCGGCGCGCGCGCGAACTGCTCGGTGACCCTCTCTGGGCGGCTATGCACGATCACGGGCGCCGCTCGGCGAAAACCCGTGAACTGGAGACCTACGTGGAAGCGTTGGAGCGACTGTGACGGAAAATGCCCTTCCCCCGTACGAGGTGGGCAGGCTGGCCGGTGCCGTTCTCGACTCGGTCGGCAGCGTCCTGGTGGGCAAGCGCGACTCCCTGGAGCTCGTCCTGGCCGGCATCCTGGCCGGTGGTCACGTGCTCCTGGAGGACCTGCCCGGCCTGGGTAAGACGCTGACCGCCCGCTCGTTCGCGCAGTCGCTCGGCCTCGACTTCCGCCGCTTGCAGTTCACTCCCGACCTGCTGCCGGCCGACGTCACCGGCTCGTTCCTCTACGACCAGCGCAAGGGTGACTTCGCGTTCCGGGCCGGTCCGGTCTTCACCAACATGCTGCTCGCCGACGAGATCAACCGCACGCCGCCGAAGACGCAGGCGGCGCTGCTCGAGGCGATGCAGGAGAAGCAGGTCTCGGTCGAGGGGGTGACCTACCGCCTCGATCCGCCGTTCCACGTGCTGGCCACGGCCAACCCGATCGAGTACGAGGGCACCTATCCGCTGCCCGAGGCGCAGCTCGACCGGTTCCTGATCCGGGTGTCGTTCGGCTATCCGAGCGCCGAGGAGGAGTGGGAGGTCCTGCAGCGCCGGATGAACCGCCGCCAGGAGGAGGCTTTCCTGCAGCCGGTGGTCAATGCCCAGGTGCTGCAGGCGATGCAGGCCGCGCTGGAGAGCGTCACGGTCGAGGACTCGATCGGCCGCTACATCGTGTCGCTCGCCGCGGCCACCCGGGAGCACGCGTCGGTGCTTGTCGGTTCGTCGCCGCGCGGCTCGCTGGCGCTGCTGCTGCTGGCCCGGGCGCGGGCCGCGATGGCCGGCCGCGACTACGTGGTGCCGGAGGACGTCAAGGACGTGGCGATCCCGGCCCTGGCCCACCGGATCACGCTGCGGCCGGAGATGTGGCTGCGTCGTGTCGACCCCGCCTTCGTGGTGCAGGAGGTGCTGACAAACGTGCCGGCGCCGGCCAGCGGCGCGCTGCCCACCTACGCGCGGCATGACTGACCGTCCCCCGCTGCGGCACATGGTGCCGCCGCTCCCGCCCGAGCCGGAGCAGTTCGCCGGTCCGGCGTGGGTGCCGACCCGGGCGCTGGGCCGGGCGGTGCTGCTGACCGGTCTGCTCCTGCTGCTCGGGGTGGCCCTGGGCCGGGTCGACCTGGTGCTGCTGGCCGCGCCGTTCGCGATCGGTGCCGCGGCGAGCCTGCGCCGGATGCCGCGCTCGGCCCCCGAGCTGACCATCGCGACCGGCGACGAACACATCGTCGAGGGCGGCCACGTGGACGCCTCGCTCACCGTGACCAACCCCGACGTCATCGCCTACGACCTGGTCGTGGTGCGCACCCGCACGTCGCCGTGGCTCAAGCTGGAACACGCCGATCGCCCGTTCGCGATCTCGGTGCCGCCGGACGGCTGGCACGCGGTCGATCTGCCCGGCGACGCCAACCGGTGGGGGCGGCAGGACGTCGGCCCGGCCGCGGCCCGCGTGGCGGCCTGTGGCGGTCTGCTGGCCTGCCGGCCGGTGGTGGTGCCGGCCCGGGGCGTGCGGGTCTATCCGGTCACCGATCCGTTCAAGGCGACCGAGGCCATGCCGGCGGCGGCCGGCCTGGTGGGAAACCACCGGTCGCGGCGACCGGGGGAGGGCGGCGAGCTCGCGGGGGTACGCCCGTTCGCGCCCGGCGACCGGCTCCGGCGCATCGACTGGCGGGTCTCCCTGCGCACCCGCGACCTGCATGTCGCCTCGACCCTGTCCGACCGGGACGCCGAGGTGCTGCTGCTGCTCGACGTGCTGGGTGAGGTGGGCCGGTCCGGTGGCGTGGCCGGGGGTGCGTCGGTGCTCGACACCACGGTCCGGGCCGCGGCCGCGATCGCCGAGCACTACCTCCAGCGCGGCGACCGGGTCTCGCTGCTGGAGTACGGTGCGACGGCCCGCCGGCTGCGGGCCGCCACCGGCCGCCGGCAATACCTGACGGTCCTGGAGTGGCTGCTCGACGTCCGCCCCGATCCGGTCGAGGGCGACGACGACTACGCGAACGTCTTCGGTTTCCACCACGTCTCGTCGGATGCTCTGGTGATGGTGTTGACCCCGCTTGTCGATCCCCGCTCGGCCGACATGCTGGCCCAGCTCACCCGGTCCGGGCGTTACGTGGTGGCGGTCGACACGCTGCCGCCGGACGCCGCCCCCGGCAACCGGGGCCAGTGGACGCCGCTGGCCACTCGGCTGTGGCGGATGGAACGGGAGAACGTGCTGGGCCGGTTGCGCGAGCACGGCGTCCCGGTGGTGGCCTGGGCCGGGTCCGGCAGCCTCGACCTGGTGCTGCGCGACGTGGCCCGGCTCGCCTCGGCTCCGCGGGGGCGATGATGGCCGGTTCAGTGACGAACGCCGTGGCGGCCGCCCGGGCGGTCACCGCCCGAGCCACCGGCACCCCGTTCCTGGTTCGGTGCGGGATAGGCATATCGGGCCTGCTCGCGATGCTTGTGGCGTGGCCGGTCTCGCTCACCGGGACGCAATATTTCATCCCCCTCACGTTGCTCGCCGTCTATCCGGCGGTGGTGCCGCGCGGCCGGGGGGCCACCCTGGCCGCGATGGTGGTGGTGACCGGTTGGCTCGTCGACACCGCCGGGTACGGGGCCTCGGTCGAGTTGTGGCGGGTGCTGTCGATCGCGTCGTTGCTCTACCTCGGACACACCTTGACGGCCCTGGCCGCGGTTCTGCCCTACGACGCGGTGGTCAACCTGGAGGTGGTCGGGGGCTGGCTGTTGCGCGCCGCGGCGGTCCTACTGGTCTCGGCCGTACTCACCGTGGTCACTCTGGCGCTTTCCGCCGATCTGGCCGGTGGTGCGTTTCTGGTGGCCACCCTGCTCGGCATTCTCGGGGCGGTCGGCGCCACCGTCCTGATCGCACGGCTTCTGCGCCGAGCGTGAAATCTCCCTGAAATATGTGCTTCACGGCACTTGACAAACGGGCTTGTCGTACGTCACAGAACGGGGCGTCGAGCGCTTCCAGGCGAGACAATCAATATGTGAATCCGCAGCGCATCGTTGTCGTAGGAGCAGGTCACGTCGGTCTGTACGCCGCCCTGCGCCTGTCCAAGAAGCTCAACCGGCGCCGCGCCGAGGTGGTCGTCATCGACCCTCAGCCGCACATGACCTACCAGCCGTTCCTGCCCGAGGCGGCGGCCGGCAACATCAGCCCGCGGCACTCGGTCGTTCCGCTCCGTCGGGAGCTGTCCAAGTGCCGCATCGTGTCCGGCGAAGTGACGAAGATCGAGCACGCGCGCAAGACGGTCACCGTCCAGCCGATCGACGGCCCGTCCACCGAGATGACGTACGACCACATCATCGTGGCGCCCGGCTCGGTCTCCCGGACCCTGCCGATCCCCGGCCTGCGCGAGCGGGGCATCGGGTTCAAGACCATCGGTGAGGCCATCTACCTGCGTAACCACATCCTGAACCGGCTCGACGTCGCGGCGGTCACCCCCGACCCGGCGGTGCGCAAGGCATCGCTGACCTTCGTGTTCGTCGGCGGCGGCTTCGCCGGCATCGAGGCGCTCGCGGAGATGGAGGACGTCGTCCGCGACGCCCTGCGCTACTACCCCGACCTCGACCAGGCCGAGGTGCGCTTCGTGCTCGTCGAGGCGACCAACCGCATCCTGCCCGAGGTCGGCCCGAAGATGGGCGCGTACGCCGCCCGCGAGCTCGACAAACGCGGCATCGACCTGCGTCTGGACACCCGGCTCGAGTCGTGCGTCGACGGCGAGATCGTGCTCAGTGACGGTGAACGTTTCCAGGCCGAGACCCTGGTCTGGACGGCCGGCGTCAAGCCGTCGCCGATGCTGGACCGCACCGACCTGCCGCGCGGCCCCCGTGGCCACGTCACCTGCCGGCCCACCCTGCAGGTCGTCGACGGCGACACGGTGCTCGAGGGCGCCTGGTCGGCCGGTGACTGCGCCCAGGTCCCCGACCTGACCAACCCGGGCGGCTGGTGCTCGCCGAGCGCCCAGCACGCGGTCCGGCAGGCGAAGGTGCTCGCCGACAACATCCGCGAGGTGGTCCTCGGCGGTGAGCCCGAGGAATACCGGCACAAGTACGTCGGCAGCGTCGCCGGCCTCGGCCTCTACAAGGGTGTCGCGCACGTCTACGGCATCAAGGTCAAGGGCATGCCCGCGTGGTTCATGCACCGGACGTACCACATGAGCCGTATCCCGTCGTTCAACCGCAAAGTCCGGGTCGTCGCCGACTGGACGCTCGCCTTCGTGCTGCGCCGCGAGACCGTGGCACTCGGTCAACTGCACACCCCGCGCGAGGAATTCACCCACGTGACCCCCTCGGTCCCGGCGGAGCGCGAAACAGTGGGCGCCGGAGCTCGCTAGACCCACCCGCCTGTCCGATTCCACCACCCCACCGGCAACCGATACGGTGTTCCTTGCCCGCCCGGGTGGTGGAATGGCAGACACGGCCGCCTTAAAAGCGGCTGCCTTTCGAGGCGTGCGGGTTCGAGACCCGCCCCGGGCACCCAAAGGAATTCTGATGTCACTCTCCGTGGTTGACGCGCACCTTTGAGGTAGGGAGAACCCCACTCCGGCCTCGGGGGTTGGCTCCTTGGACTTCGGGGGTTTGCTCGGTCGATGGCGTAGGCGATGACGCGGCAGCATCGTCCCAGTCAGAACGACCCCCCGATTTGAAGGACAGTGACATGACGAAGTGGCACAGCGCCCACCAAGGCGGCAAGGAAGAATGCTTCGACCCGGGCCAGCGCTTCATCAGCTTCGGCCGGGGCCAGGGATCGCATCAGTTCGGCTGGGGCGACAACGGCTGCCACGACGGCGGTGGCTGGGGCGGTGGCTGGGGCGGCGGTGGCGGCTGGAGCGGCATCCAGGGCTGCGACGACGGCCCGCGCTGGAGCGGCATCCAGGACTGCAACGACGGCCCGCGCTGGGGCGGTGGCCAGGAGTGCCACGACGGCCCGCGCGGTCTGATCAGCTTCGACCACAACTCGTTCCTCTCCTGCCACTGACGACTGGCGTGGGTAGCCGCCGGCTTCGGCCGGCGGCCGTCCGCCCTCCGACCGGCACCTGGTGGAGGCCACGATGACCGTGACGAACGACCCGGTCGTCCAGGACGACCTGGGGGAAATTGTCGACCTGGTGCTGCGCGGGGCCGAGGCCAACGTCCGGCCCGATCTCGTACGCCGGATGCGGTTGGCCGCCGCCGACCTGGCGGCCGCTCGCCCGGCCGCGGCCGTCGCCGACACGGTGGTGGGTGCGCTGCGCTCGCTGGAGGTCGACCTTCGCAGCCGACAGGCCACCCTGGCCGATCCCGGCCGCGGGGCGCGGCTGGCCGCCGAGGCGCGGCACGCGGAGTCCCGCCTGCGCCAGTTCCAGGACCGGGCCGGCCGCTGGCCGCGAGTTCTCGGCGATGCCCTGGCGGCGACCGATTCGGACATCGAGTTCGCCGTGCACAACTGGTTGCGCGCGCTGCTCGACGAGGGCACCGGAGCCATCGAGGAGCAGGGACTGACCGGCGACGAGCTCGACCGCTGGGTGCGCAAACGCCTGGTGGCCGAGGTCGAGGCGGTGCACCGGGCGGTGCGTCTGGCGGCGGGTGAGATCGGCGAGCGGGTCGCCTCCTCGATCGGACTGAGCGAGCCGGTGCCGCCCGTCGTTCTCGATCTCGAGCCGCCGGCCGACCTGGTGGACTACATCCACCGCGGTCCGCGAGCCCTGTCCGAACGGCAGGCGCTGGCCACCCGGCTGGTCGGTGTCGTCATGCCGACCTACAGCGGCATCATGGTCGCCCTCGTCCTTCCCCGGCTCTTCGGCATCGGGATGTCGTTGTGGCTGACCGTGGTCGCGGCCGTGACCGGCGCGGCCGGCCTGGGCGGGGCCGCCCTGGCCGGCGAGCGGCAGCGGCAACGGAGCCGGCGCGACGCGGAGAGCGCCGGTGAGCTGCGGTCGTTGATCGACGCGTTCCGGCTGGCGGTCAGCAAGCGGGTGCGCGACGAGGTACGCGCCATCGAACAGCAGATGCATGCCGGTCTGAGTGAGGCGGTGACGAACGAGTCGCGCCGGCTGTCGGCGATGGCCGATGCGGCACGCCGCGCGGCCGCGGAGAGCGAGCGACTGCCGGAGGCCCTCGCCGAGATCGAGTTGGACCTCGCCTCGATCGGTGAGCTGCGGCAGCGCGCTCAGCGGTTCAGCTGGGCGTGACCGGCAACGGCACCCAGCCGGCTATTCGCGTGCCGGTGGCGGGGTGCGAACGCACCTCGACCATGCCGCCCAGCGCCGTGACCCGAGCCGTCATGTTCCGCAGACCGCGGCCCAGGCCGTCGGTTCCCGCGGTCATGTCCCAGCCCGGGCCGTCGTCGTGGACACCGAACTCCAGGCGGTCCCCGCCGAGGTCGAGGGAGAGCCGGACGGCTGCGCCGGGCGCGTGTTTGCGAGCGTTGTGCACCGCTTCGAGACAGCAGAACCAGACAGCCTTCTCGATCGCGGCCGGGAACCGCCGCTCGGCCGGCATGCCGGTGGTCGTGACGCGCAGGCCCAGTTCCGTCTCCAGCGCCGCGACCAGTCCGAGTTCGGTGAGCCGCGGTGAGGTCCCGCCCGTGGCCGTACGCGCCAGGATGGACTCCGCCTCGTCGATCTGGACGGTGATCCGGTCGAGGTGGGCCTTGGCCGCCTCGGTGCCGTCGGTGCGGACCCGGTGCTCGGCCAGCCCGATCGCCAGCCGCAACGAGACCAGGTGGTGCTGGGCGCCGTCGTGCAGGTCCCGCTCGATCCGCCGGCGTTCGGCGTCCATCTCGGCCACCAGCCGCTGCCGGGAGCGGCCGATCTCCGCCGTGTGCGCCTGGACGGTCCGCATCTGGCGTTCCAGTTCGATCTGCAGGCGGTACGCCTCGAGCACCGCGCTGAGGCTGTCGGCCACGTCGGCCACCAGCGGGGCGTGCCGGGTGTCCGGCACCAGCGTGGCCGAGCGGTCCACCGTGATCGAGCCGAGCCGTACGCCGCCGCGGGTGATG
Organism: Paractinoplanes ferrugineus; assembly: GCF_016862195.1. GTDB lineage: Bacteria > Actinomycetota > Actinomycetes > Mycobacteriales > Micromonosporaceae > Actinoplanes > Actinoplanes ferrugineus. Next base: position 142,038 of record NZ_BOMM01000012.1, on the reverse strand, counting down.
GGCAGCGTGACCAGGGCTTCGGTCTCGCTCGCCCCGGGGCGGGTCCACGCGTACGTACGCTCGGGCAGCCCCGGTCGCACCACGCTGAGCCGGCACACGTGCGCGCCCAGATCGCGTCCGACCGCTTCGGTGACCCGGGCCAGATCGGTGGTGTGCGGCGTGCTCGCCCGCGCCAGCGCGCCGATCCGCGCCAGCACGCTGTAGGGCGTCGGGCGCCGCCCGTAGAGCAGGCGGTTGAGGTAACGCTCGACGCGAACGTGAACGGGACGCAGGAGCACGGCCGCCGGCACCGCCGCGACCGGAGCCGGCACGACGGTGTGCAGGACCACGAACAGGCCGCCGATCAGAACGGTGACCAGGGCGACGACGAGTACGGTGCCGAGCCGGCGCTGAACCGCTCGCAGGGACGCGCGCCGGCTCGCGGCGATCGCGACGGTGACCGGCACGAGATGACTGAACCAGACCAGCGGCGCCGGATCGCGTACCGCCGGGATGGGCAGGAAGACCAGCATCAGCACCAGCATGATCAGGGCCGCGCTGACCAGGATGCCGAAGAGCAGCCGGATCCGGGCCCGCTCGATCGCGGTCAGGTCGGCGCGCCCCCGATGCCGCAGAAGCATGAAGGCGAGTGCCGGCAGCATGGCGCCGAAGAGCGCGATCTGGCTCAGCGCCGGCGGGAAGGCGGCCGCGACGGCCGCGCCCAGCGCGGCGGTCGAGCCGGCCGCCACCACGATCTCGTCCCGGTCGGGGCTGCGCGGTCCACCGGCCGGCGGGTAGGACAGCAGCGCGCAGGCGAAGGCGCCCAGGGACACCGCCGGGAGGATGAAGTCACCGGTGATCACCGGGCCGAGATCGGATCCGGCGCCGGCCAGTAGGGCCAGGGCGAACGGCCGCATGGCCCGGTCCCGGTGCCCGGAGACGAGGAGCGCGGTGCCGAGGCCGAGCGTGATCAGCCCGCAGCCGAGCTGCGTGACGATCTGCACGCCGGGATGGTCGTGGCCGGAGGTGAGCAGGAAGAGCTCGATCAGGAGCCGGCCAAGTGCCAGCACCCCACAGATCAGCCCGATGCTCGCGGTTGCCAGCCGGGCCACGCGCGAAGTCACGACGTCGGCTCCGTCCGCGCGTCGAGCCCGTCCGGCAGCCAGGCATCCAGGCACAGCTCGCCCGCCTCGCCGTCGGCGAACTCGATGGCACCGCCCAGAGCCGCCAGCCGTTCGACGTCGTCGACCAGGACGGCGCGCATCTGTTCCGCGGTCACCGGCGGCGCCGGGTCCTCCACGAGGATCCGCATCCGGGCCTCGCCGTGGACCACCCGCACCCGGATCTCCTCGGCGGCCGGGTGCGTGGCCAGCACCTCGAGGGCGGCCGCCGTCACCTGGTAGGCGGCCGACTCGACCGCCCACCCGGCCCGTACGTCGAGGTCGCCGCTGAGCCGGACCGGCCGGCCCAGATCGGCCACCAGTTCCTCCAGGGCCGCCGCCGGTCCCTGCCCGCGCAGCACCGCGGGGTAGACGCCGCGGGCGATGACCCGGAACCGGTCGATCAGCTCGTCCAGCTCGGTGCGGGCCAGCCGCAGCGCGCGCCCGGCGCTGTGCCCGCCGAGGGTGGTCCGGGCGGCGCTCAGGTGGGCTCGCAGGGCGGCCAGGCGCCCGGCGGTCGCGCGGGACAGCTGGGTCCGCAGCCGGCGCCGCTCCACCTCGCGGGCCTGGGCGAGCCGGCGCTGGAAGTCGTGGGACTCCCGGACCAGCTGATCGGCGCGGAGCGCGTGTTCGGTCAGTTCGTTGTTGAGGGTGGTCCGGCGCAGCAGCAGAGCGGTTCCGTGGGCGATGTCGTCCAGCAGCCGCCGGTCCTGCTTGGTGACCGGCGATCCGGGCTTCTCGATCGCCAGCACGGCCCGCGGTCCGCCGGTGTTCAGCCGCGGTACGGCGTACGCGATGCCCGGCCGGGACAGCAGCGCGTCCAGTCCGGCCACGCTCTCCGGCCCGCCGGCCCGCACCGCCGGGCTGGATGCGACGAGGGTCAGCCGATCGCCGACGACCAGCCAGATCGTCGCCCGCCGGGCCCCGGTGCCACCGGCGAGGGCCCGGGCCAACCCGGGCAGGGCGTCGCGCAGCGACGGTGACCGCAGATGACGGGCCGCCTCCGCCAGCGCCGAGTACGGCGTGACCTCGCCGCGCCGGGTGATCCGCGCCGCGATCCGGACGACGGTGCCACGCGACCGGGCCAGCAGGACAGTCGCGCCCGCGATCACGGCGAACGGCAGCCAGAGAGCGACCGGGCGGTCCGCTCCGGCCCGACCGGCGACCGGGGCGACGACCATCAGCAGAAGGAACGTCACGCCGGCCGGCAGAATCGTCCGCACCAGCCTGGTGACCGGGTCAGCCACTGCCCTCCTGCGATCGCAGGAAGGTCAGCACGGCGAGCACCCGCCGGTGGTGCTCGGCGGTGTCCGACGGCAGACCGAGTTTGGTGAAGATGCTGGCGATGTGCTTCTCGACGCTCTTGGCCGCCACGAACAGCACACTGGCGATGCCCGCGTTGGACCGGCCCTCGGACATCAGTCGCAGCACCTCGGTCTCGCGCTCCGACAGCGCCACCAGCGCGTCGCGCCGGCTGCTGCTCGGCTGTTCGACCAGCCGCTGGGCCAGCACCGGCTCGATGACGATCTCGCCGTCGCGGATGCGGGTGAGCGTGTCGCTGAGGACCTCGACGCTGCCGACCTTCTCCTTGAGGCGGTAACCGATCGAGTCGGTGCCGATGTGCAGCACGCGGATGAGGTAGTGGGCCTCGGCGTAGTGCGACAGGAACAGCAGGCCGAGGCCCGGGTGATCGGCCCGCAGCCGCTCGGCCGTGACCAGACCGCCGTCCGGCTCGGGCGGCATCCGGATGTCGAGCACCGCCACGTCGGCGGGTTCGGTGGCGAGCAGTTCGACCAGGGCGTCTCCGTCCGCGGCGCAACCGACCACCTCGTGCCCGGCCGCGTCGAGCAACATCACCAAGCCGTCGCGGAACAACGCCCCGTCGTCGGCCACCGCTACTCGCACGGAATCCTCACTTTGATTGTTCCGATCAGGCCGCCGAACACCGCGGCCACCCCGCCGACCCACTGGACGCGGTCGCGGACGGCGTCGATCTGGCAAGTATCGACATTGCCCAGGTCGAGCGCCAAGCCCTCGGCATCCCGTCGGATGACCACGTCCACCGTTCGAGTGGTGGGCGGCAGTGCGGCCAGAACCCCGAGGACGGCGAAGTAGGCCACCCCCTCCACCGCCGTGTCGAAGCGGCCGCCGTCGGCGTCGACGCGCATCGAGGCGCTGCCCGCCAGCTCGCGCAGGGCCGCCCCGAGACCGGCTTCCTGCAGCAGCGGCGGATAGATGCGGTCGGCGACCGCACGCAGTTCCTGCTGGATGAGGTGCAGTTGGTCCTGCAGTTCCGCGATGTCGCGCGGCAGGTCGCCGGCGTCGGAGCGGGCCTTCTGGGCGAGCAGTCCGAGGCGCAGGGTCAGCGCCGCGATCCGCAGGGCCGGGCCGTCGTGCAACTGACGCTCGATGTCGCGGCGCTGGCTCCATTGCTCGTCCGCCGACCGCCGGGCCGAACGGGTGGCGTCGTACGTGTCGAGCGTCATGACGTCATTCTCCCGTGGTGGACCGTTGTCGTCAGTGGGGCCAGCCCTACTTGCACCGGGGGGATTCGGTCCCCGCGGCGGGTGGTCCCCGCTCGTTGGTTTCCTTGGGGAGGGATGCGGTGGGCTACGACCTCGGTGTCGATCTTGGGACCACCTTCGTGGCCGCCGCCGTCGCGCGCGACGGCCAAGTCGAGATGTGCGCTCTCGGTGACCACTCGACGGTCGCTCCGGCGGCCGTGTATCGCGCGGAGGACTCGAGGCTGATCTTCGGCGAGGCGGCCGAGCGGCACGCGCTGAGCGATCCGGGCCGGGTCGAGCGCTGGTTCAAGCGGCGGCTCGGCGATCCGACCCCGGTGCTCCTCGGCGGGACGCCGCACGAGGTGACCGCGCTGATGGCGGAGCAGCTGCGCGACGTGCTCGACATCGTCAGCCGGGCGCAGGGCGGCCCACCGGACCGGGTCGCGCTGACCCACCCGGCCGGCTGGGGCCCGTACCGGCGGGAGCTCTTCGACGAGGTCCCACGGCTCGCCGGACTGCGTGACCACCTGGTCCTGACCGAGCCGGAGGCGGCCGCCGCCTACTACGGCGTGAACCGCACCCTCGGCGACGGCGCCACCATCGCGGTGTACGACCTGGGCGGTGGCACCTTCGACGCCACCGTGCTGCGCAAGCGCGCCGGGGCGATCGAGGTGGTGGGCGAGCCGGAGGGGATCGAACGGCTCGGCGGGGCCGACTTCGACGAGGCGATCGTCGAGTGGATCAACTATCGGCACGGCGGCCGGCCGGCCGAGCTCGACCCGTTCGAGCCCGCCTCGGTGGTGGCCCTGGCACTGCTGCGCCAGGAGTGCGTACGGGCCAAGGAGGCGCTGTCGGTCGACACCGAGGCCAGTATCTCCGTCCTGCTGTCCAACCGGCGCTTCTTCGCCCAGCTCACCCGCCAGGACCTCGAGTCGATGATCCGGCCGCGGATCGAGTCGACGATCGGCGCCCTGGTCCGGGCGGTGCACTCGGCCCGGATCGGGGTGGACGACCTCGCCGCCGTGCTGCTGGTCGGCGGGTCGGCCCGCATCCCGCTGATCGGGCAGATGATCACCGAAGAGCTCGGATGCCCGATCCGGACCGACGCCCACCCGAAACACGCGGTGGCGCTCGGCGCCGCGACGGTGGCGGCGGCGGGGGTTCGACCGGCCGTGGCCGGCACTCGGGTCCTGGTCGGGGGTGGTGTCCCGGCGAACGCGGGGATGTCGGCGGGACACGTCCGGCCGCACTCGCCGTCCCCGCGTGGCGTCTCCCGGCCGGCACCCCCCGGCCGGGCTCCCGGGCGGACCCCACCGCCGAGCCGGACCCGCCGCCGGCGGCTCGCGGTGATCGTCCTGGCCGTTCTGGCCCTGCTCGGCGTTCTGACCCTCCTGCTCATCGGATTCGGCCGCGGTCCGGCCCCGGCGAAGAGGGGTCTGGCTGCTTCGACGGTTGTTTTTTCAGCCTGCTCACAGCTTCTGGCACCCGCATGACGAGCCACTGGCCCGTACGCTTGGGAGCGCAGTACAACTCAGGGAGGCTGGACACAGTGAAATCGTCGAACCCGGTGCTGAGCCGCCTCGGCCAGGCGGCCGAGCGGGAGCGCACCGCCGGGTACGGATACAGCGAGCCGTACCCGACTCAGGGTTACCCGGCCGCGCCGCCAGTTGCTCAGGCCATGTCGATCGACGACGTGGTCGTGAAGACCGTGATCCTGCTCGGTCTCACCGGCATCTCGGCCATCGTCGCGTGGAACTTTCTTCCCGACAGCGTGGCCGGCGGTGCCCTGTTCGGTGCCGCGATCGTCGGCATGATCCTCGGCTTCGTCATCGCCTTCATGCGGATGGCCAACCCGGCTCTCGTGGTGGCCTACGCGGTCATCGAGGGTGTCTTCGTCGGCCTGATCAGCAAGGTTTTCGAGTCGTTCTACAACGGCATCGTGCTGCAGGCGGTCACCGCTACGTTCGGTGTGTTCCTGCTGATGGCGGTGCTCTACAAGTTCCGGGTGATCCGGGCGACGCCGAAGTTCACCAAGGGACTGATCGCCGTCATGGGCGGCCTGTTCATGATCATGCTGATCAACCTGGTGCTGTCGTTGTTCGGCGTGCACACCGGCATCCGGGACAACGGCGCGCTCGGCATCATCTTCAGCGTCGTGTGCATCGTGGTCGCGGCCCTGAGCTTCATCCTCGACTTCGACCAGATCGAGCAGGGCGTCCGGATGGGCCTGCCGCAGCGTTACTCGTGGACCTGCGCGTTCGGCATCCTGGTCGGCCTGATCTGGCTCTACCTCGAGATCCTGCGGCTGCTCAGCTACCTGCAGGGCAGCAGCAGAGACTGACGTCTCACCCTCGGCGCCCGGATCGTCCTCCCACGGTCCGGGCGCCGAGTCATGTCCGGGCTAGGCTCGCCCGGTGACCGATTTCGCCACGTCCGTCGAGCGCCTGCACAATCAGGTGCGGCATTGGGAACAGCCGCGGTGGAAGGGCAAGGCGGAGCAGATGTACGCGCTGGTCCAGCACCTCGCCGACCTGGGCGCCGACGCCGAGGGGCAGCCGCGCCGGGTCGTCCCGCGTGAGCACGACATGATCCTGCCCGATCAGTTGCGGGTGGTCGCCGACGACCTGCTGGCCGCCGCGCCGGCGCCGGAAGCTCTCGCCGAGGCGACCGAGGCCGTCGACCGCACCCGTCGGGGCATGTAAAACCGCCGAGCTCGGCCGCCCTCAGCAGGCCGGGCCCGGCGGTAGCCGGATCAGCTCAGGCGCTCGATGATCAGCGCCATGCCCTGACCGCCGCCGACGCACATCGTCTCCAGGCCGATCGACTTGTCGTGCCAGTCGAGCGAGTTGAGCAGGGTGCCGGTGAGCCGGGCGCCGGTCATGCCGAACGGGTGCCCGACCGCGATCGCGCCACCGTTGACGTTCAGCTTCTCGATCGGGATGCCGAGATCCTGGTACGACGGGATGACCTGGGCCGCGAACGCCTCGTTGATCTCGACCAGGTCGACGTCGCCGATGCTCATGCCGGCCCGCTTCAGCGCCTGCTTGGACGCCTCCACCGGGCCGAGCCCCATGATCTCGGGGGAGAGCGCGGTGACCCCGGTCGAGACGATCCGGGCCAGCGGGGTGATGCCCAGCTCGCGCGCCTTCGTGTCGCTCATGATGACCACCGCGGCGGCGCCGTCGTTGAGCGGGCAGCAGTTGCCGGCCGTGACCCGGCCGTCGGGGCGGAAGACGGGCTTGAGACCGGACACGCCCTCGAGCGTCACGCCCGCCCGGGGGCCGTCGTCCTTCGACACCACGGTGCCGTCGGGCAGCGTCACCGGGGTGATCTCCCGCTCCCAGAAGCCGTCGGCGATCGCCTTCTCCGCGAGGTTCTGGCTGCGTACGCCGAACTCGTCCATCTCTTCGCGGGAAATGCCCTTGAGCTGGGCGAGGTTCTCCGCGGTCTGCCCCATCGCGATGTAGACGTCGGGCACCTGGTCGTCCGCCCGCGGGTCGTGCCAGACCTGGCCGCCCTCGGCGAACGAGGCGGTGCGCGCCTGCGCACCGGCGAAGTAGGGGTTTTCCCAGCCGCCGCCGACCAGTTCGGCCGCCGCGGACGGCAGGCCGTCGGAGGAACCGCGGACGAACCGGGACACGGTCTCGACGCCGGCGGACAGGAAGATGTCGCCCTCCCCGGCCTTGATCGCGTGGAAGGCCATCCGGGTGGTCTGCAGCGAGGACGAGCAGTACCGCGTGACGGTGGCGCCGGGCAGGCCGTCGAGGCCGAGCTTGGTGGCGACCACGCGGGCCATGTTGAAGCCCTGCTCACCGCCGGGGAGCCCGCAGCCGAGGTAGAGGTCCTCGATGAGGGCGCGGTCGAGCTGGGGAACCTTGTTCAGGACCGCGTCCACGATGGTGGCGGCAAGGTCGTCCGGGCGGAGATCCTTCAGCGATCCCTTGACGGCACGGCCGATGGGGGAGCGAGCGGTGGCGACGATGACGGCTTCGGGCATGCGTCGATGTTAACTGGGGAGTAACAACACGTGCGAGTGCAACTTCCTCACAGATCACCCGGGAATTCCGGTCACACCCCGGACATCGCCGCTTTCGCCACCGCCGGGTAAAGGGCGTGGGCCCAGACCCGATAGCCGTCAGCCGATGGGTGGAAGCCGTCGTAGCAGAACGTGCCGGCGTCGGCCCGGAACACCGCGCCCGTCTCCTCGGCCAGATCGACCACCGCGCCGCCGGCTGCCGTGACCGCCTTCGCCTGAGCCTTCGCCATGCGCCGGCCCAGCACGCCGGCCACCTGGCGCAACGGCGGCGCGATCGCCCGCAGGGCGCCCAGGTCAGGACACGTGCCGACGACCACGCGCACACCCGCCTCACGCAACCGGTGCACCGCCTGACCGAGCAACTCCGCCGACTCCTCGGGGTTGCGCAGGCTCGTCGCGTCGTGCGCCCCGACCAGCACCACCGCCACATCCGGGCGGTCACCCAGCAGCGCCCGCGCCACCTGCGTGCTCAGATCGGACGAGCGGGAACCGGCCACTCCCACGCTGGAGAGCAGCACGTGCCGCTCGCCGCTGTCGGTGCCACCCTCGGCGAGCAACCGGGCCAACTGGCCGCCGACCGTCTCGGACAGCCACTCCACGCCGACCCCGATCGCCGCCGAGTCGCCGAGCAGCACCAGGCGCAGCGTGGGCGCCGACATCTTGCCCATCGAGGTGCGCAGGGCCAGCCCCATCGTGGGCTTGGCATAGCGCCGGGCCTTCGCGGCGAGCACCTCACCGACGAGCAGAGCCGTGCCGCTCACCGCCCCGGCGAGCAGACCCGTGGCTGCCGCTTTAGCTATCCGTGCGTTGAGCCCCGACATCTCTCGCCTCCTCTGTGACTTATTGATCCCCTGGTGTCCAGACTACGGCTCCGGCCGCCGTACGGCCGCTGGGAACGGGTGCCTTATGTCCGAACCAGGCCCGCGGCTCGCCGAACCACGGGTGCCGGCGCAGCACCGCCCAGCGGCCCGCCGGACCGCGCTCACGGCCGCCCACCCGAGCCGGACTGACCTCGGTGCCCGGTGCGGAAACGGCCTCCTGCGCCGCCTCCGGCAGGCTGCACACGCCCTCCCCCGCGGCCAGGGCCGGCCGGTCGTCCTCGCCGAGCGCCGCCAGCAGCGTCGGCAGCAGCACCGAGGCGGCCCGGGCGTAGCCCTCCGCCGACGGGTGGAAATGATCCGAGCTGAACATCCGCCCCGGGTCCGCCTCGAAGATCGGGCCCAGCAGGTTGACAAGCGAAACCGTGCGGCCGCCCGCCTCGACCACGGCGACGGTCTGGGCGGCGGCCAGGTCCCGGCTCCACTTGTGGGCGAGCCAGCGCAGCGGCGGCTTGATCGGCTGGATCGCCCCGATGTCGGGACACGTGCCGACCACGACCTTGCAGCCGGCCGCGCGCAGCCGGCGCACCGAGTCACCGAGGTAGCGCACCGCCATGGCCCGCGCCGACGCGTGCGTGATGTCGTTGCCGCCGATCAGGATCACCGCGACGTCCGGCTCGTACTCCAGCGCGGCGTCGACCTGATAGGGCAGGCCCGACGACATGGCACCGACCACGGCCACCCGGTAGAGCCGCACCGGGCGGTGCAGACGGCGCGAGACGCTGATGGCGAGCAGCGCGCCCGGTGTCTCCCGGGGACGGTGCACGCCGTACCCCGCCGCGGACGAATCCCCCAGCACGACCATCGTGATCGGCTTGCCGCCGAGCTTCGCCCCGTAAAGTCCGTCGCCGCGCGGCGGGGGCGCCTCGGCCATCGGGATGATCCGGCGGGCATCGGCCGCCTGTCGCAGCAACACCCCTGCCGAGAGCGCGGTCAGACCGGCCAAAGTGCCGGTCACGCCGCCGACGATCTGGCCCGCCAGCTTGATCCGGCGCCAGTCCTGTGCGGTGAACGCGATGCCACTCACGGGTCCCCCCTCCGGATCCGGCTCGGATTTCGAGGCTAACTCGCTCCCGCGAAGGGTAATCATGGCGCGCCCAAGTCATGCTGGAGTGACGAAGGAGGGAAGCAATGGCTAAGACGTTGCAACGGACCGCGGCCTTCACGGCGCTGGCCAAGGCACTCATGTCCGGTGCGCGAGGTGGCACGCCGATCAGCAAGCGACTCGCCGCCCTGCCCCGCATGCTCAAAGCAACCGCCAAAGGACAGTACGACGGCGGTCTGCGCGTCGCGATGATGGCGGCCGCCACGGCCTACGTCGTGTCCCCGATCGACTTCATTCCCGAGGCGTTCCTGTTGGTCGCCGGGCTCGCCGACGACGCCGTCATGATCACCTGGCTGGCCGGCTCGGTGCTCGCCGAAACCGAGCGCTTCCTGGAGTGGGAGAAGGAGCGGGACCGCGTCGTCGTAATCTAAGGCGTGCGTTACTACGACAACGTCGTCGAGATAATCGGTGATACACCCCTGGTCAAGCTGAACCGTGTCACCGAGGGCATCTCTGCCACGGTGCTGGCGAAGGTCGAATACTTCAATCCCGGCGGATCGGTGAAAGACCGGATCGCGATGCGGATGGTGCTCGACGCCGAGAAGGCCGGCCTGCTCCGCCCGGGTGGCACCATCGTCGAGCCGACCAGCGGAAACACCGGTGTCGGCCTGGCTCTCGTCGCGCAACAGCGCGGCTACAAGTGCATCTTCGTGTGCCCCGACAAGGTCAGCGAAGACAAGCAGAACGTCCTCCGGGCGTACGGCGCTGACGTCGTCGTCTGCCCGACCGCGGTCGCACCCGAAGACCCGCGGTCCTACTACAACGTCTCCGACCGGCTCGCCGCCGAACCCGGCGCGTGGAAGCCGGACCAGTACTCCAACCCGGCCAACCCCCGCTCCCACTACGAAGACACCGGCCCCGAACTGTGGAAACAGACAGGCGGCCAGCTCACCCACTTCGTCGCGGGGGTCGGCACCGGTGGCACGATCAGCGGCGTCGGGCGCTACCTGAAAGAACAGGGCCAGGTCCGGGTGATCGGCGCCGACCCGGAAGGCTCCGTCTACTCCGGCGGCACCGGCCGGCCCTACCTCGTCGAAGGTGTCGGTGAGGACTTCTGGCCCACCGCCTACGACCGGAACATCTGCGACGAGGTCATCGAGGTCTCCGACTCCGACTCGTTCGAGATGACCCGCCGCCTCGCCCGCGAGGAAGGCCTGCTGGTCGGCGGCTCCTGCGGAATGGCGGTGGTGGCCGCCCTCGAGGTCGCCCGCAAAGCCGGCCCCGACGACGTGATCGTGGTGCTCCTGCCCGACGGCGGTCGCGGCTACCTGTCGAAGATCTTCAACGACGACTGGATGGCCCGCTACGGCTTCCTGCGCACCGGCGCCGGCGACGCACCTACGGTCGCCGACGCGCTCGAAGGCAAGGACGGCGGGATGCCGCCACTGATTCACGTGCACCCGACCGAGACGGTGCGCGACGCCATCGACTACATGCGGGAGTACGGCGTGAGCCAGCTCCCGGTCCTCAAAGCCGAACCGCCGGTGGTGACCGGCGAGGTGGCCGGTTCGATCGCGGAGAAGGCGCTGCTGGATGCCCTGTTCACCGGGCAGGCGCATCTCCACGACACGATCGAGCGGCACATGGGCGAACCGTTGCCGATGATCGGCGGCGGACAGCCGGTGGCCGAGGCCGTCGCCCTCCTGGAGAAGGCCGACGCCGCGATGGTCCTGATCGACGGGAAGCCGGCTGGGGTGCTCACCCGACAGGATTTGTTGACCCATTTGAGTTGAGGTGGGTAGTTAAGGCGGGACTTGGCTGGGCTTGGTTTTACACGCTGCTGAGCCGGCTGGCTTCGCTTCGCTCAGCGGGCGATCGCCCCTGGGAGCTGATGAGGAGGTCACCGTTTCCGCGGCACCGCAAACCCCGCGGCGACGCGAAAACGGCGACCTCCTCATCAGCGGGCGATCGCGGGCAGTTCCGTGGTAACGACCTTGCTGGAAATAGGGGGTTATGGCGCGGGCTGGGCGACGGGCTGGGGCTGGGGGCGTGGGAGTGGGAGTGGGGTTTTAGGGGAGCTCGGTGGGGACTGTTATTGCGTCTACCAGGGCGTTTTTGCGTAGCAAGGTGATGGGGAGCGGGGTGCCGATGGCGGGGCTGAGCATCAGGCGCTGCAGGGACTGGACGGTCTCCAAGGGCTGCGAGCCGGCCGAGATCAGGATGTCGCCCAGATAGATGCCGGCCTGGCCGGCCGGGCTGTCGGGGACCACCTCGACCACCCGTAGGCCCAGCTTCTGGCCCAAGCGGGTGGCCAGGGCCGGGGGCAACGGGACCGGCACGCCGGCTACGCCCAGCCAGGCCCGGCGGACTTTGCCGGTGGTCAGCAGCTCGCTGATGATGGTTCGGGTGGTGGCGTTGATCGGGACGGCCAGGCCCAGGCCGTAGCCGGCCACCGCGGTGTTGACGCCGACCACGGTGCCGGTGGAGTCGGCCAGCGCGCCGCCGGAGTTGCCGGGGTTCAGGGCCGCGTCGGTCTGGATGACGCTGTCGATTATTCGCACCCGGCGGCCGTCGCGGGCGGGTAGTGAGCGGCCCAGGCCGGAGACCACGCCGGCGGTCACCGAGCCGGCCAGACCCATCGGGTTGCCGACCGCGACCACCAGTTGGCCGATGCGCAGCTTGTCGGCGTCGCCGAGCGGGGCCGCCGGGGCGCCCGGGTGGTGCACCCGGACCACCGCCAGGTCGGAGAGCGCGTCCGAGCCGACCACGTCGAACTTCGTCTCGGTGCCGTCGGCGAAATCGGCGGTGCCGCCGTTCGCGCCGACTACCACGTGGGCGTTGGTGAGCAGGAATCCGTCATCGGTGAAGGTGACTGCCGAGCCGGCCCCGGCACCGCGGGCGGTGCGCACCGACAGGGCGGCGACCGAGGGCAGCAGGCTGGTGGCGACACCGGTCACGATGCGGCTGTAGGCATCGAGTGCCTCAGGTTCGGCACCGGTGTGTTCGGTATCCATGACGGCCACAACAGCTCGGCGGACCGGTCCATGCCTGGCCGCCGTCCGCCCACGGCGAACAGGGAACATCACGGATCGCACCCGTTGTCCGACCGTGGGTGAGGTTGCTGCGGTTGTATCTGACATACGGAGGTTGCAACACGTCCTTACGGAGTGTGACGAATGGTCATCGCCGACCAGCCAGTGCCGGCCGACATCGTGGACCGTCTTCTCTGGCGTGACGCTCAGCAGATGCTGGGCCGCCATGCCGAGGCGAACCGCGAAGGCGACTGCGTCTGGTGTGGATGGCGGTGGCCGTGCGCGCCGCGCCGTCTGGCTGAACGCGCTGACGCCGCGTCCCGACGCCCCTGGCGGGAGGCGTGGACGCTGCGGCACGACCTGAACAGCATCCGGGCCATGCCCGGTTTCGGGGACACCCCGGACCGGCACGCCCGGGCCCGTAACCGCGGCTATTTCGACTGACAACTGCATCGCTTCCCAGGACCCGACGTCGCCGACAGCTTGACCTCCCCCGGCAGGCCACGGCTCAAAAGCCCGGCTGACGTCTCCGGCGGTGTCTCGCTGCGCCCCGCCAGCGCCGCGACACCGTCACAAGACCCGCCCTTGAATTGGTAGGACCAGCACGCCTCCGCTGGTCCAGCGCCTCCGGCCAGGCGCGCCCCCGGTTCGGGGCGGGACGGTTGGCGGGAGCGCGTGACCACAGGTTCCCCCGTAACAACTCGGTCGCGCGCTCCCGCCCAACCAAAGTCCCACCGATCAGGCCCGGCCAAGGGCCTAGAGTGGAAGTGGTCCATAGTGGAGGTGCGCCGACCGCCATGTCCGTTCCGGCCTTGCTCCCGCCTGACATCGCCGAGTTCACCGGCCGCGACGCCGAGCTCACCGCGCTCGATGCCGACCCGACCGGCGTGACCGTGCTCAACGGACCGCCCGGCACCGGCAAGAGCGCTCTCGCCGTGCGCTGGGCGCGGAAAAACGCCCATCGCTACGAGGGCGGGCATCTCTATCTTGATCTGCGGGGTTTCAGCACGTCGACGCCCCGTGACCCGGCCGACGGCCTGCGACTGCTGCTGGCCGCGCTCGGCGTGGAAGCGGCCGCGATGCCCGACGATCTGGATGGTCGGCGGAACGTCTACCACGAGTTGACCGCGACCCGGCGCCTGCTGCTGGTGCTGGACAACGCCCGCGACGACGAGCAGGTGCGGCCCTTTCTGCCGACCGGCGACGCCACCCGCACGCTGGTGACCAGCCGCGCCAAGCTGACCGGCCTGATCGCCGGGGTCGGTGCCCGCCCGCTGGCCGTCGAGGTGCTCCCGCCGGCCGACGCGACCGCGCTGTTCCGCCGGCGGCTCGGCCCGGAGCGGACCGAACCGGCGGCCGAGGCCGAGATCGTCCGCGCGTGCGGTGGCCTGCCACTGGCGTTGACCCTGGCCGCGGCCCGCATCCGCATCGCCGGCTGTCCGCTGGCCGCGCTCACCGCGCTGGCGGCCGAGCTGCGCCGCCCGGCCGACCGGCTGGCGGCCCTGGAGAACGCCCGAGCCGTCTTCTCCTGGTCCTATCACGGCCTCGATCGGCCCGCGGCCCGGCTGTTCCGGCTGCTCGGACTGGCGGCCGGGCCGGACATCGCGCTCGCCGCGGTGGCCGCGCTCGGTGGTGCGACCCCCGCCGAGACCAGGCGCGTGCTTGCCGACCTGATCGATACGGGCCTGGTGGACGAGCCGGTGCCGGGGCGGTACGCGATGCACGACCTGATCCGGGCCTACGCCGGTGAGCTGGCCCGCGAGCAGGAGGAACCGGCCGAGCGGCGGGCGGCGCTCACCCGGCTGCTCGACCATTACACGCACACGGCATACCAGGCCGATCTGGTGCTCAACCCGACCCGCGCGCCGATCCCGATGAGTTTGGGGGCGCCCGCCGACGACGCCCAACCGCGCCCGCTCGTCGACATGAAGGCCGCGATCTCCTGGCTGCGGGGCGAGCACGAGACGCTGCTGGCGGCGGTCCGGCAGGCCCGCGACGAAGGACTCGACACCCAGGCGTGGCAGTTGAGCTGGGCGCTCGACTCGTTCCTGAACGAGGAGCGGCGCTGGGACGACGAGGGCGCGGCGTGGGTGGTGGCGCTGGATTCGGCGGCCACCCTCGCCGACGGGCCCGCTTTGGCGTACGCGTACTCCTTCCTCGCCGTGGCCGACGGGCGCCGGCAGCGCTTCGAGGAAGCGCAAGCCAATCTGAGCCGCGCCCTGGCCCTGGTCGAAGCGGCCGGCGATCGGGCCGGCACCGCGGAATGCCGGTTCATCCTGTCCTACCTGTGGTGGCTCCAGGGTGATCAGGAACGGGCGCTCGCCGAGGCGGGGACGGCGCTGGAGCTGTTCGGTGCGGTCGGCGACCCGATCTGGGAGGGCAAGGCGGCGCTGGCGGTGGGGTGGTACCACGCGCAGCGGGGCTCGCCGGCCACCGCGTTGCCGTACTTCACCCGGGCGTTGGCGAGCCAGCAACGGGTGGGGGACTGGGCGGGCGAGGCGATCACCCGGGACGGCCTCGGCCTGCTGCACCTGGTGAACGGCGAGCACGACCACGCCGCCCGGCACTTCGAGGAGGGCCTGCGGCTGGCCCGCAAGACCGGCAACCCGGTGCTGGAGGCGCAGATCATCGCCCATCTCGGCGACCTGTACGAGGTGGTGCGCGACCCCGGCGCGGCCGGCGAGCGCTGGCGTCAGGCGTACGAAATCCTCGCCGACCTGGGCCACCCGCAGGCCGCCGACCTGCGCCGAAAGCTCGGCTCGACGGTCCGGCCGGGAGGTTCCGACCTCCGCGCCCACCGCCTGCGTCGTGGCCTGTCGCAGGAGGACCTGGCCGACCGCACCGGGCTGAGCGTGCGCACGATCCGCTACCTCGAATCGGGCAAGGCCGGTCGGCCCCGGCCGGAGACGGCGCGCCTGCTGGCCGACGCGTTCGGCCTGGTCGGCGCGGAGCGCGACGATTTCCACGAGGCCCTGTCCCGCTGATTGCCGGTCGCTTGCCGGTTCGTTGCCTGGGCGGCCGGCCCACCACGGCTGATCATCAATCCGAAGCGTTACGCATCTCGGGGGAGCGCCCGGGCGGCCTCATTCACCGCCCGGGCGGCTTCGAGAGCCGGCCGGCCGCGGGTGATCGAGGCGGTAGCGCAGTTGGGGCACCGGTTCGCCGCCGATCGGCTCGACGCGGGTGGTGCCGTCGGGACGCCAGCCGCCGCCGTCGTAGAAGCGGCGCGCCCGCTCGTTCGCCTCGAGCACCCACAGCAGGGCGAGTTCCGGCGCCAGTTCGGCGAGCTGACCGAGAGCATTGCGCATGAGCTGCCGGCCGATGCCGCTGCCGACCAGGTCCGGGTCGACGTGGATGGCGTACAGCTCGGCGGCGCCCTCGACCTCGCTCGGCCCGGCGTAGCTGAAGCCGACGAGGCGCCCGTCGCTCTCCGCGACGGTCAGCCGATGCGTGTCACCCTCCCACTTCCAGCGCTCGGTCCACCACGCGCCCAGCGCTTCCGGCGACAGCGAGGCCAGCGCCTCGGGAGAGATGATCTCCGCATAGGCCGCGGCCCGGGATCGGAAGTGCAGATCCCCCACGAGCAAAAGGTCAACGTCTTCGGCGGTACGGAGGGAGACAGTCACCGCCTCACGCTAACGCCGGGGCGGAACCGGGACACGCATGAGGTCCTCGGCCAGCACGAGGTCGCCGTCGAAGTGCCGGCCGGCCTGCTCCCGGAAGAGGTCGGCATCCGGGTAGCGCTGCGAGAAGTGGGTCAGCACCAGGGTGCGCACGCCCGACTCGGCGGCGACCTTGCCGGCCTGGGCGGCGGTCAGGTGCCCGACCATCGCGGCCAGTTCCGCGTCCTCGTCCAGGAAGGTCGACTCGATCACCAGCAGGTCGGCGCCGTCGGCCAGGGCATAGACGTTGTCGCACAGACCGGTGTCCATCACGAAGGCGAACGTCTGGCCCGGGCGGGGCTCGCTCACCTGTTCCAGCGTCACGTCACCGAGGCGGCCGGTGCGCTGCAACTCGCCGACGGCCGGTCCGGCGATGCCGTGGTCGGCCAGTTTCGCGGCGACCATGCGGCGGGTGTCCGGTTCGGCGAGGCGATAGCCGTACGTCGGCAGGGAATGCGACAGCGGCAGCGCCGTGAGTCGCCCGGCGGGGGTCTCGGTCTCGAAGATCGCGCCGCCGGCCGGGGCCGCCCTGATGTCGGCGTTGTCCCAGTAGCTGGTGGCGTGCCGCAGCCGGTCGTAGAACTCCTGGCCCTCGGCCGGGTAATGCACCGTGACCGGATGCTGGACCTTGTCGAGGGAGATCCGCTGGAGCACGCCGGGCAGGCCGAGGCTGTGGTCGCCGTGGAAGTGGGTGATGCAGATGCGCTTCAGCGGGGTCACCGCCAGGCCGGCCATCAGCATCTGCCGCTGGGTGCCCTCACCCGGGTCGAAGAGGATCGCTTCCTCGTCCCAGCGCAGCACGTAACCGTTGTGGTTGCGGTGCCGGGTGGGGACTTGGCTCGCCGTGCCGAGCACCACCAGCTCACGCATCACCGACTCCTGGATATAAAGCGACCCCCGGGGGTCTTCCACGCTCGCGGAGCGAGACGTGGTCCGGTCGGACAAGGCCGGATCCCCGGGGGTCGGATGGCTGTCTGGTATTCGCCGCAACCGCTGCCACACGGTCTCGACGCTCAAACAAGCTGTCGAGGACAGCGGCTAGCGGACAGCCACCTCACGAGTCCCGTTGCTATCCAACTTTGGACCACCTCCCTTCACGTGTACGGCCACGTTATCCAGGTCGGCGGCTCGGTGCCAATGCTTTTTGAATCACTACAGCCGAGGGAATAGCCGAGGGGACATATCGGCTCCTTCCACCGCCAGCGAGGCCGGCCCGACGATCAGCGGATCCGGCTTGCCGACGACGTCCTCGTCCTTGTCCTCGTAGTGGAAGCGGTTCAGGACGTGCCGGATCGCCTCCAGGCGGGCGCGCTTCTTGTCGTTGCTCCGCACCACCGTCCACGGGGCGTCCGCGGTGTCGGTGTAGAAGAACATCGCCTCCTTGGCCTCGGTGTAGTCCTCCCACTTGTCGAGCGAGGCGAGGTCCATCGGCGAGAGCTTCCATTGGCGTACGGGATCGACCTGCCGGATCGCGAAGCGGGTGCGCTGCTCGCCCTGGGTGACCGAGAACCAGAACTTGATCAGGTGGATGCCGGAGCGCACCAGCATCCGCTCGAGTTCCGGGGTCTGCCGCATGAACTCGAGGTACTCGGCACGGGTGCAGAAGCCCATGACCCGCTCGACGCCGGCCCGGTTGTACCAGGACCGGTCGAACAGCACGATCTCCCCGGCGGCCGGCAGGTGCTTGATGTAGCGCTGGTAATACCACTGCGTGCTCTCGCGCTCGTTCGGCTTCTCCAGCGCCACCACCGACGCGCCGCGCGGGTTCAGGTGCTCCATGAACCGCTTGATCGTGCCGCCCTTGCCGGCCGCGTCCCGGCCCTCGAACAGCACCACCATCCGCTCGCCGGTGGTCTTGCAGTGGTTCTGCAGCTTCAACAGTTCGATCTGCAGGAGCCGCTTGTGCCGGTCGTACTCCTGGCGCTCCATCCGCTCGTCGTACGGATAGTCCTCGCGCCAGGTGTCCACCGGGGTTCCGTCGGCGTTGAGCAGCACCGGGTCGTCGTCATCGTCGTCCGCGACCCGATAACCGCCGAGCGCCGTGACCGGGCCGTCGTAGGGTTCGGTGGTCATCTCGTCCTGGAACTCCGCCTCCGCCTGCATAACTCGATTTCATACCCGCGGAAGATGAACTTCAGCCCATCCACTTGCGAAGGTTCGTCTTTCGCGAAGCCTCCACCACCACCGGCAACTCGGCGTAGGTGTTCTTGCCGACCTGCTCCTGCCGGGCCCACAGCACGCCGAACCAGAAGCTGTCCGGCCCGAGCTCGTGCAGCAGTTCCCGGGCGACCACCGAGTCCTGGTGCGCACCGAGCACGTCCTGGAGCTCGGTCAGCTCGTTGACCAACTGTTTTCCGGGCTTACCGGCGCCCGGGGCGAACACCTCGACGGCATAGCGGGCGCGCTTGTAGGCCTTCCGGGCGTCGTGCAGCTCGTGATCTTCGCCGTCGGCAAGCGCCTGGTCGAGCAGGGCGTCGGCCTTGCTGAGACTCTTCGCGGCCCGCTTGATCGGCTGCCGCTCACCGGTGCCGGGGAGGCTGCTGAGCTGGTCGACCCGGTCGAGCAGGGCCAGGTATCGCTCGCTGTCCAAGGCCTCGACCAGCGCCGCCCGGCCCCGTTCGACCTGGCTGTCGAGATGCTGCCGGATGCGTTCACCAGCCTCGGCGAACTGCGGACCCGACCCGTCGACGCCGGCCAGCAGCTTGCCCTTCTGCACCTGGCCGTCGCGCACCTCACCGAGCCGGTCGGCGAGCCATTTCAGCTCGTCGCCGACTTCTTCGAAGCCGGGGAACGAGCGCTTGAAGGTCTTCAGGGTGCTGCGCAGGCGCCGGGTCGCGACACGCATCTTGTGTACGGACTCCGGGTCGCCCTGGCGCACACCCGGGTCGTACTCGGCGAGAGCGTCGCGCTGCTCCCGGGCGTACGTGAAGACCGGGCCCCGGACCTTTGGTTGTCCGACCGCCCCGGCGAGGCGCTCCTTGACCGCGCGGGCGACCTTGGACGGGCCCTCGGCCGGTCGGGCGCCCACCTTGAGCAGGCGCTTCTCGATGGTCTTCAGGATGGCCGGGTCGCCGTCGACCAACTCGACCTCGAGCTCCTGCCACCGCTGCTTCTTGCCGTCGGACTCCGCCGTCACCTGGTCCTGCGCGATCAACGCGAGCG
Source organism: Paractinoplanes ferrugineus (assembly GCF_016862195.1). Taxonomy (GTDB): domain Bacteria; phylum Actinomycetota; class Actinomycetes; order Mycobacteriales; family Micromonosporaceae; genus Actinoplanes; species Actinoplanes ferrugineus. Next base: position 122,580 of record NZ_BOMM01000012.1, on the reverse strand, counting down.
TGCGGCCCCTGGCGTCCCGCAACGGCGTCTCGACGCGACGCGTGCGCAGGCGGGCGATCGGCTTCAGGCTCGCCCGCCGGCTGACCGCCCGCACCAGGCCGTGCAGCTCGGCCGGGACCGTGTCCTGGTCGCCGTTCTCGCTGCTTTCCAGCGGCATCCGGTGCTCGGTCCGGCTGTTACCGCTGCCCGGCGTCTTCAGATGCCACCCGGCGTCGTCGCCACCGGTGCGCCGTCGCAAGGTCAGCTTCTTGCGCATCAAGGAGAGATCGTCGGTGTCGAAGTAGGTGGCGTCGAGGTCGTGCGTCTGGGCGCCACTGACGTCGCGAATGCCGCCGGTACCCACCAACGAGGGCAATTCAAAGCCATCGGGGACGTCGTACTTACGCTCTGTCTCGTTGGCGATCTCCATGCGTTCATGGTGCCCGACCGGCGCGCTCATACACAGAGCAATCAATTGGCAGCTTCCGCACAGGTTCATCTCAGCCGGCGGTGGCACTCTTCTAGCTCACCTGTTGGCATTCACCTGTCGGCACTCACGTGTTGGCACTCACCTCTCGGCACTCACCACTCGGCACTTCGGCAGGAGGCACCTCATGGAGAAGCCCGACCGTCGCCCGCTTTCGCTGGCAGGTCTCGGCCTGATCAGTGCGGGAGCCGTGCTCGGCCTGGCCCTCGCGACCCCCGCGTCGGCCGCGCCGACGTCCGACCCCAAGCCACCCGCGTCACCCAGCGCTCCGGGACCGCAGGTAGAGCGCCCGTGAATAACTGGCCTGAGCGGCGCTGAAATACATCGTCGCCAGGCCGACGTGAAAGCTGTTGTCGGTGAGCGCGTTCTTCGAGTTGGCCGACCCCGCCCACCGGATCTCCGCATCCGAGGCGCTGATGCCGCGCCGCTCACAGCGCAGCCGGTTCATCTCCTTGCCGAGCTTCCACGTCTCCAGGGCGGCTTCGGCCTGATGCATCATCTTGTTCGCCAGCTCTTGGAGGGACTCCGCCAGCGTCCAGGCGGCACGCTCCTCCTCGTTGTTGAAGGTGGGCATAGTCCCAGTGTGCGAATGATGTAGGCATATGTCGATCTTTTTCAGCCTGGGGCATGAAAAGCCCCTTGTTCGTCAGTCCGCGTCAGCCGGGTCGGAGTCCGAGAGCAGACCCCGGCCGGTCATCCACAGGGATGGAATCCCGTGGTGACGACCGCGAAGGCGACGACATGCGCGCCACGAACTCGGTGGATCGGCCCGGACAGCAGCAGGAATGCCGTGAGAATCCCGGTCAGCGCCCATCGCACGGGATCGAGATAGCTCTCTCCGGCCAGGATTCGCCCGCTGTTCTTGTCGTCCGGGTGGGTGAACGAGGCGACAGTCCCGGCCCAGTCGTCCCTCTGCCATCGGCTGCGCGCGTTGCCCGGCCCCTGTAATGATAAATGTCAAAAAATAGGTGAAGCAGGCAGTTCAGCACGGTCGGAAGGCCATACCGCGCCCCTCGGCAGGTTGCCGACTGTGCGTCGGTAGCCTGCCGACGGCTGCGAGTGCCGCATCGACCGGTTGGCGGGCGTACCCCGGCTCCAAACCGTTTGGAGGGCGAGGTAAAACAGCTCTCGCAAGGCGCGTTTTACCAGGTGGATAGCGTTATCAGTCCCCGGCTGTCGGATTTAGAGCACGGCTTCCCTCGGCTTCGTCCTGGGCTAAAGCCCGTGTACGCCACGAGTTGGTCGAGGAATTCGACTCCGTTGTAAGCACTACCGATGGACCGGCCGCATCATTCTGACGGGCGTTTCATGTCCGGCGCAGTTGCTTCTGCCAGTCAGCGAATCGTCGGCGCAGGCCCTGAAGGTATTCCGGGTCGATGCGGTAAGGAGTGAATGCGGCGTCACTGATTTGATCAGCCGCTCCCAGCACGTCGGCGAAGGTTGCGCGATCGAAGCCGGGATCGGCGGCTTCGATCAGTCGAAGGAGTTGGTCGCCGGTGTAGCGGCCACTGGTGAGCACGGCATCGATGTCCAGAAAGTCGCGGGCGAGTGCCCGGCCGTAGAGTGCCGCCATCTTGTTACCGACGGCGTCGTCCGGGTGCAGAACGGGCCCGACGCTCAGCGTTACCGGTGGGTGGGCACGCCAGTCGGCGGCCAGTTCCACCTTCTGCGGATCCGTGTCTGGTTCGTCGGGCCGGGAGACCAATAGGCGGGCGAAGGTGTCCGCTCGGGCGTCGACGTGGACCGTGTATCCGTTGTCAGCCAGAGCCTGGATGACGAGATCGGCGGCGGCGGGGAAGTCTGCCCGGCGCTCCCAGTCGGTGAACAGATCGACGTCACCGCTCGGCCGATCACCCATCCCGTGCTCCCGAACGGCGTAGCCACCGGCGAGCGCGAGTCCGTAGTCGCCTCCGGCCACGCGAAGGGCGATCTCGGCCAGCTCGCGGTGACGGGGATCCATGTCGGCGACCTTACGCGGCAGAGATCTCCGGCCCGGTCGGCCGAAGCTCCGGGAAGCGCTGTTCCCACGCATGGCGTAGTTCCGGCGGGAGCCAGATCGACGGCCACAGCCTTGTCAGAACCGTCTGATCGAGAAACCTGTGGAGATCGTCGGGTTTGGTGCCCTCGATCAGGACCGTGCGGTAGAGATCGACGACACGGCCAGGGCTGTCGAGGTCATAGTTGGCGGCGCCGGACCAGTCGAGGTGCCGCGGCAAGGTCACTAAGCCCGTCGTCTGCCCGCGCAGCAGGCTGAGATCGTCCGCAACGACGATCGGTTTGGCGTATCGGCGCATCTCAGGCCACCTCCTCCCATCCATCGTCACACGGGACGGGTCCGCGGAGGTACCCGTCCCGTGGGGTACCGAGTCAGTTGGTGCGAGCCACCCCGACCGGGCAGGTCATGCCGTTCGGGCCGTGGTTGCAGTAGCCGTACGGGTTCTTGCTGTCGCTCAGGTACTGCTGGTGGTAGTCCTCGGCGTAGTAGTACGTCGCCAGCGGGCGGATCTCGGTGGTTATCGGGCCGCGGCCGGCCTTGGTCACGACCGGCTGGAAGGCTTCCAGCGACGACTTCGCCGTGGCCAGCTGGGCGTCGGTGGTGGTGTAGATCGCCGAGCGGTATTGGGTGCCCACGTCGTTGCCCTGGCGCATGCCCTGGGTCGGGTCGTGATTCTCCCAGAAGGCCTTGAGCAGGTCCTCGAAGGCGATCTTGGCGGGATCGTAGACGACCTGGACGACCTCGGTGTGGCCGGTGGAGCCGGAGCAGGTCTCCTCGTAGGTCGGGTTCTTCGTGAAGCCGCCGGAATAGCCGACCGAGGTCGAGTAGACCCCGGGCAGGCGCCAGAAGATCCGCTCGGCGCCCCAGAAACAGCCCATTCCGAAGACCGCGACCTCGAGGCCGGCGGGCCACGGGCCGGTCAGCGGGGTGCCGAGCACGGTGTGCCGGTCGGCGACCGGCATCGACAGCGGGCGGCCCGGGAGGGCCTTCTCGGGGGTGGGCAGTTCGAGCTTCTTGTGCCGCAGGAACACGGTCACTCCCTTCATCCACCGGGTGTAACACCGGAGGTCAGGGCATCCTTACCGGAGCCGATCCGCGATCTTGGCGGCGTAGTCGGTGGCCTCGGCGTCGTCGGCGTATCTGGTGCGGGGCCAGAAGAACCCGCGCAGGCCGTCGCCCTTCGTCCGCGGCACCACGTGGGTGTGCAGGTGGGGAACTGATTGCGACACGATGTTGTTTATGGCGACAAAGGTTCCGGTGGCTCCGAGCGCGGCCGGCACCGCGGCGCTGACCCGCTGCACGAGGGCGAAATAGTCGGGCAGCACCGAGGCGGGCAGCTCGGGCAGCGTCACCACGTGCTCGCGGGGCACGACCAGCACATGGCCCTTGAAGACGGGGCGGGTGTCGAGGAAGCCGACACCTGCGGGGGAGTCGATGACCTTGAAGGCGGGCACCGAACCCGCCACGATCGCACAGAACACGCAGTCCGCCACCCAGCGAGACTAGCCTTGCGCAACATGACGGCTAACAGCTATGGCTTCGACACCCTTGCCATCCATGCCGGCCAGGAGCCGGATCCGCGTACGGGCTCGGTGGTGCCTCCGATCTACCAGACGAGCACCTACGCCCAGGACGCCGTCGGCGCACCCCGGCTCGGCTACGAGTACTCCCGCTCCAGCAACCCGACACGCGACGCCCTCCAGGAGTGCCTGGCGGCGATCGAGGGCGGCCGGCGGGGCCTCGCCTTCGCGAGCGGTCTGGCCGCCGAGGACACCCTGCTGCGCGCCGTCTGCCGGCCCGGTGACCACGTGGTGATCCCCGGGGACGCGTACGGCGGCACCTTCCGCCTATTCTCCAAGGTCGCCGAGAACTGGGGGCTGGACTGGACCGCGGTCCCGCTCGACGATCTGGACGGGGTGCGGGCCGCGTTCCGTCCCGGTCACACCCGGATGATCTGGGCGGAGACCCCGACCAATCCGCTGCTCAACATCGCCGACATCCCGGCGCTGGCCGAGCTGGCGCACGAGTACGACGCGATGCTGACCGTGGACAACACGTTCGCCTCGCCGTACCTTCAGCAGCCGCTCGCGCTCGGCGCCGACGTGGTCGTGCACTCCACCACCAAATACCTGGGTGGACATTCCGACGTGGTCGGCGGCGCGCTCGTCGTCGCGAGCGACGACCTCGGCGACCAGCTCGCCTTCCATCAGAACGCGATGGGTGCGGTCAACGGGCCCTTCGACGCCTGGCTCACCCTGCGGGGCATCAAGACCCTGGGCGTACGGATGGAGCGGCACTGTGACAACGCGGAGCGGATCGTCGGATACCTGAGCGAGCACTCGGCCGTGGCGAGCGTGCTCTACCCGGGTCTCGAGACGCACCCGGGGCACGAGACGGCGGCGAAGCAGATGCAGCGCTTCGGCGGCATGGTGTCGTTCCGGGCCGCGGGCGGCCCGGAGGCGGCGATCGAGATCTGCAATCGGACGCGACTGTTCGTGTTGGCCGAGTCGCTCGGTGGAGTCGAATCGCTCATCGAGCACCCGGGTCAGATGACACACCTGTCCGCTGCGGGCTCACCGCTTGAAGTCCCCGCCGATCTCGTGCGACTGTCTGTCGGCATCGAGAGCGTTGACGATCTGCTCGCTGACCTGGAGCAGGCACTCGGCTGACCTTTTTTATGGAGCTGGTATGTCGGACGGCACGAGCTGGGCGGGCGCCACGGCGAAGCAGATCTCCCGGGGGGTGCGACGCGGAGACGTGTCCGCCGCCCAGGTTGTCGCCGACACGCTGGAGCAGATAGCGATCTCCGACCCGACGCTTGACGCGTTCCGGGTGGTTCGGGCCGGCGAGGCGCTCGCCGAGGCGGAAAAGGTCGACGACCAGGAAGATCTGGCGAACCTTCCGCTGGCCGGCGTGCCGGTCGCGGTCAAGGAGAACACCGCCGTGGCCGGCCTGCCCACCTGGGGCGGGTCGGCGGCGGCGCGCGGCCCGGTCGCCGAGGTCGACCACGAGGTGGTGCGCCGGCTGCGGGGCGCGGGCGCGGTCGTGGTCGGCGTGACCCGGATGCCCGAGATGGGGTTGTGGGCGGTCACCGACGACACCGACGTGCCGACCCGCAACCCGTGGGATCGCGACCGCACGCCGGGTGGCTCGTCGGGTGGTTCGGCCGCGGCCGTGGCGGCCGGTCTGGTGCCGATCGCGCACGGCAACGACGGGCTCGGCTCGATCCGCATCCCGGCGGCCTGCTGCGGGCTGGTCGGGCTGAAGCCGGGCAGCGGTGTGGTTCCCGCCGAGCTGGGCATCGACGGCTGGTTCGGCCTGGTGGAGAACGGCGTGCTGACCACCACGGTGGCCGACGCGGTGCTCGGCTTCTCGGTGCTTGCCGGTCGTGAGCCGGCGAAGCTCGTCGAGCCGCCCAGGCTGCGGGTGGGCATCTCGACGCGCTCGCCGGTGGTCGGCATCCAGCCCGACGAGCCGAACCGGCAGGCCGTCGTCACCGCGTCGAAACTGCTGGTGGAGGCCGGGCACGACACCGTCACCGCCGATCCGCGCTACCCGACCTCGCTGGGCCTGCGGGTGCTGGCCACCTGGTTCGCCTCGGCCTACCGCGAGTCGCAGCAGCTCGACGTGTCCAAACTGCAGCCGCGCACCCGCCGGCACATCCGGCTCGGCAAGCTGGCGTGGAAGGCCGGACTGGTCAAGCAGGCACACCGGGACGCGTGGCGGGCGGCGTCGATCAAGTTCTTCGCCGACCACGACGTCGACGTGCTGGTCACCCCGGCCCTGGCCGCCGCGCCGCCGCTCGCCGAGCAATACGCGAACGGCTCCTGGCGGCAGAACATGCAGGTCAGCATGCGGTACGCCCCGTACGCCGCGCCGTGGAACGTGGCCGGTCTCCCGGCTATCGTGGTCCCGGTGGGCATGCGCCCCGATGGTCTTCCGCTGGCCGTGCAGATCATCGGCCCGCCCGACTCGGAACTGCTGCTCCTCGCCATCGCCGGCCAGTTCGAGGTCCGCAACCCCTGGCAGCGTCACGCCTTCGGCTGACCGGGTGGCAGGATTCCTCTCATGGACCTGCTGTCACTCGCTGATGTTGAGGCAGCGCGCGAACTGCTCGCCGGGATCGCGACGAAGACCCCGCTCATCGAATCCCGCCCGATCTCCGAGATCACCGGAGCTCCGGTCTGGCTCAAATGCGAGAACCAGCAACGCGCCGGGTCGTACAAGGTGCGGGGGGCGTACACCCGGATCGCCCGGCTCTCCGAGGCCGAGCGCAAGCGCGGCGTCGTCGCCGCGAGCGCCGGCAACCACGCGCAGGGGGTGGCGCTCGCGGCCGGGTTGCTCGGCGCCAGCTCCACCGTCTTCATGCCGGAGGGCGCGCCGCTGCCGAAGGTCACTGCCACCCGGGGGTACGGCGCGGCCATCGAGTACGCGGGCACGACGGTCGACGACGCGCTCGAGGCGGCGAAGAACTTCGCGCTGGCGACCGGGGCGGTGCTGATCCATCCGTTCGACCACCCCGACGTCATCGCCGGGCAGGGCACGGTCGGCCTGGAGATCCTCGAGCAGCTGCCGGCGGCGGCCACGATCGTCACCGCGACCGGTGGCGGTGGCCTGGTCTCCGGTCTGGCGGTCGCGACCAAGGCGCTGCGGCCCGACATCCGGATCGTCGGGGTGCAGGCCAGCGGGGCCGCCGCCTATCCGCCGTCGCTGGCCGCGGGAGCGCCGGTGAAACTCGACAGGGGTGTCACGATCGCCGACGGCATCGCCGTCCTACGACCGGGTGATCTCACCTTCGCGCACGTCAGCAAGCTGGTCGACGAGATCGTCACGGTCACCGACGAGGACCTGTCGGCGGCGCTGCTGGTGCTTCTCGAACGGCACAAGATGGTGGTGGAGCCGGCCGGCGGGGCAGCGGTGGCGGCGCTGCTCACCGGCGCCTGCATGGTCGAGCCGGGGGCTCCGGTGGTGGCGATCCTGTCCGGCGGCAACATCGATCCGATGCTGCTGCTGCGGGTGATCGAGCACGGCCTGGCGGCGGCGGGGCGGTTCCTGCGACTGGCGGTGCATTGCGACGACCGGCCGGGGGCGTTGGCCCGGTTGCTCGGCGAGATCGCCGACCAGCGGGCGAACGTGGTGGACGTGTCGCACTCGCGGCACAGTCCGCGGCTCAGCTTCGGCGAGGCGGAGGTGGCCCTCTCGGTGGAGACCCGGGGGCCGGACCATTCCGCGGCGCTGATCAGCGCATTGCGCGGCGCCGGCTATCGGGTGGACCCGCTCAGCTACTGAGCGGGTCCGGCCCCACTTCTCAGCCTTCGAAAGCGCCGAACTTGACCACGGTGACCTTGATGTCGGCGCCGCTGGGGGCCGTGTAGGTCACGGTCTGACCGGTGCTGCTGCCGAGGATCGCCTTGCCGAGCGCCGACTCCGGGCTGTAGACCGTCAGGTCGGTCGTGGAGGCGATCTCCCGGGAGCCGAGCAGGAAGGTCTCGGTGTCGCTCTTGTCGTTGTCGAAGTAGATCGTCACGACCGAGCCGGGCTGCACCGAATCGGCCGCCTGCACCTCGCCGACCTCGGCGTTGCGCAGGAACTCCTTGAGGTATTGAATGCGGCCTTCCTGCTTTCCCTGCTCCTCGCGGGCGGCGTGGTAGCCACCGTTCTCCCGCAAGTCACCCTCCTCGCGGCGCGCGTTGATCTCCGCGGCGACCGCGGGCCGCGCGGCGATCAGCTCGTCAAGCTCGGCCTGCAGCCGGTCGTGAGCGTCCTGAGATAGCCAAGTCTTGGGCGCCTCTGAACTGGACACGGTCGATCTCCTTGCTGAAACGGGAAACGCTCAACATCACCAACGCTCACCTACACCGGTGCATGCTGAACGGAGCGAATCACCAAGCTTACCAGCGGTAGGCCAGGTGCCTTAATTGCTCAATCTTGCACTATTTCAACGGGACTCTCGATCTCGCACTATTTCCACGGGATCGCAGAGTCGTCGCTCATCCGGCCGGTTGGCAACGCAGCACATCACCGACGGAGGCCTTTTCGGAGGTGGTCACCGGCGTCTCCGTCTCGATCTCGCTCCGTCCCGCCGCGGCGCGCACCACGACCGTCTCGAGCCCCACCTGGTTGCCCTGATAGTCACGGGCGCGCAGGACACACTTGGCGGCACCCCCGGCCGGCACGCGGACCCGGAACTTGACGACCATCGTCGTCGCGGTCGGCTCCTGCCAGCCGACGATCTGGGCCTCGTAATCGGTCTGCCCGTAGCGCTGGTAGAGCTTGACGGAAACCAGCAGCGACGCGGCGACGACCAGAATCAGCACGAAGATCGGCAGCACCAGTTGGCGACGGCCCGCGCGCCTGCGTCCGTATCGTCCCGGCGGGAAGACCGGGTTTGTGGTGTGCGTCTCGCTCACCTGACGACCTCTCGTGCGTTTCTTGTCGGTGCGATCGGCCAGAATGGCAGAGTCCATCTTCGCAGCCGGCTCCGTCGGCGGAAGTTCAGGTGCGGCAGGGAGATCTCAGGTGACCGAGCAGATGCGTCTCATGGCGGTGCACGCCCACCCCGACGACGAGTCGAGCAAGGGCGCCGCCACCATGGCCAAATATGTGGCCGACGGCGTGAAAGTGCTGGTCGCAACGTGTACGGGTGGGGAGCGCGGCTCCGTGCTCAACCCGCAGATGGACCGTCCCGAGGTGCTGGCGGACATCACCAACATCAGGCGCGCCGAGATGGACCAGGCGCGCGAGATCCTCGGTGTCGACCAGGCCTGGCTCGGCTTCGTCGACTCCGGGCTGCCCGAGGGTGACCCGCTGCCGCCGCTGCCCGAGGGCTGCTTCGGCCTGCAGGACCCGGAAGAGGCGGCCAAGCCGCTGATCAAGCTGATCCGCGAGTTCCGCCCGCATGTCATGACGACGTACGACGAGAACGGCGGCTACCCGCACCCCGACCACATCATGTGCCACAAGGTGTCGGTGGTGGCCTTCGACGCCGCCGGCGACCCGGAGAAATACCCGGAGCTCGGCGAGCCGTGGCAGCCGCTGAAGCTCTACTACAACTCCGGCTGGACCCGCGCGCGGATGCTTGCCCTGCACGAGGGCATGCTGGCGGCCGGCCTCGAGTCGCCCTACACGGAGTGGCTGGAGAAGTGGTCCGACCGCGACGACCGGGGTGACAAGATCACCACGCGGATCGAGTGCGGGGATTACTTCAGCGTTCGGGACGACGCGCTGCGCGCCCACGCCACCCAGGTCGACCCCGACGGCTTCTGGTTCCGCATTCCGCTGGAGCTCCAGCGGAAGGTGTGGCCGACCGAGGACTTCGAGCTGGCCCGTTCGCTGGTCGACAGCCCGATCCCGGAGTCCGACCTCTTCGCGGGCATCCACGAGTCGGCAGTACGATCCGAGGTGTGAACGACTTCGCGGTCAACAACTTCGGCGACACCCGGTCCGGCGGTCTGGCCGGGCCGATGGGCCTGTTCGTGATCGTGCTGCTGGTCATAGCAACTGTGCTGCTGATCCGCAATATGAACAAGCGCTTGCGTCGGCTTCCCGACAGTTTCCCCGACGCTCAGCAGACGCAGCGTGAAGCTGAGATCGCGCGCCTGAATGCCGACCTCGAGCACTCCGACGAGGGAAAGCCCGCGCCGAAGGTCGACCAGGATCGATCGCGGGCTACTGCCGCCGCTACGGAACACGAGGTCAAGGGCATTACTACGGATAGTGATGCCCTTGACCCCGAAGGCGATCAGGGTCGCGTTTAACCACGTCGCAGCGTATTTATCGGCGTGAGTGAAAACCACGCTCCGTATTGGTCTGACCAAAGGCGACCACGGGTCGTGCGTCAACCCTTGTTGTGTTCATCGGGATTGATTTAGCCTTCCGCCGGGGGTCCCAACGACCCCTGACCCGGCGCGGAAGGGGGCGCTCGAAATGACCATTCCCCGCCCTTCGCTTTCGCCCCTGCAGATGCACGTGCATCCGCTCGTGCCGCTCGTGAACTGGGACAACTCGTGACGGCCCCACCGGTCGCCCGGACCGGCGGTCGTCGATCGTGGATCGACGCCGCGGGTCTCGCGGGCCGTTCCCGAGGGGTCCGATCGCTCACCGCCGCGGTCGTTCTGCTGGCCCTTCTGGTGGCCTTCGCGGGTGTTCTGTTGCCCGTGTCACGTCCCAACGAAGGTCCACTCTCGGTAACGGCCGGGGTTGCTCTGGCCGCGATTCTCGTGCTGGCCGGTCAACTCGCCCGGCTCCGGTTCCGGCTCGGCCGTGGCGTCGTCTCGGTCTCCTGGGGCGAGGCCGCGTTCATCATCGGCTTCGTGGTGGCTCCGCCCGGCTGGTTGCCGCTGGCCACCCTGGCCGGCGCCGTCGGGGCCTGGGCGCTGCTGTCGTGGCTGGACGAACACCGCAACATCGCCGAGGTCGCGCACCTCGCCGCCTCGCTGTCGCTGGGCGCGGCCGGCGCCGCCACGGTGGCTCGGCTGATCGCCGGTGACTCGCCGGTGCTCAGCGTGCGCACGCAAGGCGCCCTGGTCACCGGCGCCCTCGTCTATCTGCTGATCACGTTCGGCCTCGCGGCCCTCACCCTGACGTTGCACCGGGACGCGGCGACCGGCCAGATCCTCGCCCGCATCCCGTACGCCAAGATCCCGATGTTCGTCGGCAACGTGCTCGTCGGTCTCGGTGCGGTGTTCGCGCTCATGCGCGGGCCGGCCTGGCTGCTGGCGTTCGGCCCCGGACTCTGGCTGCTCCAGCGCACCTACCGCTTCCACCTGCGCGCCGAGGAGGAGCGCCGGATGTGGGAGGCCTTCGCGGCGGCCACCTCGACCCTGCCCGGCGGCACCGAGCGGGAGGTGGCGACGGCCGGATTGCGGGGCGCCCTCGACGTCTTCGGCGCCCGCCGGGTGGAGATCGAGGTGCGCAACCCCGAGGGCGAGCACCGCTACGCCCAGGACGGTCCCGGCCAGGACAACGTGCTCGCCGGCCTGCCCGGACCGGCGATCACCCGCTCGATGTCGGTCGGCAGCGAGATCGTCGGCGAGTTGACCGTCTGGCTGGCCGCCCCGACCCTGCCGGCGCCCCGGGACGAGGCCGCCATCTCCGCCTACGGCGACGCACTCGCGGCCGCGCTGCATGATGCGTCGGGCCAGGTGCAGGTCGCTGAGCTGCGCGAACAGGCCACCTACAACTTCGCCCACGACCAGCTCACCGGCGTACGCAACCGGGCCAGCCTGCTCGCCGACGGCGACCAGGTGATGCGCTCGCTCGAGCGCGATCGGCACGTCGCCCTGCTGCTGCTCGACGTGAACGGGTTCCGCGAGGTCAACGGCACGCTCGGCCACCGGTGCGGCGACGAGGTGCTGGCCCTGATCGCCGAGCGGCTCGGCGAGTTGTGCCGCGAGTCGGAGCTGGTCGCGCGCACCGGGGACGACGAGTTCGCGCTCGTCATCCCGGCCATCACCGCGCTCACCGACTCGGCCACCCCGCTGCGCGAGACGCCGACACCACTGCCGATGGCGGTTCGGCGTGCCCGCGAGCTCGTCGACTTGATCGGTCAGCCGATGGAGGTCGCCGGCGTACGCCTCGCGGTGGAGATCGCCGTGGGGGTGGCCGTCGCGCGGGCCGGCCGGGTCGAGTTCACCGAGCTGGTACGCCGCGCGTCGCTCGCCCTCGACCAGGCCAAGCGGCAGGAGATGGCGGTTGCCACCTACGACACCAGCCAGGACGTCCTGACCACCGACGAGCTGGCTCTGCTGGCCGAGCTGCAGGACGCGCTCGCCGCCGACGACCAGATCGTGCTGCACCTGCAGCCCGCGGTCGACCTCGAGACGGCCGCTCCGACCGGGGTGGAGGCCTTGGTCCGCTGGCGGCATCCGCGTCGCGGCCAGTTGTCCCCGAACGAGTTCATCCGCACCGTCGAGCACACCGAGCTGCTGACCCCGTTCACCCACCGGGTGCTCGACCTGGCGCTGTCCGCGGCCGGCTCGTGGAACTCGGCCGGGGTGGACGTCCCGGTCTCGGTGAACGTGTCGGCCCGCAGCCTGCTCGACCCCGGTTTCCCGGCCCAGGTCGCGGACGCCCTGCGCCGTCACCGCGCGCCCGCCGCCCGTCTGGTCCTCGAGATCACCGAGTCGGTGGCGGTGAGTGAGCAGGCCATCGTCGACGACGTCCTGGCCGAGCTGCGCAACGCCGGCGTGCAACTGTCCCTCGACGACTTCGGCACTGGTTACTCCTCCCTGTCGATAGTTACGAGGGCGCCGGTCCACGAGATCAAGATCGACCGGTCTTTCGTGGACGACATGATCGATTCGGCCGCCGCCGAGGCCGTCGTGCGTGGGGCCGTGGAGCTGGGCGCCCGTCTCGGCGTGCGAGTGGTGGCCGAGGGTGTCGAGACGACCGAGCAGCGAGCGGCCCTGATCGAGCTGGGTTGCCCGTCGGCCCAGGGTTACCACTTCTGCAAGCCGATGCCGGCCGACCGCATCGTCCAGGCCCTGACCCAGCTGGCCGAGGCGGCGCCGAACAACATTCGCCCGCTGCGCGCCGACGACGCCTCCTGAGGCATCGACGTTCGTAAGATCCAGTAGCGGTCTTCCGGAATTCGCGGGGTGACTCCTACGGTCGAAGGCATGACCGAATCCACGCCCCAGCGGCGGATCACCGACCCCCGCGTGCTCGGTGGCCTGGCCCAGCCGATCCGGCAGCGGCTCTACCGGCTGCTGCTCCAGTTCGGCCCGGCCACCGGCGGAACTCTGGCGAGACAACTCGACGCCGACCCCGGCCAGGTCAGCTACCACCTGCGTGAACTGGCCCGGCACGGCTTCGTCGAGGACGTCCCCGAACTGGCCCGCGACCGGCGGGAACGCTGGTGGCAAGCGGTCCCCACGTCGACCAGCTGGTCGTTCCTCGACTTCACCGAACCCGAGGCGCGAGCGGTCGCCGAACACGCCAAGGCGCAGATGGTGATCGACGAGTTCGAACGGCTCCGTCGCTTCGAGCAGGGTCGGGACTCGTGGAGCGAGGACTGGCAGCGGGCGGTGATGAGCAGCGACACGTTCCTGCGGCTCACCCCGGCCGAGCTGGCCGAGCTGGCCGGCGAACTGCTCGAAGTGGTCAGCCGCTGGTCGGACGCCGCCCGAGGACGGCCGATCGAGGGCGATCGGCAGTCGGTGACCGTGTTCTTCCACGCGTTTCCGGAGCGATGAGCGCGCTCTACCGGCGGTACGTCGCCGGGCAGGCGGTGTCCATCCTCGGCGACCAGGTCTGGTACGTGGCGCTCTCCTGGTCGGCCGTGCGGATAGCCTCCCCCTCGGCGGCGGGCGCGATCTTGGCCGTCTCGGCGGTGCCGCGACTCGCGTTCCTGCTGTTCGGCGGTGCGATCGTGGACCGGCACGACAGCCGGCGCCTGATGATCGGCAGCGACCTGCTGCGATGTGTCGTGGCACTGGCGGCGGCGGCCGTCGCCGGCTGGGGACCGAGCATCGCGCTGCTCGTCGCGGTGGCGCTCGTCTTCGGCGCGGCCGACGCGATCTTCCTGCCCGCCGCGGCGACCGTGCCACCGCGCCTCCTGCCGCCCGCACAGCTCAGCCGGGGCGCCGCGATCAACTCGCTGGCCGCCCGGCTGGCCCTCACCCTCGGCGCGCCGCTCGGCGGGGTGCTGGTCGCGGTGGGCGGCCTGCCGGTCGCCTGCGTGGTCAACGCGGCCACCTTCCTCCTGTCGGTGCTGGCCCTGCGCGGCCTGCCGCCGATGCGCACCGCCCGGCCGGTGCGCGAACCGGTCACCGGAGCACTCCGGTCCGGGTTGCGCTACCTGCGCCGACACCGTCTCCTGCGTACGATCCTGATGGTCTCGCTGTTGACGAACCTCGGCTTCGTGGGGCCGATGAACATCGGGTTGGCCCTGGTCAGCGACGAGCGAGGGTGGGGATCGGCGGGAATCGGCGTGCTGCTGGCCGGCTTCGGCGGTGGTGCGGTGGTGGCGTCGCTCGCCATGGTCCGGGTGCGATGGCGCGGCCGGGTCGGAGTCGCGATGGCGGCCGGCATCGCCGTGCAGGGTGCGGCCGTGTCCGCCGTCGCGGTTGCCGGCCAGCAGTGGGCCGCGGTCTCGGCAACCGTCGTCGTGGGCCTGACCAGCGGCCTCGTCGCGGTGCTGACCAGTGCCCTCACCCAGGCCCGCACCGACGACGCGTTCCGCGGACGGGTCGGCAGCGTGAGCTCGTTCGCCAACCTCGGCATCACCCCGATCGCGATGGCGGTGATGGGCGTGGCCGCCGACCGATTCGGCACGACCCCCGCCTTCGCCGGGAGCGCCGCCCTCGAACTGGCCGCCGCCGCGCTCTGCCTGGCCGTCGCCGACCTTCGAAACGCCCGCCTGCCCCAGAGTTGACCTGTGCCCGCTGTACGAGATCAGCGGGGGAGCGGACCACTGGGTGGTCGGACAGCGAGCACGGCGGGAACGGAACGGCGCAGCAGGCCCGGAACGGCACTAGGCTGACGCAAGTGCTGCACTCCTAATCGTAGGGATTGAAGATTGGGAGCGCGAAATCAGTCGCGCTCGAGCTGATCCCGAAGTTCGTGGAGTGGTCGGCCGCTGGCTACATGGACGTAGATCCAGCCGTTGATCGTGGTGCCGGTCTGCTCGGCGAGCGCCCGCGAGGGAGTTGCGAATTGGCAGCCGTCCGGCAGCTTCAACCAGCCGCCGCTGGTGACGGTCACCTCGTGAACCATTCGTCGTCTCGGTTGTTCGTGTCGCAGGGAGTCGCCCGCGGTAATGAGGCCGGCATCGAGCAGAGGCCGGAGTGCGCCGGGCCGCTGCCTCCTGGGACGGGTGGCCCCGTCCTGCGGCTCGATCGACTCTCCGCTGAGGAGAAGTCGACGCAACACATCGTTCGGAGTGTCGATCAGAGGTTCGCAGTGCTGCTGCAAGAAGGCGAACACTTCCTCATCGACCTCGATGGTCCGGTGGGTCATCGGGCACCCTTAATGTCTCCCAATCTCTGACCTGCTCAGACTATAAAAAGATTGAGAGACGAGGACTATCGCTCGGTGCCGCGAGGCGGCGGCCACGGCATGCGCACGATCGCGTGAGAGGGTGGAGGCATGGCCAATCGCCTCGCTGACGCGACCTCGCCCTACCTGCTGCAGCACCGGGACAACCCGGTGGACTGGTGGCAATGGTCGGAAGAAGCATTCGCCGAAGCCCGCCGGCGGGATGTGCCGGTGATCATCTCGGTCGGCTACGCGGCCTGTCACTGGTGTCATGTGATGGCGCACGAGTCCTTCGAGGACGACCAGGTTGCCAAGGTCATGAACGACGGTTTCGTGGCGATCAAGGTGGATCGGGAGGAACGGCCGGACGTCGACGCCGTCTACATGACCGCCACCCAGGCCATGACCGGGCAGGGCGGCTGGCCGATGACGGTCTTCGCCACCCCGGACGGGGAGCCGTTCTTCTGCGGGACGTACTACCCGAAACAGCATTTCACGCAGCTTCTGGAGTCGGTCGGCACGGCGTGGCGGGAGCAGCGCGACGAGGTTCTCAAGCAGGGGGCCGAGGTCGTCAAGGCGATCGGTGGTGCCCAGCTCGTCGGCGGGCCGACGGCGCCCGTCTCGGCGGAACTGCTCGACCACGCGGCTCAGGACCTGTTCAAGAACCACGACCGGACGAACGGGGGATTCGGCGGCGCCCCGAAGTTCCCGCCGCACATGAGCATGCTGTTCCTGCTCCGCCACCACCAGCGCACCGGTTCCGCCGAGGCTCTCGACGTGGTGCGGCACGCGGCCGAGCGGATGGGCCGGGGCGGCATCTACGACCAGCTGGCCGGTGGGTTCGCGCGCTACGCGGTCGACGCGACGTGGACCGTTCCGCACTTCGAGAAGATGCTCTACGACAACGCGTTGCTGCTGCGGGCGTACACCCAGCTGTGGCGCATCGACGGTGACCCGTTCGTCAAACGGATCGCCGACGAGACCGCCGCGTTCCTGCTGCGGGACCTCGGCACCCCGGCCGGTGGGCTGGCGTCCGCGCTCGACGCCGACGCCGACGGGGTCGAGGGACTCACCTACGCGTGGACGCCCGCCCAACTCGTCGAGGTGCTGGGGGAAGAGGACGGCAACTGGGCGGCCGACCTCTTCCGGGTGACCGACAAGGGCACGTTCGAGCACGGCAGCAGTGTGCTGGTGCTGGCTCGCGACATCGACGCCGCCGACCCTTCGCTGGTGGCGCGCTGGACGTCGGTACGCGAAAGGTTGCTGGAAGCCCGCGCGGCGCGACCCCAGCCCGCCCGTGACGACAAGGTCGTCGCCTCCTGGAACGGCCTCGCCGTGACCGCCCTCGCGGAGCACGGCGTGCTCACCGGATCGCCGGCGTCCCGCACGGCCGCGATCGAGCTGGCCGAGGTGCTCGCCGCCCGGCACCTCGTCGACGGACGGCTGCGCCGCGTGTCGCGCGACGGCACGGTGGGGGAGCCGGCCGGCGTGCTGGAGGATTACGGCTGTGTCGCCGAGGGCTTCCTGGCGGTGCACCAGATCACCGCCGACGGCCGCTGGCTCGGCCTTGCCAAGCAGTTGCTGGACGTGGCGCTGGCCCACTTCGGCACCGGCGAGGGCGGCTTCTACGACACCGCCGACGACGCGGAACGCCTGGTCACCCGCCCCGCCGACCCGACCGACAACGCCACGCCGTCGGGCCTGTCGGCGCTGGTCGCGGCCCTGGTCTCCTATGCGGCGCTGGCCGGCGGGACGTCTTACCGCGAAGCCGCCGACGCCGCCCTGGAAAAGGTCACGCCGCTGTTCGTCAAGCACGCACGCTTCGCCGGCTATTCGGCGACGGTCGCGGAGGCGGCGCTGACCGGCCCGTACGAGATCGCCGTGGCCACCACCGACCCGGACGACCCGCTGGTCGCCGCCGCCTACCGGTACGCCCCGCCCGGCACCGTGATCGTGGTCGGCGAGCCGGACCGCCCGGGGGTGCCGCTGCTGGCCGATCGCCCGCTGCGCGACGGGAAGCCCACCGCGTACGTCTGCCGGGGTTTCGTCTGCGACCGCCCGGTGACCGACCCCGCCGAACTGATCGCCCGCCTGCGCGGCTGAGCTGGGGCGTCACTAAGCTTGGCGAGCGATGGATACCCGAACCGGTCTGCCCGTAGTCGGCATGGTGGGCGGCGGCCAGCTGGCCCGGATGACCCACCAGGCTGCGATCTCCCTCGGCCAGTCACTGCGCGTGCTCAGCGTGACCGCTGACGACAGTGCCGCCCTCGTGGCGGCTGACGTGCGGATCGGCACGCACACCGATCTCGCCGCCCTGCGCGAGTTCGCCAAAGGCTGCGAAGCGGTCACCTTCGACCACGAGCACGTCCCCAACGAGTACATCGCCGCCCTCGAGGCCGAGGGCGTCAAGGTCTTCCCCGGCGCGGCGGCGCTGGTGTTCGCGCAGGACAAGGGCCTGATGCGGGAGCGTCTGGCCGCGCTCGGCGCGCCGGTGCCGCGCTGGCGGCGGATCTCGACGGCGGGCGACATCGAGAGCTTCGCGGGCGGCTCCTGGCCGGTCGTGGCCAAGGCGACCCGCGGCGGGTACGACGGTAAGGGCGTCTGGATGCTGTCGTCGGCCCCGGAAGCGGCCGAACTCGTCGCCACCGGCACCCCGTTGATCGTCGAGGAGCGGGTGCCGCTTCGCCGGGAACTCGCCGCCCTGGTCGCGCGGTCGCCGTTCGGGCAGGTCGCGGCCTACCCGGTGGTCGAGACGGTGCAGCGGGACGGCATCTGCGTCGAGGTGCTCGCCCCCGCCCCCGGGTTGTCCGAGACGCGGGCGATCGAGGCCCAGCAGCTCGCCATCGACCTGGCCAACGCGCTCGGCGTGGTCGGCCTGCTCGCCGTCGAGTTGTTCGAGACCGCCGACGGCATCGTCGTCAACGAGCTCGCCATGCGGCCGCACAACTCCGGGCACTGGACCATCGAGGGCGCTCGCACGTCGCAGTTCGAGCAGCACCTGCGCGCCGTCCTCGACTATCCGATGGGCGCCACCTCGCTCACCGCGCCGGCGGTCGTCATGGCCAACGTGCTCGGCGGCCCTCCCGGCGGGATGTCGATCGACGAGCGGTTGCACCACCTGTTCGCGGCCGACCCCGGGGCGCGCGTGCACCTCTACGGCAAGCAGGTCCGGCCCGGCCGCAAGATCGGGCACGTCACCGTTCTCGGTGACGACATGGCTTCGGTACGCTCGCGGGCCGGCCGGGCCGCCAAGTGGCTTCAGGAAGGCGAATAGATGAGTCCGCAGGTCGGCATCATCATGGGCAGCGACTCCGACTGGCCGACGATGGAGGCCGCCGCGGTCGCCCTCGCCGAGTTCGGGGTGCCGTTCGAGGTCGGCGTCGTCTCGGCTCATCGCACCGTCCGCAAGATGGTCGACTACGCCGAGTCCGCCGCCGACCGTGGCATCAAGGTGATCGTCGCGGGTGCCGGCGGGGCCGCCCACCTGCCCGGCATGGTGGCCGCGCTGACGCCGCTGCCGGTCATCGGCGTGCCGGTGCCGTTGAAGCACCTCGACGGCATGGACTCGCTGCTCTCGATCGTGCAGATGCCGGCCGGCGTGCCGGTGGCGACCGTCTCCATCGGCGGCGCGCGCAACGCCGGCCTGCTCGCCGTCCGGATTCTCGGCGCCGCCGACGCCGGGCTGCGGGCGAAGATGGCCGCGTTCCAGGCGAGCCTCGAGAAGTTGGTCGCCGAGAAGGACGCGGCCCTGCGGGAACGGTTGCTGGGCTAGATGCCGCGGCGGTGGGGTCCGGCGGTTGTGCTGGCGGTTCTCGGCGTGGTGCTGGGAGTCGTGGAACGCAACGTCGCCTCCCCGATCGTGTTCCTCGTGCTCGCGGCCCTGGTGTCACCGCGCGCGTTCCCGCGATCGGTGAGCGACGCCGAGGCGCGCGAGCGGAGCAGCCAGGACGGCCGTCCCATCATCTACTGGCGGCCCGGCTGCCCGTTCTGCATCCGGTTGCGGGCCCGTGTCGGCCGGTTGTCGCGCCGAGCCCACTGGGTCGACATCTGGGCCGACCCGCAGGGCGCGGCCGGCGTCCGAGCGATCACCGGCGGCGACGAGACAGTCCCGACCGTGGTCTTCCGAGGCGAGGGCTTCGTCAACCCCGCCCCGGCCCGCGTCGTCGAGATGATCAGTAGCACTGGAAGATGAAGGCCGCGGCGTCGAAGCGGCCCGCGGCGAGGTCGTCGCGCCGCCTCACCCAGTACAAACTGCCGCAATCGCCCCACACCATCTCCGTGTCATTGTCGGAGTCGATCTGCACCAGGGACGTCCACAGCAGCGCCTCGTTCCACAACGCCGGATCCGAGTAGGGAAGGCTCGCGTCCAGGCGCTGCCTCGCCGCGGCGACCTCGACCGATTCCTGAACAGGGTCGGCGTAGCCGCCGAACCGAACGCTCGGGTGTCAGCGCATGCGGACCAGGGCGTCCCGCAGGCCCTCGCGGGTTCGGCGGCGGTTCTCGTTGGTGGCGCCGAAGATCAGCAGGATCAGGCCCACCGGGAGCAGGACCGGCCACGGGCCGACCAGGGTGGTCACGAAGTGGATCGCGGTGAAGCCGGTGGCCACCGCGCCCACCACCACCGGGGCCTGCTGGCGGTAGGTCGAGCCGACGATCAGGGTGGCCACGGCGCCGAGAAGCAGCAGGACCTCGCGCAGCTCACCGCCGTCGCCGGCCAGGACGATGCCGATGGTGGGGACGAACGCGGCGAGCAGTGCCGGACCGTACGCCGCCCAGCTGCTCAGGTCGGCCCGGGTGCGGGACTCCACCGCGCCGACGGCCAGGGCCAGGGCGGCGAACGGCAGGGTGTACGCCTCCGGCAGCGCCACGTCGGCCAGCGAGATGAACAGCCACCAGCCGACGATCTCGAAGCCGATCGCCAGCCAGAACAGCAGGCGCCGCTGGTTGGACGAGCGGCCGGTGCGGGAGGCCGCCAGGCCCAGCACGGCACCCCACGCGGCGAACAGGGCCGCCAGGTGGGCCGGGGAGTCGTAGGCCAGGGCCCCGGCCAGGACCGCGGACGTGTAGCCGGCCCACTCGACGGTGGTGGCCTCGCGGCGGTAGTGGGGCAGGCCCATCCGCGGGACGGCGGCCTCGATGACGAGCAGGGCGGCACCCACCCCGAGGACGCCGAAGGCGGCCCAGGAACGGTCCACCCCGGCGGCGATCGCGGCGGTCAGGACGAAGAACTGGGCCATCACCGCGGCGAACAGCCAGCCCAGGACCCGAGCCGGCTGGGACCGGCCGGCCAGGGCCGCGACCAGGCCGACGCCGACCGCGCTGCCCAGCGTGAACAGGGTCAGTGGCTGCTGGGCCAGGGCGCCGGCCAGGCCCGCGTTGCCGGCCAGCAGGCCGATCACGAAGACGATGTTGCGGACGGTTCGCAGCAGCGAACCCCGGGTGGTGGCCGGCGGCGGGGTCAGGGCCAGGCCCAGCATCGAGACGGTGAAGACCACCAGGGCCGCGCTGGTCGCCGCGGGGAACGCGAGATGCAGGGCGATCGGCGCGATCAGCAGGGTGATCGCGATGCCGGGGAGGATCACCGGGACAGCCTCGGAGGTCTTGCCCCCGAAGCCGATCGCGGCCAGCGCGGACGCCCCGGTGAGCAGGACGATGGCCAGCACACTGGTCGCGTCGACGGAACCCGAGGAGGGTTGGGACAGGGCGGTGATCGGACCGTCCCAGATGTGCCCGACCTGCCCGAGCGGGTCGATGAGCGCCGCTTTCAGGGCCGGTGCGATCGAGAAGATCGCCAGCACCGTCGGCAGCAGGGCCAGCACCACGGCACTGGTGGCCGGGTCGACCATCCAGCGGCCGCTCAGGCCGCTCGGGCGCAGGCTCGTCCACCGGGTGGTCTCGTAGCTGGAGCCGGACCAGTAACGGTTCCGCGCCACGGTCAGTCCTGGGGCGGGGGTCGCGCCGCGCAGCAGCTCCGCCATGACGCCCATCAGGGCGGCCGCGGCGGCGTAGAGGGCTGTCGAGTAGGGCGTGGGGATCGAGGCGAACGCCGTCCCGGTCGCGCCCAGCACCAGGCCGACCGTGGCCCAGGGGAGGTATTGCGGGATCCACCGGCCGGCCAGTGCGAGGGCGGCCAGGCTCAGCGCCGACGCGGCCAGTGCGGCGGTCAGCACCACCTGGGCGCCGTGGCCCTGGTCGGCGGCCAGCGCGGCCAGTACGCCCGGCACGGCCAGCAGGGCGCCACCGGTCGCGGCGCCGCCGATCTGGGCACGGTGCCGGGGCATCCCGGTGTCGTCGCGGGCCAGGTCGGCCTCGGTCACGGCCGGACTGCGCCAGCGCGACGGCGGGGGCGCTTCGTCGGCGTTCGCCGCCGGGGCCACCGGGGTGCGGGCCATGACCGCGGTCAGCACGCCGGTCAGCACGATCAGCAGCAGGGCCAGGCCGGTCGACCAGGGCCGGGCCAGGCCGGCGCCGGCGGTGTGCAGGAGCACGGCGGCCGCGGCCGCGGCCCGGCAGATCGCCGAGCGTGGGTCGGTGGCGGCGATCGCGGCCATCGCGTAGGCGATCGCCACCGCGCCACCCACCAGCAGCGGGGACCACCAGGGCAGGCCGAGCGCGGCCGGGGTGCCGATGGCGGCGAGCGCGCCGCAGGTCGCCGAGATCGCGTACGACCAGGGGCGGGGCGCCGCGAAGGCAGCCGCCAACGCGATCACCACGAGCGTGAACGGAGCCTGCCAGGCGCCCGGTTGGGCGGCGTCGGGGTATCGGCTCAGATCGGCCGCCCACACGTTGCCATGCAAGGCCAGCACCTTCAGGCCGCCGGCCAGGGCCTGGTAACCCGCGATCGCACCGACCACGATGCCGCCCGCGGCCAGACCTCGCACCGGCCCGCGCCGCCAGTCGTCGGGCAGCGTGGCCACGCCGAGCGCGACGATCAGCACCACCACGCCGGCCACGGCGAGCGGGGCCGCCGGGAAGGCCAGGGCGAAGACCCGGGCCAGCGCGCCGCAGATGGCCACCGTGGCGGCGGCCGCCGCGATGTCGGGACCGTCGAGCACCCGGTCGCTGCGGCGGCCGTTGTCGATCGACTTGGCGAAGAACAGCAGGGCCGCCGCGACCAGCAGCAGCGCGCCCACCCACACGTCGGGCGGGGTGGCGCCGGGGGCCATCAGCGCGGCCAGGGCCAGCGCCACCGCGCCCAGGCCGGCGCCGGCGGTCAGCGGGACGCTCACCTCGCGGCGGGCCACCTGGAACACCGCCGCGTAGCTGAGCGTGGCCGCCACCGCGAGGAACCCGACGGCCAGGGCGGGTACGGTCACGGCCTCGGTGGGCGGTGGTCCGTCGCCCCTGTCGGAGACGGCCAGCGCGGCCGTCACCACGGCGCCGGGCAGGGCCAGAGCCGCCCCGCCGGCCGCCCAGTCGCCGATCACCCAGGCGTAGAGCTTGAACGGGATCAGGCGGGCCGCCACCGTCAGCATCACCCCGGCGCCGGCCAGGGCCGTGAGCACGGCCGCGGTCAGCCAGGACGCGCTCAGGGCGGCGCCCGCGCCGAACAGGCCGACCGTGCCGGCCGCGGCGACGTGGGTGATGGCCACCCGGCGGGTGCCGGCCGAGACCACCCCGGCCGCGCCGATCGCGATCGCCGCCAGCACCAGCGGCCACGGGGCCTCCGACCAGCGCAGCCCCAGCGACGAGGGCACGCTCAGCGCGGTCAGCGCCACCCCGATCACCGCGCCCTCGTGGCGCACGCTGCGCGGCAGCGCCAGGGCCGCGGCGAAGGTGACGAGCAGGGCGCTGAACGCCAGCAGCCAGCCCGAGTCGCCGGCCGCCTCGGAGATGCGCTGCGCGTAGTTCGCGGTGTCGGCGTCCCAGACCGGGCGGGCCGCCTGCAGCGGGGCCAGGGCGGCGCGGATGCCGTCCAGGGTCAGGAAGACCCCGATGATCACCAGCGCGATCGCCGAGGCGATCTCCGGGCCGCGCCGGACCTCGTCGCGCAGCAGTCCGACCAGGGCGCCGACCACCGCCACCGCGGCCGCCGCCACGACCAGGGTCCAGCGCGGTGACACCACGTCGGCGATGCGGGCCGCCGAGCCGATCACGGCAAGGGTCAGCACGCCCCCGGTGATGTTGCGGGCCAACGCGTTGTCGAGCAGGTGGGCGGCGGCCACGGCGGCCAGCGCGGCCAGCACCAGGATCAGACCGGAGCGCAGCGCGTCGGACACCAGCCGGGCCTGCAGCAGCGCCACCGCCGAATAGAGCAGGGCGCCGGCGCTGGCCACACAGAGCAGCGCGAACGTGAGCTCACGCAGCCAGTCGGCGGACGGCGGGCGGGCGGCCGGGGCCACCGGCACAGTGGCGGCCGCGGGCGCGCCGGCCGGGCGGGGGCCGGGGAAGATCCGGGTCGGCGCCCATTTCCAGCGGCGCCGGCCGGTCATCCCCTCGATGATCAGGTCGGGTTCCTCGGGCTGCGACTCGGGGCGTGGCGGGGTCTCGGCCGCGAAGTCGGCGGCACCCGCGGCGTACGCCTCGTCACCGGGCGCCATGCCCTCGCGGTCGGCCGGGACCGGGCGGTTCATCGGCCAGCGCGGCACCAGGCGACCGCTGTTGATCACGGTGGTCAGCAGGAGCAGGTCGAGCACCGCCACCACGGTCAGGGCGAGACCCCAGCCGGCCGGGCTCTGGATCGACGGGTAGGCCAGCAGCGGCGGAACCGGCTGCAGGGCGATCACCGTCGCGTATCGGGGCGCGCTCAGCTTGGTGGTCGTCGCGTAGACGAAACTCGCCACCGACGTGACCGCGAACGTGATGCCGAGGAAGAGCGGCGCGGGCGTGCCGGGACCGCCGGCCAGGGCACTGCCGTGCAGCGCCCACAGCGTCATCGGCAGCAGCACCAGGCCGACGCCGGCGATCGTCTCGGCGGTCGAACTCAGGTCGCGTTTGGCGATGCCGGGTGCGGCGGCCAGTGCCACCGCGGTGAACAGGGCCAGGATGGTCGCGCGGGCGAGCGGGTTGCTCACCGCCACCCCGGCGAACACGACCGCGGCCACGCCGATGAGCAGGGCGCCGAGCGCGAGCGTGATGTTCTGCACCGACTGGGTGGAGGCCTCGGGCGGGTGCTGCTCGCCGCCGGTGAAGCCGGCCCGGCGCGGCGTCGGGCCGATGCGCTCGGTCGGCGGTGGGTCGTCGACCAGCAGGGTCGCACCGTCGGAGGCGACTCCGGGCGGGCCGGAGTGGGCGCTGCCGGGCGGCGACCACTCTGGGCGCGGCCCGGTCGGGCGCGGCCCACTCGTGCGTGGCCCGCTCGTGCGCGACCCACTTGCCCGCGCGGCCGAGCCGGCCGGCCGAGCGCCGCCGGAACGTGGCGGCATGTCGCCGGCGGGGGCACTGCCGGGTGGGGGCGGCGGGGTTTCCCAGGTGGCGCTGCCGGGTGGGGGCGGCGGAGTTTCCTGGGTGGCGCCGCCGGGCGGCGGTGGCGGAGTTTCCTGGGTGGCGCCGCCGGGCGGCGGTGGCGGGGCTTCCCGGGTGGCGTCACCGGGCGGCGGTGGCGGCGAGAAGTCCTCCGAGCGCCGACGCACCCGGCGGGTCTTGACCGACTTCGCCTTCTTCTGCTGGTTGGCGTGGGCGAGGATGTCGCGCTGGAACTGGGCGGCCTGAATCTTGGAGGCGATGTCGGAGCGTTGCTTCGCCGCGGCCATGTCGCGGATTTTCAGTTCCGCGATCGAGGCCTCGATCCGCGCCAGCTCCTCGTCGTAGCTGTCGGACTGTCCAGCCTGCGCCACGGCACCCCCTCGACCCCCGGCTTGCCCCCCGGCCGGCGGCTCCGGCCCACCCAGACGACTCAACCGGGGACAACTAGAGCATGCCGGTACGACACCTCATTAGAACAGGCTCAGTAGGGCGGAGATCTATGGAAACGGGCGCGAAACGCCGCCGACCTTTCTCAGGCGGGTGGGCGGCCCATCCCCCGATAGGTCCATCCGGCGCGCGCCCACTGGGCCGGGTCCAGGCAGTTCCGCCCGTCGATGACGCGCCGGGCGGCCACCAGCTCGCCGAGCGCGAGCGGGTCGGCGTTGCGGAACTCGGCCCACTCGGTGGCGATGACCACAAGCTCGACGCCACTCACCGCCGCTGACATCGTCGCGGCGAACTCGAGCCCCGGCTGCGCGCGGCGGGCGTTCGCCATGGCCTGCGGGTCGTAGACGTGGACGTCCGCGCCGGCCGCGGCCAGTGCGGCGGCGGCGGCGAGAGCGGGCGCGTCGCGGACGTCATCGGAATTCGGTTTGAAGGCCGCGCCCAGCACCGCGATCCGCGTGCCGGAAAGGTCCGGACCGGCCGGGCCGACCGGCCGTTCCAGCAGGTCAGCCGCCATTTGCAGGACCCGGCCCCGACGCCGGGTGTTGATCAGGTCGACCTCGTGCAGGAAGCGCAGCGCCTCGCCCGCGCCCAGCTCCTGGGCCCGCGCCTGGAAGGCCCGGATGTCCTTGGGCAGGCAGCCGCCGCCGAAGCCGAGCCCGGCCTGCAGGAACCGGTTGCCGATCCGGGGGTCGTAGCCGATCGCCCGGGCCAGCTGGGTGACGTCGGCGCCGGCCACCTCGCAGACCTCGGCCATCGCGTTGATGAAGCTGATCTTGGTGGCCAGGAACGCGTTCGCGGCCACCTTCACCAGCTCGGCCGTCGCGAAATCGGTGACCACCAGCGGAACGTCGCGATCCTCGGTGGCGGCCAGGTCGAAGACACCCTTGTGGGCGGCGCGGAACACCTCGTTCGCCCAGGCCGAGCGGATGCCGGCGACGATCCGGTCGGGGCGCAGCACGTCCTCCACCGCGTACCCCTCCTGGAGGAACTCCGGTGACCAGGCCACCTCGACCCCCAGCCGGGGGTCGGCGTGCTTGGCCACCAGCTGTTCCACCCACGTCGCCGTGCCCACCGGCACGGTCGACTTCCCGACGATCAAGGCCCGGCGGCGCAACAGCGGGGCGAGTTCGGTGACGGCGCTTTCCACGTACGTCAGATCAGCGCTCATGCCGTCCGAGCGCTGGGGCGTCCCCACGCAGATGAAATGCACGTCGGCGAAGCCGGCGGCGTCCTCGAAGGAGGTGGTGAAGCGCAACCGCCCGGCGGCCAGGTTGCGGCGCAGCAGATCGTCGAGTCCCGGCTCGTGGAACGGCACCCGGCCGGAACCGAGCGTCGCGATCTTGACCTCGTCCACGTCGACGCCGAGCACCTCGTAACCGAGCTCGGCGAAGCAGATCGCGTAAGTGGCGCCGAGATAGCCGGTGCCGAGGAACGCCAGGCGGGGAAGTGTCACATCGCGTTCAACGATCGAGCCCCTGGTGAGCGAGCGCTACGCGCCAGTAACATTGCGGCGGGGAACCGCCGAGGCGAAAGGGCCACGTCATGTCTGAGTTCGATGTCTACCGGCTGCCGGAGGACCACGAGACCATCCGTGCCGCCGTGCGTGAGATCTGCGACGCCCGAGTGGCACCCCACGCGGCCGAGGCCGACGAGACCGGCGAGTTCCCCAAGGCGTCCTACGACGCCCTGCGTTCGTCGGATTTCCACGCCCCGCACATCCCGGTCGAATACGGCGGCGCCGGTGCCGACGCGCTGGCCACCGCGATCGTGATCGAGGAAGTGGCGCGCGCGTGTGCGTCGTCGTCACTGATCCCGGCGGTCAACAAGCTCGGCACGATGCCGCTCATCCTGTCGGGCTCCGCCTCGCTGAAGGAGCGCTACCTGCCGAAGGTCGCCTCCGGCGAGGCGATGTTCTCCTACTGCCTGTCCGAGCCCGAGGCCGGCTCCGACGCCGCCTCGATGACCACCCGCGCGGTCCGCGACGGCGACTTCTGGGTGCTCAACGGCGTCAAGCGATGGATCACCAACGCCGGCGTCTCCGAGTTCTACACCGTCTTCGCGGTGACCGACCCGAGCGCCCGCTCCCGCGGGATCTCCGCCTTCGTCGTCGAGAAGTCCGACGAGGGCGTCTCGTTCGGCGCACCCGAGAAGAAGCTCGGCATCAAGGGCTCGCCGACCCGCGAGGTCTACTTCGACAACGTACGCATCCCGGCCGACCGGATGATCGGCGATGAGGGCACCGGGTTCGCCACCGCCATGCAGACCCTCGACCACACCCGGGTCACCATCGCCGCCCAGGCCATCGGCATCGCCCAGGGCGCTCTCGACTTCGCCCTCTCCTACGCCAAGGAGCGCAAGCAGTTCGGCAAGCCGATCGCCGACTTCCAGGGCCTGCAGTTCATGCTGGCCGACATGGGCATGAAGCTCGAGGCGGCCCGCCAGCTCACCTACGCGGCCGCCGGCAAGAGCGAGCGCGGCGACGCCGACCTGACCTACTTCGGCGCGGCGGCGAAGTGCTTCGCCTCCGACGCCGCCATGGAGATCACCACCGACGCGGTCCAGATTCTCGGCGGGTACGGCTACACCCGCGACTATCCGGTCGAGCGAATGATGCGGGACGCCAAGATCACCCAGATCTACGAGGGTACGAACCAGGTGC
Organism: Paractinoplanes ferrugineus; assembly: GCF_016862195.1. GTDB lineage: Bacteria > Actinomycetota > Actinomycetes > Mycobacteriales > Micromonosporaceae > Actinoplanes > Actinoplanes ferrugineus. The sequence goes on along the minus strand of NZ_BOMM01000012.1, from coordinate 94,629 downwards.
AGCGCATCGTGATGGCGCGCCAGCTTCTGAAAGGCTGAGATAAGCAAGTAACCGCAGGTCAAGTGGTACGGCATTGTCTCGGTGCAGAGTTGTCGTGGGGTCGCTCGCAATCAAGATCAGTCGACTTCCCCGATCCACCGATACCGGCGCTTCGGGCTCCTGGTGGGCCCGATGGCGTCGATGGTTCCGGATGCCAGCATCCTGCGCAGGTGGTTCAGGACTGCTCGTCGGGACAGTCCCGTCATCTCGGCCAGTTCGCTTGCCTGAGCATTTCGTTGGTCAGGTAATGCTCACGCAGCATCGGCACGGCGATCTGATGTGCTGGGGTGGGCAGGTGCGCCGCGAGTCCCGCGATCCAGCGGCGCGTGTGGAAAGCACTGTTGCGGATTCTGCGTAGGGTGCGGCGCGGCGCCTCGTCATCCAGATCCTGAACGGTCGTCCCGTCGACGACTTCCCGGTCGTGCAAAGGCTGGGTCCGTGCGGCCAGGCTTCGGCGGCGTGGTGCTTGGTGTGCATCTTCAGCCGCCTGCTGCGGTACTGCCGAAGGCTGGAGTTTCCGGTCGGGTTCGATCCAGTAGTGGGTGTAGCCGGTTCTCGTGACATGAGCAAGTCCTTCGGTGGGGCATCACCGCCGCGACCGCTCAAGAGCACCATGTCGCCAGTGCTGGCGCGCCGGCTCCTCAAGGGCTGACGACCGGGGGTTCGGGGCGGCGGCACTCGGCATCGATGCGGTAAGTTGCACCGTGCTCGCGATTATCGATGTCGAAGACGGTGCCGCTCTGCCGCCGACATTCGGACGCTTGCCGCATTCACTTCATCGTTCCCGGGGCAACCGTCCATGAGCGACTCGGCCCTCACCAGCCAGCGTGATCCGTCCACAGTGGCACTTTCGTCCGACGAGCTCGTCACTCAGCCGATTCCGATCGTGGGGCCGGTGGTGGACTCGCGGACGAACCTGCCGTCGCTGACCGGGCTGCGGTGGCTGGCCGCGCTGCTTGTCTTCGCGTTCCACCTGCACGTCATCGAGTACTTCGGTAAGGGCGACGCGCGGGACCTCATCGACAGGGCGTTCGAGCCGGGGATCGTGGGGGTGTCGTTCTTCTTCATCCTGTCCGGCTTCGTGCTGATGTGGTCGTCACCGCGGACCCGGCCGGGCCGGTTCTGGTACAGGCGTTTCGCCCGGGTCTACCCGCTGCATCTGGCCACGGCCGTGCTCGCGCTGCTGTTCGTGGCGACTTGCAAGCCCAAGGAGTTCCCCACCGCGTCGGTGATCCTGTCGAACCTGACGCTCACCCACACCTGGGTCCAGGACGTGACCTTCTTCCAGAGCTTGAACACGGTCAGCTGGACGCTTGCCTGTGAGGCGTTCTTCTATCTGCTGTTCCCGCTGTTCGCCGGCCTGGTGAGCAGGCTGCGGGCGGGCGGCGCGCTGCTGCTGGCGGGCGTCTCGCTGATCGTCGTCATGGTGGGTCCGGTGCTGTCCCTGCGGTTCGCCGCCGAGCAGGACGTCCTGTGGTTTTGGCACTGGAACCCGCTGGGCCGGTTCCCCGAGTTCCTGCTCGGTGTGGCGCTGGCCCGGTTCGTGTGGTTGACGCACGATCAGCTGCGGCGGCACACCCGGCTGCTCGGCCTCGGCGCGGTAGTGGTGACCTTCATCGGCTACTACAACATCCCGGAAGAAGCCGATGTCATCCACTCGGCCTCGTACACGGCGGCCGGCTTCGGTCTGATCCTGGTGGCCGCGGCGGTTTGCGACATCCGCGGCCGGCGCCTGATCTGGTCCCGGCCGACCCTGGTCAAGCTCGGCGAGCTCTCGTTCGCCTTCTACCTGATTCATCTACTCGTCATCCGGGTCCTGGAACTGGACCCGTTCATCGGCTCGCATCCGAAGCTGCACGCCGTGCCCGCGGCGGCGCTGACCCTCATGACGTTCAGCATCTCGGTGGCGGCGGCCTGGCTGCTCCACGCCGGCATCGAGAAGCCCGCTCGGAGGCTTCTGGTGCGGCGGTGACGATTCCGTTTTTCCGCTTCCCCGCTTTTCTGCAAGGAGATCAGGAGTTCTCGTGGGCCCCTTGTCGCTGACGCTGTCCGTCGTCGTGCCGATCTACAACGAAGAGGCAGTGTTACCGCTGCTGGTCGAGCGCCTGCGGCCGGTTCTCGACGAGCTGCGGGAGCCGTACGAGGTGGTCGCCGTCGACGACGGCAGCAGTGACGGCTCCGCGGCGGTCCTGATCGGTCTCGCCCGGCTGTGGCCGGAACTGCGGATCGTGCGACTGCGGCGCAACAGCGGGCATCAGGCGGCCCTGAGCGCGGGCCTGTTCCGGTCCCGTGGTGAGTACGTGGCGAGCATCGACGCCGACCTGCAAGATCCGCCGGAGAAGATTCCGGAGATGCTCCGGCTGGCCCGGACCGAGAACCTCGACATCGTGTACGGCGTTCGCACCGACCGGAGCACCGACAACCGGTTCAAACGCTGGACGGCCGGGGCCTATTACGACCTGATCCGCCGCCTGGTCGGGAAGAACGTCCCCCGGCACGCCGGCGACTTCCGGCTCCTGAGCCGTTCCACTGTGGAGGCTCTTCGCGAACTGCCGGAGCGAGCGCCGGTGCTGCGGCTGATGGTGCCGTGGATCGGTTTTCCCAGCGGCCAGGTCACCTATACCCGCGCCGAACGAGCCGCCGGACAGACCAAATACCCGTTGCGCAAGATGCTGCTGCTCGCGGTCGACAGCGTGACCAGCTTCTCGGCCGCGCCACTGCGCCTGGCCACCTGGCTGGGGGTGGGCGGGGTCGGGCTGTGCGCCCTGCTGCTCGTGATGACCATGGTCGTCTACCTGAGCGGGCACACCGTGCCGGGCTGGTCGTCGCTGTTCGTCGCGACGCTGTTCATCGGCGCGGTCCAGTTGCTCTGCCTCGGTCTGCTCGGGGAGTACGTGGGCCGGGTCTACACCGCGGTGCAGAACCGGCCGCCCTACTTCATCGCCTCGGACTCCGCCGCTCTGGCGGCGGAAGACGACGGGCTGGTCAGGAACGCCGGCCGATGAGCAGTGACCTGATCCACGCCACGCAGGCCGAAAGCGCCGGTGGCCGAACGGACAGCGAGACCGGCCACCGGCCGGCCCACCCGCTCCGCTGGCTGCCCGCCGCGGTGACATTCCTGCTGGTCACGGCGATTCTTGCGGTGGCGCACACGGACCTGCTGGACATCGCCCGCTATACCGCCTACGCGACGCTGGCCGTCATGCTGCCGGGCACGCTGGTGTTCCGGGCGCTGCGCCGCCGGCCGCACACCCTCGTGGAAGACCTCGCGATGGGTACGGCGCTAGGCCTGGTGCTGGAACTTCCCGCGTGGGCGGCGTACTCCGTACTGGATCTGCGTTCCGTGGTTTGGACCTGGCCGTTGCTGGTGGTTGTCCCCTTCCTGATCGTGCCGCGGCTCCGCGCGCACTGGCGTCCGCGCGGCTACCAGCCCGTCCCGCTCGGGTGGTCCTGGTCGGTCGGGGCCGTCATCGTCTTCTTCACCAGCTGTCTGTACGGCGCGTTCTTCCGCGAGAACCCGATCCTGCCCGATGCCGAGAACACCCGGCAGTTCATCGACCTGCCCTACCAGCTCTCCCTGGCCGGTGAGGCGAAGCACCATTTCCCGCTCGACCTGCCGCAGGTGGCCGGGGAACCGCTGAACTACCACTGGTTCGCCTTCGTGCATGCCGCCATGGTCAGTCTGGTCGGGCACATCGACCTGCCCGTCGTCACGATGCGGTTGATGGTGCCGGCCATCATCGCGTTGACCGCCGTGCTCACCGCGGTCGCCGGTTGGCGTCTGGCCGGCCGGCCGTACGCGGGTGTCGTCGCGGCGATGCTCTTCCTGGTGGTCGGCGAGTTCCAGTTCAGTCATCCGTTCAGCATCAGCATCGGTGTGCAGGTGGCCTGGATCACCTGGCCGAGCCTGTCGATGACGTACAGCTGGGCGTTGCTGCTCGCCCTGATCGTGGTGATCGGCGACGCGCTGCGCCGGCCGGCCGACGATTCGCTCGTGCCGCCGCTGGGCCGGGGAGCGTATGTCCTGGCCGTGTTCTTCGCGTTCGCCTCGAGCGCGGCCAAGGCCAGCTCCCTGCCGGTGACCCTGGCCGGCCTGGCCCTGGCCGGGGTGGCGACCTTGGTGCGCAAGCGTCGCGTGCCGTGGGTGGTGGTGGCGCTCGGCGTCGTGGTCACGGCCGCCCTGGGCTTCGTCACCGTGGTGATCTTCCGTGGTCAGACCTACGGGCTGGGCGTGCATCCCCTGCAGGAACTCTCCCGGTTCTGGGCCGTTCCGGAGGCGGGCCGGTCCGGCGGCAAGCAGGCGACGATCGTGGCCGGGGTCTTCCTGGCTTGGCTGCTCTCGCTGCAGTTGCGCCTGGCCGGCATCGTGCCGCTGCTGGTGATGCGCCGCTTCCGGCTGGAACCGGTGCACTGGTTCCTGCTCGGCGGTGCCCTGTCGGGTCCGGCGCTGTACCTGCTGTTGGGGACCTTCAACGCGACCTGGTTCTACCGTGCCTCGCTGCCGTTCGGACTGCTTCTGTCGGCGTGGGGCTACGTCATGGTGGCCGACCGCGCCCGGCTGACGCGCCGGGCCACCACGGTCCTCGGGGTCGGGGCCGCGGCCTTCGTCATCGTGCTGTTGACCGCCACGCTGCTCCTGGCCGGACCGGAACCGAGCGGCCGGTCGTACTCTCCGGTCCTGCCGGTTCTCGGGTGGGCCGGCGTCCTGGCCGGAGCCGGGCTGATCGGTGCTCTCGGCTGGTGGGCCGTTCGGCGGCGCCCGGGAGTGGCCGGGCGCGGCCCGCTGGTCGTGCTGACCGCGGTGCTGCTGGCCGGTGCGCCCGGCCTGATCATGGAGGCCCGCCGCAACTGGGAACACCCCAACGGGGGCAGCTACGGTTCGGTGCCGGTGCCCGCCTCCCGGGTCGAAGCCGCGCGGTGGGTGCGGGCGAACAGCGATCCCGACGACGTCCTGGCCACCAACGTCCACTGCTGGGCCGACGAGCCGCCACCCAGGTGCCGGGATGCTCGCTCGTTCTGGCTCAGCGGATATGCCGAGCGGTCGGTTCTCGTCGAGGGCTGGGCCTTCGCGCCGCGGCTGGCGGCCAGCCCGAGCGGGCTCTGGCAGTTCTGGGACGCCAGGAAGTTGAAGCGCAACGACGATGCCATCTACGCCCCGACCGCCGACGGCCTGCACCGCCTCCGGGACCGCGACCACGTCCGCTATCTGGTCGTCGATCGGCGCCGCAAGGCCGAGAGCCCGCTCCTGGTGGGCCTGGCCGACCTGCGGTTCGACAACGGCCGGATGGCCGTGTACGAGCTGCGCTGACCGATCGAACGGGCGGCGGCCGGGCGAATCGGCCCGGCCCCGCCCGTCGAGTCGTCAGGCCAGGTCGTAGCCGATGTCGATCAGGTACTTCTTGCTCGGGCAGACCTTGCCGATGATCTTGCTGTCACCGGTGTGGATCCACGGGCCGTAGTAGAAGGAGCCGCCCGAGGTGCCCTGCACGTTGGTGGCGCAATAGACCATGGTGCGGTAATAGCCGTCGCCCTTCTGGCACCAGTAGGCTCCGCCGCCGCCGAGGCCCCAGGTGACCGAGAGCCGGCCGCAGCCCTGGGCGCTCGCCGAGGCCGGGCTGGCCGCTACCGCGACGCCGGCACCGGCCAGCAGGGCCACCAGAAGTGTGCGCTTGAACAGGTTACGCATGTATTCCCCCGTGTCGATCTTGCAGGACCGACATACGGTACAGGGAGCGCCTTATCGCCGCAGCCCCGTCGGACCGGTGTCCTCGGTGGACCGATTGGCGACAGACTTGCCGGCCGAGCACCGGAAGAATCATGGTGTGGCGGGGAATCGGCAGGGGAGCGGGTGCGGTTTCGCCGTGCTCGGGTTGATGGTCGTCCCGCTCGGTCTGGGGTGGCTGGTGCTGCACTGGGTGGGCGCCGACGGGTGGCTCGCGCTGAGCACGACGGCCACGGTCGTGGTGCTGTTCGCGGCGCTGGCCCTGGGCGTGGTCGCGATGCTCACCGACCAGGTGCCCCAGCCGCTGCCGCGCCGGGTCTACCTGGCCTGGCTGTTGCCTGTCATTCCGCTCGTCGCGCTGGGTTCGACGATCGCCGCCTGGATCACCAAGGACCCCGCGCTGGCCCCGATTCCCTGGTGGTCCGCGGCCGCCCTGCTGGTGACCGCGGTGATCGTGTTGAGCGGCCTCGCCACCGACTGATCCCGGCCACTTCTCAGGTGGGTCGGTCACCCGGCGGGCGCGAGACGGCCCCGCCCCGAGGCCGGCTCGACGCGGTTGCGACCGTTCGCCTTCGCGCTGTAGAGCGCCTGGTCGGCGTCGGCGATCAGGGCGATGGGGCACTGGTGACCGGCGCTGTCGGCGACACCGGCGCTGAAGCTCACAGCGATCGGTACGCCGTCGACGTCGATCGGCTCGGCCGCGACCGCGGCGCGCACGCCATCCATCCAGGCTGCCGCTTCGGCGCCGGCGACACCGTGCAGGAGCAGGGCGAACTCCTCGCCGCCGTAACGGGCGGCCACGTCACCGGGGCGCAACGAGCCGGCCAGCCGGGTGGCCAGGTGCACGAGCACGTCGTCGCCGGCGTTGTGGCCGTGGCGGTCGTTGATCTGCTTGAAGAAGTCGATGTCCAACAGCACGAAGGTGAACCCGGTGCCCCGGTCGAGAGCCTTGCTCAGCTCGTCCATGAGGTGCCGGCGGTTGTAGAGACCGGTCAGGTAGTCACGGGCGGCCTGCTCGGCCAAGCTGGCCCGCAGCGCCTCGATGGTGGTGAGCTGAGCGCGTAGCTGCTCGTTGACCCGGAGCTGCTCGGTGATGTCGTGGGCGACCAGGATCGCCCCGGCGTACTCGCCGCGCGGGCCGAGCAGCAGGCTCACCCGTACGCTGAAATCGAGGCCGGAGCCGCGAACGTCACGCAGCACATGGTCACCGCCGAACCGGGTCGGCACGTCCGCCAGCAGGCGACCGAGATCGGCGGCCGGCACGCCCAGCCGGGCGAGCAGCGCGGTGGCCGCGGGATTGGCCTCGACCAGGTTGCCGTTCGGGCCGAGCACGACGACCGGGTCCATCATGTTCTGGAACACCTCGCGGTGCACGACGGGCGCGAGGGACGGCGTGGACCGGTGCGTCACCCAGTACATCGTCGGGGCGCTGAGCGCGAAGCCGCACGCGGTGACGTCGATGATGTGCCCGCCGGCCAGGATGCCGCCCACGTTGATCAGCACCGCCGGCAGGATGGCGAGCACCGCGACGAGGTAACCGCGGTACCGCCCGGTCTGCCGGACGTACGTGCGGAAGATGGACACCGCCGAGTAGAGCACCAGCACGTAGCTGTAGATGGTGTGCAGCCAGAACAGCGGACCGAACACCGCCGCCCAGGCGCCGTCGATGACGGTCGGCCGCAGATGGTCGATGAACAGGTGATGCCAGGGGTTCGTGAGGATCGCGATCGTGCACAGCGCCGGCTCGATGCTCAGCAGCAGCAGGGAGCGCCGGTCGAGGCGCCAGAAGCGGTTGGTCAGCGCGCGGGCGGTGGCCCACCAACCGGCCACGACCAGGAAGACGCCCGGATAGAGCAGCGAGTTGGCGACCATGACCAGGGTGCGGTCATGGCTGAACAGCGGCACCGTGGTGCACAGCGACCACCAGGTGGCGCCGCCCGCGAGCGCGGCGATCGCGGTGAAGCCCGCGGATTCGCGCCGCCGCTGCCAAGCCATCACCGTCAGGGTGGCGGCGATGATGATCGCCACGGCGAACAGTGCCGACAGTGCGACTCGTGCCATGCGGGCCCCATCGGCCCGCCTCGGCGGATCTTTAGATGTTCGAAGTTTCGGGTGCCGCTGTCACCGGCTGGGGTGGCTCCGCACCCAGGCGCGCGAGCTGGGCCCGCGCCTGCCGTTCGCTGCGGCGCAGCAGAAACCGCCGCCCGCCCGGCAGGCGACCCCGACCCTGACTGATCAGCAGGTTCGCCCCGACCCGGGCCAGGCCGTACCACGGTGGCCGCCAGGGCAGGCCCAGGTCGCGCATGGCCGGCCGGCCCAGCAGCCAGGTGCTCACCGACAGCGCCCGCTCGCGCTCGTACCGGCGGCGCCACCGCCCGTCCGTCATCTCATCGGTCATCTGGATCAGGGCGCCGGCCAGGGCGAGCGTGTTGGCGTCGGGCGGCGGGTCGTTCGACAGGAAGTGGTAGAGCAGCCGCCGGCCCTGCCGCTCGGTGTGCGGCAGCCAGGCGTCGTCGACCCCCATCAACCAACCGACGTAGGACCACAGGTGCATCACGGCCGCGGCGTCGGCCCTGGTCAGGCGTACGCCCAGCAGCCGCAGGTGAAGCAGGAAGCTGGTGCTGAACACGCCCAGGGTGCTGGCCTGGTCGTACTGGTTGATCGGCACACCCCGGCCCGCCCAGTCCCACTCCGGGTCGGCCTCCAGCTGCGCGTTGACGAGCGCGTGCATCACTCGCACATGCACCGCCATGCGCCAGCCCTCACCCTCGGTGGCCAGACCTCCCGGGGCGGTCACCGCCCGCCACCAGATCGTCGTCTCTCTGAGTCGACGAAGCGTCTCGCCCCCGGTCAGTCGCCCGGTGCGCACGAGCGGCTCCAGCGCGGCCGCGGTCCGATAGCCGCCCAGCAGCGATCCATAGGTCAGCACCAGACCGGCATCCATCCCGAACGTGCGGCACGCCTGCGCCCCACGAGCGAGCAGGCGGTCGTCCACCCAGTCGGGCCGGTTGGTGACGACTTCGAAGAAGCTCCGGAACGGCTCCGCGGCCGCCGCGGCCGGTCCGGCGGCGAGTGCGCGATGCAGGTCTCGAACGGAAAGACCAGGCGTTTCGCGTACGGCCCGGACGAGCGCCGCAGCCGGCTCGTCCCGCCGGAGCAGCCCGGCCCGCAGTGCCTCGACCTCGTCGGCGGTCGGCCGGGCGCCCCGCCCCGCGACGAGCCGGAGGGGTCGGGCGGCCTTCTCACTCCACCGCTTGTCGGCAGCGAACCGGGTCGGTGTCATGTTCCGACGATAGGCGAGCGGCCGGCGACCCCGCCGACTGGATCTATTCCAAAATGGACGGTTGAATGGGGGTATGAGGGAGTCTTACGGGTGGGTGCCGGAGGGCGTCGACATCACCGTCCCGGACGCGTCGCGGGTCTACGACTACGCGCTTGGCGGGGTGCACAACTTCGCGGTGGACCGAGAGTTCTGGCATCGGGCCACGGCGGCGAACCCGGGGGCGGCGCTCGTCGCGCGGGCCAATCGGGCGTTTCTCGGGCGGGCCGTGCGGTGGCTCGTGGCGGCCGGTGTGCGGCAGTTCCTCGACATCGGTTCGGGGATCCCGACCCTCGGCAATGTGCACGAGGTCGCCCAGGAGGCCAATCCGGCGGCCCGGGTGATCTATGTCGATGTCGATCCGATAGCGGTCCAGCAGAGTCGCAGCCTTCTCAGCGGCAATCCCTACGCGCGGGCGATCGAGGGGGATCTGCGCGATCCGGAGGGCATTCTCTACCACCCGGATGTGCTGCGGTTGCTCGATTTCTCCGAGCCGGTGGCCGTGCTGACCGTCGCCGTACTGCATTTCGTGCCTGCTTCCGCCGACCCGGCGGGCATCCTGAAACGGCTCGGCGACGCCATGGTCTCGGGCAGTCATCTGGTTGTTTCCCATCTCGGCCCGGACCTCACCCCGGAAGGTCGTGAACTGCAGGAACGAGCTCGCAAGCTGTATGAGAAGACGCCCACTCCGGTGATCATCCGAGAGCCCGCGGAGATCGTCGCGCTGATCGGACCGGACTTCGAGATCCTCGAGCCCGGGGTGGTGCCCGCGACGGCCTGGCGCCCGGATCCCGACGAGGCGGACGATCCGGCGCAGCCCACCGCGCTCGTGGCCGTCGCTCGCAAGCTTTGAGCGTTATGCCCCATCTCCCGCTGCTTGCGTAACTCGACCCGTGATCGTAACCCTCGGTCGGCTATGTGAACGTTAAACACCGACCCACGGTAACGATCATGGGGCTTAGCGCAACTGCGCGGCCGGGACAAGAATGGCCTGCGGCGCACGTGAATGGGCATAATTCGGCGGCCAATCGAAAATGGAGGCGGTATGGGGCATCCGCCGGACCTGACCGCGCTCGCCGACGAGTGGCTGCGCGGGGTGATCCGCTTCGGGTTCGTCCCGGGCGTTCGCGCCCGTGCCCGCGCGTCCCTTCAGGACCTGCTCGAAGAAGTCGTGGCGGCGTTGCGGGCGGAGCCGTTCGACCCGGTCGTCGGCCGCCGTGTCGGCGCCGAGCTGGTCGACCTGCGGATGTCGTCCCCGCCGGTGCTCGGCATGACCGTGCGGCTGCTCGCCGAGCGCCTGCCGGCCCTCATCGAAACCGAGCCGGCGCGGGTCCCGGCCCTGCTGGAAACGCTTGTCACCGGCTTCGTGACGGCTCAGCGGGACGCGGTCGTGGGCGCCGCCGAGCAGATGAACCGCTCCGAGAAGATCCACTGGCGTCGCGTGCAGAACGACCTCCAGCGGCAGTTGCAGGACGCGCTGCTGCACGACCCGGCCACCGGTCTGCCGAACGAACAGCACCTGCGCCGGCACCTGGCCGGCCTGACCGGCCGGGTCGGCTTCTGTCTGCTGGGCATCGACCGCTATGCCGAGCTGGCCGACACCCTGGGTCACGACAACGTTGCCAAGCTGTTGATCGCCGTGGCCCACCGCCTCGATGGCGACCACTATCTAGCGCACGTCGGGTTCAACGAGTTCGCCCTGGTCGTCGAGTCCACCGGGATCGACGACGTGGTCAAGCTGGCCGATCGGTGCCGGCGCGTCCTCGGCCCGGCCTTCCCGCTTGACGGGCACGCGCTGCACATCGACATCACGGCCGGCATCGTCGAGGAACGCGCCGACGCCAACGCCGACCACTGGCTGCGCGACGCCCGCCTCGCCCTCGGCTGGGCCCGCCACGACCACCGCGACCACGCCGTCTTCGAGCCCGGCCGGGCCGAAGTCGACCGCCGCCGGCACCGTCTCGCCGCATCCCTGCCGGCCGCCCTGGCGAACGGCGAATTCCTGGCCCACTACCAGCCGCTCTATCGCCTCGCCGACCGCGCGATCATCGGCGTCGAGGCGCTGGCCCGGTGGCAACGGCCGGACGGTCTGCTCGGCCCCCCCGAGTTCATCACCCTCGCCGAACACACCGGCATGATCCGCCCGCTCGGCCGTTACCTGCTCGAACAGGCCTGCCGCCAGGGCGTCCGATGGCGGCAGGCCGGCCATGACCTGCTGATCAGCGTCAACCTCTCGCCGCTGCAACTCGGCGAGCCGACCCTCGTCGCCGACATCGCGGACATCCTGCATCGCGTCGGCCTGCCGGCCGCCGCCCTGCAGTTGGAGATCACCGAGAGCGCTGCCCTCGACCAGGGCTACGAGGCGCTGCAGAAACTCGCGGACCTGGGCGTCCGGCTCGCGCTCGACGATTTCGGTACGGGCTACTCGAGTCTCGCCGTCCTGTCGTGGCTGCCGGTCGCGAGCGCCAAACTGGCCGCCGAGTTCATCACCGACGCCGGCGCCCCGGCAGTGACCGAGGTGCTGCGCCACACCATCGGCCTGTGCCACGCCCTCGACGTGCGCGTCACCGCCGAAGGCATCGAGACCGCCGACCAGGAACGCCTGCTGCGCGACCTCGGCTGCGACAGCGGCCAAGGCTTCCACTTCGGACGCCCGGTCCCCGCCGCCGCGATCACGCAGCGTCTAGGCATCGACCGCGATTGGTAAGGTCGGGCGGTGACCGGTAGCCTGCTCGACCCCGATAGTGCCGACTCCTACCTGCGGAATTGGCAGGACCGCGTCGACCGGGCGGCGGCCGACACCAAGGCGATGAGCGATCGACTGGCTGACCTGCGTGTCACCGCCACCGACGACAACAACCTGGTCACCGTCACGATCGACACGACAGGCGTGCTGCACGAGATCCACTTCGAGGAACGCATCCAGCGAGTGGCACCCGGCGCCGTCTCCCGTGCGGTGCTGGCCGCGCTGCACACCGCCCGCCGTGCGGCCGCCGCCCGGTCGCGCGAGATCGTGACCGAGACGGTCGGCGACGATTCGCCGGCCGGCCGCGCGGTCGCCGAGCGCATGGAGCAACAGTTGACCGGAAGCGACGACCATGCCTGACGGCTTCGCCGCCGACTCGCGGCAGATCCGGGCCCACGCCGCGAAGATCGACGAGATCCAGGAACGCTTCACCGCGATCCTCGGCGCCAGCCGCGCCATCAGCCAGGACGACGAGGCGTACGGCCGGCTCTGCGGCTGGATGTCGGCTGTCCTCGAGCGCCGCCACGAACGACAGGACGAACTGATCGCGTACGTGCGGGAGAACCTCCGCCTGGCCGCCGAAGCCCTGATCGAGACCGGCAACGACTACGACCGCTCCGACGACGGCGCCGCCGATCGCCTGCGGCGGGCCGGCGGCCTCTGATGGGCGACCTGATCGCCGAGGTCCACTCCTCGCGTACGGCGTGGACCGGCGCCTCCCTGGCCGACAGTTTCCAGGGCGTGCACCAGGCGGTGACCGGCGGCGGCTGGGTCGAGGGCGCACTCGCCGGCGGCGCGTTCGCCACCGAGGCCGCCGCCACCATCCTCGACCCGTTCAGCGCCCTGCTGGCCAACGGCCTCGGCTGGGCGATGGAATACTTCGAGCCGCTCCGCGAGATGCTCGACAACCTGGCAGGCATCCCCGACCGCGTCATGGCCCACGCCGAGACCTGGCAGAACATGGCCGCCGAACTCCAGTCGATGGCCGCCGACCTGAAATCCGCCCTCCACTCCGACGTGCCGGACTGGCAGGGCCCAGCCGCCGACACCTACCAAAATCTGATGTCCCACAACGTCTCGGCCCTAGACGGCCTGAGCGTCCTGGCCGCCACCATGTCAGCCGCCACCCAGGCCGCCGGCAACCTGGTGCAGTTCACCCGCGACCTGGTCCGTGACCTGGTCAGCGACCTGATCGCCAGAGTGATCGTCTGGGCCGCCGAATCCCTGCTCGTGGTGACCATCCCCGTCGTGGCCGCCCAGATAGCCGCCGCCGTGGTCAAGTGGGCCGGCCCCATCCTGGGCTACACCACCGCACTGATAAGCAGCCTCCGAAACCTCACCCAGCTGGTCGAGGGCTGACCGCGTGCCCGCAAAGCCCCGCCCCCACAGCGGCGGCGAAGGCGCTGACTCACCGCAGACACCCCGCCCCCGCCCCTCTGCCCGGAGCATCCGCAGTGGACACGACGATCTTGGGGTGGAGGTGCAGGGAGGTCGAGTCGGGAACGAACGCTCGCTGACGATGCCCACCGCGGAATCCGGCGGTCGGCCTATCGGAACTCCGACGACCCCTCAGCCGGGCGACGACGGGAGCGTCCGCCGCTCCCTCGAGTTGGAGAGCGAGACCGCGATCCTTCTGGCCGACCGTGGCTATCGGGTGCACCTGAATCCCTCCAAATCGGAGGTTGCCGAGGCCCGGTTGGCCACCGGTGACAGCGGCAATCCCCTGAAAAACCCCGACTACCTCATCGAGGGGCGGGTCTTTGATTGCTACGCACCCACCGAGCCTGCGAAAAACGTGCGCGGTATCCATTGGGAAGTTAAGAACAAGGTGGTCACGAAGCGTCAGACCCAGCGCGTGGTCGTGAACCTGGCAGACTGGGCGGGGGACATGGTGGCCCTCCGAAAGCAGTTCGCCGACTGGCCGATCGAAGGCCTGAAGGAGCTCAAAGCGATTACCCCGGCCGGCGATCTCGTCCAGATCGACCTTCCCTCCAGCCCCACAGAGAGCGTGCGCCGTGGCGACTGAATACGACCTGTACCTCGCCGGGAACACGCCCGTCGAACTGGTGGCGGAGTGGGCGTTTCCGGATCTGGCCGATCGACCGACCGGCACCCTGCCATATCTCGCCGCTGACCATTACGACAAATATGGATACAGCGTGGTGGTCACAGCCGGTCAGAACGCCTACATCGACGTTGCGGCCGACGGCGCGGCATGGGAGTGGGAACCGCAAGCCTTCGTTCTGGTCGGCTTCAGCCTCGGCAATGACGCCGATCGGCCATGGGCTATCGACAACATGCTTGCCGCGGTCCGGCGCATCCTCGCGGCCGATGACCAGGACGCCGCCTTGGTGCTCAACGGCGACGTGCTGATACTTGCTCGCATGGGCGGAGTGCTGGTCAAGCACCGTCGCGAGACTTGGTGGACGAGCAGCCCTGCCGCAAACCAACTGATCCCGGGGTGACGTCCGGCCACCTCGCTGCACGGGCCGACCGCGCCGGATTGCGCGCGTGTTTGGTCAGACTCGGCGTAGGACGCTTACTACCTTGCCGAGGATGACTGCGTGGTTGCCGGGGAGCACGTCGTAAGCCGGGTTGCGGGGGACCAGCTCGACGTGGTGGCCGTCGGTGCGGAGCACTTTGACTGTTGCCTCGCCGTCGATCATTGCGGCCACGATGTCGCCGCTGTCGGCGGTCTGCTGCTGGCGGACCACTACGAGGTCGCCGTCGCAGATGGCTGCGTCGACCATCGAGTCGCCCTTGACCCGCAGGGCGAACAGGGTGCCGTGGCCGACCAGGCTCTGCGGGAGCGTCAGCTCCTCCTCGACCTGCTCGTCGGCGAGGATCGGCGTGCCGGCCGCGATCGCGCCGACAAGCGGAACGCGGACGTCCGCCGACGACAAGGCCGGCGCGGAGGCCGACGAAGTGGGCGGTGGCGAGGACGGGGCCGAGTCGGGGCGGATGTCCACCGCGCGAGAGCCTCGGGCGTCGCGTCGGAGGTAGCCGCGCTCCTCGAGAACGTGCAGCTGGTGGGCCACGGAGGAGGGGGAGGCCAGGCCGACGGCGGCCGCGATCTCGCGCATGGTGGGTGGATAACCGTGGCGGTCGACCCACTCGCGGAGCATCGTGAGGATCTGCTGCTGGCGGGTGGTGAGCTCCGGCGTGGGGGAGGCCATGCGGTGACGATACTACATTTATCGATCATCTGTACTAATGAAGTGGCCCCTCGGGAGGGGCCGTGCCATCAGATGTAGCCGTGGTCGTCGGACTCCTTCAGAGCGTCCACGAGCTGCTTGATCTCTTGGGCCCGGTCGCGAGGGCACACCAGCACCGCGTCCGGGGTGTCCACGATGACCAGGTCGCGCACGCCCATGGCGGCGACGAGGCGGCCCTGCGTGGGGACGACCACCAGGTTCTCGGTCTCGCGCAGCAGCACGCCGGACTTGTTCTCGATGTTGCGGCCGACCACCACGTTGCCGGCGTGGTCGGAGGCCAGCACCTCACCGAGCGTGTGGAAGTCGCCGACGTCGTTCCAGCCGAAGTCGCCGGGGACCGTGCCGACCCGGCCGACGGTGGCGGCGCCCTCCATCACGGCGTAGTCGACCGAGATGCGCGGCAGCGTCGGCCACACCTCGCCGAGCACCTCCTCGCGTGCCGGCGAGTCCCAGGCCTGGGCGATGCGCGAGATGCCGGCCGCGAGCTGCGGTTGCTGGCGGGCCAGCTCGGCCAGGAACACGTCGACACGCCACACGAACATGCCGGCGTTCCACAGGTAGTTGCCCGACTTCACGTAGCTCTCGGCCACGTCGTACGTCGGCTTCTCCTTGAATTCCTGCACGGCCATCACCGGGCCGTCACCGACGACGCTGCCGCACTCGAGGTAGCCGTAGCCGGTTTCCGGGCGGGTGGGGGTGATCCCGATGGTCATCAGGAGCCCCTGCCGGGCGCCGCTCATCGCCTGCTGGATGACCTCGGTGAATTTCTCCCGGTCGGCGATCAGGTGGTCGGAGGCGAACGAGCCCATCACCGCTTCCGGCTCGCGCCGGGCGATCACCGCGGCGGCCAGGGCGATGGCCGCGCAGGAATCCCGCGGCGACGGCTCGATCAGTACGTTGTCCGCCGGCACGTCGGTGAGCTGGCGCGACACCTCGGCGGCGTGCGCCACGCCGGTCACCACGAAGACGTGGTCGGGCGGCGACAGCTGCTCGAGGCGGACGACCGTGGCCTGCAGCAGTGACGCGTCCGTCCCGGTCAGCGGGTGCAGGAACTTGGGGTGGCCGGCCCGGGAGAGGGGCCAGAGGCGAGTGCCGGTGCCCCCGGCCAGCACGACGCCGTACAAGTCACCCTGGTGCGCAATCATGCCGACAGAGTAGTGGCTCACGCTGCCGCCACACGTTTCCAGGTGGTGACATGCACGTCCGCGCTGGACTCCCAGGCGAACTCCTTGGCGCGGTCGAAGCCGGCCTTCGCCAGAGTCAATCGACGCTGCTCATCGTGCAGAAGGTCGGCCAGGTCGGTGGCGATGCGGTCGGGGTCCTCGGTGGTGTAGGCCACCGCGTCGCCACCCACCTCGGGCAGGGACAGGCGCGGCGTCGTCAGCACCGGCGTGGCACAGGCCATCGCCTCGAGGATCGGCAGGCCGAAGCCCTCGCCGAAGGACGGGTAACAGGCCACCAGGGCGCCCCCCAGGAAGCCGGGCAGGTCGGCGTAACGGAGGTAACCCGGGCGAAGCAGGCGCAGGTGTGAGGGCACCTCGGTCACCGCGCGGTCGATCTCGTCGTCGTGACCCTGGCCGCCGGCCAGCACCAGCGCCGGCGGGTGCGGCCAGTCGGCCACCGCGCGGGCCCAGCCGCGGATCAGGTTGGGCACGTTCTTCCGGGGCTCCTTGGCGCCCAGGAACGCGACGTAACCCGAGTCGCCGAGGCCCAGCCGAGCGCGTACCCGAGCCTTCTCCTCGTCGGTCGGGGCGTGGAACGCCGTGTGGTCGACGCCGTGATAGGCCACGTCGATGCGGGTCGGGTCGGCGTCGAGCAGACGGATCAGCTCGTCCCGGGTGGCTTTGGAGGGCACGATCACCCGCGCGGCCCGGCGCAGCGACGTCTTGATCGCGCTGCGGAAGAAGGTGCGCTTGGTGTTGTCGTAGTGCTCCGGCTCGGTGAAGAAGGTGGCGTCGTGCACCGTCACGGTCACCGGGCAACCCGCTCGCAGCGGGCATGTGTAGAACGGCGAGTGCAGCACCTTGGCGCCGACCTGCTGGGCCAGCAGCGGCAGGCCGGTCTGCTCCCAGGCGAGCCGGGCGGGCCGGTGGGCGACCGCGGCCGGGCCGGCGATCACCTCGGCGTCGCCGAGCATGCGGCTGTAACGCTCCGCATCCGAACGCTGGGCCACGACGGCCAGGTCCACCTTCTCCGGATCAAGGCGGCCGAGGGCGCCGAGCAAGCCGTCGACATATCGGCCGACGCCTCCTCGGTCAGCGGGAACGCTGGTGGCGTCGACGAGCACTCGCGGGGGGCGACCGGCGGTCACGAGGCAACTCCCAAAGAGGTTGTAATTCAGACCACTGGCAAGCGTACGCCGGGAATGCATCGCGCATGTGACCGCGACACCGCCTGATTCGAAGCGTTTCCAGGAACTCATCGCAAGTTCAGGATCAATTACTCAGAGTGACTCTCCTATCGTTGGCGTCGTGCAGACCACGATCTCGCAGCTCCTGTCCGATGCCGTCCGTCGCGATCCGGCCGCGCCGTTGCTGACCTGGTACGACGATGCCACCGGCGACCGGACCGAACTGTCCGGGGCAACCCTCGACAACTGGGTTTCCAAGACCGCCAACATGCTCATCGATGGCCTCGGCCTGGGCGTGGGAGACCGCGTCGCGGTTCTTCTGCCGCCCCACTGGCAGACCGCGGCGATCGTCCTCGGAGCGGCCGCGGCTGGCGTGGCGGTCGACCTGGGTGTCGAGCCTCAGCCGGTGGACGCCCTGTTCACGGCCCCGCCGACGATCGCGGCCGCGGCCGAGTGGCCGACCGGCGACCGCTACCTCACCGGCCTGCTGCCGTTCGCGATGCCGCTGCGTGAACTCCCCCCGGGTTTTGTCGACTATGTGACAGAGGTGCGCAACTTCGGCGACCACTTCAGCGGCGCCCCGATCTCCCCGGACGACCAGGCACTGGCCGGCCCGGTGGAGCTGAGCCACGCGACGGTCCTGGGCGAGGCCGCGGAGCGGGCGGCCGAATGGGGGCTGACCGCCGGTGACCGCGTCCTGATCGACACCGGGGCCTACCCGGACGCGACGGACTGGCTTTTCGCCCCGCTGGTGGCGGGGGCTTCGATGGTTCTCTGTGCGAACCTCGATGCCGCCAAGATCACCTCGCGCGCCGAGTCGGAGAAGGCGAATGTCCGATTGAGCTGAGAGTGCGGACGACGTACCGCTTGCTAGCGCTGGACTGAGCGCTCCTGGGCCAGCTTCTCGAATGCCACCAGCGACTCGGGGTTGGCCAGCGCTCCCTTGGCGGCGGCCGATTCCACGGGTGTCCCGGTCAGGATCCGCTTGACCGGGACTTCCAGTTTCTTGGCCGACAGGGTGCGGGGCACCGCCCGTACCTGATGGATCTCGTCCGGGATGTGGCGTGGCGACAGGGCCGAGCGCAGCTCGTTGCGGATCTTCCGGGTCAGGGCGTCGTCCAGTTCGAGGCCGTCGGCCAGCACCACGAACAGCAGGAGTTCGCCGTTCGGGTGGCCGGGCTGTTCCAGGTGGACGACCACCGAGTCGGCGATCTCCGGCAGGCTCTCGACCACCGAGTAGAACTCGGCGGTGCCCAGCCGTACACCGCCCCGGTTGAGGGTCGCGTCGGAACGGCCCGTGATGACGCAGGTGCCGTCGTGGCCGATGGTGATCCAGTCGCCGTGCCGCCACACGCCCGGGAACACGTCGAAGTAGGCCTCGCGGTACCGCTTGCCGTCCGGGTCGTTCCAGAAGCCGACAGGCATGCTGGGCATCGGGGCGGTGATCACCAGTTCGCCCAGCTCGTCGACCACCGGTTGGCCGGTCGGGTCGTACGCCTCGACCCGCGCGCCCAGGCATCGACAGGCGATCACGCCCTCGATCACCGGGTGCAACGGCGACGCGCCGACAAATCCGGTGCACACGTCCGTACCTCCGGAAAGCGACTGCAACTGCAGCTGCGTACCCACCGCCTGATAGACCCAGTCGAAGCCCTCGGCCGGCAGCGGCGCGCCGGTCGAGCCGATGGCCTTGAGGCCCGGCTTGGCCGGTCGTAGCTCAGCCTTCCGGCACGCCATGAGGAAAGGCGCGGAGGTCCCGAAGTAGGTGATATCGGCGTCGTCGATCAGATCCCACAGGGCCGACATGTCGGGAAAGCCGGGATTGCCGTCGAAGAAGACGATCGAGGCGCCCACCGCCGGCCCGCTGACCAGGAAGTTCCACATCATCCAGCCGGTGGTGGTGAACCAGAAGAACCGGTCGGACGGACCCAGGTCGTGATGCAGCGCGAGGATCTTGAGGTGTTCGAGCAGGATGCCGCCGTGGCCGTGGACGATCGGCTTGGGCAGGCCGGTCGTCCCGGAGCTGTAGAGCACGTACAGCGGGTGATCGAACGGCACCGCCTCGAACTCCATCGGGTCATCGCCGTCCAGTGACTCCCAGTCGCCCTTCGCGGAATCCAGGTAACCGATGGTCACGACGTGCTTGATCGACGGGATGGCCTCGGTGATCGCATCCACCTCCGCGACCCGGGAAACCGATTTGTCGCCGTAGCGGTAGCCGTCCACCGCGACCAGGACCTTCGGCTCGATCTGGCTCCACCGGTCCACCACGCTGCGGGTGCCGAACTCGGGCGCGCACGACGAGAAGACCGCGCCGAGACTCGTCGCGGCCAGCATCACCACGTACGTCTCCGGGATGTTCGGCGCATAGGCCGCGACCCGGTCACCCTTGCCGACCCCGCGGGCCTTGAGCCCGGCCCGCACGCGCCGCACCTGCGCACGCAGCTGCCGCGCGGTCAGCTCGATCTTTTCCCGGCTTTGCGAGTACGCGATGACGACCGGCTCGTCGTCCCCGATCCCCGGCATGCGCAGCACGTGCTCGGCATAGTTGAGCGTCGCCCCCGGGAACCACCGCGCCCCCGGCATGACCTCCTCGGCCAGCACCGCCGTCGCGGGCGAGTGGCCGAGCACCTCGAAGTAGTCCCAGATCGACTGCCAGAACGCCGGCAGATCGTCGACGGACCACTGCCACAGCGCCGCGTAGTCGGCGAAACTCAGCCCGCGATCCCGCTCCAGCCAGCGCAGATAAGCGCCGATTCGGGTCTTCTCGCGAACGTCGGCCGGCGGTTCCCACAGCACTGTGCCCGTCATGCACACACCTTAACTTCCGTTTGGGCGGCGATCTGGATCAAGATTTGAGCCTCGCGCGCCCCGCAGCCGTACGTCCATGTATCCGGCCGACACACCCGGCGCGACGCCGCGTCTGCCGACCACATTTCCGCGCTGTCTGATCGGCCACGAACTATGTCCACGCGGCCGAGCAAAACCAGGCCACTCTTGCTCAACGTGGGTAACGTGCCAGCCAGAGAGCCACCCGGGGAGAGAACCGTGCGCCACATCAGGTCGATCTTCTATGCACTCGTCCTGGCCCCGGCCGCCTGGGTGCTCACCGGCGTCGGCCTCACCAGCGACCTCACCGCCCGCGGACGCGACGGTTTCGCCGTCGAGAATTTCCTGGGCCTGCTGCTCCTGCTGCTGGCCGGGGCCGCCTACGGCATCCTGGTCCTGGGCCCCATCTCCCCCGCCGGCCCGGTCGCGGCCGGTGCGTTCTACCTGGCCATCACCGTGTGGGCGCTGCTCGCCCCGTCGGCCTACGCCGACGCCTGGCCACCTGCGGTGTCCAAGGAGGGCTTCGACCTCTCCCGGCCGGGCTTCGGCTTGGCGGCGCTGCTCGCGGTGCCTTTATTGAGTACGGCGTTGAGCGCGCGCCGCTGGCAGAAGTACGAGCCCCCGGTCCTCCCGCTGATCGGCGACCTGGGCCGCTTCTGGGGCCGCGCGGCCGCCCCCACCACCCCGCTGGCCGCCGTGCAGACGACCGTGATCCCCACCGCGGCCGCCCTCTCCGCTTCTGCCCCCTCCGCTGCCGCCTCCGATTCGACGACGGCTTTGCTCCTGCCCGCCATCGGCCGGCCGGCGGCCGACGAACTGTCAACCGACCTGGCCTCCTTGCCCGAGTCCGAGCCGACACCCCTCGAAAACGTCGAAAATAGTGCACAGGCCGCGCCAGCCCCCGGCCAGGAGCCGGACCCTGCCGACGGCGAGCTGACGACCGTGCTGGGCTCGGCCGACACGCCGGCGCCGGCGGGCAACCCGCTCGCCGCGCCGGAGCTCGCCGACGAGTCGACGACCCTACTGACGCCGACCGGTGAGTCGACGACCTTGTTGGGCCCCGCCGCCGAGTCGGCATCTGGGTCGGAATCCGATGGCAAGTCGGCCGACGAGTCGGCGGAGGGCGAGTCGACGACCCTGCTGGCGCCCTACGGTGAGTCGACGACCTTGTTGGGCCCCGCCGCCGAGCTGGCACCTGTGTCGGAGTCCGGTGGCGAGCTGGCCGACGAGTCGGCGGAGGGCGAGTCGACGACCCTGCTGACGCCGGCCGATGAGCTGGCGACGGACGCGGCGAGCGAGCCGACGACGGTGCTGGAACCGGCGGCGACAGGTGCCGAGGGTGAACCGGTGGCCGCCCTGGCGCCGGTGGATGACGACGTGACGGCGGCGCTCGGCGAACTGGAGGCTGCTCCACAGGCTGTGGTCGAGCCGACTGCGAGTGCCGAGCTGACCGGTAAGGACGACATGGAGGCTGTCGACGATGAATCGGCAGCTGCCACGGCCGAGGTGGCGGATGGTGGGGAAGCATCAGCCGCTCCGGCCGACGTCATGGAGCGAGAAGCCGCTGAAGAAACGGCCTCTCAGGCCTTGGCCGAGGCGGCGGTGGATGCCCGGACCGCTGGCGGCCAGATTGCGGCCGAGGACGGCGGCCAGCTGGTTGAGGTAGCCGAAGCCGGCGAGGGCACCGACGAGTCGACTCCGGCTGAGGCCGGCATCGAGAAGCCGGCCGAGGCCGTCTCGGCGTCACCCGCCGACGAAGAGCCGACCACGACCGTCGAGCCGGATGGGGACGGGCCGGCCGCGATGACTGCGGCCGCCCGCGATGCCGGCGAAAGCGACGAATCCCGCGAAGGTGACGAAGCGACGGTCGCTGCCAGGTTGGTCGCCGCTGAAGACGACGCCGCGTCCGAGGCGGCTGAGGTGGAGACCGCTGAGGCAGAGACCGCTGAGGACGACGCTGAGTCGGCGGGGGTCGAGGCTCCGCGCGGCGAGGTGGGGGTCGGCACCGGGGAGGTCGGGGAGTGGACGCGAGCGATCAAGCTGGCGGATGCTGACGACGCGGAGCGGACTCAGGTCGTACACCGTGCGGTTGGGGATGATGGGGAGAGCACCCAGGTCGTCCGGCTTCCGGTGGAGGACGACTCGGAGCGGACCCAGGTCGTGCGCCTTCCGCTTGGTGAGTCGGCGGAGGATACGCAGGCTGTGCCTCGGAAGCTTCTGCCGTTCCCGGTGAGTGATCCCGGCGAGCGTACGCAGGTCATCAACCCGCAACCGGACAACGCTGAGCAGACGCAGGTGCTTCGGTTTCCGGCTCGGCCGATCGGGGAGTGGCCCACCCGGGACGTCCGGGGGATCGGCAGCCGGACCCGGGACCTCAGCGACCGCATGACCGGGGACGTCGGTGGGGACGAGACGCAGGTGATCCGCTTCGCGGGCAAGACCGTGGACGACGAGCGTACGCAGATTATTCGACCGCATCTGGGATCTATTGCGGACGTGGAGGCGCCGGACTTCGCGGAGGACCCGACCGGGCGGATCGTCCCGCTTTCCGCGCTGCTGGCGGACGCCGAGGAGGCTCGGCCCAAGACTGTGCTGGACATGGAGAGGCCCGCCGACGAGAAGAGCGGGCCCATTCCGAGGCAGCGGAAACCCGGCGCGGGGGAATAGCGGTTACGGCAAGCGGGTCAGGGCCGGCGGGATCTGACGGGCGGTGGCTGAGGCCAGCGGGGACGGCAAGGCGTCCGGGGCGAACCAGGCCAGGTCGGCGGATTCGTCGCTGATCTGCTCGGTTGCGCCTTGCGGGCTTCGGACCAGGAACCGTACGTCGTAGTGCACCGACTCCGTGGCCGGCGTGCCCTCGGCGGCGCCGCAGCGGACCTCGTGGACGTCGACGTCGATCGGGTCGGGGTCGATCCGCAACCCCGAGATGCCGGACTCCTCGGTTGCCTCGCGCAGGGCTGCCTCGGCCAGCGTCCGGTCGGACTGTTCGCAGTGGCCGCCCAACTGCATCCACTTGTTCAGACGGCCGTGCAGGCAGAGCAGAACCTTGCCGTGCGGGTCGACCACCAGGGCGCTCGCCGTCACGTGGCCGGCGCGGTGGGCGCGCGTCATGGCTACCGGACCGTCGGCCAACAGGTCGAGGGCGCGTTTGCGAGCCAGGTCGCCCTCCTCGGTGGTCGCCCGCCAGGCGCTCAGCACTCGAACAGCATCACCATGCAGACCGCCCGCCGCGACCGAACCGGCGGGGTCGGCCGCCGCGACCGAACCGGCGGGGTCGGCGCCGGCGGGGTCGGGGCCGGCGGGGTCGGGGCCGGCGGGGGTGGCGGTCACGCCGGGGCTCCGGAGAGGTCGAGGCGGATGCCGTCGTCGTGGGGGAGGGCGACGCTGGCTACCGACTCGGCGGCCAGCGCTACCCGGAGGCGGTGGGTGTCGGCACCCAGGCGCATCAGGGCGGCGGGGTTGGTGGCGGTGGTCTGCAGGTGCAGGGCGGCGGTGGCGCCGTTGGGGCTGAACGGGTGGGCCTCGGTGACGGTGGTGCCTCGGGCCAGGTGGTCGGCCACCGTCCGCAGGGCCCGGCGGACCGCGTCGGGGTCGGTGGGCAGGCCGGGCAGATCGGCGTGGGTGCCCTCGGGGAGTTGAGCGGCGTCGCGCAGGCCGGCCGCGCGAGCCTCGGCTGTGCCCAGGCTGAACATGTCGCTCGCGGCGTCCCGCAGCAGGGGCACCGCGCCGGGGCCGTCGTCGTCGGGGCCACTGCCGAGGTAACCGCGGACGACCGCGACGGGAACGTTGTCGATTTTGCCCTTGACCAGTTCGCCGGCCGCGGAGAGCTCGTCGATGACGGCCATCTGGGTGATGGCGAGCTCGTTGCCGTAGGGGTCGGTTTCGCCTCGGTGGTCGCGGAACGGGGCGATGCCGGCGGCGCCCAGGGCCACGTCGGTCAGCCCGTTGCGCCAGGTGCGGCCCATCGTGTCGGAGATGACCACGGCCACGTTCAAGCCGCGGGCCTGGAAACCGGCGCGCAGGCGGCGGGCCGAGGCGTCGGAGTCGGCGGGCAGCAGGACCAGGTGGGTCTTGTCGACGTTCGACGCGTCGATGCCGGCCGCGGCCATCACGAAACCGTGGTGGGTCTGCACGATGGTGGTGGGGCCGCGGCGGGCGACCACGCGTGCGGTCTCGGTGGCCAGCGCGTCGGCGCGGGCGGCCTCCCGCTCGGGGCCGTCGGCCGGGACCTCGACCAGGTTGCCCTCGGATTTCGACACGATCTTGCTGGTGACGATCAGGACGTCGCCGTCGGCCAGCCAGGGGGCGGCCGCGCAGATCTGGTCGACGAGGTCGTCGCCGACGGCGATGGCGCCGATGCCGCGCACCGGCCGGATCTCGAGCGTCACCGCACACCGGCCAGGGTCAGGGCGTCGCGCACCATCTGGGCGGTGGCCTCCTCGGACGTCATCCACAGCGGCACCGCCCGGGTCGGGATGCCGGGGACCTCGGTGTCACTGTCGGAGCTGTCGACCAGCCAGCCGTCGAGCAGGCCGTTGTCGGCGCGGCTGCCGTAGAGGGCGCCCACCCCGGCCGCGCTCACCGCCACGCCCAGGGTGGCCAGGCACTTGTCGGCCATGCCGCGGACCGGGGACTCGCCGATGATCGGGGAGACGCCGACGACCGGGGCCGGGCCGTTGACGAGGGCGTCGCGGATCGGGTCGACGGCGAGGATCGGGGCGATGCTCACCACCGGGTTGCTGGGGGCGAGCAGGACCACGTCGGCGGCCGCGATCGCGTCGAGCACGCCGGGCGCCGGCTTGGCGGCCTCGGCACCGACGAAGACGAAGCGGTGGGTGGGCAGGTCACCGCGGTAGCGGACCCACCACTCCTGGAAGTGGATGGCCTTGCGCTCACCGTCGACGTCGACCACCACGTGCGTCTCGACGCGGTCGTCGGTGGCCGGAGTCAGGGTGACACCGGGTTTCCAGCGTTCACACAGGGCGGTCGTCACCTGGGACAGGGGATAGCCGGCGTCGAGCATCTGGGTGCGTACCAAATGGGTCGCGGTGTCCTTGTCGCCAAGGCCGAACCACGACGGCTCGACGCCGTAGGCGGCGAGCTCCTCCTTGACCACCCAGGTCTCGCCGACCCGGCCCCAGCCCCGCTCGGGGTCGTGCGCGCCGCCGAGCGTGTACATCACGCTGTCCAGGTCGGGGCAGATCTGTAGACCGTGCATCCGCACGTCGTCACCGACATTGACCACGGCGGTGACGTCGGCGCCGATGGCCCGAGCGTGAGCACGCACGCCGACAAGGAACTTCGCACCGCCGATACCGCCGGTGAGGACCACGATCCGCATGTCGTCCATCCTCCCGCACGGGTATGACAGAACGGGTCGCTGGGTATCCCGGTCTACGCTGGGCGACCCAACCATCGTCTTGCCAGGGAGAATCCGTGACCAGCCAACCGCAGCCCGCGCCGGGTGAGGGCAGATCGGCCGGCCAGTACCTTCGCCCGCTCCGTGACCTGGCGGCCTACGCCCTGGTCGGAGCGACAGCGCTGCTGCTGTTCGTGGCCATCATCCGGCTCATTCCCGACTCCGGCCTCGGGTTCAGCAACCGCACTCCGAGCAGTTTCGGCAACTTCATCAACCTGGCCACGATCGCCTTCCCGCTCGTGGCCGTGCTGTTGTCGCTGCTCGTCGAGCCGCGCCACCCCAAGGCCCAGCTGATCGTCGTCATCGCCGTGGTGGAGTACGCGGTGATGGCCGTCTTCGGACTGCTCTTCGGGGTGCTGATCGGCCTGGTCAACGAGGCCGCCGACGCCGGTGCCCGGAGCGCGTTCGAGGGTCTGATCGAGCGGGTCGCATGGCTGGCCGTGTTCGGGGTGGCCGCCTACGCGGTCTACTCGATCTGGCGCAACATGTTCTACACCGCGAAGCCGAAGCCCCAGCCGGGTGTCTACGGCGCGCCGCAGTACCACCAGCCGGGCGCCTACCCGGGCCAGCCGGGTTACGGCCCGCCTCCGGGCCAGCCCGGTCCGCCTCCGGGCCAGCCCGGTCCGCCGATGCAGTACGGCCCGCCGCCGCAGGGCGGATATCCGCCGGCTCCCGGCCAGCCCGGTCATTCGGCTCCGGGGATGTACGGCCAGCCCGCCCCGTCCTGGAACCAACCGCAGGTGACGATGCCGGTGGGCCAGCCGAACCAGGCGACGCAGCCGGTCCCCGCGCCCGCGTCGGCGCCACCCGCGCCCGCGTCGGCGCCACCCGCGCCCGCGTCGGCTCCGCCTGCGTCGGCTCCGCCCGCGCCGGTCCCGCCGGCCGCGTTCAGCGAGCCGACCCAGGTCGTCCCGCGGGCCGAACCGAAGGCGCCGGACGCGCATCAGCCCTATGCGGAAAAGGACAGGACGGACGCGGACCGGACCGAGAAGATCGGCGATGACCGCCCCGGCTTCGGCCCGGCTGAGCAGGACCGACCTCGGCAGTAAGCCACGCGCCGGGCGCGCGCCGTGTCCTATTCCACTGCGCGCGCCCCGGCACGGCCGGGGCAGCCGGTCATTTTCCGGCCTAGGCTGCACTGCGTGGTAAAGGTCAACGAGGAACCGGTTCCGACCGAGGCAAGCATCCGCCGCGCTCTGCGCCGCGCCGCCGACGGCAAGGCCATCGACGCCGAGGAGGCCGCCGCTCTGCTGGCGGCGACCGGTGACCCGCTCGACGATCTGCTCGCGATCGCCGCGGGCGTGCGGGACGCGGGCCTTCGTCTGGTCGGCCGCGAGGGCGTGGTCACGTACTCTCGCAAGGTTTTCATCCCTTTGACGAGGCTCTGCCAGGACCGTTGTCATTACTGCACGTTCGCGACCGTGCCGCACCGCCTGCCGGCCGCGTTCCTGGAGCGCGACGAGGTTCTCGAGATCGCCCGGCAGGGCGCCGCGCAGGGTTGCAAGGAAGCGCTGTTCACGCTGGGGGATCGGCCGGAGGAGCGCTGGCCGGCGGCCCGGCAGTGGCTGGACGAGCGCGGCTACGACTCCACCCTCGACTATGTGCGCGCGTGCGCGATCGCCGTGCTCGAGGAGACCGGCCTGCTGCCGCACCTCAACCCCGGGGTGATGAGCTGGGCCGAGCTGCAGCGGCTCAAGCCGGTGGCGCCGAGCATGGGCATGATGCTGGAGACCACCGCGACCCGCCTCTGGTCGGAGCCGGGTGGCCCGCATTACGGCTCGCCCGACAAGGAGCCGGCGGTGCGCCTGCGGGTGCTCGACGACGCGGGCCGGGTGGGTGTCCCGTTCACCACCGGCATCCTGATCGGGATCGGCGAGACCCGGGCCGAGCGGGCCGACTCGCTGTTCGCGATCCGCCGCACCGGCCGGGAGTTCGGCCACATCCAAGAGGTGATCATCCAGAACTTCCGCGCGAAGCCGGACACGGCGATGCAGGGGATGCCGGACGCGGAGCTGCGCGAACTGGCCGCGACGGTGGCGGTGGCGCGGATCATCCTGGGCCCGCGGGCGCGGATCCAGGCCCCGCCCAACCTGATCGACGCGGAGTTCTCGCTCCTGCTCCGGGCCGGCATCGACGACTGGGGTGGCGTCTCCCCGGTGACGCCGGACCACGTGAACCCGGAGCGGCCCTGGCCGCAGATCGACCTGCTGCGCGAGAAGTCGGCCGAAGCCGGCTTCGTCCTGCGGGAGCGGCTGACCATCTACCCGGAATATGTGAAGCGCGCCGGCGAGGGTTGGCTGGACCCGCGGCTGGCCGCGCACGTGGCGGCTCTGGCCGACAAGGACGGCTTGGCGAAACCGGACACCAATCCGACGGGTACGCCGTGGCAGGAGCCCGACGAGGCGTTCGGCACGGGCCGCACCGACCTGTTCAGCACGATCGACACCACCGGTCGCACGGCGGATCGCCGCTCCGACTTCGATGACGTCTACGGCGATTGGACCGAGGTCGCCGCACACATCACCACCGACAAGTCCGGCCGGACCCAGCCGACCGATGTGCTGGCGGGGCTGAAGCTGGCCGCGGAGAACCCGGCGGCGCTGCTGCTGCCGGAACACGAGGACAAGGCCATGGCCCTGTTCAACGCCGACGGCAGCGCCCTCGACGAGCTCGCCCGCATCGCCGACGACCTGCGCAAGGAGGTCAACGGCGACGACATCACGTACGTGGTGAACCGCAACATCAACTTCTCCAACGTCTGCTACGTGGGCTGCCGGTTCTGCGCGTTCGCCCAGCGGGAGAAGGACGCCGACGCCTACCGCCTCTCCGTCGAGCAGGTCGCCGACCGGGCCGAGCAGGCCTGGCAGGACGGCGCCTCCGAGGTCTGCATGCAGGGCGGCATCGACCCCAAGATGCCGGTCACGGCCTACGCCGACCTGGTGCGCGCGGTAAAGCAGCGGGTGCCGGGGATGCACGTCCACGCGTACTCCCCGATGGAGATCGTCACGGCCGCGTCGAAGGCCGGTGTGCCGGTCCGCGAGTGGCTGACCGAGCTGCGCGAGGCGGGGCTGGACACGATCCCGGGCACGGCCGCCGAGATTCTGGACGACGACGTGCGCTGGGTGCTGACCAAAGGCAAGCTGCCGGCGAGCACGTGGATCGACGTCGTGACCACGGCCCACCAGGTCGGCGTCCGGTCGAGCTCGACAATGATGTACGGCCACGTCGACCACCCGCGCCAGTGGCTGGGCCATTTCCGGGTGCTGGCCGGCATCCAGGACGTCACCGGTGGGTTCACCGAGTTCGTGGCGCTGCCGTTCATCCACACCAACGCACCGATCTACCTCGCCGGTATCGCCCGTCCCGGCCCGACCTGGCGGGAGAACCGGGTCGTGCACGCGATGGCCCGGGTCCTGCTGCACGGCCGGATCGACAACATTCAGTGCTCCTGGGTGAAGCTCGGCGACGAGGGAACGCGAGTGATGCTCGACGGTGGCTGCAATGATCTCGGCGGCACCCTGATGGAGGAGACGATCTCTCGAATGGCGGGTTCCGAGCACGGATCGGCGCGAACGGTCGCCGAGCTGAAGGAGCTCGCGGCGGCGGCCGGACGGCCGGCGGTGGAGAGAACGACTGTGTATGGCCGCAGGTAGTCGTCGTGTCGGGTTGATCACCCAACCAGTTGGACCTTGGCCACAAAGTCACAAATCGGGTTAAATTGGACGTGACGCGCCAGGGTGGCGTAACTCTGTGCGGCTCCTGAGAGATAGGGCAGGAACGGGCTCGCGGCGCGCCGAGGGCGCGCCCGGGAAATGGCCTATTTATCAGGTTCGGCTTGACGACGCACGTCTTACACGCGTGTAATTTCGGTGGGGTTGTGGGCTGGACGTTGCGGATTCGCGGTCGGAGACCGGTCGTTCGCCCACAAATAACACGCCGCGTGCGTGGGGGGTCAGTGCCGGCATTGATGCCGGCGCGGGAATTGGGAGGCACGCCGATGGAAGCGCAGGTTGAAGGGGTAGACCTGCTCGGGGACGCGCCCGAGTGGCAGGAGCGGGCGCTGTGTTCGCAGACCGATCCGGAGGCGTTCTTTCCGGAGAAAGGCGGATCGACCCGCGAGGCGAAGCGGATCTGCGGCCGGTGCGAAGTCAAGGCCGAGTGCCTGGAATACGCACTGGGTCATGACGAGCGCTTCGGCATCTGGGGTGGGCTCTCCGAGCGCGAACGCCGCAAGCTCAAGCGGCGAGTCGCCTAAGTCAACTCGTCGGGATCCATCCCGAGCAGGTTGGCCACCTGCTCGATGATCACATCGTGGACGAGGTCGGCGAGGTCTTCGCGGTCCATCGCCCGGAACTCCAGCGGCCGCCGGTAGAGCACGATCCGAGGGGGAAGCTCCTGCCGGCCGGGGCGTCCGGGCAGCAGACGGGCCAGCGGCACCTCGCCGTCCTCGAGCACGTCGGAGTCGTAGACGTTGAGGTCGGGGGGCACGTCCTCGACCGCGAACTCGACGCCGGCCAGTTCCTTCGCGTAGCGCCGCTCGAGGCCCTCGACCGTGTCCAGCACCAGGTCGTCGAAGATCTCCGCCTTGGTACGGGCCAACGGCACCGTGGCCGGCACCAGCCTGCCGCGGAGGCCACGGCCGTGCCGGTCGCGCCGCGCCGGGTGGCCGCGGCCCTCCTTGCGGGCCGTGTTGCGTCGGCGCTCGGGACTGGTAGTCACCTCGCAACTCTAGTACTCCACCGGTGGAAGACGGTGGCAGTGGAGTTCGGCCGCGTGTCCCCCGGGAGAGTCGTTGATCCACTCCGAGGGCCGGACGGGTAATTCGTCCCATCGAGGCGGCGTGTCATCCGAATCGTGATGCAGGACGAGTCGGCGTGTCGCGGGGTAGAGGGCGGCGCGGAAGCCGCCGGAGCGATAACGTGCCCGCCGTGAGGTCCCCACGGCGCTGCTCCCGGAACGGCTGTCCCCGACAGGCGGTCGCCACGCTGACCTACGTCTATAACGACTCGACGGCTGTCGTCGGTCCGCTGGCGGCGTTCGCCGAGCCGCACACCTACGACTTGTGCGAGCCGCACGCCCGCAGCCTCACCGCCCCCCGGGGCTGGGAGCTCGTCCGGCACGACGGCGATTTCGCGCCGCCGCCGCCCACGACCGACGACCTCGTCGCCCTGGCCGACGCCGTGCGCGAGGCCGCCCGGCCGCCGGCGCCCCCGCCGCGCACCGACGAGCAGGATCTCCCCGGCCACCAGACCGGCCGCCGGGGACATCTACGGGTGATCCCACCCACCCACTAGCCCGGCCCTACAGGCCGACGAGCTGGTACCGCTTGCGCAGCCACGGCAGCAGCGTGCGGTACGCGTCGATGGTGTCCGGCTGGGCGTAGTCGTGGGACAGCACGATCGAGCCGGGACGGGTGTTCCTCTTGACGCGCGCGATGATCCGGGACCGGTGCTGCGCGTCGGTCTCGCCCACCGGGTGGTCCCAGTCGCGTGGGTCGACCTTCCAGTAGAGCGAGGTCATGCCGAGCTGCTTGGCGACCGCGACGACGCCCGGGGTGAAGTTGCCGCCGGGGGCCCGGAAGTATTTGATCTGCGCCGTCGGGACGGCCTTGCGGATCGCCGCGTTGGTGCGGGCCAGGTCGGCCTTGATCTGCTCGGCCGTCTTCTTGCCGAGTTTCAGGTCGTGGTTCCAGGTGTGGTTGCACAGCGTGTGACCGCCGGCCACGATCTGCCGGACCATCTCGGGGTGCCGCTGCACGTTCTCGCCGACCAGGCAGAACGTGGCGTGCACGTGGTTCTGGGCGAGCAGCTTGAGGATCTTCGGCGTCTGGGCCGGGTCGGGTCCGTCGTCGAAGGTCAGCGCCACGCCCTTACCGCCGGTGGTCATCCGGCTACCGGCCGGGCCGACCGCCTTGTGCCCGGCGCCGGGTTTCCCGGCCGGCTTGCCGCCCGGTTTCCCGGCTGCTGTCCCGGCCGGCTTCACCGCGGGCTTCCCGGCCGGGTTGGGTGCCGCCGCGACCGGCGCGGGCGTCTCCGACGACGCCACCGGTGTGGACGCGGCGGGCCCGGCGGAGGAAGTCGTTCCCGCCGAGGCTTGCCCGGCCAGCCCGGCCAGCACCAGGACCGTGCCGAAGAGCGCCAGCCTCTTCGATCGCGACAACCGCATCAAACCTCCCCAGGTATCTCGAACGACGACACTGCCTGTTGAAACCGGCCCGTCGCCACTCGCGACCCCCGTACGGCACACTTCCGGGACCTAGTTCACTCGTCGATCCCCGACAATCTGCCCTTTATCGGGCGCCGCCGGGATCGGCCGCTCGGCTCTACTCCAGGGAACGTAGGGACAACGCGCAAGGATCAAACCGGCCACCCTGGACGGATGAACATCAAGTTGCGTCCGTTCCGAGCCGACGAGCTCGACATCCTGCGAGAGATCGCCGAAGACCCCGACTTCGCGCCCCTCACCTGGGCCGGATTCCGCAACTACGCGAAGGTGATCCGAGAACACGGCGAAAGCGGGCTGGTCAGCGACGACCTGGCCCGGCTGGTGGTGGACGAGGGCGGTGCGGCGGTCGGCTTCGTGTCCTACCGGAGCGGCGGCTACGGCGCACGCGGCGACCACTACGAGATCGGCATCGTGCTGCGGCCGGAGCATCGGGGCCGGGGGATCGGCTGGCGCGCGCAGGCGCTGCTCACCGCGTACGTCTTCGCGCACTTCCCGGTGCAGCGAGTGCAGGCCGGCACCCAGGTGGAGAACACGGCCGAACGCAGAGCCCTGCTGAAGGCCGGATTCCAGGAGGAAGGCGTAGTGCGGGCGGCCGAGTTCCGGGCCGGGCAGTGGCGCGACTGCGTGCTGTTCAGCCGGTTGCGCGACGACCCGTACCCGGAACTTGGCGACTAGGACAATTCAGCCAGCTCGGCCGGGGTGAGAAGACGGGAGCGGATCAGGAAACGTACGCCCTCGGGAGCCTCCAGCGAGAAGCCGGCGCCGCGTCCCGGGACCACGTCCACCGTCAGGTGGGTGTGCTTCCACAGCTCGAACTGCGAGGACGACATCCAGAACGTGATCGGCTCGGCCACACCGTCGATCCGCAGTGACTCGAGCAGCACGTCGGACTGGCCGGTGCGGAACTCGCCCTCCAGGTAGCACATCGGTGAGCTGCCGTCGCAGCATCCACCGGACTGGTGGAACATCAACGGACCGTGCTGCTCCCGCAGCTGCCGCATCATGTCGGCGGCCGCGGGAGTCACGTCTACTCGGGTTGCCATGGCCTAGAAGAAACCCATCGCCTTCGGGCTGTACGACACCAGCAGGTTCTTGGTCTGCTGGTAGTGGTCCAGCATCATCTTGTGGTTCTCCCGGCCGATGCCGGACTGCTTGTAGCCACCGAACGCGGCGTGCGCCGGGTACAGGTGGTACGAGTTGGTCCACACCCGCCCGGCCTTGATCGCCCGGCCGGCCCGGTACGCCGTGTTGATGTCCCGGGTCCACACGCCGGCGCCGAGACCGTAGAGGGTGTCGTTGGCGATCTTGATGGCGTCGGCGTAGTCGTTGAACGACGTCACCGAGACGACCGGCCCGAAGATCTCCTCCTGGAAGATCCGCATGGCGTTGTTGCCCTCGAAGATCGTCGGCTGTACGTAGTAGCCGCCCGACAGCGCGCCGCCGAGGTCGGCCCGGCCGCCACCGGTGAGCACCTTCGCGCCTTCCTGCCGGCCGATGTCCAGGTAGGACAGGATCTTCTCGAGCTGGTCGTTGGACGCCTGCGCGCCGACCTGGGTGTCGGTGTCGAGCGGGTTGCCCTGCTTGAGGTTGTCCACCCGCTTCACGCCGGCGGCCAGGAAGTCCTGGTAGATCGACTGCTGGATGAGCGCGCGGGACGGGCAGGTGCAGACCTCACCCTGGTTGAGCGCGAACATCGAGAAGCCCTCGAGCGACTTGTCGAAGAAGTCGTCGTCCAGCGAGGCGACGTCCTCGAAGAAGATGTTCGGGCTCTTGCCGCCCAGCTCGAGGGTCACCGGGATCAGGTTCTCCGAGGCGTACTGCATGATCAGGCGGCCGGTGGTGGTCTCGCCGGTGAACGCGATCTTGGCGATCCGGTTCGAGCTGGCCAAGGGCTTGCCGGCCTCGACGCCGAAACCGTTCACGATGTTCAGGACGCCCGCCGGCAACAGGTCGGCGATCAGCGAGATCAGGTAGTGGATCGAGGCGGGGGTCTGCTCGGCCGGCTTCAGGACGACACAGTTGCCCGCCGCCAGGGCCGGGGCCAGCTTCCAGACCGCCATCAGGATCGGGAAGTTCCACGGGATGATCTGGCCGACGACGCCGAGCGGCTCGTGGAAGTGGTAGGCGATGGTGTCGTCGTCGATCTCGCCGGCCGTGCCCTCCTGCGCCCGGATCGCGCCCGCGAAGTAGCGGAAGTGGTCGATCGCGAGCGGGATGTCGGCGGCCAGGGTCTCGCGTACCGGCTTGCCGTTCTCCCAGGCCTCGGCGACGGCGAGCTTCTCGAGGTTCGCCTCCAACCGGTCGGCGATCCGGTTGAGGATGTTGGCCCGTTCGGCGACCGAGGTGCGGCCCCACGCGTCCGCGGCACCGTGCGCGGCGTCGAGCGCCCGCTCCACGTCGTCCGAGGTGCCCCGGGCGATCTCGGTGAAGTCCTCCCCGGTCACCGGCGACGGGTTGGTGAAGTACTGACCTTTGGCCGGTGCGACGTACTCGCCGCCGATGAAATGGTCGTAGCGGGACTGGTAGCTGACGATCGAGCCGTCGGAACCGGGCGGGGAGTATGTGGTCATGGCACTGCCTCCGTACCTGCTGGGGCTAGGTAGGGGCGAAACTAGTTACGGCCACGTTGCAACGACGTTGCAAGACCGTATTCGGCGGCCAGTTGACGGATCCGGGTCAGCGCCAGCGGCCGGGCCGGCGCGCCGGCCGGGAGCAGCCGGGCGTACGCCTCCCAGATCTGCAGATCGTCGGTGCCCCAGGGACTGTGCAGCCAGGTGCGCATCAGCGCCCGGTCGCGGCTGTTGAGGAGGGCGGCGCGCAACTGCCCGTCGACGATGTTGCGCAGCCGCGTGATGCCGGGCGCGTCGGAGCCGGGCAGCAGCGGTCCGGCGTATTCCGCCAGGGCCTCGGCCACCCGCCCGTGTTCCAGCAGGCGCGTCACCGTGCCGAAGTCGGAGTCGAGCTCGGCGCGAAGCCGGTAGGGCCGTGACTCCAGCAGCTCGGGACCGAGCATGCGGCGCAGCCGGGACAACTCGGCCCGCACGGTCACCGGGCTCACTTCATCGCCGTAAAGATCGAAACCGAGCTCTTCCCCGGTACGCCCTTGTGGGTGCGCCAGGAGCAGGACGGCCAATTCCGAATGCCGGCGACCGAGGCGCCGGCGGCTGCCGCCGAACGTCAGGGTGGCCTCGTTGCGGCCGAGCGCGGCGACCCGGCCCGAACTGGCCCGTGGCGTGAGCTGGCGGCCCAGGTAGGCCTCGGCGGCGAGGGCGGTGGCTCGCACCAGGGCCAGGCTGTGCGGGTTGGCCAGGTGATCGCCGCCGGTCACGTCGATCGCGCCGAGCAGCCGCCCGGTCGACGGATCGTGGATCGGGGCGGCCGCGCACGTCCACCGCTGCGCCGAGCGGCTGAAGTGCTCGGTCGCGAAGATCTGCAGGGAGTGGTCGATGGCGAGTGCGGTGCCGGGCGCGTTGGTGCCGGCGTGCGCCTCGTCCCAGCGGGCCCCGGGCACGAAGTTCATCCGGTCCGCGGCGCGCAGCACGGAGCCGGCCCCCTCGACCCAGAGCAGCCGGCCGTCCGCGTCGCAGACCGCCATCAGATGGTCACCGTCCTCGGCCAGGCCGCCCAGCAGGTCGCGGAAGATCGGCAGCACCCGGGCCAGCGGATGGGCCGCGCGGTAGGTCTCGAGCTCGCCGTCGGAGAGCTCGATCGGCGCGGTGCTGTCCGGGCTCGCCAGCGCGTCGGCCGAGCGCCGCCACGACTCCGCGACCACCGATCGGATCTTCTGCGGGTGGTCGTCACCCGACAGGAACTGTTCGTGGGCGTTCCCGACCTGCCGGATGCGCTCGGCGGGATCGGTGCCGAGGTCGAGGGCGAGCCACGGGTTGGGCACGGGCCACCTCCAGTCCCGACCATCGTGACCCGCATCACGCCGTACGACAAGATGAACCCGTAACAGTGGCGCCACCCCGTTGCCGCCTTGTCGTCAGGGTTGCTCCGCTACTCTCGGCGGGAATCCGGTCTGAGGGGGAGAATTGTCTGACCTGTCCAAGATCGTAAAGGCGTACGACGTCCGTGGAACCGTGCCCGATCAGTTCAACGAGTCAGTTGCCCGGGCACTCGGCACCGCTTTTGTCGAAATGCTGCGCGAGTCGGGCGACAACGCGGACCAGATCGTGATCGCCCACGACATGCGTGAGTCCGGACCCGGGCTGGCCGCCGCGTTCGCCCGGGGTGCCAACGCCGCCGGCGCGGCCGTGGTCAACATCGGTCTCGGCTCCACCGACCAGCTCTACTACGCGTCCGGGGCGCTCAACCTGCCCGGCGCCATGTTCACCGCCTCGCACAACCCGGCGCAGTACAACGGGATCAAGCTCTGCCGCGGCGGCGCCAAGCCGGTCGGCCAGGACAGCGGCCTCGCGATCGTCCGCCGGCGCGCCGAGATGCTGCTCGACGACCTGAACGCGGAGGCCGACGTGCCCGCCCGGGTCGAGACCCGGAACCTGCTGGGCGACTACGCGGCTCACCTGCGCTCCCTGGTCGACCTGTCCGGCATCCGGCCGCTCAAGGTCATCGTGGACGCCGGCAACGGCATGGGCGGCTTCACCGTTCCGGCGGTGCTCGGCGACCAGCTGCTCCCGGCCCTGCCGCTGGAGATCGTCCCGCTGTACTTCGAGCTGGACGGCTCGTTCCCCAACCACGAGGCCAACCCGCTCGACCCGAAGAACCTCGTCGACCTGCAGAACGCCATCCGCGAGCAGGGCGCCGACATCGGGGTCGCGTTCGACGGCGACGCCGACCGGTGCTTCATCATCGACGAGAAGGGCGATCCGGTCTCGCCGTCGGCGGTCACCGCCCTGGTCGCCAAGCGTGAGCTGGCCAAGTTCCCGGGCAGCACGATCATCCACAACCTGATCACCTCGTCGGCGGTCCCCGAGATCATCACCGAGGGCGGTGGCAAGCCGGTGCGCAGCCGGGTCGGCCACTCGTTCATCAAGGCCGAGATGGCCCGCACCAACGCGGTCTTCGGCGGCGAGCACTCGGCGCACTACTACTTCCGCGACTTCTGGTTCGCCGACACCGGCATGCTGGCCGCCATGCACGTGCTGGCCGCGCTCGGCGGGCAGGACCGCCCGCTGTCCGACTTCGCCGCCGAGTACGAGCGCTACAACGCCTCCGGTGAGATCAACTCCACCGTGGCCGACGCGCCGGCCAAGGTCGCCGAGGTCCGGGCGACCTATCCCGACGCCACGTTCGACGAGCTGGACGGCCTGACCGTGACGCTCGCCGACGGTGCCTGGTTCAACCTGCGCGCCTCCAACACCGAGCCGTTGCTGCGGCTCAACGTCGAGGCTCCCAAGCCGGACCGGATGGCATCGCTACGTGACGAGGTGCTGGCCATCGTCCGCGGCTAGGATCAGGAGGCTCACGATCCGCAAGTCGTAAAGGAGTTCGAGCGGTGGCCCTCGATCCGCAGTTGCTGGACATTTTGGCCTGCCCGGACACGCATCACGCACCGCTGACCCACGATGCGGAGGCGCAGACGCTCACCTGCACGGAGTGCGGGCGGATCTTCGAGATCCGCGACGACATCCCGATCCTGCTCC
The DNA here is from genome assembly GCF_016862195.1 of Paractinoplanes ferrugineus. Classification (GTDB taxonomy): domain Bacteria; phylum Actinomycetota; class Actinomycetes; order Mycobacteriales; family Micromonosporaceae; genus Actinoplanes; species Actinoplanes ferrugineus. The sequence goes on along the minus strand of NZ_BOMM01000012.1, from coordinate 57,159 downwards.
TCGACGAGGCGCGCAAGCCCGCTGAGGAGGCCTGATGGCCACGCCACTGGACGGCGCGTCCGGCGTCAACGGACACCGCGTCGCCGACGAGTCCCTGCTCGACGACGAGAAGTCGATGCTGGCCAACGACCCGGGCGGCATGCTCCGGGCCACCGCGTCGGCCGGCGCCCAGGTCCGCGAGTCGGCGGCCCTGGCCGCCGAGGCCGACCTGTCCGCACTGGCCGATGAGGGCCGCCCCCGGGCGGTCGTCGTGGCCGGCATCGGCACCGCCGGTCTGACCGGCAACATCCTGGCCACCGTGGCCGGCCACCGCTGCCCGGTGCCGATCATCGGCCACCGCAGCGCCGGCATCCCCGGCTGGGTCGGTGCCGCCGACGTCGTCATCGCCGTCTCCGCCTCCGGTCGCAGCCCCGAGGCGCTCGCCGCGGCCGAGGCCGCGCTGCGCCGGGGGGCCCGGCTGATCGCGATCGGCAACCCCGACACCGAGCTGCAGGCGATGGCCGAGCGGGCCCGCTCGCCGTTCATCCCGGTGCCGCGCCGGGCCCCGGCCCGCGCCAGCCTCTGGGGCCTGACCGTGCCGGTGCTGCTCGCGGCCCGCGCCATCGGCCTCGTCAAGGTCAACGAGGCCGACCTGGCCGAGACCGCCACCCGGCTCGACGCCGACGCCGAGCGCTGCCGCGCCGCTGCCGACTCGTTCGTCAACCCGGCCAAGTCGCTCGCGCTCGGGCTGGCCGGTTCCATCCCGATCGTCTGGGGTTCGTCCCCGCTGGCCACCGTGGCCGCCCGCCGCTTCGCCGACACCCTGGCCGCCAACGCGCGTTACCCGGTGATGGCCGGTGCCCTCGGCGAGGCCGGCCGGGGCCGGGTCGGCCTGCTCGACGGCCCGTTCGGCGGTCTCGCCGAGTCGTCGCGCGACATCTTCGCCGACGCCGACGAGGACGACGACTCCTCGGCGACCCGGCTGCGCCTCGTGGTGTTCCGCGACGGCGGCCTCAACCCCGAGGAAGACGCCGACGAGCCGGTTGCCGTCGAGGAACGCCGCGCCGACGCCGTGCAGACCCTGGCCGAGCGGCGCGGGGTGCGCTGCGACGTGCTGACCGCCGAGGGCGGCTCGGCGATCGAGCGGCTGGCGTCGCTCACCGCCGTGCCCGACTTCGCCTCGCTCTACCTCGCCCTGGCGCACGGACTCGACCCGATGGCGGTGCCCGCGATCAGCGAGATGAAGGAGCTGTCCAACCCGATGCCCGAGGGAATCCAGTGAGCGCTGAGGGCGGCACCCGGGCGATCATCGCGGCGCTCACAGCGAACCTCGGCATCGCGGTCACCAAGTTCATCGCCTGGCTGCTCACCGGCTCCTCGTCGATGCTCGCCGAGGCGATCCACTCGGTCGCCGACTCCGGCAACCAGCTGCTCCTGCTGATCGGCGGCAAGCAGTCGAGGCGCAAGGCGACGGCCGAGCACCCGTTCGGCTACGGCCGCGAGCGCTTCATCTACGCGTTCATCGTGTCGATCGTGCTGTTCAGCGTCGGCGGCCTGTTCGCGCTCTACGAGGCGTGGCACAAGATCCAGCACCCGGAGCCGATCGAGAGCTGGAAATGGGTTCCGTTAGTGGTCCTGGTCATCGCGATCGCCCTCGAGGGCTATTCGTTCATGACCGCGATCCGGGAGTCCAACCACACCCGCGGCAAGACCACCTGGGTCAACTTCGTTCGCCGCGCCAAGGCCCCCGAGCTGCCGGTGGTGCTCCTCGAGGACAGCGGCGCCCTGGTCGGCCTGGTGTTCGCCCTGTTCGGCGTGACGCTCACCCTGATCACCGGCAACGGCATCTGGGACGGCATCGGCACCGGCGCCATCGGCATCCTGCTCGTCGCGATCGCGGCCATCCTCGCGGTCGAGACGAAGAGCCTGCTGATCGGCGAGGGCGCCACCCCGGAGGACACCCGCAAGATCGAGCGGGCCATCCTGGCCGGCGACGGCATCGAGCGGATCATCCACATGAAGACGCTCTACCTCGGCCCCGAGGAACTGCTCGTCGCCGTGAAGATCGCGGTGCCGCGCGCCGAACGGGCCGACGACCTCGCCAAGCACATCGACCAGACCGAGGTGCGCATCCGCGAGGCGGTGCCGATCGCCCGGGTCATCTACATCGAGCCGGACATCTTCAGCGAGCGACGGGCGAAGGCGGTCGCCGAGGAGGCGCCGGCTGATAGTTTGCGCCCATGAGCGTGCGCCCGTTGACCGGTGTGATCCGTCCCTACGCGTGGGGCTCGCACAGCGTGCTCGCCGACCTGCAGGGCCGTCCCAGCCCCACCGAGGCCCCCGAGGCCGAGCTGTGGCTGGGCGCCCACCCCGGCGACCCGTCCACGGTCGACGGCGTCAGCCTTCCGTCGCTGATCGCCGACAACCCGAAAGCACACCTGGGCGAGCAGGTGGTGGCCGAATTCGGCCCCCGCCTGCCGTTCCTGCTCAAACTGCTGGCCGCGGCCGCCCCGCTGTCGTTGCAGGCGCACCCCTCGCTCGACTACGCCCGCGAGGCGTGGGCGCGACAGGAGGCCGACGCGTCTCTGCCGAAGAACTACACGGACGCCAACCACAAGCCCGAGATGCTGGTGGCGATCACCCCGTTCGAGGCCCTCTGCGGCTTCCGTGACCCGACAGCGGCCGCCGCCGACCTCGAGGCGTTCACCATCGAGTCGCTGGCCCCGGTCATCGCCGCCCTGCGCGCCGGCGACCTGGCCACCGCCGTCAAGACCCTGCTGAGCTGGCCCGAGGACGACCGTGAGCCCCTGGTGGACGCCGTGGTAGCGGCGGGCACCAGCGAGCTGGCCACCGATCTGGCCGGCTTCTACCCGGGCGACCCGGGCGTGCTGGTGGCACTGCTGCTCAACCACGTGCGCCTGCAGCCCGGCGAGGCCATCTGGATGCCGGCCGGCAACCTGCACGCCTACCTCAAGGGCGCCGGCGTCGAACTGATGGCGGCCAGCGACAACGTCCTGCGCGGCGGCCTGACCCCGAAACGGGTGGACGTCCCCGAACTCCTCCAGGTCCTGCGTTTCGAGGTCCTGGACGACCCGATCCTGCACGCGACCGAGGTCGCCCCCGGCGTTCTGACGTGGCCGGTGCCGGTTCCCGATTTCGCGCTCTACCGAATCGACGTCGACGGCACCCGCCCACCCACGGAGATCCCCGCCGAGGGCCCCCGCATCATCCTGGCCACCGCCGGCGACCTTTTCCTCGGCCAGTCGATCGACGGCACCCCGATCGAACTGACGAGCGGAAACGCCGCCTACGCCCCCGCCGACGCCGGAAAGCTGAAGATCGCCGGCACCGGCCAGGCCTTCATCGCCACCGTCCCGTAACGGCCGGCCACCCCATCGGCCCGGTGCGTCGTCGCAGCGGGCCGACGGTCCGCGGTGGAGCCGGCGACGACGGGGTCGCCGCGGCCGTAGCTCGCCTTGTTCAGGTTGCCGTCGCTGAACGCGCGGGAAGTCGTCCGGGAGGCCGTCCGCCACGCGTGTACGGACGCGGTCGACGATCACGAGTTGTCGCTGGAACTGTTCCTGCCGCTGGTGCCGGTGATGCCCGATCTAACGGCTGATTCGACGGTGTATGTCCTAGGGCTCCTGGGAGCCACTCATGATCTTGCGGCTCGGCTACTCGTCGAGGCATATGCCGGGCACGCGAATTCCGATGTGCGTGAGGCGGCCGCTGACGCGTTAGCCGAGCTGGCCGGAAGGCCGGAGGGGTCGCAGGCGGCCGTCTCGGCCGGCCGGTGCCACCGGTGTGCGGTCGCGGCGGCGGCAGGTCCGCGGGGGAGCAGGTTCGCGGGGCGGCAGGTCCGCGGGGCGGCAGGTCGGCGGGGCCGGCAGGTCCGCGGGGCGGCAGGTCCGCAGGGCGGCGGGCAGGCGCCAGGTCGGCCGCGGTGCCGGGTTCGCCGCTGTGAGATTCACGGAAAGAGCCGCGACGGAGGTACCAAGAGCTCGGTTCGAAACTGCGCTCGGTGAGGACGACCCGCCCGGGAAACTATGAAATTTCCGGATTTGCTTGACGTGGAGACTGCGGAGTGTGAATCTATAACCACGCAGCGTCATTGGTGATCGGGGGGTCCCACGGACGCGCGCGGTACCAAACCGGGGGGATGAACGGGGCGGCGGGTTTCGGCCTGTCGCCTCGTTCGCTATTCGGGCGGGACACGCGCGGATCGGAGACGGCGCTGCGGTGAGCGTGTGTTCGGAGCCCGGCCACCGGCGCACGCGAAAGGCGCCTCGCGCGCCGGGGTGGCAGGTGGTCGCGGTGCGCGGCGGGAGCGCGGTAATGCGCTTGGGGCCGCGTCCGGCGTACTCGATGAATGACAGGACCGAGCCCCCGTCCGCCCGCCGGACAGGGGCCCGATCTCTCCGGGGTCTGCGGCAGTTGCCGCTACCGAGATCCCGTCGTTCGTGTTCATTACTCCATGCCGCCTGACCTGCATGCAAGTGCATAGTGTGAGTTGCAAGTTGCAGAGAGGCAACCAGGCGTGTCTATGGTGACGGCATGGGTCGGCCTACCTCGACAGCGCGGCGTGAGCTCGGCAGTGAGCTACGCCGGCTCCGTGGCGACCGTCGTGGTGCGACGGTCGCTGTCGCGCTGGGCTGGTCCGAGTCGAAGCTGAGCCGGATCGAGACGGCGCACACGTCGATCAGCGAGGGCGATCTCGATCGCCTGCTCACCGCCTACGGGGTACGGGTGGAGGACCGCGACCGCCTCCTCGACCTGGCCCGTCGCGGCCGCGCCCAGGCCTGGTGGTCGCCTTACCGGTCGTCGGTGCCGGACCCCTACGACGAATATGTGGCGCTGGAGGGCGAGGCCAGCCTGATCGGCGAGTGGGAGGCCCAGGTCGTCCCGGGTCTGCTGCAGACGGACGAATATGCGAGAGCGATCATCGAGCGCGGCGCCGACGTGGGGGACCCGGGTGTGATCCAGCGCCGGCTCGCCCTGCGGATGGCTCGGCAGGCGGTGCTGACCAGGACTCCGCCGCCGGCGTTGCGGATGGTGCTGGACGAGGCGGTGCTCCATCGCGAGGTGGGTGGCCGGGACGTCCTGCTGCGGCAGCTGGCCCGGCTGGTCGAGGACAGCCGGCGGCCCGGCATCGAGCTTCTGGTTCTGCCGTTCTCGGCGGGCGCGCATGCCGGGCAGACCGAGTCGTTCATGGTTCTCGACTTCGCGCCCGGGACGCGGGCCTCGGTCGTGCACATCGAGGGGCTCACCGGTGGTCTCTTCCGGGTGACACCCGACGAACTCGACGTCTACCGGGACGCGCTCGATGACCTGCGCAAACGCGCATTGTCGGCAGAAGACAGCCGAACGGTCATCGCTGAAAGGGAGGACGCGCTCCGCTTGATGGCTCGTTCTTGAGCTGAAATGGGTGCGCATCACATCCTGGAAGGGGACTGCCATGCAGGACGCCAATCTCACCTGGCGTAAGAGCACTCGGAGCGGTGCCGCGGGGCACTGTGTCGAGGTCGCGAACGTTCCGGCGGCCGTGCTGGTGCGCGACTCGAAGGACGTCGAGGGTCCGGTGCTCACGTTTGCCGCGACACAGTGGAACGGTTTCATCGCGGGGGTCCGGGCGGGCGAGTTCGACCGTCTCTGACACTTTTTGCCCCGTGGGCGGCTCCTCCGATCCGAGGGGTCGCCCTTTTATGTGACCTACGAATCGTAGGACCCCCCTTGACTTGCCATCCGGCTGTCTGGCTAAGGTATGCCCATCCTAACTTAGGATCGCCTTGCCTAAATCCGCCGGAGTGACATGTTCGCCACCTACCTCATCGGCCTACGCGAAGGGCTCGAGGCCACCCTGGTGGTCAGCATCCTCATCGCGTTCCTGGTCAAGTCGGACCGCAGGGAGAAGCTGAAGCTGGTGTGGGCCGGCGTCGCCGCCGCCATCGCGCTCTCCGTCCTCTTCGGCTGGCTGCTCAACTACACCGAGACCACCCTGCTCAAGGATTTCAAGCAGCAGGAGGCGTTCGAGGCGGTCACCTCGGTCGCGGCGGTCTGCTTCGTCACCTGGATGATCTTCTGGATGCGCCGGGCCGCCCGCGGCATCGCCGGTGAGCTGCGCAGCAAGCTCCAGGACGCGCTCGAGGTCGGTTCGTTCGCGGTCGGCTTCATGGCGTTCCTCGCGGTGGTCCGCGAAGGCCTGGAGACGTCGCTCATCTTCTACGCCGCGGTGCAGGGCGCCGACGTCAACGGCGGGCCGCTGCTCGCGCTCCTCGGCGGTGTCGCGACCTCGATCGCGATCGGCTACCTGATGTTCGCGACCGCCGTCCGGATCAACCTGACGGTGTTCTTCCGGTGGACCGGTGTCCTGCTCATCCTGGTCGCGGCCGGCATCTTCAAGTACGGCGTGCACTCCCTGCAGGAGGCCGAGTTCCTGCCCGGGATCACCCACATCGCCTACGACGCGGCGAGCATCCTTGACCCGTCCACCTGGTACGCGACCCTGCTCGCCGGGATGTTCAACATCACCGCGCAGCCGAGCGTGCTCGAACTCGTGGCCTGGGCCGGCTATCTCGTTCCCGTCCTCGTTCTCTTCCTCGTGCCGGCCCGACGCACCGCGCCGGCACCCACCCCCGCCGCATAGGAGATCTACGTTGCGTCACGCCCCTCTTCTGGTCGCTCTGCTGGCGGTCGGCTCGGTCGCCGCCTGCTCGGACAAGTCCGACTCGTCGGCCGGCGCCACCGGTGGCCCGATCGCCGTCAAGGCCAACGACTCCGCCTGCGACGTCGCGAAGAACGCCCTCGACGCCGGCACCCACGTCTTCCAGGTGTCCAACTCCGGCTCCAAGGTGACCGAGTTCTACGTCTACGCCGCCGGCGACCGGGTGATGGGCGAGATCGAGAACATCACCCCGGGTCTGTCCCGCGAGCTGCGGGTCGAGCTTCCGGCGGGTACGTACCAGACCGCCTGCAAGCCCGGCATGATCGGCAACGGCATCCGGGCCGACCTGACCGTCTCCGGCTCGGCCGCGCCGCTCACCGAGGACGTCGCGCTCCAGCAGGCCACCGAGAGCTACAGCCGCTACATCACCACGCAGAGCGAGGCACTGGTCGAGAAGACCACCGACTTCGTGACCGCGGTCAAGGGTGGCGACATCGAGAAGTCGAAGCAGCTGTTCCCGATCGCCCGCACCTACTACGAGCGGATCGAGCCGGTCGCCGAGATCTTCGGTGACCTCGACCCGAAGATCGACGGCCGCGAGGACGACGCCACCGCCGAGCTGCCCTTCTCCGGCTTCCACAAGCTGGAGAAGGACCTCTGGGTGACCAAGGACATCAGCAAGGACGGCCCGGTCGCCGACCAGCTGCTGACCGACGTCAAGGAGGTCGTCACCAAGGCCAAGGACGAGAAGCTGTCGCCGCTGCAGCTGGCCAACGGGGCCAAGGAACTGCTTGACGAGGTCGCCAGTAGCAAGATCACTGGCGAGGAGGACCGCTACTCGCACACCGACCTGTGGGACTTCGCGGCGAACGTGGACGGCTCGCAGGCCGCCGTCGCGGCCCTGCGCCCGGCCCTCGAGCAGCGCAACCCCGACCTGGTCAAGCAGATCGACACCGCGTTCACCGCGGTCGACGACGAGTTGGCCAAGTACCGCGTCGGAGACGGCTGGAAGTACCAGAACGAGCTCAGCCAGGCCCAGCTCAAGGGGCTGTCGGATGTGATCAACGCGCTTGCCGAGCCGATCAGCAAGATCGCCGGAGTCATCGCCAAGAAGTAGGTTTTCATGTCAGAGAAGTCCCTTCCGCGTCGGCGAGTCATCGCGCTCGCCGGCGCCGGCGTGGCCGGGATCGCGGGTGCGGCCGGCGTCGGCGGCGCCCTGCTGCGCTCCTCCTCCACCTCGGAACCGGCCGCGGTCACCTCGGACGCGGTCACGTTCTTCGGCCGGACCCAGGCCGGCATCGTCACGCCGGCCCAGGACCGGCTGCACTTCGTCGCGTTCGACGTCCTGACGTCCGACCGCGCCCGTCTCGTGCAGCTCCTCAAGGACTGGTCGGCGGCGGCCGCGCGGATGACGGCCGGCAAGGACGCCGGCGAGATCGGCGCGACCGCCGGCATCCTCGAGGCGCCGCCGGACGACACCGGCGAGGCGATCGGGCTGCCCGCGTCCGGGCTCACCATCACCGTCGGCTTCGGGCCCACCCTGTTCCGGGACGCCACCGGCAAGGACCGGTTCGGGCTGGCCGCCCGCAAGCCGGCCGCGCTCGCCGACCTGCCGCGCTTCCCCGGTGACACCATCGACCCGGCCATCTCCGGCGGCGACATCTGCGTGCAGGCCTGCGCCAACGACCCGCAGGTGGCGGTACACGCGATCCGCAACCTGGCCCGGATCGGGATGGGCGTGGTCAGCGTGCGCTGGTCGCAGCTGGGCTTCGGGCGCACCTCGTCGACCTCGACCGCCCAGGCCACCCCGCGCAACCTGTTCGGCTTCAAGGACGGCACCGCCAACCTCAAGGCCGAGGAGACCGACCTGCTGGACCAGCACCTGTGGGTGCGGGCCGGGGACGGGCCGGAGTGGATGACCGGCGGCTCGTACATGGTCACCCGCAAGATCCGGATGCTGATCGAGACCTGGGACCGCAGCCCGCTGGGCGACCAGGAGAACATCGTCGGGCGCACCAAGGGCGAGGGCGCCCCGATCGGGCAGAGCCGGGAGTTCGACGAGCCGGACCTGACGTCGACCTCGATCCCGACCGACGCGCACGTGCGGCTGGCCCACCCGACCGTCAACAACGGCGCTCGCCTGCTGCGGCGCGGCTACAACTTCGTGGACGGCTCGGACGGCCTCGGGCGGCTCAACGCGGGCCTGTTCTTCATCGCCTACCAGCGTGACCCGCGTACGCACTTCGTCCCGATCCAGCTGAATCTGGCCCGGCACGACGCCATGAACGAGTATCTGCGGCACGTCTCCAGCGGTCTGTTCGCGTGTCCGCCGGGGGTCTCGGGACCCGACGACTACTGGGGCCGGGCGCTGTTCGCGTAGGCTTCCGCTGGCAAGATCGGCACCGGGTTACGCGGGGTCGGGGAGGACAGTGCAATATTGGACCGCATGAGAGCCCGGGTACTCGTCGTCGATGACGACCCAGCGTTGGCCGAGATGCTCGGCATCGTTCTGCGCAGCGAGGGATTCCTGCCCTCCTTCGTGGCCGACGGAGAACGCGCCCTGGCCGCTTTCCGGGAGAGCCGGCCGGACATCGTCCTGCTCGATCTGATGCTCCCGGGCATGAGCGGCATCGACGTGGCGCGGGCGATCCGCACCGAGTCCGGCATCCCGATCGTCATGCTCACCGCCAAGAGCGACACCGTCGACGTCGTGCTCGGCCTCGAGTCCGGCGCCGACGACTACGTGGTCAAGCCGTTCAAGCCCAAGGAACTGGTGGCGCGCATGCGGGCCCGCCTGCGCCGGGGCGAGGACGCGGCGCCCGAGATGCTGACCATCGGGCCGCCCGGCAACCAGATCACCATCGACGTCCCGGCGCACACCGTGTCCCGCGACGACGAGGAGGTCAAGCTGACCCCGCTCGAGTTCGACCTGCTCGTCGCGCTCGCCCGCAAGCCGCGACAGGTGTTCACCCGCGAGGTGCTCCTCGAGCAGGTCTGGGGCTACCGGCACGCGGCCGACACCCGGCTGGTAAATGTGCACGTCCAGCGGCTGCGGGCGAAGATCGAGCCGGATCCGGAGCGCCCGGAGATCATCCTCACCGTTCGTGGGGTCGGCTACAAGGCCGGCACCGGGTGATCGACGGCAGGGGCTAATCTTGCCGCGAGATGCGCGCCCCTGCCTGGCTTCCGATGCCCGTCCGGCGCACCCTGCGGGTGCTCCGGCGATATTTTCGGATGGGCATGCGGCGTTTCGACCGATTCGTCGCCCCGGCCCGTCGTGAGTGGCGCCGCTCCCTGCAACTGCGGGTGGTGGCGCTCACCCTGATCGCCTCCAGCGTGCTTGTCGGCGCGTTCGGCTTCTTCGTGGCCCAGCGCAGCGCCAACATCCTGCTCAACCGGGCGCAGGACGAGGTCGAGTCGTCCATGCAGAGCAAGCTGAGATACGCGGCGTCGCAGCTCAGCGTGCACCTGACCGCGCTCGAGCCGCGCCTGCAGAACACCGTCGACATCACGGTCAACGCGCTGGCCGACGACGACCCGGCCGAGTCGGGCGGGTCGGTGGTGTCGATCCGCGCCGACCAGATCCCCGGCATCCAGGCCGTCACCTCGGTGAAGAAGCTCGACACGAGTGGCCTGATCACCCGCGACCTGATCAAGGCCGTCTCCGGCGACGGCAAGGTGGCCGAGCAGGTGCGCACCGCCGAGGTCAACGGCAAAAAGATCAAATTCCTGGTGTACGGGTCACCCGTGCCCACCAACTTCGGGCACCTCGAGCTCTACTACATGGTGCCGCTGACCACCGAGGACAGTGCCGCCAACCAGATCCGCACCACCGTGCTGGTCACCGGCCTGGCCCTGGTCATCCTGCTCGGCGTGGTGGCCGGCCTGGTCACCCGCCTGGTCGTGCTCCCGGTGCGCGACGCCGCGCGCACCGCCCAGCGACTCTCGGCCGGCCTGCTCGACCAGCGCATGAAGGTGACCGGCGAGGATGACCTGGCCCTGCTCGCGGCCTCGTTCAACCAGATGGCGGCCAACCTCCAGCGGCAGATCGTGCGTCTCGAGGAGATGTCCCGTCTGCAGCGCCGCTTCACCTCGGACGTGTCGCACGAGCTGCGCACCCCGCTGACCACCGTGCGGATGGCGGCCGACCTGATCTTCTCCGAGCGCGAGGATTTCGACCCGGCGGTGGCCCGCAGCGCCGAACTGTTGCAGGCCGAGCTGGACCGGTTCGAGAGCCTGCTCACCGACCTGCTGGAGATCAGCCGCTTCGACGCCGGGTTCGCCGCCCTGGACGCCGAGCACGCCGACCTGGTGCCGATCGTCAAGCGGGTGGCCGACCGGCTGACCGGCCTCGCCGACCGGGTCGGCGTCACCATCGAGCTGCGGGTGCCGGACGAGCCGGTGATCGCCGAGGTCGACCCGCGGCGCATCGAGCGGGTGCTGCGCAACCTGGTCGGCAACGCCGTCGAGCACGGCGAGGGCCGCCCGGTGCGGATCACCCTGGCCTGTGACGAGGCGGCGGTCGCGGTGACCGTGCGCGACCACGGCATCGGCCTCAAGGCCGGCGAGGAGCGGCTGGTGTTCAACCGGTTCTGGCGGGCCGACCCGTCCCGCGCCCGGCAGACCGGCGGCACCGGCCTCGGGCTGTCGATCAGCGCCGAGGACGCCCGGCTGCACGGTGGCTGGCTGGAAGCTTGGGGCGCCCCGGGCGAGGGCGCCCAGTTCCGGCTGACCCTGCCGGTGCGCTCCGGCGACCGTCTGGTGGCCGCGCCGTTGCCGCTCATCCCGCGCGATCGTGCGCTCGACTCCGAGGAGGCGGGCCGGTGAGGCGCTACCTCGCGCTGACCGTCGTCCTCGCGACGCTGTTCGCCGGCGGCTGCGGCATCCCCGACGACACCGACGTCCGGGTGATCGGCGCCGGCCCGTCCGCCGGGTTCGACGCCGACGCCGGCAACGAGCCGGCCGAGCCGCCCGACCGGGCGGCGGCCAGCGACCCGGCGACGTTGATCACCAACTACCTCCAGGCCGCCGCGGGCGACTCGGACAACGCCCGGGTCAAGGCGTTCCTCGCCGACAACCTCAGGGCCGGGTTCGAGGCCGGGCCCGACATCCGGGTGATCCGGCTGACCGACAAGCTGCTCTACACCCCGGGCTACCCCGACGTCTCGTTCAGCGCGCAGACGGTCGGCATCCTCAAGGGCAACGGGGTGCTGGAGCCGTCGTCCGACCCGAAGGCCTTCGAATACTCGATGAAGGTCAGCCCGGTCGCCGGGCAGAGCGGTTACTTCATCACCGCGACCTCGGCGCCGCGGGTCCTGCTCATGACCGACACCGCGCTCGAGAAGTACTACCAGCGCCGCACGATCTACTTCTGGAACGACGACGGCACCGGCCTGATCCCCGACGTGCGTTACATGCCGCAGTCCCTGCCCACCGTGCAGCAGCCCACCACGATCCTGAGCTGGCTGGTCAACGGTCCGGCGGGCTGGCTCGGCGACACCGTGCGCGGCCTGCCCGCCGACACCACGGCCCCGGCCAACGTGCCGGCCGCCGCCAACGAGACGCTGCAGGTCACGCTGAGCGCGCAGGCCCTGCCGTCGGGCGACGGCAAGGCGCTCGAGCGGCTGCGGCGGCAGTTGCAGTGGTCGCTGCGCGGGTTGATCCCGCAGACCCTCGAGCTCAAGGTCGGCAACTCCGACCCGGTCCGCTACTCCGACCTCGACTACCAGGACAGCAACGTCGCCTCCCGGCTCGCCGACCGGCCCGAGCGCTTCGTGATCTACAACGGGACGATCCGCCGGCTCACCGGCTCGGCGCAGTCGAGCGACGCGGTGCCGGTGCTCAAACCCGCCGACAACAAGGGCTTCTCGACGGCCGCGCTGGGGGAGTCGGCCACCCACGAGTACGTGGCGGTGGTCGCCGGCGCCGGCGGGACCCGCAAACTGCAGGTGGCAGCGGCCCGCACCGGCCAGCAGACCGACCTGAACAACGTCGACGGCATCACCGGCGAGTTCGGCCGGCCGACCTGGGCGGTGACCCCGGACAACGATCCCGGTGGCGCGGTCGGCCTGATCACCGGCGGCGGGAAGCTCTACAGCTTCGGCATCAACGGCAAGGCCAAGCCGGTCGAGCTGCAGAGCGAGCCGGGGCCGATCTCGTCGATCTCGGTGGCGCCGGACGGCCATCGGGTCGCGTTCGTGGCCGGCGGGAAGCTCTATCGCACGGTGCTGGACACCGGCGGCGACTCGCTGACCATGAGCACGCCGGAGCAACTGCTGCCACCCAACTTCAGCACCATCGCCGCGGTCGCGTGGAGCAGCGAGGCCTATCTGGCGGTGGCCGGCACCCGGGCCGACGGGCGGTCCGCGGTGCTGGACGTGACGGTGGACGGGGCGCTGACCTACTCCCGGCTCGCCGACATCGGCAAGGAGGCGATCACCTCCCTCGTGGCGTACCCGTCGAACCCGCTCTCGGGCAAGGAGAACACGGTTTTCGAGTCGTACGAGACGGCCGGGGACGCCTGGGACGTGCTCGGTGACCCGGTCAAGATCACCACGGCCAACCTGGCCGGGCCGCCGGTCACCGCGCAGCCCGGCCTGGTGCCGAAGGCCCCGTTCTTCCTGGACTGAGCCGCGTGCTGCTCGCCGACCTGGCCGATCTCGTGCTGCCCGCGCCCTGTGCCGGGTGTGCCGTCGAGCGGGTGCCGATGCGTTACGGCATGTGTGGTGGCTGCGTGACGCTCCTGGAGGCGCTGCGCCCGTTCCGTACGGCCCCGACCCCACCGCCGCCCGGCCTGCCCCGTTGCGTGGCTGTCGGGGCATATCAGGGGCCGTTGCGGGGTGCTCTGCTCGCGTACAAGGAACGTGGCCGGCACCGGCTCGCCCGGCCCCTGGGAATGCTGCTCGCCGCGGCGGTGGCCGAGCTGGCGCCACGCGGCCGGCCGGTCACTCTGCTGACCGTGCCGTCGACCGCGGTCGCGATGCGCGAGCGGGGCGGCGACCACATGGCACGCCTCGCCGGACAGGCGGTGCGCCGGCTGCGCGGGGCCGGTTGGGACGCTTCCGCGGTCCGCCCACTACGAGCGTTGCCAAGACCTGACTCTGCGTCACTTTCCGCCGCCGAACGGCGGATTGCCGCTGAGAGTTCGCTGCGAATCCGGACCGCTCTGATCGGGTTTCGCCGACGCGCGACGCCGCCGGGAGGCACCCTTGTGGTGGTGGACGACATCGTCACGACCGGGGCCACGCTGGCTGCGGTGACGCGTCGCCTCAGGGAGGCAGACATGCAGGTCACGGGCGCTGCGGTGCTCGCCGCCACGCGACTGCGCAGAGCATCCCGAGGGAGTTTCCCCGCATTCCTGCCAGGCGGTACCGAAAGGGCCAAAGGTCAGGGATCAGGTATCCGAAACGAGGGGTGACGCGGGAGCATCTGCACGTTAGCGTCTTGGTGACGAGGGTAAGCGAGACCGCTTATCCAGCCGCCGGGAGAGCCCGCATCAGCGCCACCGGAAAGGAGTCGTCACATTCGCGATCGGTCACGCCGCGTGAGCTGAAAAGCTGAGATCCGGCGTTTCCGCAACCACCACAGCAGCGCGCATTTCGGCGCCCCCGGCTCCCGTCGAACAAGGGGCGCCCGCAGAACAAACGTTGGGGGAGGTCACGAGTGGACATTGTCGTCAAGGGCCGCAACGTAGAGGTTCCCGAACACTATCGGGAACACGTCGCCGACAAGCTGAGCAAGGTCGAACGGTACGACCAGAAGCTGATCCGAGCTGACGTGGAACTGTTCCACGAACGCAATCCACGCCAGTCCGACAACTGCCAGCGTGTCGAGATCACCGTCATGACCAGGGGCCCGGTCGTCCGGGCCGAGGCCTGCGCAAAGGACTTCTACGCGGCCCTGGACCTCGCCATCGCCAAACTCGACGGACGGTTGCGCCGCTCGGCCGACCGGCGCCGGGTCCACCGCGGACGGCACACGCCCGTCTCGGTCGCGGCCGCCACCGCCGGCCTGCCCACCGATCTCACCGCCGCCCAGCCGGCCGGGGAGTCGTCATCGGTCGCCACCGCGCTCGCCGAGCATCCGGAAGATCAGCCGTGGCGCATCGTGCGGGAGAAGGAACACCCCGCCGAGCCGATGACCGTCGACGACGCCCTCTTCCAGATGGAGCTCGTCGGCCACGACTTCTACCTCTTCCTCGACAAGGACAGCGGTCGCCCGAGCGTCGTCTACCGGCGCCGCGGCTATGACTACGGCATCTTGTCGCTGGAGACCAGCGTCTAGCCTCCGCTCACGGGCTTCCGCTGACTCCGCCTCAGCCATCAAGCCGGGGACCTTCGGCCAGGAGGTCCTCGGCGAGGAGAACGAACTCGACGTCGTCCACGCGGGTCCCGCCCGGACCGGGCAGACGCGATCTGAGGTACGCCTCGCGGCGGAAGCCGGCCTTCTCGAGCACTCGCTGCGAGCCGACATTCTCCGGCAGGGTCCCGGCGACGAGCCGGTGGACGTCGGTCTCCGCGAACGCCCACAGCGCGATCAGCTGGGCTGCCCGGGTGGCGAAGCCGCGTCCGCGGAAGCTGGGCAGCATGCTGTAGCCGATCATGGCCTGGCCGGTCACCGGCTCCTGGTAGAACAGCGCGATCTCACCGGCCGGCGCCCCGCTGGCGGCGTCGGTGATGACCAGCTCGGCCCGGGTGCCGGCCAGCCACTGCGCTTCGGCCCGCTCGCAGCGCTGCCTGATCTCGTGGGCGCTCGGCTCCTGCGGCGGCACGCTCGTCTGCCAGACCTCGGGCAGGCCGCGCAGGTGCAGCGTGAAGTCGGCGTCGCCGGGGCCGAGCGGACGCAGCCGCACGACGCCGTCGGTCAGCTCGCCGCCGGGCAGGTCGGGCAGCAGGCGCGGGAGGGCCTGCCCGGAGTCGCTCGCGAGCCGGGCGAACGCGATCAGATCGGCGCGTCCGCCGTCGCGGTCGGGCAGTACCGCACGGCGTGCTCCCTCCCGTCGGAACCCCGCCGCCAGCGCGACACGCTGGCTCATCGTGTTGTCCCAATGGGTGAGCAGTTCGAGGCGGGCGAGACCGGTGTCGAGGGCATGGGTGCTCAGCGCCCGCACGGCGGCGGTCGCCACGCCGCGTCCGCGCGCCCAGGGACCGACCCAGTAACCGATCTCCGCCTGGCCGCGGCTCGGCACCACCTTGTCGAAACCGATGCCGCCGAGCAGCTCGTCGGTCTGCGGGTCGGCGATCGCGAAGACCGCTCCGCCCTCGGCGAAGATGGAGCTCACGCCCTCGGCGAGAAACCTTTCGGCATGCGCGAGGGTGAACGGTGCGGGCAGTGGTGGCAGGAATCGGAAGCACAGCGGATCGTCGTAGCCCGCCGCGACCGCTTCGACATCATCCGAGCGAAATGACCGTAGGCGCACGCCCTTGCCGTCGATGCCTGCGATGATGCTCAAATTGCCTCCTGAGGGTGCTGTTCTGGGAGTGATCCTGCCGGAATCACTTCGCTCTGAGCGAACTTGATGCCCCGTTTCGCACCTCTTGTGCGGTTAACCGGAGGCTCGGGTCACAGGTTCCGCCAGAGGGTGCCTACGATGGTCGAGCAAACTGTCTAGGGGAGCGCTGACCCGTGTCGATATTGGAAAAGGTCCTACGTGCCGGCGAAGGCCGCATGGTGCGCCGGCTCAAGGCGATCGCGGACGCGGTCAACTCGATCGAGGAAGATTACGTCGACCTCACCGACGATGAACTGCGTGAGTGCACCCAGCAGTTCAAAGAGCGGGTCGAGGACGGCGAGTCGCTCGACTCGCTGCTGCCCGAGGCGTTCGCCGTGGCCCGCGAGGGCGCGAAGCGGGTGCTCGGCCAGCGCGCCTACGACGTGCAGCTGATGGGCGGTGCGGCGCTGCACTTCGGGAACATCCCGGAGATGAAGACCGGTGAGGGCAAGACCCTGACCGGTGTGTTCCCGGCCTACCTCAACGCGTTGAGCGGCAAGGGCGTGCACATCATCACGGTCAACGACTACCTGGCTCAGCGGGACGCCGAGTGGGTCGGCCGGGTGCACGTCTTCCTCGGTCTCACGGTCGGGGTGATCCTGCCCAACCGGCCCTCGGTCGAGCACCGTGCCGCCTACCTGTGCGACATCACGTACGGCACCAACAACGAGTTCGGCTTCGACTACCTGCGCGACAACATGGCGTGGTCGAAGGACGAGCTGGTGCAGCGCGGCCACAACTTCGCGATCGTCGACGAGGTCGACTCGATCCTGATCGACGAGGCCCGCACCCCGCTGATCATCTCCGGCCCGGCCGAGCACTCCGCCCGGTGGTACGGCGAGTTCGCCGCCATCGTCAAGCGCCTCGAGCGCGGCAAGGACGGCGAGGGCGACTACGAGGTCGACGAGGCCAAGCGCACCATCGCGGTGACCGAGCGCGGCGTGTCGCGGGTCGAGGACCGCCTCGGCATCGACAACCTCTACGAGTCGGTGAACACCCCGCTCGTCGGCTACCTGAACAACGCCATCAAGGCCAAGGAGCTGTACAAGCGCGACAAGGACTACATCGTCAACGAGGGTGGCGAAGTCCTCATCGTCGACGAGTTCACCGGTCGCATCCTGCACGGCCGCCGCTACAACGAGGGCATGCACCAGGCCATCGAGGCCAAGGAGGGCGTCGAGGTCAAGCAGGAGAACCAGACCCTGGCGACGATCACCCTGCAGAACTACTTCCGGCTGTACGGCAAGCTGGGCGGCATGACCGGTACGGCGCAGACCGAGGCCGGCGAGTTCAACAAGGTCTACAACGTCGGCGTCGTGTCGATCCCGACGCACCGGCCGATGATCCGCATCGACCACCCGGACGTCATCTACAAGACCGAGAAGGCCAAGTTCGACGCGGTCATCGAGGACATCGCCGAGCGGCACGCCACCGGCCAGCCGGTCCTCGTCGGCACGGTCTCGGTGGAGAACTCCGAGATCCTCTCGACGTTGCTGCGTCGCCGCGGCATCCCGCACGCGGTGCTCAACGCGAAGTTCCACGCCCAGGAAGCCACGATCATCGCGCAGGCCGGCCGCAAGGGCGGCGTCACGGTGGCGACCAACATGGCCGGCCGTGGCACCGACATCCTGCTCGGCGGCAACCCCGAGTTCCTGGCGGCGACCGAGCTGGCCCAGCGCGGGCTCGACCCGGCCGAGAGCCCGGAGGAATACGCGAAGGCCCTCGAAGAGGTCCTGCCCACGTGGAAGGAAGCCTGCGAGACGGAGGCGGCCGAGGTCACCGCCGCCGGTGGTCTCTACGTGCTCGGCACCGAGCGGCACGACAGCCGCCGCATCGACAACCAGCTGCGCGGCCGCTCCGGCCGGCAGGGCGACCCGGGCGAGTCCCGGTTCTACCTGTCGCTGCAGGACGACCTGATGAAGCGGTTCCGGGCGGGTGCGGTCGAAGCGGTCATGGAGCGCTTCAACATCCCCGAGGACGTGCCGATCGAGTCCAAGATGGTGACCCGGCAGATCCGCAGCGCGCAGACCCAGATCGAGGGCCAGAACGCCGAGATCCGCAAGAACGTCCTCAAGTACGACGAGGTGCTCAACAAGCAGCGCCAGGTCATCTACGCCGAGCGCAAGCGCGTGCTCGACGGCGAGGACATGCACGAGCAGGTCCAGCACATGATCGCCGACGTGGTCAGTGACTACGTCGTGGCGGCCACGTCCGACGGCTACGCCGAGGACTGGGACCTCGATCAGCTCTGGACCAACCTGCGTCGCCTCTACCCGGTCAAGCTCACGATCGAGGACATCGTCGAGGAGTCCGGCGGCGAGCGCACCTCCATCGACCAGGAGTTCCTGACCCAGCAGCTGCAGGACGACGCCGCCGAGGCGTACGCCTCCCGCGAGGAGGAGCTGGGCGCCGAGGCGGTCCGGGAGCTCGAGCGCCAGGTGCTGCTCGCGGTGATCGACCGCAAGTGGCGCGAGCACCTCTACGAGATGGACTACCTCCAGGAGGGCATCAGCCTCCGGGCCTACGCGCAGCGCGACCCAGTCGTGGAATACCAGCGCGAGGGCTTCGACATGTTCAACCAGATGATGGAGGGCATCAAGGAGGAGGCGGTCGGCTTCGTCTTCAACCTCGAGGTCCAGGTCGAGGAGGCGCCGTCGGTCGTCGTCGACCCGAGCAAGGCGATGCTGATGCCGACCGGCGACGACGACAACACCACCGACGCCGACCGGGTCGAGGTGCGCGCGAAGGGTCTGGGTGGCCCCGGCCGTCCGCGGAACCTGCAATACACCGCGCCCGCGATCGACGGTGAGGCCGGCGCCGGTGCTCCGGTCATCCAGCAGCAGCAGGCACCCGCGCTGGGCATCGGGGTCGGCGACTCGCCGGTGCCGCCGTCGCCCGCGCACACCACCGCGTCCCGGTCCGCGCGGTCGGGCGGCCAGACCGAATCGAACGGTCCGTCGCGCAACGCGCCCTGCTACTGCGGTTCGGGCAAGAAGTACAAGCGCTGCCACGGCGCGCCGAGCGCAACTGCCTGATCGTTTTTCCGGAACGGCCCGTCGGCATCTGCCGGCGGGCCGTTTTGTGTTTCGGTGAGCGGTGGCAAACTGACCCGATCGCAAGCAAGGAGGGGGATCAGGGTGGAGCCCCGGTTTCTGCTGCTGTCCGACGTGGCCGCCGAGCTCAACGTCTCGGACTCGCAGGTCTATCACATGGTCCGCAGCGGCGAGCTGCCCGCGATCAAGGTCGGCGGCCGGGGCCAGTGGCGGGTCGAGCGCGCCAAGCTCGAGCAATACATCGAGCAGAAGTATGCGGAGACGGCCGAGTGGGTCCGCGGCAATCCGCTTGTCGAGCGGGAGGCCGACTGAACCGCCGCCCGGTTTGCGCCTCTTCTCGCATCGGTCGAGCACTCACATCGCGCCGTTGACCCTCCGTCGCTGCACCAGCAACAATCGCTGTCACAGGCAAACGTAAGCAAACGCAGCGATTGGCGGTGTTCCGATGAGACGAACGGTCGAGATCGCGCCACGGGGCCCGCGCCCTTCGATCAGCCTCCGCCGGGTGCCACTTTGCGAGCCTCCGTTCGACGACGAGATCGAGCCCGCCGTCTGGGCCACCGCTCATCAACTGGCCTTCGACTGGCCGGCTCCGTCGTCGCCCGCACGGCCGTCGGCACCCCCGTCGGCGCCCCGGTCACCGGGCCCGCCCGCGGTCGTGTCCGGTGCCTCGCCCGAGGCCAAGCTGGCGGTCAACCGCTTCGTGCGCATGTGCGTCGAGGTGCTCAACGGTCACCGGCCACCCGCTCATCTGCGTCACCTGTCCCGCCCCGAGGAGGCGGCCGGCGTGGTGGCGCAGGGCCTGGCCGCGGCACGGCGGGTGAGTGACGTGCGCAAGGCCGCGGTCAAGCCCGGTCGGCGGCCGACCCGGCGGGTGTCTCCGGTGGCGGTCATCCGGCTGCGGCTGTGCGAGCCCCGCCCCGGGGCGGTCGAGGCCGCGGTGGCCCTGGTGGCCGGCGATCGCACCTGGGCGCTGGCCCTGCGTCTCGAGCTTCACCAGCAGGCGTGGTCGGCGACGATCCTGCGGCTGATCTAGACCCCCGGGGCGCCCATGGCAATGGAGGCGGTGGGCGTTCCGGGCCTCGGCTCCGGCACGGCCCGGCCGGAGAGCGGGCTCGAATAGACGACGCTTGTCGTCACCGACCCCAGACCCGAGATGCGGCCGGTCACCTCTTCCAGGTGACGCATCGAGCGGGCCAGCACCTTCAGGACGAAGCAGTCCTCCCCGGTGACGTGGTGGGCCTCGATGATCTCGGGGGTCGAGTCGAGCAGCGCATGGAACGGCCGGTAGTTGCCGGTGGGATAGCGAAGGCGGACGAAGGCCAGCACGCCCAGGCCCACCCGTTCGGGATCGACCACGGCCCGGTAACCGGCGATCACCCCGGCCTCCTCCAGGCGGCGGACCCGTTCGGTGACGGCGCTGGCCGACATCGACACCGCCCGCGCCAGCTCGGCATAGGAGGCTCGGCCGTCGCGCTGCAACTCGGCGAGCAGGCGCCAGTCGGTGGCATCGGGCGTGAACTCCATGGCCATGAGGACAATCTACCGGGATTTCCCCGGCGATCTAACCTCGGTGCCGTCGAAGTGCTCTGTCTGGCGTCCGCCTTAGGTCTTAGCGTTCTCGGCATGACTGCCATCGCGTTCTTCACGGCCAAGCTCGAGTTCCAGACCGACGTGTCCGACGTGGCCAAGGCCCTCGCCTCCGACGAGCCCGGCTTCGTGCTTGTCGACTCGCGCAGCAGGGCCGCCTGGGACCAGGGCCACATCCCGGGCGCTCGGCACCTGCCCACCGCCGAGATCGCCGCGCGGGCCGGCGAGCTGTTCGACCCGGCCGTGCCGGTGGTGACCTACTGCTGGGGTCCGGGCTGCGACGGGGCGACCCGGGCGGCGCTGGCCTTCGCGCTTGCCGGGTTCGAGGTGAAGGAGATGATCGGAGGCGTCGAGTACTGGATCCGGGAGGGCTTCCCCGTGCGTACCCCGCAGGGTGAGATCTCGGCGGCCGCCGACCCGCTCACCGCGCCCACCGGCATGCCTGGCGGGCCCGTGTGCGGTTGCTGAGCGGCGGCGCGGACCCCCTGCGCCACGATCCGGACACGACTGGTGGAATGGGCCTTCCCCGGGCCGTCACGGCGGTGTACTACGGGGACGGTCCATACCGCAGGAGGAGAAGTGCCGATCACCGATCTGGTCCGGGTCTACGTGCCGGCCACCGTGCCGATGCTCGCGGCCATGCGCTCCTCCGGGCAGCTCGGCGCCGGGCCGACGGAGGCGCACGCGGTCACCCCGGCGCTCCGCGAGTGGTACGCGGAGGGGGACGAGGAGGAGCTGGAGTACGTCGCGTTCACCCGGGCCGCCCAGGCCGCGCTGCGGCTGCTGAGGCACGACCCGGCGGCACCGCGGCGACGGGTGGTCGTCTCGGCCGACGTGGCCGCCGACGCGCTGGTGCGCGAGGACGTCGAGCTGGGCTCCAGCACGGTCCGGCTGCCGCAGTCGGTGTCGCTCAAGGAGGTGGCGTCGGTCCACCTCGACGGCCCGGACGCGGCCGAGCAGGTGGGTGCGGCCGCCGAAGTGGTCGAGGAGGCGCTGGCCGGTGACCCGGACGCCCAGTTCATCGTGGATGGCGCCGAGGACCACGAGCTCGAGTGGTACGCGGTCTCCGAGCTGGACGATCTGGCCTAGTCGACGGTCGCGGGGGCCGGCTCCTCGTCGGCCGGGACCGGGCGGATCGTCCGGCCGATCGCGATCGTCGCGCTGATCGCCCCGACGAACAGCACGATCAGCGCGCTGTTGAAGCGGGCGCCGCTCAGCATCTGCTGCACGGCCAGTTCCAGCTCGCTCACCTTGCCGGCCAGGTCGAGCACCCGCGATCCGGCGGTGCGGGTGAGCCCCTCGCCGACGACCAGCAGCAGACCGGGGCCGGCCCCGGCGAGCGCGTAGAACGGCCAGGGGAGCTCGGGACCGTCGGCGTGGCGCCGGGACCGTCGCAGCACCCCGTACGCGATGAAGCCGGCCGCCAGGCCGGAAAGAAGCGACTGGCAGAAGGTGAACCACTGGGCCGCGCCGGCCCGGGACGCCTGGGTGTTGCCGGATCCGAGGACGCCGAGCACCTCGTCCTGGAAGACGTTGAGCACGAAGCCGACGAGGAACACGCCGATCGCCGCCCAGCAGACGGCGCCGAGCACCCGGGAGCGGCGGAAGCCGGCGAGCGCCCCGCCGATGGTGGCCGCCGCCGCGACGGTGCCGCCGACGACCGCGTAGATCCAGCCCTCGGTGTTGATCGTGACGATCGGGACCGCGCCGGCCAGGCCGAGAACGAGCCCGACCCCGGTGGCGACCGCGAAGCGCATGGTGGTGCCGAGCGTGCGCCAGCGGGTGGTCACCGCGAGGGCGGCCGCCGCACCGGCGACGAGCGCGGCCGAGACCGCACCCGGCAGGGCGTAGGCCGTCGAGGTGACCTCCATCTCGGCGTCGGCCCGGCCGGTGATCGAGGCGCGGGCCGACCAGAGCATGGCGGCCATCCAGATCAGCGCGGCGAGCGCGAGCAGGAGGCTGTTCGACGACGGGCGCTCGGCGTCCGGTGTCGTGTCCTGGGCACTCATGGGGCTCAGGGTACGCGGCGGGCCCCGGGTGGCGGTCGGGCGCTCGGGGCGAGTCGTTCGAGGACATTCCCGGGCCGGCCGGCCGGACCGACGCCGGGGCACCATCCCCAAATGGGTCAAGCATCCGCTTTGCGCGTTTCGGGAGCCCGATCCATGCGTTTTCGCCCGGTTGCTGCCCGGCATCGCCGTCTGACCGGTTTGCTAGGACCATTTTAGCTGGTCAGACCGCTCCTCGCCGGTTAAACGCGCCGTCTCGACCCTCGTGGTCGGACTGTCTGTGCGGGACAGTCGTTTGTGGAGACGCAAAATGGACGGATCGGGCGAAATCCTGGACGTGGCGGCGACAAAGTGGCAGCTTAGAAGGCATGCCCGACACTCAAATCAATCCCACGGCTGCCGCGCTGCTCGGCCTGCTACACGAGGGGCCGATGACCGGCGGACAGCTCATGGCGGCTGCCGAACGCCGCCTCGGGCCCTACTGGTCGATGACGCGGAGCCAGGTTTACCGCGAACTGCCGGTCCTCGCCGACATGGGATTCGTACGGCTCGGCAAGCCCGGCCCCCGTTCCAGCCAGCCCTATGCCATCACCGCCGCCGGCAAGCGCGCCTTCAGCCGCTGGCTCGCCGAGGCCCCCGGCCGGGACGCTCTGCGCAACCCGGTCGCCCTGCGCGTCGCCTTCGGCGAACAGCACAGTGGCGGACAGCTCAAGGAGCTGTACACCGGTGCCTCCGAGTACCACTCGGAGGCCATGGCCATGGCCAAGGAGCAGGCGAAGGAGGCGAAGAAGAACGGTGACGCGTACGGCTCAGCCGCCCTCGAATTCGCCGTCGCCTACCACAAGGCCGCGCTGACCTGGTTGAAGACCGCACCGTCGAATTGATGCGCCCGTTCGGACCGCCCGGCCGATCACTGGCCGGGCGGCGTAGTCTTGGGTGTCGTGACCGCTGCCGACTTTCCCGAGCAACTCAAGGCGTTAGACGCGACCCTGCGCAACATCGAGAACGTCCTGGACGTCGACAAGCTGCGGCGTGACAAGGCCGAGCTCGAAGAGCAGGCCTCCGCCCCCGACCTGTGGGACGACCAGGCGCGGGCGCAGGAGGTCAACAGCCGGCTGTCATACATTTCCGGGGAGATCGCCCGGATGGAGAAGCTGCGCGGCCGGCTCGACGACGCGACCCTGCTCCTCGAGATGGCCGAGGCCGAGGGGGATGCCGGCTCGGTCGCCGAGGTCGGTGACGAGCTCACCTCGCTCGCCAAGGCCATCGAGGAGATGGAGGTCCGCACCCTCCTCTCCGGTGAGTACGACTCCCGCGAGGCGCTGGTGGCCATCCGGGCCGGCGCCGGCGGGGTGGACGCGGCCGACTTCGCCGAGATGCTGATGCGGATGTACCTGCGCTGGGCCGAGCGGCACGGCTACCCGACCGAGGTCTACGACACCTCCTATGCGGAGGAGGCCGGCCTCAAGTCGGCCACGTTCGCGGTCAAGGTGCCCTACGCGTACGGCACGCTCAGTGTCGAGTCGGGCACCCACCGTCTGGTGCGGATCAGCCCGTTCGACAACCAGGGCCGGCGGCAGACCAGCTTCGCGGGCGTCGAGGTGATGCCGGTGGTGGCGCAGACCGACCACATCGACATCCCGGAGAACGAGATCCGCGTCGACGTCTACCGCTCCTCCGGGCCCGGCGGGCAGAGCGTCAACACCACCGACTCGGCGGTGCGGCTCACCCACATCCCGACCGGCATCGTGGTGACGTGTCAGAACGAGAAGTCGCAGTTGCAGAACAAGGCGTCGGCGATGCGCGTTCTGCAGGCCCGCCTCCTCGAGCGCAAGCGCCAGGAGGAGGAGGCCAAGATGGCCGGCCTCAAGCAGGACACCACCGGCTCGTGGGGCGACCAGATGCGGTCGTACGTTCTGCACCCTTATCAAATGGTGAAGGATCTGCGCACCGAGTTCGAGACCGGAAACCCGTCCTCGGTGTTCGACGGCGAGTTGGACCAGTTCATCGAGGCCGGGATCCGTTGGCGCAAGACCGGCAAGACGGAAAGCTGAGGTAAGATCCACCACGCAGGGCGACGGCGTCTGAACGTTCGGTCAGGCGTCCGGGGCCGGAATGCCTGTTCCGGCGGGGCGGATGCAGATTGACGCACCCGCCGGGGTTGGCGATTTCGTTACACCGCGTAGACTCCGATCCCGTGATTCAGCTCGAGAACGTGACGAAGACGTACCCCAAGGCGTCTCGCCCGTCGCTGGACGACGTGAGCGTGGGCATTGAGAAGGGTGAGTTCGTCTTCTTCATCGGCCCCTCCGGTTCCGGCAAGTCGACGATCATCAAGCTCCTCCTGCACGAGGTTGCTCCGACCCGCGGCAAGGTGGTGGTGAACGCCAAGGACGTGACCACCCTGCGGTCCTGGAAGGTTCCCCACTTCCGCCGCTCGATCGGTTGCGTCTTCCAGGACTTCCGCCTCCTGCCCAACCGCACCGCGTACGAGAATGTCGCGTTCGCCCTCGAGGTGATCGGCAAGACCAAGGCGGTGGCCCGCCGGGTCGTGCCCGAGGTGCTGGAGCTGGTCGGCCTGGGCGGCAAGGAGCACCGCTACCCGCACGAGCTGTCCGGTGGTGAGCAGCAGCGAGTCGCGGTGGCTCGGGCGTTCGTCAACCGGCCGCTGATCCTGCTGGCCGACGAGCCCACGGGCAACCTCGACCCGGACACCTCGATCGAGATCATGCGGTTGCTGGACCGGATCAACCGGACCGGCACGACGGTCGTGATGGTCACGCACGACTCCAACATCGTCAACCAGATGCGCCGCCGGGTCATCGAGATCGAGAGCGGCCGCATCGTTCGTGACCAGGCCCGCGGCGTCTACGGCTGAGCCCGGCTCCGTCCTGTCCCCAACCCTGAACTGGCACGACGCGGAGTCCCGGAAGGAACCCCCCGATGCGGTTTAAGTACGTCCTCAACGAGGTCCTGGTGGGCCTGTGGCGAAACGTCACCATGACGATCGCCATGGTCATCACCATGTCGGTCTCACTGTTCATGCTCGGCGCCAGCGTGTTGCTTTACATGCAGGTCGACCAGATGAAGAGCTACTACTACGGTGAGATCGAGGTCTCGATCTTCCTGCGCACGGACGTGACCGACGCGCAGCGGACCGCCATCGACACGGCGATCTCCTCCAACCCGCTCGTGTCGAACAAGACGTACGAGACCCGCGAGGAGGCGTTCAAGCGCTTCCAGGAGCTGTGGGCCGACTCGCCCGACTTCGTGAAGTCGGTCGGCCCGGACAGCCTCCCCGAGTCGTTCCGGGTCAAGCTGAAGGACCCGGAGAAGTACAAGACCTTCGCCGACCAGATGCAGGGCATGGCGGGCATCCAGGACGTCATCGACCAGCGCACGCTGCTCGACAAGGTGTTCAACATCTTCAACGGCTTCCAGGTCGGCTCGCTGGGGGTGGCGGCCTTCATGGCGGTCGCGGCGCTGCTGCTGGTCGGTAACACGATCCAGGTGGCGGCCTACAGCAAGCGCCGAGAAGTCGCGGTGATGAAGCTGGTGGGTGCCTCCAACTGGTTCATCCAGGCACCGTTCGTGCTGGAGGCGGTGGTCGCCGGCGTGGTCGGCTCGGTCATCGGCTTCGGCGTGCTCTTCCTCGGCAAGGTCGTGCTGCTCGACCACAAGCTGCAGGCGTTGACGACGATCCTGACCCCGGTGCACAACAGCAACGTCTTCCTGATGCTGCCGCTGCTCGCCGGCGTCGGTGCGGTGGTCAGTGCCGTCACCGCATGGGTCACGCTGCGCTTCTACCTCAAGGTCTGACGCTCGTTCGCTGACTCACGACAACGGCCGCGTTCCCGCTGGGAACGCGGCCGTTGGGCGATTTGGACCTTGGGTGGCGGTTCCTGCGGGTACGGTGGGTCGCTGTGTGGTCCAAATGCCGACATAGTCGCCTATCGCCCCTTCTGGCTGTGTGTGCGTGCCTTGTCAGCCTGGTGGCAGCCCCGGCCGGCGCGCAAGCGGACACCGGCAACTCCGGAACCGCCTCCCGTGAGGTGGCCCGGGCCGAGGCCGTACTGGAAAACGCCACCGAGCGAGCCCGAACCGCCGCCCTCCGCCTCGAAGTCGCCACCCGGGCGATGCCCACCGCGCGCCAGCGCGTAGCCCTCTCCCGCGGCGCCGTGGCCGCGGCCATCGCCGCCGCCAACACCGCCGGTCGCCGGGCCGAGGCCGCCCGCCTCGCCTACGCCAAGGTGGCCGGCGCCTTCGACAAGGCGCAGGGCGACTTCACCGAGGCCCGCGCGCGCGTCGACCAGATCGCCCAGGCCAGCTACATGGGCAGCCAGTTCTCGCGGATCAACGTGCTCGTCGACGGCACCGGACCGGCCGACATCATGGACCGGCTCAGCATGGTCGACCAGCTCATGCGCACCCAGCAGCAGGACGTCGACCGGCTCATCCACACCCGGGCCCGCGCGCGCACCGCGCAGGACCGGGCCGGGCTGGCCAAACGCGAGGCCGAAGCGGCCGAAGCGGTCGCCCGGGGCAAACTCACCGCGGCCAAGGACGCCCAGGTCGCGGCCTCCCAGGCGCAGCGGGCGCTCGGGCAGCTCACCGCCGTCCGGCTGGCCGCCGTCCGGGCCGCCAACGCCGAGCGGATCACCGTGCTGGCCCGCTACCGGGCCGCGCTCGCCGAGGAACAGCGCATCCGCACGGCACTGCGCGGCTTCTCGGCGAAGTCCGGCAACCCCGGGCGCTACGCGGGCGGGCGACTGTTCATGCCCGTACGCGGGTGGAAGACCAGCGACTTCGGCAACCGTTACGACCCGTACTACCGGGTCTGGCAGCTCCACGCCGGCACCGACCTCGCGGCACCCGGCGGTACCCCCATCCACGCCGCCGCGGCCGGGAACGTCATCCGGGCCGGCTGGAGCAACGGGTACGGCAACTACACCTGCATCAGCCACGGCAAGCTCGCCGGGGTCGGGTTCCAGACCTGCTACGGCCACCAGTCGCGGATCCTCGTGCACGTCGGCGAGTACGTCCGACGCGGCCAGGTGATCGGGCGGGTCGGCAGCACCGGCGCGTCCACCGGCTACCACCTGCACTTCGAGACGCGCTTCGACGGCGTACCGAAAAATCCGCTCCGCTACCTGCCGTCCTGCCTCTGCTGATCCCCCTAGTAGAATTTGTCTTTTTGGGGAGCTCATGCCACGCGAACAGGGGCGGAAGGTCGTCGCCTCCAACCGCAAAGCCCGTCACGACTACGCGATCCTCGACACCTACGAGGCCGGCTTGGCGTTGACCGGCACCGAGGTCAAGTCGCTGCGGGCGGGCCGGGCCTCGCTCGTCGACGCGTTCGGGCACGAAAGCAACGGCGAGATCTTCCTGCACGCCCTGCACATCCCGGAATACACCCAGGGCACGTGGACCAACCACGAGCCCCGGCGCATCCGCAAACTGCTGCTGCACCGGGACGAGATCCGCAAGATCCAGGGCAAGCTGCGCGACGACGGCACCACGCTGGTCCCGCTCCAGGTCTACTTCCACAACGGGTACGCGAAGGTCGAGATCGCGTTGGCCCGCGGTAAGAAGAGCTTCGACAAGCGGCAGGACCTCGCCACCCGGGACGCCCAGAAGGAAATCAACCGGGCCATGGGCCGACGTATCAAAGGAATGGCCTGACCAGGTACGCTCCCGGGCGCCCCTCGATCTCCCGGAGTGATGCCCCGTGCCGCCGAAGCACTCCGCGCGCCCCCTCGGCCCCGCCCAGTTGGTCCTGAGCGCGGCCGCCGCCGTCCTGGTCATGCTCGTCGTCTGGGTCGCCGTCCGAGCCGTCGGACCGGCCGAGGCGTCGCGTCAGCCCGCGGTCGCGCTGCCGGTGCCCTCGGCGGTGCCGGCACCGTCCTCGGCCGCACCGTCCTGGACGCCCTCCACGGCCCCGACGCCCCGCCGCACCTCCGCCTCCCCGGCACGCTCGGTCTCGCCCCGGCCGACTGAGAACTCGGCCCGGCCGACCGAGACGAAGACCACCCGCCCGGCCACCAGGAAGGCCCCGCCGCCGCCCGCCGGCGCCGACCTTGCCGCGACGCTGAACGTTCCGGCCAGCTGGGAACAGGGCTACGTGGCGGCCGTTCGAGTGCGGAACAACGGCCGCACCGCCCAGTCCTTCACCGTGACAGTCAGCAACAACGGCATGACCGGCGCCCGCCTGACCGGCACGTGGAACGCGGGCGGCACCCAGTCCGGGACCACCATGAAGTTCGTCGGCGGCCCACTCCAGCCCGGCGCGACCGTCACCTTCGGTTTCCAGGTCAGCAAGAACGGCGGCGGAAGTGCCCGGCCCAGCGGGTGCTCCGTCGTGGGCGGAACGTGCGGGATGAGCTAAGATTCGTGAGTTGCATTGACTGGGGGGTGACTGGTTTCGACTTCGTACGTGGAGACAGGGGAAGCGAGCCGAGGAAGCCGACGTCGTCTCGAGAATCGGTCGTCGGAAACTTATAAGCGCCGATACCAATCGCGCTGACTTCGCTCTCGCCGCCTGAGGCGAGTAGCAAGTCTGTCGGACTGGGAGTACCTCCGTCCCAGATCACCGGCATCAGCTAGGAGGTTGGTCAACCGGTTCCAGTCGTGAGGACCGCGCGACGAGATCAAACACGACTGGCCCCGTCATACCGACTTGCTCACATGATCGGTAGGGGCGAGTAGAGGCATAGTGAGCTGCGCTCGGAGAAGCCCTGACAAAACAGCGAAGGACCCGGGTTCGATTCCCGGCACCTCCACGAGAGGGTTCTTACTTGAACCCGCAGCGGCGCCGCCCAGATGGGCGGCGCCGCTTTCGTTCCTGGCGTGGTTGACCAGCGGTTCGATTAGCTCGGCGAGGTCGTCGGAGGCGACGTACGGGCCGCTGTCGTCGGTGTCGAGGTACTGCTTCGCGAAGAACGCCTCATTCAGTACGCGGCGGGCGCGCTTGCCCGCTTGCCGGTATAGCTCTCGCGGGTCTTCCAGTAGGCCGAGTAGGTACATCAGGGTTTCGCGGGCCGCGTCGAGCCTGTCGGCCTGGTCGTCGTCGAGCTGGCGGGAGAGCCTGTTCCGCTCGTCTCGGATGTCCCTGAGCCGGGCGGCGATCTTGTCTTGAGGCCAATCGGGATCGCCGATCAGGTCGAGGAGCTGGTCTTCCTTCTTGTTCAGCTCTCGGAGGCGCGTCGTGACTCGTGCTTTGACCTCCGCCTGCGCCTCGGCCGACCCGATCATCGCCTCTTCGATTAGGTCCGTGATCCGCTTCCGGAGATCGGCGGGCAGCGCGACCGTTCCGTAGTTGTCGAGCACGGCTTCCTCGGTCTTGGCGATCGGAAGGTAAGGGAGATCGCAGGAGTGCAGTTGTCGGCCTCGGCAGAAGTAGTAGAAATGCAGGTCGCCGGTCTTGCTCTTGCCGCGCATGACCATGAGACGACGGTGGCAGCGGGCGCACCAGACAGCGCCCTTCAGGTAGTGGTTGTGCGTGCGCTCGCGGACGCCACCCGCGCGCCGTGACTCCAACATCTGTTGCACGAGGTCGAACGTCTCCGGGGTGACCAGTGGCTCGTGCCGCCCTTGGTACTCCTGGCCTCGGTACTCGACGAGGCCGAGGTAGTAGCGGTCGCGGAGAAGGTTCCCCAGAGAGTTGATAGAGATCGGAGTGCCGGCGGGGAAGCGCTTGGTGCGGAGGCCAGCGTCGGTGAGAGTCTGGATAAGCGAGTGGAAGCCGTGGGTGCCACTCGCGTACAGCTCGAATGCCGTTCGGACGAGTGGGCCGCGTACCGGGTCGACGGCGACCGTGCGGACCTCCCGACCCTCGAATGTCTTACGGACGTTGAGGTAGCCGATTGGTGCCCGGCCGACCGAGCCGCCTCGGACGATCTTCTGGCCCATCTTGTAGGCGATGTCGGCGCCGGAAGCGCGCGACTGGTACTCGTTCACGCCGTCGAGCACGGTCGCGACCAGATCACTGATGGCGCTGTCCTCGGTGTAATCCATGATCGAGATCAGGATGACGCCCGCGCTGCGGAGATCGCGTTTCGTGATGGCGGCGTCGATGCTGTTGCGGTGTAGCCGCGAGCGGGCGTAGACGATCACGTAGTCGATGTCAGGCTTGGCCTTGAGCCGGGCCATCATCTCTTGGAAGACCGGTCGGCCGTCGACCGTGGTCGCGGAACGGCCGGGCTCCACGAACTCGGCCACGATGTCCGCGTCGAGTTCCCGGGCGCGACGCTGAATCGCGGAACGCTGTGCCGGGAGCGAGATGCCTTCCGGGTCGTAGTCGGTGTTGACCTGACCGACCGACGAGACGCGCAGATAGATGAAGGCACGCTTCCGGGTCTCAGTCATCGGGTACCCCTTCCCGAGCGCTCGCCTCCCGGGCGAGATCGTCCGCGATCATGGCCAGGGCGCGGGCGAGAAGTTCTTCGTTGATGGCGACCTCGCGTCTCCGGGCCGCTCGCGCTTCGCTGGCCGATTCTTTCGATCGTGGCTGATGTCCCGCCACCGTTGGCTGTTTGCGCCTTCCGTCGGCGGGGACGTCTTGGGACGTCTTGAGCTGCGCTTTTCCGGTTTTCGGCTGCTCGCACGTTCGTATGCTGCGATTTCTCCTCTCGTCGGTGCTGATGGTTCGCCTCCTTCCGGCTCTGTCCGCGCGATCGTCCGTCCGTCGTCCGTCCGCGCGTTGATAGGCGCAGACGCGCGCGAGCGGACGGACGTCCGCGCGGACGATCAGGGTTAGGCGTGCCAGCGCCCGCGTGACACTTGCCGGGCGGTGCCGGCGGCGGCGAGTGCTTGTAGCCGGTCATAGACCCAGGTGCGTCTCATACCGGTGGTGTCGATGAGTTCGGCAATGGAGAGCCCTTCATCGGGTGCTTGGTCGAGTGCAGTGCGGAGGGCCTGTTCCGGGTCGCTCGCCTGATTCGGCGGCGGTTCAAGGGCTCTCGACGGTTGGTCGGCCGCGGCCTGAGACAGCGCATCGAGATCGGGCCGTGTGCTGGCGTACTGGGCGGCGGTCTCGCGTACGTGTTCATCGGTAACGAGATACGCGCGGGCGCGGCGAGGCTGGTTGTGTCCGTCGGCCAACAGGTAGAACTTGCCCGGGGCATCGAGCGTGTGGGCGTGCCAGCCGGCCGAGAGCATCCCTTTGTCAAGGATGAGTTCCACGTCTCGGCGTTCCCGCACTCGTAGGCAGACGCGAACGCTCATCTGGGAGCGGATCGCTCCGCCTCCCATGGCTCTCTGGGTTGGGCGTTGCGTGGCGGTCAGTAGGTCGACGGCGACCGCGCGCCCTCGTCGGGCGACGGATTCGGCATGCCCGACGGCATCTGGTGCAGTGTCGGCGAGTTCGGCGTACTCGTCGATGACGATGACCAGCGCTGGTGATTGCGAGGTGGGCTCCCAAACCCGAGTGTTGTCCTGGCTGGCCGCGTGCGCCCGAGTTTCGAGGATGGCGACGGCGTCCGAGAGCATTCGGTTTGCTTCGTCGGGTGTGGTGGCCAGACGGGCGAGGCACGATACCCAGGGGCGGAGTTCCATGCCGCCCTTGAGGTCGATGCCCCACAGGACGACATCGGGGCAGGCAACGAGGTTGCCGAGGATGACGTTCAGGACGCCGCTCTTGCCCGAGTCGGTCGTGCCGCCGATCAGGGCATGTCGGCGGAGCAGAGGTACCTGGACGGTTGTCGCATCCTCGAAGACGCCGATGTCGATCGGGTCGGCCAGTGAACGTGCGGTGGGTCCCGGCCATGGGATCGCGCCGGCGTGTGGGTCGACAGCCAGGACGCGCATCGTGCAGCGGCCAGCGTGCGCCGGATCCTGCTCGACTCGGACGGCGCCCGGCCGCGTTCCTAGGGCTGACTCGATGGCCGGGACGCGAGCGACAACGTCAGCGACGCTCTGGCCCGGCCGGAGCTTCACACGTCCGCGCCAGCCCCAGGTATCAACGACGGCCGACATGATGCGCGATCCGTCGAGCCCGATTGTTTCCGCCAGATCGGGCCATGCATGAATGACCCGATCGACGCGGACACGTGCTCGACGGCGGCGGTGTGCCCACCACGGAATGCCGAGCACCTCGACGGCCACCCAAAGAATGGTCGGTAGAGGCTTGGCGCCGGGCCCAACCGCGGTTGCCGTGGCGAGCCAGCTTCCCGCAACGGCCGTTGTGCTTGCTGCGTAAGCGCGTTCAGCCGTGCGTCGGATGCGAAGGCCGGCGACCAGCGCCGCGGTTGCCGCCACGACCGCGACTGCCGGCCACAGCTCGCGATGTGTGTGATGGAGGAAGAGCCCGACCATCGCGAGGGCGAGTCCGGCGGCGAACGGTGCTAGTCCTGAGCGGTACCGGAACAGAGCCCGACCGATCGCGGCGAGGCCAGCGGCTAATAGCGATTCGTCGGGGACGAGCAGAAGCGGTTGCGGATTTCGGCGGCTCCAGCGGCGGTGCCGGCGTCCGTACGCCCTCATTCGACGAGTTCGCCATCGTCGGGCGGCACCCAGGCGCGGTGCTGGGCAACCTCGTCGCGGAGGTACGCAAGCGGGTCGGGATCGCCGTCTTGGTCGGCGGTGAGGGTCGCTTGGGCGCCGGCGAGCAGGTTGGCGAAGTCCCATCGGGTGCGGCTGAGGAGTCGGGCGAGGCGGTCGACCTCGGCGAGTAGGACAGGGACGTCGCCGACGACGGTCCATAGGTCCGAATACGTCCCTCGGCGTCGAGCGGCGCGGAGGTGGGCAGTGACGGCCTCCTGGTCGATGGTCGGGCGCGGTGTGCGCGATTCGGTGGTCATGGGTGTGGTGATGCCTCCTTTCAGAGGGTCAATCCGGCGATGAATCGGGCCAGGGCGCGGAGTGCGTTGCCGATCGTGGGTCCGATCGATGACGAGGCCAGGTAGTAGCCGAAGGCCGCGCAGATCGCTGCCTGCCAGAGCGGCAGACGGGCGTAACGCCAGAGCAGGAAGACGATCACGCCGAGCAGGATTACGGCGGAGACGGCGATCGTCATGCGCCACGATCCTTGCGGTTGCGGCGCGTACGGATGCCCTTGTCGGCGCCGTTGTGGCTGCCGCGCGCCCGGTGCCGGCGGATCCAGCGGTTCCGGGCCGCGCACTTGCGGCAGAGCGTCGAGTTGTTAGTCCCGAGCTGGGCGCCGCACGGGCAGATCGGGGCCTCGTTCGTGAAGTGTTGGATCTCCATTGCTGATCTCCTCTCGTTCGGCGATGCGTGTTCCGCATCGACGCCAATGAGAGTGCGACCAGGCGACGGGACGTGATCAGGTCATGGCTGGACGTGTTCGGGATGTCTACCCTAGGGTGGGCAAGCTGATGGACGTCCTATATGGGGAGACGATGCCGAACGAGCGGCTACGCTCCGCGATGTTGCAACGGGGAATCACCCCCGCTGGGCTCGCGGAAGCGATCAAAGTTGATCCGAAGAGCATCGAGCGCTGGATCAGCGGACGGATGCCGTACCGGCGTCATCGGTACGCGGCTGCTGCTCATCTCGGCGTCGACGAGGTGTACCTCTGGCCCGAAGCCCTCGACGCCGGCCAGGTCGCTAGCGCCAGCGAGAGCGAGATCATCAACATTTATCCGCACCGCTGGACCGTGCCGTCCGAGCTGTGGCGCAACTTCTTCGACAATGCCGAGTCGGAGATCGGGGTCCTGGTCTACAGCGGGCTCTTCTTGTCCGAAGATGCTGGCGTACGACGGATCTTCCGCAATAAGGCCGAAGATGGCGCGCGAGTCCGCATCCTGCTCGGCGACCCGGAATCCGAGGTCGTGGCGCAACGCAATGCGGACGAGGGCATCGAGAGCCTTGCCGCGAAAATCAAGAACGCCATCGTCATGTACCGACCCCTGCTCAGTCTCGAAGGCGTCGAGTGTCGGCTGCACAGCACCGTGCTCTACAACTCGATCTACCGGGCTGATGAGCAGCTACTGGTCAACACGCACATCTACAGCTTCCCCGCGTCCGAGGCGCCGGTCTTCCACCTGCGGCGCGTCGCCGGGGCGACGATGGTCTCGACGTACGTGGACAGCTTCGAGCACGTGTGGGACGCCGCGACACCGCTGGAGTGAGGACGACGTGGGACGACGCATCGACTACTACAACGACCCTGAGGCACCCAAAGCCAACAGCGTCGTCCCCTCGGCGAACGTCGTCGTGGTCAACGACGAGGGCGCGATCCTGCTGATACGCCGCTCCGACAACGACAACTGGGCCCTCCCAGGCGGCGGCATGGACCTCGGCGAGTCGCTACCGGAAACGGCCGTACGGGAAACAGTCGAGGAAACCGGCATCGACGTGGAGGTGACCGGGTTGGTCGGCATCTACACCGACCCGAACCACGTCATCCTCTACACCAGCAATAACGAGGCTCGGCAGGAGTTCTCGGTCGTGTTCACCGCGCGGCCCGTCGGCGGAGCACCGACGACGAGCGACGAGTCGACCGAAGTTAGGTGGGTTCCGCCGGCCGAGATCAGCGCGCTGCCGATGGATCGATCGATGCGCATGCGGATCGACCAGTACCTCACCTCGCCGCTCGACATTCACCTTGGATAGCAACTGGCTCAGCGCCTTCGCGGACGTCTTCTCCGCGGTCGGTACGGTCGGTGCTTTCGCTCTCGGATTCCTGCTCCTGCGTCGTGAACACAGGCGCGAAGCCGACCGCGCTGAGGATGAGCGGCGTTCGCAGGCCGAGCAGATCAGCGCGTGGGTCGAGATGACCCACAAGCTCGAAGGCGGTCGCGAGCTGTTGTTTCACATCCATAACGCGAGCGCGATGCCCATCTACGAGGTGGAGCTGCCGCTTCCCGCTCGCGACGGCGAAGAACCTCGGTCAGAGTTCGTCGGCCTCGTTCCGCCGGGCCGGACTGTCCAGCGAGCGGCACCGGGGGAGTGGGTTCGGTCGTACGTCGAGCCTGAGCCCGTACAGATCGAATTCCTGGACAGCGCCGGCCGCCGGTGGAGCCGTGACGAGCAGGGCGCACTTTCCCGCGCGGAGTGAGGTCAGTCCTCGGCCAGCGCTGCCTTAATCCTCTGCACCGATCCAATGATCAGCGGCCCTGCCTCGCTGATCGACCTGGCCACCAGATGATCAGGCCCGTAGCGATCCAGGATCTCGGCGAGACGCTGCTCTACTTCAACCGGCACGCCGTCGGGTGTGGTGGTCATGTCCGCGTACGTGATGGCGTCGGAGAGCATGCCCTCGACCGGTGCGAACTCGTCCGCGAGTCGGTCGCCGAGCCCGCGGTTCCTGGCCTCGATGAATGCGCACGAATGGTGAGCGACCAGTCGGCAAATCAGATCATCGACGCGGGCGACATCGCGCAGGTAGCGAGCCCCATCAAGTTGGTGCATGCCGGTCACGACAAGGTCCGGTGAGTACCCCACGTCGTGAAGCCAAGAGGCGGCGACCAGGGCTGGCCCGTCGCCACCGACCAGGGCCGCGACTGACTCGGCCTTGTGCCCGACGCCCTGGCTGTGGGACCAGCGGCGAGGGATCGAATCAGCCAGCAACTGATGCGCAAGGCCGCGGGCATCCTCGACTTGATCCACATAGCGAGCCTAATGGCGGGGTTGTCACCTGTCGCCGTAGTCACCCCGCAAGGCCGCAGCGAGCCGGTCGGCGACCGCTGGTAGGACGTCCCCAATTCGCACGACCGCGGTTCCGCGGTGACCGATGGCGTCGCTCAAGGCCGGGAACTCCTGGCCGACGTCAAACCCTGCGTGCTCCAGGGCCAGCGCCAGCCGGTCGGCCGACGATCTTGCCGCTTCTGCGTCGCTCTCCATCGTGTTCCGTCCATTCCCTTTGGTTCCGCTAAGTGTTCACTGCAAGTGACGGACGCTGAACTACGGGTCGGGACGTCTAGGGACTTCTTGGCTAGAATGGGGTGTTCACCCGGCGATGGGAGCGGACGCGTGAACCACATGCTCGCCCGAGCGTTAAGCGGCGCCAGCCTCGACATCGTTGACGTCGCCGCCCAGCTATCCGTCGACCCGAAGACCGTGCAGCGTTGGATTAGCAGTGGTCGCATCCCGTACCCGCGTCACCGCGACGCTCTGGTCAGCCTGACGGGATGGACGGCTCACGACCTGTGGCCGAGCCTGCCGCGCCCGGTCGAGCCCTTGGCCGCAGCCGACGAGATTCGGATCATCTACCCGCACCGATCGGCCGTGCCATCCGACTCTTGGTCACGGTTGCTCGGCCGGGCCGAGCACGAGATCGACATCCTGGTCTACAGCGCGAACTTCCTGGCCGAGGACGTCTCAGCGCTGACCTTGCTGCGGCAGAAGGCCGAGGCCGGCGTACGTGTGCGCATCGCTCTCGGCGATCCGGACGGCGAGCACATCGCCAGCCGCGGCATCGAGGAGCGCATCGGCGCCGGCATGAGCGCGCGCATCCGTACAGCGCTCGTCAGCCTTCAACCGCTCGACGAAGAGCCCGGCATCGCGCTACGGCTCCACGACACCGTGCTCTACAACTCGACTTATCGCGCCGACGACGAGATGCTCCTCAACTCTCACATCTACGGTCGGCCGGCCGCCCAGGCGCCTGTGCTCTTCCTCAAGCGTGTTGGTGACGAGGGCATGGTCTCGACTCACATGGCCTCGTTTGAGCGTGTCTGGGCCGCAGCGAAGCCGTCAAAGCTGCCAGTGCCGCCAGCCACGTAGACGCCTGCTACGCCCGCTCGCCGACGTGGCAGAATGCCGTAACTGCTGAACACGGCAAGTGCCGTATACCGAGCACGGCACGGCTCAGGCTCTGAACATCCGACGCAAAGCCCTCCGGGCGTGACGACGAGATGGTCATATAGCGACTCCTCGGCTTGCGCTAAGACGTCCCGGCAGCTTTCCGGGGTGTGGCGCACCTTGACCAGCACCCGAAGCCCGCCATCGGAACTCTCGCTTGCCGCATTAGGCAGAGCGGCAGTTCTTGTCTGGACATCATGACTGGCCATGCGTTCGCTCCGTTCGTCTCCGTCTTTCGGCGGCTCTCTCTTGCGTCTGAAGTCCTCGGTAGAGTCGGTAACATCCCAGCCGCCCGGAGCGGATCTCGGACGGCCGGGAGTTACGTCGCCGGTGTCCCAAGGCGTAGATCTCTAGAAACCGGCTAGGTGGAAGACTGCCGAACTGAACGTCAGCGATGGACCGCGTCTACGCGGACGTCCCAGTACTTCTAGCCGTCACCAGATGCCCAAAATCCTGTTTCGGGCCATGCAGCGGTTGGGCCGGCATCGACCAGGAGACTTCTGACTTAGTGTGCCATTAGAACAGCGCGTAGAGGTCCTCGGACCAATTGGCTATTCCTGCAGGAGGTGCAGGAAGCCGCCGTTACAGAAGGCAGCCGACCTACTGGCTGCCAAGAACAACGCGGCCTTCCAATGGTTGGCACCGTGACGCGAGCGATTGCTGCCAGCCTCGCGTTCAAGATATTCGCGGACTGCGTTGCCGTCTCGCTCATCGCCGTAGTAGTCGCTCATTGCCAAACTTCGGTCGCAGAGCTCGGCGACCGACTCCAACTGAAAGTATTCAGCAAGTCGGAGTCTCTCGAATTGAAAGCAATAATTGGCGGCTGCCGAGGGCGCATGCCCGAAGTAGGAAGCGTGGAAGGTGATAGCCACGGACTCCTCAACCGAAACCTCAGCCGTGAGAAGTGTCTCCGATGGTGGGTCTTCAAAGTAGGAGTGGAGAAATCTTCGCCCGCTTTCGTCGATCGTGTCTTGCTTTAGATGGTTGCACCGATAGCACACCGGGACAAGGTTCTTCGGCAGAACGCTGAATTCCGGAAATACCGACTTCGGGAGGTAATGGTCCAGGGTTGCAACTGGTGCGCCATCACACATGGGGCACCGTCCAGCGTGTGCGAGACTTAACAACTCAGCCCTCAGGATAGCGTAAGAACGCCCTGAGGAAAGCTGGTCATAGTTAGAAAGCAGTGCTTCCCGAACCTCGGTACTGTACTTCTGCGCAGTTAATAGAGACGCGATGCCTTTAGCGAGCGTATATTGACGGTATTGCGTAAAGATCGAGGCAGTAACGCCGGCAAGAAGAGAACGAGTCGGATTTCGGCGGGACAGGCAAATTTCAGAGAAAGTCTTCTCGTCGTCTCTCGGCGGCATGGGCAGGCGATACATCCTAACCTCTGCGCGCCTTCTGGATGCTCACGACATAGCTCCGAGCCTGCACGCTGAGACCCGCATCGAATAGGCTTTCGATTTCGGCCAGTGTGAAGTTCTCCGCCAAACTTCTTAAAACGCCTTGGTAATCTGTCGCTGAGCTATCGAGGTTGAACACTTGACGGGTCAAGATTCCAACATTCTCGCCGAATGTCTCAATCTCAGGATCTTCTACCAGGGTGACAGATTCGAAGCGGCGCAAAACCCGAACATACTTCTTCGGTATCTCTTGAATCACGACGGGTGCATGAGTGGCGACAACAGCAAACGAATCTCGGCGTTCGAGAAGGATGCTTATGCTGCGGAGCAGCGCTGCAAGCAGCGGAGGATGAAGGTGGCTCTCGGGCTCATCGATCAAAACTAACGAACGGCGTTGAAGATGCGCCGAAAGCTGAACAATAATATTAAGAACGATTTTATGGCCTGTGCTTAGGCTGGGAAATATGTCAAGTACGAAGTCTGACTGATGAACTTGCTCAGGAGTGAAACCAAGCCGCTGGAAGGACGCGTCTTGAGCAACGCAC
Source organism: Paractinoplanes ferrugineus (assembly GCF_016862195.1). Taxonomy (GTDB): domain Bacteria; phylum Actinomycetota; class Actinomycetes; order Mycobacteriales; family Micromonosporaceae; genus Actinoplanes; species Actinoplanes ferrugineus. The sequence goes on along the minus strand of NZ_BOMM01000012.1, from coordinate 17,669 downwards.
TCGAGGGCGTCGTCGACAATTTCCCTACTAGGTCCCGTGCTGACGCGTGACAAGGTCTCTGCGAATTCACGAGAAATTTCTGCAATTCCCTTGAGCCGATGAGGTTCAGGCTCATCGTGATCGAAGCTACGAAGCCCGCAGTAGGAGTATCCGCGTACGTCGCCAGAGCGTCGGATGTACTCGCGGTCCTGCGCCGTCCTCCCGGGCACTTCAAAAGTGTCGAATGCACTGTAAGACACGGAAATGACCGAGCCAAATGGGACATCGGTGTTTTCGACGAATGTTCCAAATCTCCGAGAAAAAATCGGATCTGCTCTCAGCGCGAAGTCGGCGTGAGCAACCATGGCCAGATTGGCTAGCAGCTGTGTCTTTCCAGTACCGTTGTAGCCGATTACGGCATTAATCCTGGATGGAAGAAGATCTGTATCGTTGAAGCGTAGGGGAATATCAAATTCGGAGCCCCCTACATTCGATCTGAAACTCAGGGAAAGGATCCGGCCTGCACCCTCGGGTGATGGTTCGCCAGTCCGTTGGAAAAGATCAACGGCATCTTCCAGCGCCCTAGCCGAACTTCCTCTCAATACTAGCGAAGCAGAAAACCCTGGATGCTGTGAAAATGCTGTCCTAACTTCAGGCTGATATACAACATCTCGAAGCCCGCGCAGAACGGGTTGATATATGTTCGGCCCGAGCGCACGCAGTGTCTCATAGTAAGCTAGGTTCTGACCTAAAGAACAATATTGGTCGCTAAGTGAACCCTCGAAGTAACGTGGGACCTCGGTTGGCCCCTCACGCTGATCAAGCCGAAGAATTTTCACCACTCCGACTTGGATCGTACGCCTGTCTTCGGTATGGACCTCAAGAAAAAATGATGTCTGATAGCCCTGATCGTCCCAGTTGTCCCTAACTAGATTCGCGAAAGGGTAACGCCTCGCCGCGGGTTTCACCTTTCCCCGCTCCATCAAGATAAATTCCACGGCGACCTCCAATCACTAGAAAGGTATGCCACAGGCCCTTTCAATCTGGCAGTCAGCTGGCCTTGCCGACCTCTACTTCTAGTTGTGACCGTCGCCCGACCGAGCGGGCAAGTCTATTTATCTCACCTTATACCGCGATCTCGGCCCGAGTGACGCTTCCAAGATTACTGCCTAGTTCGTTGCTAATCCGGGCAAATCGTCCTCAACCGTCCAGCGGAGGCGACATCGAAGCATCATGAGTGGTCGTCACCGAAGGCGCCGGCGCATCAGTTGATGCAAGCCCCCGACTATCGGTGAGGAACGCGACCAACTCTTTAGCGATCGGCTTCCCGATGTCCACTATGCTCATGCGGTCAGACTACGCGGGAGCTTCGAGGTGGTTGAGTACGTGGGTCGACAGGAACCGCCACACCGGGTGAATCGACCGAGGCGTCGTTCGTGGCCAGCCGCAACCGTGCTAGGCACTCCTGCGGCAGTCTCGGACGAACGCCTGTTTCAACACTCCGTGGTGAGCCCGCTCAGGTATCCGGGCGCCAAGCGGCAACTCGTCCCGATCATGGAGTTGATCGTCCGAGCGAATGTCCCCCGGCCAAAGTTGATAGTAGAGCCTTTCTGCGGAGGGGCTAGCATGACCTTACGCCTTTTGGGGACCGGGCAGGTACCGCACGGGATCCTGGCAGACTTCGATCCGCTTGTAGCTGCATTTTGGAAAACGGCCGCCTTTGACTCCGAATGGCTGATTGAGGCACTTGGTCAAGAGTCTGTTACAGTCGACCGGTGGGACTGGTGGCGTGAGCTAACTCCAACTCATCGTCGTGACAAAGCGCTAAAATGCATATTTCTAAATCGGACTACGTTTTCTGGAATTCTCCATGGGCGTGCAGGACCGATTGGCGGCAGAAGCCAACTTTCAGCGTACAAGATCGACTGTCGGTTTGGACTGGATGGCTTAGTGCGTCGGATCAGAGGCGTAGCTGACCTTGCCGCGTCAGGGCGCTTGATCGACGTCTGGGAAGCTGATTGGAAAACGAGCCTAGAGAGAACTAAATCGCGCTTCCCAATGCTGTCGAGCCGAGAAACGCTGGTATATGTTGACCCCCCATACGTTGACAAGGCCGAGTGGCTATATCCGTGGGCCTTCGCAGCTCGTGATCATCGGAAGCTAGCGACCTACCTTCGTACAGAGGCCAAATTTGCGTGGCTACTTTCCTACGACGATCATCAGGATATCCGCGACCTGTACCTACCCGAAGAGAAGTTCTCGGTGCTTCATGTCTCGCAGCGGTACACGGCCGCGGGATCCGAGCGACGCAGCACAAAAGACGAGCTTCTCGTGACGAACTTGGAAACCATCCCAGAGTCTGATACCTACCGAGAGCTTTCTCGCTCCAGTTGACACGCGACCAGTGCCACCAAATCTCTTCACACTCCACTTGGTGCCCTCCCGAGGAGACGTCCCATGACGAGCCAGCTTTCTGGAATTGCTGGCGCCGCGACTGCCGGCGCTGATCCACTCACGCAGTTACTGAGTGGGCCTAGACGGCTGGGAGGTATCTATCAGCTTGACTACAAGAGCGCTACGGTCATCACTGACGACTTTGTGAAGCACTCCGTAGGTGGGGTTGCTAAGAACAGCTTTCTGTTGGCAGCGGCGACCGTTCCCACTCGAGAGACAAATGCGCCGCTCGATGAGGATGAAATTATCCTCTTGAGGGTGCGGGGTACCGCGCGGTTGCCCAACGAGGCAGAATTGGTAGCCACTCGACTGGCCGCTATCCGTGATGCGGACGTCAGGGACAAGCGACCAGACGACGTTGTCGACAACCTTACGTCGAGCCAGATTCAGCTGTCGGCGTTCGATTGTGAAGTACTAGGAACATTTTACAGTGACATGGTCGGGCGACGTCCGTTTGTTCAGTGGGGCGCTGATCTCGACAATGTCTATGCGGGAGCGCGCTACTTCGTATATGCCCCTTCGCCTGAAGCGTTGTCATTCATCGCGTCATATCCACGGCAGACTGAAGATGAGATTCTCCGAGACGTTAATCCGAGGCTGATAAATCTCGGAGTGGTGCGTTTCTCGTCCACGCGGCGACGCGCGACTGCGGCAGTGATGGACAGCGTCCCGGTACAAGTCAGGGTCACTGACTTCATTTCGAAGAAGACAGCAGTCTTGGGCATGACGCGTGTCGGTAAATCGAATACCAACAAGACCATATGCACCGCAGTGTTCGAGTACGCTGCTCGAACGCACACAAAGATTGGTCAGCTCGTTTTTGACCCTCAGGGCGAGTATGCGAACGTCAATGATCAAGACAAGACCGGCCTGAGGCTGCTCGGGCAAGGCGCAGACCTTGTACGAATCTACAAAATGAGCCCCGACCCAGCAGAGCCGCAAGAATTTCCGCTTGGCGTGAGTTTTTACGACACCAATGAGTTCCCTACGGTCTGGGGTTTGATTCAAGATTCCCTAGCAGATATGGGGAGCTCTTACGCTAACGCTTTTAAGACTGCGGCGGTATTGGATCCTGAGCGTGCAGATTACGCTAACGGGCCGGCGGGCGAGGGGGAGTACTGGAACGCAGTTTCAGACGCTCAGCGCGGAAAGCTTGCATTTTATGCGTTGTTGTCCAAAGCTGGCTTCCAGGCGCCTCGCACCGGTTTCTCCACGATATTCAAGATGAATTCCAATATCCGAGGATTATTAACCGCGGATTTGCCGGACCTCCTGCGACCGGTTAACCAGCGGCAGGGGTTGTATGCGGTCGATTCGCCAGCAGCTGCTCGTCAAGTCGTTGCCTGGCTTTCATTACGTATCGGGGAGATTGTAAGCGGCCGTATCCCGGAACGCTATGTCGGCCTTGATCTTGGATCATGGCAGAACTGCGATCCTTTCATGGCTATTTTGGCTGTTTATGACGCTACTGTAGGCACCGCGGTACTAAACAGGATTCGCACTCTTGTTGACTTCCACGACCCGAATAGTGAGGGCGATCTTGCCGACCGCGTGTGGGATGACCTGGTCGAGGGCAGACTGGTCATCGCAGACTTGTCCGTTGGGTCCGATCAAGTCGTGAAAATCATTTCGGAGCGACTCGTTTTTAGGCTAATCGAGAACGCAAACCGCCGCTTTCGGGCAAACGAGTTGAACGTTCCGATCCAAATTGTTGTCGAGGAAGCTCACAACCTCTTCGATCGTGAAAAAGCTGGGAAGTCTTCTGTCCAAAATGATCCTTGGGTTCGGCTCGCGAAGGAGGCTGCTAAGTATGAAATCGGCCTTGTCTACGCCACGCAGGAGGTCACAAGCGTGGACAAGCGGATTCTTTCGAATACCTCGAATTGGATAGTTGCACACCTGAACTCGGACGTTGAAACCCGTGAGCTTTCGCACTACTACGACTTCGCCGTCTTTGCTGACGACCTTCGTCGTTCAGAGGATCGCGGTTACGCCAGAGTGAAGACGTTCTCGGGCAAATATATCGTTCCCGTCCAGATCGCGAAATTTGATCATGGCATGATCAATCGTGCTCGGGTGGCTGCCGGCCTTCAGCCAATAGAACTGAACGCGTGAGGTCAGAATGTCATACTCACAAGAACGGGCGTCTCGCCTTGGCCATGTGCCGATTGTTTTGAGCCCCGCTGTCGCTGATGCGTTGAAGAACTGGGATATCCCTTCCTTGGCTGATCCGGACGAAAGCGAAATCACGGCTCGGTGTGTTGCCGTTTCAGACCTACCGCTTGAACGGCGACCCGCTCCGGCGTTTGCGCTGGCGTTCGATGGTTCGAGCCAAGAGGTCGAAGCGAAGGCGGGCTATCCCTCCATTCGTGTTGGGTTTTTTCAAATTGCAGGCGTTTACGTCGATATATTGAGGTTTCTTGGTGCTGCGAACGATGGGTTGCTCGACGTAAGAGAGTTGGAAAGGGCGCAAGTCACGCAGACCGTAAACAGTGTGCTCCCCGGATCAAATGTGTTCGTAGGCGGAGCGAGCGGTAGCGGAAGCCTGAGAATTGAGCTTGAACGTGCTTTTGCCTCCTCGCGCATTACTGATTTCGGGCCGCCTTTTTCCCTTACGGACGCGCTGCTCACCATTCATGGAGCACCCGGATCGCCTGCGAGCTCAATCAAGCTGAGCAAGTGTCCAGTTTGTGGTTCAGCAGGGATCGGCGTCGGGAACTTCGTAGATATTGAAGGCTCGCACTGCAATGAGCCGCTTTGCGGCTCGCCTCTTTATGTTACGGACGTGTTACGCATATACGAGGAGTTCGCTGAGGATTCGTCGAATGTCCTAACCCTGACCCGGGCGATGAATATTTCAGAACGGTTACTGCTCGTTTCTTATCTTGATGGTTTTTATCGCACAAGTCGCAAGAGCTTGTCAAATGGGCTATTCATAACCGATGGCCCATTGGCCGTCTATGGCCCGATCGCCCCGATGAAATCTCAGTTCTCTTCCTACTGGGAGCAGCTCTGTGCTGGCCTGGAGCGCGAGGATCTTGCGCCGCCTCTACTTGTTGGCATAGAAAAGACGGGCCGATTCGTCGACCATGCCCACGCTATACGTGAGGCAATATTGCCCGGGCATGTGATGATGCTTGATACTCCCTACGTTAACCGACACATAGTTAACCAGCCTGAGGATCACTTCTACGGCAAAGATGAGTTTTATGGTCGTCGCTTCCTGTACAGAACGACGACGGGTGAAGTGCTCGTCGTGACTGTCCCAAGAGTCCCAGGTGGCCCGCCGTATGAGAAACCATCGTTCGATGGGGCCAGCGGATTTGCTCGTCAAGCTTCGGAGTCGTGGGAGTCGTACCCAACTCTTCGGGCAACGCTTGAGTCGTTGGATAGCTTGCAAACGCGACTGTACCCGGATGCTGTGATTCCGGTAGCTTTGGCACACTCGGCGTCTTCGCTTCCATTGGGTACGGGGAAGAGTGTGCTCACGCTCCTAGCTCAACAGAACCTAGGCATGCCGCAAGATAGTGTGAGCGTGAGTCGTTTTCAGTTCTCGCGCCCCAAGGTCTAGGCTTTGGCGCCTCACCGCGCCGGCGAGCGTTGAAGGCAGTTTCTGATGGTTTGCGCCTGCTCGGGAAGCATCGTCGAGTTCGAGTAAGCCGACAGTAGGTCCACGAGGTACAGGGGCCGTGTGTCCGCGGAAAGCGCGGACCGCGGCCCCTCGTCATGTCTGCTCCGGGGGCCGAGCCCCCTGAAACCCCACGGCGCGACCGTTGCGGTCGGTGCTTGTGTTCGGTCCGCCCGCAGCGGTGAGAGCCACAACCCTGACCGATCAGCAAGCTGACGTGCAGTAGTTGATGTGAACGGGGCACCGCCGGACTCACCTGCTGGCGCGAACCGGTCCAGGCCAGGATGACCAGCCCAGCGCGTGGAGGTCCGCGCCGCCGACGTTGGCCAGGCTGCGCTGGCGCTGTGTGCCCCGAAATGCCGTGTCGGCCCGGCAGGATTTCGAGGTCGTACTTTGCGATCTGGGTGTTGCGGGTGACCAGCGCCAGGTGTTCCGCTTTTGCCTGGGCGATCAGCATTCGGTCGAACGGGTCGCGGTGGATCTGCGTGGTTTTGTTCGCGAGTTTGGGCTCCACCCTCAGCGAGACCCGCTCGCGCGCATCGGTGAAATCCACGTCGCGGCTGCGTCGGCGAGGCCGTTTCTGTCTTCGCTGCCGGATCAAGATGATCGGCGGAGTTGTATCTCCACCTGGTGGAGGCTGGAGGCTTGTCGGCGTGGATCACGGGACGCTGTACTCGATCGGGGACCTGGCTCGGCGGACCGGTCTGTCGGTACGCACGATCAGGTTCTACTCCGATGCCGGCGTTCTGCCACCCACACACCGTAGTTCCGCCAACCATCGCCGTTATGACGTGGCCGCCGTTGCTCGTCTTGAACTCATCCGCACATTGCGCGAACTCGGTGTCGATCTGGCCAGCATCCTGCGGATACTCGCCGACGAGATCACCGTGTCGCAGGCCGCAGCCGCCCACGCCGAGGCTCTTGACCTGCAGATCCGGCTACTTCGACTGCGCCGAGCGGTCCTTCGTGTGGTGGCAAAAAGGAACTCCAGCCCTGAGGAGATGGAACTTATGCACCGCATCGTGCAACTGTCCGAGGCCGAACGTCACCGACTCATTCATGACTTCGTCGACAGCACATACGGCGGCATCGACGCCAACCCGCAACTGGTGGAGCTGCTGCGTTCGGCGGTGCCGGACCTGCCGGACGACCCGACCGCCGAGCAGGTCGAGTGCTGGATCGAGCTGGCGGAGCTGGTACAGGACAACGACTTCAGAGCCAGTGTCCGGCGGATGGCCGAATACCAGGCGGCCGAACGCGCCGACGGTGACCAGACAGGGCTGCATCACGAGCTGACCGTCCACGTCGCCGAGCGTGTTGCGGCGGCGATCGCCGACGGGGTTCAGCCGGCGTCAGCACAGGCTGCGCCGGTGGTTGCCGAGCTGGTCGCTCGGTACGCGGATACGTTCGGGGCCACCGACAGCGGCGCGTACCGCACCAAACTCTCGACCCGACTGGCCATTGCCAATGATCCACGGGTGGAGCGGTACTGGCACCTGATCACCACTATCAACGGCTCGCCCACCACGACCTCGCTCGCCCCGATCTTCACCTGGTTCACCGAGGCTCTCCAACACCACTCCGAGCCGTGATCGACGCTGACCTGTGCAACGGATGCGCGCTCGTCGATTGATCCGCGCATCCACGCTCAGGGTGGTTTCATGATCGCTTGTACGCAGCGTGAGCGGGATTCTGAGGGATCGCTGCCGCCAACGGGTGGTCACGATCCGCGAGTGGTGCCGGTTCTCGCGAACATTGCGGCGATCGGCGCCGGCAAAGTGGCGCCGAAAGTCGCGAACATCTGGCGCCCAAACTCGCGAACGAAGCCAATCTGCGGGAGGCGGGCCGCTGCGATGCCGTGGGCGGACGTGATGTCCAGGTGGCGGAAGCCGCTGTCGCGGACGCGCTCGGGGAGGTCCTCAGGTTCGAGTTTGCCGATTGCCTGCTTGATCGCAACCTCCCATCTCGGTGCGGCGCTGACGTAGACGTCGAGCGCGTACTCCGTCTGTCGGCTCGAATGACCAACTCGCACCCGCTGCAAGATCGCCGAGGGCCTGTGCCGCCTGTCACGGTGGGCGGTCGGCCGGAATCGGTGGGGGGAGTGCCGAGGTTTCGCCAGATATGACGACTATTGGACTTATCGGCAGTGGCAACATCGGCAGCACCGTGGCGCGGCTGGCGGTTGCCGCCGGTCACGACGTGGTGCTGAGCAACTCCCGCGGCCCGCAGACCCTGCAGGACCTGGTGTCCGAGCTGGGGGAGAAGGCACGTGCCGCGACCCCCGCGGAGGCGGCCGCGGCCGGTGACATCGTGGTGGTGACTGTGCCGCTGCGGGCGTACCGGGAGGTTCCGGTGGAGCCGCTGGCCGGCAAGGTGGTCATCGACACCAACAACTACTACCCGGACCGCGACGGTGTCATCGACGAACTGGAGAACGGTTCCAGCACCACCGGGGAGCTGCTGCAGAAGCACCTGCCGAGCGCCCGCGTGGTGAAGGGCTTCAACAACATCTGGTACGGCCACCTGCAGTCCCAGGCGCGGCCGGCGGGCAGCGCGGACCGGTCGGCGCTGCCGATCGCCGGTGACGACGCGGCCGCCAAGCAGGCGGTCACCGAGCTGTTCGACAGTCTCGGCTTCGACACGGTGGACGCGGGCCCGCTCGCTGAGAACTGGCGTACTCAGCGCGACACCCCGGTCTACGTGACGCCCTACGGCACCTACGGGGTAGCCCCCGGTACGCCGGCAAACGCGCAGGTCGTACGCGAAGCACTCGCCGCGGCGAAGCCCACCGCGGCCTGACGTCCGGACCGGGGCCTTCGCCTTCGGGGCTCAGTGCCCCCCGGAGGCCCCGGGCTATGTACCCTTGCTGTTACGTACCCATCTGGTTACGCTCATCGGCATCATGGATGCCGTTCTGCAAGCACTGGCCGACCCGAGCCGGCGCACGATGCTCGAGCTCCTCCGCCATCGACCGGCGACGGCCGGCCAGCTCGCGGAGGCCCTTCCCATCGCCCGGCCGGGGGTGTCCCGGCACCTGCGGGTGCTGCGGGAGGTCGGTCTGGTCGACGTGCGTCAGGACGCCCAGCGTCGCGTCTACTCCCTCCGGCCGGAGGCGTTGGTCGAGGTGGATCAGTGGTTGGAGCCGTACCGCGCGCTCTGGCGGAATCGACTGGACGCCCTGCACACGGAGATCGCCCGCGGAAAGAAGGAGCGGAAGTGAAGATCGGGAGTATGCGGCCGTTGGACGAGACGCGTGACAAGCAGGGTGGGCTCCACTGATGTCCGACACGATCAGGTTCAGCGGTGTCACGGTCAACGCGCCGGACGCTGTCGCGTTGGCCAGGTTCTACGCCGTCATCACCGGCGGCGTGGTGCGCGGAGACTCGCGCTGGGCGTCCGTCACCGGACCCGGCACGGCCATCGGCTTTCAGCAGGTCGACGACTTCCGCCCCCCGGTGTGGCCGGACGGCGCCGTACCGATGCAGATGCACCTCGACTTCTTCGTCGACGACCTGGTAGCCGCCGAGGCGCGGGTCCTCGCCGCCGGCGCCACCCGCTTCGACTTCCAGCCGAACTCCGACCACTGCTTCGTCTACGCCGATCCGGCCGGCCACCCGTTCTGCCTGTCCACCTGGGATCTTGCCAAGATCGCCGGCGAGCCGGGGGACGACTGAGCAGCTAGGGCGTGCCGGGCGGCAGGTGGTAGATCACCAGCGTCTGCTCGGGGTGTTCGGCGACGTGGAAGGCGGCGTGGGGCACGGTGACGGCGCCCAGCCGGGGATGCCGTAGGCGCTTGCGGCCCGCATGGCTGAACTGGATGTCGTACTGCGGCCACCACGTGCGGACCTCAGGGCTGGCCTCGGACAGTTCGGCCACCAGGCGGGTCACGCGGGGGTGGCCGGCATGCCGGCCCGCGATGGCGCGCAGGCGGGCCAGGATGTGGCGGGCCTCCGGCTCCCAGTCGATCAGGATCTCCCGGGCGGCCGGGTCGGTGAAGATCCAGCGTACGACGTTACCGCCGGGGGTCATGCCGCGGAACAGCTCGGCTGCGGCCTCGTTGACGGCGAGAACGTCGTAACAGATGCCGGTGACGTAAGCCGGGTTGTCGCCGAGGAGGGCCGGGATGCCGGCGACCTCGGGGGCGGCTGTTTCCGGGGCGTCCGGCTCGCGTGTCGGGTCGCCGGTGGCCAGGCGACGCAGGTGTTCCTGTTCGGCGGCGGTCAGCCGCAACGTGCGGGCCAGGGCGTCGAGCACCTGGTCCGAGGGGCGCACGTCACGGCCCTGTTCGAGGTAGGTGAGCCAGGTCGCGCTGATGCCGGCCAGCAGGGCCAGTTCCTCGCGGCGCAGGCCAGGGGTGCGCCGGCGCCCGGTGGCCGGCAGGCCCACGTCGGTCGGGTTCACCCGCTCTCGGCGGCTGCGGAGGAAGGTGCCCAGCTCGTTGCTCACGGAGAACTCCCGCCAGTACTAGAAGGACTGGTACCAGAATAAAGCGGCTCTGGATACCAGCTTAAAACCCGGCAAGGCTTGCCTCATGCGAGCTTGGACTGTTGCTTCAGAGAGCGATGACGTACGCCTCAGTGAGGTTCCGTCACCGACGTTGACCGGCGGTGGCGTACTTGTGGAGGTGCTCGCCGCCCATCTACCGGCGTACACGAAGGTGGTTGTCAGGGGTAACCGGGGCAGTCTTCCGGTTCCGCTCACTCTCGGTCCGGCCTGCGTCGCCCGGGTGATCGCGGTGGCGCCTGATGTGTTCCATGTGGCGCCGGGCGACGTCGTGGTGGACACCGCGCTGCTCGACGCGGGTGACGGCGACGAGATCCTGGTGGGCTGGGTGGGCCTGGGCGGCTCCGGCGCGGGCAGCGAGCGTACGGCTCGGATGCGCACCGTGTGGCGCGACGGCGTCTTCGCGGAGAAGGCTCTCTGCGCCAAGGAGACGGTCGTCAAGCTGGCCGGGGCGGAGAACTATCCGGACCTCGCCCGCCTGTCGTTCCTGCCGTGGCTGTGCCTCGCCGCCGCCGGCCTGCACGCGGCGGGCCCGCTGGCCGGCCGTGACGTCGCGGTGCTCGGTGCGACCGGCCAACTGGGTGGCGCGGCGGTGTTGACGGCACTCGCCGAGGGCGCCGCGACGGTCACCGCGGTGGGCCGCAACGCCGCGGCGCTCGACCGGCTGGCCGCGCTCGGCCCGCGCGTGCGCACCCACCGGCTGACCGGCGACCGCACCCGGGACGCGGCGGGGATCGGCCCGGTCGATGTGGCGCTGGACGCACTCGGTGCCACCCTGACGGCGGACGCGACCATGGCCGCCTACGACAGCCTGCGGGGGCGCGGCACGCTGGTGCTCATCGGCGGCGTCCGGCAGGAACTCGCCATTCCGTACGGCGACCTGATGCACCGCCGGCTCACCCTGCGCGGCTCCTGGATGGCCGACGACGCGACGGTGACCACCGTGTGGAACCTGATCCGCGCCGGCCTGCTGGACCTGTCCGTGCTCGAGCCGCTGACGGTCGGCCTGGACGACCCCGCGGCCGCCCTCGACCTGGCGGAACGCACCACCGGCCTCGACTTCGTGGCCCTCGTTCCCTGATCGAAGTTCCCTGCTCGGCCGCGGGCAGCCCGACTCGGTGGTCCGGTGATTGCGCCGCCGTGGTTTGGTTAGTCATGGCATGGCGTCCGGTGGTAGCGCTGCTCGTCGTGTCGCCGTTCATGGGTGAGGTGCTGTCGACCGCGACCTCGCCGCTCGAACTGCTGGTGCCGTGGAATCTGCTGCTTTTCGTCGCGCTGTACGGCTGCGGGGCGCTGCTGTGTCGCGAGGTCGCCTACCGGTGGCGGCTCGGCTTGCCCGGACTGATCCTGCTCGGCGCCGCCTACGGGGTGTTCGAAGAGGCGCTCGTCGACCGGTTCTGGTTCGACCGCAGTTACGCCCGGACGGCCGGGGTCGGCGACTACTCGCGGGTGTGGGACGTCAGCGTGCTCCTGGCCACTCACCTGACCGCCTTCCACGCGGCTGTGAGCGTGTGCGCGTCGGTCCTGATCGTCACGTGGCTGTTCCCGGGCGATCGGGAGCGACCCTGGACCCGCCCGTGGACTCTGCCCGTTGCCGGTGCGGCGATGTTGACAGTCCTGTTCGTGACGTACGACCAGTATGTGCATCCGCCGCCCGGCCCGATCCTCGCCGCGGTGGCCGTCGGGGTGTTGTTCGTTCTGGGTGCGTGGCTGTCGGGCCGGCCGCACGTCGTCCGGCGGTCGGGCCGCCCCCGGTCGGGCCGCCCCCGGCCGCGGTTGCTGGGCTCGCTGGCGTTCGTCTGCACCGCCGCCCACTTCGTGCTCGTCTACACGCTTCCGGTCACCGGTCTCGCCTGGGCGATCGGCGTCGCCGGCACGCTGGTCCCGCTCCTCGGCGGGTTCCTGGCGGTGCGCCGATGGGCGACCACAGATGCGCTCGGCGCCGACGGCCTGGCGGTCGTGACGGGAGTGGTCGGCTTCTTCGTCCTGCTGGACCTGCTCGTCGGGCTCGGCGGTCGTTACGACCTCAGCGTCGGCGCTCTGCTCACCGCGGCCGGGCTCGTCTGGCTGCGGCGCCGCGTGGGCAAGGCCTGATCGGCGAAAGTTCTCGCCACTGGGTAACCGGACGGGCCGGTGCGGTGTGTCTTCAGGTGTGCGGGCACCGAGAGAGAGCGGGAACATGGCGGGCGACGACAGTGCCGACTTCGACGGCTTCTACGTCGGCGCGGTCCGGCGTGTCGTGCTCTACCTCTACGCCGCCTGCGGCGACCGGGCCGAGGCCCAGGACCTGGCGCAGGAGGCGTTCGCGCGGGCCTGGCAGCACTGGCCCAAGGTGTCCGGCTACGACGATCCCGAGGCGTGGGTCCGGTCGGTGGCGTGGCGGCTGATGGTCAACCGGTGGCGTGGGCTGCGGCGGTGGCTCGCGGCTCGGGCCCGGCTGGGGCCACCGGAGGCGATGACCGGCGGTCCGTCGCCGGACCGGGTCGCGGTGGTCCACGCGTTGCAACGACTGCCGGCGGCCCAGCGGCAGGTCGTCGCACTGCACTACCTGCTCGACATGAGTGTCCATGACATCGCCCGCACGGTCGGCGCCCCGGAGGGGACGGTCAAGGCCCGGCTGTCCCGAGCGCGAACCGCCCTCGCCCGTCTGCTCGAGGAAGACCTTCAGGAGGAAAGCAATGCCCCATTCCGTACGTAACCGGCTGCGTGACCTGGAGAACGACGTACGCGACCTACGGGTGCTGCCGGCGGCCGCCGTCCGGGCCCGTGGTCGCAGCCGCCGGAACCGGCAGCTGGCGGCCATGACCGCCGCCGGCGCCGCCGTGGTAGCGACGACAGGTGTCGCGTTCGCCTGGCCGCACCCGACCGTGGCACCGACCGCCGACCTTCCGGCCCTGTCCTGCGTACTCGCCCTGCCGGGGTCGCCGGGTGCGGTTCAGATCCGGGTGCTCGACGGCGGGGCGCCGGCGGGACTGGTGGATGCCACCGTCTCCGGGTTGCGGACGCGCGAGTTCAAGGTGCTGCGCGGCGCGACCAGCGCCCAGCCGGTCGGCGTAGCCGTCCTGCGTTACGGTCCCGCGGCGATCGGTGCGGCCGCTCTCGTACGCGCCGAAGTGGTCGGCGAAGCCGGCATGCAGTTCGAACCGGGCCGCCCCGACGCGACCGTCGACCTGGTGCTCGGGCCTGCCTTCACCCGCCTGGCCAGCCCCACGGAGATCAACCAGAACCTGGCGACCGTCGGCCGACCGTCCGCTCCGCCGGGATGCTGAACCCGGCCGTCAGTACGAGTTCTCTCGTTCCGAATAGGCCCAGGCCTTGCACGGGGTGTCGTACTTGCCCTTGATGTAGCTGAGGCCCCACTTGATCTGCGTCGCCGGATTGGTCTTCCAGTCGGCGCCCTTCGAGGCCATCTTCTTGCCGGGCAGGGCCTGCGGAATCCCGTACGCTCCGGAACCGCGATTCTCGGCCCGGTAGTTCCAGCCGCTTTCCTTCTTGAACAGCTTGTCCAGGCAGGGGAACTGGTCGAGCCCGAAGCCGGCTTCGAGCGTCAGGGCGCACCCGATCTTGCGGCTCCCGCTGTACTCGTTGCAGCTCGACGGGATCGGCCCGGAATAGGGGACCGGCCCGCCGTTCTGCTCGGCCTTCTTCCGGTCCGCGGCCGCCTTCTTCACCGCGGCTATCTTCGTCTCGAGGTCGTGGGCCTTGGTCGCCGCGGTCCGGGCCTCCGACGCCGCCTTGACCGCCGCGTCACCCTCGGCCTGCCGCTGCCACGCCCGCGCCGCCACATGCTCCCGCTGGCGCTGCTTCAACAGATTCATGTCGTCCGCGTCGACCTGCGCCACGTCCAGCGTCGCCCGGTTGGAGAAGCGCTGCGCCTCGTGATCCTTGCCCAGGTAAGCGCCACCGGCCACGCCCGCGACGAGCAATGCCACGGAAACGGAGCGTACGCCGATGCGGCTCAAAGCCCGATTCACAAAGCAACCCTTCGTCGGGGGTCGGAGATGATGCGGCCGCTAATGGTAAACGCCACCGCCCCGATTCGCGACGGCCCGCCGGACCCGTTACCGACAGCCGCCCGACCGTTACCCAGACGACCCCGAAACGACTGTCCACGGTGGTCTTTCACACGGAAGGTCACCGCGCTGTGCCATCTCGGTGACGGCAAGTTCTTCCCCGACGGCCTGATCCGGGTGAGCCGCGGGCGGCGTCAATGGACCGCTCTCGTCGAGGTGAAGACCGGCGACAACGAATCGCGGGCCGAGCAGCTGGGCACGCTGCGGGCCACGGATGCTGCCGCGCCCGAGACCGCGCCGAATCCCGCGACGCGGACACAGGCATCGGTCGCGCAGTTGGCCGCCGACCTGCGGGCCTCGCGAGGACCCGGGAGACACGGAGCTGCTGAAGGCCGGACGCGACAACCCGACGATCCTGGTCGGTCATCCGGGCCGGGAGATCAAGTCGTTCCGGGTCGCGGTGACCTCGCCGGTAGGCGGCAAGCGCGGTGTTGGCCGATCGAATCGGCCCAGCGGTGTTCGCCCGGTAAGCGAAGGGTCACAAGCGGTCGGTCAAGAAGGACTGAGCCCGGATTCGCCGGTAGTTCTGCCGGCCGCTGTTGTCGTAGCGGGGCCGGGGCGGCGGGAATGCCGCGTCGGGTGCTTCCGCCGCCACGGAAGCACCCGACGCAGCCGGTGCCGGGTGTCGCTGTCGGGATCGGACGCGCAGGAGCATCAGCGCCGCCGCTGCCACGCACGCGGCGATGCCCACCAGGACCATCGCGCGAATCACGTTGCCCACGACCTCTCACCCGGGTCATTGGTTATCGAGACAATGAAGGTAGCAGCGCTTGGTGCCGGAGCCAATCCTTCGAAACGGCGAGGGTCGCGTACCCGATCCGCACCTATGCTTTGCCGATGCCCACCGGATTCGGCGTCTACCTGAAGGAAGCGATCCTCGCCGCCCGCTTCCCGACGCCGACCCACTTCGCGCGCGCCGTCGGCACCGACCCGTCGGTGGTGCTGCGCTGGCTGAGCGAGGAGCAGCGGCCCACCATCAAGTCGATCGAGCGGATCGCCCCGGTGCTCGGCCGCAGCATCAACGAGCTGGTGCTGGCCGCCTATCCCGACCGGCTCAGCGGTCCGGCCCCGGCCGCGCCCGCCGCCCATCCGCTGGTCCACGAGCTTGGTCGGCTCCTCGCCGACGACTCGCCCATCCCGCGGGCCGACCGGGAGGCGCTGGAAACGGTCCTCGACCGGATGCTTGATCCATATCGGAGGCTGCTCCGCCGTCGCAAGTCCGGGTGACAACCGCATTCGCGTTAACGGCCTTCGGTCACTAGCCTCCAACCATGGCCGAACGGTCGCATGTGGCAGGCGTGTTCAATTTACAGACCAGCAAGCTGCTCGTGGTCGCGATCATCATCGCCACGGCGGCCACCGGCGCGCTGGTCGTGACCCTGTTCGCCTCGATGCCGTCGGGGCAGGCCCCGGGGCCCGGCCCGAACGGGATGCCGCCCCCGCCGCCCGACCTGCGGCCGCTCGCCGTCATCTCGGTCGTGACCGGACTGTTCGTGCTCTCGTGGCTCGCGGTGCTCGTGGTGTTCGCCCGCGATCAGGTGCTGCGCCAGATCCGGGCCACCCAGCCACCCACGCCGCCCGGCGAGCTCGGTGACCTGCTGGCCGGCCTGCGCACGGAGATCGCCGCCGACCGCGAGCGCGACCTGAGCGCACTGACCGACCGCCTGGCCGACCTGACAACCGAGTTCGGCGAACGCCGGGAAACCGACGGCTATCTCAACGGCATGCGTACGGCCGCCGCCGAGCCACCCGAGGCCAAGGTGCGCGCGCTACGCCGCAACCCACCCCCGCGTTGATCCCCGCGGGTCAGGCGCCGGTGATGGCCCGATAACCCTTGTGGGTGCGGAAGTATTCGGTCATCTTGTCGGTGCGCAGAGCCAGGAACAGGGCGCGGCAGCCTTCGACGTCCAGGCGGTTGGCGGTACCGGCCGGCGTGTGCACGAAGCCGGTGTTCGGGATCGTGGTGAAGCTCAGGTCGTCCTGTCGGAGATGAGACAGTCGGCGGACGGTGCTGGTGAGGTCGAGGTTCTCGTCCACGACAAGTGACTTGGCCACCTCGGACAGCAACTCGTTGAGGCGGATGGGGTTGGTGAGCACACCCATCGACAGCACCTTGCCGGTGAGCGCGTGCAGGTACTGCTGCTGCCGGCGGACCCGGTCGAAGTCGCCGTCGGCGAGGCCGTACCGCTGGCGTACGTAGATCTCGGCCTTCTTGCCGTCGAGGTGGTTGACGCCGGCCCTGAACGTGTAGCCGGTCCGGCCGTCCCGCACGGTCTTGCGAACGGTCACGTCCACCCCGCCGACAATGTCGGTGATCTTGCGGATGGCGGCGAAGTCGACGCGTACGACGTGGTCGATGTTCACCCCCGTCAGGTGGCTCACCACCTGGGTCATCAGGGGTGCACCACCCCACGCGTAGGCCGCGTTGATCTTTGTTTTGCCGCCGGCCCAATGGCCGGGGACCGGCGGTATGTAGACGTACGAGTCACGCGGGAACGACACGACGCCGGCGTGCCGGCGATCGCCGTCCACGTGCACCAACATGATCGTGTCGCTGCGGGACTGGCCCTGCGTCCAGCCGGCACGCGTGTCGACCCCGAGGACCAGGTAGTTCTCCGCGGCGCGCACGCCCGGGACAGGTTGCGTGGACGGCCCGGTGATCACCACGTACTCGGAGCCCTTGGTGATCCGCGGAAGCGCCGACGCCTGCCCGAGCACGTCGTCGCGCCCGACCTGACCGCCGACATGCTCCGCATAGAGCACGGAGGCGCCCAAACCGGCACCCGCGAGGGCGGCAAGGACAGTGAGGGTCACCAGCGACGCTTTCACCCAGCGAACCACTCACACCGCCTCTGCCCAGGGAGAACTTCTCCCCAGACCTATCGGCCGACTTAGTCGTCCCGTGAGCCCATCCCCGGTTGCCGCCCAGTTACCCAGCCGCCGCCCGCCGTACGCGATGCCCAGGAGTTCAGAGGCTCGCCCTCTCGCCCGCAAGCGAGCCCCCAGCCCAGCCCTCGCAACGTGGGGTTTCC
>NZ_BOMM01000011.1 GCF_016862195.1 Paractinoplanes ferrugineus | reverse complement strand
CAGGGGGCTCGGCCCCCTGAGTAGAAATAACGAGGCGACCTGGTTCGCGCTTTCCGCGAACACAGGCCGCCCATCGCCTCGTGGAGCTGAGGGGACTCGAACCCCTGACCCCCACACTGCCAGTGTGGTGCGCTACCAGCTGCGCCACAGCCCCTTGCCGTCCCCGGGTGTCCCGGGCACGGAGGAAATACTACACACTCTCGGCGGCTCAGTTCAGGAGGGGGTCGGGCGGGAAGTGGGCCACCGCGGCCAGGATGTCGCCCTGGCGGCGCAGGACCATGCCCCAGAGGTCGTCGGGGCGGCTCATGAACGGGTCGCCGGGGAGGGCGTCGAACAGGAACCAGGAGCCGCCCGCGATCTCCTCCTCGAGCTGGCCCGCTGACCAGCCGGAGTAGCCCGCGAAGACGCGGATGCCGGCCACGCTCTCGCGGATGCGGTCGGGGTCGGCGGAGAGGTCGACCGTGCCGAGGGCGCCGGACACCTGGTGGAAGCCGGTGATCCGTTTTTTCACCTCGGGGCGGGTGCGGGCCAGGCAGATCGCCGACTCGGGCTGGACCGGGCCGCCCTCGAAGAGGACGGCGGGCTCGCCGGCCAGCTCGCCCCAGTTGCCGAGGACGTCGGCGACCGGCACCTCGGTGGCCCGGTTGAGCACCACGCCGAGGGCGCCGCCGGCTTCGTGGGCGACCAGCAGCACCACGGTGCGGTCGAAGTTCGGATCTTTGAGGGTGGGGGTGGCCACCAGCAGCCGGCCGGTCATGGACTCCATCGACCGGCCTCCGATCCGCTGACCCTCGCTATGCACGAGCCACCCACCGCGCCTCTGCCATGCCCAGCACATTAGCCCGAGATCCGGGGCACGGATAAGGTCTGCCCATGAACGCTGCGGCCGAGATCGGTGTCATCGGCGGGTCCGGGCTGTACGCCCTCCTGGAAGACGCCGAAGAGTTCGACGTGTCCACGCCCTACGGTCCACCCTCCGACCCGATCACGGTGGCTCAGGTGGGGGACCGAAGGGTCGCGTTCCTGCCGCGCCACGGGCGCGATCATCGGTTCCCGCCGCACAAAATCCCCTACCGGGCGAATCTTTGGGCGCTTCGCGCCTTGGGAGTACGCCAGATCGTCGCCCCGTGCGCGGTCGGCGGGCTGCGGCCGGAGCTGGGGCCGGGCACGTTCGTGGTGCCGGATCAGTTGATCGATCGGACGAGCGGGCGGGTGCAGACGTTCTACGACGAGGGGGCGGTGCACGTCTCGTTCGCCGATCCGTACTGCCCGGTGGGGCGGTCGGTGCTGCTCGAGGCGGCGCGGGCGGTCGCTCCGGTCGACGGCGGGACGATGGTGGTGGTCGAGGGGCCGCGCTTCTCCACCCGGGCCGAGTCGCGCTGGTTCACCTCGATCGGCGGGACGATCGTCAACATGACCGGCCACCCGGAAGCGGTGCTGGCTCGTGAGCTGGGCCTCTGCTACACCCCGATCGCGCTTGTCACCGACCTCGACGCGGGGGTGGAGGGCGAGCACGGGGTGACCCAGGAAGAGGTGTTCGGGGTGTTCGGGGAGAACACGGAACGGCTCCGGGGCGTACTCCTGGAGGCGGTGACCAAGTTGCCGGCCGCCAGAGAGTGTCCGTGCGTGACCGCTCTCGATGGCATCAAGCTTCCCTTCGCCCTGCCGTAAGGAGGAGGTCCACGGCTCGACACCGGCTATTGAAATGGTGCAGCCGTGCTCAGAGATCACACGTCCGCGCGCGCGGTCGGGTTCGCCGGTTCCGCCCTGATCGCCGCGGGTGGGCTCGGCGCGGGGGCGTTGCCGATCGGCAGCTCCGGCGAACACGCGCGGCTTGGCCTGGTGTCCGTCTATACCGGACTGCTGCTGCTCGTGCTCGGCTGGTGGTGGTACGGCCGGGTGGCGCGCGAGGAGTCGCACTGGGGCACCCTCGCGCTGTGGGCCGCGCCGCTGCTGGTGGCGCCGCCGATGTTCAGTCGGGACGTCTACAGCTACCTCGCCCAGGGCCTGATGATCGACTCGGGGATGGACGTCTACCGGCACGGTCCGGCGTTGCTCGGCGGTCTGGTGGCCGATCAGGTGCCGGCCATCTGGCAGCACACCCCGAGCCCGTACGGCCCGGTGTTTCTGCTTGTCGCCCACGCGGTCGCCGGTCTGCTCAGCGCTCACCTGATCTTCGGGATCGTCGCGATGCGGCTGGTCGCGATCGCCGGGCTGGTGATGCTGGCGTTCTCGCTGCGGGTGCTGGCCGGCCCGGCCGGGGTGAGTGTGCCCGGCGCGACCTGGCTGGCCCTGCTGAACCCGCTGGTGCTGATCCACCTGGTCGCGGGGGCGCACAACGACGCGCTGATGGTCGGCCTGCTGGCGGCCGGACTGGCCGCGACGGTGCGGCACCGGCCGGTCCTCGGCACCCTGCTGGTGGTGGCGGCCGGCCTGGTCAAGTGGCCGGCCGCGCTGGGCCTGGTGGCGGTGGCGGCCATCTGGGCCGACCGGTGGGCCTGGCCGAAGGTGGCGGCGATCGCCGGAGTCTCCACCGCGGCGATCACCGCGGTCGCCGGCACCGGTTATGGCTGGATCGGTGCGCTCGCCACCCCGGTCAGCGCCGGGAACTGGTCGCTGACCGGCCTGCTGGGGCGGTGCACGAGCGGACTTCTGGGCACTGATCTGGCCACCGAGGTGTGGCGGTGGGCGGGCCTGCTGGCCATGGTCGTGGTGGCGGGGATGGTGTGGAGCTGTCGCGCGCGGCTCGGGCCGGTCTACTGCCTCGGGATCGTGCTGACGGCGGTGGTGCTGTTCGGGCCGGCGATCCGACCCTGGTACGTCGTCTGGGGCCTGGTGCTGCTGGCCGCGGTGGCGGCCAATCACCACGTGCGGCGCGCCCTGGCCGCCTTCTGCGCGGTGCTGGTGCTGGTGGTGCTGCCCGACGGGTTCGCCGCCGACGGCGAGCGGGTGCTGCTCGCGGTGCTGGGTGGCCTGATCGGGGTGGCGATGTTCCTCGTCGTACGCCTCGTGGTGACGCCCGCGCGAGTCCTGCGATGACCAACCGGGCCCGAAACGTCGTCGTGGTTCTGCTGGCGGCCGTGGCTGTGGCCGCCTTCCTGGTCACGATCCCGACGTTCCGCCACTTCTTCGATCTCGGCGTCTATCGGGGGGCGGTTCGCTACTGGCTCCTGGACGGCGGTGACCTCTACGAATACCGCTATCAGGGCACCGCCTACGGCTTCACCTATCCACCGTTCGCGGCCCTGGCGATGAGCCCGCTCGCGATCACGTCGTGGCCGGTGGCGGTCGCGGCCGGGGTGACGCTGAACGCGGCCGCCGTGCTCCTGCTGATCCGCTGGTATTTCGTGCCGATCCTGCAGGCCCGCGGCTGGCCGATCTGGACCCCTTGCGCCCTGTTGTTCCTGGGGTTCCTGGTGTTCGAGCCGTCCCGCGACACCTTCAGCTTCGGCCAGGTGAACCTGTTGCTGCTGGTGCTGGTCTGCGGCGACCTGCGCAACAAGCGGTTCGCGGGCGTCGGCATCGGCCTGGCCGCGGCGATCAAGCTGACCCCGGTGATCTTCATCGGCTACCTGATCCTGGCCCGGCGCTACCGGGCCGCCGCCACCGCCGCGGTCACCGCCGCCGCCGCGACGTTGCTGGCCCTGCTGGCCGCCCCGGACGCGTCCAGAACGTTCTGGACCGACGCGGTGTGGGACACCGGCCGGATCGGCGAGCTCTCCTACGTCTCCAACCAGTCGCTGCGGGGCGTGGTGGCGCGGCTCGACGTGCCGGTGACGTGGTGGCCGGCCGGGGTGGCGCTCGTCGTCGCGTACTGGTGCTGGTGGGTTCGCACCCGCCGCCCCGACGACGTCGCCGGTTTCGCGGTGACCGGCGTGCTCGCCTGCCTGATCAGCCCGGTCACCTGGGTGCACCACCTGGTGTGGCTCATCCCGGCGCTGTTCCTGCTGTTCGGCGCGAGCATCGGCGACCGGCGCCGGCTGGCCGTGCTGGGGGTGGGCCTGGTCCTGATGAGCAGCAGCATCGTGTGGCTCTGGTGGGCGCACCCGCATGGCTGGGCCGCCTTTCCCGGCAGCAACACCTATGTCTGGCTGAGCCTTGCCCTGCTGCTCATGCTCACCCGCGAGGTGCGAACACCGACGTGGGAGTCCCGGGTGGCGGCCGCCGAGGTGCTCAGCCGCGTCCGCCGAGCAGGGGCAGCGTGAACGTCATCCGGGAGCCGCCGCCGTCGTGGCCGGCCGCGGCGATGGTGCCGCCGTGGCGCTCCACGATCCGTTTGCAGATGGCCAGGCCCAGGCCGGTGCCGGGGAAACCGGCCTCGGCGTGCGCGCGATGGAAGTTCTGGAAGATCGCGTCGTACTGGCCGGCCGGGATGCCGATGCCGTTGTCGTCGATGTTCACCCGTACGAAGCCGTCGCCCGCCGGTTCGCAGGACACCGCGATCCGTGGCGCCACCCCGGGTGCCGTGTATTTGATGGCGTTGCCGATGATGTTCTCCAGCAGTTGCCGGGTGAGCACCGGGTCGGCGTCGACCACTGCCAGGTCGTCGATCTCGAAGCGGGGCATCGGCGCGGACAGGCCGGCGGCCTGGTCGAGTCGCGCGGTGGCGATGTCGCGCACCATCTCGTCGAGGTCGACCGCGACCGGGGACAGGCTCGCGTCCCGTGCCGTGGTGTAGGCCAGCAACCCGTTGATCATGCTGCGCATCCGGATCGCCGCCCGCTGGATCCGGGCCACGCTCTCGCCCTGCCGGCCGCCGAGATCGCCGGCCAGCAACTCCGACCATCCCTCGATGGTGGTGAGCGGGTTGAGCAGGTCGTGCGCGACGACGCCGGCGAACGAGGCGAGCTCGTCGCGGTGCCGGCGGTCGGCGGTCACGTCATGGAAGACGATCACGGCCTGCCGGCGGCCGTCGGCCGCGGTCACCTGGGAGCCGCTGACCTGCACGATCCGGCCCTCGGGCAGGGCCGGGTTGCGGACCAGCAGATCGACCGGCTCCTGGTAGCGGCCCGCGAAGATCTGCTCGTAGACGGCCTCGTCGTTGGCCAGCGGCGAGCCGTCCGGATGGAACAGGCCGTAGAACCGGTTGTCGCCGATCACGCCGTCCGGGCTGGCCACGCCGAGCAGCCGGGTGGCGGCCGGGTTGCGCACCAGCAGGCGCCCGTCCTCGTCGATGACGCCGAGGCCCTCGGCCATCGAGTCGATGATCGCGGTCATCGTGCGGGCCTGCTCGACGGCCGCCCGCTCGGACTGGCGCAGCTGCTCGACCAGGGCTTCCCGCTCGTCGCGGCCGAGCGCCAGGGCCAGGCCGGTGACCGCCACCATGCCGACGAACACCTGGGCCACCAGGGCGCGGACCCAGTCGGACTGGATCTCGCCGAACGGGCCGGTGCCGTGCAGCGTGAACAGCACGGCGGCGGTGCCGAACGCGAGGTCGTGCAGGATCACGAAGCTGGTGCGCATCCGCAGGCCGGCCCAGATGGTCACGCCGATCAGCGTGAACGCCAGCGAGGCGCCGTCGAACAGGCCGAAGACGGTGCCGTACGAGCCGATCGAGACGCCCAGGAGCGTGCACAGCTCGATCCGTCGGGCCGGGCCGAGCCGGGTCCACACGCTCGGGCCGATGCGGTTGCGGCGGGTCTGCCAGAGCCAGGCGATCCGCCGCATGCCGATCCCGACGAGCAGGATGCTCACCGTGTTGCGGGCCAGCCAGACCAGTGCCGACTCGTACGAGTAATGCCCGGTGATCAGCCACATGCCGGAGGTGCCGAGGGCCGCGCCGGCCACCGTGCTGATCGACGCGACCGCGATGAACCGCCACAGCTCGGAGAGCCGGGTCAGCGGTGGACCACCGGAGACCCAGAGGTCGGGCAGCCAGCGGTCGAAGAGCCACACGAAGACGATGCCCTGCACCAGGTTGGCCAGGACGAACACGACAGCCGTGCGGGCGGGCGCCCCGGTGGCCATGTTGACCGCGACCGTGACGGCGGTCAGCGCGACCCCGTCGGTCCACCGCCACCGGGAGCGCCGCTGGGCGCTGAACCAGACCGCGAGCACGCCGGCCGCCGGCCAGACCATGCTCAGGTTGTTCGCGTCCATGACGGTCAGCCGCCCGGCCACCGTGGCAAGCACATAGAGCACGGTGAAGCCGAGCGTGCGCCGCAGCGACCGGCTCCACGTGTCTGTCATGTATGCCCTTTCGGCAACTCGGGCGACCGGTGAAGCGTCAGGACCGGCCGGACGCCAGGAGCAGCCAGTTCACCCGGCGCAGCATCTCCACCTGGGTGAACGGTTTGGGCAGGTAGTCGTCGGCGCCGATCGCGAAACTGCGGTCGACGTCGGCCGGCCGGTTGTTACCGCTGATCATCAGCACCGGGATCTGCACCGTCTCCGGCCGCGCGTGCAGCTCGTAGCAGACGCTGAGCCCGTCGAGCTGCGGCATGTTCACGTCCAGGATGATCATGCGCGGCCGGTTCTCCACCGCCAGGTTCAGTGCCGAACGGCCGTTGTCGGCGCTCAACGTGCGGAAACCGGCCACCTGGAGCTTGAAGGCGATGACGTCGCGAACGTCGTCGTCATCGTCGGCGATCAGGATCGTCGAGGCCGGCGGCGGCGCGATCGGCCCGGAGGTGAGCGCGCGGGTGAACTCGTCGACGTCCGGTTCGGTGAAGACGGCAGTAGTCATCGGGTTGTCCCTTTCAACGAGATCAGGTCGGCCAGCTCGGCGACGAGACGTCGCGGAGACAACGGTTTCTGCAGATAGCGGTCCGCGCCGGCACCCAGGCCCGCGTCCACGTCGTAGGAGTGCGCGTTGCCCGAGATCATCAGGATCGCGGTGTCCCGGATCTCCGGGTTACGGCGGGCGAGCTGGCACAGCTCCATGCCGTTGAGGGCCGGCATCCGTACGTCGGTGATCAGCCCGACCGGCTTGGCGACGGTGAGGATGCGAGCCGCGGTGTTGCCGTCCTTGGCCGCGACCGTCCGGTAACCGGCCGCCTCAAGCGTGAAGGCCAGCAGTTCGCGCGTGTCGCCGTCGTCCTCGGCGATGAGGATCAGGTTGTGGTTCATCGGGGCTCCTTCCCGGGGCTGACAGCGAGTTGATCGTCAGCAACGGGTGAGCCATGAACGAGAATTCGGTTGCATCCAGGGAGCGGCCGCTCACTGGTCCTCGAAGAGCTCCTCTTCGACCCGGGAGCGGTAGTCGACGTAGATCTGCCGGTAGCGGGCGAGAGCGCCCCTGGCGTCACCGGCCTCGAGCAGCTCGACGATCGCGTCGTGGCCGTCGATCCAGACGTTCCACAGGCCGCTCTCGGCGGTCATCGCGAGGATCCGCATGGTGCGCGCGACCACCAGATCCACCATGGACTGCAACTCGCGGTTGCCGCTGGCGAGAATCACGATGGTGCTGAAGTCGGCGCCGGCCGCGCTGGCCGCGAGCACGTTGCCGGCGTGCAACGCCTCGACGAACTCCTTCTGCCGCTGCCGCATGAGGTCGATGTGGGTGTCGGTGAGGTTGTCGACGCCCCATTCGAAGCCGGCGCAGGCCAACACACTCATCACGTCGATCAGCTCGAGCGCGTTCTTCTGCGTCACCCGGGTGACGTGCCTGGTCCGGTTGGGGGCGATGTCGATCAGGCCCTCGACGGAGAGCTGGGCGATCGCCTCGCGGACCGGCGTGATGCTGACGCCGAGCCGGGACGCGAGCTCGGCATCCTTGATCAACGTGCCCGGTGGCAGCTCGCCGGTGACGATCTCGTTGCGAAGCTGCCGGACCACGGCCGCGGTGCGGGTCGGTGGGACCGCATAAGACATACGGGCAGAGTACTCACGGTGACCAGATGCCGACGCATGCACTCGCCGGGCATGCTGAACCCATGGCGGCCGGCGCACCCCTCATCGATCTGGATCGACCGGCCCCGGCGCCGGATCCCGAGTC
This sequence comes from Paractinoplanes ferrugineus, assembly GCF_016862195.1. GTDB lineage: Bacteria > Actinomycetota > Actinomycetes > Mycobacteriales > Micromonosporaceae > Actinoplanes > Actinoplanes ferrugineus. The sequence continues at coordinate 63,331 of NZ_BOMM01000011.1, read as the reverse complement.
GGCCCGGGTCCGTACGCGCCCGGTGCTGCTGCTCCTGGCCCTGGTCGCGGTTCTGGTCACGGTGGGTGGCGCGGCACCGGCCCGGTCCGGGCTGACGCCCGTCCTGGCGGTGGACGAGCCGGTCACCTCGGCCAAGCTGGGTGCCGGGTCGCTCTTCCTCGCCACCCCGGCCGAGGTACGCCGCTACGAGCTGCCCGCCGGAACCCGGGGCTGGACCCGGGACTTCGGTCAGGACGTGCAGAACCTCTGGGTGGACGACGCGGCCGGGGTGGTGCTGGTGCTGACCAGGGCCGCCGGCTTCCGGCTGACCGCGTTGGACGCCACCGCCGGCCGTGAGCTGTGGACCCGACCGGCCGACGACACCCTGGTCATCACGCTGTCCCGCGGCGGCCTGCTCACCCAGAGCGGGTTCGGCGAGGTGGCCCGCCTGGCTCTGTCGGATTCCCGATCCGGCCGCGAGATCTGGAGCCGCGAGGTCGACCCGGCCGGCTTCCTCGGCCCGGACGACATGTCCGAGGGGCGCTCCTCGATGATCGTCGCGGTCGGCGCCACCGGCTCGGTGGTGGTGCTGTCGTACGCCGACGGGGCCGTGCTGGCCGGCGGTGATCTGGGGCTGACCTTCGATCCGCGGCTCGACCGCTCACTGATCGCCGACTCGGCCGCGGTCAGCGTGGTCGGCGACCGGCTCTACCTGTCCCGGCGGCAGCGCGGGCAGGTGTCGCTGACGGCGTACTCGGTCCGGCCGCTGGTCCCGCTGTGGCGTTCGGCGGGCGGCCCGACCGGCCGGGTCTCCGACTGCGGTCCGGTGCTGTGCGTGACCGACACCCGGTGGGTGACCGGGGTCGACCCGGACGGCGGCCGGGTGCGCTGGGAGCAGCCGGCCTGGGGCGCCGCCTACCGCTTCGACGGCCGGCGGCTGTTCGCCTACGACAACCAGGAGAACGCCCAGACCGCGCTGCTCGACGCGGCCACCGGCCGGGTGCTGCACCCGCTCGGGCGCAGCCGCCGGCTCGGTGACCTGATCCTGCGGGGCGCCGGCCGCCGGACCTTCGTGTCGGTGTCCGACCCGGTCACCGGCGACCTGCGGATCGCGGGCGCGATGGACGACGCGGCCTGGTTCCGCTGCCAGGCCGGCCGCGGTTACCTGGTCTGCCCGACCTCGCGCGGCGAGACCGGCGTCTGGCGGATCTCCTGACTCAGGTCGAGGTGGCCACGCAGCCGGTGCTCTGCCGGCAGAAGGCGCTCAGCACGAGGTTGGCGGTCGCCGTCTTGTCCTCGTTGATCTGCAGGTTGACCGAGGTGATGAGCACCGCCCGGCTCTGCGTGACCTGTAGCCGCTGCAGCGCCTTGGTGATGCCTTCGGCGGTGCCGGTGATGGTCATCGTGATCGGTACCGCATAGACGGTGCCGGCCCCCTTGATCGTCTGCGGGATGCTGATCCCGACCGAGTTGACGTCGACCTTGACCGCAGACTCCGAGGTCTGCAGGGCACGCAGGTAGGCCGTGATGTCGTACTTCTCGGGAAGCGCCGCCTTCAGGGTGTCCCGCTCGGCGGTGTAGGTCTGGATGTTCTTCGCCTTGTCCTGCAGGTCGGCGAGCTCCCGCCGGAGCTGGACGAGGCGGATGTCCTGGTCGCCGGCCTGGCCCTCGAGGTCGGCCTTCTCGGTGTAGATCGGTTTGATCGCGAGCAGGAAGGTGGCCGCGACGATCACCACGATCGCGATGAGGCCGCCCAGCAGCCACAGCCGGTTGTTCTGGCGCGCACCCATCATTTGCCCCCGCAGGTCTTGGCACTGAACCGGCCGCACTCGTACTTGGTGGAGATCTCGGCGGTCAGGGTGAAGGTCCAGATCCCGCTCTGTCCCGCCGCCGAGGTGAGGTAGACGTTCTGCACCCCGTCCACGCCGGCCAGCGCGTCGACGATGTCCGCGGTGGTCGCCTTGTCCTTGGCGACACCGGAGATCTGCAGCGTGCCGACCGCGTCGGCGGAGATACCGTTCCCGCCCTCCGGCAGCGACGCGACGATCGAGGCGAGGGTTCCGTTCTTCTTCTCGGCGGCGCTGCGCACGGCGTCGATCAGCGTGTACAACGGCAGGTCCTTGGCCAGGGCGGTCTTGAGGTTGCCCTTGATCTCGTCCCGTTCGGTGATCACCGTGGTCACGTTCTTGTACTTCTCGTCGTTGCGCATCGTGTCGCGGATCCCGTCGGCCTGCTTGGTCACCGAGGCGAGGTCCGAGGCGGCCAGGTCACGCTGACTGTCGGCGAGCAGGTACCACCCGCCCATCACGGCGGCGACCAGCACCACCGCGCCGATCAGCAGGAACCGGGTGCGGCGGGCGTTGCGGCCGGCGAGGATCTCCGGCGGCAACAGGTTGGCCCGGATCGGCAGGATCCGCACCGCGTGCTCGGGGGAGACGGCGGGGTCGAGGGGCAGCAAAGCGGTACTGGTGCTCATCAGGCTGCCGCTCCCAAGGTCAGGCCGATCGACACGGCGGCCGACGGCACGAAACTGTCGAAGCCGTTCTCCCGGCCCTTACGCGTGTCGCGCAGCCGGCTGGCGCTGTCGGCGTACATCACGGTGATGCCCAGCTGCTGCTGGAGGTGCTCGGCCAGACCGGGCATGAGTGCGCTACCGCCGCAGAGCGCGAGCCGGGTGACCTGCTTCTGCCGCTCGCCGGAGGCGAGGTAGGTGAACGAGCTGCGCAGCTCGCTGGCGATCGGGCGAACCGCCTCGCCGGCCGCCTCGACGGTGACCGGGTTGCCGTCGCCGTGCAGGCCGAAGCGGCACTTGACCATCTCGGCCTCCTGCGCCGAGATGCCGAGCCGGGTGGCCATCGCGGCGGTGATCTCGTGGCCGCCGCGCGGCACGGTCCGCACGATCAGCGGCTCACCGTCGGCGTGCACGACCACGCTTGTCACCTCGGCGCCGATGTCGACGATCGCCTCGACCTGGGTGTCCAGCCGGGAGGCGGCCCGCAGCAGGGCGAACGAGGCCAGGTCGACGCCCTTGACGGTGAGGCCGGCCTTCTGCGCGGCGTCGACCGCGGCCAGCACGGCGTCCTTCGGGGTGGCGATGAGCAGGCCGCGCACGGTCGGGTTGCTGCCCGGCTCCTCGAGCGGGTAGAAGTCCAGCACCGCCTTCTCGACCGCGAGCGGGAGCGCGTCCTTGACCTGGAACGGCAGGGCCTGGCGCAACTCCTTGGCGGGCAGGTTGGCGACCGACATCTCGCGCACCACCAACTGCGGGTTGGTCACCCCGATGACGACGTGTTTGGTGCCGAACTTGTGGGTGGTCCAGAGCTGCTTGATCGCCCCGGTGACCGCGACCGGGTCCTGGATGACGCCGCCCGTCACGGTGCCCGGTGCGAGGGCGACCTGGCCGAACGCGGCCAGGGTGTAGCCCTCCTTGGTCCGGCGGACCTCCACGGCACGGATCGTGGACGAGCCGATGTCGAGCCCGATCGGTATGGCGCCGGCCATGGGGTTCCCTTCGAGGTGCTCAGGCGGTGGGGAGGATGAGGTTCGTGTACCAGTCCGCGATCGGCGCGGCCGCGAAGACGGCCAGGAAGGCGCCGGCGAGCATGTACGGGCCGAACGGGATGCGGCTTTTGCGGGTGGCCACCTTGGCCGCCATCAGCAGAACCCCGGCCACGCCGCCGATCAGGAAGCCGGCGAACGCGCCGACGACCACCGAGCTCCAGCCGAGCCAGCCGAGGTAGAGGCCGAGCAGCGGGGCCAACTTCACGTCACCGCCGCCCATGCCCTTGGGCAGGACGGCGAGGATCCAGTAGCCGGCGTAGAGCAGGGCGGCCGCGATCAGGCCCCGGACGGCCGCGGCCCAGCTGTGTTCGGCGAGCACGGCGGGCAGCAGCAGGAGCGGGGCCACCGCGTACGACGGCAGCACGATCTTGTCGGGGAGGCGCATCAGGTCGATGTCGATCGCGGCGAGCGCGATCGAGACGGCGGCCAGGTACAGGTAGGCCGGCAGTTCCCAGGACCAGCCGAACTTGGCGGCGACCGCGCCGAACAGCACCGCGGTGCCGGCCTCGACCAGGGGATAGCGAACGCTGATCGGAGCCGCGCAGTCGGCGCACCGGCCCCGCAACATCAGCCAGCCGAGCACCGGGACGTTGTGCCGGTTCCGGATCGCGCCGCCGCAGTGCGGGCAGTGCGATCCGGGCCGCACCAGCGACTCGTCCCGGGGCACCCGGTAGATCACCACGTTCAGGAACGAACCGACCGCGAGGCCGAGCAGCCCGGTGACGCCGAGGAGGAACACCTGCGGCATGTCCGGTCCTCCTCGGCCTCGGCGGTGGGCCGGCCGGTGCCGCGCTGGCGGCCCCGGCCGGGGTGGATCAGGAGCAGGTGGTGGCGCTCAGCGTGCCGCTGGCGGCCTTGACCGAGCCACCGGTGGAGCTGTCGTACTTGTACCATTTGCCGCTACCGCCGGAGTTGGTGGCGCAGATCAGGTAGCTGTTGGCCGACGAGACGACGGCGAGCTGCGTCTTGTCCGACAGGGTGATCTTCTGGGTCGAGTCGACACCGAGGGAGGTCTGCAGGGTGATCGAGTCGTTGCCGGCCTGGCCGTCGTTGGTCTTGGTGACGGTCTTCGGGTACGCGTTGCCGTTCTCGGTGTAGAACTGCTCGACCGCGCTGACGGCGCCACGCACGTCGGACTGGGCCGACTTGTCGGCCGCGCCCTTGCGGTAGTTCAGGTAGACCGGCACGGCGATCGCGACGAGCACGCCGATGATGACCACGACGACCAGGAGCTCGATGAGGGTGAAGCCCTCGTCGCCCTTCTTCGAGCGCAGCCGGTTGATGATGTCGGTCATGTGGGGGTGCCTCTCTGGCTTGAATAGGTGCGGTGAAGGGTCGTGCTGGATGTCCGCAGAATCGGTCGTTGTCGGCCGTACTTGAGGTTCAGTTGCTCTGGATGTTCTGGTAGATCGTGAACATCGGGAGGTACAGGCAGACCACCATTCCGCCGACCACCGCACCCATCACCAGGACCATGATCGGTTCGATGGAGGCGGTCAGTGAGTCGGCCGCGCTGTCGACCTCCCTGTCGTAGAAGTCGGCGATCTTGTCGAGCATCTGACTGATTTGACCGCTTTCTTCCCCGACCTCGACCATCTGCGTGACCATGTCGGGGAAAATCTTGTGGTGCCGCATCGCGGACGACATGGGCTGTCCGTCCCGGACGGCGTTCTGCACGTCCTTGAGCGCCACGTTGATGACCTCGTTGCCGGTCGTCTCGCCGACCACGGCGAGCGCCTGCATCACCGGCACGCCGACGTTGAGCAGCAGGCCGAGGTTGCGGGAGAACCGGCTCATGGCGAGCTTCTGGAACAGCGAACCGAAGACCGGTGCCCGGACCTTGATCTTGTCCACGGTGTAGCGGAAGCTCTGGCTCGTGCGCGTCTGGTGCTTGTAGCCGACCGAGCAGCTGACGAACACCGCGATGACCAGCGGGCCGATCCACCACATGTTGTGACTGGCGTCGACCAGGAACTGGGTGATCGCCGGCAGTTCGCCGCCGAGGCTCTTGAACATCGCCTCGAAGATCGGAACGATGAAGATCAGCACGCCGGCGATGAGTACGAACGTGAAGGCCAGCACGATCGCCGGATAGGTGAGCGCGCTCTTGATCTTGCCGCGTAGCGCGCTGTCCTTCTCCAGGCTGTCCGCGATCTGCTCGAGAGCGCGGTCGATCATACCGCCGGTCTCACCGGCCCGGATCATCGCGATCATCAGGCGGGGGAAGACCTTCTCGTGCTTGGCCATCGAGGTCGACAGCGAGACGCCGCCGGACACGTCGCCGCGCACCTCGCCGAGCGCCTTCTTGAGCGGAAGCGACGAGGTCTGCTCCTCCATGATCGCCAGGGAGCGCAGCAGCGACATGCCGGACGCGGTCATCGTCGCGAACTGCCGCGAGAAGATCGCCAGATCCTTGAGCTTCGTCCGGCCGCCGAGGCCGGGGATCCGCAGATCCTTGTTGAGGCCCTGGCCGGCCTCGGTGACCTCGAGCGGCACCTCGCCGCGCTGCCGCAGCGTGTGGGTGGCGGCGGCCTCGTTGGGCGCCTCGACAGTGCCCTTGGCCTTGCGGCCGGACGCGTCGATCGCGCTGTAGTGGAACGTCTTGGTCACGGGCATGGCATCACATCCGGCCGATGAGTCGCTTGAGTTCCTCCTGCGAGTGGCAGAGCTCCAGGGCGACCTGCAGGGTCACCACGCCCTCCCGCACCTTCTCGGCCAGATGCTGGTCGAACGCGAGCATGCCCTCGCTGCCACCGGCCTGCATGAACGAGGGGATCTGGTGCGACTTCCCCTCGCGGATCAGGGCTCGGATGGCCGGGGTCGCGGTCAGGATCTCGGCGATCACCGCGCGGCCCTTGCCGTCCGCCTTGGGGGCCAGGGCCTGGGTGACCACGCCCTGCAGGGACGCCGCCAGCTGAGCCCGGATCTGCAGCTGCTGATGCGGCGGGAAGATGTCGATGACGCGGTCGATGGTCTGCGTGGCGCTCTGCGTGTGCAGGGTGGCCAGCACCAGGTGACCGGTCTCGGCCGCGGTCAGCGCGGTCGCCGTCGTCTCCAGGTCGCGCAGCTCGCCGACCAGGATGATGTCCGGGTCCTGCCGCAGCGCGTGCTTGAGCGCGCTCGAGAAGTCCTCGGTGTCCGAGCCCACCTCGCGCTGGTTGACCACGCTGCGTTTGTGCGGGTGGAGGAACTCGATGGGGTCCTCGATGGTGATGATGTGGTTGGCGCGGCTGCGGTTGGCGAGGTCGAGGATCGAGGCGAGCGTCGTGGTCTTGCCGGAGCCGGTGGGGCCGGTGACCAGCACCAGGCCACGGGGCAGGTGGGCGAAGCGGGCCACCGTCTCGGGCATGCCCAGCTCGTCCAGCGGCTTGATCTCGTGCGGGATGGCCCGGAAGACCGCGCCGCACGAGTTGCGCTGCACGTAGAGGTTGCCGCGGAACCGGGAGACGCCCACGATGCTGTGCGCGAAGTCGAGCTCCTGCTTGGCCTGGAAGGTCTGCCACTGCTCGACGGTGATCGCGGCGCGGGCCAGCAGGGCGGTGTCCGACGAGTTGAGGTTGCCGTACCCGGGCAGCGGGCGCAGCGAGCCGTGCACCCGGATCATCGGCGGGGTGCCGACGGTCAGGTGCAGGTCGGAGCCCTTCGACTCGACCAGGGTGACGAGCATCTGGTTGAGCACGGCGAGATCACCCGATGCGGGGGCGGGCGGCGCTTTGGCGGCCGTCTGCTGCGGCGTAACCATTTGGTCGGTCGTGTACATCGCACCGGCAATCTGTCTCGCGGAACGTTCGTGCTTCTAAATTCGGCACCGCTACCTGCCTCTTTAGGAGGCATTTCGGCGGAATCGGGTGAAGTGCTCCAAGCGTCGGTAAGCTAGATCGCCACCCGGGACACCTCACGGATCGAGGTCAGGCCGCCCGCCGCCTTGGCCAACCCGTCCGACCGCAGGTCGTACATCCCCTGGTCGAGGGCCACCTCGCGGATCTCGTTGGAGGAGGCGCGCCGGATCGTCAGCGACTCGATCTCCGGCGAGATCGGCATCACCTCGTGGATCGCGAGCCGGCCCCGGTAGCCGGTGTTGGCGCAGTTCCGGCAGCCCACCGGGCGGTAGAGCGCCTCCGGCACGACCAGGTCCTCGAACGGCCAGTGGGCGCCCACCAGTTCCGCCTCGGACGGTTGGTAGGCCTCCTTGCACCAGTCGCAGAGCCGCCGGGAGAGTCGCTGGGCGAGCACGCAGTCGAGCGACGAGCCGACCAGGAACGGCTCGATGCCCATCTCGGTGAGGCGGGTGACCGCGCCGGGCGCGTCGTTGGTGTGCAGCGTGGAGAGCACGAGGTGGCCGGTCAGCGACGCCTCCACCGCGATCTGCGCGGTGTGGCTGTCCCGGATCTCACCGATCAGCACCACGTCCGGGTCGGAACGCAGGATGGCCGGCAGCACGGCCGCGAAGGTCAGCCCGGCCTTGACGTTCACCTGGACCTGGTTGACCCCGCGCAGGCGATATTCGACCGGGTCCTCGACCGTGATCACGTTGATCTCCGGCTTGGAGATCCGGCCCAGCGTGGCGTAGAGCGTGGTCGACTTGCCGGACCCGGTCGGACCGGTGACCAGCACCATGCCGTGCGGTTTGGAGAACGCCCCGGCGAACCGGTCGAGGTTGTGCTTGGTGAAACCCAGTTTCCCCATGTCGAGGTCGATGCCGCCGGTGTCGAGCACCCGTAGGACGATCTTCTCGCCCCAGACCGTGGGCAGCGTGGCGGTACGCAGGTCGACCGTCCGGTCGCGGATCAGCGCGGTGATGCGGCCGTTCTGCGGCACCCGCTTCTCGGTGATGTCGACGCCCGACATGATCTTGATGCGGGAGATGAGTGCGGCCATCACCCCGCGCGGGATCACGTCCACCTCGTGCAGCACGCCGTCGATCCGGTACCGCACCCGCATGTCGTCCTCGCCCGGCTCCAGATGCAGGTCGGAGGCGCGGTTGACGACCGCTTGCTCGATCAGGTTGTTGACGTACCGGACGATCGGCGCGTCGTCCGAGGCGGCCGCCTGGGCGGCCATCCCGGCCTGATCCGAATCCTCGTCGTCGGCGATGTCGGCGAGATCGCTCGACTCGCGCTGGAGCCGCTCGATGATCCGGCGGACCTCGGAGCGGGCCACCACCACGGGCCGCAGGTTCATGCCGGTGGCGGCGCGCACGTCGTCGAGGGCCACCACGTCGCCCGGGTCGGTGACGCCGACGACCAGTTCGCCGTCGGACATCGACAGGCCGAGCACGCGGTGCCGCAGCACGACCGAGAGCGGGATGCGCTTGAGCGCCTGGGGGTCGGGGGTGTAGCCGTTCAGGTCGAGCGTGTTGATGCCGAACGCCTGGGCCGCGGCCGCGGTCAGCTGCTCCTCGGTGACGACGTTGTCGTTGATCAGGACGGCGCGCACCGAGCGGCCACTGCGCTGCGCTTCCTCCGCGGCCGAGTCGACGGCGCGCGAATCGACACCGATCTGCTTCAGTGCGTCGAGCAGCGGGCGGAACGTCTGGTCCATTACATCCTCAGGGAGACAAATCGGTCTTGTCTCTCACATCGGATGTCGGGGCGTATTACTGAGTCACAGTGACGCGGATTGCATCGGGCGGAACGTCTTGCGGTACGTGCTCGGGGCCACCCCGATCGTCGACTGCATGTGTTGACGCAGCGCTGTGCCGCTCCCCAGCCCGGAGCGGCGGGCCACCGTCTCGACTCCCAGATCGGTCGACTCCAGCAGCAGCTGAGCATGGGCGACCCGCTGCCGCAGCAGCCACTGACGCGGGCTCATCCCGGTCTCGTCGCGGAACCGCCGGGTGAACGTGCGCACGCTCACCCGCGCGTGCGCCGCCATCTCCTCCAGGCTGACCGGCTCGGCCAGCCGGTCGAGCGCCCAGTTCCGGGTCGGCTCGGTGCTGAGGCCGACGCTGTGCGGCACCGGGCGTTCGATGTACTGCGCCTGGCCACCCTGCCGGAACGGCGGCACCACGCAGCGCCGGGCGGCCCGGTTGGCCGCCTCGGCGCCGTGGTCGTTGCGCACGATGTGCAGGCAGAGGTCGACGCCGGCGCCCACCCCGGCCGAGGTGAGGATGTCGCCGTCGTCGACGAACAGGACGTCGAAGTTCCACCGGACCCGCGGATAGAGCGGGGCGATCCGGCCGGCCCAGGCCCAGTGGGTGGCGGCCGGACGGCCGTCGAGCAGCCCGGCGGCGGCCAGCACCGAGGCGCCGGTGCAGATCGAGACGATCCGGGCGCCGCGCTCGTGGGCGGCCCGCAGTGCGTCCTTGACGTCCGGGTCCAGCGAGCCGTCGGTCACCGGGCCACCCCGGCCGATCCCCGGAACGATCACGGTGTCGGCGCGGGCCAACTCGTCGAGGCCGTGATCGGGCACCACGGTGAAGCCGCCGGTGCTGCGGGTCGGGCCGGTGCCGCAGACACGCACCCGGTAGAGGCGCTCGAGGTCGGCGCGGCGGGCGGCGTTGAAGACCTGCGGCGGGGTGCCGAGGTCGAAGCTGACCACACCGTCGAGGACGAGCTCAGCGATCAGGTGGCGGCGGTCGGGCCGGTCCGGGGCGGATCCGGCCGTCTCCGTCGGGTAGTGGCTCATGGCCCAATTCTTGCGCATGATGGCCTTCCGGCCACTCGCCCGAACGGTCGTCGGCCAGCAGGATCAGTGGCGTGCAGAAGACGTACCGCATTCATCCGGCCTGGTTTGTCGCCGGCATCGCCTTCGTGGCCCTGGTCGGCGCGGCTGGTTTCCGCGCCACGCCGTCCGTCATGATCCGTCCGCTGCACGACGAGTTCGGCTGGTCGCTCGGCACGATCTCGGCCGCGGTCTCGGTGAACCTGCTGCTCTACGGCCTGACCGCGCCGTTCGCCGCGGCCCTGATGGAGAAGTTCGGCATCCGTCGGGTGATCATGGCCGCACTCGTGCTGGTGTCGGCCGGCTCCGGCCTGACCGTCTTCATGCGGCAGAGCTGGCAGCTGATCCTCTGCTGGGGCGTACTTGTCGGGCTCGGCACCGGATCGATGGCACTCGGCTTCGTCGCGGTCATCACCAACCGCTGGTTCGTCAAGCATCGGGGCCTGGTCACCGGCGTGCTGACGGCCGGGGGAGCGGCCGGCAACCTGGTCTTCCTGCCGGTCCTGGCCCGGCTGACCGAGGGAGCCGGCTGGCGGTTCGCGGCCCTGACCGTGGCGGCGGTGGCGCTGTCGGTCGTACCCCTCGTCTGGTGGCGCCTGCGCGACCACCCGGCCGAGATGGGCCTCGGCGCCTATGGCGGCGAGTACGAGCAGCCCGAGCCGATCGCCCCCGCCGGGGCCGCCCGCACCGCCCTGCGCGCGCTCGGTCAGGCCGCCCGGACCCGGCCGTTCTGGCTGCTCGCCGGCGGTTTCGCGATCTGCGGGGCGACCACCAACGGGCTGGTCGGCACGCACTTCATCCCGGCCGCGCACGACCACGGGATGGCCGAGACCACGGCGGCCGGTCTGCTCGCCCTCGTCGGCTTCTTCGACATCGCCGGCACGATCGTCTCGGGCTGGCTCACCGACCGGGTCGACAGCCGGGTGCTGCTCGCCGTCTACTACTTCGGCCGTGGCCTCTCGCTGCTGGTGCTGCCGTCGCTGTTCGCGGCCACCGCGCACCCCAGCATGGTGGTGTTCATCCTGTTCTACGGTCTCGACTGGGTGGCCACCGTGCCGCCGACCGTGACCCTGTGCCGGGAATACTTCGGCGCGTCCGGCCCGGTCGTCTTCGGCTGGGTGTTCGCCTCGCACCAGTTCGGTGCGGCGATCGCGGCCACCGCCGCCGGCCTGCTGCGCGACCAGCTCGGCAGTTACAACGCCGCCTGGTACGGCGCGGGGGCGCTCGCCATCCTGGCCAGCCTGCTCAGCCTGATGCTCTTCGCCGGCAAGCGGCTCCGGCCGATCGCGCCGGGTATCGGCCTGGCGGCCGCGCCGCTCAAAGCGTGACCTCGACCACTTCGAGCAGGCCGCTGAGCAACAGGATCTGATGGACGGTCCGGGTCGGTCGGGCGAGCCGGAACCGGATGCCCGCGTCCCGGGCGCGCTGGAAACCGAAGATCAGCGCGCCCAGGCCGGTGGAGTCGATGAAGGTCAGCTCGCTCATGTCGACCACGATTTCCCGCGGCCGGCCGGCGAGCGACTCCTCGAGCGCCACCCGGACCTGATCGACGGTGAGCACGTCGACCTCGCCTTTGAGGGCCACCGTGGTGGTGTCGGCGGCGCGGCCGAGATTCGTCACGATCTCGTCAGGCAACGGGTCCTTCTTCCACAGTCGTCATGGTTCCACGTACGGTAATCGGCAACACCAAACACGTGAGGAGCGTGGTGTGCCGATCCTGGGCGGTCTGCCGCCGCGTAATCCTCGCTTCGTGGGTCGCGAGGACCTGCTGGCCCGATTGCGGGGCCGGCTGGCGACCGGACCGGTCGTCCTGTTACCCGGCGAGGAACATCCGCTGGGCGGGACGGGACGTACCCAGTTGGCGGTGGAATATGTCTATCGCTACGCGGAGACGTACGACCTGGTGTGGTGGATCCCCGCGGAGCAGTCGGCCGGCACCCGGGCCGCACTGATCGGCTTGGCCCAGCGGCTGGGGCTGGCCGAGACCGGCGACATGAACCGCACGCTGGCCGCGGTCCGCGACGCGCTGAGCCGGGGCGAGCCGTTCCGCAACTGGCTGGTGGTCTTCGAGGACGCCAACCGGCCCGAGGAGATCAAGTCCTATCTGCCGAGTGGTGCCGGGCACGTGCTGATCACCAGCCGCAACCCGCGCTGGCCGGCCGAGGTGGCGCAGTCGGTGCCGGTCGGCGTCTTCGACCGGGCGGACAGCGTCGACCTGCTCCGCCGGCGTACGCCCGAACTGACCGGGCCCGACGCCGAGCGGTTGGCGAGCCGCCTGGCCGACGTCCCGATGGCCCTCGACCTCTCCGCCGCGGTGCGCGCGGCGACCGGCTGGCCGGTCGCCGAATACCTGAGCCGGTTCGAGTCGGTGGCCGCGGAGCTGGCCTTCCCGAACCCGATCCGGGTGGCCTGGGGCCTGGCCGCCGACGCGTTGCGCGCGCATGCCCCGGCCGCCTACCGACTTCTCGAGCTCAGCGCGTTCCTCGGCAGCGCACCCGTGTCCTGGCGGCTGCTCTGGGGCGCCCGGATGCTGCCGCTGCCGGCCGAGCTGGCCCGCACCGTCGGCATCGAGCGCCGGCTCAAGGCGGCGCTGCGCCTGATCGGCCGCTACGGGCTGGCCGAGCTCGATCCGCCCGGCGAGCACCTGATCGTGCACCCGCTGGTGCGCGGCATGCTGGGGCAGGGCCTCACCTCGGAACGGCACGCCATGCTGCTCGCCACGGTGCAGGGCATGCTGGCAGCGGCCGACCCGGGCGACCCGGACGACCCGGGCAGCCACCCCCGCTATGCCGAGCTGAGCCCGCACCTCGTGCACTCCGATGTGCTGGGTGCCGGCACCGAGGAGATCCGCCAGCTGGTCATCAACTGCGTGCGGCACCACTACGCGGCCGGCGACTACGACTCCAGCCGCGCGCTGGCCGCGGCCGCCTTCGCCCGCTGGCGCGACACCCTCGGCGAGCACGACGAGCAGACTATGCTCGCCTCGTTCCACCTGGCCAACGCGCTGCGGGCGGTGGGCCGCACGGCCGAGGCCCGGGTGCTCAACGAGCAGACCCTGCGCGCCCAGCGGGAGGCGCTCGGCGGCGACGACGAGACCACCCTGGCCACCGCCAACTCGGTCGGCGCCGACCTGCGCATCCGCGGTCACTTCGGGCAGGCCCGTCAGCTCGACGGCGACAACCTGGTGCGCTATCGGCGGCTGTTCGGCGAGGCCTTCCCGACCGCCCTGCGCTGCGCCAACAACCTGGCCGCCGACCTGCGCCTGCTCGGCGACTTCCGGGGCGCCCGCACCCTCGACGAGCAGACCCTGCGGCAGCGGCAGGCGATCCTCGCCGACGGTCACCCGGAGATCCTGTCGTCGCGGGCCGGGCTCGCGTTCGACCTGTTCGGCCTGGGCGACTACGCGGGCGCCGACGAGGTGCTGGCCGCCGTGCGCGGCGACATCCCGGAGGACCACCCGTTCGCGCTGTGGGCGGCCCGGGTCTCGGCCATGGCGGCCCGCCGCCGGGGTCTCGCCGACGGCCTGACCCGAGCCGAGACGACCGTGTCGCTGACTCGCCGCCGGTTCGGCGACCTGCATGTGGAGACGCTCGCCGCGGTGGTGACGCTGGCCAACGCGGCCACCGCCGGAGGTGACCTCGACCGGGCCCACGAGCTGCTCGAACGCGCGGTCATCCGCTATCACGCGGTGCTCGGCGACGACCATCCGTTCACGCTCGCCGCCTCGGCCGGGCTGGCCGGCGTGGTGCGGGCGGGCGGCCGACCGGCCGAGGCGCGCCGGATCGACCAGGAGGCCCTGCACGGGCTGCGGCGCAGCGTCGGCTCCGATCACCCGTTCACGCTGGCCTGCGCGAACGGCTACGCCAACGACTTGTTCGGGCTGGGCGAGCGGCAGGAGGCCCAGCAGATCGCGGCCGACACCTGGCAGCGGTCCGCCCTGGTGCGCGGTTCCGAGCACCCCGACACCCTGGCCTGCGGGTGGAACGCGGTGCTCGACGGCGGCGACGAGGAGGCCCGGCACCAGGCCACGGCGGCACTCGTCAAGGCGTACGGGGAAGCTCATCCGATCCTGGCTCGCGTCGCCGCCGGCGACCGGCTGGAGACCGACCTCGACCTGCCGCCGCTATGAGGTCCTGGCCAGCAGCAGCTCGGTGATGCCGGCCGCCGGCATCGGCCGGGCGAAGTGGTAGCCCTGCGCGTGCGCGCAGTTCAGTTCCCGCAGCCGGGCCGCCTGCCCGGCGTCCTCGACCCCCTCGGCCACCGGGGACAGCCCGAACGTCCGAGCGATCTGCAGGACCGCCTCGGCCACCGACGCGTCACCCGAGCCGGCCGGCATCGCCTGCACGAACGACCGGTCGATCTTGACCACGTCGACCGGCAGCGCGCCCAGGTGGCTCAGTGACGAGAAGCCGGTGCCGAAGTCGTCGAGCGCGATCCGCACGCCGAGCGTCTTCAACGAGGTCAGCACCCGTGCCGACGCGGTGAGGTCGGTCAGCGCCATCGTCTCGGTCAGCTCGAGCACCAGCCGGTGGGCGGGCATGCCGGTGCGGGCCAGCACGTCCCGGACCTCCTCGGTCAGGTCCGGGTTGGCCAGCTGGGAGACCGAGAGGTTGACGTTGAGCTCGAAATCCGGGTTGTCGCGCTGCCACTCGACCGCCTGCGCGCACGCCTGTTCCAGGATCCAGCCGCCCAGCTCGGGCAGCAGGCCGAGGTCTTCGGCGAGGTCGAGGAACTCGGCCGGCGGCAGCAGGCCGAGCGTCGGGTGCTGCCAGCGCACGAGGGCCTCGACACCGACGGTGTGCTCGCCGTCGAGGTCGACGATCGGCTGGTAGTACACCTCGAACTGCTTCTCGGCGAGGGCCCGGTGCAGTTCGTGTTCGGCCCGGCGGCGCTTCTCGGCCTCGGCGAACCGGGCCGGATCGAACCGGCGGGCGACCCCCTTGCCGTCGGCCTTGGCGTGGTAGAGCGCCTCGTCGGCCTCGCGCAGGATGCCGTCCACGTCGTGGCCGCCACGGGTGATCGCGATGCCGGCGCTGGCCCGGATGGTCAGCACGGTGCCCTCGACGACGAGCGGTTGCAGCAGGTCACGCAGGATGCGGTTGGTGACGGTGTCGGCGATCAGGTCGTCGGCGAGGCGGGGGAGCAGCACCACGAACTCGTCGCCGCCCAGCCGGGAGACGGTGTCGTTGGCGCGCACGTTGGCGTTGAGGCGCTCGGCCGCGACCCGCAGCAGTTCGTCGCCGGCGGCGTGGCCGTAGGTGTCGTTGACGCCCTTGAATCCGTCGAGGTCGAGCAGGATCACGGCGGTCATGGTGCCGTCGGCGTCGGTCAGGGCGTCGTGCGCGTGATCCATGAACATCGCCCGGTTGCCGAGCCCGGTGAGCGGGTCACGGTAGGCCTGCCGGGCCAGGATCGCGCGCTGCCGGGTGAGGTCGCGCATCAGGCTCTCGTTGGTGTGCGTGCCGAGGAACTGCCGCACCAGGATGGTGCCGGCCACCACGATGATCAGCCAGGTCAAGCCGTAGCTGTCCGGACTGTCGCCGGCGTGCAGGATCGCGGCCATCACGACGGCGGCGGAGGCCGGGGCGTACTGGGCGAGCGGCCAGCGCTCGGTGAGCTTGATGACGCCGAGGCCGAGGAACAGCACGATCGCGCTCGGCAGCAGCCAGTCGGTCACGTTTCCGTCGTCGTCGGTGAGCCGCAGGAACACCATCGGCCACGCCAGCACCATGAGTGACGCGAAGATCATCGAACGGTCGACACCGCGACGGAACCGCTCCAGGATCTTGCCGGAACTCATGCCTCACCTCCGCGCCTTCCATCGGGCGGCGTCAGGACGACATGAGCGATCCACCGACCCAGGCGGCCAAAGCCGTCAGTCCGACTTTTTCGCTCTTTATTAGTTTAATCCAGACGGCTCGCACCACCTCCGGTCGCTCCCTCAACGCCACCTGCGGCGACAGCGCCGAGATGCCGGCCCAACAATCAAGATCAGGAGCACCGAGCTCAACCTCCTCGATGTACGCGACGAGCGCAGTCCCGCCGTCTCCGTCCAGGTAGGCGGCATCCCCGGGCCGTAGGCCCGCGGCGGCCGGGCGGTCGTTCAGCGCTTCGTGCACCAGCCGGAGCCGGCCGCTGCTCTCCAGCCGGCGTCCGCTGTCCGCCCTCAGCTCGGACTCCGCCGGCACCGGCGCGGGGCGGCCCGCCCGCCAGGCGGACACCAGCTCGGCCAGGGTGTGAGCCGGGACGGCCAGATTTCGCAGCCGCCACCGGGCGCGATGCTCGGCGTTGGCGCCGGCGGCCAGCCGAGCCACCCGAGGGTGCACCGAACCCACCGGCAGGCCGGCGACCTCGGCCCGCATCGCGCCGACGAACCGGGTGCCGGCCGCGGTGAGATGGGCACTGCTCAGCAGGGTGTCGGCGGCCGACAGGACGGCCCCTCGCCAGCGCGCGAACTCGAATTCGGCCAGCCGCCCCCGAAGCTCCGCCGCCCCGCCGTCTCGCGACTGAGCTTCGGGGGCGAGACCCCCACCACTTCCCGCCGCCGGCCCGTGCGGTCCCGTCTCGTCCGGCCCGGAAACCTCGACCGGGCCATCGGTGCGAGCGGTCGAGCCGACGGCGGAAAGGTGAGCAGCCGAATCCTGACGCGCCGGGGAGAGCCCGGGTAGGGCCGCGTGACCCGGCCGCTGCCGGGGAATCCGGCGCCGCGACTCGACGTGCCAGAAGCGGGCGACGGATTGGTAGGCGTAGGCGCCGTGCAGCAGGCCCGACAGCGGGCGCGGGTCGTCACGCCAGGGCGAGCAGACTCGTGCACCACCGGGGTTGACCAGGTCGAACAGGGTGAAGGTGGCGTTCAGGAGGCTGTGCTGGCATTCGTGCAGCAGGCCCACCGCGAACGAGCGGGGATCGCCCGGGGTCGAGATCGCCACCGCGCCGAACGCCACCGCCGAGGTGGCGGACAGGCCGCTCGCACCCGGGTCGGGCTCCACCGGCACGAGCACACGCAGGGTCGCGGCCATGATCTCGGCCGCTTCCCGATGGCGGGTCGTCAGGAGCTCCCAGGCCGAGGAGAGCAGGCGTTGCCACTCGGCCACCTCGTCCGTGGTCAACCGGCCGGATGGCGTCAGGCCGAGTTCGGCGCGGAGCGGGTCGGTGTCCTCGAGGCGGACCCGCAGGGTGTGTCCCCGGTGCGAGGCGCTCAGGTGATGGGTGGCGGCCCGCCGGGGCGGTGGGGGAGTTTGCCCCGCTCGCAGGGCGGTCCGGGTCACGGCGGTGTGCAGCGCGGCCATCGGGTCGAACAGTTCGATCGGCTCGGGGACGGGGCCGCCCAGCTTGCGGATCTCGCTCAGCTCGAGGAGGTGACGGCTGGCCTGGGCCCGGCGCAGGACCCCGACGGTGGCGGCGGACGGGCGGCCGGCGGCGAGTGCGGTGAAAGCGGTGTCGGTCAGCCGAAAGGTTCTCAACTGTCACAGGGCCGAGTTGAAGCCGGCGATCGGCTCGCCCGGCTCGTCGAGCTCGTCGGCCAGCCGGCGCAACGCCCGGGCCAATGTCGAGTCACCCTCCTGAGCGCCCAGCTCATCGAGGGACATGCCGGAGACATCGACCATCGGCGAGCGCCACTCGGTGGCGCTTTCCTCGGTGGTCCGGTCCACGACACCCTCATTCCCCGTCGGCAGCGACAATCAATGTATTGCCTTGAGGCTACGGTGGTCGCCGAGGCGGGTGGTGCCGGGGCGACGCGGCCCGGGTACGGATGCCGTCGTCGCCTACCCGTGATCTCATAGGACGCCAACAGCCCGAAAGTCGGCAACGGAGGACAAACTGTGCCGGGTGGAAATCTCGCGGATCGGCTCGCGGCGCTCAGCGCGTCCGCGACCGGTGACGACGGCGTGGTCACGGTGACGGTGACCGGGTCGGGTGTCGTGACCGGTTTGCGGCTCGACGACGGCGCCTCGCGGTTGAGCGGAGCGACTCTCTCGGATGAGATCCTGCGGACCATGCGTCGTGCTCAGGCGACGCTGGTGCGGCAGGTGCGGACGGCGGTCGACGAGACCGTGGGAGCCGACACCGAGGCGGGTCGCGCGGTGCTCGATTCGCTGATCCCCGCCGAGCCGCCGCAGCCGGCCATGCCGGTGATGCCGTTCCCCTCGTTCGAGAACGTGCCAACCCTGCCGCAGCAGTCGCCCGGCAATGGATTCGAGAGCGGAAGGGACAGCCGTGCCCGCTGATTTGCCCCAGCTGCCCAAGCGCGGTCCGGCCCCGGCGGTCGACCGGATGAGCAACGCCGATCTGGCGCGGATGGTCGAGGCGGAGCACCCCTATCGGGGCAAGGCGCTGTTCGAGCTGTCCGACCGGATCCCGCACGACGACGACGCGGCGACCAAGGTGGCGATGCTGAGCCGGTTGTCGTCGCTGCGCACGGCACGGCTCTTCGACCGGGTCTCGCTTGCCTGGTCGGGCATCATCGCGCTGCTGGCGGCGGAGACGGAGCACTCGCGGGCGTCGGCGTACGAGGCGTTCGGTGCGCTCGGCCCGGCGGAGCAGCGGGACATGCTCGACTATCTCGAGGTGTCCGCGATCGAGGAGGCCCACCCGCGCATCGCGTGAGCGGGCCCCACAGTTGGTCAGGCTTCTACTCGGACGTCTTTCTTGCCGAAGGCCAATCGGTCACGTACGGCCTTGGCGTCCGGCTTGGGCTCCGGGTAGAACCAGACCGCGTCCGGGGCCAGCTGCCCGTTCGACGAGAGGGTGTAGTAGGAAGCCTTGCCCTTCCAGGGGCAGACGGTGTGGGTCTCGGACGGGAGCAACACCTCGTCGCGCACGGAGTCGCGCGGGAAGTAGTAGTTGCCCTCGACAACCACGGTGTCGTCGCTCTCGGCGATAACTTCGTCGTTCCAGATGGCCTTCGGCATAAGTCTGAACGTAGCGCGCGTTGCGCCCGGCGTCCGATATGCGAACGTTAATCGCTATCGCGGGTGAAACGTCGCGATCGTCCCCACATTGTCGTCCCGGTGTAGGAAGATCTAGAGTCAACCGCCAGACCCCCGATCCGAGAGCGGCCCGGTGAAGCATCTGAGCACGTTGCCGACCACCGCCGAGCAGGCCCGTCGTGCGCTGCTCCTGCTCGGCGCGCCAGCCGGGGCCCGGCTCGTGGTCGACGTGCACGCCGCGCTGTTCGACGGCGATCTGACGCCGGCTTCGCTGACTCGTGCCCGCGTGCCCGGATTGTGTGCGGCGCTCGGGCCCGACCTGGTCGCGCTGCCCGGTCTGGTGGCGCTTGCGCAGTGGCCGATCGAGCAGCGCCTCGTCACCCCCGGGCGGCGCCGGGCCGACGAACTGGCCATGATCATCCGAGTGGCCGAGTTCGCGGCGATGCGCCGGTCGGGCCGGGCCGCGGCCCAGCTCGTGCGGTCGCTGGCGGAACGCGTACCGGATGGGGTCGAAGCCGTTGATCTTGCTGACGCGGCGCGTGCGGCGCTCGCCGCGCCCGCGCTTGCCGAACTGCTCGCGGCGGAGTCCGTGATCCGCGAGGACGCGGTCGCCCGGGCGTCCCGCCTGGCCGACCGCCAGCAGCTCTTCGGTGTCGCCGACCTGCCCCACCAGCGAGGAGCCGGGTGAATCGGATAGCTCAACTGCGCGGTCCCGAGCCGGCGAAACGGCACAACGCGCGAACCATCGCGGCCCTGACCGGCAATCCGGGTTGCTCGCGGCGCTCGGTGCTGGACGCGGCCGGCGTCGACAAGGTGGCGCTGGCGGCCCGGGTCGGCTTCCCCGGAAGCTTCGGTCAGTCCCGATTCGCGCTGGCCCGCGGCAACGCCTTCGAGGCGATGCTCAAGGCCGACGACTGCGAACTGCTGCGGTCGGTGCTCGACGTCGGGGTGGTCGGCTACCAGGATCTCGGCGCGGACGACGACGCCACGCTCACCGCTCGCCACGCGCGCACCCGCGAGTTGCTGACCTCGGCCACGTCGGCGCTTGTCGACCACCCGCTGCTGACCCTGTCGGTGGCCGGTCAGACGGTGTTCCTGGAGCCCGACCTGATCGCCTTCCAGAGCGAGGGCCGCCTGCGGGTCGTCGAGATCAAGTCGTTCGCGATCGTCGACGGCCAGGCCGACGCGGCAAAGGTCGCCGGTGCCGCGGTCCAGGCGGCGGTCTACGTGCTGGCGCTGCGCCGGCTCCTGGGCGACGACCGGGTGAGCCACGAGGTGATCCTGGTCTGCCCGTCGAACTTCTCGCTCACGCCGGAAGCCGTCGTCGTGGACGTTCGCAAGCAGCTCTCCACCCTCAAGCGGCAGCTGTCCCGCCTCTCCTCGGTGACCGAGTTGATCGACTCGTTGCCGCCGGCGGTGTCCTTCGACGTCGCCCTGTCGCCCGCGGCCCTTGTCGAGTCGCTGGCGTCGGTCTCCGCGCGCTATGTCCCCGAGTGCCTCTCGACATGCGAGATGTCGGTGTTCTGCCGGCACGAGGCAGCGGGCACGACCGCTTCGCTCGGCCGCTCGGTGCGGGAGTCGCTGGGCGGCGTGGAGACGGTGGCGCAGGCTCTCGAACTGGCGACCGGCACGGCGACGCCGACCCCGGACCAGGCCGAGGCCGCGGCTCTGTTGCGCACGGCGGCCCGCTTGCGCGAGGAGGCCCTTTCTTGACGCTCGTGGCGCTCGCCCGGGCCCAGGCCTTCGCGGCCGGCCGGGCGCAACCGATCGCCACCGTCCGGCATCTTCATCTGCACGATCACCCGTTCGTGCTGATCCCGCTCGCGATGGCGGGGGAGGCCAACGCCCCGCTCGCGGCGATGTTCGGCGACTCGCCCGCAAAGCCCCGGCTGCTGGTCGTGGCGCAGCCGCGCAACCGGGACGAGCGCTTCGCCTTCGCCGACGCGTTGAGCGCCGAACTGGTGCCCTACCTGATGTCGTTCGCCGATCAGACCGAGGCGGTGGCGGTCGACCGCGGCCGGGACGTGCGCCACCGCTACGTCGACGCGCCGCAGGTGTGGGTGCCGAACCCGGGCGGCATCGACTTCCTGCGGCTGTTCGGCCGCTCGACCCGCTTCCGGCGCGTCGACGGCGACTATCCGGTGCCGCCGACCGTCCCGCTGCTCGGCCAGTGGCTGACGTTCCTGGCCGGCGCCGCCGAGGTGCCGGGCTCGTCGCTCCTGCTCAACGCGGTGCAGGCGCTCGGCCTGCACTGGGCGACCGGGCAGAGCGGCGCCGAGGACAACCACCTCGGGTCCCTGCTCGCGTGGATCGAAGCGGGGGCGCAAGCCGCTCGCGAGGCCGAGAACGGCCCGGTGGCCGGGCCCGCCACCGACCCGGAGTTCGACAACCGGGTGCTGGCGCCGCTGATCGCCGACGGAGACCCGGCCCTGGCGACCGTCCTGCACGAGCTGCTGCTGCCGACCTGGCAGCAGATGTGGCGGATTCTCGACCGGCTGCGCACCCTGCCCCCGGGTGATCGGGTGGCCGCCCGCTGGGACAGCGACCGGGATTCGTACTCGTCGTTCGTGGAGCATCTGGCCGAGGGAGGTCCGCCGCAGCCCCGCCGCGACGGCGCGGTGGCCGCCGCCGCCCGCCTGCAGCGCCTGGAGAACGCGGCCGCGCGGTACGCGGTGCAGCGCGCCTTCGACGACCCGCTGGTGATGGCCGAGTACCGCCTGGCCGGCGTGGCCTTCGGCGGCGTGGTGACGCTGGCCGCCCCGGACCGGGTGGACGACACCGGCAAACGCCCGGTGCTGCGTCCGCGCATCATGGTCGCGACCGCGGAGACCATCCGGGTCGAGGCGGGCGCGACCCTGACGTCGCCCGCGCGGCCGGCCCAGAAGGCGAAGGTCGTCTCGATCACCGCGACCCCGGCCGGCCACGACGTCCTCCTGGAACTGTCCGGCGGGATGGGCCGCAAGCTGGTGGCGGAGCCCGGAACGGTCCCGGCGGTGGGTGAGAAACTGCTGCTCACCACGTTGAGCGAGGGTTACCGGCCGGGGGCGGCGCTCCCCGACCCGGCCGAGACACCGTGGACCCACGGCGGCCCGCCCGCCCTCAGCTCAGACGGATGACCAGCACCGCGATGTCGTCGTCGCGGCGGGTCACGGTGCCGAGGATCTGCCCGCAGAGGTCGTCCAACGGCATGGCGGCGCCATCCTCGAGCACCGTCCGGATCCGCCGGATGCCCTCGTCGATCAGGGCCGCCGGTTGCTCCACCAGGCCGTCGGTGTAGAGCAGAAGCGTCGAACCGGGCAGCACCCGCCGGCGATGGGTGCTGCGATCGTCCCGCGGGACCAGGCCCAGCAGCGGCTCCGGGTCCTCCCACCAGACCTCCACCTCGCCGTCCGGGCGCAGGAGGACCGGCGGAGGGTGGCCGGCATTGGCGAATGTCAGCTCATATCCGGACTCGTCCGGGCGGAGTCGCACCAGCACCGCCGTCGCCGCCGCCGGCATGCTCAGGCCGTGCAGCGCCCGATCGAGTTGGGACAGCAGCGGTCCCGGCTCGTCGTCGCGACCGTACGCGTCACCCCGCACCAGATTGCGGACCTGGCCCATGGTCGCCGCCGCCTCGATGTCGTGCCCCGAGACGTCGCCGACGGCAAGCATCACGCTGCCGTCCGGCTGCACGAAAGCGTCGTACCAGTCGCCGCCCACGGCCGCGCCGATCTGCGCCGGCAGATAGCGAGCGTGCAGCTCGATGCCCGGAATGTCGGGGAGCTGGGGGAGCATGCTGTGCTGCAGGACCTCGGCGACGTGCCGCTGCCGCCCGTACAGCCGGCTGTTGTCGACGGCCTGGCCGGCCCGGCGCCCGATCTCGACCGCCGTGCCCTCCTCGGCCGCGCCGAACACCCCGCGGCCGGCTCCGTTGACCAGCATGAGCGCGCCGACGCTGCGGCGGCCGACCGGCGCGGTGATCGGCGTGATCAGGTAGGAATCGAACCCGAGCCGCTCGGCGATCTCGGCGATCTCCCCGGTGCTCGTCCGCCGGCGCAGTGAGGCCGGGTCGGCCGCATCCCGGCGGACCGGGCCGGCCGCCCGCTGCACGGCCGCGAGCATGGCTTTCATGTCGCGGGGCGCGTCGGCGGCAAGGCGGGCGAGGCGCTCGGCGTCCTCGGCGTACGCCGGATCGAAGTGGGCCGCCGACACGTGCCGTACGGCGCCGGACGGCTCGGCCAGCGCGACCACGCACCAGTCGGCAAGCCGGCCCGCCACCATCCGGCCGAGCCGGCCGAGGGCCTCGTCGATGTCCATCGTGGCGGACAGCGTCTCGGTCAACTCGCCGAGCAGAGTGAGCTGGTCATGGGCCGACTCGGCGGCCCGGCGGGCCTCGTCGGCGATCTCCCGGGCGATCCGCAGCCGCAGCTCCGACGAGCAGACCTCGCCGAGATCGACGAGCAGCGCGATCTCGCTCGCCGTCCAGGTGCGCGGCTCGCGGTCCATCACGGCAAGGGTGCCGAGCACCTGGCCGTCCGAGTCGGTCAGCGGCACCCCGGCGAACGAGATCGCCCCGACGTCGTGCACCGCCGGGTTGTCCCGCATGGCCGGATCGGCCCGGATGTCCTCGACGACAAGCATGCGGCCGGCCTGGACGACATGCCGGCTGAGCGAATGGGTGATCGGCATCTCGCGGTCGGCGGCGAACGGCTCCGGCATCCCGACCTGGCCGGGCAGGAACTGCCGGTCGGCGGTGATCACCGTGACCAGCGAGACCGGGGCGTCGATCAGCCGCTCCACCAGGACGGCGATCCGGTCGAAGGCCACGTCGGCTCGCGGACCGAGCCCGAGACGCCCGACCGCACACAGGCGAGCCGGGCTGTCCAGCACCCCACTCGCAGCTTTCTCGACCAAGTCTCCCCGCAGCACGTCGCCCCCCGGCCGCTTCAGCCTCGACAGGCTACCGGCTCGGCCACCTCCGAACGAACCCCCCGTTCACCTGTTGTCAGCCGCCCGATCGCGGCGGCCTCAGTTGTCCGGCGCCGCGTCGGCGGCCGTGATCACCTCGGCCCGCTCGGCGGCCGGCGCCCACCGCTTCGTCCACTCCTCGCGCAACGACTCGAAGGCCACGTCATCCAGCCCGTAGGTCGAGACCGTCACCTCCATCCGCCCCGCGTCGCGGTCGTCGAGCGGCAGCCGCCCGGCCACCACGACCAGGAGACCGGCCCCGTCGACGGTCCAGGCCACCCGCGGCCCGAACCGCTGCCACTCGGCCCCCTCGGCCAGGGCCAGCGCCTGCCGCCCGGTGGTCTCCCCGGTCAGATAGAGCGTGCGCCGCCGGCCGACCGGCCGCCGTTCGAACAGGAACCGCAGCTGGATCAGGAACGCCCGCCAGCCCTCCTCGATCGCGTCGTACCGGTCGGGACCGGCCGGGCCGGCACCGTCCCGGATCACCCGCACCGTCGACCGCTCGTCGTCGCCGCTGACCTCCAGGTAGGAACCGTCGGCCCAGCCCATCCGCTCGGGGGCGAGCAGCGCCGCCTGGTCCACGAAGATCTGCCGGATCTCCGCGTCGAGCCCGTCGTAGTCCCACCCGAACCACTGGTGCAGCACGGCCGGCTGGGTGACGGCCTCCCACGTCTCGTCCCGGCCGGCCGCCACCGCGACCTCCACGTCGTAAGGCTTCAAGCCTCGTCGATCGGTCATGCCCTCAATAGTGGAGCAGAGGGATCGACCGGCGTGCGCCGCCCGGCCGTCAACCCGGACCGGACGGTGCGCCGCACCTCGACGCGGCCGAGCCCGGCCCGGCGGGCGGCTGCCTCCAGCTCCCGGACCACGTCGCCCTGATCGAGCAGACCGGCGCCGACGAACCGGCCCAGCGCGAACGCGGCCCGGTTGAGCGTGTCGTTGCGGCAACCCGCCGGGGCGGCCGCCACCCGCTCGACCGAAGCCGCGAGGACGGCCTCGGCGTAGCGGTCGGGATGGGCGATCGGCCGGTGCCGTGCGGCTGGCGGTGGTGGACCCTCGATCAGCGCGAGCAGGGCGCCGGGGCCGGCCGGCAACTCGTCGCCCGGACGGCGCACCCAGCGGTAGTCGACGCCGGCCGCGTGCCGCGACGGCGGGGCCACGACATAGCCACCCGCACCCCGCCAATCGAGGCCGGGGAGCAGGTGCACGCGGTTGCCGAAGCCGGTCGGCCGGAACCACAGATGCCACCCGCCACTGCCGGTGCGGACCCGGGGGCCGGCCGGCAGCGAACCGCCCAGCAGATGGGTCAGGCCGTGCCAGCCGGCGGCGGAGTCGATGTCGGCCACATCCATCGCGACGCCGGTGCGCAGCCCGACGTTCGCCGCCGGCCAGCGCGCCCACCACATCTCGATCAGGCGCGGGTCGGTGCTGGCGTCGGTCAGGCCGTGCCGCAGCCGGGGATGCTTGCCGGGTCGATCGCATGCGGCCCCCCTGTCGCAGGAACAATCGCCGCGCGGGTCAGGCGTGTGCACCGGCAGGACCGGAATGCCATGCCGGGCGTAGCTCAACGCGGCTGTCAGTGACATTAGAACAAGCGTACGACAAAACTCAGAGCGTCGAGAGCACCTGGGCGATGTGGTGCGAGGTGCTCCACGACATCCAGCTGGCCGAGCTGCCGCCGCCCCGGGCCGTCCGCGCGCGCCTGGCGATCTCGGCGTCACCCCAGGAGAACTGGGCTCCCTGGGCCGGCCACTGGGGCGAGTGCACGAGCGTGCGGCACAGATCCTGGCAGCGATCGTCGCTGCGTCCGCCACGACGCGACCAGCGATAGATCCACCAGTCGTGCGGGGCGGTGTAGCGCAGGGTCGGCAACTGCCGATGCCGCTGCACTCCGTAACGGCGAACCGGCGAGGTCACGCCGTAATCCGCGTACCCGATCCCGGGTTCGCCCAGCCGCGCCCACACCCGCGCGTCGAGTCGCCCCACCGTGACCGGCCGGTCGGTGGGCAGGTCGTCGAGGTTCGCGGGCATCGCGCCGGACGCCACGCTCACCGATCGCCACGGCCGCTCGCGCGCCCAGCGCAGCACCCGCCGGCATCGCTGTTCGACCACGTCCGCGTGCGCCGCGCAGGCCGTCTCGGCGAGATCGATGAGCAGGTCGATCTCCTGCACGTCGAGTCCCGAGCCGCGCAGCAGGCGCTCGGTGACCGCGGTCGCCGCCGCCGGATTCCCGGCGTCGACGTGCGGCTGAAGCCGCAGCACCGCCCGGCGCAGGTGCATCCGGGCGGCCAGGCCGTGGGCGATCAGGCGACGACTGCTTTCGTCCGGGCGGAGCACCGGCAACATGGCCACGCCCAGCTCGGCCAGCTGTTCGGCGAGATCGATCGAAGGTGCCGCGAGACCGGGGTGCTCGGGCAGCCCGCCGAAGTCGACGGCGATCGCCCCGGTACGTGGGGGCAGCTGCCGGATCAGCGAGATGACGTCCGGTCCCGGTTCCAGTTCGAGGATCGGCATGACCCGGGCGGCGTCGCCGGGCGCCAAGTGACTGAGGGCCGCCAGTTCACCGCGGCGTGGTCGCAGGATGGGACGGTAGGCATCGTCGCGCATGGACCCCGCCGTCGTGAAGACCGCCATTCACTCACAGTAGCGGTCTGTTGTCGGATTAGCGACAGTCATCGATTCAGGTGCGAGAGGATCGCCTGGTTCGCCTCCCAGCCGTCCGGAAACTTGACGGGCACGTTGAGATGCACCGGCTCACTCGACGGATGCTCGTCCAGCAGCTCCGCGATGCCGTCCCGGGCCACCACCACACACGCGTGCCGATGCCGCGAGGTCAGCACGCACAGCCGCCCCGACTCCAGGTGGAACGCGGTCGCGTCGCGCCGCCCGGACAACGGGTGCAGCACGATCGTCAGGTCGTACTCCCGGCCCTGCAGGCGATTCGCGGTGTCGACCGTGACTCCGGCGGCCTCGGCCGGAAGGTGTGCCCGGATCGCCGCCGCCTGATCGCGGTGCGCCGCCCCGATCGCGATCCGGTGCGCGGTCAGCGGCCGCTCGCCGGCCTCCGAGACGGTCGCGCCGGCCCGCGCCAACGCGCGGGCGGCGAGGGCGGCGCAGGCCGCGGCCGCCTCGGCATCGGTGCGGATGGTGAACCGTCGCGCCAGCCGGTGCAGCCCCCAGCCGGTCGCCGCGGCGTCGTCGAGCACCTGGTCGAGTCGGTCCCCGCCGGGGGTGAAGGTCAGGGTGCGGTCGCCCGGTCCGGTTCCTGACCGGAAACCGGTGAACGGGTAGAACGCCTCCGCGATCACGCCCGCGGCCGAGTGCGGCAGCCGCCACGACACCGGCAGGCGGTGCACCGGCAGGTCGGGGTTGTGCCGCAGCAGGACCGCGACGGCGCTCTGCATCGGATCCCAGGACAGCCCGGTCCAGCGGTCGACCTCGACTGTCGAGAACGGGTCCAGCTGCCCGGGGTCACCCACGAACAGGGCGCGCTCGAACCGCGAGGCCACTCGCAGCAGTGCGTCCGACCTCATCTGGTACGCCTCGTCGACGATCGCCCACGGCCACACGCCATCGGCCACGGTGGCCCACTTGGCCGCCGTACCGATGGTGACCGCCGGCCCGCGCAGATCCGCGACCTTCGCGCCCACCCGGCACGCCGGGTGATCTTTGACCCGGTCGGACGGCTCGTAGTCGACCGCCGACAACCGGCCCACCGTGACCTCCGGGGACCGCGCGCCGAGGCGTTCGATCAGGTCGTCGACCTGCTCGTTGGTCTGCGCCACGATCATCAGCGGTGCCCCGGTCGCGGCCAGCTCGCCGGCCGCCCGCACCACCAGCGTCGACTTGCCGGCCCCCGGCGGCGAGTCGACCACGATCCCGCGATGGCCGCCGCCGCGCAGGTCACGCAGCACCGCGTCGATCACCCGCGCCGCTTCGAAGGCCGGCGTATTCGCACTCACTCCGGCACGTTAGCGCGCTCCCGGCCGGACTCTTCGCAGGCGGGGGCCACCGGGCCGGCGGAGTTGCCCGACGTCGGCGGCCGGGATCCCGACGTGGCCGGCTTCGCCGAGCGGGCCGTCCGGCAATTGCTTCGTGATCCTCGCGTCCCGGCAAATGGACGATCTTGAAAGCGGAGTGGCATGTGGACGGTGCCATCGAGCTTTATGCGGAAAGGGGCGTAAGGCGCGAAGCGGCCGTCCGGCGGGCCGGTGACGGAAATCTGACAGCTGTCTTGTAGCGGCCGCGCCGGCCGTTTTCGGCCGGATCTTGGCTGGTGGGCGGGCCTCTGCCTGCTGTGGATCTCGAGGATGGACATGGGAGCGTTCCCAATCCCCGGGAGTGTTGGTTTCATCAATGTCTTCAGGCTGGTGGCGGGCTATTTACCGGCCGCCGCGGGTGGATGTTTGCGCGATGGTCATCACCTCGAAATATGTGGGTGATTGACTTCGATCGCGGGTCGAAATGGGAAGCTGGCATGCAACTTGCACGTGCGGTTCGCCGTGCAAGTTGCATGTTTCGAACGCTTGCGACCTGCAGCTCCATCGTCGTGGCTCTGTTCTGATCGTCGCGCTCTATTTCATTCATGAGCGTTTCTGCGATGTGCGAAGCGGACTCTTCCAGTCGATCACCGGAAGTGGAACTCTTCTAAGCCAGCAGTAACGCCCGCGACACGGACGGTGGTGGTAACGAATGCGCCCAGACGTTCTGGTCGGTCCGAGCGAGTGGGTGGTCGAACAGTTCGGCGACAAGGTGGCCGGTGAACTGTGGACCCGGGTTCCCGAGGCGTTGAGCACCGCGATCGACCGTGAGGTCAACGCCCACCCCGCGATGACGCAGACCATGGAACGAGTTCTCTCCAATCCGCGTTGGCCGCTTCCCTATGAGGAATTGGTGCTGTTCCTCGGCACGCTTCCCGGGGCCGAGATCATCAGTGTGCCGAAATCCGTTTACCAGCTCGTTGCGATCAACGGACACGTCGTGGTGCCGTGGTGCTACGGCCAGTCCGCCCAGACTTCCATGCGGGACATCGAGGTCGGCCGTTCGTTCGGCCGGCTCGTCCGCGAGTTGCTCCGCCGCTTCGGACCGCCCTGGCGCCGTTCCCAGGTCGAGGCTCCGCTCCCCCTCGACGCCGTCGACGAGCGCGAAGTTGCCAAGATCTGCGCGGCGATCGCGAACATCGATCCGAAGCCCGAGGTGGTGATCGCCGGTTTCGCCGGTGCGCCGCACCTCGGTCTGCTCCGGGCCAGCCTCGGTGAGATCAAGTCGACCGACAACGGCCACCTGCTCTGGAGTCACCTCGACGACCTGCCGCTCCCGCCGCCCGTCATTCCGCGCCCACGCCGCATGCAGTTCCCCTGACCGGCCTTCCCCGCCGGCGGGCAGGCCACGGTTTGCCGCATTCGCCGCGGGGAACGACCAGGATCATGGCGAAAGACCACGATGAGTACGAAGCTCGCGCCACCGACCGGGCGAGCCGGGAACACCGGGTGAACGGGTTCCCGCCGGCCAGCCGCCCGACGATCGCGCGGTCGGCCCCACCCCGGCGCCGCGACCCCCGGCGCCCCGGCCGCCACACCTGACAGGCATGCGATCCCATGTGGTCACCGGCGGCGGCCGCGGAGTCGGACGCGCGATAGCCGAACGTCTCGCCGCCGGCGGCGACACGGTAGTGATCGTCGAGTTCGACGACGCCGGTCTCGACTGGATCCGCGCTCATCCGGCCGTCCACCTGCTCACCGGGGACGCCGCCGACGAATCGATCGCGGCCGAGGCGGCCGAGGTCGCCGCGGACATCGCGCCCCTGGCCGGCTGGGTCAACAACGCCGCGATCTTCCGGGACGCCTGGCTGCACGACACGCCCGCGCCCGAGGTCATCGACCTGATCGGCCGGAATCTGGATCCGGTCGTGGTGGGTTGCGCGACAGCGGTCCGCCGTTTCCTGGCGTCCGGCGGCGGAGCCATCGTCAACGTCTCGTCGCATCAGGCACAACGTGCGGTGCGGGGTGCCTTCGCGTACGCGACGGCGAAAGCCGCCGTCGAAGGCGTGACGCGCGCGCTTGCGGTTGACTACGGCCCTTTCGGCGTACGCGTGAATGCCGTCGCCCTGGGCTCGATCGCCACCGACCGCTCGGCGGCGCATCTGGCCGCCCTGCCCGGCGAGGAGCGGGACCGTTTCGCACAGGAGATCCGCCGACTGCAACCGCTCGGCCGGCTGGGCCGCCCCACCGAGGTGGCCGACGTGGTGGCGTTCCTGCTCTCGGCCCAGGCCACCTTTGTCAACGGCGCCGTCATCCCGGTCGACGGCGGCCGCTCAGCGGTGGGCCGAGACCCCGAGGAGGCCTGACCCGGCCCGGCCCGGCCGAACGACGCGTGCGCGGTGCCGTCGGCGTTGCCCGGTCAGGTGATCCGAGCTTCCGACATCCTCGCCAGAACCTCCGCGATGGTGTGCTCGGGCGGCTGCTCCGAGGTGTCAAGCCACCGGCGACCGTTGCCGCGAGTCGGTAGCCGCAGCCACACTTGCGCGGTCGCCGCCGCGGTCTCGTCGGGCTCGAGTTCCGCCCGACCGGAGACGATCATCCGGCGGAAGGTGTCTCCACGGACGTGCGCCGCTCGGGGGAATCGCTCCGCGAGACCGTGTGCGATGGTCGACTTCCCGGCGGCCATGGCGCCCGTGATGACCACGACCGAAGCGGATGTGCTGTGCATGCACACCTTCCGGAGTCTGTTGGGGCGACGGGGCGGCTGGGGCGAGGGTGCTGTCGGAACTGCCGAACGAAGTCATGACGCGTGATACTTGTCGTGCGACTATAGTCATGTGCATGAGGAAGCAGCCCATCCGCCTGGCCGGTGCCCACGAGGTGCGCGAAATGCTTGGCGTCAGCCGGCAGCGGGTCTACCAGCTGGCCGCCCGCGCCGACTTCCCCACCCCGGTCGCCACCCTGGCGCAGGGCAAGATCTGGCTGCTCGCCGACATCGAGCAGTGGATGACCGACCGCCGCCTCCCCGGCAGCCGCGCCCTGCGGCGATCCCTCGACCAGGGACTCCAGGCCCTGGAGACCAACCTGGACCGAGTCGAGTCAGCGGCCCGCGCCGGCCGCCCCCACTGATCCCGTGCGGATCAGCGAGTCTGCGGCTGCAAATAGGCAGTGGAGAAGGGCTCGTGCCGGGCGCGCATATCGGCGTAAGCGGTGAGCATCATGGCGATGGTGAGCGTCGCGCCGACGACCGCGATCAGCCCGGCGATGGTCTGGGTGACGATCGACGTGGTGGTCGACGCCCCCGCCGTCGCGGCGATCGGGCGGGTGATGATGTCGGCGAGGGTGTTCAGGGCGAACGCGATCCCGCCGGCGACCACCACCCGAGCCAGCGAGGCGCCGAAATCGGCGTGGAAGAGCGCGAAGACCCGGCCGATCGCGTTGCCCCGTTCCAGCAGCACCACCGTCGACAGCACCGCGAAGACAAATGCCAGATAGATGCCCGGCAGCAGGCAGAACAGCAGACCGACGCCGACCATCAACATCGCCGGAACGCACCACCCGATGAGCGCCGGCGCCCGCCGCACCGCGGCCCGCAGGGCCGTCCCGATCGACAGCGGCTGCCCGGTCGCCTGCTGAATCAGCAGTTGCAGCGAGGCCAACGTGCTGACCAGGCCGACGAGAAGCGCGATCAAGAGCGGCAGGAGCAGACCGAGGTACGGGTCGAACAGCGCCCGAAGCTCGGCCGTGGTCGGTTCCGCGTTGCTGTTCAGCGTCGTGACGAGGTCGTTGGTCCGGATGTCCAACAGCACCAGGAAGACGATTTGCGGAATCGCCGAAACGATCTGCAGCACCGCGATCGGCCGCCACGCCGCCCGCAGTAGTCGGAAGCTCTTGTTCCACCAGCCCGAGAAGTCCGAGCTGACCAGCGGATCGTTGGGCCCGGCATAGAAGGCGGCCGGCAGTTGCGCATAGCTTTGCGCGCCGTAGGCGGCCTGGGCGTACGGGTAGTGACCGACCGGCGGCCCGTAGCCCGGCGGCATCTGCGGATAACCGGGCGGCGGATAACCGGGCGGCGGATAACCGGGCGGCGGCTGATGGGCCCCCGGTGGCGGGATGGCTCCCGGCTGCGGCATCGCCCACGGATTCGGCTGCGCGCCCGGCTGCGCGCCGGGCTGCGACGGGGGCCAGGGGTCCGGTCCGGCGCCGGGATGCGGCGTCGCCCACGGGTCGGGCTGGTCGGCGGGTGGCGTCCACTGGCTCGGCGCCGGATGCGTCCACGAGCCCGTCATCCCCTTCCACGGATCGACGGCCGCCGGTGGATCGTCGCCGGCCGTCGTCGACCGCGGCGCCGGGGGTCGCGGCTCGTCGTCGGGGGTGCCGGGGTTTTGCTCGGTCAACGTCGTTCCGCTCTCCCGTGAGGTTCAGCCGCGCCACCTTAACGGGTGGGTCGCCGGACCCCAGGTTAAGGGCGGTGCGCGACCCGCGGGTCCGCGCCCGGCGGGGCGAGACAGGGCCGCCTAGAATTTGGCGGATGGCTGAGCTTGAGTCGCCCACGACGATCCGGGATCGGGCCGTCGCGGTCGCCGACTACCTTCTCGCCGTCCGCGCCCAGATGGAACGCCCGGCACGCACCGTGCCCAAGGACGCCCACCGGCTGGACGCACTTCCCGACCATCCGGCGTGTCAGGCGGGCCCGGCCCCGGACGGCACCTCGTGGCTGCGCGTCGGCCTGCCCAGCCGGCCGCCGCCGGTGGCGGTTCCGGCCGCTCTGCGCCGTCGGCTGCGCGGCGACGTGACAGCCACGACCGAGCCGAAACCCGACGCCGACCCGGACACCGCCGACGCGAACCCCGCAGCGCTGGGCACCGCAAGCCCGAACCCCGCAAGCCCGAACCCCGCAAGCCCGAACCCCGCAAGCCCGAACCCCGCAAGCCCGAACCCCGCAGGCCCGGACGCCGGCAGCCGGGACAGCGGCGCGGAGCCGGGCGGGGCGCCGGCCACCGCGGCGGACGAGTTCGAGAGCTGGCGCGATCACGTGTGGCGGCCCTGGGCCTACGCGACCGGTGAGGTCGAGAAGACGCGCGTGCTTCACCGGCAACTGTTCGACCTCATGCACCAGCTCGACATGTCGGCGGCGACCACCGAGCTGGTCTGGGGGCATGGGCTTCTCGACACCACGATCAACGGCGAGCGGGTTCGTTATCCGTTGATCGCCACTCCGGTGCTGATCTCCTACGAGCCGGACAGTTCGCTGGTCACGGTGTCGCCGGCGGGACCGTCGCGGCTGCAGACGGACGCGCTGGCCGGGCTCGACGAGCGTTACCTCGGCCAGCTGCTGGCGCTGGCCGGGCCGGCCGGCACGCTCGAGATCGACCTGTGGGACGAGTTCGAGCGGCGGGAGCTGTTCGAACGGGCGCTCGGCCGGCTCGGCTACGACCGGCTCGTCACGGACGGGCGGGTGGAGACCACCCAGCCGCACATCGCCGACGTCGGTGTCCTGTTCGCCCGGCCGAAGCAGCGGCTGTTGCGGGGCTTCCTGGAGAACCTGCGCGATCGGCTGCTGGCCGGCGACACGACGAGCGTCGGCGCCCTGTCCGCGATCGTCGCGCACGAGCCGTCGAAGCTGCGGATGCCCGACGACCGTCCGGCGGAGTGGCAGCGGGTCGGCGAGCGACTGCTCATGCCGCTGCCCACCAACGAGGCCCAGGAGTCGATCGCCCGCCGGCTCGCCCAGCACCGCAACGTGGCTGTTCAGGGGCCGCCGGGCACCGGCAAGACGCACACGATCCGCAACCTGATCTGCCACCTGATGGCGAACGGCAAGCGGGTCCTGGTGGTGGCGCAGAAGGAGGATCCGCTGCGGGTCCTGCGGGACGGCCTGCCGGCGGAGATCCGCTCGCTGTGCCTGGCGGTGCTCGGCCGCACCACCGATCAGCTGGTGCAGCTGCAGTTGGCGGCGCGTGAGCTGGCCGACCGCGCCGCGACCCTCGACCAGGAGGCCGAGGCGCGCCGCGTGCATCGGCTGACCGGTCTCCTCGAGGAGGCGGAACGCGAGCTCGCGACGGCGCTGGGGGGCCTGCGGGCGATCGCCGAGAACGAGGCGGTCACCTATCCGATCGACGGCGCGCCGCTGACACCTGTCGAGGTCGGTGCGTGGTTGCGGGAGCGGGCGTCCATGCACGGTGGTCTGCCCGACGCCGTTCACACCGGCCCGCCGCTTACCGCCGAGGAGTTCGGCACGCTGCTCGAACTGGCCGCCGACCGGTCGCCGGCGGATCGGCGGGCCGCTTTGCGGCCCCTGCCGGAAACCGGCGACCTGCCCGGTTCGGCGGAGCTCCGGCGGCGCCGCGAGGAGCGGGACGCGCTGGCCGGCCGGGTGGTCGCGCTGGGTGCCGCGGGTCTGGCGATCGATGAGGTACGAGGGGTGGACCTCGACGCCGTACGAGCGGACGTGCGCGACGCCCTGACCTGGCTGCGCCGCCGGGAGGGCGCTTGGACGGACCGTCTCGGGCGGCTGCTGAACGACCCGCACTGGCGCGCGGTCTGGTCCGACCACGTCACGGCCACCGAGACCCTGTTGGCCGAGTTGGCCGCGCTGACCCGGGAACTGGCCGGCCACCGCGTGCTGGTCCCCGAGAACCACGCCCACGAGCCCAAACGCCTGCTCGCCCAGCTGGCCGAGATCCGGCAGCGCTTCCAGGCCGGCCGCTCCCTGAGTCGTCTGCTGCAGGCCCCGCTGTGGCGACTGGCCGACGAGATCCGAGTCGACGGCGAGCCGCTGCGCGCCGCCGAGGACGTCGACCTCGTCGCCGCCTGGATCCGCCGCCAGCAGGCCCGCCGGCGTCTCGGCCGGCACTGGGCGGAGTGGATCGATCGGCTGGCCGTCCCGCTGCCGGTGGGCGGCGGCGCACCCGCTGACGCCGCGGGCGGGATGGGTGATCCGGAGATCTGGGCGGGCGTGCTGCTGGCCGAGGCGGGGCAGTCGCTGGATTGGGATGTACGGCATTGGCCGGCGCTTGCGGAACGGCTTGCTCACCTCGTACCGCAGCACGAACTTGATCTTGACCCGGCGATGCTCGCCGAGGTGGATGTGCTGCTGGCCGAGGCGCCGGCGATCGGGGAGCTCGATGCGTTGGTCGCGGCGGAGGCCGAGGTGGCGGCGCGGCTCGCGCCGTGGCCGATGCTCGCGGACGCCTGGTCGACGCTCTCCGGCTGGGACGAGCGGCTGGCTGAGGTTCGCCGGTCGACGGCGCTGCGCCCGGCCGCGCAACGTGTCGCCGACCTGCGGGACCGGCTTGCCGAGGAGGCGCCGGAGTGGGCCGCGGCGATCGACGGCGGGCGGGTACCGGCGGTTTCCGGCCAGGCCTGCCTGCAGGCGTGGCAGTGGCGGCGGGCGCAGACGTGGTTCGACGAGGTGATCGGCAGCGTCGATCCGGCGGTGCTTTCCAAACGGGTGGAGAGCGCCCGCGACAAGATTCGGCGCCGCACCGCCGACCTGGTCGTCGCCAGTGCGTGGCTGGAGGTGGCGCGGAGTCTCGACGACCGGCGCAAGGCCGCGCTCGCCGACTGGACCACGGCGCTGCGCAAGATCGGCAAGGGGACGGGACGGACGGCGGCGGCCTGGCAGGCGCACGCCCAGCGGCACATGGAGTCGGCGGTCGAGGCCGTGCCGGTGTGGGTCATGTCGGTGGACCGGGCGATCGAGCAGTTCGCCGGTGGGGCCCACTTCGATGTCGTGATCGTCGACGAGGCGTCCCAGGCCGACCTGTTCTCCCTGCCGGTGTTGTCGCTGGCCGAGCGGGCCGTGGTGGTCGGTGACGATCAGCAGATCGGGCCGCAGCTCGGCTTTGTCGGGTCGGTGGCCGGGCTGATCCACAGCCATCTTGCCGACGTACCGTCGGCCGAGCACTTCGACCCGGAGTCGTCGCTCTACGACCACGCGGTGCGGCGCTCGCCGCAGCGGATCCTGCTGACCGAGCATTTCCGCTGCGTGCCGCAGATCATCGAGTTCTCGTCGCGGCACTACTACGACGGCAAGATCATGCCGTTGCGGGCGGACCGGCCGTCGTTCGAGCCGATCCGCACCGTCTTCCTGGGTGACGGTGTGCGGCAGGCCCTCTCCGGCTTCGGCGACGTGAACGTGGCCGAGGCGGCGGCGCTCGTCGCCCAGGTCGCGGCGATCGTCCGGAACCCGGCCTACGCCGGTAAGACGCTCGGCGTGATCTCCCTGCTCAGCACCAGTGGCCAGGCCGGCTATCTGTCGACTCTGCTGCGGGCGGAGATCGGCGAGGACGAGATGCAGGCCCGGCGGTTGCGGGTCGGGGACGCCTACACGTTCCAGGGCGACGAGCGCGACGTCGTGTTCGTATCCATGGTGGTGTCCGACAACGATGCCAAGGTCGCGGCCTTCACCAAGCGGGAATACCACCGGCGGATCAACGTGGCCGCCTCCCGGGCCCGGGACCAGCTCTGGATCTTCCACTCGGTGCGGTCGTCCTCCCTGCTCGCCGACGACGCGCGGGCGCTGCTGTTGACGTACGCGAGCAATGTCTTTGATGTCGATCTTCCGAAGGATCTCGCGCTCTGCGAGAGCGACTTCGAGCGGGACGTGTACAAACGCCTGACCGCGCGGGGTTTCCGGCCGGTGCCCCAGTTCCGGATCGGGGCCTACCGGATCGATTTCGTGCTCAACGCGCCGGACGGGCGGCGGCTGGCCATCGAGTGCGACGGCGACAGCTACCACGGGCCGGAGCAGTGGGAAAGCGACATGCGCCGGCAGGCCGTCCTCGAACGGGTCGGCAACTGTGTGTTCGTGCGCATCCGCGGCAGCATCTTCGCGCGGGAGCCGGCGGCCGCGATGCGTCCGGTCTGGCAACGCGTCGAGGAGCTGGCGATCATGCCGGTGCCCCGCCGCACCGTTCTCGAGGTGGGGCAGTGGCAGGGTTCGGGCTCACCGACCGCGCGGCGGCTGACGGTTGGGGCCGCTGAGCTGGCCGCGCTGGTGCCGGGGGACCGCCGGCTGCGCGTGCCGATCCCCGACGAGCCGTCCTCGACCGGGCTGCTCGCCCGCAATCTGGCGGCGATCCGCGCGGCGTTGCCGGAAGCCGATCCGGCGAGCCCGGTGATCACTGTCGGCGGCGACTGCGGCGTCGAGATCGCGCCGATCGAGGCGGCCCTGGCCCGTTACGGGGACGGTCTCGTCGTGGTGTGGTTCGACGCGCACGCCGATCTGAACACCCCGGACACCTCGCCGTCCGGCGCGTTCCACGGCATGGTGCTGCGCACTCTGCTCGGGGACGGGCCGGCGGCACTGCTGCCGACGCGGGTGCTGAAACCGTCGCAGGTGGTGCTGGCCGGGGTGCGGGCGCTGGACCCGGCGGAGAAGGACTACATTGCGGCGAACCGCATCTCCGACTTGTCGGACTTCACCGGCGAGGCGGCTGCCGTCTACGTCCACATCGACCTCGACGTGCTGGATCCGACGGCCTTCAGCTCGGTCGGCTCGCCGGAACCGCGGGGCATGACCGCCGACGAACTGGTGGCCGCGGTGCGCTCGCTCACCGGACGGTTCCCACTGGCCGGGCTGGGCATCACCGAATATCAGCCGGGCCGGGCGAGCGACCGGGCCCTGCTGGCCACCATGCTGCCCGCCCTGCTCGGTGATCAGCCGCGGATCGAGCCGGTCATCCGGCCGGCCGGACTCCAGGCGATGCAGGTGACCGTGCGGCTGCGCGACCACGAGGACTCGGCCGGGTAGAGCCAGATGTAGTCGACCGTGCTCTGGTGGTAGTAGTAGCCCTCCAGATAGACGGCGAGCTCGCCGCCGCACCGGCTCTTCGACTGCGCCATGACCGAGTCGTGCCCGGGGTAGGAGCCGGCCGCCAGGTCGAAGTTCGCGAACACCTCGCCGTCGTGCGGCGTCCCGCACGGCACTGTGTCGAGAGCGCCGTTCAGGTCGTTGAGACAGTCGCCCAGCAGGAACGTGCGCGGTGCGGGCGGGGCGGCTTGGTCCGCGAAGTCCTTGCCGAGGCCGCCCCGCAGACCGAGGACGACACCCAGCGCGACCGACAGCACGATGATCAGAAACCAGGCACCGGCGGCGACCAGGCCGGCGATCGCGAGGCCCCGGCCGGCCTGCCCGGTGCGCCGGATCTGCACGAGCGCGGCGATCCCGAGACCCGCGGAGACCGGAAACAGCGGGGTGAGGCCGACCGCCAGCGACGCGATCGCGAGACCGTTGGTCTCCCGGGCCGGTGGCGGGGCGAAGTAGGGATAGATCGGCCGGACTGGATCGGTCACGCCGCGGATCTTAGCCGGGCCGGCCCTGCCGCCGGGGGGCACCGGCGAGCTCGATCCGGGCCTTGACGCGGCAGTGGCCGGCCAGCAGCGCGACCAGGCCGGCGCCGTCGATCAACTCGAGCGGGCGACCGGCAAGTGCCTCGTACGCCTCCGGGTCGATGCCGCCCAGCGAGACCAGGATGCCCTTGGTCGCGCCGGCCGCCGTGACCGCACCGGCCAGCGCGTGCACCGCCCCGGCCCCGGCCGCCGGACCGCGCACCGCGTGCAGCACCACGGTGCCGCCGAAGATCGGGCGCGGATCGGTGGCCGTCCAGCGGGAGCCCACCGGCGTACGCGTCGGCTCACCCATCATCAGACCCATCACCCCGAAGAGGTCGGCGATCTGCTGCTCCCACTGCTCGTCGGTGAGCGTGACCAGGTTGGGCCGCTCGTCGATGTCGGCGAGCACGTTGAACTCCTCGGTGAAGTCCCGGTCGGCGTCCTGGTCGAAATCGATCTTCGGGGCGACGGCGGTGAGCTCGTCAGGGGTGCTCGACAGGGCGCCCCGCAGGTGCTTGAGACAGGCGACCGGGTCGACCCGGCGCAGCTTGATCGCGGCGAACGTCTCCCGGTCGGTCTGCACCGAGACCAGGCAGGGCGCCACGAACCGGCCGGTGCGCCGGTCGATCGTCTCGACGATGCCGTTGAACGACACCTGCCGGACCAGCCCACCGCGGTCGGCCTCGATGACCTCGTGGATGGTGCGCAACGTGACCCGGGCGATGGTGTCCAGATAGCGGCGCCGCACCTCGCCCTCGTCCCGGGGGATCGGCGACAGGTCGTCGCGAACCCGGTCGAACCGGTATTCCTTGACCACCGGGATGACCTCGATCGGCGGCAGGTGGTACTCGATGAGCAGGTGCTTCTGCTTCGGCAGGTAGGCGAGGCGGAAGTGCTGCGGGAAGTCGTCGGGGTAGACCGAATTGCCGAGCACCATGGCGAAGTACTCGACCACCGAGGCCGGGTCGGCGCCGGCCACCGCGGCGGCGAAACGGTCCACCTCGGCGTTGTAGGCGGCCATCTTCGCCGCGTACGCCCGTTTGCTCTGCTCGTACGCCTGCTTGCGCTGGGCCAGCTGGCGTTTGCGCCGCTCCTCGGCCTGCACCCAGCGGGCCCGCGCCTGTTCGTAGGCCGTCCGGGCGCTCGCCGTCTGCTGTTGGTGGAGCCGGTCCCCGCCGAGCAGCTTGCCGACCCCGCGCGGCTGTGGCGGCACGTAGCTCTGCCAGGCCGGTTCGGGCAGCGGCCGGGCGAGCGGCCCGGGATCGAACGGCGGCACCGTCAGCGGCTTCTTGAACTGGTCGAGCTCGATGTAGTCGTCGACGTCCAGGGTGGAGAGCAGCAGGGCGTCGAGATCGCTGAGCCGGGCCCGGATGTCGGCGTTGGCCGCCGCCGCGTCCGCGGTGCGCGCCTCGACGTAGAGCCGCCGGTGCTCACGTTTTCGTTCCGCGTCGGACGCCGCCTGCTGAGCGGCGGCGATCGCCAGGTCAGCGTTCCGCCGGATCAGTTGACGCTGCTGCGTAGCGGCGGTGTTCGCCCGTTGCGCGTCGGCCGCCTGAGTGGCGTGCACCCGCTGCATGTCCCGAATGATCCCCATGCCTCGCCCTCGCTAGCGTTGGTCCAAACGCCACCATATCCGCCGTAAATGGATCTAGTTACTCCGTGCGTGCGACATAGAGCTATGTGTGCATGGTTGGCGCGGTCTCGGGGTAGGAATCGCTCAAGGTTCCACAATCAGCACTGCCAGTAACTGTCTGTCATGGTTTTGACGTTAACCCGCCCACGAATTCACGCAGCGCAGTGGTCATCCGATCAGTTGATTCCCTACTCTGATCGGGCGAGTAGCTGCAGATAGCGGGTCCGGGGGCGGGCCTGTCAAAACTTTGACGCAGTCGAGACCTGTTATCACTGGCCCGTGACGGGTGGTAATAGGTCGGGGCTGAGCACGGCTGGGGGAGGTGAGTGGGTGATGGCTGCACCGGATGAGCGTCGTCACATGGTGCCCCCTGCCACTCTTCCCGAGCCCCGCCTGCCCGCCGACGACCTCCAGGGCCCCGCCTGGTTCTCCTACACCGCCAACGGCGACCAGATCGTCTGGTCGGCGCAGCTGCGCGCCATGCTCGGCCGGCAACCCAAGCACAACGAGGTCAGCCGCAAGGTCCTGGCGCGTTACGTGCACCGCGACGACCACGCGAAAGCGCTCGGCGCGATCACCCAGACGTGGACCACCCGGGCCCCGCAACGGGCCACCGTCCGGCTGATGCGCGCCGACGGCGGCTGGTTCGACGTGGACTGCCGCTTCGAACCGGTGAAAAGCCCCGACGGCACGGTCCGCGGCATCCGCGGCACCGTCACCGACGTGTCCGCGCGCGAGCGCGCCCGCCGCGAGATCGCCCGGCTCGCCCGCCGCGACGAAACCGTGCAGACCTCCCTGATCGACCCCGACCCGGCGACCGGCCTGCTCACCCGGGCACGGTTCACCGACGAGATCGACCGCGCCCAGCGTCGTGGCGGCGGGGCCGTGCTGATCATCCGGGTGCAGCCGGACCGGAACGGCGCGGGCGACACCGTACGCCCCGACCGCACCGCCGACCTGCTGCACCGCGCCGCCCGCGTGCTCGAAGGCGTCGTGCAGGAGGGTGCGCGACTCGGCCGGGTCGGTCCCAGCGAGATCGGTCTGCTGCTGCCCGGCACCTCCTGGCCGATGGCCCGCCGCGAGGCCGAACTGCTTGTCGAGGCGTTGCGTTCGCAGACCTTCGTGCTGCCCGAGACCTGGCTGCGCGCCAAGGCCTGGGGCGGTCTGGTGCGGTTCACGCCGGACGCCGAGGCCGGCAGCCACGAGGTGGTGATCGACGCCGAGCACGCCTGGCGGCAGTCCCGCGAGGCCGACCGGCCGCTCACCGTGGTCGCCCACCCCGTTCCGGTGCGTGACCGGCAGGGCTCCTATCGCAGCCGGGTCGCCGACGCGCTCGGCACCGACCGGTTCACCCTCTACGCCCAGCCGATCCTCGAGCTGCAGAGCAACACGATCACCCGGCACGAGCTGCTGCTGCGGGTGCTCGACGAGGCCGACGGCCCGCAGTCGCCGATCCAGGTGCTCGACACCGCGGAGCGGCTCGACGCGGTCTACGACATCGACCTGTGGGTGGTCGAGCGGGCCATGCAGCTGGCCGCCGAGGAACCCGACCGCTGTCTGCAGATCAACCTCTCCGGCCGGTCGGTGGGCGACCCCCGGCTCACCGAGGAGGTCGTGCGGCTGATCGAGGAATACCGGGTCAACCCCGGTCAGCTCACCTTCGAGATCACCGAGACCGCGCTGATCGGCAACCTCACCGAGGCCCGCCGGTTCGCCGACGCGATCCGTGACCTCGGCTGCGAGCTCGCCCTCGACGACTTCGGTTCCGGCTACGCGTCCTTCCGCTACCTGCGGATCTTCCCGATCGACCTGGTCAAGATCGACGGTGAGTACGTGGTCGATCTCGTCGAGAACACCCAGGACCAGGTTCTGGTGCGCGCGCTGGTGCAGGTCTGCCAGGCGTACGGGATCCACACCGTGGCCGAGTTCGTGCAGGACGAGCCCACCCTGCGGCTGTTGCGCGAGCTGGGCGTCGACTACGTCCAGGGTTACCTGATCGGCCGGCCCGCTCCGCTGCTCTCGGGACGATTGCCCACCACCTGACCTGGGTATCGGTTCGGCATGGAACACTTCACGATCGCCACCGTCGCGGAGCAGAGCCCCGACTTCCGCCGGGTCTTGTGGACCGGCAAGCACACTCAGCTCGTCGTCATGACCATCCCGGCCGACGGCGAGATCGGCGAGGAGGTTCACGAAGTGGACCAGATCCTCACCTTCGTCAGTGGGGTCGGCAAGGCCGTCGTCTCCGGTCAGGAGCGCCAGGTTCAGCAGGGTGACCTGGTCGTCGTGCCGGCCGGGCGCAAGCACAACTTCCTCAACACCGGGCCCAACCCGCTGGTCCTCTACACCGTCTACGGCCCGCCGGAGCACGCCGAGGGCGCGGTGCACAAGACCAAGGAAGAGGCCGACCGCCTCGAGGAAGAAGGAAAGGACGAGGCGCCGCAGAAGTAGTGGCGGCGACTGACACGGACCTGGGACCGGCCGAGGCCCCCCAGCCAGCCGGTCCCAGCTCCGCGCGGGCCGCACACTACGCGAAGGCGCACGTTCACATGGATCGCTGTGCCCGTTTGGCGGCCATCCCGTTGCCCCAACGAGATAGTTCTGGCCATTGCCGATAGCCTTCCACCATGGTGGACGAGCCGAGATGGTTGACCGAGGATCAGCAGCTGGCCTGGCGCCGCTGCGTCGAGGTGCTCGTCAAGGTCCCGGCTGCTCTCGAGGCTCAGCTGCAGCGTGACGCCGGCCTGACGCACATGGGTTACATCGTGCTCTCCACCCTCTCCGAGCGTGCCGACCGCCGGCTGCCGATGAGCCGGCTCGCCAAACTGGTCTCCGCCTCGCTGTCCCGGCTCTCGCACGTCGTGGCCCGGCTCGAAACTCAGGGCTGGGTCCGGCGAGAACGGGATCCCGAGGACGGCCGGGTGCAGATCGCCGTGCTCACCGACGGCGGATTCGACAAGATCGTCGAGTCCGCGCCGGGCCACGCCGAGGCCGTCCAGCAGCTGATCTTCGACCGGCTCAGCCCGGCCCAGATCCGCCAGATGATCAAACTCTGCGACGCGCTCCTGCAGACTCCGGTCGAGGTCCGCCCGCAGGACTAATACGCTGGTCCGATGAGTCAGCGAGTGCGGGGCGTGATCGCCCGATCGAAAGGTGCACCAGTCGAGGTGGCAACGATCGTCGTGCCCGATCCGGGTCCCGGCGAGGCGGTCGTGAAGGTTCAGGCGTGCGGGGTGTGCCACACCGACCTGCACTACCGCGAGGGCGGCATCAACGACGACTTCCCGTTCCTGCTCGGCCACGAGGCCGCGGGTGTGGTGGAGTCGGTCGGCGAGGGTGTGACCGAGGTGGCGCCCGGTGACTTCGTGGTGCTCAACTGGCGTGCGGTGTGCGGCAACTGCCGGGCCTGCCGGCGTGGCAAGCCGTGGTATTGCTTCGCCACCCACAACGCCACCCAGAAGATGACCCTGGAGGACGGCACCGAGTTGTCCCCAGCCCTGGGGATCGGCGCGTTCGTCGAGAAGACGCTGGTCGCGGCCGGTCAGTGCACCAAGGTCGCGGCCGACGCCCGGCCCGCCGCGGTGGGGCTGCTGGGCTGCGGCGTGATGGCCGGCATCGGCTCGGCGATCAACACCGGCGGGGTCACCCGGGGCGACTCGGTCGCGGTCATCGGCTGCGGCGGGGTGGGCGACGGGGCGATCGTGGGAGCGGCGCTGGCCGGGGCCACGACGATCATCGCGGTCGACACCGACGAGCAGAAACTCGAGTGGGCGCGGCGGTTCGGCGCGACGCACACCGTCAACG
Source organism: Paractinoplanes ferrugineus (assembly GCF_016862195.1). GTDB lineage: Bacteria > Actinomycetota > Actinomycetes > Mycobacteriales > Micromonosporaceae > Actinoplanes > Actinoplanes ferrugineus. Next base: position 19,496 of record NZ_BOMM01000011.1, on the reverse strand, counting down.
CCCGGGAATCGGACGTGGTGGAAGCGGTCCGGAGCCTGACCGGAGGCAACGGCGCCGACGTGGTGATCGAGGCGGTCGGCCGCCCGGAGACCTACAAGCAGGCCTTCTACGCCCGCGACTTGGCCGGCACCGTTGTGCTGGTCGGCGTGCCGACCCCGGAGATGACCATCGAGCTGCCGCTGCTCGACGTCTTCGGCCGCGGCGGGGCACTCAAGTCGAGCTGGTACGGCGACTGCCTGCCGAGCCGCGACTTCCCCCTGCTGACCGCCCTCTACCAGCAGGGTCGCCTCGACCTGGACGCGTTCGTCTCCGAGGAGATCACCCTGGACCAGGTCGAGGAGGCGTTCGGCAAGATGCACGCCGGCGGCGTACTCCGCTCGGTCGTGTTGTTCTAGCCCGCTTTCGCGTAAGCCGGCACCGAGCGGTCGGCGAGCAGGTCGAGGGAGAGGGCCGCGGTCCAGCTGAACGCCGGCGCACCGAGGCCCTCGCCCGTCGTCGGGTGGAAGTACTCGAAATGCCCGTTGCGGTGGACCAGCCGGATCATCGCGGTGCGCAGGTCTTCCGCCTCGTCGCGGAAGCCGTGCACCAACAGACCCCGCCGGACCAGCCAGTTCACGTTGATCCAGACCGGCCCGCGCCAGTAGCGCATGGTGTCGAAGTCGGCGGCGGTGCGGTCGTAGCTGGGCACCGGCAGCCCGAACCGCGGCGACCGCAACTGCGCCATGATCGCCTCGACCATCGCGGCCGGCAGGTCGGGGAGCATCAGCGGCAGCAGCCCGCTCGCGCAGTTGGCCGCGCTCAGCTTGCCGGTCTTCACGTCGAGTGCGTGGAACATGCCGGTCGCCGAGTCCCGCAGCCGCCTCGTGATGGCCGCGGTGATCTGCCCGGCCCGGTCGCGGTGGGTGCCGGCCGCGGCGGTCAGCCCGAGCACCCCGGCGATCTGCGCGAGGGCCAGCTCGGCCGAGGCGAGGATCGAGTTGAACGCCGGGCACTCGACCGCGAACGCGTGCCGGTCGAGCAGTCCGTGGTCGGCGTAACCGCCGGCCTGGTAGCTGAGCACGAGACCCACATAGCGTGCGTAGTCCAGGTCGGTGGGGCGGTGGGCGGCGTCCGAGACGTCCAGGTCCCGGCGGCGGTACCGGGACAGCAGCGCCAGGTCGGCGGGCACGTTCGCGATCGAGTCGTCCCAGGCCGGGCTGTTGTCCAGACCCGACTCCCACGGGTGCACGATGCTGGCCAGGCCGCCCCGGCCCAGGTCGCGGTCGGTGGTCAGGTAGCGCTGCTGGGCGACCAGCCGCGGGTAGAGCCACTGGAGCTCGGTGCGGGCCTGGTGGGCGCAGTTCGCCCCGTGCGCGGCCGCGTGCCGGTAGACCTCCCAGGCGGCGATCGCGTGCATCGGCGGCTGGACGATGCCGGTGCTGCCCCGGGCCGCGCGGTTGCCGTAGGCCGGAACGTTCCAGAACGCCGGTCCGGGGAAGTAATCGGCCTCCGCGGTGGCCGGGTCGAAGACGATGTGCGGCACCCGGCCGTCCGGCCACTGCGCCTCGAACAGGCTGCGCAGGTCGCGCCAGGCCCGGGTCGGGTTCACATAGGCGAGGCCGATGGCGATGAAGGCGGCGTCCCAGCTCCACTGATGCGGATACAGCCGGCGGGACGGGACCATGTGGTCACCGGCCCAGTTGATGTCGAGGACACGGACGGCGGAGTTCCAGAGTTCAGCAGACATCTCGGCGTGCATTTAAACAGAGACCCTTTCCGCTGCGAGCACCGGCAAACCTCGCATCTGTCGGTTGCCGGGGCGCGGACTGCCGGTGCGCCGGCCCACAATTCCCCCATCGGCGCGGATGAACCGGGGCTGAACTTTAAATATCCGCCTCCTGGACCGCTATCTGCCGCCACCATCTGCTCCGCTCGCCTGGCGAATAGCGTGAATCGAGGCGTTTCGCCACCACCGCCGGCAACCCCTGGGCACGCGCGGCCGCCACCGCGAACTCCCCGCCACCGGGGAAGAAGGGCGGTGTCTGCCAGTGTTCGCCGCTGATCGCGAGGCCGTCCAGAAGTTCGCGGCGTTGCGCGTACTCGATCTCGGTGGTGCCGTGCCCCTCCAACCAGAGCAGGTCGTAGGCGAGGAACTGCACGGGTGTCCGCTCGGCGGCGCGCTTCGCGGCCCCGGCGTCGCGCGGCTCCCGGCGCCGATCGAGCAGCTCGGCGTCGGGTCGCGGTCCGTCGAACGCCATCAGCTCACCGTCGAGCACCGCCTCGATCGGCGCGAGTGCCGGCCCGAGCGCCCGGATCTCCGGGAACCACGCGGTCAGATCCTCGCCGCCGGCTCCTTTGAGATGTACGCGACCGCCGGAGACGTACGCGATGACGCGCCGGCCACCCCAACCCATCTCGTACGCCCACCGGTCGTCGTCCTTGGGCAGGCTCTTCCGGGTTGTGGCGAGCATCGGCGGGACCGTCTCCGGGATCGGTTCCCAGCCCGGCTCCGGCGGGTCCATCCGTCGCACCATCCAGTCGTTCCCGCCGGTCCGGAAGAAGATGTAGCGGCCCTGGACGCGATCGCCGTGGAAAGTCACCTCGATCTCGTCGTCGCGCCACTTCTTCGCCTGGTAGGTGCCGTGGTCGAAGATCGTCATCCGGCCGCCGCCGTATTCGCCGGCCGGGATCTCGCCGGCGAAGTCCAGGTATTGCAGCGGGTGGTCCTCGGTGTGCTTGGCCAGGTTGTTGCGGGTGCGGTCGCGGGGGAGGCCGCGCGGCACGGCGAAGCTGACCAGCACGCCGTCGCGTTCGAGGCGGACGTCCCAGTGCAGGGCGCGGGCGTGGTGCTGCTGAATGACGAAGCGACTCCGCCCGGTCTCGTCGGGATGATCTTTCGGGATGGGTTCGGGGGTGCGCTTCTCATCCCTTTTGCGGCGGTATTCGCCCAGCCGGTCGGACATGCTTTTGTCATACCCGATGGGAGGCTGTCCGCATGTACTCGGAACGGGCGTCGACGTTGCCGCACGTGATCGCCTGGCGGAGCGTGACTCCGCCGGGCCGGCGGGAGCACCGCATCCTGCCCGACGGCTGTCTCGACATCATCTGGCGGGACGGCCAGGTCTTCGTGGCCGGCCCCGACACGACCGCGCAGATCGGCCGGCCGTCGCCGGGGAGCCGCATGTTCGCCCTGCGTTTCGGGGCCGGCACCGGGCCGCCGGTTCTCGGCGTCCCGGCGTCCGAGCTGGTCGATCAGCAGGTGCCGCTCGACGCGCTGTGGCCGGCGTCGGCGGTCCGGCCGCTCGCCGAGGCCGACGATCCGTCGGCGGCCCTGGTCGCCGCCGCCGGACGGCGGTGGGCCACGCCCGATCCCGTCCTGGTCACGCTGGCCGCCGCGGCCTCGGCCGGCCGGCGGACCGACGAGATCGCCGCTCGGTGCGGCCTGAGCAACCGGCAGCTGCTGCGCCGCAGCACCACCGGTTTCGGTTACGGGCCCAAGACCCTCACCCGCATCCTCCGCCTGCAGCGGGCGGTCGAGCTGGCCCGTGGTGGTGCGCCGTTCGCCTCGGTGTCCGCCACCGCCGGCTATGCCGACCAGGCCCACCTGGCCCGGGAGGTGCGGGCCATGGCCGGGGTGCCGCTCAGCTCGCTGGTCTGAGGACCCGGCTCATTTCTTGGACCCGGCTCATTTCTTGAACCAGGCGAAGAGATCCACGGTGTAACCGTCGGGGTCGTGGATCACCGCGTAACGCTGGCCCCACTCGGCGTCCCAGGGCTCGCGGTGACTGTGATAACCGGCCGCGACCAGGTCGGCGTGCAGTGCGTCGACCTCGGCCGGGTCGGCGCAGAGGAAGGCGAGGCTGCTGCCGGACTTCTTCTCGCCCGGAGTGAATCCGGGGTCGAAGGAGGAGATCATCGCCTCGGTGTCCCACATGAGCCGGATGCCACCCGGCAGTTCCACTTCGGCGTGCGGTTCATTTTCCTGCCCGGCCGGGATGTCCAGGCCGAGCCGACTGTAGAAATTGAGGGAGGTTGCCATGTCGGCCACCGCGAGGCCGATTCCGTTGATGATCGGTGCCATGTCGCCGACGCTACGGGCGAGCCGTGACGATGTCTTGAACAAATCGGACTCGGGGATGATCGAGGGTTTCCCGCATCGGTGGCTGGGGGTAGTGTTCTGGCTCCGACGCGTGTCCGACCGCTGGGAGGCTTTGGCGCGATGACCTTGCGCATCCTCGTGGTGGGGGCCGGGATCGCCGGTCTGTCCGCTGCTCGGGCGCTGCGGCTCGCCGGCTATCGACCGGATGTCGTCGAGGAGCTGCCCGCCAGCATGCTCCCGGGCGCGGGCATCTATCTGCCCGGCAACGCGTCGCGCGCGCTGCGCCAACTCGGTCTCGACGCCCCGCTGCGCCCCCTCGGTGATCTGATCTTCCGGCAGGTCTTCCTCGACTCCCGCGGCCGCTCGTTGTTCGAGCTCGACGTGGCCGGTCTGTGGGCCGGTGTCGGCGAGTCCCGGGCGCTGTCCCGCGCCGACCTCCAGCAGGTGCTGCTCACCGGGGTCGGCGGCGAGGTCCGCTACGACACCGTGGTCAAAGACCTGGAGATCTTCGACGGCGCCGCCAAGGTCGTGTTCGGAGACGGCAGCGTCGCCGAATACGACCTGGTCATCGGCGCCGACGGCAGGCGCTCCACGGTCCGCGCCAAGGCCGGGCTCGGTGGTGCGGCCACGCCTACCGGTCAGATCGTCTACCGCTCGGTGGTCAGTGGCGGCCCGCCGCTGTCCGACTGGACCGCGTTGCTCGGTCGGCGCTCGTCCTTCGTGGCCATGCCGATGGGCGGTCGCCGGCTCTACTTCTATGCCGACGAGACCGCGCCCGACTCGCCCAACCCCGAAGATCCGCGCGCCCACCTGCGCACCGTCTTCGGATCGTTCGGCGGCCCGGTGCCGGCCATCCTCGGTGCGATCGAGAAGGTGTCGGTGGCCCGCACCGACGAGGTCGTGCTCGACACCTGGCACCGCGGCCCGGTGCTGCTCGTCGGGGACGCGGCACACGCCACCGCCCCGACCCTCGCCCAGGGCGCGGCCATGTCCTTCGAGGACGCGGTGGTGCTCGGCGAGGAACTGAAACGTTCCGGAGGGGACGTCGCGTCGGCGCTCAAGGCCTACGAGATCCGCCGCCGGCCCCGCTGCGGCGCCGTGCGTGACCGCACCCGCGAGCGTGACCGCACCTGGGATGTGCCGCCGGCCCTGCGTGACCCCATGCTTCGTCGGCGCGGCCTGCGGATCTTCGCTGATCATTACCGACCGTTGGTCCCGCCCGCCTGAGGCCGATCACCTCTGGGCAACCCCCGGGAGCCGCGGGGCGGGTGGGGGACTATTCTGCCTGCGAGGTACGCCTTTCGCTTTGGGTGTGCTGAGCGGTACGAACCAGACGTACGGAGGCTATTCGTGACGACCGTTGCGCCAAAGCCGATCGTGACCCGGCCCTATCCGGTCCGGCGGCAGGTCAAGGGTTCGGCGCTTGCCCGGATCCTGCGCACGACGGACGCGAAGCAAATCGGGATCATGTACATGATCACGTCCTTCGTGTTCTTCATGCTCGGTGGCCTGATGGCCCTGCTGATGCGCGCGGAGCTGGCCCGGCCGGGCATGCAGTTCCTGTCGCCGGAGCAGTACAACCAGCTGTTCACGATGCACGGCACGATCATGCTGCTGTTCTTCGCGACGCCCATCGTGTTCGCGTTCGCGAACTTCGTGGTGCCGATCCAGATCGGCGCGCCCGACGTGGCGTTCCCGCGACTGAACTCGTTCGCCTACTGGCTCTACCTGTTCGGCGGCACGATCACCATCGGCGGGTTCCTCACCCCGGGTGGCGCGGCCGACTTCGGCTGGTTCGCCTACACCCCGCTCAGCGACGGCCTGCACTCGCCGGGCGTCGGCGGCAACATGTGGGTGGTCGGCCTGGCGCTTTCGGGCCTCGGCACCATCCTCGGTGGCGTCAACATGATCACCACGATCCTGACCCTGCGCGCCCCCGGCATGACCATGTTCCGCATGCCGATCATGACCTGGAACATCCTGGTCACCAGCCTTCTGGTGATCATGGTCTTCCCGTTCCTGGCGGCCGCGCTGTTCGCCCTCGCCGCCGACCGCATCCTCGGCGCCCACGTGTTCGATGTGGACACCGGCGGGCCGATGCTCTGGCAGCACCTCTTCTGGTTCTTCGGCCACCCCGAGGTCTACATCATCGCGTTGCCCTTCTTCGGCATCATCACCGAGGTCATCCCGGTGTTCAGTCGCAAGCCGGTGTTCGGCTACAAGGGCCTGGTCGCCGCGACGCTGCTGATCGGCGCGCTGTCGATGTCGGTGTGGGCGCACCACATGTTCGTCACCGGTCAGGTGCTGCTGCCGTTCTTCAGCTTCCTGAGCTTCCTGATCGCGGTGCCCACCGGGATGAAGTTCTTCGTCTGGATCGGCACCATGTGGCGCGGCCAGATCAGTTTCGAGACACCGATGATGTTCGCCATCGGCTTCCTGGTCACGTTCCTGTTCGGCGGGCTGTCCGGCGTGCTGCTCGCGGCGCCGCCCATCGACTTCCACGTGTCCGACTCGTACTTCGTGATCGCCCACTTCCACTACGTACTGTTCGGCACGATCGTGTTCGCGGTCTTCTCCGGGATCTACTTCTGGTTCCCGAAGATGTTCGGCCGGATGCTCGACGACCGGCTCGGCAAGGTGCACTTCTGGCTGACGTTCATCGGCTTCCACGCCACCTTCCTGGTGCAGCACTGGCTCGGCACCAAGGGCATGCCCCGCCGTTACGCCGACTACCTGCCGTCCGACGGCTTCACCTTCCTGAACACGTTCTCGACCCTCGGCTCCTTCGTCCTCGGTCTGTCGACGCTGCCGTTCATCTACAACGTGTGGAAGTCCTACAAGGTCGGTCAGCTGGTGACGGTCGACGACCCGTGGGGCCACGGCAACTCGCTGGAGTGGGCCACCTCGTCCCCGCCGCCGCTGCGCAACTTCGACCGGATGCCGCGCATCCGTTCGGAGCGCCCGGCCTTCGACGCGAAGTTCCCGGAGCTGGCCGCGGGCCACTCGCTGGCCGGCCCGCCCGAGGGCGGCGCCAAGGTCCTGACCAGCGAAGCCGACGGCGGTGCGACCTACCGGGAAGACACTTCCGCCAACCGCGACAACTAGCTCTTCCGCACTCGGCCCGCCGCCCCGCAACGGGGTAGGCGGGCCGTTTGTCGTTTCCGGCAATGCCGGTCAGGACGCCAGACGGCGGATGGCCGACCGCAGAGCGGGGCCGTTCAGCGGGCGGTTGGCGGTCAGCATGTGGAGCATCGTGCCGTCCAGGAGCGCCGAGATGTCGTGGGCCGGCTGATCGCCCACGTGCGGGGCCAGGACCTCGTGCAGACCCTGCAACCAGTCCCGGCCGAGGGGTTGCAGGGCCTCGTTCCGACCGGCCGCCACGCACAGCTCGAACTCGATCTGCGCCCGGCGCCGGTCCGACATGTATTCGTCGACCAACTCGACAAGGGCCGCGGCCAGATCCGGGGCATCCTGAAGCCGTTGCGCCCACCGGCGAAGGTCGGCCTCCTGGTCAGCCGCGTACTTGTGGAGCCCGGCCTCGATAAGCGCGTCGAGCGTCGGGAAATAGTAGGTGGTCGCCCCGAGCGGAAGGCCGGCCCGCGCTGCGACCGCCCGGTGCGTGGTCCGCCCGATGCCGACCTCCGCGATGACCTCGATCGTCGCGTTGGCGAGCGCTTCCCGCCGAGCCCGTGGATCCCGCGTCCGCCGTGCCGGGGTGCCCGCTGCCGCTTTGGTGGCCGTTGCCGCTGCCGCTTTGGTGGCCGGATCGGTGGAGGGGGTCAGTGGGCACCGCCGAGGTTGAGGGTCACTACGCCCGCGATGATCAGGCTGATGCCTGCCACCTTGGTGGGCGTGATGGGCTCGCCCAGGAAAACCGCGCCGATCGCGACGATGGCGGCGGTGCCGAGGGCCGACCACAGAGCGTAGGCCACGCCGACCGGCACGCCCTTCACCGCCTGGGAAAGTGCCACCAACGAGATCGCGTAGCCCGACAGGCAGGCCAGAGTCGGCCAGAGCCGGGTAAATCCCTCGGTCGACTTCATCAGGCTGGTAGCCACGATTTCCACGGCGATCGCAACCATCAGATAGACGTACGACACGGTCACACCCTCTTCTTGTACGTTTGTACAAGTACGATCGTACAACAGGGCCGAGAAAAGCTCACCCCTCGTCTTCGCCTGCCGATCGTGCGGGATTCGACTGCCCCAACGGACACCCACCAGACGCCGCACCGAGGCTGACCGGGGCGGCTTGTGGCACGCCGGGCTTGTGGCACGGCGGGCTTGTGGCACGGCGCGCTGCCGCACGGTGTGGCGGCTTTGGCGCCTTGCCGCACGGTGTAGGCGGCCTTGGCGCCTTGCCGCACGCTGAGGCGGCATCGCCCGCGCTGTCGCGTGCTTGTGCCCGCCTCGTCGACCTGCCTCACGCTTGGAGCGGGCCTCGTCGCGCCGTATCACGCTGGGGGCCGCCTCGCCTGCACTGTCGCGCGCTTGTGGCAGCCTGGTCGAACTGCCCACGCTGGAGCGGCCTCGCTGCGCTGCATCACGCTGTGGCCGGCTTACGAGCGGTGGACGAACAAGCGCCGGCCCCGCTCCGATGAGGCCGCGTCAGGTCGTGCTGAGACCCGCCTGACCTGCGCCGGTAAAGCGGTGTTGGTCCTTACGGAGGCCGCGCCGGCGGGGGCTGAGGTCGCGCCGATCCCGTGCTGGCGAGTGCTGCGCCGGCTAGTGCTGAGGCCCGGCCGGCTCGCGTCCAGGTCGCGCCGGGGTGGCGCGGGTCGGCGCCGAGGCTGGTCGGAGCCGGCCCGCGGCGTGAACCCGCCGTCGTGGTCTGGTCAGTGCCGGCTGACCGGGCTGGGGCGGGATTCCTGCGCTTGGCGGGGGATCACGGCCGCGGGACCAGCCGTCCCGGACGCCAGGACCTCATCGGCCGGGACGTCAGCGGTGGCCCGGACCTCAGCGGTGGCCGGGACGCCGGCGGCGGGGACGGCGGGCGGGACCTCGGGGGCCGGGGCGTCGGGGGAAGGGGCGGAAGCGGGCTCTGATGCTGGGGCGGAGCGGCGGTGGAGCAGCTCGGCAGGGATCACCGCCAGGGCGATCAGTGTTCCGACGCCGCCGACGGCCACGAAACCCCAGACCGGTGACCAGGTGTCGGCGGCCAGGCCGGCGAGGGGGCCGCCCAGGGCTACTCCGACGGTCAGTGACGAGTTGTGCAAGCCCATGGCCTCGCCTCGGGCTGAGGCCGGGGTCATCCGGCTCGCCGCGTCGGCGCTTGCCGTGATGGTGGGGGCGCACAGGGCGCCGCACGGGATCAGCAGCAACGCCAGCAGCCACCAGTGGGCGCCGCCCAGGGCGACCGCCATGGTCAGCACCGCCATCGGGGCGAGCAGGCTGACCGCGGGCAGGCGGCGGCGCATCGTGCCGTAGGCGAAGCCGCCCAGCAGTGAGTAGAGCGCCCACAGTGTCATCACCGGGCCGGTCCAACCGACCTCGCCGCTCTCGCGCAGCACCGCCACGACTGCGACGTCGGTGCCGGACAGGACCAGGGTGGCGGCCATCGTGACGGCCAGGACGGCGACGAAGCGGGGGCGCAGCCACGAGCGGCGCGGAACGCGCTCGCCGGATGCCACGGGGGTTTCGTGCTCGGCGCGGACCGGTGGGTTGAGCAGCCACAGGCCGAGGCCGGACAGGAAGATGCCGCCGCCGATGGTCAGCATGGCCACGCGGGGGCCGGGGCCGGTCGCGATCAACACGCCCAGGGCGGGGCCCGTCATGAACGAGAGCTCGGTGGTGATCGAGTCGAGGGCGAAGGCGGGCAGACGCTGGGCCTCGGGGGTCAGTGCCGCGATCGACTGGCGAGCCACCGAGAAGGCGGGCAGCGCCAGGAATCCGCCGAACAGAGCCATGATCAGCAGTGCCGGGTAGGGCACGCCCTGGGCGACCGACCAGAAGATCACCTCGGCCACCGTGGTCAGGACCAGGACCGGGCGCAGGCCACGACGGTCGATCAGCCGGCCCATCACCGGTGCGCCGACCGAGCCGCCGATCGTGAAGGCGGCGCCGACCAGGCCGGCGGCCGCGTAGTTCTGATCGAGGTCGGCGACCACGTGCAGGGTCAGGACGACGGCACTGGCCGCGATCGGGATGCGGGCCAGCGTCGCCACGGCCAGCAGCGACTTGATCCGGGGCAACGCGAGTGTTTCGCGGTAAGGCGTGAGCAGCATTCGGTTCCTGACCTCCGCCCGACATCCTGCCCTGCGGGTACGACAGAAAACCAACGGCTTTCCAAGGAGAAAAAGGGGCGAAAGCTAAGAAACCCTCGGTGTGCCAGTGGTCTCAATCGAGGCGCCGCGGAACTGCTCGAGCGCCGCCTCGGTGGTGCCGGGAGCCACGCCCGCGGTCAGGTCGAGCAGGACCGTGGTGCCGAACCCGGCGGCGCGAGCGTCCAGTGCGGTCGCTCGTACGCAATGGTCGGTCGCGATGCCCACCACGTCGACCTCGGTGACCTCGCGAGCGCGCAGCCAGTCGGCGAGCCCGGCGCCGTCGTGGGCGTGCCCCTCGAAGCCGGAGTAGGCCGCCTTGTGCTCGCCCTTGTGGAAGATCTCCTCGACCCGGTCGGTGACCAGCGACGGGTGGAAATCGGCCCCGCCCGAGCCGACCACGCAGTGCGCCGGCCAGGTGTCGCGGTAGTCGGGGTGGTCGCTGAAGTGGTTGCCTGGGTCGATGTGCCAGTCCTTGGTGGCGACCACGTGGTCCCAGCGGCCGGACTCGGCTTGCAGGATCTCGGAGATCGAGGCGGCGACCGCGGCCCCGCCGGTGACCGCGAGCGAGCCACCCTCACAGAAGTCGTTCTGAACGTCGACGATGATCAGCGCACGTGCCACGAGAAGACCCCTATGCGGTCGGGACGATGGTGACGGGGATGGCCGGGTCGCCGGCCGAGAGCTTCAGGCCCTCCCACGGGATCGAGATCAGGCACTGGCGCAGGTGCTCGCGCGAGTCGGCAAGCGTGGACCGGTCGACGACCTCGCCACCGGCCACGAACGAGCGCTGCAGCAGCCGGTCGTTGGCCATGTGGTCGGGGACCCCCTGGGAGACGATGATCTCCTCGGTGGCGGTGCCGGTCGGCTTGTGCCGGCGTACGGCGGTCTTGCGGCCACCGACCGTCGCCTTGTTCTCCGACCGCTTGACGACCGGTTTGCCCTCGACCTCGACCAATTTGTAGACCAGGCCGGCGGTGGGCGCCCCGGAACCGGTGACCACCGCCGTGCCGGCGCCGTACATGTCGACCGGCTCGGCGGCGAGGGTGGCGATCGCGTACTCGTCCATGTCACCGGAAACGATGATCTTGGTCTCGGTCGCGCCCAGCGAGTCGAGCAGTTCGCGCGAGTGCTGGGCCAGCACCGACAGGTCGCCCGAGTCGATCCGGACGGCGCGCAGGTCGGGGCCGGCCACCGCGATGGCGTTGCGGATGCCCTGGGCGATGTCGTAGGTGTCGACCAGCAGCGTGGTGTTCTTCCCGAGCGCCGCCACCTGCGAGGCGAAGGCGGCCGGCTCGTTGTCGTGCAGCAGCGTGAACGCGTGCGCCGAGGTTCCGGTGGTGGGAATGCCGTACCGCATGCCGGCCGCGAGATTCGAGGTGGAGGCGAAACCCGCGAGGTAGGCGGCGCGGGCGGCGGCGATGGCGGCGTCCTCATGCGTACGCCGGGAGCCCATCTCGATGATCGGGCGTCCGCGCGCCGCGGTGACCATGCGGGCCGCCCCGGTGGCGATCGCGCAGTCGTGGTTGAGCACCGACAGGATGAGCGTCTCGAGGATCACGCACTCGGCGAAGGTGCCCGAGACCGTCATGATCGGGGACCCCGGGAAGAAGAGCTCTCCCTCGGCGTACCCGTCGATGTCGCCGGTGAATCGATAAGCCGCCAGCCAGGCCGCGGTGCTCTCGTCGACGATCTGCGCCCGGCGCAGGAAGTCGATGTCCTCGTCGCGGAAGCGGAAGTCGCGCAGGAGCTCCATGAGCCGCCCGGGCCCCGCCACGACGCCGTAGCGCCGGCCGGTGGGCAGCCGGCGGGCGAAGACCTCGAACACGCAGCGGCGGTCGGCGGTCCCGTCCTTCAGCGCGGCGCTGACCATGGTCAGCTCGTACTGGTCGGTCATCAACGCGGGGGCGAAGGAGTTCACCCCCTCACCCTATTGCGCGTTCCTGCCCCTTACTAACGGCGCCCTGACCTGCGGTTCGGCGTTCCGGTTCACCGATCGCGCAAAACCGGTGGCAACATGGGGGCATGGCGTTGCCACAGGTCGCTCCGCTCGAGGCGCCGGAGATCGAGGAAGCCCCCGCCGATGATCGGCCATGGGTGACGATCGTCTGGGACGATCCCGTCAATCTCATGTCGTACGTGACCTATGTTTTCCAGAAGTTGTTCGGCTACAGCAAGGAGCGTGCCGAGCAGCTGATGCTCGACGTGCACACGAAGGGCAAGGCGGTGGTGTCCTCCGGCGCGCGGGAGCGCATGGAGATGGACGCCAACCAGCTGCACGGATACGGTCTCTGGGCGACGGTTGACCGGGCCTGAGCAATCCGCGGGAGAGGGCAGATGTTCCGACGCAACGGCAGCCAGTGCGTGGCCACCTTCGCCATTGACGAGGTGCGCGTGCTGCGCAAGGTCGCCGGCGAGGTGGTCGGCCTGCTGACCGACGGGATGGACCACACCGACCCGGTGGTGTCCCGGCTCTTCCCGGACATCTATCCGGATCGCCCCGACGACTCGGCCGAGTTCCGCCTCTACACCGAGGGGGACCTGAAGACCGGGAAGATCGATCAGGCGGGCGCGATTCTCGCGGCCCTGCCGGACGGCGACGAGGGTGAGGTACGCCTGGACGGCGAGGCCGCCGAGGCGTGGCTGCGCGCCATCAACGACGCGCGCCTCGCGATGGGCACCCGGCTCGACATCACCGCCGAGACGGACCTGTCCGAGGAGTTGGAGACGGCCGTCGTGCAGGATCCGGGCTCGAGCCGGGTCTTCCAGCTGAGCGTCTACGCCTACCTCGGCTATCTGCAGGAGTCGCTGCTGAACGCACTGCCGGAGATCGACTGAGTGTGGCCACGGCCATACTCGGAGCACGGAAATCTCACGGTAATGTGAACAGCGTGCTGACTATCGATCGGGCGATCGTTGATGCGATCTTCGCCCACGCTCGGCGGGACCACCCCGACGAGGCCTGTGGTGTGATCGCGGGCCCGGCCGGCAGTGACGCTCCCACCCGGTTCATCCCGATGGACAACTCCGCCCGGTCGCAGACGTTCTACCAGTTCGACTCCATGGAACACCTCAGGGTGTGGCGCGAGATGGACGACAACGACGAGGAACCGGTCGTCATCTACCACTCGCACACGGCCACCGAGGCCTTCCCGTCCCGGACGGACATCAACCTCGCCGGTGAGCCCGGGGCACACTATGTGCTGGTTTCCACGCGCGACCCGGGTGTCGACGAGTTCCGGTCGTTCCGCATCGTGGACGGTGTAGTCACCGAGGAAAAGGTCGACATCGTGGATGCGAAGGTAGACGCGTGAGTGCGAGCGTGCAGTCCTACATGTTCGGGCAGAGCCCCGTGTCGGTGGTCTACGAGTGTCGCTGACGACATTCGCGTAGATCCTCGTCCGTTGTTCGACCCTTACTCAGGAGCATTCACCGACATGGCAATCGAAGTTCGCGTTCCCACCATTCTGCGCAGCTACACCGGCGGCTCGAAGATCGTCGAGGGCGCCGGCGACACGCTCACCGCGCTGATCGACGACCTGGACGCCAAGCACAGCGGCTTCAAGGGTCGGCTGATCACGCCCGAGGGCAACCTGCACCGCTTCGTCAACATCTACATCAACGACGAAGACGTCCGGTTCCTGGGCGCGCTCGACGCGAAGCTCAACGACGGTGACTCGATCACCATCCTGCCGGCCGTCGCCGGCGGTGCCCTCGGCTTCGCGGCCGCCGCCGCTCTGCTGGGGCGCTAACCACCATGGCTCGTTTCGAGAGCCTGCTTGACGCATGTGGGGGCACGCCGCTCGTCGGCCTGCCCCGCCTCTCGCCGACGGTGCCCGACGGGGCACCGCCGGTGCGCCTCTGGGCCAAGCTGGAAGACCGCAATCCGACAGGCAGCATCAAGGACCGCGCGGCACTGTTCATGGTGCGCGAGGCCGAGGAGTCCGGCCATCTCCGGCCGGGCGACACCATCCTTGAGCCGACCAGCGGAAACACCGGCATCGCGCTGGCCATGGTGGCGAAACTGCGAGGCTATCGCCTCGTCTGCGTCATGCCGGAGAACGTGTCGGCCGAGCGCATCCAGATCCTCCGGATGTACGGCGCGGAGATCCTCTTCTCGCCCGCCGCCGGTGGGTCCAACCAGGCCGTGGCCACCGCCAAGCAGATCGCCGCCGAGCACCCCGACTGGAAGATGCTGTACCAGTACGGCAACCCGGCGAACGCCCGCGCGCACTACGAGACCACCGGTCCCGAGCTGCTGCACGACCTGCCGACGATCACCCACTTCGTGGCCGGCCTCGGCACCACCGGCACGCTCATGGGCACCGGCCGCTTCCTCAAGGAAAAAGTCGAGGGCATCCAGATCATCGCCGCCGAGCCGCGCTACGGCGAGCTGGTCTACGGCTTGCGCAACATCGACGAGGGCTACGTTCCCGAGCTGTACGACGCGAGCGTGCTCACCCGCCGGTTCTCGGTGGGTACCCGCGACGCCGTCCTGCGCACCCGGCAGTTGGTCGAGGTGGAGGGCATCTTCGCCGGTTTCTCCAGCGGGGCGATCCTGCACGCGGCCCTCGCGGTGGCGCATGAGGCGGTCAAGGCCGGCCGCCGCGCCGACGTGGCCTTCGTGATCTGCGACGGCGGTTGGAAATACCTGTCGACCGGCGCCTACGGCGGCACTCTCAACGACGCGGAAGAGGCCCTCGAAGGCCAGTTGTGGGCTTAGTAGAGGACCGCGATCAGCACGTCGACCGCTAGCGGGACCGTGGCTGCCGCCAACAGCAGCCACGGCACCCAGCGGCGGTGGATCGACAGGAACGATCCGACGACAAGCGTCACGCTCAGAAGTCCGAAAAAGGTCATCGTCGGGACGTACCAGAACTCCGCGCCGTTGACGATCTTGACCAGGACGCGCATGCCGATGCCGACGCCTGCCAGTCCCAGCGCGGCGGACCAGAGCGCCATCGCGAGCAGCCGTGCCGGTGCCGGGGCCGGATCGTCGGCCGCCGGGAAGCGGAAAACTGTCCGCCGATTCCCGAGCGTCGCCGGAGCCGGTGCGGTCTCCCAGCCGCCGAACGGCATGATCTCCGCCGCCTCGGTTCGCGTGTCGCGGCTCTTCTCGACCGTAGTCACACGGCCTCCGTCCCGTACGTCCCAGTAGTCATCACTTTGTGCAACGCGAACGACTCACCGGACGTAACGGCAAAAGCGCTAATGACCGAGGTCACGGGTGGTGTGATGTACGTTGTCGATTTAGCGACAAATCGATCAGACGTTTATCTCCCGCGCAGGTCGCGAAGTACGCTTCGCTCCGTGATTGACTGGTCTGACGAGACTGGCACGGACCGGTCCAGCGGGGCGTGGACGACCCAGCGTGAGCCAGAGGGACCCGCATGCGACTGACCGTTCTCGGCTGTGCCGGCAGTTTTCCCGGCCCCGAGGCGGCCTGCTCCGCCTACCTCGTCGAGGCCGGCGGTTTCCGACTTCTCATCGATTTCGGCTCCGGCTCGATGTCGGCGATGCAGCGATACACCGACATGAACGCGATCGACGCGATCATCCTGACTCACCTGCACTGCGACCACATGCTGGACGCCTGCACCTACATCGTGGTCCGGCGGTACGACCCGAGCGGTGCCCGCCCGCCCATTCCGGTCTACGCCCCGCTCGGTGCCTCGGAGCGGATCGCGGCGGCGTACAGCTCGGAGAATGAACCTCTCGACGACGTCTACACCTTCTACGGTCTGCAGCCGGGCACTTTCCCGCTCGGGCCGTTCACGATCACCGTGGACCGGGTCAATCATCCGATCGAGACCTTTGGCGTACGCGTGGAGCACGCCGGCCGCGTCCTCGCTTATTCGTCGGACACCGCGCCGTGCGAGGCCCTGTTGCGGCTGGCCACCGGCGCCGACCTTTTCCTGTGTGAGGCGAGTTACCTCGACGGTGTGGACAATCCACCCGGACTGCACCTGACCGGCGGCGAAGCGGGCGAGGCGGCTACCAAAGCCGATGTCGGGCGGCTTTTGCTGACCCATTTGATACCTGCGTGGTTCTCTGAGGCATCTATTGTGGATGCGGCCACCGCGGCCTTTACCGGCCCGGTTGAGGTAGTCAGACCTGGCGCCCGGTACGATCTCTAGGGCCTGAACCGGGGGGCGGGGGCTGCGTAGCCGTTGCACCACCGGATCGTGATCTTGGAGTTGATGCATGCGCATCGTCCGCTTGGCCAACTTCGTGACGACGCATACCGGTGGCCTCCGGACAGCCCTGCGTAACCTGGGCGAGGGCTACCAGCGTGCGGGTCACGAGGCGATCCTCGTCGTTCCCGGGCGTGAGCGCTCCGACATCCAGACCTCCCAGGGCCGCATCATCACGCTGCCCAGCGCGCCCCTGCCGCGCACCGGCGGCTACCGCGTGATGACCCGCCGCAGCGAGCTCACCCAGCTGCTCGACTCGCTCGAACCCGACCGCATCGAGGTCTCCGACCGCTCCTCGCTGCGCTGGACCGGGGGCTGGGCGCGCGCTCGCGGCGTCGGCTCGGTGATGGTCTCGCACGAGAGCCTGGCCGCCCTGCTCGGCGTCTGGGGCATGCCCAAGCGCGACCACGTCGCCGACCGGCTCAACCGGCGCACCGCCGAGAACTTCGACACGATCGTCTGCACCACGGCGTTCGCCGCCGCCGAGTTCCGCCGGCTCGGCGTGCCCAACCTGGTCGAGGTGCCGCTCGGCGTCGACCTCGACGAGTTCCACCCCTCCCGCCGTGACCCGGCCATCCGCGCCCGTTATGCCCGCGCCGACGAGCTGCTCGTCGCGTTCTGCGGCCGGCTCTCCGCGGCCAAGCGCCCCGAGCTGGCGGTCGACTCGATCGCCGCGTTGCGCAACGGCAAGGTACCGGCGGTGCTCGCGGTCGCCGGTGACGGCCGGCGCCGGGCGGCGCTCGCCTACCGGGCGGCCCGGCTCCCGGTGCGGTTCGCCGGGCACATCGCCGACCGCTCCGCGGTCGCGGCGCTGATGGCAAGCGCCGATGTCGTCGTTTCACCGGGCCCGGTGGAGACGTTCGGCTTGGCGGCGCTGGAGGCCCTTGCTTGCGGTACGCCGGTGGTCGTCAACGAGAGCAGCGCGCTGCCCGAGGTGGTCGGCGGCGCGGGAGTGGCCGTGCCCGGCACCCCGGAAGCGTTCGCCGCGGGCATCCGCCTGCTGATGGAGCGACCGGAGCCGGAGCGCCGCCGGGCCGCTCGCGAGCGCGCCGAGGGATTCGGCTGGCAGCAGGCGGTCGACGGCTTCCTGCGGGCACACGGTGCGTTGCCTCTCGGGCTGACGATCGCCCGGCCGCGGCCGCAGGCGGTCCTGCGTCCGGCCGTCCCCCGTCCCTGACTTATCCACAGCCGCACAACCTGACGGAGCAAACCGAAGCCCCACCCAATAAGGTTTGAACCATGGCACGACCCGACGGCCGAGCGGCCGACCAGCTACGCCCTGTCACCCTCAGCCGGAAGTGGAGCATCCACCCGGAGGGGTCGGTGCTCGTCGAGTTCGGCAACACCCGGGTGCTCTGCACCGCCAGCGTCACCGAGGGGGTGCCGCGCTGGCGCAAGGGCTCGGGCCTCGGCTGGGTCACCGCCGAATATTCGATGCTGCCCCGCGCCACCAACACCCGTGGTGACCGGGAGAGCATCAAGGGCAAGGTCGGCGGCCGCACCCACGAGATCTCCCGGCTGATCGGTCGCAGCCTGCGGGCCTGCATCGACCTCAAGGCGCTCGGCGAGAACTCGATCGTGCTCGACTGCGACGTGCTCCAGGCCGACGGCGGCACCCGCACGGCCGCCATCACCGGGGCCTACGTCGCGCTCCACGACTCGGTCAATTGGTTGGCCGACCGCAAGTCGCTGGCCGGCAAGGTGGAAAAGGTCATGCACCGCTCGATCCAGGCGGTCAGCGTCGGCATCGTCGACGGCGAGCCCCGCCTCGACCTGATGTATCTGGAAGACGTCGCCGCCGAGGTCGACATGAACGTGGTGTGCACCGGCGACGGCGACTTCGTCGAGGTGCAGGGCACCGGGGAAAACGGCGTGTTCCGCCGCGACCAGATGGACGCCCTGCTCGACCTCGGCGTCCTCGGTTGCGCCGAGTTGGCCGCCGCCCAGCGGAAGGCGCTGGCCGCATGAGCGCCAAACTGCTGCTGGCCACGGCCAACAAGAAGAAGCTTGCCGAGCTCCAGCGCATCCTCGACCAGGCCCTGGGCACCGACCGCATCCAGCTGATCGGCCTGACCGACTTCGAGGATTACCCGGACGTCCCCGAAACCGGCCTGACCTTCGGCGAAAATGCCCTGATCAAGGCCCGCGAGGGCGCCAAGCGCACCGGCCTGCCCACGGTCGCCGACGACTCCGGCATCGCGGTCGACGCTCTCAACGGCATGCCCGGCGTGTTCAGCGCTCGTTGGTCCGGCCGCCACGGCGACGACCCCGCCAACCTCGACCTGCTGCTGGCCCAGATCTCCGACGTTTCCGACGAGCAGCGCGGCGGCGCCTTCGTCTGCGCCGCCGCCCTGGTCCTCCCCAACGGCCGCGAACACCTGGTCGAAGGCAAACAGCGCGGCCAGATCCTCCGCGCCCGCCGCGGCGCCGGCGGCTTCGGCTACGACCCCGTCTTCCTCGGCGACGGCCAGGACCGCACCAACGCCGAACTCTCCCCACCCGAAAAAGACGCGATCAGCCACCGTGGCAAAGCCCTCCGCGAGCTCTCCAAAGTCATCGCCAAGGAACTCCCCTAGGTTCCGCCCCACCCTCCCCCCCTCCTGCCACGCCCGCACTCGCCGGACCGCTTGCCTGGGATCGGCGTGCGCGGGGCCGCCTGCCTAGGACGGTCGTCCTGGGCCGCCTGTCCAGGAACGGGGTGCTCGGAGCACCTCGCGCTGTCTGCCGGCGGCCAGTCCAGCCCCTCAGCCAGGCCGCTGGCGCCTAGGTTTGCCAAACCGGCTACCTGCTGCTTTCCCTCTGGCCACCTGTCGCGCTGCGGCTCCCAGTTCACGCCACACGCGGGCCGCCGGGCCACCTGCCAGCTCTAGGCCGCGACCACGCCCCGGCTTGCGACCACGCCCCGGCTTGCGACCACGCCCCGGCTTGCGACCACGCCCCGGCTTGCGACCTCGCCCCGGCTTGC
>NZ_BOMM01000010.1 GCF_016862195.1 Paractinoplanes ferrugineus | reverse complement strand
CCGGCTTGCGACCACGCCCCGGCTTGCGACCACGCCCCGGCTTGCGACCTCGCCCCGGCTTGCGACCTCGCCCCGGCTTGCGACCTCGCCCCGGCTTGCGACCTCGCCCCGGCTTGCGACCACGCCTTGGCTCCCCGCCGCCCCAGGCATGCCAGATGCCGGCTGGCCCCAGCCCGAGGCTCGCTCCCGTGCTGCGGGCTGGCTCCGCTGCTGTGGGCTGGCTCCCGTGCTGTGGGCTGGCCCCAAGCTGCGGTTCGCCCGCCGGCCGCGGTCGGCCCACGCTGCGGTTTGCCCGCGGGCTACAGCTGGCTCCCAGGCCGCGGCTCGCCCCCGGATGTGGGCTTGCCCGGCGGGATGGGCGGTCCGGGAGCATTGCCGAGCGAGTCGCGGCCTTGGTCCGGGGCGAGGACTCCGTTGGCCCCCGCGCTCGGCGGGAGACCACAACTTCCCTGAAAAAGCCCTCCGAGTTGTCTGAGGCCCATTTACAGGGAAGTGGCGCGGATCTTGGCCACCGAGCGGGCGGGGCGAGCGGGCGGCGCGGGCCGAGCGAGCGGGCGGGGACGGCGGGCGGGGGCAGCGGGTTAGAGCAGTTCGCCGAGCTGGGATTCGATTCCGGTGCGGAGTTCGCGGCCGGCGATCACTGTGCGGGCCTGTTCGAGGGCGGGCGCCAGGAAGATGTCGGGGCCCGGTTCGCCGGCGAACGGGGCGACGGCGGCGATGGCCTGGCGGCCGGCGGGGGAGGGGGGCAGGGGGGCGCGCAGTTGGAGGCCGCGTACCGCGCTGAGCAACTCGACGGCCAGCAGGGAGGTCAGGTTGTCCAGGACGGTTCGCAGCTTCTTGGTGGCGGCCCAGCCCATCGAGACGTGGTCCTCCTGCATGCCGCTCGTGGGCAGCGAGTCGGCGGACGCCGGCACGGCCAGGCGGCGGTTCTCGGCGACGATGCCGGCTGCCGTGTACTGGGCGATCATCAGGCCCGAGTTGACGCCGGCGTCGGAGGTGAGGAAGGGCGGCAGTTCGCGGGAGCGGGTCACGTCGAGCAACCGGTCGACGCGCCGTTCGGCGATGGAGCCGACCTCGGCGGCCGCGATCGCGAGGAAGTCGGCGGCGAACGCGAGCGGCTCGCCGTGGAAGTTGCCTGTCGATTCGACTCGGCCGTCCGGCAGCACCACCGGGTTGTCGACGACCGAGATCAGCTCGCGGGCGGCGACCTGGGCGGCGAAGTCGAGGGTGTCCCGGGCCGCGCCGGCCACCTGCGGGGCGCAGCGCATCGAGTACGCGTCCTGCACCGCGTGGGCCAGGTCGTCGCGGTGCGAGTCCATGATCCGGGAGTCCTGGAGCAGCTTGTGGATGTTCGCGGCGGACGCGGCCTGGCCGGGGTGCGGCCGGATCGCGTGCAGTTCGGGCCGGAACGGCCGTTCCGAGCCGAGCATCGCCTCGATCGCGAGGGCCGCGGTCACGTCCGCCATCGCGAACAGGTGCCGCGCGTCGTCCAGGGCCAGCAACAGCATGCCGAGCATGCCGTCGGTCCCGTTGATCAGTGCGAGACCCTCCTTGGCGGCCAGTTGCAGGGGCTTCAGCCCGGCGTCGCGCAGCACCTCGTCGGCGTCGAGGCGCCGGCCGTCGGCGGCCAGCACCCAGCCCTCACCGAGCAGCACCAGGGCGCAGTGGGCGAGCGGCGCCAGGTCACCGGACGCACCCAGCGAGCCGTGCTCCGGCACCCACGGCGTGATGTCGTGGTTGAGCAGGTCGGCCAGGCCCTGGGCGAGTTCCGGGCGGACCCCCGAGTGCCCGAGTGCCAGCGACCGCAGCCGGAGCAGCATCATCGCCCGTACCACCTCGCGGGGCATGGGGGCGCCGATGCCGGCGGCGTGCGAGCGGATCAGCGCGTGCTGAAGTTCGGCCCGCCGCGACGGGTCGATGAAGGTGTTGGCCAGCGCGCCGAAGCCGGTGGACACGCCGTAGACGGGCCGGCCGGAGGCCTCGATCCGCTCGACGATCGCACGGCTGGCCGCCATCGCGGCCACGGTGGCCGGGGCGAGGGTGACTTTGGCATCGCCGCGGGCGACCGCGACGACGTCGGCGGGGGTGACGCCGGTGGGCTGAACGGTGATCATCGAAGCACTCCGTCGTGCAGAACGTTACGAATCAGGGGAACGCCCGGCCGGTAGGCCAGGTGCAGGTGGGAGGGGGCGTCGAGGACTATCAGGTCGGCGCGGCCGCCGGCCCGCACCACCCCGACGTCGCTTCGCTCGAGCGCGGCGGCCCCGCCGGCGGTGGCGGCACGCACGGCCTCGGCGGGGGTCATGCCCATTTCGCGTACGGCCAGGGCGATGCAGAAGGGCATGGATGACGTGTACGACGACCCGGGGTTGCAGTCGGTGGCCAGGGCGACGGTGACTCCGGCGTCGAGCAGGCGCCGCCCGTCCGGATAGGGCGACCGGGTCGAGAACTCGGCTCCGGGCAGCAGCGTGGCCACCGTCGACGAACCGGCGAGCGCGTCGACGTCCTCCTCGCTGAGGTAGGTGCAGTGATCGACACTCGCCGCGCCCAGCTCGACCCCCAGCTGCACCCCCGGCCCCGGCCCGAGCTGGTTGCCGTGCAGGCGCACCCCCAGCCCGGCGGCACGGCCGGCGGTCAGGATCGTGCGCGCCTGATCCTCGTCGAAAGCGCCCCGCTCACAGAAGACATCCATCCATTTCGCGTACGCCTTGGCCGCCGCCAGCATCGGGCCACTGACGATCGAGACGTACCGCCAGGGGTTGTCGGTGTGCTCGGCCGGCACCACGTGTGCCCCGAGCAGCGTGGTCTCCTCAGTGAACTCCCGCGCGATCCGTAACGACCGCACCTCGTCCTCGACCGTCAGCCCGTAACCGCTCTTGATCTCGATGGTGGTCGTGCCCTGCCGTCGGGCTTCCTCGACGAGCCGCCCGGTCGCTCCGCGCAGTTCGTCGTCGGTCGCCGACCGGGTGGCCCCGACCGTGGTGCGGATGCCGCCGCCGGTGTACGGCTCGCCGGCCATCCGGGCCGCGAACTCGGCCGCCCGGTCCCCGGCGAACACCAGGTGGGCGTGGCTGTCCACGAAGCCGGGCAGCACCGCCGCGCCGTCCACGTCGATCCGGCGGTCGGCGGACGGTGCGTGGTAGCTCGACCCGACCCAGGCGATCCGGTTGCGGTCGACGAGCACGGCCGCGCGCCGGCGGTGCCCGAGGGGGAAGTCCTCGTCGTTGGTGAACAGCTCACCGATGTTGTCGATCAGCAGGCTGCTCATCGGAGAACCTCGGCCAGCGCCCGGGGAACGTCGATCGTGGTGTGCCGGCCGTCGACGACGATCGGGCGGCCGTCGACGATCACGTGGGTCACGTCGGAAGCGGTCGCGGCCAGGATCGCCGCCGCCGGATCGGCGCCGGCGGTGCGCACCGAGTCGAGGCTCAGGCAGACGAGGTCGGCGCGGTTGCCGACCGCTATCGCGCCGGCGTCCGGCCAGCCGATCGACGCGTGCGCGGTCGCCGCCGTGATCAGGTCGGCCGGGGTGAAACGGCCCCGTTGCCGAGTGGCCAGGCGCTCGTTCATCTCCAGCGCCCGCGCCTCGGCCAGCATGTCGATCACGGCATGGCTGTCGCTGCCCAGGCTCACCGGCGAACCGGCGTCGGCCAGGTCACGCGCCCGTCCGATGCCGTCGGCCAGGTCCCGTTCCGTGGTGGGGCACATGCAGATCGTCGTCCGGCTGTCACCCAGCCGCTTCACGTCGTTGTCGGTCAGGTGGGTGGCGTGCACCGCGGTGGTGTCCGGCCCCAGGATTCCGTGCCGATCCAGCAGCTCGGTCGGGGTGCAGCCGTGTGCGGCCCGGCACTGCTCGTTCTCGGCGGGCTGTTCCGACAGGTGCAGGTGCAAGGGCCGGAAGCCGCCCAATTCTTCGAGGTGGTGCGCGGCCACCGCCCGTACCGAATGAATTGCCGCCCCGATCCGCGCGTGCGGCGCGGCAGCGAGGCCGGCCACTCGCTCGGCCCAGCGTTGCGGGGTCCGGTCGCTGAAGCGACGCTGCACGCCGTCCGGCGGCTGACCGTCCACACCGGACTGAAGATAGAGCGTGTCCAGCAACGTGATCCGGAGTCCGGCCTGCTGGGCGGCCTCGATGAGCGCATGGCCCATCGCGTTGGGATCGGCGTATGGCGTGCCGTCGGGGGAGTGGTGCAGGTAGTGGAATTCGCCTACGGCGGTGATGCCGGACAGGGCCATCTCGGCGAAAACCGCGCGGGCGAGCCGGAGATAGCCGTCGGGGTCGAGGGTGGCGGCGGTTTCGTACATCAGATCGCGCCAGGTCCAGAAACTGCCGGGGCCGCCGTGGTGGGTGCGCCCCCGCAGCGCTCGGTGGAACGCGTGCGAGTGGGCGTTGGCGAAACCGGGAAGGACAAGCCCCGGCAGCCGCTCGACCCCGGCAGCGTCCGGCCCGGCAGCGTCCGGCCCGGCAGCGTCCGGCCCGGCAGCGCCGCCGCCCGGCCCGGCGTCCGCTGCGCCCGCGGAAGCGCCCCCGCCGGCCGCGGGCCGGCCCGGCATGCCGGCTTTATCAGCGTTTATAGCGGTGAAGCGCCCGTCGTGCACTTCCAGGTGGACGTCGCGGGCGAGACGGTCGCCGAGCCAGGCATAGTCGGCCAGGTAGGTCGTCATGTGAGCTCGCTCAGGACCCTGGCCAGGGCGTCCACCCCCAGAGCGCAGTCCGCGTGGTCGGCGCTCTCGGCCGGGGAGTGGGAGATGCCCGTCGGGTTGCGCACGAACAGCATCGCCGTCGGAACCTGGGCGGACAGCACCCCGGCGTCGTGGCCCGCGCTCGTCGGCAGGATCGGGGCATCGTCGAGCAGGGCCGACAGGCGAGTGGCCAGGGCGGTGTCGAAGGTGACCTCGTCGCTCACCGACTCGGCGGTCACCCGCACGTCGGTGCCGTCCCGGCCGGCGCGGTCGTTGGCTCGTTTGGTGACCGCTTCGACCAGGGCGTCCATCGTGGCGGTGTCCGCCGCTCGGGCGTCCAGCCAGCCGCGGACCAGCGACGGGATGGCGTTCGTGGCGTTGGGTTCGACCTCGACGCGGGCCATCGTGGCGTGCGCGCCGGAGAGCCGGGCCTCCTTGTTGGCGGCCAGCACCGTGTAGGCGAACGTCAGCATCGGGTCGCGCCGGTCCGCCATCTTGGTCGTGCCGGCGTGATCGCCGTGGCCGGTGAAGTCGAAACGCCAGCGTCCGTGCGGCCAGATCGCGCTGGCCACGCCGACCGGTTCGGCGAGTTGGCGGCCCTGCTCGATGTGCAGCTCGACGAGGGCGCCGAAGCGGGACTTGAGTCCGGGCAGCGGCCCCGCCGGGGTGGCACCGAGCGCCTCGCCGAACGTGATGCCGTCCCGGTCGGTGAGCGCCGCCGCCTTCGCCGGGTCGATCGCGCCGGACAGCAGCCGGGAACCGAGGCAGGGCAGCCCGAACCGGCCGCCCTCCTCCTCGACGAACGCGACCACGGCCAGTGGGGTGGACGGTTGGTGGCCGGCCGCGCGCAGCTGGTCGATCGCCAGGAAGGCGCTGACGATGCCGAGTGGACCGTCGTAACCACCGCCGTGCGGCACCGAGTCGAAGTGCGAGCCGGTGAGCACGGCACCGCGCCCCCACTGGTCGCCCCACCAGGCGAAGAGGTTGCCGTTGCCGTCGTCGGTCACCGGCATGTCGCGCCGGTCGGCCTGGTTGCGGAACCAGTCGCGCAGCACCAGGTCGGGCCCGTCCAGCGCGTACCTGATGTAGCCGCCGCCGGAGACCCGCCCGATCGCCTCGATCTCGGCCCACAGGGCCGAGAAGACCTTCTTGCTCATGCCGGCGAGCCCGGCATCGGGATGTGTACGCCCGCCGCGGCGGCCGACGAGTAACCGGCATCCACGTGCCGGATCACCCCCATGCCCGGATCGTTGGTGAGCACCCGCTCGATCTTCTGGCCGGCCAGCGGCGTGCCGTCGGCCACGCACACCTGCCCGGCGTGGATGGAGCGGCCGATGCCGACCCCGCCGCCGTGGTGGATCGACACCCAGGAGGCGCCGCTCGCGGTGTTGACGAGCGCGTTCAGCAGGGGCCAGTCGGCGATGGCGTCGGAGCCGTCGAGCATCGACTCGGTCTCGCGATAGGGCGAGGCGACCGAGCCGGAGTCGAGGTGGTCACGCCCGATGACGATGGGGGCGCTCACCTCGCCGCGCGCCACCATGTCGTTGAAGCGGACGCCCGCGACGTCTCGTTCGCCGTAGCCGAGCCAGCAGATCCGGGCCGGCAACCCCTGGAACTCGACCTTTTCGCCGGCCATCCGGATCCACCGGGCCAGCGGCTCGTTGTCGGGGAACAGGTCGAGGATCGCCCTGTCGGTGGCGGCGATGTCGCGCGGGTCGCCGGAGACGGCGGCCCACCGGAACGGGCCCTTGCCCTCGGCGAACAGCGGCCGGATGTAGGCCGGCACGAAGCCGGGGAAGTCGAACGCCCGCTCGTAGCCGGCCAGTTTCGCCTCGCCGCGGATGGAGTTGCCGTAGTCGAACACCTCGGCCCCGGCGTCCTGGAAGCCGACCATGGCGGCGACGTGCCGGGCCATCGAGGCGCGGGCCCGGTCGGTGAACTCCTCCGGCTTGGTACGGGCGAACTCGGCGGCGTCCTCGAGCTCGACCCCGATCGGCACGTACGAGAGGGGGTCGTGCGCGCTGGTCTGGTCGGTGACGATGTCGATCGCGACCCCGCGTACGAGCAACTCGGGCACGAGGTCGGCGGCGTTGCCGACGACGCCTATCGACCTGGCCGTCCTCGCCGCCTTGGCGGTCAGCGCCTGGGCGATGGCGTCGTCGAGGTCGTCGGCCACGGTGTCCAGGTAGCGGTTCGACACCCGGCGCCGCAGTCGGGCCGGATCGATGTCGATGACCAGGCACACGCCGCCGTTCATGGTCACCGCGAGGGGCTGCGCGCCGCCCATGCCACCACATCCGGCGGTCAGCGTCAGGGTGCCGGCGAGTGTCCCGCCGAACCGCTTGGCCGCCACCGCCGCGAACGTCTCGTAGGTGCCCTGCAGAATGCCCTGGGTGCCGATGTAGATCCACGACCCGGCGGTCATCTGCCCGTACATGGTCAGTCCGAGCTTCTCCAGGCGGCGGAACTCGGGCCAGGTCGCCCAGTCGCCCACCAGGTTCGAGTTGGCGATCAGCACCCGCGGCGCCCACTCGTGCGTCTGGAACACCCCGACCGGCTTGCCCGACTGCACGAGCAGCGTCTCGTCGCCCTTGAGCCGGTCGAGCTCCCGCACGATGGCGTGGAACGACGGCCAGTCCCGGGCGGCCTTGCCGGTTCCGCCGTACACCACCAGGTCTTCGGGCCGTTCGGCCACGTCGGGGTCGAGGTTGTTCATCAACATCCGCTTGGCCGCTTCCTGCGGCCATCCCAATGCGGTGTACGCCGTGCCACGCGGCGCCCTGATCTCGGTCATCGTCGTCTCCCTCACACCGCTCATGCCGTGAACACGTGCCGCCGGGCGGCCGTCTGCTCGAAGTCCTCCAGGCGGCGCTGCGCCAGTTCCGGCGCCGCGTCGCACATCGCCTGCAAGAGCACCATCGCCATCGCCATCGGCCCGGTGTGCAGGTCGAACACCAGTTGGGTGCCGACCGCCGCGGGCAGCACCACGTCGGCCAGTTCGGCGGCCGGGCTGACCACCGAGTCGGTGATCGTCACGATCGCGTAGCCGTGGGTCTTCGCCTCCCGGATCACCTCGAGCGACTCGCGCGGGTAGCGCGGAAGCACCACCGCCAGCATCGCATCGGCCCCGGCCGCCCGTGCTTGATCGAGCCGGTCGAGCAGCGGCGATCCGGCGCCGTCGAGCACCCGCACATCAGGGTGCACCTTTGCCGCGAAATACCCGAAGTAACCGGCTAGGGGCGCGGCCGCCCGCAGGCCGAGCACCGGCAGCGGCCGGCTGTCGACGAGCAACCGAGCCGCGCGCTCGACGTCGTCGAGCCGGCCGAGCTGACCGTGCAGCCGCTCCAGGTGCTCCGTCTCGCCGCGCACCGCCAGCTGCATGGCGTTGCCCTCCGGCGCCGGCTCCACCCCGTCGGTGAGCGCCCGCAGCTCCCGCCGCAGCGCCGGATAACCGGAGTAGCCGAGTGCCATGGCGAACCGGGTGACGCTGGGCTGGCTGACCCCGGCGAGGTCGGCCACCTCGGCGGCGGACAGATAGGCGGCCTTGGCCGCGTGCTCGACGAGACTGTGCGCGATCCGGCGCTGGGTGGGCGTGAGCCGCGCACCACTGAAGAGGTCGAGGACCGGCCTGACAGCTCCGCCATTCACGACCCGCAGCCTACGCATGAAAATATTCAGAAACTAGAGCGTGGTCTGCCACTTCTGCTGTTGGCGTGAACGGTTTCGACCGGCAGGGAGAGCAACGCCCGCAGCGGCGCGGGCGGGGCGGGTGTCCGGCGCCAGACCAGAATCTTCCGATAGGCGATGACGGGTGTCAGCGGCACCGCCACGACCCGCGGATCCTGGTGGATCTCGGGATCGGCGCCGGCCGCGATGGCGATGCCGATCCCCTCGCCGGCCAGGGCCACCAGGAGCGCCACGTCGTTGGTGGCATATGCCGGCCGGAAGGCCACACCCGCGGTGGCGAAGGCGGCGTCGAGCAGGGGGCGTAGGCCGCTGTCGGTGTCGTAACCGATCAAGGTGGCGCCGGCGAGAGTCTCGATCCCCAGGGCGGCTCCGGTCGTGCCGGGGTGACCAGCCGGCACGACAGCGACGAATTCGTCCTCCAGCAGGGTGCGGGCGCTGAGCGCCGGCTCCAGTGGTCCCGGCGGGTGGGCGATCGCCGCGGCGCTGAGCGACCCGTGCCGGACCCGGTCGAGCAGAACCGAACTCGTCCCGCCCACCAGACGGACGTGCACCGCCGGATAGCGCCGGTGAAACGCTCCGAGAAGGGCCGGCAGCGGGGTGCTCTCGACTCCGTCGACGCTGCCGAGGGTCAACTCGCCGGACAGGACTCCGGCTCGGGCGGCGAACTCCGCCTTGGCCGCCGCGACGGCGGCGATCGCTTCCCGCGCGTAGGGCAACAGCGCCGTCCCGGCCGGGGTGAGCCGGACCGACCGCGGGCCGCGCTCGAACAGCACTTCGCCGACCTCGGTCTCCAGGTTGCGGATCTGCTGGCTGATCGCGGGCTGGGCAACCCGGCAGCGCTCGGCCGCGCGGCTGAAGGACTCCTCCTCGACGACCGCCACGAAGTACTCCAGCGTCCTGAGTTCCATCCCGGCAAGGTATCAGGACGGCTTATAGCAAAGAGAATATCTTCGTCTTGGTCTTATGGCTCGGGGTGGTCCAGGCTGGGATCAGCCCCCAACCGGGGCGGACGGGCCGGCCAACCGGCATTCGATGGTTCCGAAGGGTCGCTGCGCGATGTCCACTACTGCTGATCTCACCCCGCAAATTCGCGATGACCTGGTGCTCTCGCACTCCGTTGAGGTCGTCGAGATCGACGGCCCGTTCGCCCGGGTCGACATCGAGAAGTGGCTGAAGGCGCTACCCGACAAGGAGTATCAGCGCACCGCGCCGGGTGACCACAAAGCGGCCGGCTACACCGTCGACGACGACGGCACCCCGATGTCGATAAACGTCGAGATGATCGGAACCGGGCTGGTGATTCAGCACTACCGCTACGAGGTGGCGGGCCCGCACTACTGCAAGATGGTCTCGACCTCGGACGTGCTGACCCCGCACGGCTGGACCACCGTGCAGGTCGTCTGGGACCTTCTGATGGAGCAGATCGACGGCGACCGGCTGAGGTACACCAACACGGTCACCTCGCACCCGACCCAGGAGATGCTCGAGTTCACCGAGGCGAACGGCGGCACCTTCGAGAAGGCGGCCGAAGCGCGTCAGATCGCGTCCGGCGCGCACAACAAGCGCGAGACCCCGAACTTCGCCGCCGGCATCGTGCGGGCGGCAAGGGCGGCCGGCTGACCGCGGTCGAGGCCGGACGGCATTGCCGGCGTGGGCGTGCGACGCTGCATGCATGCGCATCACGGCCGTCGCCACCTACCCGGTCAAGGGCTGCCACCGGATCGAGCACGAGGTGGCCGAGGTCGAACCGTGGGGCCTCACCGGCGACCGGCGGTGGATGATCGTCGACCCCGAGGGAGTCGGCATCACTCAGCGCGACTCGCCGCTGCTCACTCAACTGTCGGTCCGGATGGTGCCCGGTGGCCTGGAGTTGTCGGCGCCGGACATGCCGACATTGGTGGTGGATGAACCTGTGGACGGACCGAAGGACTTCGTGCGGGTGTTCAAGCGGCACGCGGCGACGCCGGCCCGGATCGCCGAGAGCGCCTGGAGCAGCGCGTTCCTCGGCCGCCCGGTGCGACTCGTCTGGCAGGCGGACGCCGGGGCCCGCACCGTCGGCGGTGCCCCCGGCGACGGCGAGCCGGTCAGCTTCGCCGACGGATATCCGCTGCTGCTGGCCAACGAGGCGTCGTTGTCGTCGCTCAACGACTGGCTCGTGGAGGCCGGCGAGGAGGCGGTGCCGATGACCCGGTTCCGCCCCAACCTGGTCGTTGCCGGCGCCGAGGCGTGGATCGAGGACGACTGGTCGGACCGAGGCGTGCGGCTGGCGGTCGGGTCGACGGTGTTGCGGGCCGACACGCCGTGCCCGCGCTGCCTGGTCATCACGATCGACCAGGAGAACGGGGAGAAGGGCAAGCAGCCGCTGCGGATGCTCGGTCAGCGCCGGCGGTTCGGCGGCCGGTTGCTCTTCGCGATCAACCTCGTGCCCGTGGTCACCGGGTCACTGCGAGTGGGTGACTCGGTGACCGTACTGCACTGATCCGGTCACCCTGCGGGTGAAGCATGCCTACTGAGCCTTAGGTCTGTCTTAGGAAGGTTGCCCGCGCTCCCGCCCCGCTGGAGGATCCCTCAGCGTGACCGGATCTCGCCTGCTCTCGCCCCGATGGCTCGCCGCCGGCGGCGCCGTGATTCTCGCCGCGGTGCTCGGCGTGGCAATGCTCCTGCAGAACACCGGGGCGGCCTGCGCCGCGCCACCGTCCACATCGGGCAAGTCCGGCAAGGCGACGTTCTACGACCTGGGTTCCGGGATGGGCAACTGCTCCTTCCCCGCCGCACCCGGCGACGACCTCTTCGTGGCCCTCGGCCCGGCCGAATACTCCAGCGGCGCGGCCTGCGGCACCTACCTCGACGTGACCGGTCCGAAGGGCAAGGTGCGCGTCAAGGTCATCGACTCCTGCCCGGAATGCCCGGCCGGTCACCTCGACCTGAGCCGCACCGCGTTCAAGAAGATCGGGGCCGAGGTCGCCGGGATCATCCCGATCACCTACCGGACGGTGTCGACGGCGACCGCCCCCGCTCCGATAAGCGTGCGGTTGAAGGAGGGGTCGTCCCAGTACTGGCTGGCCGTCCTCATCGACAACCACGTGACCCAGCTGAAGTCGGTGACGGTCAACGGAAAATCGACGAGCCGCAAGAGCTACAACTACTGGGAAGTCGACAGCGGCGCCGGCAGCGGCCCCTTCAAAATCAAGATCACTGATGGGTACGGGCATTCGACCACCGTCAGTGGCATCAAGCTGTCGCCCGGCACCACCCAGAAGACGACCGCCCGACTGGCCACCGGTGGATCGGGCACGGCCGCCTCGGACACCACCGCCCCGGTGAAGAAGGCGGCACCGAAGGCCACCAAGTCCTCGTCACCGGCCGCCTCGTCGGCCACGCCCACACCCGAATCCACGTCGCTCGCCCCGGACCCCGCCGTCGGCACCGACCAGCCCACCGACCAGCCCACCGACCAGCCCACCGAGCAGCCCGCCGAGGAGACCGTCGACCTGGCCGCCGATTCGGCCAAGTCCTCCTGCGGCTGAGAACTTCCGCGCCCCACCCGCCGTGCGCTGGTCTTCCCCGAGCCTTGAGCGCGCGGCCGCCGGCCGCCGGCGACGACGCACTCACCCAGGCGTCGTCAGCCCGGCGGCCTTCGGCGTCCCCGCCCCGAGCTCGAGCCACATCAGGATGTCGTCCCGGTCGTCTCCCGGCGCGACCCGGATCGCCCCGGGGATGCGACCCACTTCGCGGTACCCGAGGCGGGCATAGAAATCCTCCCGCCCGGTGCCGCCGCGCACCGTGACGTGCAGCGCCGCGAGCCCCATCGCCCGCGCCAGCGCCTCGGCCTCGCGCATCAACGCCGCACCGAGACCCCGCCCCTGCCGCTCCGGCGAAACCATCACCCGCTTGAGCACCCGCCAGTGATCCTTGAGCCCGAACCGGTTGTCCACCACGAAGAGCAGCGCGCCGAGCGCGCCGTCCTCGACTCCGACGATCAACCGATCGAGACCCGACGTGACCCCGCCGAACGCGGCCTCGGCGGTCTCCCACACCTCTGCTGCGGTGATCGGAGCCACGAACCCGACCGCCCCACCGGCATTGGTGACCTCGACCCAGAGCGCCACGATCCGAGCTTTCAGGTCGTCGTCCAGCTCCGGATCGACCAAGAACTCAACACCCATGCCGCCATCTTGCCCAAGCCGCTCCCCGGCCGGTCGAGTTAGGTGGGGTGCACCCCGAGAATGCCGGTCACCCGATGCTCCACCGGCTCCGGCCGGGGATCGGCGAGCAGCTCGCCCACGTTGTCCAGCAGCGTCCGGATCGTCGCGTCGGCCACCCGCTTGAGTACGGCGGCATCCAGTGCCGCCCCCAGCTTCCCCAACGGTGGCCGATAGCTGTAGAGCAACCGCATCCGGGTCGCCTCTCCGTCCGGAGCAAGGATCAGATCCGCGTCGAGTACGGGAAACAGTCCGCCCGCCGCCCCGGTTGCCTCCCAGCGCAACGCCAGGGACAGGGTGTCGTGGTCCGCCCGCGGGTCGAGGAAGTGGATCCGGACCAGCTTCGACAGCCCCGCCACCCCACCGAACGGCCCGATCTGGGTGAGCAGCCGCTGGCCCGAGTCGTACGCCGTGCGGCTGACCGTTTCCAGCGCGCTGTGCTTGAGGAACTCCACGAGCCGGCCGGTCGCCTGCCCGTAGGTCGCCGCAACTGTCGTCTCGCAGGTGCCGAACATCTGCGAATCGTCGCAAGTCCGGCCACGACCGGGGCAGGGCCGAAGGTCACGTCAGGTGGCTCGTCGACCGGCTCGCCGGTGGTGCGGAAGAAGGGACTCGAACCCTCACGTCCTTTCGGACACTGGGACCTAAACCCAGCGCGGCTGCCAATTACGCCACTTCCGCCCGCTCTGCCCCGCGGGGCCGACACGTTCAGGAAAGTCTAGACGGTCGCGGGGCACCCACACCGGGCACGGCGGCCGCCTTGCGGGTCTGTGCCGCATGACAGCCGCCGTGGGAGTGTGGGACCACTGCCGGTCGGTGTTGCTGATCTGATCGGCAGTTCTCGGCTGGGACTTTACGAAACGCTCAGTCGAGTCCCAGGTCGCGGCGCAGTTTGGCGACGTGACCGGTCGCCTTGACGTTGTAGAACGCCTTCTCGATCAGGCCGTTCTCGTCGATCACGAAGGTCGAGCGGATGACGCCCTGGACGGTGCGGCCGTAGTTCTGCTTCTCGCCGAACGCCCCGTACGCCGTCAGCACGCTCTTGTCCTCGTCGCTGACCAGCGGGAAGGTGATGGCGTCGCGCTCGCGGAACTTCGCCAGCTTGGCCGGCTTGTCGGGGGAGATGCCGACCACCTCGTAACCGGCCGCCTGCAGGGACGCCAGCGAGTCGCGGAAGTCGCACGCCTGGGTGGTGCAGCCCGGGGTCATGGCGGCGGGGTAGGCGTAGAGCACCACCTTGCGGCCGCGGAGGTCCTTGAGGGTGAGCCGGTCGTCGTTGTCGGTCGGCAGCGACCAGTCCGGCGCGGTGTCACCAGCGGAAAGTCGGGCGGTCTCAGTCATGCGACGAACGATAGACCGGGGCTGCGGGGGCGGCGGGAATGGCTGCCCGCAACCGCAGGACGCCGGTCAGGGCCAGCGCGCCGCCCGATCCGAGTGCGGCGACCACGATGGTCCGCGCCAGCCCTCCGGGGAGGGCCGTGGGCAGCACCGCGGCGTCGAGCGCGCCGATCTCGCTGAGTCCGGCGAAGATCGCCACCGCGGCCCCGGCGAGCGCGAGGAGGAACGGCGGATGGCGGTAACCGGCCGCGCCGGCCAGCAGCCCGACCGTGATGAGCAGCAGGGAAGGGCCCACGCCGTCCAGCGCGCTGCCCACCGCGTACGAAATCGGGCAGAGCGCGGCGACGAGGGTGAGTGGCCGCACCGACCTCGGCCATTTCCGCAGCAGGGCGAAGGCCGCCAGGCCGATCAGGGCGGCGATCGTCCACCAGAGCCAGGTCCGGGGCGGCGGTTGCCAGTCGAGGGTGCCGCTGATGTGGAAGTCGCGGGTCTCGACGCGAAGGGGCACCTGCCAGTCGCGCAGGCGGTGGGCTCGGGTGGGGTCGGCTCGCGCCGGCGGCGGCAGGCCCGCGCTGAGCCAGTGGGTGCGCTGGTCGTGCCAGCGCACGGTGGTCGATCCGGCGAGTTTGCGCCAGCTCGGTGGCGCGGTGGGGTCGGCGTTGGGGGGTACGACGTTGTCCCCGGCCGGCGTCTCGTTGAGGTAGGCGGCCGGTGAGTTGACGTTTTCCCAGGTGCCGTCGGAGCGGACGTCGAGGTAGGGCTCGCCGGAGTAGCCGAGGATCTCCACTGAGTGCCCGGTCCTGTTGGTCAGTTCCAGGCGTGCGCCGGCTTCCACGGTGCGCACGGTGAGGCCCTTCTCGGGCGTGCTGATTCCGGTGATCGAGGTGCGATAGGAGGTGGCGTCCGGGGCGTCGCCACTGTGCGCGAACGCGGGCGTGGCCGGCGCGAGAACCGCGCCGGCCACGAGAAGCATCAGGGTGAGACGCCTCACCCGGCGGCTGCCTCGACGGCCTTCGTCAGGTCGTCCGGGCCGGGAACTCCGCCGTTGGCACTCTGCACCTGCTTGCCGTTGACCACGACGGTCGGGGTGCCGTTGTAGTTGCGGCTCGAGAACGTCTCGGTGACCTTGGTCGCCCACGAGTCGTAGGTCTTGTTGTTGACCGCGGTGGCGAAGTCGTCGCCGAGACCGACGCTCTTGCCGAGCTCGATGATTTTGGCGTTGTCGAGCCCGCTGCTGTTCTCCTCGGGCTGGTTCGCGTAGAGGATCTTGTGGAACTCGCGGAACTTCCCGCCCTGGGCGGCGGCCGCCGCGGCTCCGGCCGCCCGCGTCGAATATTCGGTGCCGTTGGAGAAACGGTCGAGGATGGCCACCGGGTGATAGCGCACGGTGGCCTTGTTCTGGCTGATCAGACCATCGATGACGGTGGCCGACGCGTTCTCGAACTCGTTGCAGATCGGGCACATGAAGTCTTCGTAGAGGTCGACCGTGACCTTGCCGGTGCCGAAGGCGAACGCCGTGCCCTCGTCGACCGCCACACTCGGGGTGGTCAGCGCGCTGGTGTTCTTCTTCTCCTGGCTGGAGAAGGCTACCCAGCCGATCACACCCGCGACCACCAGTACGGCGACGACCGCCACGGACGTCCAGATCGTCACCGTGCGGCGGCGATCGGCCGCCTTCTGCTGCTCGACGATCCGTTTCGCGGCCGTCCGGTCGCGCTGGCCCTTACTCATCGCTCTCCCATCAGAAGGCCGTCCATCGAGAACCGGGTGCGCGGCTTGACCAGCAGAACCCCGGCCAGGAGCAGGAAGCCGGCGTCGCGGGCGACGTCCAGGCCGTACTGCGTGTCGCCGTTGGCCACCGCGCCGCCCTTGCTGAAGCACCCGCAGTCGATCTGCAGCCCGCGGGACCACGCCGAGATGATTCCGGCGATGAAGACCACCAGCAGGAGCGCGGAGATGGCCGCGCTGAGGCGGACGGCGAGGCCGATCAGCAGGAGCAGACCGAGCGCGATCTCGAGGAACGGCTGGACCGCGCCGATGACCTTGGAGGTGTCGTAGTCGAAGATCTGGTAGGCGTTCACCGCCCGCCCCGACTCGGCCAGGTCACCGACCTTGAGACCACCGGCGACCAGAAACACCGCGGCCAACCCGAGACGAGCCACGGTGGAGATCCACGGCCACGCCCTGTCCAATTGCATTGTCACGCCCAGTTAGTCGTTGTCCTCGATCAGCAGGTTCCACCATTCTGCTGAGGTTTGGCTGGGAATCGGCAGGGACCAAAGACCCGTCACACCGCGCGCGCCTGTGACACCGCGGTGACCAGCTCGTCCCGGGCCCGGGCGACCCGGGAGCGGATGGTGCCGACCGGGACGCCCTCGACGTCGGCGGCCTCGGCGTAGGACAGGCCCAGCACCTGGGTGAGCACGAACGCGGTGCGCCGCTCCTCGCTGAGCTGTCCGAGCAGATCGGCGGTGCTCAGCCGGTGGGCCGGGTCGGGCGCCGGCGACTCGGTCCAGGCCTGCGCGGCGAGGCGGGCGTCGAGCCGCCGCCGGCGGACGACCGCGCGCAGGTGGTCGGCACAGGTGCGGCGGGCGATGCCGAGCAGCCAGGTGCGGGCGCTGGACCGCCCCTCGAACGACGGCAAGGCCTTGAACGCCCGGAGGTAGGTTTCCTGGGTGAGATCGTCAGCAGCACCCGGATCGACAAGCGCGGCGGTGAAGCGCCACACCTCGGCCTGGGTGGCGCGGACGAACGCCGCCTGGGCCGCCGCGTTCCCCGCGCCGGCCGAAAGGGCCAATGCGGTGCTGGATTCGTGCCTGTCCGCACCCTCCGTCATGGTCGGCCATGCTACGCGAGCCGGAACTGCCGGAACCCTCTGGAACCAGGTGGGAGGCACCGGCGACTACCCGCCGGTGGGAGGAATCGACTGGATCGGGGAGCATGGCGCGCATGACCTTTGATCGTCGCCGCGCTCTCGCGGGTGGTTTCGGCCTGTTGATCGGGCTGTTCTGGGTGCTGCTCGGCCCGGCCGCCCCGGCGAGCGCGCATGCCGCACTGGTCGCGAGCGACCCTGGCAACGGCACGATCGTGCCCGACGCCCCCAACAAGGTGACGCTGAACTTCAGCGAGTCGGTGTCGGTGGTCTCCGGGAAGATCCAGGTGCTCGGGCCCGGCGGTTCCCGCGCCGACCAGGGCGAACCGACGGTGAGCGGCGGCACGCTGAGCATTCCGCTGCGCTCGGGCGGCGGCCGCGGCACCTATCTGGTCAGCTACCGGGTGATCTCCGCCGACAGCCATCCGGTCGGCGGCAGCATCACGTTCTCGGTGGGCGCGGCGTCGGCGACGCCGACCGCGGCGGTCGACGACACCAAAGTCAACCCGGTGGTCCGGGTGCTGATCCCGATCGGCAAATACCTCGGGTACGCGGGACTGGTGCTCCTGGTCGGCCCGGCGCTCGTGCTGGCCCTGCTGTGGCCGCACCGGCTGTCCCGGCGCGGCCCGTCCCGGCTGATCTGGACCGGTCTGGGACTGGTCGGCGTCAGCACGCTGATGGCGATCTGGCTGCAGGTGCCCTACACCCTCGGCACCGGCCTCGGCGACGTCCGCGTCGGCGATCTGCGCGACGTGCTGGGCAGCACGTTCGGCGCGGTCATGCTGGTGCGCATCGGGGTGCTGTGCGCGGCCGCACTGCTGCTGCGCCCGCTGTTGTCCGGCAAGAGCGGCGAGTCCAGGACCGACCTCGCCCTGCTCGGGGTGCTCGGCGTGGCGGCACTGGCGACCTGGCCGCTGACCGGCCATCCGACCGCGTCCCCGGTGGCCGGTGTCTCGGTGGTCATCGACGCGATCCACCTGGCTGCCATGTCGGTGTGGCTCGGCGGCCTGGTCATGCTCGTCGGTTTCCTGCTGCGTCAGGCCAACGAACGCGAACTGTCGGCGATCCTGCCGATCTGGTCACGCTGGGCGGCCACCGCGGTCAGCGCGCTCATCGTCGCCGGCGTGGTGCAGGCGCTCATCGAGGTGTCGTCGCTCGACGGCCTGATCAACAGCACCTACGGCCGGCTGATCCTGGTCAAGGTCGCGCTGGCGGCGTGCGTGGTCGGGGTGGCCTGGTTCTCCCGGCGCCTGGTCCGCTCCGGGCAGGCCGAGGCTTCGCCTCGCCGCCTGCGCCGGATCGTCGGCGCCGAGCTGGCGATCACCGCGGTGGTGCTGGGAGTCACGGCCGCGTTGGTCCAGATCTCGCCGCCGCGTACGGCTGAGGCCGCCGGGACCGCCGCCACGAGTTCGACCGTCACCCAGACGCTGACCAGTTCGACGATGGCGATGCAGGTCGACATCTTCCCGGCCACGGTCGGCAACAACTCGATCCACCTCTACGCCTACACGCCCGACAACAAGCCGCTCACGGTGGTCGAGTGGACCGGAACGGCGGCGCTCGAGGCCAAGGGCATCGAGCCGATCGAGATCCCGCTGTTGCGCATCACCGACTTCCACGCGGTCGGCGATATCGCCCTCCCCGCGGCCGGTAAGTGGACCTTCAAGTTCACGGCCCGCACCAGCGACATCGACCAGCAGACGTTGACGATGACAGCGGACATCTCCTGATTTCTCGCTTCGCGGCCCGGCTCCCTTGGGGATGCCGGGCCGTTTCTCATATCTATCAGGGTGTTAGAAGCTATTTGACCACTTTGGGGTTATTTGGATCTGTATGGTCACCGCAGTATGGCCTGAGACAGGGGGAGAAGCTGATGCGGTGGCTCCGCACCATCCTCGGAATGCTGATGCTGACCATCGGACTGCCGTCGCTGCTCGCGGGCGCGGCGCTGTGGGCGGCCATGCAGCACCGCGACCAGGGCGGCGCGTTCAGCGGTGACATGCAGCGCCTCGCCACGTCCGGGTACGCGTTCGTCGTCCCCGACGTGGACGAACTGCTGCGCACCGACGCCCCGTTCACCCGGATCGGCAACACCCAGCTGCGCATCAACGCGACGACCCAGGACGGCCCCGCGTTCGTCGGCCTGGCCGCCACGTCGATGGTGCAGGAATACCTGCAGGGCGTCCCTTATGCCAGGGTCCGCGCGGTGGACATCGGCACCGGCTCGCTCCCGGTGGTCACCAACTCGATCGGTGGCCGCCAAGCCCCGCGGATGCTCCCCACGCGCGCGACTTTCTGGCTGCGCAGCAGCACCGACGGACACCTGGCGTGGTCGCCCGGCGAGGTGACCGGCGGCCCGTACAGCCTGGTGGTGATGAGCCCCGGCGCGAAGGGTGGCCTCTATCTGACGTCGTCGGCCGAGTTGCGCCCCAGCTGGATCAACTCGAGCGCGTGGGGCCTGCTGACGCTGGGCACGCTGCTGGCCATGGCCGGCCTGATCACCCTGTCCTGGCCGGCCCGGCGCCGCGAGATCGTCTACGTGGTCGAGCCCAGCCAGGTCCCCGACCTGATGGACGCGATCGGCGCCCCCTTGCCGTCGAACATGTCGGTCACCGTCCGAACCGGCGCCCACCGCCCCCGAACCCTGGCCGACGCCGAGAAGGCAGCCGCCGCCCCCCGAATCCCGTGGCCCCCGTCCAGCACACCGGCCCTGGCCGCCGCCCCGGTCGCCGCGGTACCGGCCGCCGCCGTACCCTCCTCGGCCGTTCCTTCTTCGCCGGTTCTTTCGGCCGTCGCCCCGTCGGTCGTTCCGTTCGCCGGGGTTCCGTCGCCGGCCGCCCCGTCCTCGGGCGTGCCGAATTCCGCGATTCCCTCGGGTGGGGCGGGCTCCGGCCCGGCCGCGACGTCCGTGCTCGCTTCCGCGGTGTCAGCGTCCGGAATGCCGGCGTCGCCGGCTCCGGT
>NZ_BOMM01000009.1 GCF_016862195.1 Paractinoplanes ferrugineus | reverse complement strand
GGGCCCACCCGACCCCGCCGCCTACGCGGCGGCCACGGCGATTCCCGGCCGTCCCCCGGCCACCCGGGATCCGGCCCCGGGCGAACCGCTGAGCTACATCAAGCCGACTCCCGGCGGGGCGTTGCCGTTGGGCGACCACCCCTCCTCGGCGGAAGCGTTGTTCGGCCGCCGAGGCGAACGAGGCTCCCGCAAGCGTGATTCGGAGCCGGGCGACATCCCGCTGTTCCAGGCTTCCGCCGTAGGCGCCTGGGTGGCCGAGACCGCAGCCGAGCGAGCCCGCGAGACCGAGGCGACGGCCGCGGCCCGCATGGCCGAAGTGGCGCGGAGGAAGGCCGCTGCCGCAGCCGCCGAGCGAGGCGGAACTGGCACCACCTCACGCGGCGGCGAGACCGCGGGCGGTGCCAAGCGACCGGGGAGCGCACCCGCGCCCTCCGGGGACGATGCCGTTGCGGCCGCCTACGAAGCCGGCGCAGCCGACGCCCGTGCTGCCCGTGCCGCCCATCAGCGCGCCGAGGCGATGTCCGGGGCGTCGTCCACGCCGCCGCCCGGCCGGGAGAGCATGACCGCCCACGAGGCCCGCGCGGCCGGACAACGGGTCTCGGTGATCACCGGCCCGGGAGCCGCCGACTGGGCAGCCACCGGCCTCCGCCGCGCCGACTCCCCACGCGTGGGCCGCCAGCAGACCCCGGCAGCCCGGCCGATCGAACCGCCGACCGTGCCGTCTCCGGGCCCGCCGGCCGAGTCGTCCCCGGCTCTGCCGGCTGTTACGCCGCCGGCTCCGTCGGCTGTTACGCCTCCGGCCGTAGGCGGATCCGTGGCCCCGCCGGCCCCCGCCTTCCCTCAGGTGACGGGTCTCGGCAGCCCCGCCCTGGCGACGGCTGAACGGGTCGTCGATGACGTCGAGCCCGGGTTGTCGGGCGAGCCGCTAGCGGCTGGGGCGACTACCGTGCAGGGCGAAGCCGCTTCCACTCCGGTGACCGATGGGGGCCCGTCGGGCGAGCGAAACGCCGCCCAGCCGCCCCGGTCACCCGCCGAAGCCACACCGGCCGGTTCCACCGCGTCGTCCGCTCGCGTGACGACCACGGACGCCGGCGCCGAGCCGCCCCTAACCGCCAGTAGGGCGCGGCAGGCCGCGGGAGCGGACACCGAGGCCGGCCGCGAAGGCCGCACTCCGGTGTCCGCTCCCAAGCTCCCCCCACCAGTCGCTGCCCCGGTGCCGGCCGCACCGCCCACCCCCGCAGCCGCCGGAACCCACCCCACCGACAGCCGCGGCCGGCACGCCGCCCGCGACGACAACGCAGCTCAGCCCAGCGCCCACCCGCCGGCCCCGGCCCGGCCGCGCCCCGCAGCGCCCGGCTCGGCCGTAGCACCTGGATCGGCCGCCAAGCCCGGCTCAGCCGCAGCACCTGGAGCGGCCGCGAAGATTGGCTCGGCGGCGGCGCCCGGCGCTTCGGCAGCGACCGGAACGCCCGTGCGGTCTGGGAGGCCCGGAATGCCACCGGCGTCCGCAGCGGCCACGCCCCTCAGACCCGCGGTACCACCGACGTCCGGGTCATCAGTGGGGCCTGCGTCGCCGTCAATCCCTGCTGAATCTGCGGTGCCGGGGAAGCCCGATGCTCCTGAGAGGTCGGCGGCACCTGCGTCGTCCGAAGTGTCCACGAAGTCTTCGGCGCCCGGAAGGCCGGAAGCAACCACGAGCTCCCCGACGCCGCCCCCGACGTCCCCGCTTGCGACGTCCGAGGTGCGCCCGAGGTCGTCAGCTCCTGCGACGTCTGCAGCGCCAGCGACGCCCCCTACGACCTCTGCAGTGCCCGCAGCGCCCGCAACGTCTGGAGTACCCGCGACGCCCGCAGCGCCCATGAGGTCTGCAGCGCCCACAGTGCCCGCGACGCCTGCAGCGTCCGCAGCGTCCGCGCCGTCTGGGGTGGGCGTGGCGCCCCTGGGGACGGTGTCGCCTGGCGTTTCGGCGGCGCCGATGCAGTCTGCCGGCCCGGAAAGCACGGCGGCTGGAGCTGATGGTGCCGAGTCCGGCTCGGGGGTTGTCGCTGGGGGCGGGCAGCGAGCGGTGCGGGTGGCTTCCGGTGGCGCGGACGTCCCGTCGGTCATGCATGCGATGGCGCGGGGGGAGCGGATCGGCACCGACCCGCGGGAGGTGCGGGCCGGCGTTGGCCCCCCGGATGAGCAAGCCGACATCGATGCGCGGGTTTCGGTGGGTTCGGCCGGTGGGCGGGCGGAACAGAGCTCGACCACCGAGGCCGGGGCGACGAAAGCGCAGCGGCCCATGCCCGCGCCGGAAGACCCGACGGCCGAGGGGCCCCGGCCGCCGGAGAACCGTCGTCGGCCGATGCCGTCGCCGAGCAGTTCCCGGGACGAGGATGCGCCGCAGGGAGGTGTGGGGACGGCGGGGCCGACTCCGATGGCCGATTTCCCGCTGACTCAGCGTCCGATGCCGGCGGCCGGGGGCGTACGCAAACCGGCTGATCCGTCCCGCCAGGTGCCCGCTGCCTGGCGCAAGGCGGCCGAGACGGTGGCTGCTCGGGCTGCCGCCGTGGCCCAGGCCCGTGGGGCGGAAGTGGCTGCCGACGTGGCTGAGGACGAGGACGCGGAGACGAGGCCGGTCAAGATCACCCGAGCCGGGGTAGCAAAGGCGGCGAAAGCGGCGAAGGCTACCAAGGCGACGAAAACCCGGGCCGACACCGCTACGCCCGCCAAAGGGCCCGCCAAGGCCGCCCAGCCGGCCAAGGTGACTCAGCCGGCCAAGGTGACTCCGGCCGCCAAGGTCACTCAGGCGGCCAAGGTCACTCAGGCGGCCAGGTCGGCTGAGTCGGGCAAGGTGACTCAGGCGGTCAAGAGCGGGGCGCCCGCCAAGGTCACGCCCGCCAAGGTCACGCCCGCGACGAAGGTGGCGAAAGCGGCTACCAAGGCGGCGTCCACCGTGGCGAAGCCGGCCGCGGCCAAGGCCGACCCCGCCGCCCCGGCGGCTTCGAGGGCTCCGGCGGCTTCGAGGGCCACAGCGGCGCGGGGGGCCACGGCGGCTCCGGGGGTCTCGGCGGCTCCGGGGGTCTCGGGCGCTCCGGGGGCCGCGGCGAAACCGGCGAAACCGGCTTCGCCCACCAAGGCGGCAGCGTCGGCCACTGGCATCTCCGGCTATGTGGCGGAGGCGGCTGAGCTGTTCGCGGCATCCGCTCAGCGGCGTCGGCGCGGAACCGTTACAAACCCCGGTGGGGTCGAGCCCGCTCCGCCCGAGCCGGTACGTCGGCGGCGTACCCCGCCGGGTCTGCCGAACGACGACTGACGCCGCTGGAAAAGGCCGCCCCAGGGCGGCCTTTTTGTGTTGCGGCATCCGAAGGGCCCTCCGCGCTGCCGACGTGGAGGGCCCTTACCGGGGGAACGGAGTAACCGAAGGGGGTCTTCGTCCGTTAAGCCCAGTTTAGCCGTATAACGACCAAACTGGGAAGTCCCGGACGGAAAGTGGACAAAGCGCGGCGCGTTCCGTATCGGACCGGACGGGTGGGGGGCCGGGACGTGACAGCGTGGTGGCCTGGGCGGGCGTAGGCTGTCGGCGTGGCTGATCTTCTGGTGTGGATCGACTGTGAGATGACCGGTCTCGATCTGGGCAAGGACAAGCTCATCGAGGTCGCGGCGTTGGTCACCGATCCCGAGCTCAATGTGCTGGGCGAGGGCGTCGACCTGGTCATCCATGCGGACGACGCGGCGCTCGACGCGATGCCCCCGGTGGTGCGCGACATGCACGCCAAATCGGGGCTCACCGAGGAGGTGCGGCGCTCGGCGATCACCATGGCCGAGGCCGAGGAGCAGGTCTTGGCGTACGTCAAGGAGTTCGTCCCCAATCCGCGCACCGCGCCGTTGTGTGGCAATTCCATCGCCACTGACCGGGGTTTCCTGGCCCGCGACATGCCGGCCCTGGACGCGTTCCTGCACTACCGCATGATCGACGTCTCCTCGATCAAGGAGTTGTGCCGCCGGTGGTACCCGAGGGTGTACTTCGGGCAGCCGCCGAAGGGCCTGTCCCACCGGGCCCTGGCCGACATCCGGGAGAGCATCCGCGAGTTGGAGTACTACCGCCGGACGATCTTCGTGCCGCTGCCGGGCCCGGACGTCGAGACGGCCAAGGCGATCGCCGCGGAGCTGTGACCGACTCGTCCGGGTAACCCGCTCGACGAAGCCCGCCGGGTGCCCGCTATGATTGTCCGGCGCGACGGGTTGAGTTCCCGTTCAGCATGGTGGTCGTAGCTCAGCTGGTAGAGCACCGGGTTGTGGTCCCGGGGGTCGCGGGTTCAAGTCCCGTCGGTCACCCCATGCAAGATGTTCGAAAGGCTCGGTCAAAAGACCGGGCCTTTCGTCGTCCGATATCCGATCGTGGTTGCCGATCGTCGTGGCTAGCCTGCTGGGCATGGACATCCTCAAGCCGCTCGTCCTGCCGGTCACGATCCGCCCCGCCGAGCGACTGGGTGCGGTCGATCTCTATCCGCCCGACGACGGGGCGCGGCGCCGGCCGGCGGTGCTGTTCGTGCATGGTGGTCCGGTTCCGGCCGAGCAGCGCCCGACTCCGCGGGACTGGCCGATGTTCCAGGCCTACGCGTCGCTGGTCGCCGGTCGCGGCGTGATGGGTGCCGTGGTCGACCATGGGCTGCACACGCCCGCCGATTACGCCACGGCCGCTGATGACGTGCGCGCGGCGGTGGAGACGCTGCGTTCCGATCCGCGGGTCGACGGCGGCCGCATCGCCTTGTGGTTCTTCTCCGGCGGTGGCCTGCTCAGCGCCGACTACCTGCGCGAACCGCCGGCCTGGCTGCGCTGCGTGGCGCTTACCTACGCGCTGCTGGCCCAGTTTCCGGGTCTGCCCGACGAGCCGCGTTTCCGCCCGGTGGAGGCCGTGACGGAGGCCGGTGACCTGCCGATCGTGCTGACCCGGGCGGGCGCGGACTACCCGCCGGTCCTGGCCGGGATCAAGGCGTTCATCGCGGCCGCCAAGATCCGGCCGGACATCGTCGAGGTGCCGCACGGCCGGCACAGCTTCGACATCCTGGACGACGACGACACTTCCCGGGCGGCCATCGAGCGCGCCGTC
Organism: Paractinoplanes ferrugineus; assembly: GCF_016862195.1. Taxonomy (GTDB): domain Bacteria; phylum Actinomycetota; class Actinomycetes; order Mycobacteriales; family Micromonosporaceae; genus Actinoplanes; species Actinoplanes ferrugineus. The sequence continues at coordinate 186,708 of NZ_BOMM01000009.1, read as the reverse complement.
GACCTGGTGCTCTCCACCATGAAGTAGGCCGCGCGGTGCCGGCTACGGGCCGGGCGCGAAGAGCTGGTGGATCGCCTGCAGCAGCTGATGGTTCTGGAACGGCTTGTGCAGCAGCGGGGCGTCCGGTGGCAGCTCCTGGCCGCCTGGAGCGGAGCCGCTGGTGTAGCCGGACATGAACAGCACCGGCAGCTCCGGACGGGCGTGGCGGAGTTCGGCGGCCAGTTGGGTGCCGGACATGCCGGGCATGATGACGTCGCTGAGCAGGGCGTCGACCTGAAGGTGGTCGTCGAGGCAAAGTCGGCGGGCCTCGTGCGGGTCGGCTGCCGAGAACACCTCGTAGCCGGCTTTGGTGAGGATGCGGCAGACGATGTCGCGTACGCCGTCCTCGTCCTCGACCACGAGAATGCGCCGCCCCGCCCCGGCCGTCGTGGCCGCCCGGGCCGCGGGTTCGTGCTGGGCCGGCTCGGCACCGCCGATCGGCAGGCGCACCAGCACCGTGGTTCCGTGGCCGAGTTCGGACTCCAGGCTGATCGTGCCGCCGGCGTCGGCGACCACCCCGTAGGCCGTGGCCAGACCCAGGCCGGTGCCTTTGCCCCGGCCCTTGGTGGTGAAGAACGGTTCGAACGCGCGTGCCGCCACTTCGGGCGCCATCCCGGAGCCGGTGTCGGTGATGCGCAGGCAGACGTAGCCGGGTTCGGCGCCGGTGGCGATGGTGAGGCGGCCCCCGTTCGGCATCGCGGCCCGCGAGTTCATCACCGCGTTCATCAGCACCTGTTCGAGCTTGCTGCGATCCATCGTGACCGTCGACAGGTCGGCGGCCAGCTCGGTGCGCAAGGCGATGTCCTCGCCGAGGGTGCGGGCGAGGAGGCGCTGCATGTCGGCCGCGACCACGTTGAGGTCGAGCGACTCGGGGCGGGACGGTTCGAGCCGGCTGAAGATCAGCAGCTGCCGGGTCAGGCCGCTGCCGCGCGCCGCGGCCTGCACGATGGCCTGCACGTCGGACGCGACCGGGCTGTCGGCGAGTTCGTCGGAGAGCACGTCGGCGTACCCGGAGATGATCGCCAGGATGTTGTTGAAGTCGTGCGCGATGCCGCCGGCCAGCTGGCCGAGGGAATCGAGCCGCTCGGCCTGGCGCAGCTGTTGTTCGAGCTGCACCCGGGTCTGCTCGGCGAGGACCCGCTCGGTGACGTCGCGCAGGATGCCCTCGACCGCGCCGCCGGCCACGGCCGCGCGCTGCTCGATCCAGACGGTGCGGCCGTCCCGCCGGCGGAACCGGACGGTGAGCAGGCTCGGCTCCGGCGAGTGCCAGGAGCGTTCCAGGGCGCCCCGGTCCTCCTCGTCGACGACTCCGAAGATCAGCGCCGGGTCGGCGTAGAACTCCTCGGGCGGGTAGCCGATGATCTTCTCCACGGCCGGGCTGAGGTATTCCATGCCGGGAACGGGGTGCAGCCGGTATCGGAAGATCACGTCATGGGCGTGCTCGGCGAGCAGGCGGAAACGTTCCTCGCTGCGCCGCAGCGCGGCCTCGGCCTGCTTGCGTTCGGTGATGTCGGTGGAGATGCCGCAGATCGCGTACGCCGTGCCGGTCTCGTCCCGCAGCGGGAACTTGATGGTCACGTACGTGTGCATGCCGTCGTCGGCGGGCGCCTCCTCCTCCATCTGCAGCGGCTCGCCGCGCTCGATGGCGGCCAGGTCGTTGGCCCGGAACTCGTCGGCGATCGCGGCCGGGAACAGGTCGTGGTCGGTGAGCCCGACGATGTCCTCGCGACGGAGCCGGAAAAGCCGCTCGTACTCCCGGTTGACCAGCAGATAGCGGCCGTCGGCGTCGCGCATGTAGATGACCGCCGAGGTGTGGTCGAGGAGGGCGATCAGCTGCTCGAGTCCGACGAGCTGGGACTTCACGTGAACGTCACCCCACCAGCGCGACCGAGACCGACCGGCCCGACCGTACCCCCGTGGTCGGACTCTTTTCCCCGGTTTCCGCGGTTAGGGCGGCGCGAAGCGGAGCAAGCGGGTGCTGTTTGCGGGCCCGGGTCAGGGTCTCCAGGAACATCTCGTTCATGCCGGTGGTGCCGGCCCGGTTCGACACCAGCGGCCGGTCGCCCAGGCCCGCCTCGTCGCGCTTGCGCTGCGGCTTGAACAGGTATTTCTTGCTCAGCATGAGGTGCGCCCCGGCGGCGCGGGCGTGCGCCGCGAGCAGGCGGTACCAGTCGGCGACGGCCGGCTGGCGGCCGACCAGGCGGCGCAGTTCGGCGGCCGGTGCGCAACGCAGCTCGTCCGGGTCGAGCCTGAGCTCGTCGAGCAGCCGCCCGGGAAGCGTCGGGCGAGCCATCAGAGCTTCCAGCTCGTCGCGCTCGGCGTCGAGAAGGGCCGGGAACAGCCGGCGTACGTGGTGGTCGTAACCGGCCAGGTCGATCCCGAGCAGGAAGTCGCGTTTCAGCGCCTCCGGGTCGAGGGCGCCGCTCGGTGGGATGTCCCCGGTCGTCCAGTGCACCGCGAACTGCCGGAAGACGTCGAGGAACTGCTCCGCCGGCATGGACTCCTCGGGCGGTGCCGCCGCGAAGTCGACGAGCAGCCGTCGCAGGGCCTCCACCAGCTCGGTCGCGGCCCGCAGCCGGTCGACCGCGTCGTCGTCCAGCAGCGGCGCCTCGGCCAGCGGCTCGAGCACGTCGTTGATCGCCAGTTCGATCGCCTCACCCCGCTTGACCAGCAGGAAGAAGTTCTCCTCGCCGCGGGTGCCGGTGTAGGAGCGGATCCGGCCGTCGTCGAACGCGCCGGGCAGCACCGCCATCAGCTCCTCGCCGCGGCGCACTTCGAGGGTGCCGACGTTCCACCGCACCAGCGACGCGAAACTGTCCCGGTCGTAGTGGCCCTCGCCGGTTCGGGCGGCGAGGGCGGCGAAGTACTCCCGGAACGGCATGCCGTCGGCGGACAGTCCGTCGAATGCCCGCTCGGGTTCGGCCTTGCCCGCCGGGTCGTGCTCCTGGTGGTGCCGAGCCACCGAGGCGCCCACGAAACCGAGCCGCACCACGAGGCGTTTGGCCTGGTCGCGGCTGAGTTGGTGGGCCGGGGGCAACGGCGGGAGCAGCGTCTGCGCAACCTGTTCGAGCAGCAGCGCCGGCGGTGCGGCGCCGTGCAGAATGGCGCTGTTCAGGCGGGGAAGTTCCTCGTCGACCCAGGCACCGGGCACCATGGAGTGCCCTTCGACAGGCTCCCTGGATTCCTTAGCGGCGCGGCCGTCGATCTCGCCCCAGATCGATTGACATAGATGACACGCGATGCGAATGTCATGACACCTCTGGTGTCTGCGTGTCGCCGACCCGTCACGCGCTCCACCCCGCAGAGCAGAAGGGACCCTTCATGCGCCTACGACGGGCAATCGCACTCGGCGCCGCCGTCATCGCGGCCGCCACCGGAATCCTCGCCGGCCCCACCCCCGCGGCCCAGGCCGCGCCCGCCCCGGCCCTCGCCGCCGGAACCCTCGCCAACACGATCAAGCTGAGCAACTGCTCGGCCGCGCTGGTGCGTTTCCCCAGCTCGGTAAGCACCGACCGGGCGATGATGCTGACCAACGGCCACTGCTACGAGGGCGGCATGCCGGGCGCCGGCGTGGTGATCCAGAACCGGACCAGCAGCCGCACCGGCTCGCTGCTGAACTCGGCCGGCACCGCGCTCGGCACGGTACGCGCCGACCGGGTCATCTACGCCACGATGACCGGCACGGACGTGACGCTGTACCGGCTCACCTCCACCTTCGCGACGCTGAGCAGCAACTACGGCGCCACCGCCTACACCATCGCGAGCAGCCGGGCGACCGCCGGTTCGAGCATCACGATCCCGTCCAGCTACTGGAAGCGGATCTGGACCTGCAAGATCGACAGCTTCGTGAACAAGCTTCGCGAGGACGTGTGGACCTGGACGGACTCGATCCGGTACGACGCCAACTGCGACACGATCCACGGCACGTCGGGCTCGCCGATCGTCAGCGCGACCAGCGGCCAGATCGTCGGCATCAACAACACCGGCAACGACGACGGCCAGATGTGCACCCTGAACAACCCGTGCGAGGTGGACGCCAACGGCACCACGCACGCCTACCAGGGGCAGAGCTACGGCGAGCAGACCTACTGGTTCACGACCTGCCTCAACTCGAGCCGGGCCATCGATCTGACCGTGTCGGGATGCCTGCTGACCAAACCGGCACGCTGACCCATCCGAAAGTACTAATCGCCCCAGGTCCGGCGGCATTTCGCCGCCGGACCGCCATTTATGAATCGAAATTGTCGCCTGATCAATTCACCTATTCGAGTAAGCGTTTTAAACCGGGCGAATGCCGCATATTGCCTATAGTCATCACATCGGCAATACCCGGATACGAAGAGGTGAATCGATGAATAAAGTCGCCCGTATGATCACGATGTCGGGAATGGCTGCGACCGCCGCCCTGGCGTTCAGCGCCGGCCCCGCCGCCGCCACGTCCGCCGCCCCGGCGCCCGCGGCCGACAAGGCCGGCACTCAGGCGTCCGCCAAGCACGGCCCGTCGTCGACCCGCATCGCCGGTTACTACCGGAGCCCGATCGCGTGTCACAACGCCGGCCGCATCGGGGATTGGCAGAACCGCTGGGACAGCTACACCTGCTACCGCGTGCCGTTCGGCTTCAAGCGGGGCTACTTCGCGCTGCAGGTCCGCTGGGACCGGTTCGGTTTCCCGGGGCACCGTCCCGGCTTCCCGGTGCACCACGGGCCGGGCTTCCCGCACTTCCCGCTCAAGAAGTGACCTGACTCAGCAAAGTCAGATCGGCCGAGGGCCGCATCCCGTCCGGGGTGCGGCCCTCGCGCATTTCCGCAGCGAAATTCACAAGATCACAGGAAATTGCCAGGAAATGTTCACGATATTGACACCTCTCACTTTTAACAGCAGACTGGGAGCGCTCCCATTCCCCTCTTCGAATTCACCCACTTTGGAGAGCCATGCAGTTTGCGAATCCCCGTCGCGCGGCCCTGGGCGTAGCCCTCATCGCCGCGACTGCCCTGGTCGCGCCACCCGCCCAGGGTGCTTTCGCCGCCCCGCCCGGTTCCGCCCGCGCGGCCGCGACCCCGGTCTCGGTGAGTGTCAACGCCCGCGCCGGGCTCGCCACCGTGCCGGCCACCGCGCTCGGTGTCAACGACGCCATCTGGGACACCACGCTCGGCACCGACGCGGTCGCCGACCTGCTCGGCGACGCCGGCGTCAAGATGATCCGCTACCCCGGCGGTTCCTATGCCGACATCTACCACTGGGAGACGCACACCGCGCCCGGTGGCTACGTCGCCCCGAACACCGACTTCGACACGTTCATGGCCTCGGCCCGGCGCACCGGCGCCGAGCCGATGATCATCGCCAACTACGGCACCGGCTCCGCCGGGGAGGCCGCCGCCTGGGTGCGCTATGCCAACGTCACCAAGGGATACCAGGCTCGCTACTGGACGATCGGCAACGAGAACTACGGCAACGGCCATTACGGCTCGGCCTGGGAGGCCGACGACCACACCGACCTCAGCCCGACCCAGTACGCGAACGAGGTGGTCGCCTACGCCGACGCGATGAAGGCGGTCGACCCGACGATCAAGGTGGGCGCCGTGCTCACCATGCCGGCGAACTGGCCCGACGGACTGGTCGGCACCGGTGACTCGGCCACCTGGAACCGGACCGTGCTGTCGATCGCCGGGCCGCACATCGACTTCGCCGACGTGCACTGGTACCCGGGCGGCGGCAACGCGGCCGAGGCGCTCGGCAAGACGCAGTACCTGGACGACTCGATCTACGCGCTGCGCCAGCAGATCAACTCCTACGGCGGGGCCGACGCCGGCCGGCTCGGGATCAGCCTCACCGAGCTCAACGTCGGGGTCGGGCAGAACACCCAGCCCGGCGCGATCTTCCTGGCCGACGCGTACGCCGGCCTCATCGCCAACGGCGTCTTCACGGTGCAGTGGTGGAACGTCCACAACGGCATCGGCACGCCGTCGACGGTGGCCGGGCAGACCGACTACAACGACTTCGGCCTGCTCTCCAGCGGTAACTGCACGGCCGACAACTCGGTCTGCGAACCGCCGCTGAACACGCCGTTCGCCCCGTACCACGCGCTGAAGCTGCTCTCCTCGTTCATCCACCCGGGCGACCAGATGATCCGGGCCGGCACCTCCGACCCGCTGGTCACCGCGCACGCGGCCAGGCGGCCCAACGGCGATCTCGCGGTGCTGCTGATCAACAAGGACCCGGCGGCGGCCCGCGATGTGGCGCTTGACTACAGCGGTTACACCCCGTCGTCGGCGGCCCCGGTCGTGCTCACCTACGGCAACGGCGACACGGCGATCCACTCGGGCAGCGCGAGCACGCTTCCGCCGTACTCCCTGACGCTCCTGACCTTGAAATCGTCTTCCGGGGCCTCGCCCAAGGCGCCGACCCGGCTCGCGGCGTCGGCGGTGACCGACCGCACCGCCACGATCAGCTGGTCCGGCGGGCCGGACGCCGCGAAATACGAGATCTACCGCGCGAACGGCGCGGTGAGCGAGCAGCTCGGCGAGACCAGCGGTACGTCGTTCACCGTGCACAACCTGCAGCCCGGCCGGCGCTACACGGTGAACGTGCTGGCCCGGGACGGCGCCGGTAATCAGTCGTGGTCGTCCGCCCCGCTGACCTTCACCACGGGCGCCCCCGCCACCAGCACGTGCACGGTGAAGTTCGCCGACACCAACGACTGGGGCAACGGTTACGTCGGGCAGATCGACATCACCAACACCGGCGCCGCCCCGCTGAACGGCTGGACTCTCGCCTACACCTGGCCCACCACGTGGCAGAGCGTGAGCAGCGGCTGGAGCGCGACCTGGACGCAGACCGGCACCGGGGTGCGGGTCACCAGCGACGCGACCCTGGCGGCGAACGGCGGCACGGCCTCGGTCGGCTTCGTCGGCTCCTACAGCGGACCCAACCTCTTCCCGGTGGCGTTCACCCTGAACGGCACGCTCTGCTCGATCGCCTGATCAGCCCCTGATCAGGATTTTCCCGACTTGAACGGTGTATGGAGGTGGGGCAGCGACCGATCTGAATCCTTTGGTAATTCTTAAGCCATGTTCAACCTTTCTCGATTGTCGGCCGCCGGTGTGGCCGCGGCTGCCGTAGCCCTCGGCGTCGCGGCCCCGGCGTCCGCCGGCGCCGGTCCACCCACCCAACCACCTCAACAGGTCACCGCCACCGCGCCCCGGATGACCGGCTGTGCCGGCGTCGAGTCGACCCTCGCCTGGCTGGCGGCCCACGACGTGCCCAACGTTCAATGCGCCGAGCAGCGCACCCAGCCCACTCCGGCGGCGGTCGTGAGCCTGGCCGCCAGGGCACCCGACGGCGTGCCGCAGTGGTGCGTCGACCATGCCTTCGACGGCTGGTGGGCCACCCGCACCTCGGCGTGCTCCGTCTCGGACTGGTTCCTGCGTGACTACGACACCGCGAGCCAGCAGGTCACCGGCACCATGGACTTCATCGTGAGTGCCGTCGGCGACATGTCCACCACCGCGTCCCAGTTCGGTCACCGGATGGCCCTGCGGTCGTACAGCCGGAGCGGCACCGCGGTGGGTACCGCCGTCTGGGCCATGAACGACTGCTGGGCCGACTGCGATCTCGCCGACGACTCGTTCCCGCAGCAGCCGATGACCGACGGCGCCGATGTCGGCGGCTGGGCCACCTTCATCTCCATGTCGGACAGCCCCGGCAAGGTCGGCGGCTTCGAATCGAGCATCACCTTCCTCCTCACGAACCCGAACTTCTTCACGCCGGGCATCTTCTCGACCGTCACACTGCCGCGGGGGCGGTGTGACAACGCCACTCCGGGAGCCGCAGGTCCGGGCTGCGTGTTCCCCGACTACGTGCCGGCCTGGTTCGTCGGTCGAGCGGCCCTGCCGGCGTACGCCCGCTTCGTCGACGCCTCGCAGGCCGCCGGTCTGCCGGGCGCGCTCACCCGGCTGACCGACGCCGCCCTCGTCGCGCAGAACGACGCGAAGGTCTGTGTGGGCTGTGCCGGCTATCCGGTCAACACCAGCGACCAGGGTCCGGCAACCGGCGGCGGCACGGCTCGTACGTTCCGTGGGTGCCTGGTCAAGGGTGTCCCGACCGGAGTGACCGGACCGTCCGGTTACAGCCTCTGCCGCCTCCCGGCCGCCGAGAACAGCCGCGCCGCTGCCGCTCTCGACGCCTTCTACATCGACAACCGGGTCATCAAGGCCGACACATTCACCGTGCGGGTCCGTTAAAGACTCTCCTCAGCGGCGCGCAGGGCTGCCTTGCGCGCCGCGTCCACCTGGGTGCGCCAGCCGGCGACCTCCTGGACGACGGTTTCCAGCCGGCGTTGCAAGGCGCGCAACGGCTGCTCGGCGGCCCGGCCACGGCGGTTCAGCAGGCTGGAGTCGAGGTGCGGGACGGTGGGCGGCCGGCCGCCGGTCGTCTCGGCCACCGCCCGGGCGGTCTGGCTCAGCACACGCCGCAATCTGGGCACCGACTGCTGCACCTCGGCGACCAACTCGTCGAAGCGGCGCCGGGCGAACTCGGCCTCGTGCCAGGTGTCGCTCTCCTTGGCCGCGTTGGTCCTGCGGGCGTTCTGCGACGGCTTGGTCAGTGCCGAGCGGATGTGGTCGCGCATCGACTCGACGGACCGCAGTGCCTTGTCGCACTCCTTGAGCGCCGCCAGCAGTTCGCGGAAGGCCAGGTCGTCGCGGCTGAGGAGGGGTTCGAGCAACTCGTCGATCCGGACCGAATATTTCACGTAGCGCTTCGCGGCCGCCTCCACGCTGCTCTGAGCCGCTTTGTGAGCGCGTCTTGCCGCGCGGAAGCGCCGCGCCCGGCCCTCGTCGACGCTGAACAGGCCGCCGAAGGTGCGGTCCCGCCAGTCGGTGCCGGTGCGGGACTCGCCCACCTGCTGCTCGGCCTCCGTGAGCGCCTGCCGGGCGGCGGTCAGCTCGGCTCGGGCCTTACGCAGCAGGGGGAGATGGGGTGCCAGCAGGGTGCGATCACGATCGGTCAGCACATCATCACCATAATGGCTCGGTCCCGGAACCATCCAGTCCAGGATCGGGTTCCCGAGCGGACTCCGCGGCTCGTCGCCCGGTCAGTCGGAAGTGTCGATCTCGGGGAGCCCGCCGCGAGTGGTGTGAACACCCGGACCGAAGCTGACCGCGAACGGATGAGGGCTCGCCCCCGAACGCCTACAGGGTGCGGGCCTGGTGTTCGGGGGCGTAGCGGGTCAGGGTCAGCTGCTCGACGACGCTGATCAGGGTGTAGAGCAGGATCGACGCCACCGTCACGATCGTCACGCCGCTCCACATGCGGTCCAGCTCGAACGTCGTCACCGAGGCGAGCATCAGGTAGCCGAGCCCCTTGCCGGTCGCCAACCACTCCGCCAGCAGGGCGCCGACCAGGGCCAGCGGGGCGGCCACCCGCATCGCCGCGAACAGGGCCGGCAGGGCGCCCGGCAACTGCACCCGCAACAGCGTGGCGTACGGCGACGCACCGTAGGCGTGCATCAGGTCCATCGAGGAGCGTGGCACCGACCGCAGCGCCAGCGAGACGTTCACCAACACCGGGAAGAAGGTCACGATCCCGGCGATCACCGTGACCGCCATCAGGCCGCGTCCGAAGATCAGCGCGATGAGCGGAGTCATCGCGACCAGGGGCACGGCGCGCAGGGCCATCGCGATCGGCAGGAAGGTCTGCTCCACCGGTCGCCACAGGGCGAACGCCAGTGCGGTGACCAGGGCGGCGACGGTGCCGCCGAGCAGGCCGAGGGCGGCGTCGAGGGCGGTGACCCGGCTCGCGTCCCACAGCAGTGTGCGCTCGGCGTCGTGCTCCGGGTCGGTCAGGTACTTCCAGACGTCGACGGGGCCGCGGGTCAGGAACGGGTCGAGGTGCAAGCCCTTGACCAGGAGTTGCCAGACCCCGCAGATGACGATCACCGAGAGGACCGCGCCCCCGATGCCTTTGAGCAGGCGAACACCCGCCCGGCGACCACGCCGGGCCGGCCCGGCTCCGTCGGCGGCGGTCATCCGGCGGACCTCGGGGCCCACGGCGTGAGGAGGCGGCCGACCAGGGCGGTGAGTCCGTAGGCGGCGCCGGACAGGGCGGTGGCGACCAGGGCGATACCCCAGGTCCGCTCGACCGCCAGGCTCTGTTGCGAGTTGATCATTGCTACTCCCAGGCCGGACTCGGCCCCCAGGTATTCGCCGATGATCGCGCCGAGCATGGCTGCCGGGGCCGCGATGCGCAGGCCCGCGAACAGGCTCGGCAGGGATGCGCGAAGCCGTACCTTCCACAGCTGCGTCCACTTGCCGCCGCCGTAGGCACGCACCAGGTCGAGGCTCGTGCGATCGGCGCTGCGCAGGCCGACGAGGGCGCCCACCAGGGTGGTGAAGATGACCGAGAGCGCGGCCAGGATGACCTTCGACTTGTCGCCGGTGAACAGCACGGCGAGCACCGGGCCGATCGCGATCACCGGGAGGCAGTAGCTGACCAGCGCCAACTGCATGCCGGCGCGCTCGATGAGGGGGAACTGGATCAGGAGGAAGGCGAACGCTATCCCGATCGCGTTGCCCCACAGCCAGCCCCAGCCGGCCGACCGCAGGGTGGCTTTGATGTTGGGCCAGTAGAACGACCAGCCGTCGTGCCCGAACTGGCTGAGGATCTTGGTGGGCGGTGGGACCGCCCGGCTGTCGGCGAAGACCGTGCGACCCAGGATCTCCCAGAGGACGATCAGGGTGAGCAGGCCGATGGTGCCGAACAGCCAGCGCGGCGCCCCGGTTCGCCGGGCCGGCGCCAGGACCGACGCCAAGGTCATCCGACGGTCTCCTTCTCCGCCGGGTCCGATCCGAACAGGAGCGCGCTGAGCTGGTCCTCCAACTCGTGGAAGCGGGCGGTGCGCGTCATCTCCGGGGTCCGGGGACGGGGCAGATCGATCTCCACCTGGGCGACGATCCGACCGGGCCGGGCGCTCATCACCGCCACCGTGTCGGCCAGGAAGACGGCCTCGGCGATCGAGTGCGTGACCAGCAGGGTGGTGGTGGCGCGTTCGGTCCAGATGCGCTGCAACTCCAGGTTGAGTCGCTGGCGGGTCATCTCGTCGAGAGCGCCGAACGGCTCGTCGAGCAGCAGGATCCGCGGCTCCACCACGAGGGCTCGGGCGATCGCCACGCGCTGCCGCATGCCGCCGGACAGCTGAGCCGGGCGCGCCTGCTCAAAACCCTCCAGACCGACCAGCTTGATCAGATCAGCGATCGTACGATCGTCCACCTTGACGCCGCTCACCTCGAGCGGCAGCCGGATGTTGGCCACCACCGACCGCCACGGCAGGAGCGCCGCATCCTGGAACGCGATGCCCAGGTGATGGTTGCGACGCGTGGCGGCCGGCTCCTCGCCATGCACGTACGCGTCGCCGGAAGTTGGTTTCTCGAGGTCGGCGAGAATGCGCAGGATCGTCGACTTGCCGCACCCCGACGGCCCGAGCAGCGCGACGAACGCGCCGGCCGGCGTGTCCAGGTCGACGCGGTCGAGGGCGGTGACGGTGGACCGGCGGATCGTGAACTGCTTGGTCAACTGCCGCAGCACGATCCCCCGGCCCTCCTCGCTCAGGACGTCCCCTTGAGGCTCGGATTCTCGGTGTAGATCTCGGTGAGAACCGACATGTCGAAGAGCTTGTCCTTGGTGATCGTGGTGCCGCCCAGGGCCAGCGTCTTGATCGTCTCGTCGATCAGCTCGTCGGTGATCGTGAACAGGCCGTTCTTCTTGGTGTCGGCGGTCGAGACCACGGTGTTCTGCGCGGCCGACTCGAGCACCTGCTCGGCCTCGTCGAGACCCAGGTCCTTGCCGTATTTGGTGGCGGCCAGGTTGGCGCCGGTCTTCGGGTCGGCGAGCGAGTCGGTCCAGCCCTTGATGTCGCCGACGATGGCCGCCTTCAACTTGTCGCGGTCCGACGTCAGGGTGGACTTCTTGACCACGTACACCTCGGACACCATCGGGTAGCCGTGGTCGTTGAGCAGCATCACGGCGGTGTCGACACCCTTGGTCTTGAGCAGGTTCGGCTCGTTGGTGAAGAACGAGAACCAGCCGTCGACCTCCTTCGACACCAGCGGCGACGGGTCGAACTGGGCCGGCACCTTGGTGACCTTGGCCGGGTCGATGTTGTTGGCCTTGAGGAACGCGTTCCACACCGGCTCGTTGGTGGCCTGCACGCCGATCTTCTTGCCGATCAGGTCCGCCGGCGTGCTGATCGGGGCCGAGGCCGGCGACATGATGCAGAACGGGTTCTTCTGGTATTGCGCGCCGACGATAACCAGCCCGGCACCCTTGAGAATCGCCGCCGCCGTGATGTCCGGCGAGGAGATGCCCAGCAGCGCCTTGCCCGAGGCGACCACCGCGTCCTGGCTGACGTTCGGGCCGCCGGCCATCAGGTTTACCGAGGTGAACCCGGCCGCCGTGTAGTAGCCCTTGGTGTCGGCGATGTAAGCGCCCGCGAACTCGACGTTCTTGACCCAGGAGAGCTGGTAGTCGAGGGTGCCGAAGCTCTTGGCCCCGCCGGAGGCCGACGAGGTCGGCGACGAGTCGTCGTCCCCGCAGGCGGCGAGCAGCGCGGAGGTGGTGCCGAGCAGGGCGAGGCCGGCCCCGCCGCGAAGCAGGGAGCGCCGATCTATGTATGAGGTCACGCGGAGGCTCACTTTCCCTGGAGAGGGCACGACGCTAACCAGGGCGTGTTTCACCGCAGTTTCCAGGAAAAGCCCAGCCTGTGGCGACTGGCGGCCTCGCGTGGCACGGTCGGTCGCGGCGGCCGGTCTCAGCCGCGGAAGGTGACCTCCGCGGTGTTCACCGTGCCGCCCGTGCGGCCCGGTGCCCGGTGGAACTTCCAGTAGAGATTGGTGTGGGTGATCACCTTGTCGGGGGTCGGCGCACCGTATTCGGAGAGATCTTCGGTGGTGTGCGCGTCACCGACCAGGGTGACGTCATAACCACGGGTCATCGCGCCGTGCAGGGTCGAGCGGATGCACTCGTCGGTCTGGGCGCCGCAGACGTAGAGGTGGCCCGCCGAGCGCGCGGCCAGTACCTCCTCGAGCGTGGTGTCCTCGAAGGAGTCGGGCCAGCGCTTGTGGACCAGCGGCTCGGAGTCGGCCCGCTTGAGCTCGGCGACGTATTGCCAGCCGGCGGAGTCGATCGGCATGTCGGCGCTGCTGTGCTGGACCCAGATGACCTCGACTCCCGCGTTGCGGGCGAGGTCGACCAGGTCGGAGATGTTGGCGACGACACGGTCCCGGTCGTGGGCGCTAGCCACCACGTCGTTCTGCATGTCGATCACCAGAAGGGCGCTGTCGGGGCGGTTCTCCAGCGTGGTCATGGGTGGACGGTAGACCGGGGGTACGACATTTTGAGGGGGTGAACCCTTCCGCTGATCATCGGGGGACATAGTGGACACGCCCTACCTGCTGGTCGACATCTCCATCGCCGTGGCGCAATACCACCGCATCGCCGCGGCCTTTCCCGGCACGCCCGTCTACTACGCCGTCAAGGCCAATCCCGAGCCGACCCTGCTCATCGAGTTGGTCCGGGCCGGCTGCCACTTCGACGTGGCCAGCCGCAACGAGATCGGCCTGGCCCTCGCCGCCGGCGCCGACCCGGTCACCCTGTCCTTCGGCAACACCATCAAGAAGGCCGAGGACATCGCGTACGCGTACGCCCAGGGGGTCCGGCTCTTCGCCTTCGACAGCCTCGGTGAGCTGGAGAAGCTGGCCGTGCACGCCCCCGGATCGGCGGTCGTCTGCCGGGTGCTCGCCTCCAGCAAGGGCGCGCGCTGGCCGCTGAGCCGCAAGTTCGGCTGCGCTCCCGAGATGGCCCTGGACCTGATCCGCTGGGCGGCCGCGAACGGACTCGACCCGGCCGGGGTGTGTTTCCACGTCGGCTCGCAGCAACTCGACCCGGGCCGCTGGGAACCGAGCATCGCCGACGCCGCGGCCCTGTTCGCCCGCCTCGCCGCCGACGGCATCAACCTGCGCCTGCTCAACTGCGGCGGCGGGTTCCCGGTCGACTACCAGACCGAGGTGGCCTCGATCGACAAGTACGCGAAGGCCATCGACGCCGCCGTGGCGAGCCATTTCCCGGCCCGCCCGGCCCTGATGATCGAGCCGGGCCGGTACATCGCGGCCCCGGCCGGCGTGCTGCACACCGAGGTGGTGCTGGTCTCCCGCAAGTCGTACGCGGACGAGCCGCGCTGGGTCTATCTGGACGTGGGCCGGTTCGGCGGTCTGGCCGAGACCGAGGACGAGGCCATCCAGTACCGCTTGAGCACCCCGCACGACGGCGCGCCGACCGCCCCGGTGGTGCTGGCCGGCCCGACCTGCGACAGCGTCGACATCCTCTACCAGAACGCCGGTTACGAACTGCCGTTGGCGCTGCGCCCCGGCGATCTGGTCCGGATACACGGCACCGGCGCCTACACGGCGACCTACGCCTCGGTCGGCTTCAACGGTTTCCCGCCGCTGCGCACCGTCCTCGACCGGGCCGACCGGGCCGACCGACGGGCGGCGGGATAGGTCGGGCGTGCCAATCTTGCGGTCGCGCTTTAGGTAGTGCCATGGGCAGTCCTGCCGATTCCTGACCGGGGGGCGCCGCCATAGGTTCCGGGCATGCGAAATTCACTGAGACAACGTGTGCTGGGTGCGGCGGCGGCGATCGTCATGGGGGGTGTGGTCACGCTGGCCGCGCCGGTGTCCGCGCAGGCGGCGGGGCCGGCCGGGGCCGCGGTCACGGCCACGACCGTGGTGCCCTACGTGCTCAACGACCCGGCCGTGCTCGCGGCTCGGGAGATCCGGGACGCCGGACTTCAACCGGTGGTCAACGGGCGGACCACCGGCGCCTATGTCATCAGTCAGTCGCCGGTACCGGGGCGGGTGGTGCCGGTCGGCACCACCGTCACGATCCGGACCGTGGTCGGGCCGACGCCATAAAGTGAAACCTTTTACAGTGTGCGCGTGGATTTGCTGCCGCCCGCCGAGGAGCAGGCCTACCGGCTGCTCGTGAAGATGGCCGGGGCGAGTGTCGACGAGTTCGCCGCACGGGCCGCGATCGGGGCGCAAGAAGCGCTCGCCCGGCTGGAGAGCCTGCGGCGTCGTGGCCTCGTCACCGCCGGTCCCGTCTACCGGGCGTTACCACCCGACGTCGCCCTCGGTGAGGTGCTTCTGCGCGAGCAGGAGCACCTCGAGGCGGCTCGGCACGTCGTGGCGGCGCTCAGCGAGGAATACCGCAGCAACACCCGGTGGCGGAGCACCGAACACCTGATGGAGATCGTGGTCGGGGCGCCGGCGTTGCGAGAACGGCTCCGTGACCTGCAGGACTCGGCCAAACAGGAGATTCTCTGGTTCTGCCGGGCCAACCCGATCGCGATGCACGGGCCGGAGAACACCGAGGAGACGCCGGCGCTGACCCGCGGCGTGCGCTATCGCGCCATCTACGAGCGGGCGCTGCTCGAGAAGCCCGGTGAGCTGGCGAGCATCGTCGAGGCGGTCGGGCTCGGTGAGCAAGCTCGTACGCTGCCGGTCCTGCCCGTACGCCTGGCCATCGCCGACCGGAACCTGGCGATCTGCCCGCTCGTGCCCGATGCCACCCGCGGCGCCGGGGAACCGACCGCCGCGCTGATCCGCTCCTCGGAGCTGCTCGACGCCTTGATCGCGTTGTTCGAGAGCTACTGGGAGCGGGCGACGCCGGTGATGGGCGAGTCGACCGACGAGCCGGACCGGTTGCTGTTGTCGCTGCTGGTGGCCGGCATGCCGGACAAGTCGATCGCCACCCACCTGAGCGTGAGCAAGCGGACCGTGCAGCGGCGCCTCGACCGCCTGATGGCGGTGGCGGGCGTGGACAGCCGGGCGGGCCTGACCTTCCAGGCGGCCAAACGCGGCTGGCTCTGACCGTCGTCGCCGAGCGGGATCACGGCGCGACCTCGACCGGCAGCCGCCCCACCGGGCCGCTGCCGGGCCGAATCGCCGCGCTGGGGGCCCGGCCGCACCTCCGCGACATTCCGGACATCGATCGCGGGGGCGATGCGGTCGACGGCGGAGATGGGCGTTGGCACCGTTGCGTGGGGCCAGGCCGAAGAGAACCGCAGGGGGCTGCGGAGGGGGCGGCGTTGGATCGCTCGGGTGGGTGCGGCCGGGGTCCTGGGCGACCCCACCGGGGCCGCGACGCCGATCGGGGCGTCGGGCGGCACTGACCGTTGCCACATGGTGGGTCTCCTTCGGGCAACCGGTGGTGGGGCAGCGGTTCAAATTTTGAATACGTGGGATCTATTATCAAAAGACCCAAACCTGCCGCACAAACGTCATGGCGCGATGTGGACACTCTTCCTGTGGCTCATCAACTCTCCCGGCCGGAGGCGCGGCGGATCGCGGTGCGGGCGCAACTGCTCGACGCGGCCCGGCCGGACAGCCTGCTCGACGTCGTGCACGGCCTGACCCTGCTGCAGTACGACCAGACGGCCGCGGTCGCGCCGAGTCATCACCTGATCGCCTGGAGCCGACTGGGTCCGGCCTATTCGCCGGCCGACCTGACTCAGGCTCTGCAAGCGCGTGAACTGCTCGAACTTCAGGGGATGGTGCGCCCGGCCGGCGATCTACCGCTCTTCTCGGCCGACATGGCGGCCTGGCCGGGCGACTCCGCCTGGCGGGCTGGGCGGCTGGAGTGGGTGCGCGCCAACGACGCCTGCCGCCGCGACATCCTGGCGCGCCTCGCCGCCGACGGGCCGACCGCCGCGCGGGACATCCCGGACACGTGCGTGGTGCCGTGGAAGTCGACGGGCTGGAACAACGACCGCAACGTCATGCAGATGCTGGAGACGATGCTGGCCCGCGGCGAGGTGGCGGTGTCCTCCCGCAACGGCGGCGAGCGCCGCTTCGACCTGGCCGAGCGGGTCTATCCGGGGCTGCCCGCGGTCGAACCGGAACAGGCGCGCCGCCGGCGGGACGAGCGGCGCCTGACGGCGCTGGGCATCGCGCGGGCCCGGGCGGCGGAGACGATGATCGAGCCGAACGGCGTCGGCGAGGCGGGGGAGGAGGCCCAGATCGATGGCGTACGCGGTAAGTGGCGGGTCGATCCCGCCCAGCTGGACCAGCCGTTCGAGGGCCGGGTGGCCCTGCTGTCCCCACTGGACCGGCTGATCTACGACCGCAAGCGGATGCTCGAGCTGTTCGAGTTCGACTACCAGCTGGAGATGTACAAGCCGGCCGCGAGCCGCCGCTGGGGCTACTGGGCGCTCCCGATCCTCGACGGCGACCGCCTGGTCGGCAAGGTCGACGCCACCGCCGACCGGAAGGCGGGCGTGCTGCGCGTCGACGCGATCCACGAGGACGAGCCGGTCGACGAGACCGAGGTGGGCCGCGAGATCGAGTCCCTGGCCGAGTGGCTGGGCCTCGATCCGACCGGTTCGATCGCGGTCTGACCCGTCGGTCCGCACAGACATTGACTTCTAACGTTGTAAAAGACACGCTGAACAGTACGAAAAGCGCTCGGGCCGCACCCCCGACAAGCCTCCGCGCGGCCGGAGCCGGACGCCATCCCCGTTCGCGGCGTCGAACCGGAGGCCATCCCCGACGGATGTGAACCATGCGGAAAGTCCTGATCGCGGCCGGGGCGCTGCTGCTCGCGCTGGCCGGCACGACGGTGCTCGCGCAAGGTGCCGAAGCCGGCCAGACCGGTCTGCGGGCGGCCGACCCGAGCGTGTTGCGCGTCGGTGGCACGTACATCTCGGTGCAGTCGACCGGCGGCGGCATCGCCGTACGCCAAGCGGGCTCGACCGACGCGCTCGCCTCCGCCACCGCTCGGGTGGTCTGGACCGACAGCCGCGGCCGCGGCGAGGTCTGGGCGCCGGAGATCGTGACCGACGGCGGGCGCTTCTACATCTACTTCACCGCCGGTGCCGGCTCCGCCCACCGCATGTTCGTGATCAGCTCGGCCGTCGCGGACCGCGGTTACGGCGGCGAGACGCAGCTGGCGCTGCCCGACGACAAGTGGGCCATCGACGGCACGATGTTCAGCTTCAACGGGCAGCGGTGGTTCGTCTGGTCGGGCTGGGCCGCCGACACCGACGTCGAGCAGAACCTCTACATCGCCCGGATGGGCTCGCCGACCACGCCGACCGGCGCCCGGTATGTCATCTCGCAACCACGGGAGGGCTGGGAGCGGGTCGTCGGCAACCCGTTCATCAACGAGTCCCCGGAGGCGATCAAGGATCCGACCGGCCAGTTGCACGTCGTGTACTCGACGAACGGCAGTTGGAGCGATCAGTACTGCCTGGCCGACCTGCGGCTGCGGGCCGGTGGCGATCCGACCTACGTCTGGGACTGGTACAAGTCCAACGGCTGCCTGTTCGGGTCCAACCGCGCGACGATGATGGCCGGCTGGGATCCGACGCTCACTGTGAACGGGCCGGGGCATCACACGTTCGTACTCCTCAACGGCGACATCGCGACGTCGCCGCCGGCCGGACCGCGTTTTCCGCTGATGTTCCACGCCGTGCCGAAAGGCACGCCCTACTCGTGGAGCAACCGCTACTGGTACACCGGGACGTTCTGCTGGTGGGGCAACACGACCTACCGCCGAGCGAACGTTCCGGGTTCCGACACCGACACGGGATTCAGCCTCAAGTTCTTTGAGTAAGCGCTTTCCTGGGCTAGATTGCATCCAACATTGTCTATCTGGCTCGCGGCGTCGTGGGAACGCGGGCACGGAGGGGGTCCCTTCATGCGCCGTCCCATGCTCGCAGTGCTCACCGTCGCGGCCGTCGCCCTGGTGGCGACGGCCACGGCCGCCCAGGCCGCCACCACCTACGTGGTGGCCACCGACGGATCGGGCAACTACACCACCATCCAGGCCGCCCTGTCCGCCGCCAAGTCCGGCGACACCATCTCGGTGAAAGCCGGCACCTACCGGGGTCAGGTCTCCATCCCGGCGGCCAAGTCCGGCATCACCATCAAAGGCGCCACCGGCACCTCGTCCGACATCGTGATCACCGGTAACGTGCCGCAGTCCACCGGCGGCGCCACCGGCAGCGCGACCGTGCTCAACCTGGCGGCCAACACCACCATCACCGGGGTGACCATCGCCAACACGTACGGCATCGGCAGTCAAGCCCTTGCCCTGTACGCCGGCGGTGACCGGCAGGTCTACCGCAACGTCCGCCTGCTCGGCCGCCAGGACACCTTCCTGTCCTGGGGCGGCACCGGCAGCAAGCAGGTGCGGCAGTACGTCTACAAGAGCTACATCGAAGGCGACGTCGACTTCATCTACGGCAACGGCGCGGTCGTCATCGACAGCACGACGATCAAGTCACTGGACCGCGGCAGCAGCAACAACGGCTTCGTCACCGCGGCGGCGACCAACGCCACCAACCGCTACGGAATCCTGATCACCCGCTCCACCCTGCAGGGCCCCTCGGCGACCCAGACCGTCGCGCTCGGCCGCTGCTGGCACGCGGGCAACGCCGCCGACGCCATCGGCCAGGTGCTGATCCGCGAGTCGACGCTGGGCGGCCACATCCGCCAAGCCGGTGCGTGGCAGGACATGAGCGGCTTCTCGTGGAAGACCTGCCGCTTCAACGAATACAACAACACCGGCGCCGGGGCGACCCACGGCACCAGCGACCGCCCCCAGATGAGCGCGTCGACGGCGGCCGGCTACACCTCGCAGAAATACCTGGCCGGCGCCGACGGCTGGAACCCCGTACAGCCCTAGACCGGCCTCAGATCTCCAGGGCCTGCTCGATGTTGCGCAGCTGATGCCGGGCCATGGCGAGATTGGCCCGGTCCTTGTACAACGCGAGATAGAGAAACAGCCCGTGCCCTGAGCGCGCGGTGAGCGGCCGGATCAGGTGGTACTGCGAATCGAGCGTCACGAGCACATCCTCGATCGACTCGCGCAGGCCGAGCATCTCCATGGTCCGCAGCTTGGCCCGGATCACGTCGGTGTTGGCGGCCGCGGCGGTGGTGAGGTCGAAATCCTTGCCACCGCCGACCGTGCCCAGCGCCATCCCGCTCGTGTGGTCGACGAGGGCGACCCCGATGGCGCCACTGATCTGCATAGCGTCCTTGAGTGCCACGTCCATCTCTGCCATTCGGGTCCCTCCCGCGGGTTCAGCTGTCCCCCGACAGTGCCTCACGTTCGGCCCGCGGCGCCGCACACGATGTCCGATGTGGTCCGTCGACCTCGTGGTCCCTCGGTCACGGTCAGCCGACGATTTGACGACGAGCCGGCCGGAGCGTGTCCGGAATGCCGGAAGGGCGACCTTCTGCAGCAGGCCGGCCCAGTCGCGCGGACACCGGGGCTCCGATCGCTTCCGCGGGCGCCGGCTGAAAGCATGTCCACCACAACTTCAATGAAGTTGTGCGCGGCTCAGCTCAGCAAGGCGATAAAACTCCCAAGGACCATGCTCAGCTCCCGCATTTCGGGCACGCCTCCCACGAAGTGAACTTGATCATGAAGGCGGGCAGCTGGAACGGGGTGCGGGCGGGACTAGGGGAGGGACCAGGTCTGGTTGGCGGCGCCGGTGCAGCTGGCGACCTTCGTGGTTCCGCCGAGCGAGCCCGGGTCGGTCAGGCACTGGCCGGTTGCGGGGTTGACAAGGGTTTTCGACGCACCGGTGCGCCACTGGGCGCTGGTTTCGCCGGCGCAGTCGTCGATGCGTACGGTGCCGTCGTTGGTGGCTTCGGCGCATTTGCCGCTTACCCGCAGGGTGCCGTCGGCGGCCAGGGTGAAGTGCTGGTAGTCGATGTTGGCGCAACTGTTGACCGTGACAGGACTGCCGTCGATCGCGAACAGGCCGCCCATGGCCAGGCATCGGCCGCTCGCGGCGGTCACCGAGCCGGTGCGGTCGGTGGCCGGCGGAGTGGGCGTGACCGAGGCGGGGGTGGACGGCGGGGTGCTGACCGGAGCGGACGTGGCCACCGAGGCTGATGTCGAAGCGCTGGGCGAGGTCGATGCGGAAGGGCTCGGCGACGACGAGACCGGGGTGGACGGCCGGGCCGAGGTCGGAGCGGCGGCGCCTGGTTGGCCGTGCGGCATCTGGGGGAGTGCGGTGCTCGGCTGGGTGGTGGTCGGCTTCGGCGCGAAGATCAGGAAGCCGGCCACGGTGAGCGCCGCCGCCAGACCGCCGACCAGGGCCAGCATGCGCCACGCCAGGATGCGGCGGGTGCTGGGGCGCCGGCGGGGTGGTGGGCCGGCCGGGACGGTGTCGAGTACGGCGGTGTCGTCCACGATCGCCGGTTGGATCACGGTGGGCGCGTCGGCCGGGTCGCGGGGCGCCGGTGTGGTCTTGACGTACGGGCGGACCAGGGCGGTTTCGCCCCGCTCGGCGTCGCCGTCGGCGGTGGAGCCGAAGGCGGGCTCGGGTGCCGAGTCGGGGGACTCGCTCGGGGTGGACGGGGGTGTGGTCATGTCGGGGCCTGAATTCCGTCGAACGATCTCGGGGCGGATCGGTAAGCGAACATACGGGAAATCGGCCTCGAACGGATCAAAGGGGGTGCCTGGATGCATCGGCGTTCGGGGCAACGCATCGACATAATTCGATTGTATGATTTGTCGAAACCCCTGAGGTAAGCGCATTCCTGAGGAGACTCGATGATGCAGGCGATGACGGCGGCGGTGGCGGCGATGGCTTTTGCGATCTCGGGACAGACGGCGCCGGGCACCACGACTCGGCCGGTCCTGTCCAAGGCCGAGGCCGAGCCGTTCACTCCGGAGACCTACTTGCGTTACTCCGGCCTCTACAGTGCACCGGTCGCCGACCCGTGGCGGCCCAAACCGATAGCCACCGGCCGCCCTGACTACCTGGTCGGCGGCCACGGCTTCGCGAGCGTGCAGCAGGCGGTCAACGCGGCGTTCAGGGACGGTGGTGCCGCCCGTCGCTGGATCGGGGTGCTGCCCGGCACGTACACCGGCACGGTTTTCATCCCGGCCGGCACGCCGCCGCTCACGATCTTCGGCCTGGGCCGCCCGGCCGAGGTTCGCCTCGAATTCACCATCGATGCGACGGTCACGCCCGCCGTCTGGGCCGAGCAGGTCAACGCGGCCGGCCGCTATGCCGAGGGCGACCCGGCCTGGCCGATGTTCCGGTCGTGCGCCACCAAGACCAGCGCCACCGCCGGCCTGTGTGCCACCGTCGTCTGGGCGCAGAGCACCGACCTGCAGCTCAAGGGCCTGACCATCACCAACACCCTGCTCGACACCGTCGATCGGGGCACCCACCAGGCGCTCGCGCTGCGCACCGACGCCGACCGCACCCAGTTGGAGAACATGCGGCTGATCTCCCGGCAGGACACGTTCCTGGCCAATGCCGACGACGTCACCCGCATCGCCCGGGTGTCGGTGCGGGACACCTACCTCGAGGGCGACACCGACTTCGTCTTCGGGCGGGCCGCCGCGGTCTTCACCGGCACCCACTTCCACCTGGTGTCTTCGCGCAAAGCCGGTGGCGGCGTCATCTTCGCGCCGAACACCGCACCCAACTATCCGTACGGTTTCCTCGTCACCCATTCCCGGATCACCGCCGACGCGGCCTACCAGACGGCCCCGACCGGATATCTGGGCCGGGCCTGGGACCAGGGTGCGAGCGCGACCGGTTACCTGCCCGGCAGCACCCCGAACGGGCAGTTGGTGATCCGGGACAGCCTGATCGGTGCCGGCTTCAACACGGTCACCCCGTGGGCCTCGGCGGCCACGACGGCTCGCCCGTTCACCGCCCGCATCGACGAGGGCCGCGACCTGAACGACGTCGACCACAACCGCCTGTGGGAACACGCCAACCGGCTCACCGCCGCACCGGCGCCCGCGGCTGGGACCACCACATCGCCAGGAACACGCCGGTGAACGTCAGCAGCACGCCGGCCAGCACGAACCAGACCGTGATCTCGACCTCCTGCTCGTGCAGGCCGATCTCCTTGGGCAGGTCACCGAGCACGTCGGCGAGCTGGTCGGAGTCCTCGGCCCGGAAATAGCGGCCGCCGGTGGTGTCCGCGACCTCCCGCAGCGCGTCCTCGTCGATCTCCTGGTTGCGCCCGGCGCCGCGCCCGCCGAACCCGCCGCCGGGGAAGCCGCCCCGGCCGCCGAACGAATCGCCGCTCACCTGGCTGGGCGAGCACACCATCTGAGCCGGCTCGGTGGTGCCGAAGCCGATCGTGAAGACCCGGATGCGCCGGGCCGCCGCCTGCGCGGCCGCGGTGACCGGGTCGACGCCCGTGGTGTTGGAGCCGTCGGTGAGCACCACGATGGTGTCGGGCTGGAAGTCGCCGAGCGGGCCGGGCGCCACGTCACCGAGGTCGACACCGGTGGCCGCCACATCGGGGTTGTGCTCGGCGATCGCGTCGATGGAGGTGAGGATGGCCTGCCCGATCGCGGTGCCGCGGGCCGTCTTCAGGGTGCCGATCGCGTCGAGCAGCGAGTCCTTGTCGGTGGTCGGGGCGACCAGCAGACCGGCGATGCCGGAGAAGGCGACCAACCCGATCCGGGTGCCGTCGTTCTGCTCCTTGATGAACTTCTGCGCGGCCTCGGTGGCCACGGTCAGCCGGTTGGGGTCGACGTCGGTGCTGCACATCGAGCCGGACACGTCGATCGCCAGCAGGATCGACGTGTTGTTGGACGGCACCGCGATCGACGCCTGCGGCCGGGCCAGCGCGCCCGCCATCGCGATGAGCCCGGCCAGGAACAGCCAGACCGGCACCCGCCGCCGCCACGCGCTGCGGCCGGGAATCGCGGCCTTGATCAGGGCGACGCTGGAGACGGTGACCGCGGAGCGTTTCCGCCGCCGGTTCATCCACCAGCGCACCGCCAGGATCAACGGCACGGTGCCGAGCGCGAGCAGCGCCCACGGCCAGCTGAGCGACATCAGACGATCCTCCCGTGCCAGCGGGTGCCGAGCAGCGCGCCGAGCGCGAGCAGCAGCAGGGCGGCGCCGGCGAACGGCGCGGTCAACTCGAGCGGTTCCTTCTTGCTGGTCAGGCGCAGGTCGATGGACTTGGTGGTGTCGGCGAGCGTGGCCGCGTCGCCGGCCTGCTGATAGGAACCGCCGGTGACCTGGGCGATCCCGCTCAGCGACGCCTCGTCGAGGGTGGTGGCGAGTTGGTAGCCGTCGACCTCGACAGTGCCGCCCTTGACCGTGCCCACCCCGACGGTCTGGATGTGCACGCCGGCGGCCGCCGCCAGCTCGGCCGCGGCCGTGGTGGTGTCGGCTCCGCCGGTGTCCTGCCCGTCGGAGAAGACCACGATGGTCGCCGACGGCCAGTAACCGAGGTCGGGAGCGGGCGCGCCGTCGGCCGGCAGCGTCACCGGTTTGCCGGTGATCGTGCCGAGGGCGACCAGGATGGCCTGGCCGATCGAGGTGCCGCCGCTCGCCGCCGCCCGGTTGATCGCGGCGACCGCGGCCGGGTGGTCGTCGGTCGGCGCCTGGGTGAGCAGCGCCTGTTCGCCGAAGACGACCACGCCCACGTCGACGGAGTCGGGTTGCTGTTCGACGAACTCGGCCGCCGCCTTCTGCGCGGCGGCGAGCCGGGACGGCTGCACGTCGGCGGCCTTCATGCTGTTGGAGATGTCGAACGCGAGCAGCACGGTGCCGGACACGTGCGGCACGGCCACCTCGGCCTGCGGCCTCGCCAGTCCGACAAGCAGGATCGGCAGGGCGGCGAGCAGCAACGCGTACGGCAGATGGCGCCGGACGGCGGCTCTGCGCCCGCTGCCGGTGATGGCGCCGAAACCCGCGGCGGTCAGGGCGGCGGTGCGGCGGCGCTGCAGGATGACGTACGCGGTGATGGCCGCCCCGCTGACCAGCACAGCGACCGCGAGCACGAGCGGGTGGAGGAACGTCACCGGCGCACCCTTCCGGAACGGCGGACCAGGTCGACCAGGGCCGACAGGAGGTCCTGGTCGGTGGTGACGCGGTGGGCGTCGACGCCGGCCCTGCGCATGCCCTCGGTCAGCTCCCGCTCGCGGGCGTCGACCTGGGCGGAGAGCCGACCACGCAGCAGCGGATCGCTGGTGTCGACGAGCAACTGCTCCCCGGTCTCGGCGTCCTCGACCAGGATGACGCCGAGGTCGGGCAGGTCGAGCTCGGCCGGGTCGACGACCCGGATCACGACCACCTCGTGCCGGTGGGTCAGCCGGGCGAGCGGCCGGCCCCAGCCGGGGTCGCCGATGAAGTCGGACATGACGAAGATCAGGCTGCGACGCTTGGCGGTCGTGGTCGCCGCCAGACTGAGCATCTTCGACAAATCGGTTGTTCTGCCCCTGGTCTTCCGGCCGGACGCGCGGAGCAGCTCGTGGGTGATCCGCAGGATCTGGTCGCGGCCGGCGCGCGGCGGGATCACCAGGTGACTGTCGTTGTCGAAAAGGATCGCGCCGACCCGGTTGCCGCCCTGCGACACCACCCGCCCCAGGGCGACGGCCAGCTCGGTCGCGGTCGACTCCTTGCCCGCCTCCCGGCCGAACCGCATCGAGGCCGATCGGTCGATGACCAGCCAGGCCGTCATCTCACGATCCTCGGTGTAGAGGCGCACGTGCGGCTCGTCGGCCCGTGCCGTCACGTTCCAGTCGATGTGCCGGACGTCGTCCTCGGGGGTGTAGAGCCGCAGGTCGGTGAAGTCGAGGCCGGTGCCGTGCCACACCGTGCGATAGGCGCCCTGCAACCGCCCGTCGAGCCGGCGGCCAAGCCGCCACTCCAGGCGCCGCAGCAGGCGCTCCGGTGCGGGGGTGACCATCAGCGGCCCCGGCCGGCCGGCTCCGGGACGGCCAGGTTGGCCAAGATCTTCTGCAGGATCACGTCGGGTGTGACCTCGTCGGACAGCGCCTCGTAGGACAGCACCAGACGGTGCCGCAGCACGTCGACGGCCAGGTCGGTGAGGTCTTCGGGCACGACGTATTCGCGGCCCCGGACGAAGGCCAGCGCGCGGGCGGCCAGGACCAGGCTGATCGACGAGCGCGGGCTGGCCCCGAACGTCACGTAACGACTTAGGTCACCGAGGCCGATCCGGGCCGGATCCCGGCTGGCATGGGCGAGCTGAACGGCGAACTCGATGAGCGACGGATCGACGTACACCTGATCGGTCTGCTGCTGGAGCCGCACCAAGGTCTCCGGGTCGATGATGCGCTGGATCGCCGCGGCGGGCTGCAGAGCCCGCTCGACCACGACGAATTCCTCGGTGGCGCTCGGGTAGCCGACCACCACCTTCATCATGAAGCGGTCGACCTGCGCCTCGGGCAGCGGATAGACGCCCTCGTTCTCGATCGGGTTCTGGGTGGCCATCACGAGGAACGGGTCGGGCAGTTTGTGGGTCTCGCGGCCGATCGTGACCTGCCGTTCCTGCATGGTCTCGAGCAGGGCGCTCTGCACCTTGGCGGGGGCCCGGTTGATCTCGTCGGCCAGCAGCAGGTTGGTGAAGACCGGGCCCAGCTGCACCTGGAACTCGCCGGTCGGCTGGTGGTAGACGCGGGTGCCGACGATGTCGGCCGGCACCAGGTCGGGGGTGAACTGCACGCGGTGGAAGTCGCCCCCGATCGCGGTGGCGAGCGATTTCACGGCGAGTGTCTTGGCCAGGCCGGGCACGCCCTCGACGAGGATGTGGCCGCGGGCGAGCACCGCCACGATGAGCCGTTCCAGGAGCATGTCCTGGCCCACGATGGTCTTCTTGACCTCGTAGAGCACCTTTTCGATCGGGCCGGCGGACGCGGCCGGGACCGCGGCGTCGCTCCAGTTCATGCGGTTGTCCCCTGCTCTCTACAGTGGTGGCGTCCGGCCGTTGCCCTCGCCGGTCGCGCCGAGCGCGGCGCCGATCGGGACGGCGAATCCGATGCCGATGAAGGTGCCCGCCTCGGTCGGGTTGGCCAGCGCCACCACGATGCCGGAGACCTGGCCGCGGTCGTTGACGAGCGGGCCGCCGGAGCTGCCCGGGTTGACCGCCGCGTCGAACTGGACGAGCCCCGAGATGGTGCCGCCCCGCTCCCGGGCCATGGTGCGGTCGAGGCCGGAGACGACGCCGTCGCTGGTGCTGAAGTTGAGTCCGAGCGGGTTGCCGATGGCCACGACCTCGTCACCGACCCGCAGGCCGCCGCCGAGCGTGGCCGGGACCAGGGTCTCGGGCAGTTGGGCGGGGGCCAGGGTGGCGATGTCCTGTGCGTCGTTCTTGCTGGCGACCTCGGCCGCCGAGGTGGTGCCGTCGGCATAGGTGATCTTGATGGCGACGGCCCCGTCGATCACGTGGGCGGCGGTGAGGACGGTGCCGTTGGCGTTGGCGATGACGCCGGTGCCGGTGGCCGACTCGGTCATGCTGTTGCCGCCGGCCTTGCCGGTCGAGGTGATCCGGACGACGGACGGCAGCACTGTCTGATAGACCTCGGCGACGGTGAGCGGGGCATCCGACGACACCGACGGCCTCGGCTGAGCGGGCGCCGCGGTGGTCTCCCGGTCGCCCCGGAAGAGCACCAACGCGGTGATCGCCACCGCCCACACCGCGAGCAACCCGATCAGCAGCCTGCGCCGGGCGGCCGGGCCGGGCATGGTCCAGCGGCGCCGCGGCGGCTCCGGCGGGGGCGCCGGCGGACCGTCGCCCCGCACCGTGATCACAGGCTGCATCCATCGACTGTAGGAGCGAATTCTCAAAGTTGGTTGAGAGTCACCGACGAATTCCTGACCCGCCAGATCAGGTCAAACGCCGATAACGGCGCACCGCGAGCGGTACGAACACCGCCAGCGTCACGGCCGGCCACCCGACCGCCGGCCACAGTTCACCGCCCGGCCCGGGATTGCCGAACAACTCGCGGGTCGCCGACGCGGTGGCGGACAGCGGATTCCACGTGGCGATCGTGCCGAGCCAGCCCGGCATGGTGTCCGGCGCGGTGAAGACGCTGGACAGGAAGGCGAGCGGCCACACCAGGATCTGCACCGCCATCAGCATCTCCGGTTTGCCGGCCACGAGCGCGAGCCAGATGCCGACCCACAGCAGGGCGTAGCGCAGCAGGAGCAGCAGGCCCACCGCCAGCAGGGCGTTGACCGCACCCTCGTGCCAGCGCCAGCCGACCGCCAGGCCGCAGGCGATCAGCACGGTCAGGCTCACCACGGCGTTGAGCATGTCGGCGACGGTGCGGCCGGTGAGCACGGCGGCGGCCGAGATCGGCATGGTCCGGAACCGGTCGGTGACACCCCGCCCGGCGTCGGTGCTGACCGCCTGGAACGTGGACTCGAGGCCGAACGCCATGGTCAACACGAACATGCCGGGCAGCAGGAACTCGCGGTAGCCGCCGCCGCCCGGCACCGACATGGCGCCACCGAACAGGTAGGCGAACATCAACAGCACCATCACCGGGAAGAGCAGACCCAACCCGAGCTGGGCCGGTTGGTTGCGCCACTGCAACAGCGTGCGGCGGGTGAGGGTCCAGCTGTCCATGACGTACGCGGTCATCGGCCTTTTCCCGTCAGTTGCAGGAACGCCTCGTCGAGCGTCGGACGGCGTAGCGAGATGTCCTCGACGTCGGTCAGTTCGCGGGCGGCCGAGGTCAGGGCGGCCACCCGGTCGGCGATCGCCACGCTCACCCGCCGCTGGTCGGGATCGATCCGCGGTTCGCCGGTGCCGATCCGGGCCAGCAGCTCGGCCGCCTTCGCCACCTGCTCGGCGGCGCGGACCACGACGTCGAGGTGGTCGGCGCCCTTGAGCTCGTCGGGGGTGCCGGCGGCGATCACCCGGCCGTGGTCGAGCACCGTGAGACCATCGGCGAGTTGGTCGGCCTCCTCCAGGTATTGCGTGGTCAGCAGCACCGTCGTGCCGTCGGCGACGAGGGCGCGGATCTCCCGCCACACCTCGTTGCGGCCGCGCGGGTCGAGGCCGATGGTCGGCTCGTCGAGGAACAGCACGGCCGGGCCGATGAGCAGACCGGCCGCCAGGTCGAGGCGCCGGCGCATGCCACCGGAATATGTCGAGGCGGGCTTGTCGGCGGCCGTGGCCAGGTCGAACCGGTCGAGCAGCGCGGCCGCCCGGCGCCGGGCGGCCGGCCCCCCGAGGTGGTGCAGACGGCCGAACATCTCCAGGTTCTGCCGGCCGCTGAGCTCCTCGTCGACGGCGGCCCGCTGGCCGACCAGGCCGATCCGGGCGCGCACCCGGTCGGCCTCGCGGACGACGTCGTGCCCGGCCACCCGAGCGGTGCCGGCGTCGGGTCGCAGCAGGGTGCTGAGGATTCGCACGGCGGTGGTCTTGCCGGCGCCGTTGGGCCCGAGCAGCCCGTGCACAGTGCCGGCGGGGACCGACAGGTCGACGTGGTCGAGGGCTGTCGTGTCCCGGAAACGCCTGGTCAATCCGGTTGCTTCGATTGCGGGTCCGCGCATCGTGCTCCTATCACCTTACAGCGTACGGAGTTGGTGGCGCCGCCAGTATAACCACACTCCGTACGCCGTAAGGTGTTCGTGTGACTACCGACTTCACCGGTGGCGGCGACCCGCGCCGCAGCATCGAGCTGCTCTGGGGCCTCGAGCCCGGCCGTCGTCCCGGCCCGAAGCCCCGGTTCACCGTCGCCGAGATCGCCGCGGCGGCCATCGCCCTGGCCGACGCCGACGGGCTGCCCGCACTGTCCATGCGCAAGGTCGCCGACCGGGTCGGGGTCAGCGCGATGTCGCTCTACACGTACGTGCCCGGCAAGGGTGAGCTGATCGACCTGATGCTCGACACCGTGCTCGGTGAGGTGCCGTTGACCTTCGACGGCGTCACCGGATGGCGCGGCCGGGTGGAGCGGGTGGCCCGGGAGAACTGGAATCTCTACCTACGCCACCCCTGGCTGTTGCAGGTCGCGACGAGCCGGCCGCCGCTCGGCCCGCATCTGATCGCCAAATACGACCACGAGCTGCGCGCCATCGACGGCATCGGGCTGACCGACCTCGAGATGGACCTGGTCGTCCAGCTGGTCGGCGACTATGTGCACGGCGCCGCGCGTACCGCCGTCTCGGCCACCCTGGTGGCCCAGCGCACCGGCCTCACCGACGAGCAGTGGTGGGAGCAGGCCGGACCGGTGCTGGAGCGGGTGCTCGACCCGGCCGCCACGCCGACCGCGACCCGGGTCGGAGCCGCCGCCGGCGAGGAGTACAACGCCGCGGGCGATCCGGCCCGAGCCTTCGAATTCGGCCTGTCGTGCCTGCTCGACGGGGTGGCGGCACGGATCAGTCGAGGCCGAGACCCCGGCGGCCGATCGGATTGAGGTCGCTCGTCCGGAACCGGTTGGGCCATTCGCGCTCGTAATGCTCGGCCGGGAAGTCGGACGGGCTCTCACCCTTGGCGAAGGCGTCGCGCACCGACGACGCATATTGCTCGTTGCGCGGGCACCACGGCGCGGCCGGGATGTACATCACGTTGCCCCAGCCCTTCTGGGCCTCGACCGGCGCGACGCTGTGGATCATGTCGCAGTGCCACCAGACCGAGTCGCCGGCCCGCACGTCGGGAATGCCGGAGAGCGCCTCCAGCAGCGGGGAATGCCATTTGTGCCCGGCCGGGAAGACCTGGTTGACGGTGACCCCGCACATGTCGTCGTCGGGGACGTCGGGCAGCAGCGGCCGCAGCATCAGGTAGGCCATCGCTTCCGGGATCGGCACCGTGTGCAGCACGCCCTGGTCATGGTCCATGTCGGAGAGCGCGGTCCAGCCCTGGAACGTGCGGAACGCCGAGCACATCGTGGTGCCCGGATATTGCGGGCCGGACGTGCGGTGGGCGGCGTCCCACGGGTCGTACGCCTCGACGTCGCCGTCGAACAGGTGCCGGAACGCCCGCTGATAGGCCCGGGTCATCCACAGGTCGAGCGTGCCGGGATCGAGGTGGGTGCCGAGCCCGGCGGAGTCGGCGCCCGCGGGCCGCCGCCGGATCCGGTCGGGATAGAGCGAGTCGCGATCAGGATCGAACCACCGCGTGCCGTGCGATTCGAACTTCCACTGCCGGTTGAGAAATGCCTGCACGGTGGCCATCCGGTCGCTCTGCCGTGCCTGCATCTGTGCGGGCGACCAGTAGATCGGGTAGATCTCCGGCTTCGACCCGACACTGCCGAAGAAGTCGTCGCCGGGGCCGCGGTAGTTCTCGAAGAAGTGATTGCTCTCCACGTAGTCGACGATGTCGGCATCCCATTGCCGGGCCTGCTCGCGCTCGAAGTGACCGCGCACCACGAGGCAGCCCCGTTTGCGCAGCTTGGCCAGCTCCCCGGCGGGGACGCGGCCGGCCGCGAGGTCGGCGTAGTCGAGCTCCGGCCAGATGCTCTCACCGGCCCGCCGCGCGGCGGTGATCTCGTCGACGGCGGCCTGCACCCGGCGCTCGACGACGGCGAACACCTGCTCGACGGTGCGACCGGAGGCGGCGATGCGGTCCCGCAGGGCGGCCTTGATCTGGCGGGTGGCGCCCAGGAGGTCGTCGGGGGTCGCTTCCCAGTGCGGCAGGGCCACGGCTACTCCTTCTAGTCAGCTCTCCTTACTTGAAACTGACAGTAGGTCCCACCCGCTTTCCAGGCAAGAGCCCTTACTAGAATTGGCATGTGGCCAAGCCCGCGCTGGACCTTCTCCGCTCCCGGACCGACGAGCACGTGCTCCATGCCCTGATGCGGCACCGTCGCCTGACCCGGGCCGAGCTGGCCGCCGAGGTCGGCATCTCGAAACCCACGGCCGGTGAGAGCGTCCGCCGGCTCACCGAGCGCGGCCTGCTGGCCGACACCGGCGAACGCACCCCGGGCGGCCGGGGCCGGGGGCGCGTCGGCTCGTACTATTCGCTGGCCCCGTCCGTCGGCACCGCCCTGGCGGTGAGCATCGCGCCCGAGGGCGTGGTGGCCGAGGTGGTCGACGCCTACGGCGACACCGTCCGCCGAGCCGAGCGCCCGGTGCGCCCGGACCAGGTCGCGTCCACGCTGCGCGACGTCGTCACCGAAGCGGCCGGGCCGACCGAAGCAGCTCGGCCGGCCGAAGTAGCCGGGCCGGTCGGGCCGGCGGGGCGGGGTGGGCGACCGCGGCTGGCGGTGGTGAGTGCGGCTGATCCGGTCGATCGGGGCACTGGGCGGCTCGTCCACCTGCCCGACTCGCCCTTCCTGGTCGGGGATCTCGACCCGATGGCGATCGTCGGCGCGTACGTCGGCGGGCCGGTGGTGGTCGACAACGATGTCAACTGGGCGGCGCGCGCGGAGCGGGAGAACGCGGGCGACGAGTTCGCCTACCTGTTCCTCGGGCGCGGGCTCGGTTGCGCGATCGTCGGCGCCGGCGAGGTGCGGCGGGGCAGCGCCGGGCTGGCCGGGGAGATCGCCCACCTGCTCACGGTCGGGCCGGACCGGCGTGCCGTCCCGTTCGTCGAGGTCTTCGCTCAGCTCGGGCTGCGTCAGGAGGGCTCCACCGCGATCGACGTCGAGCGCCTGCTCGCCGCGGACGAGTCCACCCGGCAGGTGATCGGCCGGGCGGTCGCCGGGGTCGTCGCGGCGGCGGTCACCCTCGCCGACCCGGGCTTGATCGTTCTCGGTGGCGCGTGGGGTCCCGCCTTGCTGGAGAACATTCGCGCCGCCGTGGCCGACCTGCCCCGACCGGCCCCGGTGCGTCCGGCCACGGCGTTCGCTCAGCCGGCGCTTTCCGGCGCTCGCGCCGATGCTGTCGAACGCCTACGCGCGACCGTCGTCGCCGGGGCTTAGCGGGATCAGCGACCGGCCGACACCCGGCCGGCGGCGGCTTACCGCCACGCTTCGATTGATGCCGGTCTTGCGCGGCGGGTTACGCTGATCCTCAATGTCACTGCATGATGATCGCGGGGACACGGTGAGTGATGACAGTTCTTAGTTATCTGAGCCATGGACTATCCAACCCACGGGCTACCTGAGCCATGACCGATATCAGCCTGCCGACACATGTGCTCACCGAGATCGACAGCCCGATCCGGGAGACCCGGCTGACCGGTGTGGACGAGTTGGGCCGCCTCGCCGGCGGTCACGATCTCGGCCTGGCGGCGGCCGCGCGGGCCGCCCTCGAACGCCTCACCCAGGACGACAGCCGGGCCGTTTCGGTGGCCGCGGCCACGGTTCTCGAACGCACCGCGATCCGGGTGCGGCCCGATCGGGTCGACTTCGGACAGCTGGCGCCCGGCACCCCGCGGGTGGTGGCCGACGTGCTGGTAGACGGGCCGCCGCTGGCCCTCGCGAGTGCCACCGTCACCGTCTCCGGAGCGGGCTTGCGTGCCATGCTCGCCGGCCGCCAGCTGCGTGTCCTGTGGCAGCCTCGCACCGAGTGGCTGGACGGTTCGGTGACGGTGCGCGGGCCGGCCGGGTGGGCCGAGGTGCGGGTCACCGGCCAGGTCGCGGTGACGGTGCGCGGGCCGGTCGACCGGGCCGCTGTCGAGGCGCAGCTGCGCGCCGTCAACGCCACCGCCAACCCGGCCGCCTACGGCCCGTCGCGGGTGACGGTGCTGCCGCCGGCGGCGCCGAGACGCCGCTTCGGTGGGGCGGTGCTGATCGCCGGGTTGACCGCGCTCGTCGTGCTGGGTGGGGTAGGTGTCGCGTGGGCGCTGGTCGGGCCGGATGCCGACAGCAGCCGCACCGCGGTGATCGGCCCGCTGCCCACCGCCTCGGCCCCGGCCGAAACTGCCGGGCCGCCGGAAAGCGCCGGGCCGGCCGAGAACGCGGGTCCGGCGCCCGGTGCGACGATCACGAAAGAGGCGCTGGCGCGGCGGGTCACGAGCCTCGACAAGCCGTCGTGGGTGGCCACGGTCAAGGCCGGCGCCGAGCCCGAAGGGGTGGCCGTCGCCCCCGACGGCGGCACCGTCTACGTGGCCGACCAGGGGGCCAAGGTGGTGTCCATCGTCGACACCGCCACCCGCAAGGTGAGCGAAGTGACGCTGCGGAACACCCCACGGTTCGTGTCGGTGTCGCGCGACGGGGCCAAGGTGTTCGTCTCGATGTACGACACGGCGCTGAGCGGCAGCGGCGTGGCCGTGATCGACGCCGCCACCCGCGAGGTCCGCTACCTGACGAGCGGCCTCATGCCGTACGCGTTGTCGGTCGGCCCGGACGGCCGGGTCTGGGTCCCGATCCACAGCGAGGGCCGGCTCGAGGTCTACGCCGCCGGCGACCAGAAGGAGCTCGGCAGCGTCACGGTGCCGCGCAACCCGCACGCGATCGGCTTCTCCGGTGACCTGATGCGGGCGTTCACCGCCAACCACGAGTCCAACGCGGTCGCGGTGATCGACCTGCGATCCGACAAGTTCATCGGGTCCATCCCGGTGAGCAGGGCGCCGCACAGCATCGCGGTCTCGCCGGACGGCCGCCGGGTGCTGGTCGCCGGGTACGAGGCCGACGCGGTCAACCTGATCGACGCGGTCACGCTGAAGCGCACCGGGCCGTTCCCGGTCGGCAAGGCGCCGCAGAGCGTGGCGTTCTCCGCCGACGGCAAACACGGCTACACGGTCAACGAGGGGGACAACACGATCTCGGTGCTGGATTCGGGCAGCGGCAAGGTCACGGCGACGGTCAAGGTCGGCAGGAGCCCGCGAACGATCGGGATGTCACCCGACGGCCGGTTCGCCTATGTGTCGAACGGCGACGACGGCACGATCTCGGTGCTGCGGGTGGGGGAGTGAGCCGGCGGGACGGTGCCGCCGACGAGGCGTTGGTCCGGCGGATCTACGCGGAGCACGGGGCGGCGCTGCTGGCGTACGCCTGCCGGCTGACCGGCGATCGCGCCCGCGGCGAGGAAGTGGTGCGTGAGGTGCTGCTGCGGGCCCGGCTGCACCCGGAGATCCTCGGTGGCCTGGTCCGGGCGAGCCTGTTCGCGACGGTCCGCGAGATCGCCGGCGGCCCGGCGACCGGTTCACTGCAGCTGCTCGGAGCGGTCGAGACGCTGCCGCCCGAGCATCGTGAGGTGCTGCACGTCCTCTACTTCCAGGGCCGTGACGTCGCCGAGGCGTCCGCGTCGCTGGGCGTGCCCGCCGGTGCCGTCAAGGAACGCAGCTATCAGGCACTCCGGCGCCTGCGGGAGGCGGTGGCCGGGTGAGCGAGCACGAGACGGCGCTGCTGGGAGCGTACGTCCTCGGCGTCCTTGATCTTTCCGAGCAGGACTCGGTGCGAGCTCATCTCGACGGATGCGCGCCGTGCCGGCGCGAGGTCGATGACCTCCGCGAGATGGAGCAGGCGCTGGGCGAGCTTCCGCCGGAGGCGTTCCTGGACGGACCTCCGCCGGGCGGCGATCTTCTGCTCCGCCGGACGATTGATGAGGTACGAGGTGAGCACCGTCGCGAGACGAGGCGGAAGCGGACTCTCCTGGCCGCCGCGGCCGCCCTCGTATTGATCGCGGCTCTCGGCGGTGGCTTGTTGCTCGGCCGCCGCACCGCCGGTGACCCGTCGCCGGTCGCGGACACCGCACCGGCCCGGGTCGGCAGTGCGAGCGTCGCCGCGACCGGAGTGCGCATGACCGCCGAGGTCGCCCCGGCGGCCGGCTGGGTGCGGGTGCGCGTGACGATCTCCGGAGTGCCGGCGGGGGAGGAATGCCGCCTGGTGGTCCTCGCCCGGGACGGCTCACGCGAGCAGGCCGGCAGCTGGCTGGCCCCGGAGTTCGGAACCACCACGGTGGACGGTGCGGCCGTGCTGGCGCCGGCTGACGTGGCCGCCGTGCTGGCGGAGACCTACGCAGGTCAGATACTTGTGACAACCCCTGTTTAGACCCTCGCCTTATCGATGACCGCCACATACCATCGGTGTGTGACGGGTCAATATACGCAGCGTCATATCAGCTCGGGGAAGCTGAGCCGAGTGGACCACTGTGGGTGGTTCCGGTGACCACCATGGGCTGGATCGCTCTGGCCCTCACCATCCTCGGGGCGTTCGCGTTCGCCGCCGCCTCGATCCTCCAGGCGGTCGGCGCTCAGCGCAGCACCGGCATGGCCAAGACGCTCCGCCACCCGCTCTACCTTCTCGGCACCTTCCTCGACATCCTGGCCTGGGGCTGCTCGATGGTCGCCCTCAGTGAACTGGCCGTCTACCTGGTCGAGTCGGTGCTGGCCGGATCTCTCGCGGTCACGGTGGTAGCCGCCCGCGTGATCCTCAAGTCCCGACTGCGTGGCATCGACATCGTGGCCGTCACCGTCTCGGTGATCGCGCTGACCGTGCTGGCCATGTCGGCCGGCCCGCAGGAGACCGTGGCGACCTCCGGCATGCTGCGGCTGGCGTTCTGCGGTGCCGCGGTCACGATCGCGCTGCTCGGCTGGGCCGCCACGAAGTTCGCCCCACCCGGAGTGGTGGCCGGCTTCGCCGGTCTCTGCCTCGGCGGCGCCGCCCTCGTCGGCCGCGCCCTGACCTTCCCCGCGGGTGCCTTCGACAGCTGGGGCTCGGGCCTGCTCACCGTCGTCACGTCCCCGCTGATCGGCGCCCTGCTCGTCTTCGGCGTCACCGGCATGGTTCTTTATGCCGACGCGTTGCAGCGCGGCTCGGTCGGCCCGGTCACCGCCGTACTGTGGATCGCCGAGGTGATCGCCCCCTCCGCCGTCGCCGTCTCCTTCCTCGGCGACACCGTGCGCCCCGGCTGGGAGATGGCCTCGATGGGCGCCGGCCTGATCGTGGTCGTCATGGCCGTCGTCCTGGCCACCGCCCCCGCCACCGCCTCGACCGTGCTGGCAGCCGAAGGCAAGCCCGCCCTCGACCCCGCCCCCACCCGCCACGCCCTCCCGGCCGCCCCCACTCCCGCCGCCAAACCCGCAGCCCCAGCCGGCGCCGCAGCCCCAGCCGGCGCCGCAGCCCCAGCCGGCGCCGCAGCCCCAGCCGGCGCCGCAGCCCCAGCCCCAGTCGGCGCCGCAGTTCCGGCCGGCGCCGCGGCCCTGGCCCCGTCCTTCGCCGCCTCCGCCGGACCACACCCCGCCGGATCGCACCCCGCCCGACCCCACGCCGCCCGACCGCACTCCGAGCGGATCATCTGGTGGGGCCAGCCGCCCATCTGGGTGCCGCCCGAACGCGTGCGCCCGGCCCTGACCGGCCACACCGCCCCCGCACTGTCCTGGGCGCCCCCCGACCACCAGCCGGTCTGGGTCCAGCCCCAACCGTCCGACGCCGACTCGACCGACCTCCCCCGCCCCGCCGCCCCCGATTTCCCGGCTTTCCCCGACACCCCACTCCACCCCGAACCAGCCCGCCGCCGCCCCTGGCACGACCTCCCAGCCGCCTGACACTCGTTCGTCCGCCCGTCCGCCCGTCCGCCCGTCCGCCCGTCCGTCCGCCCGTCCGGCGGCTCTCGGTCCGGCGGCTCTCGGTCCGGCGGCTCTCCGGCCGGCGGGTCGAGGCGTTGCGGCTTGCAGGTCGACCTCACGCGTCCAGTGGGTCGGGCCTTTCTCGACCCGTGGACCGTGCTTATGCGTCTTGCGGGTCGAGCCGTCACGTCCTGCGGGCCGGCCTCATGCACATCGCGGTCGAGCTGTTCTGTTCTGCGG
The DNA here is from genome assembly GCF_016862195.1 of Paractinoplanes ferrugineus. Taxonomy (GTDB): domain Bacteria; phylum Actinomycetota; class Actinomycetes; order Mycobacteriales; family Micromonosporaceae; genus Actinoplanes; species Actinoplanes ferrugineus. Next base: position 149,229 of record NZ_BOMM01000009.1, on the reverse strand, counting down.
TGTGAGCCATCCCGCCTTGCAGGCCAGGCTCATGTGCGTCCTGCGGACCGGGTCCTTACGACCGGCGGGCTGGGCTCACGCGTCCTGCGGGCTGAGCCCTCACGGCTTGCGGGCTGGGCTCACGCGTTCTGCGTGCTGGGCTCACGCGTCCTGCGGGCTGGGCCCTTCCGGCCGGCGGGATTGGGCTCATGCGTCTCGCAGGCCGAGCCTTCTGTTCTGCGGACGGCTGCAGCGTCACCCCTGACCCGCCCAACGACCGGGAACAGCCGGCCGGTGGGTGGGCGGGTGGCGGGACGCGGCGGTGGGTCGGTGGGTCGGTGGGTCGGTCCTAGGTGGAGCACTGCCAGGTCAGGGGGCCTGCGGATTTGTTGCCGGCCGTGTCGCCCCGGCCTACGACCAAGCCGGTGTCGGAGACGGCGGTGGCGATCGGGGTGAGGCCCTTGGCGACCGGCAGCTTGAGGGGGCCGTCGGCCAGCAGTACGTAGGGGCCGGCCACGACCCAGCCGGCGGAGTTGACTGCTATGCCGGGGCCGACGCCGTCCTGGGCCGGTGGTGGGTCGGCGCCGGCGGGTGTGGGCAGGTGGATGAGTTGGCCGGTGCGGGTGTTCCACAGTGCTGGTTCCATCGCCGGCCACAGTCCGCCGGTCACCCAGTCGCCTCGGGTCTTGTAGGCGGCGTTGGTCTGGCCGGCCTCGTTCTTCAGTTTGTGGCCGCGGCCCTGCTGGTCCCAGACGTAGCCGGCGTCGGCGGAGCCGTTCTTGTAGATGCTGCCGATCACGGTGCCGTCGTCGTTCAGATCGTGGGCGTTGCCGCCCTTGGGCAGCGGCAATTTCTTGGCTTTGGTCGACCCGTTCGCCCAGATGATCGCGAAGCTGTCCGTGCCGCCGCTGTTGCCGCGGGGCTCGACGTTCAGCACGACGTCGCCGCTCGCGTTGATCTCCGGCTGGGGGTAGGCGTGCCAGTTGCCGGCCGGCAGGGCGAGCATCTGGTAGGCGCCGTCGGCCCAGCGGAAGGGGTGGTCCTCGTTGTCGATCTCGATCATGCCGACCACCTGGCCGGCCGCGTTGACGTCGGTGAGCTGGACCGATTTGCCGGGGATGGCCAGCACCTCGGCTTTGCCGCCGGTCCACAGGATCGGCTGGTAACCCCCGTGGGCGTACGCGTGGCCGAGGATGTAGGTGCCGGTCGGATCGACCGCGGTGACCTCGATGTCCTGGAGGCCGTTCGGCACCGGCAGTTCGGCCACCCGGCAGGTGATCGCGGCGACCGGCGTGTCGCGGCCGGGAACCGCATGGGTCGGCGTCAGGTCCGGGGTCAGTTCGGTCGAGGCGGACGCTGACGGGGCCACGTCCAGTGTCGCGTTGTCGAACGCGCCGGCCAGCACCGTGGGCGCGCCCATCAGCACCCCGACGGCCAGCACCGCACCGGCCGCGGCCCGGCCGGCCTTGCGCCGGACCTCGCGTCGACGGCCGGCGTCGAGCAGTTCGTCCATCTCGACCCGGGACGGGGGGACCTCGAGGTCCTCGAGCCGGTCCCGCAGTTCTCGCTCCTCGTTCACGCCCGTCCCGTTCCCCTCGCAACTCGAAGCGGACCCGCCTCGAGAACGCCTCGCAGCGAGGCCAGCCCGCGCGATGACTGACTCTTCACATTTCCGGTCGAGCAGCCGAGCGCGTCGGCCGTCTCCTCCACCGACAGGTCCACGAAATAGCGCAGCACCAGCACGGCCCGCTGCCCCTTCGGCAGCGCCCGCATCGCGGTGACCAGGGCATCCCGCTCCTCGACGGCGTGCGGCGCGGGGGCGGCGCGGTCCGGCACGAAGTTGCCGAGCAACACCCTCGACCAGCGGCGGCGCTTCTCGTCGAGGTAGCGGCGCACCAGCATCCGATGCACGTACGCGTCGATGCTGTCGGCGGCGCTCGCCTTCTTCCAGTCCACGTACAGGGAGGTGAGGGTGGCCTGGACGATGTCGTCCGCCTGATGCTGGTCGGAGCAGAGGATGTACGCGAGGCGGTGCAACCTGGGCAACCTGCCGCTCACGTACTCCACGTACTCCCGCTCGGTGTCCGGCCGCATGCCGCTCCTCCCCCGTGGACCTGTCCGCTGATTTGTCGTAGCCGGGCCCGAAAAAGGTTGCAACAAAGAACCGCCGGCACGCGAGCGCGTGCCGGCGGTTGAGGGTCGACGCTGGTCAGGCGGTCGAGCAGGACACTGTGGGCCAGTTCCAGTTGCCGTTGTGCTGGATCGTCACGCCCCAGTTGTTGCCGCTGCCGTTCGGCTTGGCGGTGAGCACCTGCGAGCTCGGGTAACTGGCGGTGATGTTCCAGGTGGAGAGGACCTTCGCGGGGGAGGGGAGGGTCATCGTCACGGTCCAGTTGTTGGAGCCGGAGACCGCGACGTTGAGGTTGTAGCGGTCGCTCCAGGAGGAGCCGGCCGACAGGGTGGCGGTGCAGTTGCCGTTGCTCGGCGGCGGCGTGGTCGAGCCGCCTCCGCCTCCGTTGCCGTTGCCGTCCGGGGCGACCGCCCGGCCGGTGCTCGGCGAGATCATGCCGGCGCAGAGGTTCTTGTTGGCCAGGGTCTGCGCGATGCGCGGGATGGCGGCGAGGGTGTTCGCCGGCCAGTCGTGCATCAGGATGATCTGGCCGTTGGTGAGCCGGCCGTTGGCCGCCACGATCGCGTCGACGCTCGCGTTGTTCCAGTCCTGCGAGTCGACGTCCCAGATGATCTCTTTGAGGCCGTACTTCGCCTCGACCGACTGGAGAGTCCCGTTGGTCTCGCCGTAGGGCGGCCGGAACAGCTTGGGCGTTCCGCCGCCGGCATTGGCGATGGCCGATTGGGTACGCGATATCTCCGAGTCGATCTGGGACTGGCTCTGCTGGGTCAGGTGCGGGTGGGTGTAGCTGTGGTTGCCCACCCACATGCCCGCGTTGACCTGGGCCGCGACGTTCGACGGATACTGCGCGGCGTACTGGCCCTCGTTGAACATCGTCGCCCGCAGGCCGTTCTGCTTGAGCGCGTTGAGCAGTGCCGGGGTCTGCCCGGACGGCCCGTCGTCGAAGGTGAGCCCGACGTAGCCGTTGCAGGTGGCGGCGTTGGCGGTGCCGGTCACGGCGAGGCCGGCGATGGCTCCGGCCGCGGTCAGCGCGGAGGCCACCAGGGTGGTGATCAGTTTGCGTCGCATCCCGATCACCCGGCCGCACACGAGACGGACGGCGACGTGCGGGTGTCGGTGAGCTGGACGGTCAGGGGGACGGATTTTTCGGTCATGCGCGCTTCCTCCGTGGGAACGGGCAGCGTGATACGCCCCGGTGGTCGTCCGGGGACGTAGTGCGCGTTTGGACACCAGGAGGGCCTCGGGGCTGACCCTCATCGAGCTGAGTCGATGGCGACAGTATTGAACCGGGGGCGACGAAGTGTCAACAAGTTGCGGAAACTCAGCGGTAACCGCGATTACCTGAAACGGCTGTGAGCACCGGAAACTAGGCTCCGGTGCTCACCGCGTACGCAAATCGGGTCGGACTTTGGATTTTGAATTCCGAAAGTTACGGACTTCAGCCGGTGCGCGCAATGACCGTCGCGCCGAAGTTCTGGCCGGTGCCGAAGCCGGTCGGGCGGGTGGCCGGGGTGAGGAGCTTGGTGAAGTAGCCGGTGATGCAGGCCGACGTGATGCACAGGACGTCGTTGATGCCCTGGGCCAGGCCGCCGCTGAGGATGCTGGTCAAGCCTTTGACCAGCCCGCCGAGCAGGGTGTAATAGCCGGTCGGGACGAACGGCGCGAACCCCACGATGTGGTACTGCGGGGCGACCGACAGGATCGGAGAGACCGACGGGATCAGCTTGTCGTAGATCGGCACCAGGATCGGCCGGCCCGCCGCGGCGTAGCCCTGCAGCAGGGGAATGCAGGTCAGGCTGGTGAAACTGAGCAGCGAGGCGCGCGGCAGGTCGTCGACCGCCAGGTTCATCATGCAGTTGCTGTCCGGCGCGCTCAGGTCCTGGTACATGAGCCAGCCGTAACCGCGTGGCACGGTTGTGTTGAGCGGTGTCGTGCAGCTGGGCGCGACCGAGCCGAGCAGGACGGTCGAGCCCGACTTGACGATCGCGCTGTCGGCGCCGGGGGTCGGGGGGTTGAGCCCGATCGTGGTGTAGAGGCCGAGGCCGGACAGCAATGAGCCGATCGGGCTGTAGAAATTGGTGTTGTTGCCGGTCATCCGCTTCCAGTCGCACAGCGAGATGCCGAGCGCGAACACCTTGGTCACCACCGGCGGCCCCCAGTTGACCCGCGCGCACGTGCCCACCTGCTTGCCCTTGTAGTTGATGCCGCTGAGGGCGCCGGCGAAGGTGGGCGGAAGAAGCGTGCCGCCGGTCGAGGTGAGTGTGCTGGTGCGGACCTCGACGTAGTTGCCGATCGACTGACCGGCCGGTGGGGTGAACATCGGCGGGCAGGTGATCGCCGTGTTCCAGGTGGCCGGGCAGCCGGTGTTGTTGATGCAGATCTGGGTGCCGGCCTTCTGGTCGCCGCCCGCATTGCGCCCGGCGAAGGTGGTGGCGAGGGTGGTCTGCGCCGCGCTCGTGCAGAGGTCGCCACGGATGCAGCTCAGCGCGACCGCCATCGAGGCCGCGTCGGCGCCGCTCTGCAGTTGCTCACGCTCCACATAGAGCTGGCCGACGTCGATGACCACCGCGCCGAGGCCCATCACCACCCCGCCGGCCAGCAGGGCCGCCAGCACGGAGGTCACGGCGCCCTGGTCGGAGTCTTTCCGCCGGCGGCCCCAGAGTCCAATTCGTTTGATCGAGAACATACCGACGCCTCACCTCAGCAGGTCTCAGTCCTGACGACCCTATGTGATGTTCGTTGCGGTATGGGTGCTTTTCCGGTTCTACCAGGAAGCACGATAGGTGGCGTCGGCCAGCTCGTTCTGGCCCTTGGCGTTGGGGTGGAAATAGTCGACCGAGCTGACCTCGTCGAGACCGAACCGCACGCGGTGCACGGCGCCGTTGTCCCAGCGGCACCGCTTCCCGTATGCCTTGCAGGCCTGCTGCAGCTGGTCGTCGTAGTCGTCGATGCGGTCGCGGACCTGGCGGCGCCGCTGCTCGTCGGCATCGGCCGTGGAGGCCGGGTCGGCGAACATCGACGGGCAGATCGTCGCGCGCGTCCACACCCGTACGGCCTCGGGACTCGACTTGCCCAACTCCCACAGCCGGTAGAGATCGGGAATGCTCGTCACCAGCACCCGCGACTTGGGCAGGCCCTTCTTGAGGCGGTTCAGCGCGCTGTCCACCTGCGAACGGAAGGTGGCCACCGAGGTCATGCCGCCCACCGTCTTGGCGCACGCGTCGTTCGCGCCGATCAGCACCGTCACGTACGCCGATTTGGCCTTGACCGCCCGCGCCGCCTGGCCGTCGAGGGCGTCGGCCTCGGCGCCCACCTCGGCGAAGTTGCGCGCATTACCTTTGATCTTCGGATTCTTGGCGAGGATGCGTCGATAATGGCTGTCGACGGTGTCTCCGGAACCGGTCGACCAGGAGTTGCGGTTGCACACCACATAGGTGCCGCAGCTCCCCAGTGCCGCGGTGATGGAATCGCCGATCGCGGCCATCGACGAGGGGTAGCCGGATTTCGTCGGCGTGCCGGTCGGCGCGGGACGCGCCGTTCCGCCCTCGCAGGCCAGTGCGAACAACGCGAGCAGAGTCAGCACGACTAGATGCCATCGGCGGATCATGAGCTCCCCGTATGTCACTGATTGCGGTCGTCTCCGCACGATACGTCATCGGTGTCCGGGTTGGTGTGCCGACCATTCGTCCGCGACCTCTGCCGTCCAGGGCGATGGCGGGAGTAGTGTCATCGGCCGACCATCTGCAGGGTCCTTGTTGTGGGGGAGGGTTCTACTTGTCCAGCGCGAGTCTCGCCACGCGTCTCACCACGCGCGAGCGCGTGTGGCTACAGTTCGAATACATCCGTTCGGTCGGGCCGTTGCGTGGTGTCACCGTCGAGTCGATGCGCAGCGCTCTGGTCGGGCTGCACGCGGCCGACCCGACCCACCGTGCGGTGTCCCGCCTCGACCGGGCCAACGCCCAATGGGTCCACCTCGACGCGGCGGCTTTCGCCCGGTACGTCGAAGAGGCCGTGACCGACGCGGACGGCCTCGACATCGTCGGCGCCACCGCGGCCCTGCAGCGCGAGCCGCGCGCCCATCACCCGGTGCGGATGCTTGTCGGCCCGGATTTCGTGGCGCTCAAGATCTCGCACTCGTACGGCGACGCCGGTCCGGTCAACGCGCTGCTCCACGAGCTCGTCAAGGCCGCCGCCGAGGGGCGGGCCGCGTCCATCCGGCCGTCCCTGCCACACCGGGGTGCGCTGCTCAAGGCCTGGTTCAAGGAGATCGTCCGGAAGCCCGACCGGTGGAAGCAGGGTCTCAACCTGCCCCGCCCGCCGCGGCCCACGCCGGAACCTCAGCGGCCCTGGTCGGACGACATCACCTGGCGCACCACGCACTCGGCCGAGGCACTCGTGCAGATGCGTAAGTGGCGAGACGAGAACGCACCCGGAGTGACCACGTCCGCCATCACGTTCGCGGCATTCGCGGCCGCCCTGCGCGACCTCGGTGCCAACCCGAACCTGTCCGGCGGCATCTTCCTCGCCGACGCCCGGCGCTTCCTCGACAAGGGCGTCGACATCGACAGCGACTTCTGCATGGGGATGTGGCTCTCGCCCGAGGACATGACCGATCCGGCCACCATCCACCGGATGCTCAAGGCCGAACTGGCGGTTCCGCGGATCCTCTCGGTGATGGTGCTCGAGGAGACGAAGATCGTGGTCGGTGGCACCAAGAGCATGCCCGACCCGTACCCGACCGAGATCGCCGAGACCGTGCGTGCCCGGCACACGTTCAGCAACCAGGGCCGGCACGACGGGCTCGCCGACCTGCCCTGGGCCGCCGAACCGGCCGAGCGCCACAACTTCAGCGTCCCGACCCTCTGCGAGCCGGACGGGGTGGCGCTCGCCACCTCCGAGATGAACGGGGTGCTGCACCTCGACGCCACCTTCCACGCGTCGACGTTCGACCCCTCGCTGATGGCGAAAGCGCTGGAGATGGTGTGCACCGACCCGGCCGGACTGATCATGGCCAGTCGCTGAGTTCTTCGCTTCACGTCGACCGCCGCCGGGCATTCCCCGGCGGCGGTTTTCGTTGCCCACCGGGTGCTTACGGTGCCCTGGCGTGGCGGGTGCCGGCCCACTGTGGCCGGGGTGTCCCGCCGAGCCGGAGCCGGTCGGGGTATTCGTCAGACATCGCGGGTGCCTGCCGGGGATGTCGCTGAACTGGCTGATGATCATGGTTTGCCCTGCAAGACTTGCGCCGGTAGCTGGGCAAACCTGTTCCGCGGGCGCCTGTTCGGAGAACGGCGGCACGGCGAGTTGAAGGTGGCGCTCGCCCCCAACCGGCCGGAAGAGATCTCAGCCTCCCTCATTCTCGGCAACTCAATGTGGAGGATTGTTGATGAGTACCAAACCTGGGGCGCTCAAGCGTCGCGGAGTCCAGGCCCTGACCGTGGCGGCGGTGGTCGCCGGCGGACTGGCCGTGGCCAGCCCGGCCTATGCGGCGCCGCCGGCGATCACCGGCGTCGTGGTCGCCGGCACCACCTCGAAGGTGGTCGGCCCGGGAACCACGATCCTGATCACCGGCACCGGTTTCGCCGGCATGACCGACAACGCGGCGGCTGCCCCGTGCAGCATCGCGCCGGTCGCCTGGCCGGACGCCAGCTCCGGCTGTTCCCAGGTGCGCTTCCTGGGCAAGGACGCGACCGCGACCACCGGCTACACCCTCGCCACGCGGTACACCGTGGTCTCGGACACGCAGATCTACGCGGTCGTACCGACGATCCCCGTCGGTGACGGCGCCTCGCTCGGCAACCCGCTGGCCGGCACCGGCTCGGTCAAGGTCCAGGTCGTGAACACCATGGCCACCGGCATCGCGAGCGGGGTCAGCGTCTCGACCGCCAGCGAGGTCTTCTACCGCGGCCCGATCACCGCCGCGATCAGCGCCACCGGAATCAACATGAACCCGGTCGGCGGCGGGGTCCTCACCGTCCCGGTGACCGGCGTCGCCGCGCTGACCTCCACGACCTTCCCGCTGGAGAAGATCACCGGCTACTTCGTCAACGGCGTCACCGCCAACTCGCCCCAGGTGGCTCCGGCCACGGTCAGCTTCAAGGACGCCACCAACGTCAACGTGACGGTGCCGCCCGGCAGCCCGTCCGGCAACCTCATCTCGCTGGTACTGGTGCACGACGGCATCGTGGGCACCGCGGACTCCGACTCCCTGAAGTACCCGGCCGTGATCACCGGTGTCCAGTCCTGCTCGGCCAGTCTGAGCACCTGGATCGCCACCCCGACGACCACGTTCCCGACCTGCACCGGAACTGCGAACGTCAGCGGCGCCACCGGAGACGTCAAGGTCACCGGCAAGGGCTTCACCGGCACCGCGTCGGCGGACTGGAACTTCGACGGCGCCGACGGCACCGTGGTCCCGACCTGCGCGATCATCTCGGACACCACTGCCTACTGTCACCTGGCCATCACCACGCCGCCGACCAACGGTGTCGCGGCGGTCACCTTCACCCCGAAGGCGCAGAACGGTGTCGCCGCGGCGACGTTCGTGCCGACCGGCGGCAGCGTCCTGATCTTCACCAGTCTGGTCTGAACCAATTGGCGACAACGGCGGCCCCGATCTTGATCGGGGCCGTCCGCGCGTCCGGGTAACCTCGCCTCATGGCGGATGATCGACCCTGGCTGGCGGCCTATCCGGAGGGCGTCCCGGCCGACATCGCCGAGCCCACCCGGGCCCTCACCGCGAACCTGGCACAGGCGGTCGCCCGGTTCCCGGAGCGGATCGCGCTCGACTTCCTCGGGGCCACCACGACCTACGCCGAACTCGGTGACCAGGTCGCCCGGGCCGCGGAGGCCCTGCGCCGACTCGGGGTTCGCGCCGGTGACCGGGTGGCTCTGATCCTGCCGAACTGTCCACAGCACGTCGTCGCGTTCTACGCGGTGCTTCGCCTCGGCGCGATCGTCGTCGAGCACAACCCCCTCTACACCCCGGCCGAGCTGGCCCATCAGCTCGCCGACCACGGTGCGACAGTCGCGATCTGCTGGGACAAGGTGGCCGGCTCGGCGAACGTGCCGACGATCGTCGGTGTCGACCTGACCGCCGCGCTGCCGCTGGTCAAGCGGCTCGCGCTCAAGCTGCCGCTGCCGCCGGCCCGCAAGATGCGGGCCGAGATGCGCGGTCCGCTGCCGGACGGGGCGTCGAGCTGGGAAGAGCTGGTCGCCGAGGCGACCCCGATCGCCGGCTCGGTGCCGGGGCCGGGCGTCGACGACACCGCCCTGCTGCAATACACCGGCGGCACCAGCGGCACGCCGAAGGGCGCCGTCCTCACCCACCGGAATCTGGCGGCCAACGCCGAACAGAGCCGCGTCTGGGTGCCCGGGTTGCGCGCCGGCGGCGAGACCTTCTACGCGGTGCTTCCGCTCTTCCACGCGTACGGGCTGACCCTGTGCCTCACCACGGCCGTGCAGATCGCGGCGACGATCGTGCTGTTGCCCCGGTTCGACGTCGGCCTGGTGCTCGACGCGGTGAAACGCCGCCCGCCGACGTTCTTCCCGGGCGTGCCACCGATGTACGACCGGCTGGCCACCGCGGCCCGCGAGCGCGGCACCGACCTCAGCACGGTCCGCTACTCGATAAGCGGCGCGATGCCGCTGCCACCGAAGACCGCCGAGACCTGGGAGGCGCTGACCGGTGGCCTGCTGATCGAGGGGTACGGCATGACCGAGACCTCCCCGATCACGATCGGCAACCCGATGTCGGCCGGGCGGCGGACCGGCTCGATCGGCATCCCCTATCCGTCCACCCACGTCCGCATCGCCGACCGCGCCGACGTGGACCGTGACATGCCCCGGGGTGAGCCCGGTGAGCTGCTCGTACGGGGCCCGCAGGTGTTCTCCGGCTACTGGAACCTGCCCGCGGAGACCGACGCGGTCCTGCTGCCCGGCGGCTGGATCCGCACCGGCGACGTGGCGGTGATGAGCGACGACGGCTTCCTGTCGATCGTGGACCGGGTCAAGGAGCTGATCATCACGGGCGGCTTCAACGTCTACCCGTCCGAGGTCGAGGACGTCCTGCGCGAACACCCCGACGTGGGGGACGTGGCCGTCGTGGGTCTGCCTTCCGACCGTACGGGAGAAGAGGTCGTCGCCGTCGTGGTCCCGGCCGAGGGAGCTTCCGTGGACCGGGACGCGCTCCTGAAGTGGGCGCGGGAGCGGTTGTCGGGTTACAAGGCCCCGCGTCGCGTGGAGATCGCCGATGAGCTCCCCCGGAGCCAGATCGGCAAGGTGTTGCGCCGTCAGGTGCGTGACCAACTGACGAGTAACTGAAGCTGCACCTCCGGCTCAGCCGTCCCGTGTATAAAAACACGACGTCAATGCCAGCCGCCGCACGCGCAGCAGAAATGGGAGCGCTCACATGGCCAGTCGGCCGCTGAGACCCGAGGATCCGCGACGGCTCGGCGACTACCGATTGCTGGCCCGGCTCGGCGCCGGTGGCATGGGCACCGTCTTCCTCGCGCGCGATCCGCAGGGCCGGACCGTCGCGGTGAAGGCCATCCGATCGGAGTACGCGGACAACGAGGAGTTCCGGGCCCGGTTCCGCAGCGAGGTGGATCGCGCCCGGCAGGTCCCGCCGTTCTGCACCGCCGCCGTGCTCGACGCCGACCCCGACCACGACACGCCCTACCTGGTCGTCGAGTACGTCGACGGCCCCAGTCTGCAGGAGGTCGTCGAGGAGCACGGCTCGATGCCGGCCGGCGACCTGCACGGCGTGGCGGTCGGCGTGGCCGCGGCCCTCACCGCCATCCACGGCGCCGGCGTGATCCACCGTGACCTCAAGCCCGGCAACGTCCTGCTCTCCGTCGGCCTGCCCAAGGTGATCGACTTCGGGATCTCCCGAGCCCTCGACATCACGAGCCGGCACACCCGCACCGGCCACTGGATGGGCACGGTCGACTACATGGCCCCGGAGCGGCTCGACCCCGGCTTCGGCGCCGCCACCCACAAGGCGGACATCTTCGCCTGGGGCGCGGTGATCGCGTTCGCCGGCACCGGCCGGACCCCGTTCCACGGTGAGACCGACATGGCCACCGGCGCCCAGATCCTCACCAAACCGCCGAACCTCGACGGCGTGCCGCCCTCCTTGGCCGACATCGTCGAGCGGGCGCTCACCAAGGACCCACGCCGCCGGCCGACCGCGAACGAGCTGGTGCAACAGCTGCTGGTGGTGCGCGCCCCGAAACAGGCGCGCTCGCTGAAACTGGTGCGCGTCCCGAAGCCGAGGCCCGCGCCCGCCCCAGCCCCGGCACCGGTCGTCTCCCGACCCGCCCAGCGGTCCGCCGGCCGGCGGTCCGCCGGCCGCTTCGACCCGCGCGACCTGATCGACGAGGTGTCACCCGACGGCCCCCGACGAGTGATACCGACCCCGTCCCCGCGCCGTTCCGGCCTCATCACACCCCGGCGGCTGATCTACGCGTTGGGCACCCTCCTGGTCGGCGCGGTCACCGTGACCACCGTCACAATCAGCCAGGCGGACCGCACCGACCCCGCGAACGACCTGCGGGTCGCTCCCGCCACGGCATCGCCGACGGCGACGACCCCTCTCGCCCAGGCCGGGCCCGCCGTCTCCGACTCGCTGCGCGGCCCCGGCCGGTTCCGGGAGAGCTCCGGTCCCACCGGCCGCTGCCAGTTCCGCGACGGTCGGTTGCGCGCCTCGGTGCAGGGCCGGGCGACCTATCAGTGCGTGGGACCGCCGGAGTCGTTCGCCGCCGACCAGTCGATCAGCGTCAGTCTGGAGCTGGCCGACGACAAGGCGTGCGGCATGGTCTGGTTCCGCTATACGGGTGAACGCGGCTACCAGGTGACCGCCTGCACCGAGGAGATCCAGCTGGAGGAGCTGGGCAGCGCCGTGCTCAACTCCATCGGCAAGGTGCAGACCAAGGTCCTCACCCCGCTGACCCCCCATGAGGTCACCATCGCGGTCCAGGCCCACCACGCCACCGTCTCGGTGGACGGCGTGCCGTCACTCCAGGGTGCCCTCGCCAACTCGGATCTTGCCGCCGGCCGGGTCCAGCTCGGCGTGACGAACACCAGCTCACCGGCCGCCTCTGAGGTGTCGTTCGCCGACTTCAGAGTTCTCGTGGGATGAAAACATGGCCGCTGGTGTGGAAGCTGGCGGCGGATCGCGTATCATGCTTGTGGTGTTGCAGTTTTGATTTCCGTAGACGTTTTCGGCGCCTGTTTGGGGTATCTGAAACCCGGGCAGGCGCTTTCGTTGTTCGTGTCGTTTCGACGCGGGTGATCAACGCGGCGGCGCCGGAGTTCGCACAGTGCGGACTTCATCGGCCTGCGAAGGAGCAGACATGGCTACAGGTACCGTGAAGTGGTTCAACGCCGACAAGGGCTTCGGCTTCATCAGCCCGGACGATGGCGGCGCTGACGTCTTCGCCCACTTCTCCGCCATCGCGACGAGCGGCTTCCGCAGTCTCGACGAGAACCAGAAGGTGGAGTTCGACATCACCCAGGGCCAGAAGGGCCCGCAGGCGGAGAACATCCGCCCGCTCTGATCCACGTTTTACGAACGGCGGCCCCCGGCTTGTTCAGCGGGCCGCCGTTCGGCGTTTCCCGGGCCGGCCGAGTCATCGCCAGGGCACGGCCCGTAGTGAGCATCACTTGTGCCGCGACATCCTGAAGGACGTGACAATGACAACAACCTACTCAGGCCCCGCGAAGCTGATCCTGGTTGACGGCGCATGCATCTCCGGCATGGCTTCCCTGACCACCAACCAGCGCGGCGGAATCAACGGCTGGGGTGGCACGTTCCGGCCCGACCAGATCACGACGGAACTGCGCAGCGCGGGCGAGGGTCTTCAGTTGGAGCTGCCCTACGACCGGGCCGGGACGGTCGACGTCACCGGCATGCGCAAGCTGCTCGCCACGCAGTTGTTGATGTCCTTGACCGGTCAGGGCCCCGCTCCGTTCTGATCACCGGCGCCGTCACCTGTGCATCCGGGTCCGGGGAACCTCGGCCAACGGCCAAGAAAATCTGGGTCGCCGGGACTAGACATTCTTTCTCTGACTGGGTAATGTTTGCCCCGTTGACAGCAGAGATCAGTTGACGACGCTGACGAAAGACCGAGCGTCAAGCAGGGCCCGGAAGTTCGTGGCTCGCTCGGCATGGTGTTTGCAAGTGCACGACAAGACCTTGACGTAATTCCAGGTCAGGGCAACAGGCAGGGCGGCTGATGCAGGTTCGGGGTCGCTCTGTGCAGGAAGATCCGTCGCACGTGGCGGGGCCGTGAGTTCGCGTGGGGCTCCGACGCCGGCGGGATAGCACGTAGGTAACAGTAAGAGATGTTCGCAGAGGAAAGGGAGGGCCGAACGCCGTTGGATCGCCCACCTCGGGTGGACACCGCAAGGTCTCTGAGCAAAATGAGAGCCTTCGGTCACGCTATGCGATCCTCGCACCGCAAGCCTCCAAGCATCACGGTGTGGAAACGACAAGCCGGTGAAACTTCCGGTAGATGGTGTTAAGACCCGTAACCCTGGGCCCCGGCGCGAAGCGCCGGGGCCCTCGTCATGGAGATACCTGGATGGCCCAATCCGAAGACATGCTCGACGATGACGACTACCCCGCCTACACCATGGGCCGCGCCGCCGAGATCGTCGGCGCCACGCAGGACTTCCTGCGTCGCCTGGAAGAGGCGAGACTGTTCATCCCGTTCCGCTCGGCCGGCAAGCATCGCCGCTACTCCCGCTACCAGTTGCGGTTGGCCGCCCGAGCCCGAGAAATGGTCGACAACGGCACCGCTCTGGAAGCCGCCTGCCGGATCATCATCCTCGAGGACCAACTCGAGGAAGCGCTCCGAATCAACCGGAACCAGCAGCGCGACGCTGTGTGATCCCACGCCTCACGGTCCTTCGTCACAAGAGGGGCCGTTTGTCCTATCCGCCGCGCGGCGGCTTCGGCGCCACGCCGACCAGAGCGTCAGCGACGTTGAAACGCTTGGGCGACATGGCGTCGAGGACACCGCGGTCACCCGGCCCGAAGAACGGCCAGTTGTCCGCCGGGACGCTGTCGCCCGGGTAGTTTGTCCGCGCCGACCGCGACACTGAGCATCGTCTTGAGGAGAAGCTCCTCGTCGGCGCCGAGCGAAGCCGGATCAGCCACGTACGCGGAACGCAACACCGACAGTGGACTGGTCCGCGCCTCGGCGCCGCGGTCGCCCGCCTCGACCGGGCCACGAAGTCAGGGTCGGCGGCGCCACCCCCGGTGCCGGCGAAATCCGCAGTGGTCGGGGTGCCGTCGAGGTCACGGGTGCCGCCGAAGCCGTACGGGCTCAGTGGCGACCGGGGAGCCGGCGGATGGGCGGCAGCCAGAATTCGGCGGCCGAGCCGTGGCCGTGCACCAGCAGAATCGGCACGCCGTCGTTCGGTCCGCCGACGAGCACGTTGTAAGTGACGCCGCGGGCCTGGACAAGCCACTCGATATGCTCCGGCAGCAGCCGGGTGCCCCGGATCCGCGGATCGCGACGCTCGTCGTGCCGGCGAGCCGCCACCACGTACGTCTCGCCGGTCTGCGCCATGCGCGCCCGGATCGCCCGCTGCCGTTCCCGGCGCGCCGAGCTGGAGATGCGGTCGTTGACCATGCTCATTTTCTTCCCGCAAGTCCCCATGCCACCGCGCGGTCGAGAATGATCACGAAATGGTCCACGCTGCGTCATCGACGGCTTGTCCTCGGTCGTGCGGCAGGTGACGGCACGGGCGTCGGGCCGAACTCGGAGTCGGGCAGAGCGTGGCTGCCATCGAGGACTGTACCCGCCCGGTGGCAATTCTTCTCGCTGAAAATCTGTTACGCACGTGCGCTCGCGATCAAGGCTTGATATGCCGGAAACCCTCCGGCAATAATGACACATATCGATGGGAGCGCTCCCATTAACGGGCCCCGACCGCGGATTCACCGCCCCGCCGTATGTGTGCGCGCTCCATCGCCCCCACCTGGAGGAAACCACATGACTTCTTGGACGCGTCGCCGGCTTGTGGCCGCCGGGGTGACGATCGGCTCACTGCTGGCCGCGGGGGCGGCCTTCGCCCTCTCCGCGCCCTCCGCCCAAGCCCTGGAGAACGGCGTGGCCCGGACGCCGCCCATGGGATGGAACAGCTGGAACACCTTCGGGTGCAATATCAATGAGACGTTGATCCGGCAGATGGCGGACGCCATTGTTTCGTCCGGCATGGGTGAGCTGGGATATAAGTACGTGGTCGTGGATGACTGCTGGTTCAATCCGAACCGGGATTCGTCAGGCAATTTGCAGGGCGATCCCTCGCGATTCCCGAGCGGGATGAAGTCGCTCGGCGATTATCTGCACGGCAAGGGACTGAAGTTCGGCATCTACCAGGTGCCGGGAACCAAGACCTGTGCCCAGGGCACGGGCGGTTACCCGGGGGCGACCGGGAGCCAGGGGCACGAGGCGCAGGACGCCCGCCAGTTCGCCGCGTGGGGAGTGGACTACCTCAAGTACGACTACTGCTCGGGCAGCGGCACGATAAACGATCAGGTGACCACGTTCGCGAAGATGCGTGATGCGTTGGCGGCGACCGGCCGGCCGATCGTTTACAGCATCAACCCGAACAGTTTCCACTGCTGCACCGGTCCACAGCGGAACTGGGGCGACGTGGCCAACATGTGGCGGACCACCGAGGACATCACCAACAAGTGGGACACCGGCAACACCAACGGTTACCCGATGGGCATCCAGAACATCGTCAACATCACGGTGCCGCTTGCCGGTAACGCGCGGCCGGGGGCGTTCAACGACCCGGACATGATGGAGGTCGGCCGGAGCGGGCTGTCGGACACCGAGCAGCGCAGTCATTTCGCGTTGTGGGCGATGATGGCGTCGCCGCTGATCGCGGGCAACGACATCCGATCGATGACCTCGGCGACGCAGACGATCCTGAAGAACGCGAACCTGCTCGCGATCGATCAGGACAGCCTGGCGCTGCAGGCGACGCAGGTGTCCAACGACGGTTCCCGGCGGGTGCTGGCCAAGAAGCTGGCCAACGGCGACGTCGCGGTCGCGTTGTTCAACCAGAGCGGCAGCACCACCACGATCAGCACCTCGGCCTCGGCGATCGGCCTGACGGGTAGCTCGTTCACCCTCCGTGACGTGTGGAGCAACGCAACCAGCACCACCACCGGCGCCATCTCGGCAAGCGTCCCGTCCCACGGCACCGTCGTCTACCGGGTCAGCCGCACCGGCACGCCGACCTCGCCGCCGCCGACGTCGACCCCGCCCACTTCGCCGCCGCCCACTTCGCAGCCGCCGACGTCGCCCCCGCCGTCGTCCAGCTCACCGACTCCGCCGCCGGCCACCGGCACCTGCCGGATCAGTGACACGGTCAGCGCCTGGAACACCGGCCTGACCTCCAACATCACCATCACCAACACCGGCACCACCGCCATCAGCGGCTGGGCCCTGGCCTTCACGCTGCCGAGCGGCCAGACCATCACCTCGGGCTGGAACGCCGGCTACTCGCCCAGCTCGGGACCGGTGACGGCCAGGAACGTCTCCTACAACGGCGACCTGGCGCCGAACGCGTCTCTGACGATCGGCTACCAGGCCACCCACACCGGCAACGCGGCCGCTCCGGCCTCGTTCACCTTGAACGGCGC
The DNA here is from genome assembly GCF_016862195.1 of Paractinoplanes ferrugineus. Classification (GTDB taxonomy): domain Bacteria; phylum Actinomycetota; class Actinomycetes; order Mycobacteriales; family Micromonosporaceae; genus Actinoplanes; species Actinoplanes ferrugineus. The sequence continues at coordinate 132,454 of NZ_BOMM01000009.1, read as the reverse complement.
GAGCTGCACGGTCGCCTAACACCGGAACGAGCGCGGCCCGGAACCACTGGTTCCGGGCCGCACGCCCGTCTCCGGAACGCGCCGGCGACCGCAGCGCCACCGTCCGTCGGAACGGTCGGAGCGACGAAATGCGGTTGTCCCGCGGCCCGGATCCTGATGTTCTGGGCCGAACGACCGGAGGAGGACGTCATGGCTGACGCAGGGAAGTCCACGCGACAGGAACCCATCGTCGATCCGAAGGAATCCAATACAGGTGGAAGCATCAATCTTTGACGATCCCGGTCTTTTCGGCCGGCTGTGGGCCGACGGCTACGACCACGGGGAACTGGACCCGCGACCGGCCGTCGACTTCCTCGCCGGCCTGGCACCGGGTGGTTCGGCACTCGAACTGGCGATCGGCACCGGCCGGGTAGCTCTCCCCCTGGCGGCCCGGGGACTCGCCGTCGACGGCATCGAAGCGTCGCCGGAGATGGTGGCGAAGTTACGGGCCAAGGCCGGCGGTTCCGACCTGCGCGTCGTCATCGGCGACATGGCCGACGTGCCGGTATCTGGCCCCTACCCGTTGGTCTACCTCGTCTACAACACTCTGTTCAACCTCGTTCGCGAGCAGCGGCAGCGGGACTGCTTCCGCAACGTCGCCCGAGTTCTCGCGCCGGGCGGCGCGTTCGTCATCGAGACGTTCGTGCCCGAGCGGGCCGAAGCCGGCCGGCACGAGCAGGTTGAGGTTCGCGAGGTGACCGAGGACTCGGCGACGATCCGGCTGCATCGGTACGACCCGGCTACGCAGGTGCTCATCAGGCAGACGATCAGATTTGCCGGCGACGGCGTGCACATGGGCCCGTTCGCCATGCGTTACTGCTGGCCGGAACAGATCGACGAGATGGCCGAGGCCGCGGGATTGCGACTGACCGAGCGCTACGCCGACTGGGACCGGCACCCGTTCGACGACACCAGCAAGTCACACATCTCGGTCTACCGCCGCGATCAGTAGCGTCTCTCCCCGCCCGTTTCGTGCTGTGGGCGGTGCCACTCCCCCCGTGACCGGTCACTGGTGAACCCGGCGGCCCGGTGTGCGTCGACCGGGGGGAGCGGCACCGTGCCCGCCCGCACGATCCGACTGGAGACGAGCCGCCATGACGACGATCGGGGTCACCTCACCACTGCGCCGGACCGCGGAGACGCTCCAGCCACGGCTGGTCCAGCTGCGTCGGGACCTGCACGCCCGTCCCGAGATCGGTCTGCATCTGCCGCGCACGCAGGCGGCGGTGCTCGACGCGCTCGACGGTCTCGGCCTGGAGGTGTCCCGGGGCACGGAGCTGACCTCGGTGACCGCGGTGGTCCGGGGCGGGCGGCCCGGGCCGGCGGTGCTGCTGCGCGCGGACATGGACGCGCTTCCCCTGACCGAGGCGACCGGGCTGGACTACGCCAGTCGTACCCCCGGTGTCATGCACGCGTGCGGCCACGACCTGCACACCGCCGCGCTGGTCGGTGCCGCGCACGTGCTGGCCGGGCACCGCGACTCGCTCGCCGGCGACGTCGTGCCGATGTTCCAGCCCGGCGAGGAGGGCTACGACGGTGCGGGGCTGATGCTCCGCGAGGGTGTGCTCGACGCGGCCGGCGACCGGGTGCGCGCGGCGTACGGTCTGCATGTGCTGTCCTTCGGCACACCGCGCGGGGTCTTCCGCAGCCGTCCGGGAACCCTCCTGGGCGGCACCGACACGCTCACCGTGGTCGTGCACGGCGCGGGCGGTCAGGCGGCGATGCCGCACGTGGCGAACGACCCGATGCCCGTGGCGGCCGGGATCGTCACGGCCGTCCAGACGCTTGTCACCCGCCGGTTCGACGCCTTCGACCCGGTCGTCGTCACCATCACCTCGATGGTGGGCGGCGACACCCACAACGTCATACCGGCGGAGGTCCGGCTCACCGGCACCATCCGTACCTTCTCCCGGGCGAACCGGACCCGGATCCGGATCCGGACCGAGCTGACCCGGTTGTGCACGTCGCTGGCGGCGGCGCACGGGATGACGGCCGAGGTCGTCGTCGACGACGGCTATCCGGTCACGGTCAACGACCCCGGCGAGTACGCGTTCGCCGCGGACGTGGTGCGCGACGTGCTGGGCGAGGAGCGGTTCGACCCGATGGCCACACCGCTCGCCGTCGCCGAGGACTTCTCCCGGGTCCTGGAGGAGGTGCCGGGATGTTTCCTGATCCTGGGCGCGACCGCCGCCGACGATCCCGCGAAGGCGGCGCCCAACCACAGCCCCGACGCCGTGTTCGACGACTCGGTGCTCGCCGACGCCGTGTTCGTCCTCGCCGAACTGGCCCGCCGTTCCCTCGACCGTCCGGCCCGATAGTGCACGCCGGTGAGCTCCGCGGAGACCGTCCAGAGACGGTTGCCCAGGGCGGCGTCGCGGGCGTCCGCCGAGGGCTCGACGAGCACCGGACTTTGCGCCACCAGGGGAGTGATGAGACGCAACGTCAGCCGGTTGACGCCGATGGGGCCGGCGCGCTGCCGGCCGGTCCTGGCGAAGCCGGGGTGGGCGAGCATGCTGCGGATCGGTGACCCGGCCGCGGCCAGTCGGCGGTGCAGTTCCAGGCCGAACACCGCGTTGGCGAGCTTCCCGAAGCTCGGCCCCCGCGGCCGGGCCGGTCTGCGAGACGGGCTGCGTGCACTCGACGAGAGGCGACCGGTGGACCCGCCGGACGGCCTCAGCCCTGTGCCGTCGAACGCACGACGATCTCGTTGACGTCAACCCGGGCAACAGCTGCTGGTCGGCGTGCCGGAGCCGGGTAGCCGCAGTGCTGAGGCCCTTGCGTTCCTCGGCTCCTTCGCGGCCTGACGCCGCTTCCGGGCAGCGGTCTTGCCCCATCGGCAACGGGCTTACCGCAGGTGATCCGGGTCACTGTGCGGCCAGCACGACACCTGACCATGATGCACGAAAAAGGCTCTGATCAGGCATTTTACGCCTGATCAGAGCCTTGATCATCGGTGCGCCGCGTAGGACTTGAACCTACAACCCGCGGATTAAGAGTCCGCTGCTCTGCCAGTTGAGCTAGCGGCGCTTGCTCCGGCAACGACGGAAACGTTAGCACGCACTCCGTTGATCCTTAAAATCGGACCCCTCCGATGACGTGCCCGCCCTGAATCAGCCTCAGGGATGATCCGTCCGCTTGCATCCATGGGGCAGGATGTCCCCGCGAACTCGAGAACTGGGGTGCTCAGGGATGGTCGGCATGCGGCGCTCACTGATGATGGTCGTGGCTGCGGCGGTGGTCGCGCCATTGGCGTTGTCCGGCTGCGGCGACAAGAAGTCCGGGACCACGGCCGCCTGGGCGAGCCCCGACGCGAGTTCCAGCGCCCTGCCCGGCGCGAGCAGCAGCGCGAGCGGGGGGTCGATCACCGAGTCGGCCGACGCCCCGATCACGCTGAGTGTGACGCCGGCGGCGGGCAAGAAGGACGTGCCGGTCAGCGCCGAGATCGGGGTGAGCCTGACCGGTGCCAAGGTGACGGCGGTCAGCCTCAAGGATTCGGCCGGCAAGGTCGTCGGGGGCGAGCTCCGGGACGACGGCACCAGCTGGGTGCCGGCTTCCACCCTCAAGGCCAAGACGGCGTACGCGGCGACTGTCACCGCCACGACGAGTTCCGGCCTCACGAAGACCGCGACGACCACGTTCACCACGATGGGCGCGCCGGCGAAGAAGACCGGCACCGGGCTCTACCTGTTCGACAACCGCACCTACGGCGTGGCCATGCCGGTGGTGGTCGAGTTCAGTCCGGGCATCAAGAAGGCCGACCGGGCCGCCGTCGAGAAGCGCATGTTCGTCGAGACGTCGCCGGCCCAGCCGGGTGTCTGGTCGTGGACGTCGAGCGGCACGCAGGCCTATTACCGGGCGAAGGAGCACTGGCAGACCGGCACCACCTTGAAGGTGCGGATCGCCGTGGGCGGTCTGCCGACCGGTGGCGGGCGTTACGGCGACCGGGACCGGGGGGCCACCGCCAAGATCGGCCGCGACCTGGAGATGAAGGTCGACAACGCCACCAAGAAGATGACGGTGACCCAGGACGGCAAGGTCGTGCGTACCGCACTGGTGAGTTTGGGGCGTAAGAGCAAGCCGTCGGTCAGCGGGAACATGGTTGTCATGGACAAACTGGCCGATACCGTCTTCGACACCACCGACACCGACGGTGCGGCCGGCTACCAGACCAAGATTCAGTACGCTCAACGAGTCACCTGGTCGGGTCAGTACGTGCACTCGGCTCCGTGGTCGGTGGGCTCGCAGGGCCGCACGAACGTGTCGCATGGCTGTGTCAATGTCAGTCCTTCGAACGCGAAGTGGCTCTTCGACAACACGCTGATCGGCGATCCGATCACGGTGACCGGCACCGGGGTCAAGCTGGCGTACGGCGATGGGTGGACTCCGTGGAATGTGAGCTGGGCGGAGTTCCTCAAGGGCAGTGCGCTGCCGGTTCCCGACAGTCTCAAATGAGTCTCGGCAGGCAACGATTCGGGGAGCCGGACACGTCTTCTGGGTAGTGAACGAGCAATTCCCGACCCCAGAAACGCCGAAAACGGGCGATTTGTGGATTTGGCCAGTGTTACGGCTCAACCCGACGGCACGAATCCGGGATTGGTCAACTCGCCTTCATAGAGCAGTATTGGGCGCCGGGGACGAACGATGCCGTGAGGGGACCATGAATAACAGTCGAGTTCGCCGGCCGTGGCGGGTTGCCGCAGCCGCGTTGATCGCAGGCACTGTCCTGCTCAGCTCCGGCTGCGGTCATGGCGACAAGTCGCCAAGCTGGCAGGGCGGCGGAGAAAGCGCCCAGGCCGGCGGTGGCGCCGCTACGAGCGCTCCGGCGCCCGAGCCGACCCTCAGCACCGTGGCGGTCACCTCGCCGGCCGCCGAGGCGAAAGACGTCGTGGCGATCACCGACGTCAAATACACCAGCGAGGACCCGGAGAACACCACGGTCAGCGTGACCGACTCGAAGGGCGCCGAGGTCAAAGGCACCCTCGACAAGGACGCCAAGGTCTGGAAGCCGGAGAAGGCCCTCGACTACGGCACGAAATACACGGTGACCGTCAACGGCACCGCGGCCGCGGGCAAGGGTGGCTCCACCAGCAGCACGTTCACGACGATGGCCAAGCCGTCGAAGACCATCCGGGTGACGAGCTTCCTCGGCGACGCCCAGAAGGTCGGCGTCGCGATGCCGCTGATCATCAAGTTCAGCAAGTCGATCCCGGAGAAATACCGCGCCGAGGTCGAGCGCCGCATGCCGGTCACCGCCACTCCGGCGCAGGAGGGCACCTGGGGCTGGATCAGCCCGACCGAGGTGCACTACCGCCCGAAGGTCTACTGGAAGGCCAACTCCAAGGTCTTCTACAAGGTGCAGCTCGCCGGTGTGCCGCTGGGCGGCGACTACTACGGCAAGAGCGATCTCACCGTCGACCTCAACATCGGCCGCTCGTTCGTCATGACGGTCTCCAACAAGACCAAGCAGATGACGGTCAAGCAGGACGGCAAGGTCATCAAGACGATCCCGGTGAGCCTGGGCAAGTCGACCACCCCGTCGTCGAGCGGCACGATGGTCGTGATGGAGAAGCTGAAGCACACGGTCTTCGACACCACCGACACCGACCCGAAGAACGGCTACAAGACCCCCATCGACTTCGCCCAGCGCATCACGTGGAGCGGCCAGTTCATCCACGCCGCGCCGTGGTCCGAGGGCAAGCAGGGCCGCACCAACGTGTCGCACGGCTGTGTCAACGTCTCCGAGGCGATGGGCGCCTGGCTCTTCGACCGGACCATGATGGGTGACCCGATCACGGTCTCCGGCACCGAGGAGAAGCTGAAGGACGGCAACGGCTGGACCGACTGGAGCCTCTCCTACGACCAGTTCAAGAAGAAGAGCTACCTGTAGAACTCGGGTTCGGAAAAGGCGCGGTCGGCGACGACCGCGCCTTTTCTTATGCGTACGTCGATAAAATGGGCAAATGCGACTTCTGGTTGCCGCCGCGGTCGTTCTGTTGGCGGCCGGCTGTGCCGGCGGAGACGACGATCCGGTAGTACGCACCAGCCCCTCCGCCGCCGCCTCCGCCGCCTCGGCCGGGCCGACCGGTGCCGCCGATGATCCGCCCGGCTCGGTGGCCTGCACCCGACTGGCGGTCGCGCTGTCCGCGGGCAGTTTGATGGTGCCCGGAGTGGTGGACGGCATAGTTCAGTCGAGCCGGACCGCCGACGCGCCGCTCGCCGATGCCGCCGACCGGCTCGGGATCGCCTATCGGGCGGCGTCCGCCGCTACCGGCAATGCCGATGAACCGGACAAGATAGCGGCGGTTTCTGCCGCCGGTTCCGACATGTCCGGCGTCTGCGCCGACAGCGGCCTGAGAACCGCCGGTTGAGCGGTAACGAAAGCTGTCGATGCTGCCGCTGACCTGGGGATTCGCGGCTTCCGAGGGCTTCGTGCGTTGTTTCGACATCTGTAGCCGTGCCGTGCTGAAAGTTGACTCACACTCATTCCCAGCCAGGTGATCTAGCAGGCAGGATGCTAGGCCGGGCCAGGTCAAGGGGCAGGACCGGGCCGTTGGGGGAGGACAGGTCATGGCGCAGATCCATCACTTCGATCACGGGTGGGTCACCCCGACCGTCAGCTACGTGCTGTCGGTCCTCGGATCCTCGCTCGGTCTCACCCTCGCCGGTCGGTTCCGCACGGCCCGCAGCGGCGGTGAGCGCACCTGGTGGCTGATCCTCGCCGCACTCGCCATCGGCGGCACCGCGATCTGGAGCATGCACTTCGTCGCGATGATGGGCTTCAGCGTCGTCGGCACGCCGATCCGCTACGACGTCGGCCTGACCGCCGCCAGCGCGATCATCGCCATCGTCGCGGTGGCTGTCGGCCTGGCGATCGCCCTGTTCGGCGAACGGGCCCGCCACGCCCGCATCCTGATCGGCGGCATCATCGCCGGTCTGGGCGTGGCCGCGATGCACTACACCGGCATGGCCGCGATGCGCCTCAACGGCGACATCAGCTACTCGGCGACCCGGGTCGGCCTGTCGATCGGCATCGCCGTGGTGGCCGCCTCGGTCGCCCTCTGGCTCGCCGTCGTGGTGCACAAACCGCTCGCCATCTTCGTCTCGGCCCTGGTCATGGGCATCGCCGTCAACGGCATGCACTTCACCGGCATGACCGCGATGTCGGTCACCGAACACGAGGCGGCCGGCGCGCTCCACGGCTCCACCGCCACCGGCCTGCTCGTTCCGATCGGCCTGACCGTCGTCTTCGGCATCATCGGCCTGGCGTACGCGCTGGTGGCCGCGCCCACCGAGGAGGACCGCGCGGCCGTGGCCTACCTCGCCGCCCGCCGCGAAGCCGGCTTGACCGGCGTGATCCCGCGGCAGCCCACCGCCGGCTCCGCACCCGCCGGCTCCGCACCTGCCGGCTCCGCACCCGCCGCTCCGCTCGCCCCGTTCCCGTCCGGTGAGCCGGGCAACGGCGCCGGAGCTCTCGGCCAGCGCGGCAAGTCGCAGCTCAACGGCGGCTCCTGGACCTATCGGGACCGCTCGTCCCGATAGCGGAGCCGGCACCCGAGGCGGCGGAACTCGCTCAACTTCGGCGCTCGGGTGCCGATCGGTAGCGGTATGGCAGTGGGCATCCTCGGCACCGGTTCCTACCTTCCCACCGAGCGCGTCGCGGCGCCCGGCGAGGCCGCGTCCGACCTGGCCGCCCACGCGGCCCGAGCGGCGATCGCGCACGCGGGGCTGACTCCGGCCGACATCGACTTCCTGATCGTCGCCACCTCGACGCCGGATTCCCCGCAGCCGCCCACCGCCAACCTGGTGCAGGCGGCCATCGGTGCGGGCCGGGCGGTCTGCTTCGACCTCAACGCCGTCTCGGCCGGCTTCGTCTTCGGCCTCGGCCTCGCGCACAGCCTGGTCGTGGTCAACCCGTCCGCCCGTGTGCTGGTGATCGGCTCGGACGTCTACTCGCGGGTGGTCGACCAGGCCGACCGGGCGGTCGCGGCCCGGTTCGGCGACGGCGCGGGCGCCGCCTTGATCGGCACGGTCGGGCACGGGTACGGGATTCTCGACCTCGAACTGGTCTCCCGCGGCACCGGCAGCGGGCTCGTCCGGGTCGACGCCGGTGGCAGCCGCCTACCCGCCTCCGAGAAGACCCTCGCGGACGGCGATCACTTCCTGCGGGTCGACGCGGCCGGGTTCGGCGAATTCGTGGCGTCCGAGGTGCCGTGGGCCCTGGAGGCTCTGCTGCGGCGAACCGGCGTGTACGCGGCGGCCATCGACCACTTCGTGCCGCATCAGCCGGATGCCGCCACCGTCGACGAACTCGTCGGCCTGGCCGGGCTGCGTAATTCGCGCACCCACGTGACCGTCGACCGGCACGGCGATCTGGGCAGCGCGTCGGTGCCGGTCACCCTCGACGAGGCGGCCCGCTCGGGCGCGCTGCGGGACGGCGACCTCGTGCTGCTCGCCGGGTTCGGCGGCGGCATGGCGGTCGGCGCCTGCCTGCTGCGGTGGCACCCTATCGAGGCTGCACCAGCCAGTCCCATGCTTTCTTGAGGGTCAGGCCCTCGTCGTCCTGGGCGGCGCGGGCGGACGGGTCGGTGCTCGGGTCGGGCAGCTCGGCGGCCGCCACCGAGATGATCACGCCGTGCTCGAACAGGCCGTCGACGACGCTTGAGCGGGCGAACCGGTGGCCGGCCGCGGTCTTGACGATCAGTCCGTGGAACAGGTCGGAATGGTCGTCGGCGAGCACGTGCTCCACCTCACCGGCCCGGCTGCCGGACGAGTCGAACACCGGAGTGCCGTCGGCGAGCACCAGGTAGGAAACCGGAGCGCCGAGATCCTCGGGAGCTTGGTTGTCGGTCATGTGCTCCCCGTACCCCGTGGTTGCCGCTCCTATGCGAGCGGACGCTCCCCGGGCAGCGTCGCCACCTCGCGGTAGAACCGGTCGATCTGGCGCACGGTCGATTCGAAGTCGTCAAGACCGAACGGCTTGGTCACGTACGCGTTGGCCCGCTGCTGATAGCTCGACACGATGTCCGGCGCTGCCCCCGACGTCGTCAGTATCACCACCGGGATGGCCTTCAGCTTGTCATCGGTCTTGATCGCGGCGAGCGTCTCGCGGCCGTCCATGCGCGGCATATTGAGGTCGAGCAGGATCAGATCGGGGCGGCGCGCCTCGGCGAACTTGCCCTCGCGACGCAGATAGTCGAGCGCTTCGCGACCGTCGGCGACGCGCTCGACCGTCGTGGGTCGCTCCGACTGCTCGAGCGCCTCGGAAATCATGAGGGCATCGGCGTCGTCGTCGTCCACGACGAGGATCTGCAGATTCCGCACGGGCCGTCCCCTTTGTTTGCTGTGCCGCAAGCATAGGGGCCGGTTTCCCTCCGAACTACTCCTGAGCAGTATGAATTAGCGTCTTCTCGGTAACGGTCGCCGACCCCTCGATCTCGGCGAACCAGCGCAGCACCTGACCCGGTGTCAGGTCGTAGCCGGTGGCGCGCGCGCCGGCCCAGTTCACCCCCACGAGCAGTCCGTCGTGTTCGAGACTGACCATCCAGTTCGACAGCCAGTCCTCGAGCGTGATCGGCACGACCTCGAACCCCTGAAACGTCACGACGTGCTTGACGACCAGCTGGGCCCGGGTCGCCTTGGACCAGAACGGGACGGCTCGCCGGCCGCCCTCCTCGTCGGCGGGTGCCGGATATCCGGCGGCGTCCCGGATGGCGTAGACCCGGCCCTCCTGCGCCACCTCGCGGCGGAACGCGGCCCGGTGGGCTCCACTGAGCGACATGAGGTCTCCCGTCAGTCATCTGTTCGGCCGATTGACCACTAAACATTTTGTACAGGAAAGAGTAGATATGACCGAAACGCGCCCAAAAAGCCCACCGCCCTTGGCAGGTTGCCCATAGTGTCCGTTTCGCCCGAACAGTCTCTCGGCTGCGGGCAGTCCGAACAGCCCATCGGAGGATTTGTAATGAAGAACAGTCGGCGAATCGGAACGATGGTCGCCCTGGCGACCGCGTCCGTCGGGATGGCAGCGGCCACCGCGACGACGCCCGCCGAGGCTGCGACCCGGGGCCCGCAGCCGGTCTCCACCTGGCTGCGCGCAGTTCGCGCCCACACCGACAGCGTGGTCAGCATCAACTGGCGCACCGACCGGCGCATCTGTGACGTCGAGGTCCGCCTCTACGGCCGCGACGTCGACATCGACTACCGCGGTCGCCGCAACTTCGCCACCTTCCTCCGCGGCGACACCCTCCGCCCAGGCCGCACCGACACCACCCTGATCACCGTCAACCCCGACTTCGATCAGGCCGCCGTCGCCCGCTTGCGCGCAGTCATCTCGTACGACGATTGCTCCCGCCGCGCCCGCACCGAATACCGCTCGTTCATCCTCACCCTGCCCGTCCTGCTCAACAACACCCCGCCCGGCCAGGGCGGCTTCCCCGGCGGCCCGGGTATGCCGGGTGGCCCCAGTTGGCCGGGTGGCCCGGGTGGCCCGGGTATGCCGGGTGGCCCTGGTATGCCGGGTGGGCAGGGTACGCCGGGTGGCCCTGGTACGCCGGGTGGCCCTGGTACGCCGGGTGGCCCTGGTACGCCGGGTGGGCCGGGCGCGCCGGGTGGCCCTGGTAAGCCGGGTGGGCCGGGCATGCCAGGTGGTCCCGGTAAGCCGGGCCAGCCGGGTATGCCAGGCCAGCCGGGTATGCCGGGCGGCGGTGGTCAGCCGGGCGGTCCCGGTAAGCCGGACATGCCGGGTACCGCCGGCAAACCGGATATGCCGGGTATGCCGGGCACCCCGGTGAAGCCGGCTGATGGGGCAGGTCCCGCAAAGCCGGCTGATGGGGCCGGGCCCGCGAAGCCGGGGGACCCGGCGGGCAAGCCGGGCGACGTGACCGAGCCTTCGAAGCCGGGGGACACGGCCAGTAATGGCAAGCCGGGTGACGTCACTGAACCCGCCAAGCCAGGTGACACGGTCGGTAACAGTAAGCCGGGTGACGCTGCGGGGAACGGCAAGCCGGGCGATGCGGGTGGTGACGGCAAGCCGGGTGACGCTGCGGATAACGACAAGCCGGGCGGTGATGGCAAGCCGGGCAGGCACGGTCGCGGCTCGGACACCGGGAAGCCGGGTAAGGGCTGAACCTGCGGAATGCGGAGGTGGCTTTCGCGCGGCGGCTGGGAAATGCTGGCACGGAAGCCCGCCGCGGCTGGAGAGACAGCGCCGGAGAGAACAGCGCCGAGATGGCGCTGGAGCGATAGCGCTGAGATACCGCTGGAGCGATAGCCCGGTGGGTTGGTCAAGCGCTTGGCCCACCATGGAAAAGCGCTTTCCCATCTGGTATTTCAATGGAGACGGCTTGTCTACTCCGGCCGACCTGCACTGAACCGGCGACGGTGGAAAAGCCTGGAGCGGCGGTCCGCGGAACGTGCAACTGGCTGCGGAAACGTCTGACCGAATCGGCATCTCGGCGAGTGTGCGAAATCGGCAAACGGGGCGATCGGCCGGGTTTCACCTCATAGGCTTCGGCTGGCGCCGGGCGTTGTTTCTACGCGGTGGATCGGGCGGTATCGAGGATTATTCCAGGCGGCGGAGATTGATTCGCTGACCTCGTTCTGTGCCGGCTGGTCGCCGAACACATAAAAAGGGATGCGCCCGGCCGGATGGGGGGCAGTGCCGGCCGGGCGCAGGTCCTGATCTATCGGTGGGCGAGGATGCCCGCCGGATTTGTGCAAACCACGTCGAGGGCCCGGGTGATCAGCTCGGGGTCGTAGGTCGAGGCGTGGAACGTGGCCTCCAGATGCAGGGCCCCGTCCAGCTCGCTCGTGGTCAGCGTGATGCCTTCGGGGTCACTGTGCGTGGGTACACTTAGGTTTGCTCTTGACCCCGCGTCTACGGTCCAGGGCAGGTCGGACAGCAGGTCATGACGGCCCTGGTTGCTCAGAGTGAGCCGCGGACGGGGCGTGGTGGAGATCTTGCTCGGGTACGGGCCGGGCGTGCCGGCCTCACCGGTCACCGCGATCCGGGCCGAGCGCCGCAGCATCATGCCGAGCACCCGGCCGGACGCCAACTCGGCCTGGAGGGTCTCGTGCACCGAACCCGGGTCGGTGAGATCGCGTGGGCTCAGGCGTACGCCCATGCTGAAGTTGCTGTCGACCCGGGCGTTCCGCGCAAGATAGCGGCGTGCGTCGATGTGTACGACGGCTCCGCTCAGATCCGGGTCGAGTCCAAGATCGCGCAGCGCGGAAACGAACGCCGCGAACGTGATCGCGGTCGTCGTGACTCCCGGTGCCGTACGGTCGCGCCACTGCCGGATGTGCCGGAGGATCTCGCCGGACCGGTCGCTGCGCTGGGTCAGCTGCGGCGCCCAGTCGCGCAGCTCGGCGGCGGGGGAGACCGGGGTCGCCACCTCCCGGGCGGGCCACAGGCCGAACCGCTGCCACCAGGTCTTGACCAGCTGGTAACGGATGTGCCGGTGGGCCGGCGGGAAGGTCGCGGTGCGGCCCTCGGCGGCCGCGCGGACAAGCTCGTGGACGAGTTCGTTGACCGGCTCGGCGTCACCGTAGGCGTTCGAGACCTTGAACGCGACGTAACCGGCGCCGACGACGATGCGCAGCGGGTAGGCACCGCGCGGCTCGGCCTGCAGGCGGCTCGTCGCCTCGTCGAAGTCGACGGTCCAGTCGCCGAGGTCGCTCACCGCCGCACCGGCGTGCAACGCGAACGCCTCGGCGTCCAGGTGCTCCCAGCGGGGGCCCGCGCGGTCGAGCCGGGACACGACCCGGTGCGTGGGGTCGGCGGCGTGCAGGCCGATGAGGGCGGCGCGCATCCGTTCGGCGGTTACGCCGTAGAACGGTCCCACGGTCCGGATCGTCTCGTAAGGCAGCCGCGACTGCTCGCTTGCCGTCAGATCAGTAGCGGACATCAGCCCTCCCTCCGGTTCGATACACGGTCGACCCGTGATCAACGCTAATTACTCGGAGTGAGGGCATCTACGGGAGAGCGGGTGGGATCTCCGGCGCTGTCCGGAGTGGATCCGGCGAATAGTGGTAACCGGCTGTGACCGTTCGGTTGATCTCAGAGCCATCCGGACCGTTTGAGCCGCCAGTACAGGCCGCCGCAGATCACCACGATCGCCCCGATCACTATCGGATATCCGAGGTGCGAGTCGAGCCCCGGCATGTGGCTGAAGTTCATCCCGTAGATGCCGGCGATGACGGTCGGGACCGCGGCGATGGCGGCCCACGCGGCGATCATCCGCATGTCGTTGTTCTGGTCCATCGACACCTGCGCGAGGCGGGCCTGGAGGATCGAGTTGAGCAGGTCGTCGAAGCCCGCGACCCGATCGACGGCGCGGGCGAGCCGGCCCTGCACGTCGACGAAGTAGGGCCGCAGGCCGACCGGCACATCCGGCTGGTCGAGCAGCCGGCCGAGGGGCTCCTGCAGCGGCAGCACCGCCCGCTTGAACTCGACCATCTCCCGTTTCAGCTGGTAGAAGTGGGCGATCTCGGGGGAGCGCTTCGGCACGAAGGTCTCCTCCTCGAGCCGTTCGAGGTCGCGTTCCACCGCCCCGGCGACCTGGAGGTAGTCGTCGACCATGCGGCCACCGATCGCGTACGCCACCGCCCACGGCCCGAGCTTGAGCACCGCCGGTCGTTTCTCCAGGTCCTGCCGCACCGCCCAGAGCGCCCCGGCCGCCCCGTGGCGCACCGAGATGACGAACCAGCTGCCGATCAGCAGGGTGACGTCGCCGGTGTCGACCACCTCGGAGGTCGCGGTCAGCTCCTCGTGCTCCACATATCGAGCGGTCCGCAGCACGATCCGGGTCACGTCCCCGATCGTCTCGAGCGCCGGCCGGTGCCCGCCTTCGACACTCTGCTCGACGAGCAGCTCGTGCAGTCCGAACACCTCGGCGATCGAACGCATCGTCACCAGGTCGGGTTCATGCAGCCCGAGCCAGACGTACGTCCCCCGGCGCCGGGCGACCCCGGCCGCCTCGGTGTAGTGCACCAGCCCGGCCCGCCGTGCGCCACCGGCATAGACCGCGCAGTCGACCACCGCATCGGGGTTTCGTCGCCGTTGCCGCGGGGTTGCCCGCTCGGGCCGAGGATTGATCCCTTCGATGAGCCGCCCGAGAGCCCGCGGAATGATCTCCGCCGTCCCACGCCGCCGCCACCCGAACATGCACCCCTCCACCTGCCGACGCCGCGAGGCTCGACGTTAGCGGCCACCCGCTCGAGCGCCCCGCCCCCACCCCGGCGTTTCCGGCCCGGCCCGCGCGCTGAGCAAGCCACGGGTTGCGGACGCGGGAGCGATGCGGACAGGTTCTGGCCGCATTGTGGTGGACTCTGGGGTCATGGCCAACACCAGCGCGCGCATGTTGCGTCTGCTCTCGCTTCTGCAGACGCACCGCTACTGGCCCGGCGCCGAACTGGCGGATCGGCTCGAGGTCAGTCCGCGCACCCTTCGCCGGGACGTGGAGCGGCTGCGCGACCTCGGCTATCCGGTGGACGCCAACCGCGGTGCCGCCGGCGGCTATCAGTTGCAGGCCGGTGCCGCGGTGCCGCCGCTGCTGCTGGACGACGACGAGGCCGTCGCCATCGCGGTCGGGCTCCGGACCTCGGCCGCGGGCGCGGTGGCCGGCTTCGAGGAGATCTCGGTCCGCGCCCTCGCCAAGGTCATTCAGCTGCTCCCACCCCGGCTGCGCCGCCGGATCGACGCTCTTCAGGCGGTGACCGCGCCGGGCGTCTTCGGTGGCGGGCCGACCCTGGACGCCGAGGTGCTCACCACCCTCGCGCTGGCCTGCCGGGGTGAGGAACGCCTGCGCTTCGGCTATGCGGCCCGTGAAGGCGAGGTCTCCGCCCGCCACGTGGAGCCGCACCGGCTGGTTTCGCTGGGGCGGCGGTGGTATCTGATCGTCTGGGACCTCGACCGCGCCGACTGGCGAAGCTTCCGCGTCGACCGGCTCACCGATCCCGCCGCCACCGGAGCCCGGTTCCGTCCGCGCGAACTCCCCGGCGGCGACCCGGTCACGTGGCTGCGCTCCCGGATAGCGGCGATCCCCACCCGCCATGACGTTTCGATAGTTCTTCATTGCCCGGCTGAGCAGGTGCGAGGCGCGGTCGGCCACTGGGGCGTGGTGGAGCCGCTGCCAGCCGGTCAGGGCGCCGGGACGGAGGGGGCGAGCTGCCGACTTCGGATGAGTGTGGACGACCTGGGCTGGCCGGTGATGGTGCTCGGGGTGCTGGGGGTCCCGTTCACCATCGAGTCTCCGCCGGAACTGCGAGATCGCGCCCGCGCGGCGGGCGAGACCCTGCTGCGCGGCACCGCCTGACGGGTGTCTCCGAACCGTGGTCAGGCTTTGGACGGATCGGCGCCCCCGTGGCGCCGATCCGCACGCAGAAGCTATCGGGCGCCTACGACAGATTCCCGTACTTCATAAGTAAGATCTTATATAAGAATTGTCGAAAATGCTGACCCGGCAAGATGGAGTCCGTGGATGTCGACGAACTGATCGCAAACCCGAAGAAGCGTAAATATCTGTACTTCTGGGGGCATCAACCACAACGTGACGGCAGCGTCGGGGCCGGCTGTCTCAGCCAGTGGTGGCCGGTCGAGTTCACGGTGGACGGGGTCACCTTCCGCAGCGCCGAGCACTACATGATGTGGCGCAAGGCGATGCTCTTCGGTGACCGGCGGATGGCCGAGCGGATCGTCGCCGCCGGGCACCCCCGGGACGCCAAGATGCTCGGGCGCGGGGTGGCCGGCTTCGACGAGAAGACCTGGGTCGAGCACCGCTTCGCGATAGTGGTCGAGGCCGGCCGGGCCAAGTTCGGGCAGAACGACGACCTGCGCGCCTGGCTGTCGAAGACCGGCGACCGGGTGCTTGTCGAGGCCAGCCCGACCGACCGGGTCTGGGGGATCGGCCTCACCGCGACCGACCCACGGGCGGCCGATCCGGCGCGGTGGCGCGGCCTCAACCTTCTCGGCTTCGCGCTGACGCGGGCCCGGTCCGACCTGGCAGAGTAGGCGCCATGACCACCGTCGGTGCCATCGCGCTCCCGCAGAACCCGCCGGAGAGTCTCCGCGCCATCGTCCGGGCCGCCGACTCGGCCGGCCTCGCGGAGCTGTGGCTCTGGGAGGACTGCTTCCTCGCCGGTGGGGTCGCGGCCGCCGGTGCCGCCCTCGCCTGGACGGAAAACCTCAAGATCGGCATCGGCATCATGCCGGCGCCGCTGCGCAACGTGGCCCTGTGCGCCATGGAGGTGGCCGCGCTGAGCCGGATGTCGGGCGGCCGTGTCCTGCCGGGCATCGGCCACGGCGTCCAGGAATGGATGGGCCAGGTGGGTGGCCGCCCGGCGTCGCCCCTCACGCTCTTGCGGGAGTACGCGGGAGCGCTGCGCTCCCTGCTCAGCGGCGAGACGGTAGGCACGGACGGCCGGTACGTGAAACTCGACGGCGTGAAGCTGGACTGGCCGCCGCACTCGGTGCCGCCGATCTTCGTGGGGGCGACCGGCCCGAAGACCCTCGCGCTGGCCGGCGAGGTCGGCGACGGCACGATCCTGACCGGCGGCACCTCCCCGGCCGGGGTCGCCGAGGCGCTGCGGCACATCGCCGGACCCGCCTCGCACGAGCTGGTGGTGTTCGTGCCGGCCGCGTTCGGCCCGGCCGGCCGGCGGCGACTGCTGGAACAGCAGGAGCGCTACGGCATCGACGTCCCGGGTGTCGCCGGCTCGGCCGAGGAGATCGCGGCGGGACTGCGCGAGTTCGTCGACCACGGGGCCACCAAGGTGATCCTCCAGCCCACCGTGGACGAACCGGATCCGGTCGATTTCGTGGTCCGGGTCGCCGCGGAGATCAGTCCGCTGGTCGACTGACCGGGCGACGCCCGTCACGTGTCGCCGCGTTCCGCCCGCCCGGTTGGATAGCCTCGGGCGGCGGTGATCACTGCCGCTGTCGAATGGAGGAAACGTGACGCGGTTCGTGGCGATCGGCGACAGCTTCACCGAGGGTCTCGGGGACACGCTGCCGGATGGCACCGAGCGTGGCTGGGCCGACCTGGTCGCCTCCGGGCTGGCCGCGGGACAGGACGAGCCGGTCGAATACGCGAACCTCGCCATTCGTGGGCGCCTGCTCCAGGCGATCGTCGACGATCAGCTGGAGGCCGCCCTGGCGCTCTCGCCGAAGCCGACGCTGCTGTCGCTCAACGGAGGCGGCAACGACATGATGCGGCCCGGCAGCGACATGTCCCACCTGGTCGCCCTCACCGAGAAGGTGCTGCGTCGCTGTGCCGACGCCGGCGTCAAGGTGTTGCTGCTGGCCGGCGCCGACCCGTCGGCCCGGCTCCCGTTCGGCAGCGTGATGCGCCGCCGGGCCGAGGCGCTGACCTCCGGGGTCGCCCAGTTCGTCGGCGACTACGACATCACCTTCGTCGACGTCTTCCACGACGAGGAGATCCGCCGGGCCGGTTACTGGTCGCCGGACCGCCTGCATCTCAACTCGAACGGCCATCGCCGGGTGGCCGGCCTGGCGCTGACGGCGCTCGGCTATCCCACCGAGGCGCACGTGATCGACGCCGACCTCGACGACCGTGGCGGCCTGCTGAGCGAGGCCCGCTACTACCGCGAGCACGTGCTGCCGTGGCTCAACCGCCGTCTGCGAGGCCACTCGTCCGGCGACAACCGCACCGGCAAATACCTCGACTGGACCCCGGTCAAGGTCGCCTGACCGCTCGCCCCGCGGCGGGTCGGCCGAACGGGCCGGCGTCAGGCCGGGGTGAGGGCGCGCAGGCGCACATAGTCGTCGTGCCAGATCTCGCCCACTCGGAAGCGCTTCACGCCGATCACGTCGAAGTCCTGCTTGGCGTAGAACTTCGCGGCCCGCTCGTTGCGCTGGTTGACCCCGAGCCAGCAGTACTCCGCCCCGGTGGCGGTGGCCGCCCGCAGCGTCGCCGACATCAGCGCCGACGCCACCCCGGAGCCGTGCCGCTCCGGGGCCAGGTAGAACTTGCTCAGCTCGATGCTGCCCTTGCCGCCGACCGCCGCCGCCACGGTCGCGGCCACCTCGGGGTCGGCGATCGGACCGCCGATCAACATCGAATAGCCCACCGGCACCCCGTCCTCCTCCGCGACCAGGATGATCCGTGCCGGGTCCGCCAGGTAGCCACGGAAACTCTCGGCGGACAGGTGCGCGGCGACGAACGCGTCGATGTCGCTCTGCGCCGTGCCCGGTGGACACGCCAGACCGAAGGTGCGGGCAGCGAGGTCATGCAGCAGGCCGGAGTCGGAAAGCCCGGCCCGACGGGTGATGATCGACATGAAAAGACAGTTTAAGGTTCCTCGGGTGCGCGCAACCTTGAGACGGCTCGGTGACGTCATCCCCCTCCCGGTCTCGGTGCGGCCCGACGCGGCCGCGAACTTCCACCTGTCTCCCACGGTCTCGGTGAGCGCCGTGCCGGCCGCCCGCGACATCGCCGAACAGCTGGCTGAGCTGCTGCGGGAGGCCACGGGCCACCCCGTTCCGGTGACCGGTGCCGACGGCTCGATAAGGGTTCTGCTCGAGGGGCCCGACAGCGGGGGCGGCGACGAGGCGTACCGGATCGAGATCGCCCCGGCGGAGGTGACCCTGGCGGCCGCGACCACCCGGGGTCTGTTCGCCGCCGTCCAGACGCTGCGGCAGTTGCTGCCGGCCGCGGGTCAGCGGGCGGAGATCCCCGGCGGCACCATCGAGGACCGGCCGCGATTCGCCTACCGCGGCACGATGCTCGACCTGGCCCGGCACTTCTTCACGCCGGCCGAGATCAGGTCCTACCTCGACACGGTGGTCCGCTTCAAGATCAATTATCTGCATCTGCACCTGACCGACGACCAGGGCTGGCGCCTCGAGATTCCCGGCTGGCCCCGCCTCACCGAAATCAGCGGCGGCGAGGGCACCGGCGTCGACGGCGCCGGCGGCGGCTTCCTGACCCGGCGGGAGTACGCCGACCTGGTCGCCTACGCCGAGAAGCGCTTCGTCACGATCGTCCCGGAGATCGACCTCCCCGGCCACGTCAACGCCGCCCAGGTGGCCTATCCGGAACTGACCGCCGACGGAAACCCGGTCACGCCGCGCACCGACGACGAGGTCGGTTACAGCTCGCTGAGCGCCGACCGGGAGGAGACGTACGCCTTCGTCGAGGACGTCATCCGCGAGGTCGCCGCCCTGACCCCCGGCGAGTTCCTGCACATCGGCGGTGACGAGGCGTTCTCCACCCCGCCCGAGGACTACCGGACGTTCATGTCCCGGGTGCTGCCGTTGCCCGGCAAGTACGGGAAACGCGTCATCGGCTGGCACGAGATGGCCGCGGTCGACCTCCCCCCGGCGGCGGTGCCGCAGTACTGGCGGGTCGAGCCGGCCGACGACGGCGTGGCCCGCGCGGCGAGCCGGGGGCACCAGGTGATCATGTCGCCGGCCGACCGCAGCTACCTGGACATGAAATACGACAAGGACAGCCCGCTCGGCCTGGACTGGGCCGGCGTGGTCGGGGTGGAACGTTCCTACGACTGGGATCCGGCCGACCGGCTGCCCGGGGTGGGGGAGGAGTCGCTGCTCGGGGTCGAGGCCCCGCTCTGGTCGGAGACCCTGCGCTCGCCGGCCGACGTGCAGTTCATGGCCCTGCCCCGGTTGTGCGCGATCGCCGAGATCGGCTGGACCCCGCGGGGGGCCCGGGACTGGCAGTCGTTCCGGGCGCGGCTGGCCACGTTCGGCCCGCGCTGGACCGCCGAGGGCCTCAACTTCTACCGCTCCCCGGAGATCGACTGGGAGTGATCCGCCGGGTGGGTCAGACCACGGCGATGCGCGGGCCGGACGACACCCGGGCCGGGATCCGGGACAGGTCGATCGACAGGTTCTGCGGCGGCAGGTAGTAGTCGAGCCGGGCCAGTCGCTGGGTGATCGTGCTGAGCAGGGCGATCGTGATCTGCTCGCCGGGGCAGCGGTGGCCGGTGCGGGGGTCGCCGCCGCCCTGCGGGATCAGCTCGAACGGGCCCACCGGCCGGTCGAGGAACCGCTCCGGCCGGAACCGGTAGGGCTCGGGCCAGACCCGTTCGTCGTGGTGCTGTCCGTAGACGTCCAGCAGCACCATCGTGCCCTGCCGGATCGGCGTCCGCTGGAAGTGCAGGTCCTGGGCGGCCAGCCCGCCGAGGAACGGGACGAACGGGTAGAACCGTCGCACCTCGTCGGTGCACGCCAGGGCGTACCGATCGTCGTCGGCCACCCGTTGCCGGTGGCCCGGCCAGCGCTCCAGCGCATGCGCCGCGAAGGCCACGAAGTAGCTCACGGCGGTGGCCGGGCGCACGATGTTGAGCAGTTCGACGGCGGCGGTACGGGCATCCATCAGGTAGCCGTCGGCCGTGTGGTGGGCGATCGCGGACAGCGCGTTGGGAGACGGCTCCTCCCGGCGTACGTCCTCGATGAGCCGGGCCAGCCGGCGTTCCTGCCGCCGGCGGGCCAGCCGGGCTCGCGCCTGGCGCGGGCCGGCCGTGGCGAAACCGTCGACCATCGCCACGAGGTCGGCGGCCGGGAGCACTCCGTCCGGTATGCCCACCCAGCGGCGCACGGCCTCGGCGATGACCTCGGCCGTCTCGTCGAAGAGCGAGAACGGTGGTCCGCCCCGCCGGGCGTCGACCGCTTCGTCGAACGCGGTGCCGACGTGTTTGGCGAGCGTGTCGACGCCGTCTCCGATGAGGAGCGAGACGAACATCGCTTTGCGTAGTTCGTGGGCGTGCCCGTCGAGGGTGTGCACCGCGCCGCGCCCGAACAGGGTGTCCAGCACCATGCCCGGGATCGCGTCGTGCCGCTGGATGTGGCCGGCCGCGTAGAAGAACTGAGCCGCGGCCGGGCCGCCGATCGCGACCGCGGGCCGGCCCATCAGCCGGATCGGCGCGGGCTGGCCGTGGGTGCGGCGTCGGAGATCCGGCAACCAGGCATATCCCTTGATCGGGATGGCAGCCGTCTGGTCGCGCAGTGCCGTGGCCATCCGTATCCCCTTCCGTGACCGCCCGGAGCCGGTGCGCAAGACTTTCTTAATTCTTCCCGCCACCGGACTCCGCGTCTGGGTTTTCTGGCGGTAGGCCGTTCTAGGCTGTGCCCGGTCCTGTTCGGTCGAAACGACGGAGGTCGCGGTGCGCGACGGCAAGGCGACGGTCTCCGCGACCCGGTTCGCCGGCTTCCTGGCGGTCGTCTGGCTCCAGGTGGTGGCGGTCCTGGTGGCCGTGCTGCTGGTGCTTCAGGCCCTGCCCGGTGCGGCGGCGGTGCGGATCGCGCTTCCGCTGGTCATCGCGACGGCGGGCCTGCTGTGGTTCGCGACCGTGCGCGCCCTGCGGCTGCGTCGGCCGAGCCCGGCCGGGGTGCCGGTGAGCCGCACCGACGCCCCGGCGCTCTGGTCGATGATCGACGACGCGGCGACCGCGGCCGGGGTGCGCCCGCCGGCTGCGGTGACCGTGGTGGCCGGCGCCACCGTGACGCTGTCGGAGCACGCGCGGCTGGCCGGTCTGCGCGGCGGCCGGCGCGAGCTGTTCCTCGGCATGCCCACGCTGCTGGCCTGGGACGAGACCTGGCTGCGGGCGGCCGTCGCGCACGAGTTGGCGCACGGCTCGCCGCGGCTTGGCCGGTTCGCCCCGCTGGCCTATCGCGGCCGGGCCGCCGTGGCCCGGATCGTGCCGCGCATCCCGCGTCGCAGCCCGTCCGGGCCGCTGCTGCGGGCCTATGCCGGTTGGTACGGCGCGGCTGACGCCCCGTTCGCCCGCGAGCAGGAGTTGTTCGCCGACCGGGTCGCGGCCGAGTTCGCCGGGGGCCGCGCCGCCGCCGGGGTGCTGCGCGACGGTCCGGTCCTCGACGGGCTGCAGCAGATCTTCCATGCGGAATACCTGAGTCCCGGCTGGCAGGCCGGGTTCGTGCCGGACGACGTGTTCGGCGGCTTCCTGCGGGTGCTGGCCGCGCGCGGCGAGGACCTGGCCATGCTGCGGATGGTCGAGCCGCCGGCGCCGGGGCGCTGGGATCCGCATCCGCCGGTGCCGGAGCGGCTGGCCGCGCTGGCCGAGCTCACCGTCGAAGGTCCCGAGCCGGAGCCGGCCGCGGCCGGTGATCTGCTGCCCGAGCTGCCCGCCCTGGGCCGGGCGCTGCAGGCGGTGGCCTTCCCGCCGGCCGGGCGCACGGTGACGAGCTGGGACGAGTTCTTCGGCGCGGCCCGCCTCGCCGAGATGGAACGGGAGGCCGACGCGTCGTTGCGGGCCATCTCCCGGGTGGCCGGCAGCCCGGTCAGGGGTGCTGCCGACGTGCTCGAGCTGGCCGCCGACGGCCGGCTCCGCAAGATCGCCGAGACGGTCTTCGGCGACCTGCCGGCCGAGGAGACCACCGGGCGGATCGCCGAGTTGATCGCCCTGCTGCTGGCGCTGGCCGCGCTGCACGGCGGGGTGGCCCGGTGGCGGCACAGCTGGCTGGGCACGGCCGAGGTGGTCGCGCCCGACGGGGCACCTCTCGACCTGACCGGGGTGGCTGAGCTGGCCACCGATCCGGCCACGGTCGGCGAGGCCCGGGAACGGATCGCCGCGATGGGCATCGACCCGGGCGTCATCGCCCCGGTCGGCGATCGGCCGGTGGCCCGCGTGCCGGTGATCGGTGGGGTGGTCAACGTGCTGGTCGACGGTGTGCGCAGCGACCTGCTCATCGTCGAGACCGGCCTGGTGCTGGTGCCCGGGCTGCCCCGGTCACGTAACGGCGAGGCGAAGCGGCGACTGAGCCGGCTGGCCACCGACGGTGTGCTGGCCGACGGCACCCCGGCCGGCAGCGAGCCGCCGGTGGGCAGCGCGGGCAGCCGGTTCGTGCCGTTCACCGATCTGGCCGGGGCATCGGCCCATCGCAACGGTCGTCGTTCCTGGGAGATGAGCCTGCGCGACGGCGGCACCATCAACGTGCGTACAGCCCTCGACTCCGACGAGTTGCCGGGCGGCTGGACGGCCCTCGACGACGCTGTGGCGTTCCTGACAAGCACCCGCTGATTGAAGCGAGCGACTCGCACACTGCGCGCAAACCGGCATCACCCACCGTGAACCTTCGCGGCCCGCGGTCCGTGACCCATGTCAACACCGTCTCATCCCCGACGAATGAGCGACCGGGCGATCACCTTCAGTCACAATAGCCGCAGCTGTTGTTCGCTTGGCCTTTCCCGAATTGGGTAGTGATGTTGCGGGATGTGGCTGGATGATCGTCTTGACATGGGGGAGGTCACTGATGAATCGGGGACCCGCGGCACTGTCCGGGGCGATCGTCGCAGTAGGACTGGGTCCGGCGATGTGGATGGGGGTGCGGCTCGGCTCGGTCGAGGTCGCGCCGTCGAAACCACCGGCCGTCGTCGGTGAGCACACAGCCGTTCCAGACCGGTTGGTCGGCGGGACGGGCGCGGACCGTCTGCTCGGTGACGAGCCGGAGGTCGCGGCCACGCCGCGGGGCCGAGTGCTGCCGCTGACCGGCAAGCCGTCGCCGTCGTCCAGCACCGCACCGAGTGCGTCGCCGTCGGCCACCACGCCGTCGGCGCCGAGCACCGAGCCCAGCAGCGAGCCGACCTCCACGCCGCCGACCGAGGCCACCACCGCGACCACTCCACCGACCGGCCCCAGCACCGGCGCGACGCCGGGCACCGAGTCGCCGGGCGGTGGCCCGTCCTCGGCCGCCCCGGGCTCCGGCCTGACCCGCAGCGGTGACACCGGCGGCATCGCGGCCGGCTCCGTGGTTCAGGACGGCGTCAAGTAGGTCGCGGCCAGACCCCGGGCCGTTTCGACGAATCGGTCACGTAACTCCGGCGGGGCCAGCACCTCGGCGTCCGCGCCCAGCTTCGACAACTCGATGTGGCCGTGCCGCACCGACTCCACCGGGACGGTGGTGACCAGCCGGCCGTCCTCGTCGAGCGGCCCCGCCGACTCGCGCGCCACCCGGGACATCTCCGGCGGGAAGACGAACGCCATCAGGTCCAGTGCGGGTTTCGTCATGCGTACGGTCGCGGTCATCGTGTAGACGCTCCGCTCGTAGCGTTGCGTCCACTCCTGCCAGAAACCGGCCAGGTCGAAGCCGGCCGGACGTGCGGCCGGCTCGTCGAGGATCACGGCGTCGAGGATGCTGGCGACCCGGTAGGCCGTGGTCCGGTCCCGGGCCGTCGCCACCAGGTACCACCGGCCCGCTTTCAGCACCACGCCGAGCGGCTGCAGCGTACGGGTCACCTCGCGCGGCTGCTTCCACCGGCGGTAGCGCACATCCAGCAGCCGGGCGTTCCACACCGCGTCGGCCACTGTGGACAGGTGCGGTGTCGGTTCGTCGCCCCGGAACCAGCCCGGTGCGTCGAGATGGAACCGGTCCCGTACCCGATCGGCCCGGTCGGCCAGCTCACCCGGCAGCGACGCCCGCAGCTTGAGCTCCGCCGCCGCCAGCACCGAACCGAGCCCCAGCTCGGCCGCCGGGCCGGGCACCCCGGCCAGGAACAGCGTGCCCGCCTCGTCCTCGGTCAGCCCGGTGAGCCTGGTTCGGTAGCCGTCGAGCAGCTGATAACCGCCGGCCGGCCCCCGATCGGCATAGATCGGCACCCCGGCCGAGCCGAGCGACTCGACGTCGCGATAGACGGTGCGCACCGAGACCTCGAGCTGCTCGGCCAGCTCGCGCGCGGACATCCGCCCCCGCGTCTGCAACAGCAGCAGGAGCGAGACGAGACGGCCGGCGCGCATAGCGGCACGCTAACCCGTGAAACGAGGGAAGGGGAGCCGAGGCTCCCCTTCCGGTGTGCGGTGTGGCCGATCAGAGGCCGGTCAGCCGGTTGAGCAGGTCGCGGTAGCCGCGGAGCTGCACCCGGAGCTGCTCGGTGTCGTCGGAGTCGCCGCCGAGGGCGTCCTTCTGCGAGCCGAGTGCTGCGGTGATCTTGTCGACCGCCTCGCCGACCAGGGTGGCGGCGTCGCCGACGGCCTCCTTCGGGCTGTCCACGAAGCGCAGCTGGATGTCGCGGAACCGCTCGGCGAACGAGTCACCCTCGGTGAAGAGCCGATCCACCGGGGTGGGCGCGGAGCTGCCGGGGGTCGAGGCCGCGGGGGTTTCGACGGGTACGGGTACGGCGGCGACGGCACCGACCGTCTCGCCCTCCTTGAAGCCGTCTTCCTCGAACTCGTCGGCCCGGGTGTCGTCCGAGGTGTCGACCGGGGTCTCGTCGACGGCGAGGGCCGGGACCGGCTCGGGGTCGACCGCGACGGGCGCGTCGTCCTCGTCGATCGCCTTGCCGGTGGCCGGTTCGACCGCCTCGGGGCTGCCGAACGTGCCGTCGTCCTTGAGGGCCCCGCTCTCGTCGACGCGGTCGGCGTCGACGGTGCGATCGGCGTCGTCGAGCCGGTCGGTGTGGTCGAGCCGGTCGGTGTGGTCGAGGCGGTCGGCGTCGTCGAGCCGGTCGGTGTGGTCGGTCTCGTCGGACCGGTTGTCGTCGAGCGGGATGTCCACCGGCTCGTCGGCGTGGGTGACGGTGCCGTCCGCGGCGTACGTGGTGGTCACCGGGTCGGAGATGCGCTCGACCTCGGGCTCCTCGGGGCGGTCCTCGGGGCGGTCCGAGGAGCGCTCGATGGTGCCGTCCCGCAGTTCCTGCTCGGCGATCTCGGCGTCGTCGTCACGAACGGCGCTGTCCTGCCGGAACTCGCCGTCGTCGGAGTCGTCCGAGCGGTGCTGCGACTCGCGCTGGTCCGTGCCGGGCTCGCCGGGCGTGTCGGTCCACGGGGAGCCGGCCCGCTGCGGCGGCACGGTCACCGGCTCGGAAGTGGCGACGTCAGAGCGGTCGTAGGCCTGGTCGTCGTTCTCTTTGGCCTCGTTGGAGAAGAACTTCATGGCGGGTGGACTCCCTCAGCGGCTCGTGTCGGTGGCAGCGGCGTCGTTGTCGGCGGCCGTACGGGGAGCGGGCGCCGGCGCTTCGTCGGGAACGGATTCAGTGGTAGCGGTACTACTACTCGTCGACACCGGATCGGTGCCGAGCAGATCGGCGAACAGCGCCCGGTAGTGCACCAGTGCCTGACGCAGGTCCTCGGTGCTGGCCGAGCCACCCTTGTTGCGCTCGCTGATCTCGTGCGCGTCGCGGTAGTTCTGCAACGTGTTGGCGTGCGCGACGGACAGGATGCCGAGCCGCTCGTCGTACTCGCCGGTCGGGTAGCCGCGCTCGGCCATCAGCCGGGTGACGAGCTCGTCGGCGGTGTCGACGGCCTCGGACGGGCTGTCCACGAACTGGATCTGGACTTCTTCCCAGGCCGCGCTGTACCTCGCCTGCGACTCGGGGCTGAGCGCCTTGAGCTCCAGTTCGGCGTGCCGCCTCTCCCGCTCGCGCAGCTCCTTCTCGGCCTCGGTCCGGCTGCCGGTGTCGGCCACCACGCGGTCGTACTCGGGCCCGAAAGTGCTTTGCAGCTTCTTACGCCTGCCGGCTTGCACGCCGTACACGATCGCGGCGATGACCACCAGGACGACGATGATCAGGACGATGGTGAGTGTGGGGGACATCGGCTCCTCCTTCTTCACTCCCGGTATGCCCACTCACTGCCGCTCGTCAATCCTTTTCAAGCGCTCCGCACCTGTTGTTTTGGGTCTGTCACATCCACGACTGCCAAGAGCGTCGGGACTGCGTGGGACAAAAAGGACAGTTAACACATATTCCTGTTGATGAACGGTGGCTCCGGTTGAAGGTTTTACGTATTCTCGCCAAGGCGCACGCGGTCGGTGACGTCCTGCAACCTGCCAACCCTCGGGCGGAGCCTGATGAGAACCCGCAACTGGTCGATCCGTTCGAAGATCATCACCATGGTGACGGTGCCGCTCGTGGCCCTGCTCGCAATGTGGATCTTTGCCACGGCACTCACCGCGAGCCCGGCGCTCAACCTGCTGTCCGCGCGTAATCTCTCCGACACCATCGGCAATCCGGGCGAGGTCATCATCGGTGAGCTCCAGCGGGAGCGCCGCATCACCGTGCAGTTCCTGGCCGACCCGAGCGCCTCGGTCGGCCAGCTCACCCAGCAGCGGGCCGCCACCGACCGGGCGATCGACGACTTCCGCACGGCCACCCGCGACGGCGACGCCTCGGCCGACGCCGGCGACACCCTGCGGCGCCGGATCGACCAGTTGTTCACCGAGATCGGCACCCTGCCCGCGCAGCGCCGGCACGTCGACAAGCGCGAGCTCGACCCGATCGGCGCGCAGAACCTCTACAACGGCATGATCCAGACCGGTTCCGACATGTTCGCGGCCACCGCCACGTTCCCCGACGACGAGATCGACAGGCAGATCCGGGCGCTCGCCACGGTCAGCCGCGGTCAGGAATACCTGAGCCGGGTCGACTCGCTGCTGGCCGCGGTCACGGTGGGCGGCCGGTTCACCGACGAACTGCGGTCCGCGCTGGTGCAGGACGTCGGCACCGCGCGCTACCTGCTCGCCCAGGGCGTCGAGGACATGCCCGAGGCGAGCCGCGCGCAATACCAGAAGCTCAGCAGCGGTGACGCGTTCGGGCAGCTCAACCGCATGATGGACAGGCTGGTCGGGCAGAGTCGCCCGGGTGAGCTCTCGCCCGTCGGCGCGGACACCTGGCACCCGGCCTACGAGAAGTCCGCCCAGCAGCTGCGCGATTTCGAGAACTCCGCGATCGGCGGGCTGGCCGACCGCGGCGCCTCGCTCGCCACCGAGATCCTGCTGCGCCTGCTGGCCGCCGCCCTGCTCGGCCTGATCGCCTTCGCGGTGTCGGTGCTCGTCTCGGTGCGGGTGGGCCGCTCGATGGTCGGCCGGCTGCGCCGGCTGCGCGCCGAGGCGCTCGAGATGGCGACCGAGCGACTGCCCACTGTGGTGCGTCGGCTGCAGCGTGGCGAGAACGTCGACGTCGAGGTCGAGACACCCCCGCTGGAGTACGGCCGGGACGAGATCGGCCAGCTCGGTCACGCGTTCAACGACGTGCAGCGTACGGCCGTGCGGTCGGCGGTCGAGGAGGCGAACGTCCGGCGCGGCCTCAACGAGGTGTTCCTCAACATCGCCCGGCGCAGCCAGACCCTGTTGCACCGGCAGCTCGCCCTGCTCGACAAGATGGAGCGCCGCGAGACCGAGCCGCAGGAGCTGGAGGACCTCTACCGGGTCGACCACCTGGCCACCCGGATGCGGCGGCACGCCGAGGACCTGGTGATCCTGGCCGGGGCCGCGCCCGGCCGCGGCTGGCGCAACCCGGTGCCGGTGATCGACGTGGTCCGCGGCGCGATCAGTGAGGTCGAGGACTACAAGCGCATCGACATCCGGGCGATCGAATCGTCAGCGGTGCTCGGCCGGGCCGTCGGCGACGTCATCCACTTGCTCGCCGAGCTCCTGGAGAACGCCACCTCCTACTCGCCGCCGCAGACCCGGGTGCAGGTCTCCGGTCAGGTGCTGCCGAACGGCTACGCGATCGAGATCGAGGACCGCGGTCTCGGCATGCCGCCGGAGGCGATCGAGGAGGCCAACCGCCGCCTGGTGGAGCCGCCCGACTTCGACCCGGCCGACAGCGCCCGGCTCGGTCTGTTCGTGGTGGCCCAGCTGGCCGGCCGGCACGGCATCCGGGTCTCGCTGCGCCCCTCGCCCTACGGCGGGGTGACCGCGATCGTGCTGGTCCCGGGCGACCTGGTGGTCACCGCGCCGGGGCCGGGCGAACTGCCGGCCGCACCGGACCGCCCGCTTGTCGGCTCGGGCGTCGAGGACCCGCTGCGCCGCTCGCTCGCCGCCCTGCAGTGGCAGGGGGCCGAGGAGTTGCGCGAGATCACCGCGAGCGGCCGGCCGATCACCGTCAACGGCATCATCATGGCCGTCCCCCAGGCCGAACCGGTCGAGCCGAGGACCCGGCCGATCCCGCTGCAGCGCCGAGCCCCGGAGTCCACCCGGGAGAAGTCGGGGGAGATCCCCCGACCGGTGCCGAGCGGTCCGGTGCCGTCGTCGGTCGCGGACGGCTTGAGCTCGGACGGACTGGTGCAGCGCCGTCGCGTGGCCCGGGCGGCTGAGCTCGGCGAGCAGCCCGCGACCGGCGGCGCGGTGCCGACGGCCGCCGACAAAACCGCCGACAAAACCGAGAGTGTCACCGACGACGGTCTGCCCAAGCGGGTCCGGCAGGCCAGCCTGGCGCCGCAGCTGCGCAAACCGGCGTCGGTGGAGCAGGACGAGCCGACCCTGCCGATGCGTTCGCCCGAACAACTACGCAGCATCATGAGCGCGTTGCAGAGCGGCACGACCAGGGGCCGCATCGACGCGGCGAAATATTTAAGCCAACCTTCATCTGAAGATCACCCGAAGCCGAAAAAACCGGGCAACGGGGTACCTCCCGCAGGCGCGTCCTTCGAGGATGCGGCTACCGTCAGCTTCCCGGCGATCGTGCACGTCGCGGTTGCCGAGGAAGCCCGCAACGGAGCGACGACGGCAGCGGACGGCGACCGCGCCGGCAACACCGGGCAGGACAGTTCGAGCAGGCCGGAAAAGGACGCATAGTGACGCAGACGACCAACCAGAGCGCGAAACTCACCTGGCTCCTCGACGATCTCGTCGAGCGGGTGCCCAGCGCGCGGCAGGCGGTGGTGCTGTCGGCCGACGGGCTGCTGATGGGCGCCTCCACCGGCTTGAAGCGGGAGGACGCGGAACACCTGTCGGCGATGGCGGCCGGCTTCCAGAGTCTGGCCAAGGGGGCGAGCCGGCACTTCCGGGCCGGTCCGGTGCGGCAGACGGTGGTCGAGATGGAGCAGGCCTTCCTCCTGGTCACCGCCGCCGGTCAGGGTGCCTGTCTGGCGGTTCTGGCGGCCAGCGACGCCGACCTCGGCCTGATCGCCTACGAGATGGCGATGCTGGTCACCCGGGTGGGGCAGAGCATGAGCGCGCCGGAACGCTCCGCGGTGGCACCCGCCGATGCCGGCTGACCCGCTGCGCCTCGCGCACGACTGGCTCGATCACGACGCCGGGCCGGTGGTTCGTCCCTACGCGGTGACGCAGGGGCGGGTGGCGCCGGCCGGCGGTGAGATCGACATGATGGCGTTCGTCGTGGCGACCGCACCGGAACATCACCGAGGTGTCCGGCTGCAGCCGGAGCACCACGCCATCGTCGCCGCGGCCTGGCAGCCGATCCCGGTCGTCGAACTGGCTTCGACCCTCGACCTGTCGGTCGGCGTGGTCCGGGTCCTGCTGGGTGATCTACGCTCGGCAGGTCTCATCTCGATGTACGAACCCCCGGCGGCGTCCCAGCCGCACGACGTCGACGTACTCAAGGCGGTTGTCAATGGACTCCGTGCGCTCTGACCGCAACGGCGCATCATCGCGCATCCCGGTCGCGCTCAAGATCCTGATTGCCGGTGGCTTCGGCGCCGGGAAGACCACCATGGTGGGCTCGGTCAGCGAGATTCGTCCGCTGCAGACCGAGGAGATCCTCACCGGGGTGGAGGGTGCCGACAGTCTCGACGGCGTGGAGAGCAAGACCACCACGACCGTGACGATGGACTTCGGCCGCATCACGATCACCGAGGATCTTCAGCTCTACCTGTTCGGCACGCCCGGTCAGGACCGCTTCTGGTTCCTGTGGGACGAGTTGTCGCAGGGTGCGCTCGGCGCCGTGGTGCTCGCCGACACCCGCCGGCTGGCCGACTGCTTCCCCTCGATCGACTACTTCGAGCAGCGCGGCACCCCGTTCGTGGTGGCCGTCAACTGTTTCGACGAGCAGCGGTTCGCCGCCGACGCGGTGGGCCGGGCGCTCGATCTCGACCCGGGGGTGCCGGTGGTGCTCTTCGACGCCCGCGAGCAGTTGGCCGCCCGGAATGTCCTGATCGAACTGGTCGAGTACGTCGCCCGGCGCCAGCTGGCGTCAGCCGGGTCGCGTTAGCGGGCCGGGGGCCAGACCACCGGGGCCGGTGCCGGTCCGGGCGGCAGGCAGATCAGCCGGCTGCGGAGCCGGCGGACGGTGCGCTCGGTGGCCAGTCCCCGGGCGACCAGGTCCTCGGGCCGGTAGAACGCGCCGCGGGTCTGCCGGTCCCGCTCGATCTCCAGGCACTGGGCCGGTGGCAGCCGGGCGACGCGGGCCAGCTCGAAGGCGCTTATCTGGTTGAGGTCGATCAGGCCGCCGTCGTCGATCAGGCGCATGTGCAGGTCGGGCCGCCCGACGCCGATCTCGCGGGCCCGGTCGGGGGCGAACGCGGCGAACTGCCGGGCCTGGTCGCGCTGGTAGAAGCCGTCGGCGCGGGCCGCCACGATCACGCTGTGCACCGCGCTGACCACGCCGACGCCGAGTAGGTAGAGCATCTCGATGTTGTCGCCGCCGGTGACCTCGTCGGTGTCCAGCGTCCCGAACGGGTCGATGAAGACGAACACGAAGAATCCGCCCGCGAACAGCGCGAAGTAGATGCCGGCCGCCGCGAGGTGCCATCCGTCGCGCCGCCTGATCCCGGCGTACGCCAGATAGACCCAGCCGAACGCGCCGCAGGTGAACAGCGGGGCGATCAGCGCGACGATGATCTCCAGGGCGGTCCGCAGGCCCCGGCGGGGCGGCAGGTGGACCGGTGCGTGGGGCGCGAACATGTGCACCGGCGGGGGCGGCGGTGGGCTCGGCTGCGGCAGCCGCGGCGCGGGCACCGCCGCGGGCGCAGCCACAGGGGTGTGCGCAGCCACAGGGGTGTACGCGGTCACGGGTGTGGGCGCGGCCACGGGGGTGGGCGCGGCCACCGGCACGGGCGCGGAGGGCGCTTGGTTGCGCAGGATCATCATGTGCGCGGCCCGCATCCGCTCGCCCGGTTCGGCGCCGACCTCGTCGAGGAAGTACTCCCGGGCGTCGCGGTAGGCCGCGAGCGCTTCGGCCTGCCGGCCGACCTGGTGCAGCGCGAGCATCTGGTGCGCCCGCAGCCCCTCCCGGAGCGGGAACTCCTGGATGAGCCGGGCCAACTCGGGCAGCAGAGCCTCGGCGTGCCCGCGGGTGAGCCCCATCTCGGCCCAGCGCTCCCAGGCGGTGGCCCGGGCGTCGGCCAGCCGGGTGCGGGCGGCGTCGAAGACCGGTCCGGTCAGCCCGGCGAGTGCGTCGCCGCGCCACAGGGCCAGCCCGGCGCGCAGGGTGCCGGCCGACTCGGTGGTCTGTCCGGCGGCTTGCTCGGCCTCGGCCCGGCTGAGCGCGGCCTGGAAGTCGTCGGCGTCGATCCGGCCCTCGGCGCGCAGGACATAGCCGCTGCCGGTGAGGGCGAGAAGTTCACCGGGGGTGCGCGGCGCGCGGTCCGGGTCGAGCACCCGGCGAAGGCCGGCGACATATTTCTGTACGACGTTGGCACCGTTCTCCGGCGGATCGTCGCCCCACACCGCGTCGACGATCTGGTGGGTCGGCACCGGACGGCCCGCCTGCAGCAGCAGTACGGCGAGCACCGCTTGCTGTTTGGCCGGTCCGAGCGAGAGCGGAACCCCGTCACGCAGTACCCGCACCTCGCCGAGGATCTCGAAGCGAAGTGGCGCCCCGTTCAACGCTTCCCCCCTGACCTGCTGTGACGTCGCGACGGCAGCGGAACCGCAGCGGGAGGCAGCATAACGGCAGCGGTTATGGTGCTGCGTTCGTCCAGTCTGTGATCCGTCGGCTGCGACACCTCATCACCCCAGAAAGACGACCATGATTACTGCACGCTCGCCTCGCCTCGCCTCGCCTCTCTCTTCGCCCTCGTCGCCGTTTCCTCGTTCACGCTCACCGGATGCGGCGGAGGCACCGATTCCGCCGGCACCCCGGACGCGGGCAAGTCGCCCACTCCGGCCGCGCCCAAAGACGTGCTGTTGAAGGCGGTGCCCGACGTCAAGTCGCCGGCCTTCAAGTTCAAGCTGGCCGGGACGGAACTGCCTTTCTCCGGTGTCGCCGATGCCGCGAACAACGCCTCGGAGATCAACATCGCGCAGCCGCTGGAGGACACCGGCGTGACGCTCAAGATGGACTTCCGGATCGTCGACCAGAAGGTCTGGGTGAAGATCGCCTACGCCGGCAAGAAGGCGGCCGGCCTGCCGACGTTCCCGAAGAAGTGGATGTTCCTCGACCCGGCGAAGCTCAAGGACAAGTCGTGGTTCGAGCCGCAGGACGACTCGGACCCCGGTTCCGCCCGGGTTCTGGTGGAGAACGCGGCAGACGTCAAGCAGACCAGCCCCGGCCACTTCGCCGGCACCACCGACCTGACCAAGGCCACCGACGCGGAGATCCTCGACGAGGCCGCGCTGAAGGCGCTCGGCGCCGCCGCGACCAAGGTGCCGTTCGACGCGGTGGTGGACGAGGCCGGCCACCTGACGAGCGCGGTCGTCAAGATTCCGGCGGCCGGCAAGACCAAGGCGCACAACTACACGGTGTCCTACACCGCCTTCGGCTCCACGCCGAAGCTGGCCGCGCCGGCCGCCGGTGAGCAGCAGAAGGCCACCGCCGGCACCTACGAGATGCTGAACGGCTGATCCGGTAACGGCGAAACCTGTCGGGTCTGATCCTGGTAGCGGCCAAGCAGGCGGTCGCGCGAGTCACGGGGCTCGCGCGGCCGCCGTCCGGACGGCGGGTCTGATGATCGAATGCACCCTCTGCGGCCGTCTGGTGCTGGGCCTCACCGGCTACGACTGGACGGTCGTGCCGTGGATGCTGGCCCCGGCGACCGGTGTCATGCCCGGTCCCTGCCATGTCAGTTGCCTCCAGGAGCGCGGTGCGGCCGGCAGTTGGGCGGCGGCCGTCGAGGCGTACCACCGCGAGCGCTGGCCGCGCTGGCTGGCCGGCGTCGACGCCGGGGTCGGCTGGCGGCTGCACAGCAGCCGCGCCGCGCGAAGGTTCCATCTCTGGCGCTCCGACGGGGCGATGGCCTCCTTCGCGTACGCGGTTCTGACCGTCGCGCCGCACCGGACCGGCACCGACCTCGCCGAGCTCGGCACCGCGCACGCCGCCACCCTGCTGGCCGCGATGGGCACCGACCGTCCCGGGTCGGTCGTCCCGCTGCCCCGGATGATCGAGCGACTGCGGCTCACCGACCGCTACCCGTTCGTCGAGGGCACCGTCACACTTCGCCGAGGTGTCGTCGTGGCCGACCATCCGCTGGCCCTGACCAGGGCTTGTCTGCGGGCGGCCCACCAGCTCGCGGCCGAGGGCGCCGACACGTACCGCTTCCCCTCGGATGGCTGACATCCGGATGTGGTGGGATTCAGGCATGGGTTCCCATGCTGAGTTCGTCTTCGTCGGTGGCTACACGGGTGACAAGGGCGGTGCGGCCGAGGGCATCGTCCGGCTCCGCCGTGACCCGGCCTCGGGCCTGCTGACCCGCCTCGGCGTGGCGGCGCGCA
This sequence comes from Paractinoplanes ferrugineus, assembly GCF_016862195.1. Lineage (GTDB taxonomy): Bacteria > Actinomycetota > Actinomycetes > Mycobacteriales > Micromonosporaceae > Actinoplanes > Actinoplanes ferrugineus. The sequence goes on along the minus strand of NZ_BOMM01000009.1, from coordinate 98,094 downwards.
CCCCGTCACCGTCCTTCCTGACCCAGCACCCCACCCTCCCGGTGCTGTACGCGGTGAACGAGCTCGACTCCGACGGCACGATCAGCGCGTTCACGGTGGCCGCCGACGGTGAGCTGACTCCGCTGTCGATCCAGCCGACCGGCGGTTCCGACCCGGCCCACCTCTCGGTCACCTCGGACGGCCGGTTCCTGCTGGTCGCCAACTATTCGAGCGGCTCGGTCGCGGTGCACCCGCTCGACGCGGAGGGCGCCCCCGGGGAGCGCACCGACCTGCTCGGGCTCGAGGGCAGCGGCCCCGACGTGGAGCGCCAGCGCGGTTCGCACGCGCACATGGTGGTCGAGGACCGCGCCGGCATCCTGATCTCCGACCTGGGGGCCGACCGGGTGTGGCGCTGCCGGCTCGACCCGGTCAGCGGTCGCCTGACGATGCTGGCGCCCGCGGTCGAGGCCAAGCCCGGCACCGGCCCACGGCACCTGCGCATCGCCCCGGACGGCACGCTGCTGCTGGTCGGCGAGCTGGCGGCGAACCTGTCCTGGTACCGCCCGGCCGCCGACGGTTCGCTGGAGCTGGCGGGCGAGGTGCCGGCCGGCGAGGGTGCCGGCCCGGCCTTTCCGTCGGAGATCGTCTGCGCTCGCGACGGCCGGTTCATCTATGTGGCCAACCGCGGCCCGAACACGGTCTCGACGTTCGCCTGGGACGGCGACGGGGCGGTCAAGGTGGCCGAGACGCCCACCGGTGGGGACTGGCCGCGGCACATGATCCTGGTCGGGGATCACCTCTACGTAACCAATCAGCTGTCACACAGCGTGACAACGTTCAGGATCGATGCCGAGACCGGGACTCCGCTGCCGGTCGGCGAGCCAATGGCCGAGGCCAGCCCGACGTGCCTGCTGCGCTGGACATCGATGCCGATCAGATGATTCGCGAGATAGGGCGTTCGGTGCCCTTGTGGGTAATCTGCTGAAAACGGTCAGATTCCCCTACTGATCGGCATGGCGCCACTACCAAAGGTAACTCTGTCGCAGAGATGACCTAATCCGAGTAACTTTCCGCCGAACGTATATGGCATTCGGGTTCGGTGATGCGCAGTATGGAGCGCGTGTCAGGCCGCCATCGTCGAAATTTCAATCTCCGGGGAGCGGGCGTCGTTGGCGCCGCGATGGCTATCGTCGTCGTGCTCGCCGGGTCATACCTGGGCTACCAACAGCTCGCCGACTCCGGATGCACCGGTTCCGTCCGGTTGACCGTCGCCGCCGCGCCGGAGATCGCTCCTGCCGTCGAACAGACCGCGCAGAAGTGGATCCAGGACGGGGCGAACGTCAACGGCACGTGTGTCGCTGTCTCCGTGACCCCGGTCAACCCCGCGACCATGGCCTCCGCCGTGGCGAGCGAGCACAAGGTCACCCTGACCGGTCTCGGCGCCGCGCCCGAGTCGGTGAAGGTTCCCGACGTCTGGGTTCCGGACTCGTCGACCTGGCTGCTGCGCCTCAAGACCGAGGCGCAGGGCTTCGTGCCGACCGACGGCAAGCCGGTCGCGCAGAGCCCGGTCGTCGTCGCCATGCCCAAGCCGATCGCCGAGCAGGTCGGCTGGCCCGACAAGAAGCTCGGCTGGAAAGACCTGCTCACCCAGGTCACCACCAGCACCACTATGCGTGTCGGCACCGTCGACCCGGCCCGTGACGCGGCCGGCCTCGCCGGTCTGCTCGCACTCGGCCAGGCCGCCGGCACCGGGGCGCAGGCCCAGTCGGCAAAGGTCGGCGCGATCAAGGCGCTCGCCCAGTCGGCGTCCGCGCTCCGCGACGACCTGCTCCAGAAGTTCCCGCACTCGGCCGACACCAACGACATCGCGACCAGCCTGAGTGCTGCACCGCTGTCCGAGGAGGACGTGGTCGCGTACAACGCCGAGAAGCCGCCGGTGCCGCTGGTCGCGCTCTACCTCGACCCGAGCCCGATGCCGCTCGACTACCCGTACGCGATCATGCCGGAGGTCGACCTGCAGAAGTCGGCCGCCGCCACCGGGCTGCGCCAGCAGTTGCAGACCGCGACGTTCAAGAACGCGCTGGCCGTCGCCGGCCTGCGCTCCCCGGACGGCACGGTCGGGTCGGGCTTCGCCGCCCCGCTCGGTGCGCCGGACGCGTCGCCTGCCGTCTCCACCAGCGCCGCCGGCAAGTCCGAGGGCGGCACGGCCGCCGCCGGTCTCGACCCGAGCGCGCTCAGCCAGGTGCTGGGCAGTTGGGCCGCGATCACGCTGCCCGGCCGGGTGCTCGCCGTCTTCGACGTCTCCGGCTCGATGCTCGAGAAGGTGCCCACCGCCGGTGGGGCCGACCGGGCCGCGGTCACCCGGGGGGCGGCGTCGGGTGGTCTTGCCCTCTTCGACGACAAGTGGGCCGTCGGCGTGTGGCTGTTCTCGACCGAGATGGACGGCAAGAAGCCGTTCAAGGAGATCGTGCCGATCAGCCCGCTCTCCTCGGCCCGGCAGAAGCTGCAGGCCTCGATCGGGCAGATCGTGCCGAAGAAGAGCGGTCAGACCGGTCTTTACGACACCCTGCTCGCCGCCTACCAGAACGTGCAGAACAGCTGGCAGCCCGGCAAGGTCAACTCGGTGATCCTCTTCACCGACGGTGAGGACAGCAAGGAAGGCATCACCCAGCAGGCGCTGGTCACGAAGCTGAAAGGGCTGGCCGACCCGAAGCGCCCGGTGCGTGTGGTGATCATCGGCATCGGCACCGGCGTCAACCGCCAGGAGCTCGAGACGATCGTGAAGCCGACCTCCTCCGGTGGCGTCTTCATCGCGGAGGACCCGGCGAAGATCGGCGAGATCTTCCTCGAGGCCATCGCGGCCCGCTCCGGCGCCAACTGAGCCGAGTACGCAGGACGGCCGTCACCACACCGGTGGCGGCCGTCTCCCATTTCGGGCAACCAGTACGTCGACCGCTGGGAGTGGCGAAGCGAATGCCGCCGCGAGGTAAGCTCACCTGCACCATGGCGTTCCACGACGGCCCGGACCCGATCCACGCGGCGGCGATCGACGACGCGGCGCAAGCCCTGCTGTCCGCCTGGGACGCCGCGCGTGAGCAGGTCACCCCCCGGTTGTCCGCGGCCCAGCTCAACGCGCTGCTGGCGGTCGAGCGCGCGGAGGGCGTCAACCTGGGCGGCTTGGCCGCCGAGATGGACATGCTGCTGTCCTCGGCGAGCCGGTTGTGCGACCGCCTGGTGGCCTCGGGAATGGTCGAGCGCGCTCCGGGCCGGGCCGACCGTCGCGAGATCGCCCTCTATCTGACGCCGTCGTCCCGCATTCTGCTTGCCGAACTGCGCCGCATCCGCCGGCTGGCCCTCTCCTCGACCCTGGAGCGGATGTCACTGTCGGGCCGGGCCGCCCTGTTGCGCGGCCTGTCGGAGTTCGCCGCGGCGGCCGCCGAGCCCGCCGTCGGCTCCGCCTCGGCCCGCACGGCGTAGGTCGCCGCACCCGGCCCGGCCATGTCCGCGAGCTCGCGCCGGGCGTCACCACGGCCGCTGCCTGGCGGCGGTGGTGGGCGGGCTAGCTCGTACTGTTCAGGAAGGTCGCCGGGTCGTCGATCAGCTGTTGGATCACGGCGCCGGCGGCGCCCCGCATGGCGGCGTCCGGGCCCAGCGTCGCCGCTCGCAGCGTGACCGGCGCGAGGCTCGCGGTCAGCACCCGGCGGGTCAGCTCGGCCTCGATCCCCGGGCGCAGGCGGGCGAACTCCGGGGCGTAGGCGCCGCCCAGCACGATCACCGAGATGTCGAGCAGGTTCACCACCGCCGCCAGGGCGACGCCCAGGGCGAAAGCGGCCAGGTCGGCGTCGGCGGCGACCTGCTCCTGGCCGGCGTACTGCTCCAGGCAGCCGTTCGCACCGCAGCGGCAGAGGCGGCCGTCGGGGAAGACCGTGACGTGACCGATCTCGCCGCTCCAGCCCCGCCGGCCCCGGTAGAGCTCGCCGTCGAGGACGATGCCGGCGCCGATCCCGATCTCGCCGGAGACGTAGAGGAACGTCGGCTCGCCGTCGCCCGCCCGCAGCTCGCCGAGGGCCGCGAGATTGGCCTCGTTGTCGACCACCACCGGCAGGTCGGCGAGGCCGGGCACCTGGTTGAGCAGCGCCGGGGCGTCCACGTCCAGCCAGTCCAGGTTGGGGGCGACGCGGACGATGCCGCTCGACGTGACCAGACCGGGAACGGCGAGGGCCGCACCCGCGACGGCCAGGCCGTCAGCCGTGGCCGCCGAGATCGCCTGTGACGCCAGCCCGCCCAGTTCGGTCAGGGAGCCGCCGGGAGAGAGGGGGCGCTGGTCGTGCCGGGCGATGAAGCGGTGCCGGACCTCGCCCGTCAGGTCGACCACGCAGGCGGCCAGGTAGTCGACGTTGATCTCGAGGCCGAGTCCGGCCGGACCGGCCGCGCTCAGCGCCAGACCGGCGGCGGGCCGGCCGGCGCCGGTGCGGGGAGCCGGGTCGTGCTCGGTCAGCAGACCACCCGCGATCAGGTCGTCGACGAGCGCCGACACGGTGGCCCGGGTCAGGCCCGTGGAGGCCGAAATGCCCGCTCGAGATGGCCGATCTGCGCTGTTCGCCACGGTTTGCAGGACAAGCGCGAGATTATGGGCCCGCACGCTCGATTGCCGGACCGGGGTCCGAGGAGCATTCATGATCCGGGCGGGCATGCCCTTGACAATGCCACACCGACTCCAAATAATTCAACCAATAAACAAATCAAGTCTGTTACGTGGAGGTAACCATGCCGGTCCAACCCACCCGCGAGGACAAGTTCACATTCGGCCTCTGGACCGTCGGCTGGCAGGCCCGCGACGCGTTCGGTGACGCCACCCGCGCCGAGCTCGACCCGATCGAGGCCGTTCACAAGCTCGCCGAGCTCGGGGCCTACGGCCTCACGTTCCACGACGACGACCTGATCCCGTTCGGCTCCGACGCCGGCACCCGCGACTCGATCCTCGCCGGGTTCAAGAAGGCGCTCGAGGAGACCGGCCTGGTCGTCCCGATGGTCACCACCAACACGTTCACCCACCCGGTGTTCAAGGACGGCGCGTTCACCAGCAACGACCGCTCGGTCCGCCGTTACGCGCTGCGCAAGATCCTGCGCCAGGTCGACCTCGCCGCCGAGCTGGGCGCCGAGACCTTCGTGCTCTGGGGTGGCCGCGAGGGCGCCGAGTACGACGTGGCCAAGGACATCTACGCCGCGCTCGACCGTTACCGCGAGGGCCTCAACCTGGTCGCGCAGTACTCCGAGGACAAGGGCTACGGCCTGCGCTTCGCCATCGAGCCCAAGCCGAACGAGCCCCGGGGCGACATCCTGCTCCCGACGCTCGGCCACGCCATCGCCTTCACCCAGGAGCTGGAGCGGCCCGAGCTGTTCGGCATCAACCCCGAGGTCGGCCACGAGCAGATGTCCAACCTCAACTTCTTCGCCGGCATCGCCCAGGCGCTGTGGCACAAGAAGCTGTTCCACATCGACCTCAACGGCCAGCACTCGGTCAAGTTCGACCAGGACCTGGTCTTCGGCCACGGCGACCTGCTCAACGCGTTCGCGCTGGTCGACCTGCTGGAGAACGGCCCGGTCGGCGGCGGACCCAAGTACGACGGCCCCCGCCACTTCGACTACAAGCCGTCCCGGACCGAGGACTACGAGGGCGTCTGGGAGTCGGCCAAGGCCAACATGCGGATGTACCTGCTGCTCAAGGAGCGCGCTCAGGCGTTCCGCGCCGACCCGGTGGTGCAGGAGGCGCTGCGGGCGAGCAAGGTTCTCGAGCTCGAGACCCCCACGCTCAACCCCGGCGAGACCTACCAGGACCTGCTCAACGACAAGAGCGCCTTCGAGGAGTTCGACGTCGACGCGGCCGGTGCCCAGGGCTACGGTTTCGTGAAGCTGCACCAGCTCGCCATCGACCACGTTCTTCGGGCCAACTGAGGAAGACATGACTCTCGTAGCCGGGATCGACAGTTCCACCCAGTCCTGCAAGGTGGTCATCCGCGACGCGGAGACCGGGAAACTGGTCCGGCAGGGCCGGGCCGCGCATCCGGACGGCACCGAGGTGCATCCGGACGCCTGGTGGGCCGCGCTGCAGGAAGCGATCGAGCAGGCCGGTGGCCTGGACGACGTGGCCGCCGCCTCGGTGGCCGGCCAGCAGCACGGCATGGTGGTGCTCGACGAGAACGGCGAGGTGGTCCGCCCGGCGCTGCTGTGGAACGACACCCGCAGCGCCGGGGCGGCCGCCGACCTGATCCAGGAGCTCGGTGGTGGCGCCAAGTGGGCCGACGCGGTCGGCATCGTGCCGGTGGCCAGCTTCACCCTGACCAAGCTGCGCTGGCTGGCTCGCAACGAGCCGGCGAACGCGGCCCGGGTGGCCGCGGTCTGCCTGCCGCACGACTGGTTGACCTGGAAGCTGTCCGGGTCGACCGACATCAACACGATCAAGACCGACCGCAGCGACGCCAGTGGCACGCTCTACTGGTCGGCCAAGACCAACGAATACCGCCCCGACCTGCTCGAGCTGGGTTTCGGTCGGCTGCTGAAGACGCCTGAGGTGCTGGGCCCCACCGGCATCGCCGGCCACCTGCCCAATGGGGCCCCGCTCGGCCCCGGTGCCGGGGACAACGCGGCCGCGCTGTTCGGCACGGGTGCCGGACCGGGTGACGCGGTCGTCTCGATCGGCACCTCCGGCACCGTCTTCGTGTCGGCCGAGGTGTCGCCGGACGACCCAAGCGGCACGGTGGCCGGTTTCGCCGACGTCACCGGCCGGTTCCTGCCGATCGTGGTGACGCTCAACGCGGCCCGGGTGCTCGACGCCGCGACCAAGCTGCTCGGTGTCGACCACGACCAGCTCTCCAGCCTCGCGCTCCAGGCGCCGGCCGGGGCCGACGGGCTCGTGCTCATCCCGTACCTCGAGGGCGAGCGCACGCCCAACCTGCCCGACGCCACCGGGTCGATCCACGGCCTGACGCTCCGGACCGCCGACCCGGCGCACCTGGCGCGGGCCTCGGTCGAGGGCATGTTGTGCGGGCTCGCCGACGGTCTCGACGCGCTGATCCGGCACGGCGCCACGGCCAACCGGATCGTGCTCGTCGGCGGGGGCGCCCGCAGCGAGGCGGTCCGCCGGGTGGCGGCCGAGCTGTTCGGGCTGCCGGTGCTGGTGCCGCCGCCGGGGGAATACGTCGCCGACGGTGCGGCCCGCCAGGCCGCGTGGGTCGCCCGGGGCGGCGCGGAACCGCCGGTCTGGACGGCGGAGACCCCCGAGACGTACGAAGCGGTGGCCGCCCCACTGATTCGTGAGCAGTACAAGAAGGTCGCTAACCTGCTCAAGTGATGAAGGGCGGCACCGCGCACCGCGCCTACAGCGTCGTGGTCTTCGTGATCCTGGCGTCGCTGGACAACGTGGCGATCGGGTTGGTGCCGCCGCTCTACGGCAGCATCGGGGACAGCCTCGGGGTGGGCGAGGGCCACATCGCCCTCGCCACCACGATCATGTTCCTGATCAGCGCGATCGCCGCGATCGGATTCGCGTACGCCGGGGACCGCACCGACCGCAAACCGGTGCTGATCCTCGGCACCGCGATCTGGGTCGCCGGCACCGCGTGGTCGGGTCTCGCCGAGAGCTACTCGTCGTTCCTGCTCGCCCAGGTCGTCGCGTCGTTCGGCCTCGGCGCCGTCGCGTCGGTCAGCTTCGCGGTGGTCAGTGACCTGATCTCGCCGAAGCGGCGCGGCCTCGTGATGAGCTTCTGGGGCCTGTCCCAGGGGGTCGGCACGCTCGCCGGCACGATGGTGGGTGGCCTGCTCGGGCACACGGACTGGCGCGAGCCGTTCCTGATCACCGCCGGCGTCGGCGTGGTCGCCGGGTTGGCCTACCTGTTCACCTACAACGTGCCGCGCGGCGACAGCCAGCCCGAGCTGGCCGGGGTGGATTACGACGAGCGGATCCACTCCCGAGACCTGCCGGTGATCCTGCGCCGGCGCACCAACATCTGGTTGATCTTCCAGGGCGCGACCGCGCAGATCGCGCTCGGCTCGCTGGTCTGGCTGCCGGTGCTGTTCCGCGCCCGCGCCGAGGACCAGGGCTACTCGGCCGGCACCGCGGTGCTCGTCGGCAGCGTCTTCGCCACGTTGTTCCAGGCCGGTGGCGCGCTGAGCATCCTCGGTGGGCTGGCCGGTGACCGGCTGCAACGGCGTACGCCCCGGGGCCGCGCCCTGGTCGCGAGCGTCGGCGTGCTCGCCGCGGTGCCGTTCTACGTCGTGCTGTTCTTCGTGCCGATGACCATCGACGTGCCCGACGGGGCCGGCTCCGGCGCCGTGATCAAGGCGGTGCTGTCCGACGTGTTCACCGAGCCGTCGGTCGGCCTGTGCCTGGCCACCGCCGTGTTCGCGCTGATGTTGACGTCGGCCAACTCACCGAACTGGTTCGCGCTCATCGCCGACGTCAACCCGCCCGAGCACCGCGGCACCGTCTACAGCCTCGGCAACCTGGTGAACGGCTTCGGCCGGGCGGGTGGGAACGCGATGGTGGCGGTGGTCTTCCGGGGCCTGGCGGGCGCGTTCCCGCCGCCGCTCAACTACGCGGTCGGACTGGCCGGCTTCCAGTTCTTCTGGCTGCCGACGGGCGTGATGTTCTGGCTGGCCAGCAGGACGGTGGCGAAGGACATGGCGGACACGCACGCCGCCCTGCTGGCCGCGGCGACCGGGTCAGACCACGGCCCAGACGGTGACGTCGGTGGGGACACGGCCGTCGGCGTCGAGGGGCTCGCTCGTGAGCAGGACCCGAGCCCCGGCCGGTAGCGCGACCGGGCTCTGGCCGAGGTTCGCGGTCACCAGCACGTCGCCGTTGCGCAGGGCCAGGACGTCCGAGGACGTCTCCTGCCAGACCAGATCTCCCCGCCCGAGCCCGTGCGAACGGCGCAGTTCGAGAGCCCGCCGGTAGAGCTCCCAGGTCGAGCCGGGCACGTCCTGCTGCCGGTCCAGCGCGTATTCCGCCCAGGTCGCCGGCTGGGGCAGCCACGAGGCGTCGGCCGGGCCGAAGCCGTACGACGGTGCGTCGGCCTCCCACGGGATCGGCACCCGGCAGCCGTCCCGGCCCACCACCGTCTCGCCGGAGCGGGCCCGGGCCGGGTCCTGCCGGAACTCGTGCGGCATCGTGGTGTGCTCGGGCAGCCCGAGCTCCTCGCCCTGGTAGAGGTAGGCCGAGCCGGGCAGCGCCAGCATCAGCATGGTGGCCGCGCGGGCCCGGCGCAGGCCGAGGGCGGTGTCCGGTTGCGGGTCCTCGGGGCCGATGCCGTGCTGCCGGCCCTGTCCGACCGGATAGCCGAGCCGGGTGGCGTGCCGGATCACGTCATGGTTGGACAGCACCCAGGTGGTGGGCGCGCCGACGGTGGCGTTCGCGGCCATCGTCGAGCTGATCACCCGGCGCAGGTCAGCCGCGCGCCACGGGGCCTCGAGGTATTCGAAGTTGAACGCCTGGTGCATCTCGTCGGGGCGCACGTAACGGGCGAGCCGGTCGGCCGGGGCCACCCACGCCTCGGCGACCAGGATGCGTTCGGGCTCGTACTCGTCGAGGATCGCGCGCCATTCCCGGTAGATCTCGTGCACCCCCTCCTGGTCCCACATCGGGGGCCGCGGTCCGACCGGGTCGAGGCCGCCCAGCACCGCCGTGGGCTGCGTCCACTCGGCGAGGTTCGCCTCTTTGATCAGGCCGTGGGCCACGTCGACCCGGAAGCCGTCGACGCCTCGGTCGAGCCAGAACCGCAGGATGTCGGCGAACTCGGCGCGCACCTGCGGGTTGCCCCAGTTGAGGTCGGGCTGGCTGACGTCGAACAGGTGGAGGTACCACTGGCCGTCGGGCACGCGCTCCCAGGCGGAACCGCCGAACATGCTGGTCCACGAGTTGGGCGCGGTGGGGCCGTCCCGGAAGACGTAGCGATCGCGCTCGGGGCTGCCGGGCCCGGCCGCCAGCGCCGCCTGGAACCAGGCGTGCTCGCTCGAGGTGTGGTTGGGCACCAGGTCGACGATGACCTTCAAGCCCAGTGCGTGGGCCTCGCTGATGAGCTTGTCGGCGTCACCGAGGTCACCGAAACGGGGGTCGACCGAGCGGTAGTCGGCGACGTCGTAACCGGCGTCGTGCTGCGGCGAGGGATAGAACGGTGACATCCAGACGGCGTCGATGCCGAGCTGCTTCAGGTGCGGCAGGCGCCCGGTGATGCCGGGCAGGTCACCCATGCCGTCGCCGTCGCTGTCGGCGAACGAGCGGGGATAGACCTGGTAGATGACGGCCTCGCGCCACCAGTGGTTGGGCATGTCGTCAGGTTAATCGTCGAGAATGGCGGCGAACCGCTCCTCGGCCAGGTCCAGTTGATCCAGGATGTGATCCTTGGCGGCCACCGACAGCGGGGTGTCCGGACGCCCGACGAGTTCGCGCAGCTTGGGCACGAGCGGCCGATATTTGGTGGCCGCCGAGAGTGCCTTCTCGGCCGTGGTGTGGATGACCCCCACGCCGTTGTCGGTGAAGTCGGACACCTTGATCACCCGTGCCCACGGGTCGCGCTCGAGGCTGCTGGCGACGTGGTCGCGGTACTGCTCGTGGCGGTCGCGGCCGGGGTCGTACTCGGGGTTGGTGACCGAGCGGACCAGTTCGGCGACCCGCGGGTTGAACAGGCGGGCCAGCTCGGCGATCGCCGCGTCGGTCAGCTCCTGGTGGGTGCCGGTGGCGAGCAGGCCGAGCTCGTTCGGGTGGTCCTCGACGGCGTCGTGCAGCAGGGCCGCGACGAGCACGTCGACGTCGCGTACCCCGTAGTACTTGATGATCCGGATCGCGACGCGCAGCAGGTGGTTCATGTAGGGCTCGCGGACGCGCCGGTCCTCGGCGTGCAGTTTCTCGGCGAGTTCGAGGGCGACGCCCAGCCGATCGCGCTCCTCGGGTGGGAAGCCGCCCACCTCCAGGAGGAACCGCTCGCGCAGCCCCGCCTCGCCGTAGACCTCGGTGATCGCATGCAATGGCATCGACAACAGCATCCGGGCCGCCATGCGATCAGAGTAGCGATCAGAGGTTCGTTGTCGACCGGGCCGGCACCGGACGGGGGGAGGGCCGGCGGCCCGCGGGTGCGGCTGACGCCTGCTTGAGGGACCACGGATTGGTGGTTTCCGCGTGCATTCCCCGTTTCGGGGTGCCGGCCCCGTCGGTGAACTCCTCCTCGGTCATCGCCTGGAGCGCGCTCAACGCCACCCCCACTATGGTCGCCGCGGTGAGCACGGTGATCGGCACGATCATGGCGAGCGGCCGGAAGCCGTGCACCGTCGCGATGGCGCCGTCGAGCGAGACCGACATGGCCGCCATGCCGGTGTAATGCATGCCGCACACGGCGATCGCCATGATCGCGGCGGCGCCGCTCACCGGCAGCCAGCCGCGCACCGAGATGGCGAACCAGAGCGCGACCGTGCACGCCACCACCGCGATGATCGCCGAGGCCAGCACCAACGTCAGGTTGTAGTGCACGTGCCCGGCCACGTGCATGCCCTGCATGCCGGTGTAGTGCATGGTCAGCACGCCGCCGCCGGTCAGCACACCGGCCCCGATCACCCGGGGGAGACTGCGCGCCCCGTGCCCGACGATCAGCAGGCCGAGTCCGACCGCGATGACCGCGAAGACGAGGCTCGCCAGGGTCATCACGATGTCGAAGCGGACCGGGCTGGCCGGCACGTCGAAACCGAGCATGGCGGAGAAGTGCATGAGCCAGATCGCGCCACCGCCGATGGAGAACGCGGCGATGCCGAGCCATCGGGTGCGCCGGCTACGCGTACGCGCGTCGCGCGCCCGGGCGGTGCAGAGCAGCCCGAAGAACGAGCCGAGGAACGCCAGCAGATAGGCGGCGATCGGGTTGAAGATCCCGTACGTGAAGTGATGTACCTCGGTCACTGCGGTTACCTCGCGAGGATCGACGAATGTGACCGAGTGATTTACGTCCTGATTCGAGCGCTTCCGTCGCACTGCGGGTGCGGTACGACCGCAAAGAGATACCGGGACCGCCGACGGCGGTCCCGGTATCGGGGGGATCTTCAGTTGTTGTTCGCCGGGGGTGATCAGGTGAAGATGCTGACGCCGCCGGGGCCCACGAGGAGACCGACGACGATCAGCACGATGCCCCAGAGGAGCTGCCGGCGGAACAGCGCGAGGATGCCGGCCACGACCAGAATGACTGCGAGGATCCAGAGGATGAATTCCATGACATCCGGATACCCCTGCCCTCTAAATCGGAAACACGCCTAGGAAGCAACTAGTTCGGCGTCCACGTGCTCGGTCAGGAGCTGGTACACGTTGTACGCCTGCTTGATCACCGGATGGGCGACGTTGCGCACCGGAACGCCGCCCGGCGTACGCCCCCGCTCCGACCCGTGGTGGGCGTGTCCGTGCAGCGCCAGCGCCGTCGGTGCCGCGTCGATCGCCCGGCCCAACTGGTAGCAGCCGAGGAACGCGTAGATCTCCAGCGGCTCGCCGAGCAGCGTGTCCGGCACCGGGGCGTAGTGGGTGAGCGCCACCAGGGCGTCGACCTCGATCGACTTGAGCGCGTTCTCGAGCCGCTCGGCGATCACCTCGGTGGTGCCGACGAAGTCCTTCATCTCCCGCTCGCCGAAGTTGCTGGCGCTGGCCCCGGCGAACCCGCCGCCGAAGCCCTTCACCCCGGCGATGCCGAGCCGGTGACCGTGCAGCTCGAGGACGGTCGTGTCACCCTCCAGCACCGTGATGCCCGACTCGGTGAGCACGTCGGAGACTCGCGCCTGCTGGTCGCTCTGATGGTCGTGGTTGCCGAGCACGGCCACCACCGGCACGCCCAGCCCGCCGAACTCGGTGACGAAGCAGCGTGCCTCCTCGACCGTTCCGTGCCGGGTCAGGTCCCCGGCGATCAACAGGGCGTCGGCGCGCTCGGGCAGTTCCTCCAGGGCCGGGCGGAACCGGCCGAGCACGTCCTTGTCCACGTGAACGTCGCCCACGGCGGCGATCCGGATCATGAAATCTCCTCCACCTCGCTGGGCGCCGACGCCCGGGTGATGCCGATGTCGCAGACGATGTGCACGTCCGGGAACCGCTCGTTGATCTGTCGGCAGATCTCGTCCCGCCGCCGGCCGCTCTCCACCTCGCCGCCCAGCACCAGCAGGTGCTCGCGGCGTTGCACGGTGATGCCGAGCTCGGCGATCCGTCCGTCGGTCAGCATGCTCTGGATCTCGGCTTCGAGATATTCGTCGAGCTGTGTGCTCATCCCTTTCCCCCTTCGAGCGAAACGACGTCCAAGCGATCGAGAAGGATCAGGAACGCCTCGGCGTACGGCGATCGAGCGGTCTCGCGCCGCACCCGGTCCCAGTCGATCTGCTCGCGCAGTGATCGCGCCACCGGGAAGCCGGTGGCGAAGTCGCAGTGGTGCTGGCTGTAGCTGAGCAGCTTGTGCACCATCAGCTGGGTGGCCGAGATCACCGGCATGCTGATCGCCTCGACCGAGATGACCTCGGTGTCGCGCAGCGTCTCGTCGGTGACCGTGGTTTCCACCGGCCGGTGGATCAGGTCCACCATGCGGTCGTCGTCGTACACCTTGACCAGCCAGTCCTCCGGCGGCTGCTCGGTGCGGAAGCCGACCGCGGCGAGCGCCTTGAGCGACTGCTCGGCGTCCTGCGGGCGGATCAGGAAATCGACGTCGTGGTCGCTGGAGTGCCCGCCGTGCGCGTAGACGGCGAAGCTGCCGCCGAGCGCGAACGGGATCTCCGCCGATTTCAGGGTGGAGGCCACCCGCTTTAGCGTGGTGGCCAACCCGGCATCCACGTGGTGCGGCATGTGATCTTCTCCCTGTCGACGAGTGTGGTCTGTACCTTTGTTCCCCTACCCGGCGGTCGTTGCCTTTGAACCCGCCGCACCTTTTCCACTGCTTGGCACCATTTTGGTACGGCGTGGGGAGTGCTTGCTGTGAAACGGACTGGGCAGACCCCGTTACCGTTGGTGAGCATGACTCGCCAACCACGCACGATCGCCCTCGTCGGCATCGACGGAAGTGGCAAGACGACTCAAGCCCACCGGCTCGCCGACGCACTCAAGGCCGAGGGACTGAACGCCGCCTACCGCCGTAACGCGGGCGGTCGTCGCTGGTTCGGCCGACTCTCCGCGCGCCTCGGCCGGGGCGACGACGCCGAGGATCTGCTCGGCCGCCGGGCCATGCTGTTCGTCGAGTCGGTCCTGCGCTGGCTCGCCATTCTGCGGACTCTGCTGCGCCGGGCTCTGACCGGTGAGATCACCGTGATGGACCGCTATGCCGTCTGCCAGTACGCCTCGTTGCGTGCCCGAGCCGCCCAGCCCGCCGCCGAGCGCCGCGCCCGGTTGGCCTACCGGCTGTTCCCGGCCCCCGACCTGACCTTCCTGCTGACCGTGGACCCGCACGTGGCCCAGGAGCGGATCGAAACCCGCGGCTACGACCACGAGAGCATCGAATACCTGTCGGCGGCCGCGACCGCCTACCGCTCGCTGCCGGAATATCCGGACTTCGTGCTGATCGACGCGAACGGGACCCCCGACGAGGTCGCCGCCGAGATCCGCGGTCGACTGCCGCTGCCGGCCGCGGTCACCCGGGCTCGTTCCCTGGCCCGGGCGATGTTGCTGGCCGGTGCTCCGCTGCTGGCCGGCGCGACCGCACTCGGCTGGCAGCTGGCGGAGTCGTCGTGAGTCAGGCCTGCCCGTAGACCGGGATCTGCGCCCCGGTCGTCGGGCTGGACGCGTCGCCCGCCAGGAACACGATGACCGGCGCGATCTCGTCGGGCCGTACCCAGCGGGCGAAGTCGGCGTCGGGCATCGAAGCGCGGTTGGCGGGGGTGTCGATCACACTCGGCAGCACCGTGTTGCAGCGCACACCCTGCTTCTTGTACTCGGCCGCGACCGCCCCCGCGAACCCGAGAACGGCGGCTTTGGCGGTCGCATAGCCGGCCGCACCCGGGAAGGGAGCCACCGCGGCCCGCGACGACACGCACACGATCCCGCCGCCGCCGGCCGCCACGAGATGGGGGAGGGCAGCCGCCGTGACCAGGTAGGTGGGTCGCAGGTTGACGGTCAGCATGTGCTCGAAGTCGGCGAGCGGGGTGTCCGCCACGAGACCGGCCCCGGCGTACGCCCCGGCGAGATTGACCACCGCCCGCAGCGGGGCGCCGGTTTCGCCGGCCGCGACGGAGGTCGCCGCGGTGACGTCCGTCGCATCGGTCAGGTCGGCCTCGACGGCGACCGCGCCCGCCGGCAGTGCCGTCTGCCGACCGGCCCGCACCGGGGCGACCACCCGCCACCCGTCCGCCAGGAAGGCCGCCACCGTGGCGGTGCCGAGCCCGCCCGCGCCACCCGTGATCAGAACCGTCCGCCCGTTGTCCATGGGGATCATGCTGCCCGCTCACCCGGGCGGGGCGGTGTGTTTCTCGTCACCGACCGCTTGGGTAATAGATGTCCATCATCCGGCCGGCTGTCACCCGTGCGGGCGAGTGCTCTCGGCCGAAACATGCCGCATTGTGGCAGGTGGCCAAGTCCGGCTGCGGGCTTATGGATCTTTTCGAAGAGGCTTTTGTTTCAAGCCGGTCGCGAAGCTGTCGATGCTGCACCTGAACCCGGGGAGGCCGTGGGCCGTACTGGGTAGTGACGAGCGTCCCAAGCCTAGTGGTGATGCCCGTCGCTGCGACGGATGAGGGGCCGATGGTGTCATTGAGACCAACGCGGGTATGCGTCATGCTGCGCGACCGAGGTCGGCTGCGGCGCGTGAATGCCGTCGGGGAGCCCCTCTTCAGGAACATCGCACGCGGCTCTCAGGAATCGCTCAGGCATTCGTGACACTTTCGACCCACCAGCCGGAATCAGTGCGAGCAGCCATTTGTTGTGTAGATGCCAGTAGCCGTAAATGAATGAGTTTGCGGACGTGGTTAGTAGTTCAGGCAATGAGGGGACCGTGGGCAACGTGGAGAAGAACACCGTCATGCGGACCGACCAGGTCGCCGAGGAGCGGGACCTGGTCGGCGTCTACCTGCACGAGATCTCCCGGACGCCTCTGCTGGACGCAGCTCAGGAAGTCGAGCTCTCCAAGCAGATCGAGGCGGGCCTCTTCGCTGAGTTCCTGCTGGACGAGGGCGAGGTTCCGCGTGGCGTGAGCCGGGAGGAACTGGAGCGCATCGTCCAGGAGGGGCAGCGCGCGAAGGACCTGTTCATCCGGGCAAACCTGCGACTGGTCGTGTCGATCGCCCGTCGTTACGTGCGATCCGGAATGCCGATGCTCGACCTCATCCAGGAGGGCAACACCGGCCTCGTCCGCGCCGTCGAGAAGTTCGACTACGAGCGCGGTTACAAGTTCTCGACGTACGCGACGTGGTGGGTCCGCCAGGCGATCAGCCGGGCCATCGCCCAGCAGGAGCGCACCGTGCGCCTGCCGGTGCACCTGGTCGAGGACGTCAACCGGATGCGCAACGTCACCCGGCAGCTCGTCCGCGAGCTGGGCGCCGACCCCGAGCCCGACCAGATCGCCGCGGCTCTCGGCGTCACCGTCGAGCGCGTCAACGAGCTCACCCGCTGGGCCCAGGACACTGTCTCGCTGGACACCCCGGTCGGCGACGACGGCGACACCAACCTCGGTGACCTGGTGGCCGACAGCGACGCGCCATCGCCCGAGGAGATCGTGCTGACCGCCCTGGAGCGGCAGCGCATCGAGGGTCTGCTCAACCACCTCGACGACCGCTCGGCCGGCATCATGCGGGCTCGGTACGGTCTGGAGGACGGCCGGGAGCACTCGCTGACCGAGGTGGCCTCGCGCTTCTCGCTCAGCCGGGAGCGGATCCGCCAGCTCGAGATCCAGGCGCTCGGCCGGCTGCGCGAGCTCGCGCGGGCCGAGGGTCTGCAGGCCGCCTGACCTCCGACGAAAACAGGCCGGTACCCCGCGGGGTACCGGCCTTCTTGCTGCTCGGAACAGGCGCTACTTGACTCGGCCGTAGCCGTACGGGGTCATGATGTTTATCGACCTCTTCTTGATCGGCTCGCCCTCCCGGGACGCGTCGATGATCATGCCGCCGCCGACGTAGATGCCGACGTGGCCGAGGCTTCGATAGAACACCAGGTCGCCCGGTTGCAGCTGGGACTTCGAGATGCGCGCCGTGGCGCTGTACTGCGCGGCGGCGTTGTGCGGCAACGACTTTCCGGCGACGTTCCACGCGGCCATGGTCAGGCCGGAGCAGTCGAACGTGCTGGGCCCGGAATCTCCGTAGCCGTAGTAGGCCGGCTTGTTGGCCTGCTTGTACGCGAACGCGACCGCTTCACCGGCCGAGCCCGCGATGTTCGGGGCCGGACCGGCGGCACCGGAGACGCCCGTCTCGGTGGCGCTGCCGAAGGCCTGCTGGCGCAGCGCCCGCAGCTTCTTGATGTCACCCTCGATCTTCGACTTGCGCGCCGCGACCTCGTTGAGCTGGGCCGTCTGCTTGGCCTGCGTGGTCTTCAGCGCCGCCGAGCGCTGGTCGAAGGTCTGGGTGGTCTGGGTGTACGCGTCGATGTCGCGCTGGTTGGCGCGCTGGATGAGGTCCAGGTAGCTCATCCGGTCGACGAGGCCGGTCTGGTTGCTGCTGGACAGCAGAGCCGCCATCGGGCCGATCTTGCCCTGTTTGTAGGACGTGGCCGCGATGTTGTCGACCTGGGCGCTGGCCACCAGGAGCTTGGCCTTGGCCGGGGCGATCGACGCGGCCAGGTTCTTCTGGTCGGCGGCCGTCTTGGCCAGGTCGATCTTGAGCTTGTTGAACGACTCGGTGATGTCCTCGAGCTGGTTCGAAGCGGTGTCGATCTGCTTCTTCAGCTCCGCCTCGGACGGCGCCGCGTGCGCGGGGGTCGCCATGAACCCGCTGACCGCGATCGCCAACGCCGCGACCACGATGGGCCGAAGCCTGGTTCGGGGGTGTGGCACCGGTAACTGGCCTTTCTCCCGCTAAGGCCGCCTGCCGGGTCAGCTGTCGCCGGCGCTTGATGAGGATCAGGGGCTCGGAACACGGCCCTACCGCTTGCGCGGATTCACCCCAGAAACGCGGGTCCCCGGTTCTGTCGCGATGGCACGCGATGTTCGGGGAGAACACGCTGAGTCACCGCGCCGATTGGCGGCGTTGGCCGGTGCCACCGAGGGTTTGTGGCTGCGGACCGATCCAACCGCACCAACTTATCGGCGCGTAAAACAAAATCAAGTTCCGGGCAAGGAATTTAAGGCAAAAGTCAGGAATATGGGAATGATCCCGATAACGCATTGTCAGTTACCGGGAACGCCGCGTTATTCCGCGACTCAAACTGGACTTTTCGCCAACTCGGCCGGGATCCAGACGTGGCTGACCTTACGCTCGGCCCAGAACGAAAGAAACGGGATCGTGCCCGCCGCCATCACGAGAAGCATTCGCGGGAACGCCCAGCCGGCCCGGCGCGCGAGATCGTAGGTGAGCACCAGGTAGATCATGAAGAGGAAGCCGTGGGCGGGGCCGACGGTCGCCACCACGACGTCGTTGTCGCCGAGGTATTTCAGCGGCATGCCGACCACGACGAGTGCGAGCAGGCACACGCCGACGATCCACGCGATGATCCGGTAGCGGGTCAGGGCTCCCTGCACGATGCCACGTCCTAGTTCTTCGAGAAGCCGGGATAGTCGGCCGGGCCGGCCCCGGGATGCCGGGCCAGCCAGGTCAGATAGTCGTTGTAGGCGTCCAGCTCGGGATCGTCCGCGGCCTGGTCGGCGCGCACGGCGACACGAACCGGACGGCCGACCGTAACAGCCGCGCCTGGGAGCCTCGCCGGCTCGTCGTCGGCGGCTTCCTCCTCGGTGGCCGGCGGGCGCAGGGCGAGCTGCACCTCACGCCACCACAGGAAGGCGAAGAAGGCCGCGAACACCGGCCACTCGAACGTGTAACCCCAGCTGAGATTGTTGCCGCCGCTGGCCCGGCTGAACTGCCACCAGCCCAGCCCGAGGCAGCCCAGCACGACGGCGAGGGCAATGAGGTGCCTGGCGATCCACGCCGGCGTCCACAGCACCTTCATGCCCAAAAGGGTACTTCCGCTGCTCAGACCTCGATGAGTCGGAGGGCCTCGGCGGCCTCGTCCTGGGCGTACTCACCCTCCGGCAGGGCGTCGACCCGGGTGCGGGAGATCGCCGGCAGGTCGGCCGCGATCGCGCGGCGCTGCAGGTCCAGGCTGCTGAGGCGCTCCTGGCCCTCGAACGCGTCGTCGAGGAAGGCGTCCAGTTCGCTGAAATCGTCGGTCACGGCGGGTCGACTACCCGCGTCCGAGCCGGGCAAACTCTGTGGCGGGCGTCACACTTGCTAACGGAATCGCGCGCGGTGACCGACCGTTGACTACGAACGTCGGTGTGTCCAGTGTCCCCGGGCCTCACCACTAATGCCTTCACGGAATACCGTTCGGCTGGAGCCGTGTTGTGCCTATCGCCGAGAGGCGACCTGCACACCGACGTCTTGTGAACGACGCCCCCGGGTTCGCCCGGGGGCGTCGTTCTTGTTTCGCCCTCCGGCGGGCCGGATAACTCGCGGCGGGCCGGGGTAAGCAGCCACGTATGACTGACGACCGGATTTCCGAGCGTGCCGCCGAGCTGCTCCCGGAGGAGCGCGCGGCCGGAAGCGACGACCCGCGGGCGCAGGCCGCGGCCATCCTGGCCGACTCCGACGACCGGGAGTTCGACCCGCAGCCGCTCGAGGAGCGCGCCTCCGACGAGACGGCCACGACGGGCGAAGCCACCCGGTAGGGGCAACGAACTTCCGTGCCGGTCGATGGTCGTGGCAATATGCCCCGCGTGTCTGCCCCGAAAAGCCGGATTTCGTCGCCGCTGCGCCGTCCCGCCCGGTTGCTGCGTCGCCCCGCCCGGTTGCCGCGTCGGCCCGGCCGTTCTCGTGACGGTGGGCATTCCGCGGTCCTGAGCGGCCCGCACGCGGTCGAACTGGCCGGTCTCCTGCATGAGCTCTCGGCCCGGCTGCTCGGCGCGCCCAGCTTCGATGCGGCGATCGAGCGGCTGGTCGCCTTCCTGGCCGCCACGGTGCCGGGCACGGTGCGCTGCTCGGTCACGCTGATCGGCGAGGGCGGCCCACCCACCCGCACCGCGAACGGTCCGCGCGGCGAAAGCCTCGACACGATCGCGTACGAGTCGAGCACCGGCCCCGGGCTCGACGCGGCTCGCAGCCACGCCCTGACCGTCGCCGACGACCTGACCGCCGACGCGCGCTGGCCGCACCTGGCCGAACCCGCCGCCACCGCCGGAATCGCGGCGGTGGTAGCCGTCCCGCTCGACGTGCCCCGGGCCGAGGTCGGTGCGGTCAGTGTCTACCTCGACCGGCCCGGCACCCCCGGCCCGGATGTGCTGGTCACCGCGATGGCCCTGGTCAACCAGGCCGAGGTGCTGCTCGGCGAGCTGCGCCGGCGCGACGAGACGAGCACCCACGCGACCGTCGACCGGGCGATCGGCGTGATCATCGCCCAGCGCGGCTGCAGCGTGCGTGAGGCCCACGACGTGCTTGGTGAGACTGCCCAGCGACTCGGCCTCGATCGGCAGGCCGTCGCTGACCGGCTGATCGCCGCGGCCGCCCGCAAGGCCTGACCGCGCCGGTCCGGCCCCGGCTGATCGGGTGCCGGTGGGCGGGTGGCTACTCGGGCTTCGCCGCGTGCTGGATCACTTCGAACTCGAGCAGGGATGCGCCGGCGGCGACCGGGCGGCTGCGCTCACCCGCGTGGGCGGCCCGGCCGGTTCCGGCGGACCAGGACTGGAACGCCTCCTCGGACTCCCACTTGGTGTAGACGAAGTAGCGGTTCTCGCCGGCGACCGGGCGCAGCAGCTCGAAGGCGAGGAAGCCGGGCGCGTTCTCGACGGCGCCCTGCCGGGCTGCGAACCGCTTCTCCAGCTCGGGGCCGGCGCCCTCGGGCACCTCGATAGCGTTGATCTTCACGACAGCCATGGCGCCAACGCTAGACCCCGGGCTCGCCGGGAGCGGGTGGCGGGACACGAAAGAGCCGGGGCCACGTGGCGGCCCCGGCTCTTCGGTGGTGCTCCGGGCGTACTCGAGGAGCGGTTTTGATCTTTAGGTGTTGACCTTGTCCTCGCGCGGGCCGGCGCCGACCTCACCGGGGACGCCATTGCTGTTCTCGGCGGCGAGGATGTCGTCGGCGCGCTGCTGCTGGGCGGAGCGCTGGGAGAGCGGGATCTCCGGCAGGAAGAAGACCACGATCAGGCCGACGACCATGATGGCGAAGGCCATCAGGAAGACCACCTGGATGCCGTCCGAGAAGCCGGCCTTGAACGGGTGGGCGAGCACGTCGGTGAGGTTGTTGATCCAGGAGGTGTCGCTCAGGTCGCCGTTGCCGTTGCTCGTCACCTGCTGCAGGGTCTGCGCCTGGTCCGGGTGGGCCTTGAGCGCGGCCTGGAAATCAGGCGTCGCCGCGGCCGCGGAGAACGAGTCGCGGATCTTGCCGGGGAGCACGTTGAACAGCACGGACAGGAAGATCGCCGTGCCGAGCGTGCCGCCCATCGAGCGGAAGAACGTCACCGAGCTGGTGGCCACGCCGATCTCCCGCGGGTTCACCGCGTTCTGTACGGCGGTGATCATCGGCTGCATGTTGCCGCCCAGGCCGAGGCCCATGATCACCATGATGAGCATGGTCCGCCAGAGCGGGGTGTCGGCGCCGATCGTGGCGAACAGGCCGAGCGCGATCAGCATCAGGGTGCTACCGATGATCGGGAAGATGCGGTAGCGGCCGGTCTTGGCGATCAGCTGGCCGGCGGTGATCGAGCCGGCCATGATGCCGAGCACGAACGGGATCATCTGCAGGCCGGCCTGCGTCGCCGAGGAGCCCTTGACGATCTGCAGGTACAGCGGGACGGTCATCAGGCCGCCGAACATCGCCATGCCGAGGATGGTGCTGGAGGTCGCGCCGACGGCGACCGTGCGGTTGCGGAACAGCCGCAGCGGCAGCAGCGCCTCGTCGCCGTACGCCCGCTCGGCGAAGATGAAGGCGACGATGCCGATCACGCCGACCGCGAAGCAGGCGATCGAGCGGCCGGACGCCCAGCCCCAGTCGCGACCCTGCTCGGCCACGGTCAGCAGCGGCACCAGCCCGACGATCAGGCTGAGCGCGCCGGGCCAGTCGATCCGGTGGTCGGTGCGCTGGTGCGGCAGGTGCAGGACCCGGGCCACCACGATCATCGCGGCCACGCCGATCGGCACGTTCAAATAGAACACCCAGCGCCAGCCGTCCACCCAGAGGAGGGTGTCGGCGCCGGCGAAGAAACCACCGAGGATCGGGCCGATGACGCTGGCAGTGCCGAACACGGCCAGGAAGAGACCCTGATAGCGGGCTCGTTCGCGGGGCGGCACGATGTCGCCGATGATCACCAGAGCCAGCGACATCAGGCCGCCGGCGCCGATGCCCTGGATCGCGCGGAAGGCGGCCAGCTCGTACATGTTCTGGGACAGGCCGCAGAGCATCGAGCCGACGACGAAGATGCCGATCGCGAACAGGAAGAACGGCCGCCGCCCGTAGATGTCGGAGAGCTTGCCGTAGAGCGGCGTGGAGATCGTCGACGTGATCAGGAACGCCGTGGTGGCCCACGCCTGAAGGTTGAAGCCGTGCAGGTCGTCGGCGATGGTCCGGGTGGCGGTGGCCATGATGGTCTGGTCGAGGGCGGCCAGGAACATGCCCATCATCAGGCCGCCGAGCACCGTCAGGATCTGGCGATGAGTGAATTCCGCGCCGGTCTTGGCCGGTGGTGCGGCGGTGCTGGGATTGCTCACGCGATCTCCCGTGGTGGTGTCGCGGCCGAATCGCTGCGCAGACGCGCCTCGACCGCCGTATTGAATTCGGTGAAGAGCTCGACGAAGGCCTCGACGCGTTCGGCCGGCCAGCCGTCGACGGCCTCGCGAAGGAACGCCTCGCGGGCGTCGTGCAGCTGCCGGCAGGCGTCCAGACCGGCGTCGGTGATCGCCAAGCGTGATGCCCGCCCGTCACCCGGGTCGGCCTCGCGCCGGACCAGGCCGGCTTTGACCAGCTGGGCGGCCTGCCGGCTGACCGTGGAGGGGTCGGCCTGCTTGGCCTCGGCAAGGTCGGTCACGCGCATCGGGCCGACGAACCGCAGCGGAAAGAGCAGCATGAGCGCGGAGAACTCCGCACCCAGGTCCGGCTTGTTGAGCATGCTCTTGGCCCGTCCACCGAGCCGGAAGAACCGCATAAGTTCGTCGGCGAGACGCGACGCGGCGCTCGCTAGATCATCCTGTGACACGTGAAAGGCCCCGCAGAAAGCTTGATTAATGCATGCAGCCTACAACTGGTTGGGTGATGAAAGCATCTCGCATGAAGTGACGCTCATCGCATCCGCCAGACCGTCGTCGTCAGCGTCTCGGCTTCCTCCAGCGCGGCCGGTACGGGCACGACGTACTTGGTCAGCGCAGTGAAGAGCCGTTCCGGGAAGTACCCCCGTCCGGGGTCGCCAACCAGGACTTCCACCGAATTTCGACGGGCCTCGCGGAGAATCCTGGTCATCTCGGGCGCGACCGTCGGGCTGTAGAAGACGTCGCCCGCCAAAATCACCTCGGGTCGCTCCGGAGCGTCACTGACCGTGACCTGATTGGCGGCGGCGTTCCGGCGGGCCGCCTCGGTCGCCGCCGGGTCGAGGTCGGTGGCCGCGACATGGGCGGCACCGGCCATCGCGGCGGCGATGGCGGCCACCCCCGAACCGGTGGCGAGGTCGTGGACGCGCTTGCCGGCCACTGTCTCGGGATGGTCGAGAACGTAGCGGGCGAGGGCCTGACCGCCGGCCCAGACGAAGGCCCAGAACGGCGGCGGTTCGTCACTGCGGAACTCGCCGCCGGTGAGGTCGAAGAGGCCCACCCGGCTGCTCTGCAGGTAGAGCGAGATCTCCGGAGCGAGCGGTACGGGCAGCAGGGTGGTCGGCACCCGGCGATTTTGCCCGTCCTAGACGGTGGCCGCCTCCGATTTAGCCGGCTCGGTGCGCGCCATCACCAGCTTCGCGCGGTATTCGCTGCGTGCCTCGGCGGCCCAGGCGGCGTCCTCGTCCTCCAGCAACGGGCGGGTGGACAGGAACGCGGCGGCGCTCAGCGGCTTGGCGGCACTGGCGGCGGACCGCCCGCGCGCGGCCTCGATCAGCTCGTCGAAGCGGGCGGTGTCGACCCGGACCCGGTCGGGGTCGAGACGGAGCCGGCCCCGATTGCTACCGATCACGGAGTCTCGGGAGCTTACGCCCGGTTCCAAATGCTTCCGAAGAACCGACAAGTCGGCCTCAACGGACTTCTTGCTCGTGCCCAACTGCTCGGCCAGCTCCGAGATGGACGCCTCGCCGCGCAGCGCGAGCAGGGCCAGGAGACGCCGCGACCGGTCGCCGCCGAAGTCACGGCCCGCCAGGCGCTCGCCCCGGGTGCGGACCTCGACGCGGCCGAAGAGCTGGATGTCGAACATGAACCGAAACTCTGCGTCTGAGAGAGTTGACCGGCAAGCCCCAACGCGAGGGGTGCAGATCAACCGAAAGACTGGCTATCGCATCCGCTTGGCCTCATCCTTCTGTCGGGCGTACCGGCGGAACGGATCCGCCCCGTCGCAGCGGCAGGCTGTTGGTAGGGCAAAGATGAGAGCTGGTACTCCTTAGACTTCCGAGGTCCGATCGGTTGAAAGGTGGCGCATGAATTACGGCGAAGCGATCAGCGTCCTCGTCGTCGACGGCCATCAGACGTTCGCCGAGCTGCTCGGACACGCTCTGGCCGGCCAGCCGGACCTCGAGTACGTAGGTCACGCACGCACCGGTGCGGAGGCCCTGCAACTAGCCGCACAGCTCCAGCCCAATGTGATCCTCCTCGATCCGGAACTGTCCGATGCGGACGGAATTGCGATTGCTGAGCTGATTCGCGTACGGCAGCCGGACACGCGTGTGGTGATCCTCACTGCAAGCGATGAGCAGGCGCTCGTGGGCCGGGCGACGGCGGCCGGAGCGGCCGGCTTCCTGTCCAAGAACGGGGCGCTCGGCGACGTGCTCAACGCGCTGCGCACGGCGCACGGCGGAGGCATGACCGTGTCCACCGACATCCTGGCCCGGTTGCTGCGTAGCACCACTCCGGCGGTCGCACCGCGTGGTGGCGGGCTCACTTCCCGCGAGGACGAGGTGCTGCACCTGATGGCGGCCGGGCTGGACGCCCGGGCCATCGCCCGGCGGCTCGGTATCAGCCTGCACACGTGCCGCGGTTACGTGAAGGCGGTGCTGGCCAAACTCGGCGCGCACAGCCAGCTCGAGGCGGTTGCGATCGCCACCCGGCGCGGCCTGATCCGGCCCGGCCGGTAGTAACTCCAAGTAGTTCCCGCTTGCACTCATCCGCGTGAACTTCAAATACGTACCACTGTCGGGGATGGCCGGGCTACCGGCGATGCGACAGGGGAGACTCGCTGTGGATCGAGAAGCAGCTGACGACGCGTCCGATGTGGCGGTGGCCGACCCGACGGCCTTCGGCAGCAAACGGGGCGGCCGGGAGGGTGACACCCTCTATCGCCGCCCGCCCGCACACCCGCCGGTCGACACGACCACCGGCGGCTCGTGGTTCACCGACGGCACGGACTTGCCGGCGGAGGAGGAAGAGGTGGCACCGGATTTCGGGCCGGCTACACCCCGAGGCTCGGGTCGAGCCTCATTCGGCTTCAGCGACGGACCGATCTCGCCGAAACGCTCCGCGCCCACCTCGGGCGCGCCGGCCGGATCAGCGTCGCCGACCCCGGCGTACGAACCCGCCGCGCGCGAGTGGGAACCGGTCTTCGAACCGGCTTCCCGTGAACGCGAGCCGGTGTTCGAGCCCGCTTCCCGGGAGCTCGAGCCGCTGCTCGAGATCACCGCGCGGGACCGGGAGCCGACCTCCTACGATCCGGATTCGCTCACACCGGCCGAACTTCCGATCCGGCGCAACGACGCGCCGTCAGCGGGACGCGGCCCGGCTCCGGCGATGTCCAACTGGCCCCCGCCGGCTCGGCTCACGCCCGGCGAGGACACGCTCGGCCGGGTGCCCCGCGCCAACGCGCTGCATGCCCCCTCGGGGGAGTTCGCGAACTGGCGCAGC
This sequence comes from Paractinoplanes ferrugineus, assembly GCF_016862195.1. Taxonomy (GTDB): domain Bacteria; phylum Actinomycetota; class Actinomycetes; order Mycobacteriales; family Micromonosporaceae; genus Actinoplanes; species Actinoplanes ferrugineus. The sequence goes on along the minus strand of NZ_BOMM01000009.1, from coordinate 71,970 downwards.
GACACCGGCTCGCTCGGCGCCGGGGTCCCGACCGGCGCCGGGGTCTCGCACTCCGCCGCCACCGAACCACCACGGCGGCAGTCACGGGGCGTCACCATCGCGATGGTGGTGCTCAGCGCGGTCGTGTTGCTCGCCGGTTCGGCCGTCGGGGTGGTCTACTTCTCCGGCTCCAACGACCACATCGACTCGGTGCTGCAGCTCGGCTCGAGCGACGCCGGTAAACGGACCGCGACGGCGCCGTTGGACAACCGCACCAAGGCGAGCTTCGAGCTGCTGGCCGGCACCAACTCGGTGCACGTGACGATCGGCGAGCTCGGCGACGACCTCTACCGGATCTCCACACCGGACGATGCCGGCATCCTGCCCAACCCGTCGATTCGCAACGACGACGTCAAGCTGCAGGTAAGCAAGGACGGCGACGGCACCGGCGGGGAGATCGAGATCGTGCTCGCGGCCAAGGTGCGGTGGGCGCTGCGCTTCTCCGGGTACGCCGAGAAGCAGGTGATCGACGTCAGCGGTGGGCAGATCAGTGGACTCGAGATGGTCGCGGGGATGCGTACCGCTCAACTGGTCTTGTCCCAGCCCGCCGGGACCGTCCCGGTGAAGATCAATGGCGCGGTCGACTCGCTGGTCCTGAAGTCGCCGTCCGGCAACCCGGTGCGGATCAAGGTGGCCGGCGGCGCGCAGACGGTGGTGGCCGGCTCGAAGACGCTGAAGGACGTGCCGGCCGGTTCGACGCTGACCCCGAAGGATTGGAATGTCGCCAACCGTTACGACATGACGGCCGGCGCCCGGATCACGTCTCTGACGGTCGAGAACGCCTGAGTACGGCAGAAGCCGGCCGGGGACAGCCCCGGCCGGCTTCGTCGTGTCTTCGTATCTCTTGTCGTGCCTTCGGGTCTAGAGAACTCGTAGGCGGACCGTCTGCTCCATGCCGCGCAGCTGGTCGAGAACCTCGGCGCTGTAGTCGCCGCTGATGTCGGTGATCAGGTAGCCGTATTCACCGCGGGTGCTCAGCAGCTGACCCTCGACGTTCACCGAGTGCTGCGCCAGGATGCTGTTGACCTTCGCGAGCACGCCCGGGGTGTTGATGTGGACGTGCACGATGCGGCTCATGCCCTCCTGCTCGGGCAGCGCCACCGACGGCAGGTTGACGCTCAACGTGGTGTTGCCGTCCTGCACGAAGTGGGTCAGCTTGTTCGCCACGAAGTCGCCGATGTCGGACTGCGCCTCCTCGGTCGACCCGCCGATGTGCGGGGTGAGGATGACGTTGGGCAGACCGCGCAGCTCGGAGACGAACTCGTCGCCGCGACCCTTCGGCTCCTTCGGGAACACGTCCACCGCCGCGCCCGCGATGTGCCCACTGACCAGGGCGTCGCGCAGGGCGAGGTGGTCGACGACGATACCGCGGGACAGGTTGAGGAACAGCGAGCCCGGCTTCATCCGCTTGAACTGGTCGGCGGTGAAGAAACCGGCGTTACCCGGCCGGCCGTCGACGTGCAGCGTGACGATGTCGCTGGTCTCGAGCAGTTCCTCGATGGAGGCGCAGCGGTGGGCGTTGCTCAGCGCGAGCTTGTCGGCGGTGTCGTAGAAGGACACGTGCATGCCGAGGTTCTCGGCGAGCACCGACAGCTGGGTGCCGATGTTGCCGTAGCCGACGATGCCGAGTCGCCGCCCGCGGATCTCGTGCGCGCCGTCCGCCGACTTGTCCCACACGCCGTCGTGCATGAGCGCGTTCTTCTCGGTGAGCCGCCGGGTCATCGCGATGATCTCGGCGATGGCCAGCTCGACCACGGAGCGGGTGTTGGAGAACGGGGCGTTGAACACGGCGACGCCCGAGGCCGACGCGGTGAGCAGGTCGATCTGATCGGTGCCGATGCAGAACGCACCCACCGCCATCAGACTGTCGGCGGCCTCGAGGACCTTGGCGGTCACCCTGGTCTTGGACCGGATGCCGAGCAGGTGCACACCCTTGATGCGCTCGATCAGCTCGGCCTCGTCCAAGGCGTTGCGGACGGACTCGACGGAGTATCCCTCGGCCTCGAGCCGGGTCACCGCGTCGTGGTGAATGCTCTCCAGCAGAAGGACTCGCACCTTGGCCTGGTCGCTCATCGTGTTCCGTTCTCGTGAGGTGTGTTTCGGGCCGCCACGCCGAAGCCCGGATCCCCAGCCTAGTGCGCGCCGGGGCGGGGTCCGGACCGGTGTGCCGGACCTCCCATCTGGTGCGATGGCCATGACCGCGATCACGGCCGGCGGCGTGGGGTGGAGCAGAGCCGGGCCCGCAGCCAGGGGCGCAGGGCCTCGGCCTGGCGGCGCTGGAACTCGCGGACCGTCGGGATCGAGGGCGGCGGGGGCTGCCGGTGGGCGTACTCGAAAAAGCCGGACATGCCCGCGAGGAAGCCGGTCACCGCGTCGGGGTCGATGCCTTCCAGCACCCGGGCCGGGTCGCCGCCCTTGACGTAGACGTCGACGGCGAGCATCAGCCGGTCGACCCAGGCCGGCCCGACGCAACCCCACGGCCAGTCGACGATCATCACTTTGCCGTCGTCCGCGCGGACCAGCATGTTGTCGGCGCGGATGTCGCAGTGGGTGAGCGTGTCACCGGTCGCCAGGATCTCGAGGGTCGCCGCCGAGAGGCACCGCAGTTCGGGCATCCGCTCGGCCAGCCAGGGGTCGAGGTCGGCGGGTGGGTCGGCGGCCAGCGCGGCCCAGCGGGTGAAGTTGTCATGGAGGCGTTGCGCCGTCGTCGGCAAGCCGCCGACCGGCGTGGGGGTGACGGCGGCGGCGAGCTCGGTGAGCGCGGCGAGGGCCGCGTCGACCTCCGGCTCGACCCATGGGGTACGCGGTTGAGCGCCCTCGATGTCCGCCAGGACGAGCACCACCCAGGCACCGTCGTCGAACGCCGCCAGCAACCTCGGGACCGGGGCGGTGGCCAACATCGACCGGCTGACGTGGATCTCCATCCGGGCCAGCTCGGCCGACCGCGTGTTGAGCTCGGGCGAGACGGCTTTGACGAACGCCCGTCGGCCGGTCGAGGTGCGGACCCGGGCGGCCGTGCCGGGGGAGAAACCGCCGGGCTGGGTGACGGCCTCGGTCACCGGGCCGCCGCCGAGGACGCCCTCGACGCGGGAGCGGACCTCCGCCGGCAGGTCGAGCCAGCCGATGCGGGTGTGCGCGGATTCCGTCATGGCCCGATGGTGTCAGCCCACCGCGGTAGTTGTCGCCTCGCTTTCCACCGCCCTGGGATGACGCCAAGATCGGGGGAATTAGGGAGGCTGAACCCCGCTGGATTGGGGCAGACTCGAACAGGGGTGGTTATGGCGTCGCTCGGCTGGGCTGTCACGCTGTCCGTTTTGTCCGCCGCAAGCTACGCCACCGCGGCCGTGGCGCAGGAACGCCTGGCCAAGAACGGCCATCGCGGCCCGGCCCGGTGGGCGGTGGCCCTGTTGCTCACCGCCGCCGGCGTCGGCCTGCACGTGATCGCCCTGAACTTCGGCACGGTGGCGATCGTCCAAGCGCTCGGCACCCTGACCCTGTTGTTCGCCCTGCCGATCTCGGCGCTGCGCTACCGCACCCCGATAAGCATTCCGGCCTGGATCGACGCCGGCCTGACGGTGCTGGGCCTCGCCCTGATCATGTCCCTGTCGGTGGACTCCGCCGAGCCGAGCGTCCTGACCACTGCCGACAGCCGCTACGTCGCCCTGCTCACGGTGGTCGTCGTAGTGGCCCTGGTGGTCGCGGCGACGACGGCCAAGCCCCGCATCCGGGCGATGCTGCTGGCCGGGGCGGCGGGCGTCGCCTTCGGCATCTCGTCGGTCCTGTCGAAGTCGGTGATGACGTCGTTCACCGCGGGTGGGGTGGCGGCGCTGCCCATGCTGCTGACCGCCATGGTGGTGCTGCTGTCGACGGCCGGCTACCTGCTGAGCCAGTTCTCCTACCGGGGCGCGGGCCTGGCCGCCCCGCTGGCCACGGTGAGCGTCAGCAACCCGATCGTGGCCGCGATAGCCGGCGTGGTCGTCTTCGGCGAGAGCTTCCGCTTCGGCACAGCCGGCCGGGTGGTGGTGGCCGTGGCCGCGATCGTGATGACCCTCGGCGTGATCGGCCTGGCCCGCCGCACCAGCGGACCGGCCGAACCCGAGGCCGACGACGTCCAGGAGAGCACGACTCTGCGCGAGGCCCGGCACTGAGCGAGGCAGGTCTGGCACTGAGCGAGGCGGGTGGCGCATCAGCGTCACCCGCCTCGCTGTGTCACGGGGGCGCGCCCGGCAGGATTCGAACCTGCGACCGACGGAGTAGGAGATCTGCCGGGCAAGCCGGATCATCGGCCGTCACCCCTAATCATCCTGAACAGGCAAGACGCCGGGTGAAGCTGGCGATCACGTCACCCAAGATCATGTTGGTTCATCGCTGATGATGACGATTATGGGTAACAAATCGGGTAACCAGATCAGGCATCTTGGGACGTGTCTTCAGCCTTCGGCCAACGACTCATGTGCTGGTCAACGATGGCTCAGCCTTGGCTATGGAGATCGATAGCGCATCCACGTCGACCGGCGGCGACTCGACCAGCCGGTGGTTCGCGTCCGGCGGCAGGCAGAAGCCCGGTCAAGCGCGCAGGTCGTAGAGAAGCTTTCTGACTCAGGCTCAAGGTCTCGCACCGTCCATGACGACCAGCATGCCGCCGGCAGAGGAACACTGGGGCGAGGAACGCTGAGAACGAACACCGTTGGTCATGCTGTCGGCGCACTGATCACCGAGCGCAGGGCGCAAGCGCCGACCTACCGACCGAGGTCGTCATCGAGCCTGAGAAACCGACAACTCTAGCCATTTTCGCTGCCAATCACGAAGGGTAGCTTGTCCTCGCTGCCCAGCAAATACCTCGGCGTTTAGGGCTGATTGCCACCAGTCATTCCACCGCCGGACAATGTCTGGGTGCAAAGGCAGGCCTGCGGTGCTGCGTCGCCGGGACCATTCCAATGTATATTGGAAGAAAGTTACGAACGGATACTCGGAATCATGGCGTGCCATTGCGCGCGCCTCCTGAAGCATCGCGACGGCCTCAAGATAGCCGTCTATCAGATCACTTTCTGCTCGTTTTTCCTCTAGGGCCTTACGAAATAAGACGACTGCAAGAGTGTTAAGTGCGAGGGCGTCCCTATGCTTGCCTACCGCTTTTTCTGCCCATGACGCCGCCGCAGCATGTCGTCCGTCGTGGCTTGCGGCGAGCGCTCGCTGTTCCCAGAATCGCGCGTTCCACTCGAACACCTCCTGAAGAGAGGAATACCATCGCTCCAGGTTGGATTGACCAATCCATTTACCCAAAATTTGATAGTCAAGTAATTGCCGCGCCAATCGATAGATTTCGGTTCGAGCGCGAATAGCGGCGACAGACAGGTCCGGTGCAAGATTTAGCGCGAGGCTTTGCGTCACTTCGAAGTTTTGTTCGTCACTGAACGCCGATTCCAGCATATACGAGCCGAAAACTCGATGACGTGGGTAAAGGCGCGCTCGGCGTACTGTCACAACCTCTGAGAAATCTGGATCATCACGTAGCGCTAGATCGAGTTCTTTCGGAGTGAGGCCTGAAGTTGCCATGCACAGGCCAAAAGGTAGCCCATATCCGAGCGCCGACGTTATTGCCGTCGCGTGAAACGCAGTCCTTTGGGTCTTCGAGGCTAGCTGGAGATACCTGCGGCGTACTCGTTCGACGAAACCCTCGCCTTCAGAAAGGCCAGACATGGCAGAAAAAAGTTCGCCGCCGTGGTCGGCCAAGAAATACCTCCGACGCTCGGCGCTGCCTTCGTGTACCAGAACCCCAAGTCGTCCCGGCCGTGCAAGCTTCTCAATCAGCCGGTCGACCTCATTTGAACTAAGTGTGCTTTCAATCGACACCTCGGTATACGAGGGAAGGCTAGCTAACTCTCGCTCAACCTCTTTCATCCTGGAACTGCGCTCAACCATTACCAAATGGACAGGAACCGAAGCCTCTATTGCGCGATCGACAAGGACTCGAAAGTCTGGGGCGAAGTCCGCAACACCATCGACAAATAGAACCGTCCTAGGGAAGTTTCGCGCCCACCAAAGGATTGCGTCGATATTGGGCCGACGTTCTGGGTCTAGGCGGTAGGTCTGCCAACCAGCACTCGCGCAGTCACGCACTAACCTCATAGCCGTGGTCGACTTGCCAGAGAATGGAGGACCCGAAACAACAACTAATTGTTGAGGGCTGGTATGTGCCATCTGATCGATGAGGCTGGTGCGCGCATCGCGAAAGGCATCTAATTCATGGACGATGTCGGTGTATTCGGGCTCATGGCCGGCATAGAAGTCATGATGCCTATCCAGGGTGCGATCATCATAGGGCTCAAGCCTCTCCCACTGATTTAAGAACGCTAGAGCATTCGGGCTTATCAGTTGAGGCGAGCCTTCCGGCGTTGCAGTGACCCTGGCCGCATAACTCGCCCACCTGGACCTGACCTCTTTCATAAATTCCGATGCACCGGCTTGCACCGGTATCAGATTCCATCCGCGAAACCGCGCCTCATCAAATTCGCTTATTGTTCGAAGCACTATGATGGAGGGAGGGCCATCAGCGGAAAGGCGCCCCTTTTCTAAAATTGTTTCGAGGTCTATTTCGCCAGACAGTCGAGCTCCGAGAATTATCGTCGGAGTATCTGCATATCGATCAGCAAATATATTATGCCAACGATGGCGTTCGGTTGCCGCGAGGAGATAGCTCGAAATATCGAATATATAGTTGTCTGGTGCGCTGGAAGCCGCAACGCCGTGAAGATGCACCAGGGTCACCTGCTCGGCCGACGGCACACGGTGAGCGTCTGTCCAGTTGACAGAAACGAGGCGTTGAACAGCGTCATCTTTGAAGGACGTCCGATAGGCGTGTTCTACGACGTCATCAATATTGAGCGTCCAGATATACTTCCACGGGATTGAAACTATATCTCGGTACCAGGCTGGCGCCGAGCAATTCCAATAACGGTTCCGGAGATAATCAGTTAAATTCTCACCGGTGGTCGCATTGCCTCGCTGGCGCGCGAGTGAGAAAACCTGCTGAAGCTTTCCCTCAGGATCCCCAGGAATCCCGAAATCCCGCGCCATCTCGGCAGCCAGCGTCCAGCCAGTCATGGGGGAGCCCATCGGCCCGTTGGCATCAGCGCTGGCACCAGCGCCGAGCAGTAACTGATAGCGGCCCTCAACCATCGCCCGCATTAACGATTCCCACTCATCATCAGTGAGCCAGCTGGCCACGTCGCACTCCCGCATGAGGACTAGTCAAGCTTGATCTTGAGCTGCCACGCCATGATGGCCGGAGTTCAGATCCTATCGATCACAGGCCGCATTCGTATACTCTTCTTCCGCGACGCGAGCGGAAGCTAAGTCCACCGATGACCTATCGTAGGCAAGCGACTCGTGCCTCCTGGATGGTTGCTGTCGGGGCGTTACTCACCCGGGCCTCTGTGCATTTGGCGCACCTGGCTCTGCGTCAGGCCCCGTTCACCAATGCGGGGAGCCTGGTACCAACTGGGACGGCACCGAAACCAGTCCAGCTCGATACCCGATCTCGGCTCAGCCTTCGCGGACGATCTGGCGCACTCGCTCTCGGCTGTAGCCCGTCGCCGCCACGATGTCGACCTGACGCATGCCGGCCTCGTCAGCGTCGCGGATGGCGTCGGCCAGCTCGGCGCGAGCCTGGTCAACCTTGCCTCTGGCGTCGGCAACGATCTGCGCGGCCCGCTCCTGCGCGCGGGCAACTCCGGCCTCGGCCGTGCGAAACTTCTGGACCGCTGCCTCAAGGTCAGCCATTTGGCCATCGTGCCTGGCCAGCCACTAGGCCAACTCGGGTATCCATAAAGTTGGCCAACTCGACATGTTGCCATTTGGCCAAACTGGTGGTGTCATAGTTGGCAAGCGGCAGATAGGTAGCGGTCGACGGGCCGAGCTGGTCCGCCGCGAGACACAGCAAGGCCTCCATGTTAAGCGCGTGGGGGCCTTGCTGCTTATCCGGCCGACGACGCCACGGCTATCCATGAAGCAGGGCGCGGCGACGGGTACTCGTCTTGACCAGGGGAGGGGGGTATGACCCCTTGTGGCTCACGGCGAGGACCGGCGCGTGATAGCACCTCGAAAACTGCCACGGTTTCTGGGTCGTTGTTTCCGTTGCCCGTTCTCCCGGGGGGCGGAGCCCCCGAGTCAGCAAGCTCTACGTCACCGGGGCGGAGCCCCGGAGATACCGGGTATCCCGCGACTCCGTCCCCGTCAATCCTTTTGGCACTGAGAGATAGAAGAGAGAACGCCTACGTTTTCCTAGTTCATGAGGTTGCGCGTTGACCTGTCGGGTCAACTGGTTAGGCTCCAGCGGTCAAGGTTCGGTCGGTTTCCTGACCACTCAGGCCACCTGCGGACCGTGGACGCGGCAAGTCCAGGCGTCCCTCGCCCTCTTGATGGCAACCCAGCGAGGCACCACGAGGCAGCGTGCACCCGACTCGGGAGCAATGAAGCCGCTCGCCTTGGCGTTGCGAATGGCCCTCGACACGGTGTCCGATCCCGCCGGCTCAAGACGGCCGGTTTCCTTATCAGCCCTTCCGAGGATCCGGCACAGCTCGCCCTTCGCAAGCTCGGCGTGTCCCGTCGAGTTCTGATGCCCGATGGCGGCGAACATGACCCGGATCGCCAGAGGTCCAGTGCCCTCGTCGGTAGCCCACTTTTGCATCTTGTGCTGCGACACAGCCACCCACGGGCCGTCGCCGGGAAAGGTGATCCGGCTGTTCGGGTTCTTCATGCGCGGGCTCCCGCCACCAGGGATCGCTCCTCGTAGGTCTCGACGTCGCTGAGCCGGTACAGGATGCGACCGCCCAGCTTGAGGTAGGGAGGTCCACTTCCTTCACTTCGCTGGTTCGCCAGATGGCCGACGGTCACGGACCAGCGCTCGGACAGACGAGCGGGCGTCAGGTGAATGGTCTCTTGCGAGTGCACTCGGCGGTTCTCCTGCGGGTTGAGCGGGTTGAACGGGATGTAGCCATGTGTCTCTTCTCTGATCTCTGGTGGCGTGAGCCCGGGTGATCTCCATCGAAGCGTAGCCACCAATAATGAGAGTGCCAACCCGCTATAACAGTGATTGTGGCAACTCACCATGTGCTAGGTTGACTGACATGCAGAGATCACCTTCAAGCCTGAGCCAGGCTCTGGCGACGGCGGCGGGCTTGAACCTGCCTGTCGTGTGGGTTGGGGAAACCCAGCAGGAAGCGCTCGCCGTGCATGGCCACGACGACGGCGAGCAGGTCTGGCTCGTGGCGTTCCGGCTGACGGCTTCGGGAGATGCGCTCGGCGAGTGGCGTCTCGTTGAGTTCGCCGTCCGTCAGGCCGTCGAATCCGGTACGCCTGCCATGTCGAGCAAGACCATCCGTTCCCTGCCCATCGGCGAGTTGCTGGCAGCCTCCAGGAAGGCACTGAGCGCGCAACTCGCTGGCCCTACGGGTTCGACGGGTCTTCGCTTGGTGAACCCGTCAGCGGTCTATCTAGCGCCCTTCCTGGAGGACGCACGCGGACGGCGGTCGCGTGACGACACGGACTACGCCGGTCTCGCTCTTGAGTACGCGTTTCTGGTCCAGGACGGTGACCGGTCACCCGCGAAGACGCTCGCGACCAAACACGGAGGGGCGAGCGGCACGTGGGCCAACCGCATCGCCGAAGCGCGACGGCGTGGCCTGCTCACCCCGGTGAAGTCGGGTGAAGCCGGAGGTGGTGTGACGGACAAGGCCATGAAGCTGATCAACCCGAAGTGGTCGCCGGAAGACGATGCATTGATTGATGCTCAGATAGCCGAGATGGAAGGTGATGCATGAGCAGGCGAGCCCTTGGTCTCGGCGAGCACGGCGAGATCGAAGCCACCCCGCAGGCGCGGGACGCGGAAGGCAAGTGGAAGCGGGCAGCTACTCCACGCCGTGCCGAGCGTTGGCGAGCGCGTTGCTATCACCGGGGTTACGACGGCATGGTCGGCGAGATCTCCCGGTTCGCTTCCACGAAGCGCGCCGCTACGCAGGCGGTCGAGACGGCCCTTGCCGAACGGGAACGCGGCCATGTCGAGATGACCTCGGGAATGAAGCTGGCGGCGGCGGGAGAGCTGTGGCTGACCCACATCCGGCGGACCGACTCTGGCCTGAGCGCGAGGACAGTCCTGGACTATGGCCGGACCTTCGCCCGCTACATCGACGTTCAGGGCTCAAGCATCCGTGGCCTGACGCTCGTGCAGGTGAACGATCCCCAACGGCTGAGGGCGTTCCTCCAGGTGGTGGCAGATCGGCATGGAACTGGAGCATCGAAGATGAGCCGTAGTGTCCTGTCGGCATCCTCGGGTTCGCCATCGACAACGGCACGCTGTCGACCAACGCGCTTCGCCAGATCCGGGCGGTCAAGGCCCAGGCCGTCAAGACGCCGGTTCGGGAGCGGGACACCGCGCGAGCGTTGACGAAGGGCGAGCGGGAAGCGATCTTCGCGTACGCGGACAAGCTCACGCTGTCGGAGACCATCAATCCGCGCACCCGGCGGAAGCGCGAAGCGGTGGCCGACCTGGTGGCGTTCATGGCGGGTACGGGCGTCCGGATCAACGAAGCTCGCGCCATCTGCAGGGGTGACCTTGACCTTTTGGCGGGAACGGCTCACGTACGTGGAACCAAGACGCGCGGTTCCGATCGGCGGCTCAACCTTCCCCCGTGGCTGCTCGCACGGTTGACGGCGAGGGCTGAGCGGCTCGGCACCGACGGTTTGATGTTCAGCTCGCCTCACCACCTGAACGAGCCGGGGCGGGTGTGGGATCAGAGCAACTCGGCCAAGGCCCTGGCTCGCATCTTCATCGGGGGCGGCTTCCCGTGGGCTACGCCGCATACGTTCCGCCGGACCGTCGCGACGTTGCTCGACCAAGCTGGCGTACCGATCGCGACGATCGCTGACCAGCTTGGTCACACCGATCTGGCTATGACCGCTCGCGTGTACCTTGGCCGTGACCTCATGGGCGACAAGGCATCCGTTGCAGCACTGCTCTGACGTCGCCGTTTCGTCAAAGTAGGTAACAATCTGGGTAACCAGGGGACTAGCCCAAGCATCGGCAGATGCGAAAGCCCTGGTAGATCATATGAATGGCGCGCCCGGCAGGATTCGAACCTGCGACCGACGGATTAGAAGTCCGTTGCTCTATCCGCTGAGCTACGAGCGCTGGCCAGCCACATACTAGGCGGTCGCGGTTTCGTTGTCCTCCGCCTTCTCCGGGGCGCTCTCCTCCGGCGCGGGCGGCACCTCGATCTCCGGCGTTCCCGGTGCCGGCACGAAGGCGTCCACCCAGCGCCCGAGCTCGTGGAACACCGCCGCCCGCACATCTTTGCCGGAGAGCGTCAGATCATGCATGCCGCCGTCGAACCGGGCCACCGTCACGAGCGGGCCCAGGCCCGGCGCCCACCGCGCGATGTGCGCCACGTCAAGCACCGCGTCGGTCACCCGGACGTCCTCCGACCAGGCCTTACCCCGGAACGTACGGGTGGAGCAGGCCACCAGCACCGGCGCGTCGATGGACAGCCCCGCCTGCAGCCGCTGCTGACCCCGGCGGATCGCCTTGAGCCAGCCGGCCGTCACCGGGAAACTCTCCATCGGCTTCCAGGCCAGGTCATATGTCCACTCACCACGGTGGTCGGAGTGCAGGCTCTCGCCGTAGATGGTGAGGCCGGCGGTCGGGATCTTGCGGTAGGGCGTGCGGCCGCTCATCCGCAGCACCGTCGCCATCAACGGGCGCTTGACCAGCCACGGCACGTTGAAGTCGAAGAACGGACTGTTCAGGAACAGCCCGTCGACGAGACCTCGGCCCTGCCGGGAGTGCGACCAGAGCGCCGTGATCAACCCACCGGTCGAGTGGCCGGCCACCAGCAGTTGGTCGTGGCCGTCCTCCTCGCGGATGATCCGGGCCGCCTCGTCCAGCTCCGGGTAGTAGTCGGTGAGGCTGCGCGCGAAGTTCGGCGTCTGGTGCGGCAGCAGGCTGCGGCCGTACTTGCGCAGGTCGAGGGCGTAGAAGTCCCAGCCCCGCTCGACGAAGAAGTCGGCCAGATGGGTCTGGAAGAAGTAGTCCACGAAGCCGTGCACATAGAGCACAGCGCGACGACTCGGATTTTCCCCGCGCCGGCGCACCAGGGTCGCCACCACCGGACCCTCGTCGTCGCTGAGCAGGTTGATCGTGTGCCGCTCATATGGCGGTCCCAGGACGTCGGTCTCCACGCAGCCCAGGTTACCCAGGCGTAGGCCGCGGTCATACCAGATCGAGCGGCCTTCCGGCCGATATCCCCAATCCACAGGCTTCCCCGCAAGATCCCCGGACGGTACGCCGCAGCCGACATGCTCGCCTCCGCAAACGTTCCGACACAGGAGGGCACATGTTCGACACCAACCTCGTAGTCGTGGGTAACGCGCTCACGACCCCCGAGTGGCGCCGTATCGCCAGTTCCGGATCCCTGGTGGCCAACTTCCGGATCGCCTCCACGGCCCGGCGGTTCGACCGGGAGACCAACCGCTGGGTCGACGGCAACAACCTGCGGGTGCGGGTCACCGCGTGGCGCCGGCTCGCCGAGGGCATCGTCACGTCGGTCCAGGTGGGTGACCCGGTGATCGTCTACGGACGGCTCTACACCCGGGACTGGACCGACGACGACAACAAGGCCCGCGTGTCTTATGAGATGGAGGCGTTCTCCATCGGTCACGACCTGGCCCGCGGGCGTGGCCGGTTCTATCGCAACAAGGCCGTTCCGCTGGCCGGCGCGGTGGAGGACGCCGAGGCGGAAGCCATGATCGGCGGCGAGCTGACGCTTACCGTCCCGGCCGGGGACGCGCCGCTCGGCTTCGGCGAGGGGCTGCCACCCTCGGCCGACGAGGAGCCGACCTTCCCGGAGACCGGGCCGACGGCGCCCCTGTCGGTGCCGCCGGGTTCCGAGCCGCCGGTTTCGGACTCGCCGGGTTCCGAGCCGCCGGACGACGACGAGCTCACGCTCGAAGTGGAGCGGCTGGTGGCGGAGCAGCCGGCGGCCGCGCGTCGGAGCCGTCGGTCGAAGCGGGAGCCGGTTGCCGCCTGACCCGTCGGTGACTTCCTCGAACCGGGTGGCCCGATCGTTCCGATTGATCGGGCCACCCGGCCGACCTGCCCGGTTGGGCCGGACCGGGGTGGGGCGGGCAGACTGAACCCGTGCTGTTGAAGGAGATCCGCGCGATCGCGGGCGAGACACTAGTGCTCTCGCCGCACGACCAGGACGCCGAGCACGTCAACACCAACTGGTTCGGCGCTCCACCGCACGAACGCATGGGCCTGTCGGCCGACGAGGTGGTGGCCGCTTTCGAGGAGACGGCCGAACTGCTTCGCGAGCAGGTGGCCGCCATGCATCACGCGGGGCCGGTCACGTTCTATGTCTGGCACCACGGGGAGGCGGGGCAACTGCGCTGTGCGACCCGGTCGTGCGGGCCCGAGGAGCTGCCCTTCCACCTGCCCTACCGGGCCACCGGCGACCTGCACGCGATCGTCACCGAGTTCCTGGTGGATCGCGCACCGGGCGCGATCGTGTGGGGTGAGATAGAGCCGGTGCCGTTCGACGCGACGCCCGAAGCGGCCGAGCACCCGGTCTGGGTGCGCGCGCTGTGCCCGTAATCTGATCAGTTGGGGGATTTGAGGATGGCGAAGGCGGATGCCGCCGGGCTGCTCGCCGGTTTCCTGCTCGACGCCGTTCTCGGTGATCCGCGCCGGTTCCATCCGGTCGCCGGCTTCGGCACGGCGGCCGGTGCGCTCGAGAAGAAGCTGTATGCCCCGGATCGCCGGTCCGGCGCCCTGTTCACCGCCGTCGCCGTCGGCGGGCCCGCACTGCTGGGGCTCGTCGGGGCGGCGGCCACCCGCCGGCGGCCGATCGTCCGGGCGGTCCTGGTCACGGCCGCGACCTGGACGGTGCTCGGCGGTCGCACCCTGCGCCGCGAGTCCCGGATCATGGCCCGCCACCTGGAGTCCGGCGACCTGATGGCGGCTCGCGGGCGGCTCAACCACCTGTGCGGCCGGGACCCGTCGAGGTTGGACGAGTCGGAGCTGGCCCGGGCCACTGTCGAGTCGGTCGCCGAGAACACCTCGGACGCCGTCGTTGCGCCGCTCGTCTGGGGTGGACTGCTCGGTCTGCCGGGACTGCTGGCCTATCGGGCCGCCAACACGCTCGACGCGATGGTCGGGCATCGATCGGACCGATATGCCCGGTTCGGCACGCCGGCGGCCCGGCTCGACGACCTGCTCAACCTGGCGCCGTCCCGGCTCACCGGGTTGCTGACGGTCGCGGTGGCCCCGATCGCCGGCGGGACGCCCCGGGAGACGCTGCGGGTCTGGAAACGCGACCGCGACGACCATCCGTCGCCAAATGCGGGCCAGTGCGAGTCGGCGATGGCGGGGGCGCTGGGCGTACGGCTGGGCGGGCGAAACGTCTATTTCGGACGAAGTGAGGTGCGCCCGTTCCTGGGCGACGGACCCCGGCCGTCGGCCAAGCACCTGCGGCGCGCGGCCCGGGTTTCGGGCGCGGTCGGGGTGGTGGCCGCGGTGCTCGCGGCCGGCCTGGCCCGGGGACGGCGATGAGCGGGGGTCTTCTCGTCGCCGGCACCACTTCGGACGCCGGCAAGAGCGTGCTCACGGCCGGCATCTGCCGATGGCTGCACCGGCGCGGGGTGCGCGTCGCGCCGTTCAAGGCGCAGAACATGTCGAACAACTCGGCCGTCGTCGTCGGGACCGACGGCCGCGGCGGAGAGATCGGACGGGCGCAGGCCATGCAGGCCGCGGCCTGCGGGATCGAGGCCGACGTCCGCTTCAACCCGGTGCTGCTCAAGCCGGGCAGCGACCGGTCCAGTCAGGTCGTGCTGCTCGGCGAGGCGGTCGGCACGGTCACCGCGACCAACTACCGCGACATGCGGGCGCGGCTGGCCGGCACCGCCTTCGCGACGTTCGAGGAGTTGCGCACCGAGTTCGACGCGGTGATCTGCGAGGGGGCGGGCAGCCCGGCCGAGATCAACCTCCGGGACGGCGACTTCGTCAACATGGGCCTGGCGCGGGCGGCCGGACTGCCGGCAATCGTGGTCGGTGACATCGACCGGGGCGGGGTGTTCGCGGCGCTGTTCGGCACCCTCGCGCTGCTCGGCCCCGAGGATCAGGCGCTGGTCGCGGGCTTCGTCATAAACAAGTTCCGGGGCGATCCCGGGCTGCTCAAGCCGGGGCTCGACATGATCACCGCGGTCACCGGGCGACCGGTGCACGGGGTGCTGCCGTTCCACCCGGACGTGTGGCTCGACGCCGAGGATTCGCTGGCCTACGGGCGTACGCTCGGCCGGCCCGGACCGCCGCACGGCACCGAGTGGCTGCGGGTCGCGGTGGTGCGGCTGCCGCGCATCTCCAACGCGACCGACGCCGAGGCGCTCGCCGCCGAACCGGGTGTGCGGGTGCATCTGACCATCGAACCCGGCGACCTCGCCGACGCCGACCTGGTGGTGCTGCCCGGCTCGAAAGCCACCGTCAGCGATCTGGCCTGGCTGCGCGAGCGTGGGCTGGACGAGGCGATCCGGCGGCACGCGGCGGCCGGCAAACCGCTGCTCGGCATCTGCGGCGGCTTCCAGATGCTGTCGCGCCGCATCGACGACGAGGTGGAGAGCGGTGCCGGCGTGGTCGACGGGCTCGGGCTGCTCCCGGTGGACATCGCGTTCGCCGAGCGCAAGACCCTCACCCGGTCCGCCGGGGCGGGGCTGGGTGCGCCGGTGCACGGCTACGAGATCCATCACGGCCTGGTGGTGGGTGGTGAGCCGGAACCGCTGCTGCGCTACGACGACGGGCGGCCGGAGGGGGCGGTGGCCGGCAACGTGTCCGGCACGCACTGGCATGGCGCGTTCGAGAACGACGAGTTCCGGCGGCGATTCCTGACCCGGGCCGCGCGGGACGCCGGCCGGCGCGGGTTCGTGGTGGCGCCGGACACCCGGTTCGCGGCCCTGCGCGGGCGGGCCCTCGACGTGCTCGGCGACCTGGTCGAGGAACACCTGGACACCGATGCGCTGTGGCGGTTGATCGAGCAGGGGCCGCCGCCGGGCCTGGTGTTCGTGCCGCCGGGAGCCCCGACGGCGCCGGCGGCACCCGGCGGCTCGGGTGCTTGACGCGCGGCCGGCCGTCCGGCAGACGTTCGCCGAGCTCGCCGCGTGGGTGCGGGCGCGGCCGCCGCGTCTCGGCCGGGTCCGCCTGGTCGCTGTCGACGGGCCGAGCGGGTCGGGCAAGACGGTGTTCGCGGGCCGGCTCGCCGAGGCCCTCGGCGGTGCTCCGCTCGTGCACACCGACGACCTGCTGGACGGGTGGGACGACCAGTTCACGTTCTGGCCGCGGCTGGAGAGGCTGGTGCTCGACCCGCTGCGCCAGGGGTCGACTCCGACATATCGGGCGTACGACTGGGGCAGCGGGACGTTCGACGGGCCCGAGATCACGGTCGAGCCCGCGCCGGTCGTACTGCTGGAGGGGGTCAGCGCGGCGCGGCGCGGGATCCGTCCGTCGCTGAGCTTCGCCGTTTTTGTCGTTGCCCCTCCTGACCTGCGTTTTCGGCGAGCTGTAGAGCGCGACGGCGACGACAGCGTTGCGTTCCGGGCGTACCTTGAGCGGTGGCGTGCTGCCGAGGACCGGCACTTCGCCGAGGACGAGACCGCCGCCGCCGCCGACCTCATCGTCGACGGCGCCGCGGCGACCGGCGACGACAGTTTCATGAGGCGGGGAAGATGACCGACGAAGAGAACCGTCCGGTGCGCCGGCGGGTCACGCTCACCGGAATCAGCTCGCGGGCCTGGGAGCACCCGGCCGACCGGGGCGCGCTGACCGCCCTGCGCGAGCTGCGCGGCTTCGACGACCTGGTGAAGGCGTTCTTCGGCATGTGGAACGAGCGCGGGTTCCGCCTGCAGTTCCTGGCCGGCGCCATCCGGGTCGATCATCGGCAGTACCCACGGGTCTACCAGCGCTACGCCGAGGCGGCGGCCGCGCTCGACGTGGCCGAGCTGCCCGAGCTGTTCGTGAGCCAGTCGCCGATCATCAACGGTCAGGCGATCGGGCTCAACAAGCCGTTCATCGTGATCACCACGGCGGCAGTGGAGAAACTCGACGACGACGAGCTGCGCGCGGTGCTCGGGCACGAGTTGGGCCACGTGCTCAGCGGGCACGCCGTGTACAAGACGATCATGACGATCCTGACCGCCTGGACGACGAACATCGCCTGGCTGCCGGTCGGCGCGCTGGCGCTGCGCGGCATCATCGCGGCGATGCTCGAGTGGTGGCGCAAGGCTGAACTGTCCGCCGACCGGGCCGGCTTGCTCGCCGGGCAGGACCCGGCCGCGTCGACGCGCCTGCTGATGAAGCTGGCCGGCGGCGGCGACCTGTCGCAGATCGACACCGCCGCGTTCGTGGAGCAGGCGGCCGAATACGAAACCGGCGGCGACCTGCGCGACAGCATCCACAAGTTCGGCATGACGCTGGGCAGCACCCACCCGGTGCCGGTGGCCCGCGCCGCCGACCTGCGCCGGTGGGTCGACTCCGGCGATTACGCGCGGATCCTCGGCGGCGACTACCCGCGCCGCGACGACGACCGGGACGCCTCGGTCGCCGACGAGGTGAAGGCCGCCGCCAACTCCTACCGGGAGAGCTTCGCCAACTCCCAGGACCCGCTCGTCACCCTGGTCCGCAAGGTCGGTGGGGGCGCCGCCGACCTGGCCGGTTCGGCGGCGAAGGGCGCCCGGGACTGGGCCTCCGGCCGAGGGCGGGATTCGAGCAACTGACCGCTAGGGTCGGTTCCATGAGCTTGAGTGAAACCGATCTGCGCGCCGCGATCGCGCGCGAGATGCCCGGAGTCCGTCGCGACCTGGAAAACCTGGTCCGGATCCCGGGCATCGCCTTCGAGGGCTTCGACCACACCCAGGTCGAGCGGTCCGCGGAGGCCGTCGCCGAGCTGCTGCGGGGCTGCGGGCTGGAGACGGAGATCGTGCGGCACGGCGGCCAGCCGGCGGTCATCGGCCGCAAGGCGGCTCCGGCCGGCGCCCCCACTGTGCTGCTCTACGCGCACCACGACGTGCAGCCGACCGGCGACGTGGCGCTGTGGACCAGCGATCCGTTCGAGCCGGTCGAGCGGGACGGCCGCCTCTACGGGCGCGGCGCCGCCGACGACAAGGCGGGCGTGCTGGCGCACGTCGCCGCGTTGCGGGCGTTCGGCGACCAGCTGCCGGTCGGCGTGGTGGTGTTCGTCGAGGGTGAGGAGGAATACGGCTCCGACTCGCTCAACGACATCATCGAGGCGCACACCGAGGAGCTGCGTTCCGACGTCATCGTGATCGCCGACTCCGGCAACTGGGACATCGGCCAGCCCGCGCTGACCACCTCGCTGCGCGGCATCGTCAACCTGTTCGTCGAGGTCAGGGTGCTCAAGAGCGCCGTGCACAGCGGCATGTTCGGCGGTCCCGTCCCGGACGCTCTGATGACCCTGGCCCGGTTGCTGTCGACCCTGCACGACGACGCGGGCGAGGTGGCCGTCGGCGGCCTGGCCGCTCGCGAGGGCGCCGAGGTCGACTACCCGGAGGAGCGGTTCCGGGAGGAGGGCGGCGTCGTCGACGGCGTCCGGCTGATCGGGCACGGCACGATCACCGACCGCATCTGGACCAAGCCGGCCATCTCGGTGCTGGGCATCGACGCGCCCCGCACCTTCGAGGCGGCGAACGCGTTGCAGCCCGCCGCGAAGGCGAAGATCAGCGTACGGCTCGCCCCGGGCGACGACCCCACGTCGGCGTACGCGGCGGTCCGCGCCCACCTGGAGAAGTTCGTCCCGTGGGGGGCCCAGGTCGAGGTGACCCTGGAGGCCGGCGGCTCACCCTGTGTGATCGATGCGACCGGCCCGTTCTACGACGCGGCCCGCACCGCGTTCACCAGCGCCTGGGACGGCACCGCCCCGGTCGACATGGGTGTCGGTGGCTCGATCCCGTTCATCGCCACCTTCCAGGAACTGTTCCCGCAGGCATCGATTCTGGTCACTGGGGTGGAGGATCCTTACTCGGGAGCACACGGCCCGGACGAGAGCCTTCACCTGGGCGAGTTCGAGCGGGTCTGCCTGGCCGAGGCCCTGCTGCTCAAGAATGTGGCGGAGGCGCCGACGAGCTGAAGGAGGGTCGCCGATGGCCGACCTGACGTGTGACGTGCTGGTGGTGGGAGCCGGCCCGACCGGGCTGATGCTTGCCAACTGGCTGGTCAAACTCGGGGTCGACGTGATCGTGGTGGACGGCAAGGACGGCCCGACCCGGGAATCCCGGGCGCTTGTCGTGCAGGCCCGCAGCCTCGAGATCTACGACCAGCTCGGCCTCGGCGACCTCGTACTGTCCGCGGCCCGGCGGGCCGACGCGATCGCGCCCGGGTTCCTCGACCGGGTCTACGGGCGGGTGTCGCTCGGCCGGATCGGCGAGGGCGTCACCCCGTTCCCGTACATCGAGATCCTCGAGCAGAGCCGCAACGAGGAGATCCTCCACGAGAACCTGGGCAAGCTCGGCCTGCGAGTGCGGTGGGAGACACCCGTTACCGCGATGGTGCAGACCGACGACGGCGTCGAGGCGAAGGCCGGCAACGACACCGTCCGCGCCCGGTTCTGCGTCGGCTGCGACGGCGCCAACTCGGCGGTCCGCCGGGCCCGCCGCATCGACTTCGAGGGCGTCACCAACCCGCATCGCTTCTACGTGATCGACGCCCTCGCCGCCGCCGGGATGGTCGAGGGCGCGATAAACGTACGGCCCGGCTCCGACGACTTCCTGCTCGGCTTCCCGATGCCGGGCCGCGGCACCTGGCGGCTGATCGGCCTGGTCCGCGACGCCGACGGCGACGCCCGTTTCACGGAGGAGGACGTGCGGCCACGGCTGCGCCGGTTCGCGGTCACCTATGACAAGGCGCGCTGGTTCGCCACGTACAAGGTGCACCACCGCATCGCCAAGCAGTTCCGTGACGGGCCGTTCTTCCTGGCCGGCGACGCCGCGCACGTGCACTCGCCGGTCGGCGGCCAGGGCATGAACACCGGTCTGCAGGACGCCCACAACCTCGCGTTCAAGCTGGCCGACGTGCTGCACGGCCGGCGCAAGGACCGCTGGCTCGACCGTTACGAGGCGGAACGCCGCCCGGTCGCGCAACGTCTCGTCGGCACCACCGACCGGATCTTCGGCGCGATCACCTCCCAGTCGCCGGTCTCGCGGGTCCTGCGTCGCGCGATAGTGCCGCTGGCCGCCCCGATCGGCGTCCGTCTCGTGCCGGCCACCCGCGCCGGCTCCCGCCTGTTCCAGTACGTCTCGCAGATCCGCATCCATTACCGGATGCTTCCGCCGGCGCAGAACACTCGCGATCCGGTGGTCGGCCGGCGGCTGCCCTGGGCCGGCGACAACTTCGCCGCCCTGCGCTCACTTCAATGGCAGATTCACGCGTACGGGGGAGTGGCCGCGACCGAGGTTCCCGACCTGGGTGTCGCGGTTCACATTTTCCCGGCAGCCCCGCGGACACCGCTGCGACCAGGGCATCTGTACCTCGTCCGGCCGGACGGATTCGTTGCCGCGCAGGCCCTTCCGGGCGAGGCGGCAGAGGCGTTCGCCCATTTGATGTAGGTCCGGGTCCTGTTAGGATCTCGAACATGCGTTCGAATGATGTGCCCGCCGCCGAGGCGGGCAACTCGGTGACCCTGGTGGTGCGCCCGATGCCCGTCGGGCCGCGCCACGCCATCGATCGACTTCGCAATCGTGACCGTCTCGAATCGATCGTCCGGCTGCGCGCCGCCGTGCGCGCGCTCGACGAGGTCGACGTCTCCGGGTGGGACGACACCGCTCTGACCGAGCACCTCGACGAGATCTCCCAGACGCTGTGCGCCATCGACGCACAGCTTTCCCGCGTCGCCGATGCGGTGCGGGCCCGCGGGTTCCGCATCGCGGAGCCACTCGCGGCCTGATTTTCGCGCCCTGTCAACGGGGGAGGGCGCGGAACGTCTCACCAAGCGCGGAGACCGGGGGTCGGGAGCCGTGCGACGAGGCGAAATTGTCGGAGGTGGCTGCCAGGATAGGGCCGTGCGGTTCCTAGACCTGGCGGCCACCTCCGCTGCCGTAAGTGCCACCTCCGGGCGCAAGACCAAGATCGAGTTGCTGGCCGACGCGCTCCGGCGTCTCGACCCGGCGGAGATCGCCGCCGGGTCCGCCTACCTCGCCGGTGAACTGCCGCAGCGGCAGACCGGCGTCGGCTATGCGAGCCTGCGTGACCGGCCACCGGCCGCCGCCGAGCCGAGCCTGTCCGTGGCCGCCGTCGACGCCGCCATCGCCGAGATCTCGGTGGTCGCCGGCGCCGGTTCGCAGGCCCGGCGGCGCGAGCTGCTCGGCGCGCTGTTCGGGGCGGCCACCGCCGACGAGCAGCGGCTGCTCATCGGGCTGTTCTCGGGCGAGCTGCGGCAGGGCGCCCAGGCCGGGCTGCTCGCCGACGCGATCGCCAAGGCGGCCGAGGTCCCGCTCGCCGTGGTGCGCCGCGCGCTGCTGCTCTCCGGTGACCTCAAGCAGGTCGCGGTGGCCGCCCTGACCGGCGGCGCGGCCGTGCTCGCCGAGATCACCCTGCGGGTCGGCACCCCGCTCACCCCGATGCTCGCGCAGAGCGCACCCGACGTCGGCGCCGCGCTGCTGGCCACCGGTGCCCCCGCCGCGGTCGACGTGAAGCTCGACGGCATCCGCATCCAAGTGCACCGCTCCGGCGACGACGTGGCCGTGTTCACCCGCAGCCTCGACGACATCACCGGCCGCATGCCCGAAGTGGTCGAGGCGGTCCGCCGGCTGCCGCTGCGCGAGGCGGTGCTCGACGGCGAGGCGATGACGCTCGGCCCGGACGGCCGGCCGCGCCCGTTCCAGGAGACGTCGAGCCGGGCCGCCACCCGGGGGACGGTGTCGGCCGCCCTGGTTCCCTATTTCTTCGACCTGCTCCACCTCGACGGCACCGACCTGCTCGACGAGCCGGGCCGGGTGCGCTGGCAGGCCCTTGCCGACACGTTGCCGGCGGCCCTGCTCGTCGGCCGCACCACGGTCACCACCGAGGAGGAGGCAGCCGCCGCGTTCGCCGCCGCCCTCGCCGCCGGCCAGGAAGGCGTGGTGATGAAGGCCCTCGAGGCGCCCTACGACGTGGGGCGCCGCGGTTCGGCCTGGGTCAAGGTCAAACCCCGGCACACCCTCGACCTCGTCGTCCTCGGCGTCGAGTGGGGCCACGGCCGTCGCCAGGGCTGGCTGTCCAACCTGCACCTGGGCGCCCGCGACCCCGAGACCGGTGGTTTCGTCATGCTCGGCAAGACCTTCAAGGGCCTGACCGACGAGCTGCTGCGCTGGCAGACGGCCCGTTTCCAGGAGCTGGCCACCTCCGACAACGGCTGGGTCGTCGAGGTCCGGCCCGAGCAGGTCGTCGAGATCGCCTTCGACGGCGTGCAGACGTCCCCGCGCTATCCCGGCGGCGTCGCCCTGCGCTTCGCCCGGGTCCTGCGTTACCGCGACGACAAGCCGGCCGCCGAGGCCGACACCATCGACACGGTGCGTTCGCTGCGGCACGCCGGCGGAGCTGACTCCTGACCGGCGGCTCGGCTCAGATCGCGGCCAGGCTCCGGACGTAGTTGACCTGCTGGTTGATCGTCGTCACCTGGGCCTGGTCGGTCACCGGGATGCGAGCGACGTACTGCCGGGTGCCGTTGGTGACGGTGATCTGGATCGTGCCCTGCGTCACCGTTTCCTTGACCAGCAGGAACAGCAGGCTGAAGACGGTCAGCACGCAGAAGCCGACGATGGCCATCACGATCGCCCACTTCGGGATGCGCTGCGAGTTGAACCAGTAGTCGCTTACCTGCCACTGCGACCCGGCCAGGGGAATGTCGCCGGCCGGCGTGTGCACCGTGGTCGAGGTGACCGCGATCTCGGCGATCTGCACGATTACCGGGCCGGGCGCCGCACCGGAGATCGGCTCGGCGAGGGGGTGGCCGGATCCGGGCCCCGACCCGGGATAGCCGGAAACGGGCGGCGCCGGCGAGGGCGGCAGGGGAGTGTGCGCGGGGTGCGTGGGCGGCACGGGCGACGGGTCGGGGACGGTCCACGGATCTTCCGGGGCGGAACCCCACGGGTCGCTCGGGCTGGTCATGCAAGGACCCTAGTCTTGGCCGCTCGGACCCGCGCGCCTAGCCGCCTCGGCCGCCGCGAGCCGGTCCGCCGCGGCGAGCCGTTCGGCTGCGGCGCGGCGGTCGGCCTCCTCGACCCGGTCGACCGGCTCACGGAGCGCGGCCACGCGGGCCGCCGCACGCTGGTGGTCGGCCTCGGCCACCCGGTCGCGCAAAGTCGGCTTGGCGGGGCGGTCGGCCGCCCTGGGCGCGGCGGAACCCTGCGCCTCCTTGCGAGCCTGCCAGCCGTACGCGAACAGGGCCATCAGCGAGAACATCCACCACTGGACCGCGTAGCCGCCGTTCTGCCAGGCGTCCTCGTGGTCGATCGGAATACGGGTGAAGGCCGCGTCGTTGGCCGGCGTCTGCTCCAGGAGAAGCACGTACGCCCCGTACACCGGATAGGGCATCTCGTGGGCGAGCCGGGGCAGCGAGATCCGCCGGGTGTCCAGCCGGCCGTCGCGGTGCTCGATCGCCGCCGGTCGACTTTCTGACAGGTGAACCTGGCCGACCACGGTGACCTCGCCGGACGGGGCCGCCGGGACGGTCGGGGCGGCGCTCGCCCCGCCCGCGGGAGCCGGCACCCAGCCCCGGTCGACAAGCACCGCCGAGCCGTCGGCCAGCACCAGGGGCGTCACGATCTCGAAGCCGACATCGCCGTCGACGGTGCGTCCGCGGGCCTGGATCTCGTGGGCCGGGTCGTAGCGCCCGGTCGCCGTCACCTTGGTCCAGGCATGGCTTTTACCAGGGGAAGCACCCGCTGCGCCGGCGGTGGTCGGCACCGCCAGGATCGAGGTGAGCGGCACCGCCTGGGTCGAGTCGGCCGCGTCGATCCGGTCGTTGATGGCGCTGCGTTCCTGGTACCGGTGGAGCTGCCAATTGCCCAGCATGACCATGATCACTGACGCGACCACGGTGAGCGCGGCCGCGCCCAGCCAGCGCGGTGTCAGCAGGAACCGGTACACCCTCGCAGGCTACCCGGCGACCGGCGACTGCTCCCGCAGCCGGGTACTGTGCCGATCGGTGGTGCTGTTCACCGGCCCACCGGCCCAGGTCAGGAGAACCATTGATGAGCGCCCAGCCCCGCCTGGTCGTGAGCGCCCCCTCGTCGGGGCACGGGAAGACGGCCGTCGCCGTCGGCCTGCTCGCGGCCTGCGTGGCTCGTGGCATCCCGGCCGCCGGGTTCAAGGTCGGGCCGGATCACACCGACGCGTCGTACCTCGGGCTGGCCGCCGGTCGTCCCGGCCGCAACCTCGACCCCCGGCTGGTGGGCGCGCAGCGCATCGCCCCGCTCTTCGCGCACGGCGCGTCGGGGTCGCAGCTGTCGGTGATCGAGGGCGCGATGGGCCTGTTCGACTCGCTGACCGGGCAGCCGGAGATCGACGGCACGGCGGCGGTCGCGGCCACCCTGCGCGCCCCGGTCGTGCTGGTGGTCGACGTCGCGGCGATGGGCCATTCGCTGGCCGCGCTGGTGCACGGCTTCCGCATGTTCGACGAGATGGTGCACCTGGGCGGGGTCATCCTCAACCGGGTGGCGTCCCCGCGGCACGAGCAGATGCTGCGTACCGCTCTGGACGACATCGGCATGCCGGTGCTGGGCGCGCTGCGGCGCGGTGACCTGCCGAACGTCCTGCCGGCCCGGGCGCACGGCCCGGTGCCGGTCGCGCACCGCACCGTCGAGGCGAGCCGGGCGGTGCGGCGCCTGGGCGAGGCCGTCATCGGCGGTCTCGATCTCGACCGCCTGATGGCGCTGGCGAACGCGGCGCCGACCCTGCCGGGCCCGATCTGGACCCCGAGCGAGGCGGTCGGCGGCGAACTGGGCGGCCAGCGCCCGATCGTCGCGCTGGCCGGTGGCCCGGGTGCTCCCTATACGTACGTGGAGACGGCCGAACTTCTCACCGCGGCCGGCGCCGACGTGGCCGTCGTCGATCCGCTGCGCGACGAGTCGCTGCCGGCCGGGACCCGAGCGCTGATCGTCGGTGCGGGCCTGCCTGAGGGGTACGCCGAGGAGCTCTCCGCCAATCGCCGGCTCTGCAACGCGGTCGCGAAGTTCGCGCACGACGGCTGGCCGGTGGTGGCCGAGGGGGTGGCGCTGCCTTGGCTGGGCCGTGACTTCGACGGCCGGCCGATGTGCGCCGTCATCGACGCGTCGGCGGTCACCGGGGACCAGACCGTCGCGGGTTACCGGGAGGCGACCGCGCCGACCACCTCGCTGCTCGCGCCGGCCGGGGCCCGGATCACCGGCTACAAGCAGCACCGCGCGATCGTCACTCCGCGCGCCGGCTCGGTTCCGGCCTGGACCTGGGCGGGTGGTCATCCCGAGGGCTTCGTCTGGCGGCAGGTGCACGCCTCCCAGCTGGGCCTGCACTGGGCCGCCGCCCCCGAGATCGCCAAGCGCGTGGTGGCGGCCGCGCTCGCCGGTCCGGCCGGCCCGCACCAGCCGCCGCCGCACCACACCCAGCAGCTGCCGATGCCGATGCCGCACCCGATGCCGCCGCCGCACCCGATGCCGATGCTGGCGCAGGAGCCGGTCGCCTACGGCCAACCGGCCTCGCCCGCGGCCTCGGACGATGATTACGAGCCGCAGACGATGGCGTACGCGCAACCGATGCCCGCCTCCGGCCCGGTCCCGGCGCCCGCGTCCGGGCAGGCCATCCTCCCCGACCTGGCCGACACGGCGGACATCACCGTTCCCTGATCGTCGATTCCCTGATCGTCGATCTTGGCAGCGCGGAAGATCTTCGACCGGAAACCCGATCAGCCGCGAAAACGCCCCTCGCCGAGCGCGAAAGTGTCGTACCTCACCCGTAACGTGGGGTTAACGACGACGACTCGAAGGAGGACGACCGTGGCCGACCGTGTGCCGCTGGACTTCGACCCGCCGGTTCGTAAACTGCGAGCTCTTCTGCTGGGCATCGACGACGCCGAGTTGCTCGGACCGACCCCGTGTCCGGACTGGAGCGTGGCCGCCCTCCTCGATCATCTGATCGGCCTGTCCTATGCGTTCACCCAGGCCGCTCGCAAACGCACTGACTCCGCCGGCACCGACGGGCCCCCGCCCGCCCCGTCGGCCCAGCACCTGACCCGGCACTGGCGCAGCCGTCTCCCGGGGCTGCTCGAGGAACTGGCCACCGCCTGGAAAGACCCGGCAGCCTGGACCGGCACATCCCAGGCCGGCGGCGTGACCATGCCCGCCGCCACCCTCGGCGTCGTCGCCATGAACGAGCTGATCATGCACAGCTGGGACCTCGCCCGCGCCACCGGCCAGGAATACTTCGCCGACCCGCGCACGCTCGAGGTGCTGATCGAGTTCCTGTCCCAGAGCCCCGCCGAGGGCACCTCCGGCCTGTTCAGCCCACCCGTCCCCACCGAAAGCGCCACCACCCTGCTCGACCAGGCCCTGACCCTGGCCGGCCGCGACCCCGCCTGGCGCCACCCACCCCGCCGCCGAACCCGCCCGGCAGCCTGAGGCCGGCGCCACAGTTCCGCCCGGCGCCCGGCCCGCTGGTCGGCGGGTCGCTTGCGCTGGGTCGCTTGTGCAGGTCAGCCCGGCTGAGTGGCGCGGCGGGTGGCCGGGTGGTCAGTCGCCGCCGGACTGGGTGTTGGTCGAGCGAGACTTGCTCGGTCGCGGCTTGTCCGGGCGCGAGTCGTGGCCGGAATCGCCGGAGCCGGAGCCGGAGCCGGAGTCGTTGGAGCGGGAGTCGCTGGGGTGGGTCTCGTCGGGGCGAGGGTGCCGGGCTCGGGTGTGACGAGGGCGCGGGTGGTCGGAACGGTCCCGGTTGGAGCGCGTGCCGGTCGAGCTGACGTCGTCGGAGTCGTCGGAATCAGGGGAGTCGGCGCGGGAGTCCGAGGAATCGGAAGCTGAGGAGTCCGAGGACCAGGAGCGGTGCCGGCCGCCCCGTTCGCCGTACGTCATCGCCCTGGTCGGTGGGGTGAATTTGACCTTCGGCTGGCCCTTGAGCGCGTCCTTCATCGTCTGCGCGAATGTGTACTTGGAGATTGTCGACCGGCCCGTGCCGACGTAGTCGTTGGGGTCGTCCGGGTCGGCCACGAACGCCGCGCCCGCCAACTGCGGGGTGAAGCCGCAGAACCAGGCGGTCTTGTTGCTGTCGGTGGTGCCGCTCTTGCCGGCGACGGGGCGCTTCATGGTCGCGTACACCATGGGTGAGGTGCCCCAGCCGTTGCAGGAGCCCCGCGCCGAGCCGTAGCCGGTGGGGCATCGGGCGGCGTCCGTCGCCGCGCGGGCGACGTCGACGCTGACCACCCGGTGGCAGCGGGGGGCGGCGACGACCTTGCCCTGGAACTTCGTGTCGGTGCCGTCGCGGTTGCGGATGCTCTTGACCGGCAGCGGCTCGCAGTAGTTTCCCTCGGCGGCGAGGGTGGCGAAGACGTTCGCCATCTCGATCGGGGTGGCGTCGCTGACGCCCAGGGTGAACGCGCCCCACCCGGCGGCGTGCTCCGGGGTGGCCAGTTTCCGGTCGACGTCGGTGCGCCAGCGCAGGCCGAGCCGCTCGGCCATCTCGACCGCCTTGTCCGCGCCGACCTTCTCCTCGAGCTGCACGAAGTACGTGTTCACCGACTTGCCGAAGCCGCTCCACATGGTCTGCCGGCCGGTCATCGACTTGCTGGAGTTCTTCGGGCACCAGCGGCGGCCGCAGGTCGCCGGGCCGGGCGCGGTGATGTATTTCGAGTAGTACCGCTCGGGGGCGTTGAAGCTGGTGTTCAGCGGCATTCCGGCGTCGAGGGAGGCCAGCAGGGTGAACACCTTGAACGTCGACCCGGCCTGGTAGCCGGCCATCGAGCCGCCGCCGAGCAGGGGGTTCACGGTGTTCGGGTAGTTGGTGTTCTTCTTCGGGTTGGGTGCGAGCGAGTAGTGTCGGTTGACCGCCATGCTGACGATCCGGCCGGTGTTCGGCTCGATGATCACTTGGCCGTGGGCGAAGCGGCTCCGGATCCGCTCCTTGTCGAGCACGTGTTTCATCGCCGACGCCTGGATGCGGGGGTCGATCGAGGTGATCACCCGGTAGCCGCCGCGGCGCAGGTTCTCCTCGCGTTCCTCCGGGCTGTCGCCGAACGCCGGCTGTTCCCGCCACCACGACTTGAGGTAATCGCAGAAGAAGCCCCAGTCGTTGCGCTTGCCCCGGATCGACAGGCAGTCGTTCGGCGGCGAACTCAATTTCAGGTCGATCTTCGCGGCTTTCGACTCGATCGCCTGGGCGGCGGTGATCGTGTGCATCTTCAGCATCTGGTCGATCACGTAGTTGCGCCGGTTGATCGCCGACTCCTGGTCGCCGACCGCCGGATCGTACGCGGACGGGGCCTTGACCAGCCCGGCCAGCAGCGCCGCCTCGTTGAGGTCGAGATATTTCGGCGCCTTGGAGAAGAACACCTGTGAGGCCGCGAAGATCCCGTACGCGCGGTGGCCGAAGTACGCCGAGTTCAGGTAGCGCTCGAGGATCTGCTGCTTGGAGAGCCGTTTCTCGAGCTCGACGGCGAGCCGCATCTCGCGCAGTTTGCGCTGGGTGGTCTGCTCGGTGGCTTCGAGGGCCTGCTTCGGGGTCTTCGCGCTGTCCCGTAAGGCCATCCGGACGTACTGCATGGTCAGCGTGGAGGCGCCCTGGGAGACGCCGCCGGCCTGCTGGTTCGCCACGAACGCCCGGGCCACGCCTTTGGCGTCGACACCGTGGTGCTCGTAGAAGCGGCTGTCCTCGGACGCGACGATCGCCTGCGCGACGTACGGCGACATGTCGTCGAGCCGGGTGGGCCGCCGGTGTTCCTCGTAGAACATCGTGAGCAGGGTTTTGCCGTCGTTCGCGTACACGTAGGTGGTCTGCGCGGTGGGCGCCTCGATGAGATCCTCGGGCAGGCCCTGGAGCGCTTCGGTGCCGGCTTTGACGCCGATGCCGGCGAGGGCGGCGAGGGGGTAGGCGAGACCGGCGACCACGAGACCCGCGATCAGGCCCGCACGGATGAGGGGAGCAATTTTTCCGGCAGCCACAATCCGAAGGTATGACAAAAGCGTTCATGTCCTGACGAAACGGCCGAAGTGAGATGTGGAATACCGTGCGGCATCCTGGGAGCCATGACGTTCGAGCTCGGGCACCACGGCGACCAGGAAGTGGGCGGCGGTCTGCTCGACCTGGCCGTCAACGTGCGGCACGAGCCGATGCCGGCCTGGCTGTCCCGCCCGATCGCCGACTCGTTGACCGAGCTCCGGGCGTACCCCGATGATCTTGAAGCGACGCGGGCCGTCGCGGCCCGGCATGGCCGGGACCCCGCCGAGGTGTTGCTGACCGCCGGGGCGGCGCAGGGATTCGTGCTGCTGGCGCAGGCCCTGCGGGGTGTCCGGCGGCCGGTCGTGGTGCATCCGCAGTTCACCGAGCCCGAGGCCGCGCTGAGCAACGCCGGTCATCAGGTTCATCGGGTGGTGCTGCGCGAGGAGGACGGGTTCCGGCTCGACGCGGGGGCCGTGCCGGAGGAGGCCGACCTCGTCGTCCTGGGTAACCCGACAAACCCGACATCGGTGCTGCATCCGGCTTCCGAGATCGCCGAACTGGCCCGCCCCGGCCGGGTGCTGGTCGTCGACGAGGCCTTCGCCGACATCACGTTCCGTGCCGGCATCGCTGGGGAGCCGGAGAGCCTGGCCGATCGGCGCGACGTCGAAGGACTCGTCGTCCTACGCAGCCTCACCAAGACCTGGGGCCTGGCCGGCCTGCGCATCGGTTATCTCCTCGGCCCGGCCGAACTCCTGTCGCGGCTGCGGACCGCGCAACCGCTGTGGGCCGTTTCGACTCCCGCACTCGCCGCCGCGACCGCCTGTGCGTCACCCACCGCGATCGCCGCGGAACGCGAGATCGCGGCGCGCGTCGCGGCCGAGCGGGATCATCTGCTTCGCCGACTCGCGCACGTGCCGAACCTCACGATCGCCGGTTCCCCGGCTGCGTCATTTGTTTCCGTACGCCTGCCAGGTGCCGCCAAGATTCGCCTTGAGCTGCGAGAACGCGGCTACGCGGTCCGCCGGGGCGACACCTTCCCGGGCCTGGGCCCCGATTGGTTGCGGATCGCCGTGCGCGACACTGCGATCACTGATTCTTTCGTGGCGACCCTGACCGATGTGATCGAGGAGCGAGCGTGACCCGCGTATCCCTGGAGTCGACCGTGGCGGCCGTCCGGCCCGCCGACCAGCCGGCCATGGCCGCCGCCCGCGAACTGCAGGCCCGGCTCACCAAGCCGGCCGGTTCGCTCGGCGCCCTGGAGGAGCTGTCGGTGCGTCTCGCCGGCCTGGCCGGCGCCTGCCCGCCGCCGCTGCCGACCCCGGCCGCTGTCGCGGTCTTCGCCGGCGACCACGGCGTGCACGCGCAGGCCGTCTCGGGGTGGCCCCAGGAGGTCACCGGGCAGATGGTCGCCAACTTCCTGGCCGGCGGCGCCGTGGTGAACGCGTTCGCCCGCCAGGCCGGCGCCTCCGTCACGGTGGTGGACGTCGGCGTCGCGACCCCGCTGCCGGCCGCGCTCCGCACCGAAGCCGCCCACCCCGATGCTGGCGTGCCCGATGGTGGCGTGCCCGATGCTGGCGAGCCGGGCGCCGGTGTGCCCGGATCGGGGGCGCCCGCGCTGGTCGAGGCGAACGTCCGGCGCGGCACCCGGGACATGACCGTCGAGCCGGCCCTGACCCGCGACGAGGCCCGCGCCGCCGTCGAGACCGGCATCCAGGTGGCCGAGCGGCTGCTCGACGCGGGCGCGAAGGTCCTGCTCACCGGCGACATGGGCATCGCCAACACGACGCCCGCCGCCACCCTGATCGCGGCCTTCACCGGCTGCACCGCCGAGCAGGCGACCGGTCGTGGCACCGGCATCGACGACGCCATGCACGCTCACAAGATCGCTGTCGTTCGGGCGGCGCTCGACCGGCACGCGCCCGACCCCGCCGACCCGCTCGGGGTGCTGGCCGCGGTCGGCGGCCTCGAACACGCCGCCATCGCCGGGTTCATCCTGGCCGCGGCCGCCCACCGGGTCCCGGTGATCGTCGACGGCGTCATCGCGGCCTCGGGTGCCGTGGCCGCCGCCGCGTTCGCCCCGGACGCCGTCGCCGCGATGGTCGCCGGTCACCTCTCGGCCGAGCCGGGCGCCGCCGTCGCGCTCACCCATCTCGGTCTGGAGCCGCTTCTCGACCTCGGCATGCGTCTGGGCGAGGGGAGCGGTGCGGTGCTGGCGCTGCCGGTCGTCGCGGCCGCGGTGCGGGTGCTGCACGAGGTCGCCACGTTCGACTCGGCGGGAGTGTCCGAAAAGTGAGTCTCTACCCCATGGCGCTACGCCTGACCGGCCGGCGGGTGCTCGTCGTCGGTGGCGGCGCGGTCGCCTCCCGGCGGGTTCCGGGGCTGCTCGCCGCCGGGGCGCGGGTGGAGATCGTGTCACCCGAGCTGACCCCGTTCCTGCGTGGTCACGTCGACGCCGGACGTGTCGCGTGGCACGAGCGGCGGTTCGAGGCGGCCGACGTCGAGGGCGCCTGGCTGGTGCATGTGGCGGTCGACGACCCGGTGGCGGCGGATCAGGTGAGTGCGGCCGCCGAGGGGCAACGGATCTTCTGCGTACGGGCCGACGACCGGGAAGCGGCCACCGCGTGGACGCCGGCCGTCACCCGGCACGGCCAGGTCACGGTGGCGGTGACGGACGGGGGCGACCGGCGGCGCGCGATGGCCGTACGCGATCTGGTGGCCCTGGCCCTTGAGTCGCAACCACCGGTGGCGCTGGAGTACAAGGGTGTCGCCCTCGTCGGCGCCGGTCCCGGTGACCCCGAGCTGATCACCGTGAAGGGCCGCCGCCTGCTGGCCGCCGCCGACGTGGTGGTGGCCGACCGGCTGATCCCCGGGCTGCTCCTGGGCGACCTGCGGCCGGAGGTCGAGCTGGTGGACGCGGCCAAGATCCCCTACGGCCCGTCCGCCGCCCAGGAGGAGATCAACCGCATCCTGGTCGAGCGGGCGCTGGAGGGGAAGTTCGTGGTGCGGCTCAAGGGCGGCGACCCCTACGTCTTCGGCCGTGGCGGCGAGGAGGCCATCGCCTGCGCGGCCGCCGGCGTTCCGGTGCTCGTCGTCCCCGGCGTGACCAGTTCGATCGCCGCCCCCGCGCTGGCCGGCATCCCGGTCACCCACCGGGGCGTGGCACACGAGTTCACCGTGGTCTCCGGTCACGTGGCGCCGGACAGCGGACAGTCGCTCGTCGACTGGTCGGCGCTGGCCCGGATGCGCGGCACGATCGTGGTGATGATGGGCCTGAAGAACCTGCCCAAGATCGCTGCCCGGCTGATCGCGGAGGGCCGCCCCGCGGACACCCCGGCGGCGGTGGTGCAGGAGGGCTCGACACCCGATCAGCGCTCCCTGCGCAGCACTCTCGGTACGGTGGCGGACGACGCCGCGGCGGCGGGCCTGCGCCCACCGGCCACGGTCGTCATCGGTGCGGTCGTGTCAGCCCTCGGGTGATTCCTTGTCGTCCTTGTCGTCGGTCTCGGCCGAGGCGAGCTCGTCGAGGAACATCCGCGCCCACTCGGCGACGTCGTGCTGGCGCACGTGCCGCTGCATGACCCGCATGCGCCGCTTGAGCTCGGCCGGCTCGGCCCCGACCGCGCGCAGCAGGGCGTCCTTGACCCCGTCGGGGTCGTGCGGGTTGCACAGGAACGCCTGACGCAGCTCGGTGGCCGCCCCGGCGAACTCGCTGAGCACGAGCGCCCCGCCGCTGTCGCCGCGGCACGCGACGTATTCCTTCGCGACCAGGTTCATGCCGTCGCGCAGCGGGGTGACCATCATGACGTCGGCCGCGACGTACATCGCCGCCAGTTCCTGCTTGCTGTAGGACTGGTGCAGGTAGTGCACGGCGGGGACACCGACCCGGGCGAACTCGCCGTTGATCCGGCCGACCTCGCGTTCGACCTTGACCCGCAGCGTCTGGTAATGCTCGACGCGCTCCCGGCTCGGGGTCGCGACCTGCACCATCACCGCGTCGCCAACCTTGAGCTTGCCGTCGGCCAGCAGCTCGCGGAACGCCTTGAGCCGCAGCTCGATGCCCTTGGTGTAGTCGAGGCGGTCGACACCGAGGATCACCGTCTCGGGGTCGCCCAGCTCGGCGCGGATCTGCTTGGCGCGGGCCTGCACGTGGGGATCGGCCGCCATCCGCTCCATCTCGCGGGTGTCGATGCTGATCGGGAAGGCGCCGGCCTTGACGCTGCGCCCGTCGACCTTGATCGACTGACCCTCGTAGCGAAGACCCAGCAGGTGCCGGGCGAGGCGTACGAAGTTCTGCGCCGCCAGCCGCTGCTGGAAGCCCACCAGGTCGGCGCCGAGCAGGCCGCGCAGCACCTCGGCGCGGAACGGCATCTGCATGAACAGCTCGATCGGCGGGAACGGGATGTGCAGGAAGAAGCCGATCTTGAGGTCGGGGCGCAGCTCGCGAAGCATGGCCGGGACCAGCTGGAGCTGATAGTCCTGCACCCAGACGGTGGCGCCCTCGTCGGCGACCTCGGCCGCGGCCTCGGCGAACCGCTGGTTCACCAGCCGGTAGGCCTCCCGCCAGCGGCGCTTGTACACCGGTGTCTCGACCGCGTCGTGGTAGAGCGGCCAGATCGTCGCGTTGGACTGGCCCTCGTAGTAGCGCTCCAGTTCCTCGGCGCTCAACGGCACCGGGTGGATGTTGATGCCCTCGAGCTTGAACGGCTCGGGCGCCTCTCCATTGCCACCGGCCCAGCCGATCCAGGTGCCGCCGTGCTCGGTCAGGACCGGGTGCAGCGCGGTTACCAGCCCACCCGGGCTGGTGCGCCACTGTTTCTCGCCGTCGGAAGTAGTGACTTCATCGACTGGCAGACGGTTGGCGACTACGACGAAGGAACTTCGTTCGGCCACGCTGAGTGCACCTCCGGGTCGTTTTCGTTCCCACCGCGAGCCTACTGTGCGTAGTACCCCTGGGGGCGCCCAGTATCACGCGGCTTCTTGACCGGCCTTGGATGGACCGGTTGGCCGCCGGGTGCCATCCTGGGCCGGTGACACCGTCCGACGATCTTTCCCCGCCCCGGCGGCCGATCTTCTTTCCTGTGGTCATCGCCACGGTTTTCCTGACGATCATCGGCATGACCGCCGGATTCGTGCTGGGTGAGCGGCATCGGGACCGGTTGCGGGCGGCGGACCCGCAGGACACCACCGACATCGTCACTCCCTATCCGGCCGATTCCTCGTACGCGTCGGGACCGTCCGGCGCGCTCTGCCCGGACGAGACGATCGCCTTCGCCGCCGCGAACGGATACCCCGCCGATCTGCGACAAATCTTCAAGGCGGTCACGAACAACGACACCAACGTCTGGATCTGCGAGGACAGCAACGGCCAGCTGTACTACCAGTCGCAGACCAAGGCCAGCAGCGGCGTGTTCGACCAGACCGCGAACGCGCTGTTCCTGCCCCGGGCGAACCGCCAGGGCGACAACGAATACTCGGCGGTGGCCTCGGACGGGGCCAAATTCTTGATCAACTCGAAGCAGCTCCGGATCACCTTTCCCGACGGGCGCAAGCCGCAGGTGAACTCCGTGGAGTCCTGGGAGTGAGGGAATCCGTACCGGCCCGCCGGGGTTGTGTTCTGCGGCCGGAAGGGCACCTGGAAAGATTGCCCCTGCATTCGGCATCTCGGCCGACGTCCACCACCCCGTCCACCACCCCAGGCGGACTGAAGACCTGACAATTCAGATCACGATCACGGAGGTAGGGCACACTGTGGCCCAGTACATCTACACCTTGGAGAAGGCGCGCAAGGCGCACGGCGACAAGGTCGTGCTCGACAACGTGACGCTGAGCTTCCTGCCCGGGGTCAAGATCGGTGTGGTTGGCCCCAACGGTGCCGGTAAGTCGACCCTGTTGAAGATCATGGCCGGGGTCGAGCAGGTCAGCAACGGCGAGGCCAGGCTGATGCCCGGCTACTCCGTCGGCATGCTGGCCCAGGAACCGCCGCTGAACGACTCGAAGACCGTCCTCGGCAACATCGAGGAGGCGGTCGCGGAGACGAAGGCCAAGCTCGACCGGTTCAACGCGATCGCCGAGCAGATGGCGACCGACTACACCGACGAGCTCATGGAAGAGATGGGCAAGCTCCAGGAGCAGCTCGACAACGTCAACGCGTGGGACCTCGACTCCCAGCTCGAGCTGGCCATGGACGCGCTGCGCTGCCCCCCGCCGGACGCCGACGTCACCCAGCTCTCCGGTGGTGAACGCCGCCGCGTGGCGCTGTGCAAGCTGCTGCTCGAGGCGCCCGACCTGCTGCTGCTCGACGAGCCCACCAACCACCTCGACGCGGAGAGCGTGAGCTGGCTGGAGCAGCACCTCGCGAAGTACGCCGGCACCGTCATCGCCATCACCCACGACCGGTACTTCCTCGACAACGTCGCGACCTGGATCCTCGAGCTGGACCGCGGCCGCACGTTCCCGTACGAGGGCAACTACTCGACCTATCTGGACAAGAAGGCGCAGCGTCTCGCGGTCGAGGGCCGCAAGGACGCGAAGATGAAGAAGCGCCTCACCGAGGAACTCGAGTGGGTGCGGTCCAACGCGAAGGCGCGGCAGACCAAGAGCAAGGCCCGCCTCGACCGGTACGAGGAGATGGCCACCGAGGCGGAGAAGACCCGCAAGCTCGACTTCGAAGAGATCCAGATCCCGCCGGGCCCGCGCCTGGGCAACACCGTCATCGAGTCTCAGGACCTGACCAAGGGCTTCGACGGGCGCACGCTCATCGACCACCTGTCGTTCTCGCTGCCGCGCAACGGCATCGTCGGCATCATCGGCCCGAACGGCGTCGGCAAGACCACGCTGTTCAAGACGATCGTCGGGCTCGAGAAGCCGGACGAGGGCAGCGTGCGGATCGGCGAGACGGTGAAGTTGTCGTACGTCGACCAGAACCGCTCCGGGCTCGACGGCACCAAGACGGTCT
Organism: Paractinoplanes ferrugineus; assembly: GCF_016862195.1. Classification (GTDB taxonomy): domain Bacteria; phylum Actinomycetota; class Actinomycetes; order Mycobacteriales; family Micromonosporaceae; genus Actinoplanes; species Actinoplanes ferrugineus. The sequence goes on along the minus strand of NZ_BOMM01000009.1, from coordinate 35,767 downwards.
GGGAGGTCGTCTCCGACGGGCTCGACCACATGATGGTCGGCAAGGTCGAGATGCCGTCCCGGGCGTACGTCGCCGCGTTCGGCTTCAAGGGCCCCGACCAGCAGAAGCCGGTCAAGGTGCTCTCCGGTGGCGAGCGCAACCGGCTCAACCTCGCGATGACGCTGAAGATCGGCGGCAACGTGATCCTGCTCGACGAGCCGACCAACGACCTCGACGTCGAGACGCTGTCCAGCCTGGAGAACGCTCTGCTCGAGTTCCCCGGCTGCGCCGTGGTCATCTCCCACGACCGGATGTTCCTCGACCGGGTCACCACCCACATGCTCGCGTGGGAGGGCACCGACGAGGACCCGGACAAGTGGTTCTGGTTCGAGGGCAACTTCGACGCGTACGAGAAGAACAAGATCGACCGGCTGGGCGCCGACGCCGCCCGTCCGCACCGGGTCACCTACCGCAAGCTGACCCGTGACTAAATTCGTCCACGACGTGCCCGTGCGCTGGTCCGATATGGACGCGTACGGGCACGTCAACAACGCGCGCTTCCTCACCCTCTACGAGGAGGCGCGCGTGGAGATGTTCTTCCTCGGCGCCCGCAAGCACGGCCTCGGCTCGTTCGAGGAGGGCATCGTGATCGCCCGGCACGAGATCGACTATCTGCGGCCGGTCAACTACGGCGAGCCGGTCCGCATCGAGATGTGGATCTCGGAGCTGCGGGCCGCCTCGTTCTCCGTGTCCTACGAGCTGTTCGACGCCGGCGTGGTGGCGTCCCGGGCGAAATCGGTATGCGTGCCGTTCAACCTGGCCAACAGCCATCCCCGTCGGCTCTCCCAGGCCGAGCGCGACTTCCTCGAGCCGTACCGGGCATGAGTGTGGCGCACGGTCTGCTCGCGGTGCCGGACGCCGGCGCCTTCCTCGCCCGGCTGACCAGGCTCGACCCCACCGCCCCGGTGCGGTTGCGCGGCTCGACCGGGCGCACCGCGCTGTGGGCCCGGCTGCCGTGGGATGTCCTGGTCACCCGTGAGGTGGCCGGCCGAGGCCCGGACGACGCCACGGTGTCGGCCTCGGAACTGCTGTCCGTGCTGGCCCGGGGTGGTGACGAGCTGCCGGCTCGGCGCGACGCGGCGTGGCGCTGGCCACTGCCGCCGGCGCTGAGCGAGACGGTCGAGTCGGTGTCGGCGGCGGAGCTGACCCGGTTGGCCGCCGCGGCGGCCGGTACGCTGCGGGAAGTCACGGCGGGCGGTCTGGCCGGCCGGGCGGTCGGCCAGCGGGCGGTACGCGACGCGCTCCTCGATCACGTGGCCCTGGTCGTGACGCCGCCCGACGGGACGCCTGTCGAGGTGTCCCAGCGCCTTGTTCAGGCGATATCCCGGATGGGTTTTCTCGGTCCCGAGGGCTCCGACGGGCCGGATGCTCGAGTGCGGACGGCGGGCCAATGGGTGGGTCTTTCCGCACCATATGGAGTTGCCTGGCTACAGCCCGTGGGTAAATTGACCGTTATGCCTATAGGTGGTCACCCAAAAGGGTGATGCCACCTCATCCGACCGGTCCCGCCCTCCGGTTGGGGGGATGACCTCCGCGACCTGTACGGGTACCGTCGGCAGCCGGATCCACTTCGCTACGTCCGGCGGTGGGTCTGCTGGGGAGTGAGGTGCGCAACGATGCCGTGGTGGTCATGGCGTCCGGGTTCGGCGGCGGGCAACGCGCCGGAGACCGATGGCGGTTCGACGGTGCGCAGCACCGTTCGCGTCGGGGTTCCGGCTCAGCGCGAGCCGAGCCGGGTAAGCATTGTTCCGGCCGACGTGGCCAAGTCCGAGGAGTCCGAGCAGATCGCTCCGGTGACGCTGGCGCGCATCGGTAAGGCGCTCGACATGCTCGACATCCGGTTCCTCGCCGACGGCGGCGGCAGCCTCCTCGCGATGTGGGAACGGCACGCGGTGCTGTTCACCCTCGAGGGCCCCGACGACGAGATCCTGGTGATGCGGGCGCGTCCGCACGCGACCGTCCCGCCGGACTGGGCCGACCGCGCCTACCGGGTGGTCAACGAGTGGAACCACACCCGCCGCTTCTGCAAGGCCTACGTGGGCGACCCGACCGAGCGGGGTCAGCTCCCGATCTACGCGGAGCTCCAGGTCCCGCTGGCGGCCGGCGCGCACGACGCCCTCGTGGTGGAGATGCTCGACTGCGGCGCCGCCGTGGCCACCAGCTTCGTGGATTGGCTCCACGACGAGGGTGCGCTGCTCTAGCCCGTACCGCGGCGGCCCGCCGGGTTCCAGAGCCCGCCCGGACCATCCGGTCTAGACCGGGAACATCCCGATCCGGCCGTGATACTCGTGCCCGAGCTGGTCCGTGTCCGACCCCACCAGCAGGCCGTGCGGCACCACCAGGAAGCACCGGACGCCCACGCCCCGGCTCCGGGTCGGGTTCCACGGCAGCGCCCGCCCGGTCGACGGATTCACCGCGCCGATGCCGGGCCGGGCGACCGCACCCGGGCCGGGCCCCCTCGCGTCGGTGCCGTACGGGTTGTCGAAGTAGCGCTGGTGCCCACCCAGGTAGACGGTCGACCCGGTGACCGCCACCGCGTACAGCGAGTCCCCGCCCGTACGCTGCACCCAGGTCGGATTGTGCCGCCCGTTGCCGCCGGCCTCGAAGCGGGCCGCCGAGTCGCACAGCGAGGTCGGCGACGAGGCCCGGCCGGTCGCCGCCACCACGAAGTAACCGCCGTCCGGCGAGAACTTGATCTGCCGCAGGTAGGTGTCGAAGCCCTTCATGCACGCCGGCTTGTAGGCGTCGGTGTACCAGTTGAGCAGCGTCGCCGCGGAACCGGAGACGTCGAACATGACGATCTGGGTGCGGTCGTAGCCGCTGGCCCGCAGCAGCGCGCCGACCGCCACCAGCCGGCGGCCGTCGGGGGAGATGTCGAAGTGCTCGACCCGGGTGCGGGACAGGCCGGGGGCGGTCAGCCGGGCGTCGAAGCCGGTGTCGACGGCGCCGGAGGCGGTGCTCACCCGGGCCAGGGCGGTCCGGTTCACGCCGTTGATCGCGGAGAACGTGCCGGCCACGTACAGGCTGGAGCCGCGGGCCTGGAGCGCCCGTACGTCACCCCAGTTGATCTGCGCGTTGAAGGACGAGACCCGCTGGCCGCTGCCCGGGTAGAGGCGGGTGAGGCCGCGCTGGGAGACGCGGTTCACCGATTTGAACGCCCCGCCGGCGTAGACGGTGCTGTCGGGGCCGGCGGCGAGTGCGTAGACCGCCCCGTCCACCTCGGGGGCGAAGGCGCGGATCACCCCGTCGCGGAGCCCGAAGGCGAAGATGTTCTTCCGGGCGTACGTGTGTTGCCGGCTCGAGTCGGTGACCTTGGTGAAAGCACCCCCGACCACGACCGTGTCGCCGACCAGCGCCATGCTCCAGACCGTGCCGTCGAGAACATGCGGGGTGAAGTCGACCGGGTTGGCCGAGACCACCGTCGACTGGGCCGGGTCGGCCCCGGCCGGTTGCGCGCACACCATGGCGGCGGCTACGAGAACGGCGGCGGCAAGCAGGCGACGGCGCATTGCGGGCGACTCCAGGTGATCGGTGTTTGTCCGAGGACCAACGATCGACCGCCCGCACCGGAAACTCTCAGGCGTTGACCATGAAGTACGCCGCCCGCTCCAGGTAGTCCCAGAGTTGGGTCCGCAGCGGCTGGGGTAGATCGAGGGAGTCGACCGCGTCGCGCATGTGCTTGAGCCACGCGTCGCGGGCCGCGACGTCGACGGTGAAGGGGGCGTGCCGCATGCGCAGCCGCGGGTGTCCACGGCTGGCCGAGTAGGTGTTCGGGCCGCCCCAGTACTGCATCAGGAACAGGGTCAGCCGGTCGGCGGCCGGACCGAGGTCCTCCTCCGGGTACATCGGGCGGAGAAGTGGATCGTCGGCCACACCCGCGTAGAACCGGTCGACGAGCCGGCGGAACGTGGGCTCGCCGCCGATCGCTTCGAAGAACGTGATCTCGTCGGGGGTCGGTGCGCTCACCCGTCCATCCTGCCAGGTCGGTCAGGGGTGCTTGGGTGTGACGCTCGTCGTGCGCACGGGCGCGGCCTCCGGGGCGGGTGCGGGGGCCGGCACGACCGGCGTCGTGGCCGGCGGAACCGGAGCCGGCGGAACCGTGGCGGCGGCCGCCTCCATGGCCCGGGCGAAGGTGCGGCGGCTGGGCCAGCCGACGGCGAGATAGCTCATCACGAACGTGCCGACGACGCTCCACAGGCCGACCACCAGCGGCAGCCGGAACCGGTCGGCGAGCACGCCGGTGATGATGATGCCGGAGAACTGGGCGAGCTGGAGTCCGGCCTGGACCACGCCGAACGCCCGGGCGCGGTAGCCGTGCGGGAGCATCAGCACGAACCGGCCGTTGAGCGTCGGCGACAGCCCGCCCGCGGCGGCGCCGGAGAGGATCACCAGCAGGACCACGATCGGCAGGGGCGGGCTGAACGCGGCCGGGGCCAGGGCCAGGCAGCTGAGGATGGCGAGCGGGCAGACCAGCCGGTCGCGCCGGTCCGCGCCGGCCAGCCGGGTCAGGAGCAGACCGCCGATGACGAAGCCGATCGGCGCGGCCGCCATGATCAGGCCCTGGTAGAGGCCGCGGGACGTCGAGTTGTCGGTGCCCTCGGCGGCCCACGCGGCGGCCAGCCCCTCGGGGGCGACCGAGAACATGCTCATCAGGCAGACCATCAGCACGATGGCGCGCAGCACCGGCCGGCCGAAGACGAGCCGGATGCCTTCGCCCGACTCGTGCAGCAGGTGGGTGCGCTGCGCCTCGGTGCGGGCCGGGGGGCGGTGCTGGATGCCGCGGGCGATGACCAGCGCGGACAGCGCGAACGTGCACACGTCGACGCCGAGCGCGACCCGGGGGCTGAGCACCGTCGCGATGGTGGCGCCGGCCAGGTATCCGAAGAGCTGGGCGGCCTGGGTGGTGGTCTGGTTGACGGCGATCGCGGTGGCCAGCTTCTCCCGCCCGACCAACTGCGGCAGCAGGGCCGAGCGGGCCGCCTGGGTGGGCGGCATGCCGAGGCTGGCCAGGAAGACGAGCACCAGCATCAGCCAGATCGGCACGTGCGGGACCAGCAGCAACCCGATCGGCACCATCCGGGCCAGGTCGGCGACGATCAGCACCCGGCGGTAGGGATAGCGCTCGGCCAGCGCGGACAGCAGTGTGCCGCCGATGATCCAGGGAATGAAGGAGACGCCGAGGGCCGCCGCCGACAGCAGCACCGAGTCGGTCTTCTCGTAGACGAGAACGGTGACGGCCGCCTTGGAGAGGTAGTCACCGGCCCAGTTGACAAGCAGCGACGTGTAGATCGCCCGGTATTCGCGGACGGCGAAAACGTCCCGGAACGTAACCGGTCTGTCGGCCCGGTCGGGCCGTGCAGCGGGGTCCTCGGACACCAGGTCCTCCATCGATCTCGGCACTCGCCGGGTCACGACGATTGCCGGGCACGGCCCGCGGGTTGCCCGGCGGAACGTGATGCCGCATGTGCAGATGCTCACGCGGATTCTGCCCGATCGTCCGAGTCGATGCTAGGGCGTACGGCCGGATCGTTGGCCGTTCAGCCGACCCGGACCATCCCCCGGAGGTACTAATCCCTGCTCAGCGTGAATCGGTCCCGGGTCCGTCAGGCTGAGAAGGTCGTGGATATGGCGGCGGCACCGCACTGCGTGGCATCAATCGAGAGGCGGCGATGCGTTCGGAGAAGCCGCCGACCTCCAGCGCCTCGGTCAGCGCGCGGCGCAGATCGCGCTGGACGGCGACCTGACCGGCGGCGGTCGTCTTGGCGATGGTGCGGATCACCGCGCCGTCCACCGTCAGCTGCTCCACACCGACCACGTCCGGCGGCTCGATGAACTCGGTCTGGTGCTCCTCGGAGTCGGCCACGGTCTGCGCCGCCATCCGCAGCGCGGCCATCGCCTCCTCCGAGTTGACGAAGCCGATCGGGATGTCGATCACGACCAGGGCCCAGCCCTGGCTCTTGTTGCCGACCCGCACGATCTCGCCGTTGCGGATGTACCAGAGCACGCCGCGCATGTCGCGGACGGTGGTGATCCGCAGGCCGACCGACTCGACCACGCCGATCGCCTCGCCGAGGTCGACCGTGTCGCCCACCCCGTACTGGTCCTCGAGCAGCATGAACAGGCCCGCTATCAAGTCCTTGACCAGGCTCTGCGCGCCGAAGCCGAGGGCCACGCCGACGATCCCGGCACTGGCCAGCAGCGGGCCCAGGTTGAAGCCGAGCTCACCGAAGACCAGCAGCACGGCCATGGTGAAGACCACCGCGGTGACGAAGCTGCGCAGCACCGAGCCGATCGCCTCGGCCCGCTGACGGCGCCGCTCCGGGATGAACTGGCCCTCCTCGGCCGTCTGGGCGGTCTTCTCCTTCAGCGGCCGCAGCAGCGCCGGCATCGAGGCGCGGCTGGTGCTGTTGGCGAGCCGGCGGATCGCCCGGTGCAGCAGCCAGCGGATCAACAGCGCGATCAGGATGATCGCGAGGATCCGCAGCGGCTTGACGATCACCCAGTAGCTGGAGTTGGCCAGCCACTGGTTGCCGGTCCAGTCGAACACACGGCTGCACACCAGATCGGTGTCACAGGCCTTCGTCGTGTCGATCGAGGAGAAGACGTCGGGCGAGGGCGTTGGGGTGGGGGCTAGCAGTAACACGGGGAGCCACCGTACCCGGCGAGGCTGGGCCGGCTTCCAGGTGGCACACAGCACGCCGACCTCAGACGTTTACCGGACGGCTACGGATCGCGCTCGCAATTTGGTCATTCATCAGGGACTATTGGCGCACGGACCCTGGAAAAAGAGACAGCAGGAGCGGTTGCTGACGCCTCCACCTGAAGGGTGATCGCGATGCCTGACATACGACCCGCAGTGGGCTCCTCCGCGTTGGTACTGAACGCCACCTACGAGCCGCTGTGCGTCGTATCGGTGCGTCGAGCGACCATCCTCGTGCTGACCGCCAAGGCCGAATGCGTCTCCGACGGCGACGGCATGCTGCACTCGCTGCACACCAACCTGCCGGTTCCCTCGGTGGTCCGGCTCACGCGTTACGTCAAGGTGCCTTACCGCACGCACATCGGCCTGTCCCGGCGTGCCATCTTCGCCCGCGACGGCGGCCGCTGCGCCTACTGCCGCGGCTCGGCCGAGACCATCGACCACGTGTTCCCACGCAGCCGAGGCGGGTTGCACGCCTGGGAGAACGTGGTGGCCGCCTGCGCCAAGTGCAACCACAGCAAGGGCGACAAGACGCCCGCGGAACTCGGCTGGCGGCTGCATCAGGTGCCCGCGGCCCCACGCGGGGTGGCCTGGCGGGTCCTCGGACACCGCACGCCGGACCCCCGCTGGGCCGACTGGCTGGACCTTCCTGCCGCCCCGACCGCACAGGTCGAGGCGGCTTAATTGTCTCTGGTGCCGACCAGCGAGGCGAACACCACGACGTTGTCCTGGTAACCGGTCTTGCCGCCGACCCACTTGCCGCCGCACGTCATCAGGCGCAGTGACGGGCGGCTGAAGTCGCCGTAGACCCGCTGCATCGGCAGCTTGCCCTTGTCGAAGTGCTCGACCGAGTTGACCTCGAAGACCGCCACCGAGTTGTCCGCGCGCAGCACCTCGATGCGGTGACCGGCCTTGAGCTTGGGCAGGTTGTAGAAGACCGACGGCCCGGTCCTGGTGTCGGCGTGCCCGACGATCAGGGCCGGCCCGAACTGACCCGGCGTCGGCCCGCCGTCGAACCAGCCGGCCTCGTTGTGCCTTTTCAGGGGCGGCACGTCGACCGAGCCGTCGCCGGCCAGGCCCACGTCGAGGATCGGCGCCTCCAGCTTGATCGACGGGATGGTGAGGCGTTCCGGCCGGCTCGGGTCGAGCACCGGGAAGGCGCGCGGCGGCGGCTCGTCACCCGCTCCGGCGCCGAACAGGCTCGGCAAGTCGAAGCTGGACGCGGCCCCGATGCCCATCGCGACCATGAACAGGCCCAGGAACACCAGGGCGAGCACGACCAGCCCGACCGGCCAGGGCCGCTTGCCGCGGGTCGGCCGGGGCGGCGTCCTGGGCTCGGGCCGGGGGTGCGGGGCTCGGAACGGGGGCCGGCCCTGGGCGGGCCGCGGAGCGGGCAGTGGCCCGGTGATGGTGCCGGGCGGTGGAGCGGTGATGGTGCCGGGCGGCGGTGTTGCGGTGATGACCTGGGCGGGCCGTTTGCGCAGTACCGAGTCGGGCATCCGGGCGCCGGGCAGCGGCGTCGGTCGGCGGGGCACCGACGACCTCAGCCGAAGCGGCGGCGTCGCAGGGTCACTACCCAGAGGGCTACGCCGGCACCGATGACGGCCAGACCGGAGGCGATCAGGACGGGTGCGTTGCGGCCGGGAGCCATGCCGCCGCCACCGGTGGCCGGGCCCCGGGCCGGTTCGACCTTGGCGACCACGTGCAGGGTGGCCGAGGCGGTCTTGCCGTCCGGGCAGCGCAGGTCGACCTTGTAATCGCCGGCCCGGGTCGCGGACGGGACCCGGACCGTCGCGGTGAGCAGGCCGTACTGCGGCGTCACGGTGACCGCGCCGAACAGCGCCGACGAGACGGTGGCCGCTTTGAGGTTGTCGTCACAGGAAGCGCGGAGCCCGACCTCGTCACCGGCCGGCACCGTGCTCGGGTTGATCTCGAGGTAGACCGATGCGGCTCGCGCCGCGGACGCGTCGAACAGGACAAACACGCCCATGAACAGCGCCGCCAGGGCGGCCGGGACGGACAGTCGCATGTGATCCCCCTCCTGCCGTTCGCGGAGCACGGGGGCACGAACGGCGCGTGAGGGTGATTTTCGCACCTGAAGGCCATCCGCGCGTAGATCCCGACAGCATGAGAGCCTGGTTTGGAACCCGACGGTCCGGGACGACTAGCTCTCCGCTACCGTGACAGTTGTTCGGATCAACTGGAAACACAGGCGCCTGGGGGCGTTGAGGTTGTCGATATCAAGCACTGTTCTGGTCTTCGTGGTCATCCCGCTGGGTGTCATCCTGCTGGTGGCCGCGCTCGTCTTCTCGGGCAGTGACCGCGGTCGGCGCACCCGCCGCTACCGTCCGGGCCGGCCCTACGACTTCCAGCCGATGTGGTTCCTGGCCTCGCCGGAGCAGGTCGGCGCGCTGGCCCACGCCGGTCAGCACCAGGCCCGCGCGATCGAGGCCCCGATCCTCGAGGACGCCACGGGTGCCCCGGTCCTGGCCGGCTCGACAGGAGGCGCAAGTGACAGTTGGTGACATTCAGGCCGAGCAGGGTTCGCCGCAGGGCAGCACCGCGCTGGAGAAGCCGGGCGGCCCCACGCTGTCGGCCGCGCCCGAGCTGACCGGCCCCGCCGGCGGCGACCAGCTCGCCGACGGCCCGTTCACGGTCCGGCAGCTCCTGCGCCTCGACGAGGCCCTGCGCCTGGCCGACAAGCAGAGCGGCCTGACGTTCAGCGTCTACATCGGCGAGTTCGAGACGCCCACCCGCGAATTCGCGGAGAGCCTGCACAAGCAGATCGACGGTGCCGAGCGCGCCGTCCTGATCGCGGTTTCGCCCAACCAGCGCCGACTGGAGATCGTCACCGGTAAGGACGCGCGTAAGCGCATCTCCGACCGGGACGCCAAGCTGGCCGGCCTCTCGATGGCGGCCGCCTTCGCGGGCGGTGACCTGGCCGGGGGAGTGCTCTCCGGCATCGACCAGCTGGCCTCGCACGCCGGCCGGCACTGACCGGCCTCGTCGAAAGGCCCCGGGAATCCCGGGGCCTTCTCGTATGTGCCAGATCACTCGGAAAGCCAGCGGTAACAACCGGCTGTTAGTAGGATTGCACTCCGCGTACACCCCAACGACGGAGGTGTGATGACGACGCAGGCCGCTAGTCCGCCGGTCCGCTGGAGTGCCCCCGACGGCCTCTGGACCGAGCCTGATCTGCACCTGTTCCCGCAGGACGGACACCGCTACGAGATCGTCGACGGCTGTCTGCACGCGACACCCCCGCCGTCGGAGGAGCACGAGGCGATCGTCCGCGCCGTCGTGAGCACCCTGCGCGCGGCGGCTCCGCCCGGCTGGTGGGTGTGCGGCCGGCTGGGCGTGCAGATCGGCAACAGCAATCTGGTGCCCGACGTCACGGTGCTGCGGCCCCGCTCGTCCGGCTCGATCTGGAGCGACCCGGCCGACGTGGCGCTCGTCGTCGAGGTGGAGTCCGGCGCGACCCGGCGCTACGACCGCATCCTCAAGCCATCGTTGTACGCGGAGGGCGGCATCCACGCGTTCTGGCGGATCGAGCCCGGCCATGGCACCCCGGTCCTGCGCTCGTACATCCTCGGTGGCACGCGTTACCGCAGCGACAACAGCATCGAGGGCGCCGAGCCGGTAAAGCTCGACGCCCCCTTCCCGATTCATCTGGCCCCGGCGGCCTGGGCCTGACTCAGCCGGCCGCCGCGGTGTCGCGGGCGCGGGCCTTCAACGCCCGCAGCACGCCGTCCCGGCCCTCGGCGACCAGCCGGCGCAGCGACGCCGGCTGACCGTCGCGGGCCAGCCACGTGTCGGTCAGCGCGATGGTCTCCTCGCTGACCTGAAGGTACGGATAGCCCATCATCACGAACTCCTGGGCCGGCTCCGAGTCGGACCGGGCCCACACGTCGGCCACCACGTCGAAGAACTTCTTCGCGTACGGCGCGGTCAACTCGACCTGCTTGACGCTGTGGAAGCCGGACAGCAGCGACCGGTTGAGCCAGTTCGGGATGTCCGCCTCGCCGGTCAGCTGGGCCCACACCGCCGCCTTGCTCTCCGCGGTCGGCACCAGCGCCCGGGCGATCGCCGCCTCCCGCTCACCGCTCGCGGTGCGGTCGCCGGCCAGCTCGTCCTCGATCTCGTCGAGCGACGCGGCGCCGAGCGCGGAAAGCGACTGCAACAGGGTCCAGCGCAGCTCGGTGTCGACGACCAGGCCCTCGGGCACGCCCTCACCGGCGAGCCAGCCACGCAGCACGGCCTGCTCGGCCGGGGTGCGAGCGGCCGACACGAACGACCGGGCCCAGCTCAGCTGCCAGCCGCTGCCGGGTTCGGCGGCGGCCAGCGCGGTGCGGGACAGCTCGGCCAGCGCCGCCCAGCCCTGCGCCTGCCAGGCCGGGTCGGCGTATTGCGAGACGGCGCTGGCGGCCTGCCGGAACGTCCAGGTGGTCAGGTTGATGTCGGTCTCCAGGGGCAGGCCGGAGCAGACCAGCGTGACGTAGTCGCGGGCGGCCAGCTCGGCGTCGCGCAGCATGTCCCACGCCGCGTTCCAGACCAGCGCGCGGGCGAGCGAGGAGTCGATGCCGCCGATGTGGTGGACCACCGCGGCCATCGACCGCTCGTCCAGGCGCAGCTTGGTGTACGACAGGTCGTCGTCGTTGAGCAGCAGCACGTCGGCCGCGCGCACGCCCTTCAGCGCCGGGATCTCGGTGTGCTCGCCGGAGACGTCCAACTCGAGCAGGTCGCGGCGGATCAGCCGGTCGCCGCTCAGGTCGTAGAGGCCGACGCCGATCCGGTGGGTGCGCAGGGTCGGGTAGTCGGCGGGCGCCTCCTGCTGCACCACGACGCTCGCATAGGTGCCGTCCGCGGCCAGCGAGACGAGCGGGCGCAACGTGTTGACCTGGGCGGTCTCCAGCCACTGGGCGGCGAACTTGCGCAGCTCCCGGCCGGAGGCCGCCTCCAGCTCGGTGAGCAGGTCGTCGAAGGTGGCGTTGCCCCAGGCGTGCTTGCCGAAGTAGGCGCGCAGACCGGTCAGGAACGCGTCCTGCCCCACGTAGGCGACGAGCTGCTTGATGACGCCGGCGCCCTTGGCGTACGTGATGCCGTCGAAATTGACCTCCACGGCCTCCAGGTCGGGCATCTCGCAGTAGACCGGGTGCGTCGACGACAGCTGGTCCTGGCGGTAGCCCCAGCTCTTGCGGACCGACAGGAACGTGGTCCAGGCGTCGGTGAAGCGGGTGGCCTCCGAGTTGCACCAGTGGCTGGCCCACTCGGCGAACGACTCGTTCAGCCACAGGTCGTTCCACCAGCGCATGGTTACCAGGTCGCCGAACCACATGTGGGCGAGCTCGTGCAGGATCGTGTTGGCCCGCTGCTCGTACTCGAAGTCGGTGACCTGCGAGCGGAACAGGTAGTGCGCCTCGGCGTGGGTGACGCAGCCGAAGTTCTCCATCGCGCCCGCGTTGAAGTCGGGCACCCACAGCTGGTCGTACTTCGGCAGCGGGTAGCGCACCCCGAACTGCTCCTGGAAGAAGTCGAAGCCCTGCTTGGTGACCAGGTGCAGGTCGTCGGCGTCGAGATAGCGGGCCATCGAGGCGCGGCAGAAGTAACCCATGTCGATGCCGTCGTGGGTGAACCGCACCTCGTGGTAGGGCCCGGCGCAGATCGCGGTGATGTAGGTGCTCATCCGCTCCGACGGCGTGAAGTTCACCGTCTTGGCCCCCGGGCCGGCCTCGTCGACCGAGGCCACCGGCATGTTGGAGATGGCCTTCCAGTGCTTCGGGACGGTCACGTGCCAGGTGAACTCGCTCTTCAGGTCGGGCTGGTCGAAGCAGGCGAACACCCGCTGCGCGTCGGCCGTCTCGAACTGGCTGTAGAGGTAGATCTCCTTGTCGACCGGGTCGGGACTGCGCTGCAGACCCTGCCCGCTCGCCGAGAAGGCGAAGTCGGCGTCGACCACCAGCTCGTTCTCCGCGGCCAGACCGCGCAGGGCCAGGCCCCGCTCGGCGGAGAAGCCGGCCAGGTCGAGCGGCGTGCCGTTGAGCGTCGCCGAGCGCACCGACTGCGCCGCCGTCTCGATGAAGGTGTCCGCGCCCGGCTCGACGCACCGGAAGGTGACGACCGTGGTGGAGCGGAAGGTGCCGTCGCCCGGATTGCCATGCCCGTCGGTGAGATCCAACGTGATGTCGTATCCGGTCACCTCGAGCAGGCGTGCGCGATCGGCGGCCTCCACCTGGGTCAAGTTTCGAACTCCGGCCACAGCCACTCTCCTTAAGAGCGCATCGAGCTTTTCATCGCCAGACTATGCGGAGGACCCGGGTGAAGGCGCACCCGGAGTGCACGGTTCTGCGGGAAACGCACCACCCGCACGGACTACCGGTCGTTGGATGGGGGTAGCAGACATCAACTGAACGACCGGAGGCAGACAGATGTCCGATACGGAGACGGCCGCGTCGTCGACTTTCGCGGTCCACCGCGGGGACTGGGCCGATCTGGCCCCCGAGCTGGCAGCGATGGTGGCGCCTCCGGTGAGTGTCTCGGCGACGCCCGTCGAGCGCCCCGTGGGGGCGTGGCGAAAAGCACAGTTAGCCAGGTCACGCGGGAACATGCCGGGGACGCGGCATCGACGCCCGACCCGGTAGGTTGCGGCCCATGACGACGGTCGTGCATTCGATCAGCCGGGCCTGGCTCACCACCGGCGAAACCGGCGCGCAGAACTACGACGAGTTCGCCGACGACGCCGAGATCACCGCCATCATCACCGCCAACCCGCACAGCGCTCTCGCCGTCGAGATGCCGCACCTGGCGCCGGACAGCCTGGGCAAGTCCTTCACCGCCGCGCTGCCCGAGGCGGTCGCCCGGCTCGCGCTGGAGCGGGCCGAGGGCGGTTATGTCCCGGCCGAGCAGGTCGTGGTGCTCTACCGGATCACCGCACCGGGCGAGCCGGCCGCCTACGGCCTGTGGAGCATGGTCGACACCGACCAGATCTCCGCCAGCGCCGACGAGGCCGGGTTGGTCATCCGGAACGAAGAGGTCTTCATCGAGAAGGTCCGTGAACGGGTCGCCCTGGCCGGTGCCCTGAGCACGCTTCTCTCACCCGTACTCCTGCTGCAGACCGCCAAGGGTGACGAACTGCACGCCGCCCTGGCGGCGGCCACCGAGGCGGCGGGCGAGCCCGCCGCGACCGACACCGACCAGACCGGACGCACCCACGCCATCTGGCCGATCGGCCCGGGACCGCTCCAGGACGAGCTCACCGCGCTCGCCGGGGGTGGCGAACTGGTGGTGGCCGACGGCAACCACCGCAGCCTGGCCGCCCAGACCGGGCAACTTCCCCGCTTCCTGGCCGTGATCACCACCCCGGCCTCGGTTGCCATCCAGCCCTACAACCGGCTGGTGAGCGAGCTGCCGATGCAGCCCGACGACTTCCTGACCCGGCTGCGCGCCAGCGGCGCCGAGCTGACCGAGCGGCCGACGCTCGGGTCCCCGGCCAAGGGCATGGTCGAGATCTACCTGGACGGCCGCACGTTCGCGGTGGCCCTGCCGGCCGATCATGATCGGCCGGAGGTGGAAAACCTGGACCACGCGCTCGTCGAGCGGGAACTGCTCGGCGACGTGCTCGGACTCGACCCGGGCGACAAGCGGATCTCCTACATCGGCGGGGACTACTCGTCCGATTGGCTGCGCGGCGAGGTCGACGCGGGTCGCGCCGAGCTGGCCGTGGTGATCGCGCCGGTCACGGTCGACGACTTCGTGTCGGTCAACCTCGAGCGGCAGAAGCTGCCCCGCAAGAGCACCTGGTTCACGCCGAAGGCCCGCGGCGGCCTCGTCCTGGCCCAGCTCGACTGATGCTCCATCCTCAGGTGACGGCGGCGGGCGCGCTGCGCCGCCGGCCGGCGGCCGGCCTCGACCCGCTCGCCCGGCTCGAGGCCACCCGGGCGGCCATGGAGGAGGCGGTCGACCTCGAATGCGGTCCGGCGTTGCCGTTGCCGGTGGTGGTCGACGTGGACGCGGACGGGGTGCCCGGCCGCCTTTATGCCGCGAAGCCCGATGCACCGCTGTTCGTCTACCTCCACGGCGGTGGCTGGTGTTACGGAAGCATCGAGACCGTCGACCGGATGTGCCGACGCATCGCCGACAGGTCCGGTGTCTCCGTCTTGTCGGTCGACTACCGCCTGGCCCCGGAACACGTCTTCCCGGCCGCCCTGGACGATGTCGAGACGGTCCTGAAGTTCGCCCGGAACGCCGACCTGGGCGTCGACCCGACTCGGCTGGCCATCGGCGGGGACAGCGCGGGCGCCCAACTGGCCACCATCGCGGCGAGACGCCAGCGCGACGCCGCGACCCCGTTGGACCAGCAAATCCTGATCTATCCGGCGCTCGATCCGATGACCGCCGGCGAGTCCTACGCCGAGCTGGGCGAATACGGCCTCGACCGGGCCTCCATAAAACTGGCCTGGGAGACCTACGTCCCCGACCCGAGGCTGCGCCTGACCCCCGACGTGGCTATCTTCGCCACCCCCGACCTGGCCGGCATGCCACCCACGCTGATCATCACGGCCGAGTACGACGTGCTCCGCGACGAGGGCGCCGACTACGCGGACGCCCTGGCCGCCGCCGGTGTCCCGGTGGTGCACACGCGCTACATGGGGATGAACCACGGCTTCGCCCGCAAGCTCGCGGTGATCGACGCCGCCCGGGCCGCGACGGATCAAGTCGCGTTCTCGCTGCGCGCGGCCCTGTTGTTTTGAGGCGGCTCCGCCGCCTGCGTGCCAAAAGTGGAAGAGGTTCTGCGACACTTCGGATATGCGTGTCTACCTGGGTTCGGACCATGCCGGTTACGAACTGAAGATGCACCTCGTCAACCACCTGGCCAAGCAAGGGCATGACGTCGTAGACGTGGGACCCCACGTCTACGACCCGGAGGACGACTATCCGGCCTTCTGCCTGAACACCGGCGCCAAGGTGGTCGCCGACGAGGGAAGTTTCGGCATCGTCATCGGCGGTTCCGGCAACGGCGAGGCGATCGCCGCCAACAAAGTCGACGGCGTCCGCGCGGCCCTGGTCTGGCGCGCTGAGATCGCCCAGCTGGCTCGCCAGCACAACGACGCCAACGTGATCAGCATCGGCGCCCGCGAACACACCCTCGACGAGGCGACCTCTTTCGTCGACACGTTCCTGGCCACCCAGTTCTCCGGCAACCCGCGCCACTCGCGCCGCATCGACCAGATGACCGAGTGGGAAAAAACCCGCGAACTTCCCAAACTTCCTTCTTGACGTACGAGCTGCACAGGCCCCGTGGCGCACGGCCGGCCGGGTGCGTGGCCAGCCCACCACCCGGCTTCCGGCCCGGCCTCGGCAAGACCGGCCGCCCCGCTCGACCCGGCTAGGGCGCGTCTCGAAGTGCGTGTAGCCACTCGTTAATGGCGGTGATGTGCAGGGTGGCTTCGTAGCGGACGGCGAGTTTGTCGAACCGGGTGGCCACGGCTCGGTGACGTTTGAGGCGGTTGATGCCGCACTCGACGGCGTGGCGTTGCCGGTAGAGCTGCGGGTTGAAGGCGGGTGGGCGTCCGCCGCGGGAACCCTTTGCCAAACGGTGGGCGTCCTGGTCGGTCTTGCTCGGAATGCAAGCTCTGATCCCACGCCGGCGTAAGTAGCTGCGGTTCGCGCGAGAGGTGTAGGCCCGGTCTGCCAACACCAGATCGGGTCGCACTCGTGGTCGGCCAGGCCCGAGACGAGGCACCCGGATGCCAGCCAGTACAGGTGCGAACTGAGGGCTGTCACCACGGTGGCCCGCGGTCAGCAGCATCGACAACGGCCTACCGCTTTGCTCGCAGGCCAGGTGCAGTTTCGTGGTCCAGCCACCGCGCGAGCGTCCCAGTGCATGATCGGCCGGCTCGGGTCGGACACCGCCGGCGGGCTCGCGCTGCACACCGCGCCGGGCGCCGGCCGCATGCTGGTGAGCTCTGGCGATGGTCGAGTCCACGCTGACATCCCAGGTGATCACCCCGGCAGCATCCGCACGGGCCTGCAACCCGATCACGATCTGCGCCCATATCCCGGCACGCTGCCAGCGCCGGAACAGCGCATAGACCGCCTGCCACGAGCCGTAACAATCCGGCACGTCCCGCCACGGCGCGCCCGTGCGTACTCGCCAGCGAATCCCATCAATCAACTGTCGTTTCGTCCATCGCGACGGCCGTCCTGACCGCTTCGGCGCAGGCAGCAACGCCACCAGCAGCGCCCACTGCGCGTCGGTCAGATCGAACCGCCTCGTCACCGCTAAGGTGGCCACGAGGTCTCCGGTATTCAGGTTCTTCTTCGTCGATGAACCCTCTACCGGAGACCTCTTCGTCTATCGATGACCGACACACCTACTTCGAGACGCGCCCTAGCGGTTCCGGGGAAGGTCCTCCCGGGGCACCCAGTTGCGGCGCACAATCACCAGATTGCGGTCAGCGTCGTCCAGATGCGCGTCGGTGATCCGCGCCGCGTCCCGAGCCCGCAGCGCCGCCCCCACACTGACCTGCGACGATCCTGACCCCACCAGCCCGCGCAGCCCTCGCTCGTTCTCCCGCTCGTCGCCGCCCGGCCCGGCCCCGCCGCCGCCCGGCCCCGCTCCCGGCCGCCTGGGGTAGCCCGGTCGCGACCGCTCCGGCACCTCCGCCCGCACCCCCGCACCCGGCCGTTCCCCCGCGCCCGGCAGTCCAGCGCGTTCACCCGCGCCCGGCGCGCCCGCGCTTCCCCCCACGCCGACCGGCCCCGGAAGCTCCCCCGCACTACGCGGGCCCGGTCGCTCACCCGCGCCGGCCGTGCCGGGCCGCTCACCCGCGCCGGCCATGCCGGGCCGCTCACCCGTGCCGGCCGTGCCGGGTCGCTCACCCCGGGCGGGAGTGCCTGGGCGCTCACCCGCGGTGGGCGGGCCTGGACGCTCACCCGTGCTGGGCGCCCCCGGGCGCTCACCCCCAGCGGCCGGGCCGCTGGGGGCGGCCGAGGCGTCCCGGGCGGCGGCGGTGTCGAGGCCTGGGTCGTCCAGGGCTGGGGCGTCGGGGTCCGGGTCGGCTACCGGGGTTGTCGACGCGCTTCCCGCGGGCGGCTCGGGGGGTGTGTCGTCCGTGGGCGCGAAGGCGGACGCCGTGCGGGACGACGAAGGGGGACGCACGCGGCGGCGTCGGCGCTCGGGCTCGGCCATGTCGCCGACGGTACCGCCGCGGGGGTCACTCAGAACACCTCGATGGGGTTCGGCATGCGCTCCCAGCCGAAGGCGGTGGCCGGGAAATTGTCGGTCAGGCGTTGCACGCGGCCGGCTGCGGCCAATGCGCCGAGCGTGGGGCCGCCCAGGTAGACCGCGCCGAGGTCGGTGATCGAACAGGCCAGGTCGGCCGGGTCGGTGGTGCGCACGCAGGTGGCCTTGTCGGGTCCGGCGGTCAGGCGCCAGCGCCCGCTGTTCCGGGTGATCAGCGGGTCGGTGACCTCCAGAACGACGTCGAACGGGGCGAGGTAGCGCCTCGCCTCGAGGGCGGCCGGGAGGTCGATGACGCGGATCCACAGCCCGTCGCTGTAGGCGCGGCCCAGGCGGCGGGGCTCGTCGACCAGGTATTGCAGGGGCTCGTCCAGGGCGGCGGAGTCGTAATAGGCGCTGCGGGCCAGGTCGATGCCGAGCAGGAAGCGCCAGAGCTCGGTGTAGACGCCGGGGTCGTCGGCGACCACCTCGACGACCCGAGTCTGCCCGTTGGGGCCGTAGTCGTCCCAGTTGTTCTTCACGCGCCACAACGCGTAGCCCTGCGGGCCGTCGGGGCCTTCGTAGAGCACCCCCTTGCGGGCCGTGGCGCCGTCGCGCCAGTCGCTCGGATCCCACAGGCGGTAGTCCCACCAGGCCCCGGGGCGGCTCGACCAGCCGATCCGGCCGGGGCGGGCCTGGTCGTAGACCTTCCTGAGCTCCTCGACGGCCTCGGTCGGCTTGACGATGCGCAGCCGGCCACCGGGGGCCGGGACGGCCGGCGTGATCCGCACCTCGCGGGTCATCGCGTCGAGCCGGAGGCGGGAGGCTGCCGGGCCGTACCCGAAGCGGGGGTAGATCGTCGTCTCGCTGGCCCACAGCACGGCGACCGGTTCGCGCCCGGCCTCGGCGATGTCGGCCAGCTGGCGGTGCATCATCGCGGTGAGCAACCCGCGGCGGCGGTGGGTGGGCAGCACGCCGACGCCGGTCACGTGGGCGGCGGGGATGATCGCGCCGGGTACGGTGAGGTCACGGGTCAGCACCGTGGTGTGCCCGACGACGGCGCCGTCGTCATCGGCGACCAGTGACCGTTCCGGCTCCCACAGCCGGCGGTCGAGCGCGCGGGCCTCGTCGTCGAAGTCGTGGTGAAAGACGTAACCCTCGAGATCGACGACCGCGGCATGGTCGTCGTTGGTCGCTTGACGGATGCGCACGGAATCGTCCATAGGCACTTGTGTAACGGACCGAGCGCCCTACGGCCAATGATTATGTCGGCTCGCTACTCTCGACGGCGGGGGCGACACAATTGAGGGGGAAGTATGCCGGAGCAACCGCAGTGGTCTGAGCGGACGCTCGACATGCCACCGCAGGATCCGTGGGCCGATCACCCCACGACGCCTGACGGGCCGGTGGTTCCGTCCGCCGACGAGAAGGTCGCCGGGTACAACCCGTTCACCCAGGGCCGCGCCCGGGTCAACGAGCCGCCGCAGCACACGCAGCGCTACGCCGACCACGACCCGACCGGGGTCGGCTGGCCGGGTGCCGAGGCGCCGGCCGGGCACCGCGGGATGAGCTGGCGCTGGAGCGAACTGCGCCGCGGCAGCGAGTGGACCACCGCGGCGGTGCTGTTCGCGTTCGTGTGCTGGGGCGTGTGGGCGCTGTCCGGTGGTGGCGCGCTCGGCACGCCGCTCATCGTGTTCGCGGTCACGCTTGCCGTCGCGGTGGGCGTGTTCTGCCTCGCCCGGGTGGTCGGCTACTTCGTGCTGGAGCGCCAGTTCGGCCGGCAGCGCCGCACCGCCCGTGGCTCCCACCTGGTCACCGCGCTGTTCCTGGCCGGCGTCGGCGTCGCCGATCTGCAGCAGACCCAGTGGGTGATGGACGCCGTCCACTGGGTGACCGACCACGTCTAGGCGATCGGCCCCGCCGAGCTGACGACAACGTCTAGCTGACCGGTTTGCCGCCGGTGATGCCGAGGATCTCGCCGGTCGTGTAACTGGACTCCGGGCTCGCGAAGTAGACGTAGGCGGGGGCCAGTTCGGCGGGCTGTCCGGCGCGGCCGAGTGGGGTGTCGCCGCCGAAGCTCGCGACCTTCTCGGCGGTCATCGTGGCCGGGATGAGTGGGGTCCAGATCGGGCCGGGGGCGACCGCGTTGACCCGGATGCCCTTCCCGGCCAGTTCCTCGGCGAGCGCCTTGGTGAACGCGACGATGCCGCCCTTGGTGGTGGCGTAGTCGAGCAGGGCGGCCGACGACTGGTACGCCTGGATCGACGCGGTGTTGATGATGGTGGCGCCGGGGCGCATGTGCGGGACCGCGGCCCGGCACAGCCAGAACATGGCGTACAGGTTGGTCTTCATCACCCGGTCGAACTGCGCGGTGGTGATCGCGGTGATCCCGTCCGGCTGCTGCATCTGGTAGGCGGCGTTGTTCACCAGGATGTCCAGGCCGCCCAGGTCGGAGACGGCTCGCTCGATCAGGTCGACGCAGTGTTGCTCGTCGCGGATGTCGCCGGCCACGGTGACCGCCTTGCGCCCGGCCTTCGCCACGTAGGCGGCGGTGTCCCGGGCGTCGGACTCCTCCTCGGGCAGGTAGGAGATGAGCACGTCGGCACCCTCGCGGGCGTACGCGATGGCGACCGCCCGGCCGATGCCGGAGTCACCGCCGGTGATCAGGGCCTTGCGGCCGGCCAGCCGCTCGCTGCCTCGGTAGCTCTCCTCGCCGTGGTCGGGGCGGTCCGGCATGGCGCTCGTCAGGCCGGGGGGCTGCTGGTCGCCGCCGTCGAGCGAGGGTTCGGGGTATTTGCTGCGGGGATCGGTCATGTCCCCGATATGCCCTGGTGAATGGCGTTTATGCAACCGGTTCGGAGACGTGCGCGTGCACTATCCGCCAGCCCTCGGGCAGCCGCACCCACGTCTGCGACTGGCGGCCGAGCACGTCGCGGCCGGGGTAGCCGAACAGGGTCGTGACGATCGCGGTGTTCATCCCGTACACCTGGATCTCGGTGTCCTTGAGGCGACGGCCCGGCGGCAGGCCGCCCTGCACGCGCCGCCACCGGGACTGTTCCTCGAGGCCGGCCTGCTGGTCGGCGATGCCGTAGCGCAGCGCGCGGGGGGCGAAGAAGCTGAGGATGCCGTCGACGTCGTTCGCCACCAGGGCGCGCTCGTAGGCCTCGAAGGCGGCGCTGACCTCGGCGATGACGTCGGGCCGGTCGATCTCCACGCTCGGTCCTTCCGGTTGGGGCGGTCCGGTCCCCGCGGGGACCGGACCGCCGGGGAATCAGGCCTTGGCCGGCACCGGGACGCCGCCCTCGGGCGCTTCGGTGAAGGTGTTGCCCTCGACCTCGGGTGTCTCGTCCGGGTCGGGGACCCGCGGGGTCGGTCTGGTGAGGGCGAAGAGCACGCAGATCGCCGCCAGGAACAGGTAACCGAGGGCGACCTGGCCGTTGGCGTTCCACTGCACCTTCTCGGCGTGGATCAGGCCGACGAAGGTGAGCACCGCGCCCGCGCCCGCGCCGATCGCCGCGTGCCAGAACCGCTTGTCGATGATGAACACGACGATCGCGCCCAGCACCAGACCGGCCAGGATGGCGCCCTCGCCGAGCGTCTTCAGGCCGTCGTAGACGACGCCGGCGCCGGTCAGGGCGTCCGTGCCGACCTGCGCGGCGGTGGTGCCGGCGGCGGCCAGGGTGTTGTCCATCTGGCCGGTCGCCCACTGGGCGATGTTCGGGATGAGGGCCGCGACCACCGCGGCCGCGTGGGCCCGGGGGGTCGCCTGGAACGCCTGCGCACCGATCAGCAGACCGATGTAGAGCAGGATCGGCACGATCGCCGCGGTCGGGAAGATCGAGCCGAGCAGGCCGAACAGGCCGAAGAAGCAGAGCAGCGCGATGACGATGCCGGTGGCCATCGAGTAGCCGGTGCGGCCGCCCGCGGCCTTCCAGCCGGGGTGCCCGACGTAGACGGCCGGCGGGAACGGTGAGCCGAGGCAGGAGCCGATGATCGCGCCGGCGCCGTCGGCCAGCAGCACGCTGCGCAGGTTGAAGCGGTCACCGGCGGTGGCCGCGCTCTCCACGTTGGTCATCGCCTCGGTGAAGTTGTAGACGCCCAGCGGGATCGCCGTGGCCAGCAGCGGCGCCATGTCCTTGAGGCCGTCGATCAGCAGGTCGAACTTCAGGTGCGGGAAGGCGAACGCGATGTCCTTGGCGGCGGCGGTCACGTCGGGGACGCTCATCGCGCCGCCGATCCAGCCGATCGCGGTGCCGGCCAGCAGCGCGACCAGCCCGATCGGGATGTTGAAGGGCAGCTTGATGTCGGTGAGCAGGCCGATCAGCAGCAGGCCGAAGACCGGCAGGGCGATCCAGGCGGCCTTCCACATGTTGCCGGCCGGGTTCATCGAGATGAACGTGATCGAGATGCCGGCCAGGGTGCCGAGGAGCGCGGCCTTGGGGGCGTACTTGCGGATGTACGGTCCGACGAACGCGCCGATCAGCACGATGACGCCGATGATGAAGGCCCAGGCGATGCCCGCCGTCCACGCCCGGATGGGGTCCTTGGTGGTGAGGTAGATCGGCAGCATGATCACGAAGATCACGATGAACATGTGCGGGACGCTCGGCCCGTACGGCATGGCCGTGACGTCGCTGCGGTTCTCCTTGGCGGCCAGCCGCCGCGCCAGGTAGGTGTAGTAGATGTTGCCCGCGACCAGGGCGATGCCGAGGGCGGGAAGGATGACGCCGAAGACGTCGCCGGCCGGCATCTTGATGACGCCGATGCAGAGTCCGGTGAGGGTGAGGACGTTGACCAGGACGTTGACGCCGAAGCCGAAGAAGGCGTTGGTGTCCCCGCGAACCCAGTAGGGCAGCTTCATTCTCTACTCCGAAATGGCAGCGATCACTGAGGGGGATTCGGCGACCCAGCCGAAGATGCCGCCCTGGGCGGCGATCATCTTGAGGCCGACCTGCTGGAACTCCGGGAAGTAGGAGCCGACGCAGTCTTCGAGTACGAGGCACTCGTAGCCGCGGTCGTTGGCCTCCCGGACCGTGGTGTGCACACAGACCTCGGTCGTGACACCGGTGACGATCAAGCTTGATATTTCGGATTTCTCCAGGATGTCGGACAATTCGGTGGCGTAGAACGCGCCCTTGCCCGGCTTGTCGATCACCATCTCGCCCGCGATCGGCTGGAGTTCGTCGACGATGTCGTGGCCGTATTCGCCGCGAATCAGGATCCGGCCGAACGCCCCCGGGTCGCCGATTCGCATGCTTGGTGCGCCCCGGCTGAGCTTGGCCGGCGGGCAATCCGACAAATCGGGTAGGTGGCCCTCGCGGGTGTGGATGACCGGCAGCCCGGCCGCGCGCCAGGCGCCGATCAGGGCGGCCAGCGGCTCGATCGTGCGACGCAGCTGCGACACGTCGTTGCCGAGGCTCTCGCCGAAGCCGCCGGGCAGAAGGAAATCGCGCTGCATGTCGATGACGATCAGGGCGGTGTGGTTCGGGTCGAAAGTGAACGGGCCGGGCCGGGCGTCGACGGTTGACATGGTCAGGCCTCCGTGGCCGCGATGACGGCAGTCGATGTGGAGACGCAGCCGAAGACGCCGCCCTGCATGGTCACCATGTGCAGTGCGGCGGTGTGGTTGGCCGGATCGGTGGCCCCCGTGCAGTCGCTGAGGATCAGGCACTCGTAACCGCGGTCGTTGGCTTCCCGCATGGTGGTGTGCACGCACACGTCGGTCGTGATGCCGGTGAGGATCAGGTGGGTGATGCCGTGCGTCCGCAGCACCAGGTCGAGGTTGGTGGCATAGAACGCGCCCTTGCCGGGCTTGTCGATCACGACCTCGCCGGCGGCCGGGGCCACCTCGGGGACGATCTCCCAGCCCGGCTCGCCGCGCACCAGGATCCGGCCGCACGGTCCGTCGCCGCCGATCTCCGCCCCGATCCGGGCCGACCGCCACCGCTTGTTCGCCGGCAGGTCGGAGAGGTCGGGGTCGTGTCCCTCGCGGGTGTGGACGACCAGCATGCCGAGCCCGCGGACGTGGTCCAGCAGCTTGGCGGTGGCCGGCAGGCCGGCCCGGGTCAGCTCGATGTCGTAACCCATCGAGTCGACGTAGCCGCCCTTGCCGCAGAAGTCGGTCTGCCAGTCGATGCAGATCAACGCGGTCCGATCGACGGGAACCGACCCGTCGAACGGCCACATGTACGGGTCGGCCTCGACCGGCCCGATCGTTGCGGTCATGAGTTCGCTCCTCCCATCCGGTGGTTCCGCCAGCCGCCGCTGGCGGTGATGTCCAGGGCGCCGGCCACCGCGTATTCCTCGCAGAGGAAGCCGGTGACCTCGGTGCCGTCCTGCATCGCGACCCGGCCCAGGCCGAGCGGGGCCTTGATGCCGGTCAGGAAACCGCCCACGCCGCTCGCGGGCAGTTGCCACAGCTCGACGTCGATCGCCGCTCCGCCGGCCGCCACCCGCACCAGGCCGGGCGCGCCGGAGGGCAGGACGTAGAGGCGGTAGCTGGGCGCGGTGCGGGCCGCGCCGATCAGGGTGGCGCCACGTTCCAGCAGCTCCCCGTTGCGCGGCTGGCCGCTCAGGTGCAGCCCGACGACCGCGATCGTCATGACGTCGCCGCCGGTCAGCGACCGCGCGTGGTGTCGCAGGGTCTCGTCGCTGAAGGCCGGCCCGAACAGGGTCAGCGAAGCCGGCCGGCCGTCGTGGGTGAACCCGTGCGGCACGGTCACGGCAGCCATGTTGAGCAGGTTCGCGAATTGCGTATAACGACCCAGGTCGAGATTGCGGCCGATCGGGTCGGCGGCGATCTCCGCGTGCGTGTAGGTGGTCCCGATCGTCGGCAGGACCAGGACGTCAGCGGTCTGCCAGATCTCGTCCGCGGCCAGCTTCAGCTCCTGGAGGCGGTGCTGCGCACGGAAGGCGTCGGCGGCGCTGAACCCGTACCCGGTCCGCAGGATGTCCCTGGTGATCGGCAGGACCGCATCGGGGTGGGCCTCGAGGAACTCGCCCAGATCGGCCAGCCGCTCGGCCACCCACGGGCCGCGATAGAGCAGGTCACCGGCCTCCAGCAGGGGTCCGATGTCGACCTTCAGGTCGCCGCCGAAGCGCGCGAACGCCTTCTCCTGCCCGGCGTCGCCGAAGAAATCCAGGCTCGCCGGCACGGCCACCCGAGGATCCAGGATCAAAGGCCGTTGTCCGGTACGGGACCATGGGTCCCCGGCAACGTGGCCGCTCGCCGTGCGCATCACCCGGCCGGCCGTTCCGAGGTCCGGCGCGAAGATCGAGACGCAGTCGAGGGAGCGGCAGGCCGGGACCACGCCGAGGGTGCTCAGCAGGCCGCGTGTCGGTTTGAGTCCGACGATGCCGTTGAGGGCGGCCGGCACCCGGCCGGAACCGGCGGTGTCGGTGCCGAGGGCGAAACCGACCGTGCCGTCGGCCACCGCGACGGCGCTTCCCGAACTGGAGCCGCCGGAGATCAGGCCGCCGCCGAAGACGCTCTGCGGTGTGCCGTAGGGGGAGCGGGCGCCGGTCAGACCGGTGGCGAACTGGTCCAGATTGGTCTTGCCGACCGCGATCGCGCCGGCGTCGAGCAACCGCTGGACGACCGGGGCGGTGCGCTCCGGGGAATAGCCGAACCCGGGACAGGCGGCCGTGGTGGGCAGACCGGCGACGTCGATGTTGTCCTTGACCCCGAACGTCAGCCCGGCCAGCGGCAGGCTCGGGTCGATCTCGTCCGCGCGGGCATGCAGCTGGGCGGCGGAGAAGGTGCTGATCCAGACACCGTCCGTTTTGCCAAGCTTTGCGAGCGTTTCCTCGACGACCTCGTGTACGTCCACATCGTCGATTGTCGACAATCCTGTTTCGGCATCCGCCCGGTTTTGTAACGGGGCCGTTTCGCTGCGTCTTTCCGTGGCCGGCGCCCCTCCGCGGCGGCTACGTGAGGTACGTGCGCGCGCCGTGCTCGCTCAGTGCCGCCCGAATGCCCTCGGTGTCGCCCGCGTCGATGGCCCCGAACAGCCGTTCGTGGCGCGCCACACCGTCCTCGGCGCGGGCGGTCTCGGCCTCCCGCCGCATGTTGACCGCCATGTAGAGCTGGATCCGCACCAGGATCGACTCGTACAGCCCGGCCATCTGCTTGTTGCCGCCGAGCCGCACCACCTCGGTGTGGAAACGCCGGTGCGCGTTCGCCAGCTCGAGCCGGTCGTCCGCCTCGGTGGCCTTGCGCATCACCTCGAGGGCCGCCCGCAGCCCGGTCAGCTCGGGCCGGGCCGGCATGGTCGCGACCGCGTGCCGCTCCAGGACGTCCCGAACCTCGTAGAGCTCACGCACGTCGTCGTCGGAGAGCGTGGCCACCCGGGCGCCGCGGCGCGGGATGTGCTCGACCAGGCCCTGCTGGGCCAGAAGGCGCATGGCCTCACGCAGGGGTGCCCGGCTGATGCCCAGGCGGCGGGTCAGTTGTTCCTCGACGAGTCGTTCGCCGGGATCGGTGCGCCCGCTCAGGATGTCGCGCCGCAGCCGGTCGACGGCAAGCTCGACGAGGCTGTAGGCGGCCAGCTCTCCGTCGCTCACCCTTGGCAGTGTGCCAGCCCGCCGCTCAGCGCTCGGCGACGCCGTCCTCGTTTTCGCCCTTGTCCTTCCGGCCACGGATGGTCGGCCAGAAGGCCGCCACGATCATGGCGACCCCGATCACGATGAGTGACAACCAGAGCCAGGTCATTCGCGGACCCTACCGGCCCGGCCCGGATTTCCCCAGGGCCGGACGGCGGGATCGATCACTCGACGAAGTTCTTACCGGTCTCCACCAGCGTCTTCAGGTCGCTGAGGATCCACGCCCAGCCACCGCCGGCGCCGCTGTCCTCGGTGCCGGCCACCATCGCCGCGGTGGCCGGTGCGCCGGTCAGTTCGTGGGTGACGGTCAGTTTGCAGACGCCGGGCTGCATCCGGGCGTCCTCGATCTCGTACGTGACGGTCGTGAACGGCTCGGCCGCGGTCGACGGGTCCATCAGCATCCGCCAGGTCTGCACCAGCCGCCGCGGCGGTTCGACCTCGAGCACCTCGCCGTCCATGATCGTGTCCGGCAACTCGAACCCGTTGGCCGCGGCGAACGCCTTCATGTCGGCGGTGGCGGTCCCGTGGAACGAGCCACCCTTGGTCAACTCATAGTGCGCGGGCGCCATGTACGCGTATCGCGAATTCCACTCCGGATCGGTGATCGCCGCCCAGATCTTCTCCGGCGTCGCCTTGATCCAGATCCGGTAGACCTGCGTCGTCTCGCTCATGATTCGTCTTCCTCCAGCGCGTGCTTCAGATCGATGAGGGCCGTGACGTGGTGCTCGGTGTACTTGTCGATCCATCGGTCATGGATCAGCCGGATCGGCACCGGGTTGAGGAAGTGCAGCTTCTCCCGCCCGGACCGGCGCGTGACGACGAGGCCGGCCTCCTCGAGCACCTTGAGGTGCTTGGCGACACCGAAGCGCGTCATCTCGAGCTCGGACTCGAGCTCGGTGAGGGTGCGCCCGTCCCGCTCGAAGAGCAGATCGAGCAGGAACCGGCGACTCGAGTCGGCGAGGGCCTTGAACACCCGGTCGTCGTCCTCCATGACGCAAAGTTATGAGACCAAAAGGTCACATGTCAAGTCCGTCGCGGTCCGTGATCACGGACTGATCTCGGGGTCAGATTTAAGGCCCCGCTAATAGACGCGCATCGAAGACGAGCGTTACCTTGACTGCCGGGTTACTGGAAAGCTTCAAGATTGGAAGTGCTCCCAGTTCCGCCGGTGCGTCCCCGCTGCGGGGACGCCAGATACTCCCCGGCGTCGGAGTTCTTCCTCTTCGTCGGTGTTGAGACGGCACAGCGCCGGGTGGCGGCCCGGCGCTGTGCCCCTTCTACCGGCGCTGTTGCTCTTCTACCGGCGGGCGGCCCGCATCTCCTGCACGAGCCGCCAGGTCTCGCCCTGATCGTCGGAGACGTAGCCCAGCCAGCGGAAACTCTCCCGGGTCACCTCGGTGAACAGCCACCGGATCGGCCGCCCGTCCGGTTGCGTGCCCTCCTGGACGATGTCTCCGTCGTCCCCGCCCCGGCCGGTCAGCGTGAAGATCTTCGAGGTCGGCGAGAACCAGACCACGGCCCAGCACTTGCCGGCCGGGTCGTAGTGCCGCACCGTGCTGCCGGTCACCCGGCGCGGACCGCCGTCCGGACCCGGCCCGGTGAACCACATGACGTCCTGCACGGTGTGCCCGGCCAGCACCCACCCGAACGTCCACACCACCGTTCCGGTGACCCATTCGGCCCGGTCCTCGGCGTAGAAGCGGTTGACCACATCCCAGGTGCCGATCAGCCGCCCGTACAGCTCCATCTCCGGCTCGTGCCCCACCCAGGGCCGGTCAGCGACAAGTTCCTCAACCAAAGTCATGCCCGCCAGCGTCGGGCCGCCGCCCGCTCGCCGTCTTGAACCTTCTTGCGCCGCCCCGGGTCCGGGGTCGCCGGACCGGTCCTGCCCGCCTAGCGTGACGCTGTGCTCGACCACAGCCTGCTCGTGCGGACCCCGTTCGGCCGGGTCGCGGCCGTCCGCTGTCCCGGCGACCATCCGGCGTGGAGTCCCGAGGAACCGGTCACCTCCGCCTCGGTCGTGCTGGTCCGCCGCGGCGTCTTCCTGCGCAGCGTCGACGGCCGGACCTCGGTCGCCGACGTGACCACCGGCTACCTCCAGCGCCCGGGGGAGTGCCAGCGCGTGGCCCACCCCGCCGGCGCCGACGTCTGCACCGCACTCACCGTCCCCGACGACCTGGCCGACCGGCTCGCCCACGCGGGCGCCGCCGTGCACGTCTCCGCGGCTGCCGACCTGGCCCACCGCCACCTGCTCGCCGACCCCACCCCCGACCGCGTGGCCGAACTGATCGACGCCCTGCTCCCGGCTTCGCCGGCGCTGTCGTGGCCGCGCGCCGCCGCGATCGACGAGGTCCGGGTCCGGCTGCACGCCGACCCCTCAAGCGACCTGCCCACCCTGGCCGCCGCCGTCGGCTGGTCGCCCTGGCACCTGTCCCGCATGTTCCGCCGCACGACCGGCTGCACCCTTCGCGCCTACCGCCGCCACCTGCGGGTCCGAGCCGCCCTCGACGAACTCCCGGACGCCCCCGACCTGGCCGACCTGGCCGTCCGCACCGGCTTCGCCGACCAGTCCCACATGACCCGAGCCGTCCGCCAGGAGACCGGCCGAACCCCCGCCGCCCTGGCCCGCTCCCTGCACCCACCCGCGAAATAACCCACCCCGACCGCGCCCCCATCACCCTCCCCGCCCGCGCCCGCGCCCGCGCCCCGCGCCCCGCGCCACCACCCAAGCGTGCCGGTGCCGTGCCCGCACCAACTCCCGTGCCCAGATCAGGGCCGTGCCCACACCAGGGCCGTAACCACACCAGGGCCGTCACTCACCCGGGGCCGTAACCATGCATCGGGGGGTTTGGGGGCTCGGCCCCCATCGAGGAATGGCGACGAGAAAAGGCCCACCGAAGTGTGGGCAGGGTTCGGCCATCTCGGAGCGGGCGACGAGAATCGAACTCGCGTAATCAGTTTGGAAGACTGAGGCTCTACCATTGAGCTACGCCCGCGAGCCCCGGTTGGACCGGGGTCGCTCGCCCAGCTTACTGAATCACCTCCCGGTCGCGCGAACCGGTATTGCCTACCAGGTGACTCCGAGGCACGCGGGGGAAAGCGGACCGCATACACTGGCCACCGCCACGGGGTGTGGCGCAGCTTGGTAGCGCACTCGCTTTGGGAGCGAGGGGCCGTGGGTTCAAATCCCGCCACCCCGACTGACATCAACTATCCGCAGCAACTAGGAGTACGCCTGTGAAGAGCACCGTCGAGACTCTGAGCCCGACCAGGGTGAAGCTCGCCATCGAGGTGCCGTTCGACGAGCTCAAGCCGAGCCTGCAGAAGGCGTACCGGGAGATCGGCGCGCAGGTGCAGGTGCCGGGCTTCCGTCGTGGCAAGATTCCGGCCGCCGTCATCGACCAGCGGGTCGGGCGGGGCGCGGTTCTCAACGAGGCCGTGCAGGAGGCGATCCCTCAGCAGATCCTCGCCGCGGTCCGTGAGCACGACGTGAAGACGCTCGGCCGTCCCGAGGTGGAGATCACCGAGTTCGCCGACAACCAGCCGCTGAAGTTCACCGCCGAGGTGGACGTGCGCCCCGAGATCGCGGTCCCGGACCTGTCCACCATCACGGTGACTGTTCCGGCCATCGAGGTCGGCGACAACGAGATCGACGAGCAGATCAAGGGCCTGCGCGAGCGTTTCGCCACCTTGAAGACCGTCGACCGGCCCGCCGCCGAGGGTGACTACGTGCAGCTCGACCTCAACGCCACCGTCGACGGCGAAGAGGTGCCGGGCGGCTCGGCCAACAACATCTCCCACGAGGTCGGCAGCAAGCAGTTGCTCCCGGGCCTCGACGAGGTGCTGGTGGGCATGGTCGCCGGCGCCGACGCCAACTTCACGACCGAGCTGGTGGGCGGCGACTTCGCCGGCCGCGACGCCGAGGTCAAGGTGACGGTGCGCAGCGTCAAGGACAAGCAGCTGCCCGAGATCGACGACGAGTTCGCCCAGCTGGCGAGCGAGTTCGACACGCTCGAGGAGCTCCGCAACGACCTGACCGAGCGCCTGACCAAGGTGAAGAAGGTCGAGCAGATCTACGCCGCTCGCGACGAGGCGCTCAAGCAGCTTGTCGAGACGGCCGAGATCCCCGCCCCCGAGGGTGTCGTCAAGGATGAGGTCGAGGGTCGCAAGCAGGCCATGACCGACCAGCTGGAGCGCATCGGCGCCAGCCTGCAGGACTACCTGACCTCGGAGGAGAAGACCGAGGAGCAGATCGACCAGGAGCTGACCGAGGCCGCCCAGGAGGGTGTCCGCATTCAGCTGCTGCTCGACACGATCGCCGACGCCGAGGACGTTCAGGTCTCCGACGACGAGTTCGGTCACGAGATCGTGCACCGGGCCCAGCGCGCCCAGATGCAGCCTCAGGAGTACTACGACCAGCTCGTCCAGTCGGGTGCGGCGGCTGCCGTGTTCGGCGACGTGCGCCGGGGCAAGGCGCTCGCCTCGGTGATGGAGCAGGTCACGATGAAGGACTCGGAAGGCAACACGCTCACCCTCGACGACCTCCGGGCCGCCTCGGAGGACGAGCACGCGGGTCACAACCACTGATTTGTCGTTGACGACCGGCCGTCGCCTCACCGGCGGCGGCCGGTCGTGTTTCCAGGGGCGTGCGCTGTCAGCGAACACCTGCCCGAGCGGGAAGCTGATGCGCAATCGACCGGTTAGGTTGGTCGTACGACGGACAACCTGCCGGGCGGAAGCTCGACCGGCACAGTCAGCTGTGAAGGGCTGCCATGACCGATCTCCACATCCCCGCGAGCCCTGTGCTGCGTGGGGGCGAAAGCCTTAGTGGCAACCTCGACGACTCGGTCTTCAACCGCCTGCTGCGTGAGCGGATCATTTTCCTCGGCAGCGAGGTGACCGACGCGGTTGCCAACCGCATCTGCGCGCAGCTGCTGCTGCTTTCGGCCGAGGACCCGGAGCGGGACATCAACCTCTGGATCAACTCGCCGGGTGGTTCGGTCTACTCCGGCATGGCGATCTACGACACGATGCAGTTCATCGACAACGACGTGCAGACCGTCGCGATGGGCATGGCCGCGTCGATGGGGCAGTTCCTGCTTTGCGCCGGCGCCGCCGGTAAGCGCTTCGCGCTGCCGCACGCTCGGATCATGATGCACCAGCCGTCCGGCGGCATGGGTGGCACCGCCGCCGACATCGCCATCCAGGCGGAGCAGATGCTCTACACCAAGCGTATGTTCCAGGAGCGGATCGCGTTTCACACCGGTCAGTCCCAGGAGCAGATCGCTGAGGACTTCGACCGGGACCGTTGGTTCACCGCGCAGGAGGCCAAGGACTATGGCTTCATCGACAAGGTGATCACCACCGCGACCGAGGTGCCCGAGGGCGCCGGAACGCTGAACTGAGGAGCTGAAAGATGACTGACCTGACTATGCCTCCCGGGTTCGCTCCGGTGCAGAACCGCTATGTGCTGCCTTCCTTCGTCGAGCGTTCCTCGAACGGGATGATGAAGGAGACCAACCCGTACAACAAGATGTTCGAGGACCGGATCATCTTCCTCGGCGTCCAGGTGGACGACGCGTCGGCCAACGACGTGATGGCCCAGCTGCTGACGCTGGAGAGCTCCGACCCCGACCGCGACATCACGATGTACATCAACTCGCCCGGTGGCTCGTTCACGGCCATGACGGCCATCTACGACACCATGCAGTACGTCCGCCCGGACATCTCGACCGTGTGCCTGGGGCAGGCCGCCAGCGCCGCCGCGGTGCTGCTCGCCGGTGGCACCCCCGGTAAGCGCCTCGCGCTGCCGCACTCGCGGGTGCTGATCCACCAGCCGGCCACCGAGGGCGGCTACGGCCAGGGTTCGGACATCGAGATCCAGGCTCGTGAGATCCTCCGCATGCGCACCCAGCTGGAGGAGATGATCGCTCGTCACTCCGGCCAGGCCGTCGAGAAGGTCCGCAAGGACATCGACCGCGACAAGATCATGACGGCGGCCGAGGCCAAGGAGTACGGCATCGTCGACACCGTCCTGGCCAGCCGGAAGAAGACTCTGCAGTCGGTGGGTTCGGGTAGCTGAGCAAGACGCTGCTCCACGGTCCGCCTTCGGGCGGCGGCGGGGCGGTTGGACGTGCCTGTCAGGGGCCGGCCGGAGCAGGTTAAACTGGCCGACCCCTGACACGCCCGTTTTGGGGGGTCGGAGAACAGCCCTTTTGCGGGTAACGTCAAGCATGCAGCCTCAGTAACGCGGCTCGGCAGACGATGAGATGGCAACGAGGCAAACTTGCCTCGTCCCAGCGGTCGGCGTCAGCCGGCCGATGAGCTCAAGGAGACCGTAGGTGGCACGGATCGGCGACGGCGGCGACCTACTGAAGTGCTCCTTCTGTGGGAAGTCCCAGAAGCAGGTCAAAAAGCTCATCGCGGGGCCAGGCGTCTACATCTGCGACGAGTGCATTGACCTCTGCAACGAGATCATCGAAGAAGAGCTGGCCGAGACCGGCGAGGTGAAGTGGGAAGAGCTTCCCAAGCCGATGGAGATCTGCGCCTTCCTCGACAACTACGTGGTCGGGCAGGAACAGGCCAAGAAGGCTCTTTCGGTAGCGGTCTACAACCACTACAAGCGGATTCAGGCTGAGTCGAGCGGCGCGCCCGGTGGCGGCAGTGACGTCGAGGTGGCCAAGTCCAACATCATGCTCATCGGGCCGACGGGTTGCGGTAAGACGCACTTGGCGCAGACCTTGGCCCGCATGCTCAACGTGCCGTTTGCGATCGCCGACGCGACCGCGCTGACGGAGGCCGGCTACGTCGGCGAGGACGTCGAGAACATCCTGCTCAAGCTCATCCAGGCGGCCGACTACGACGTCAAGCGCGCCGAGCAGGGCATCATCTACATCGACGAGGTCGACAAGATCGCCCGCAAGAGCGAAAACCCGTCGATCACCCGTGACGTCTCCGGCGAGGGTGTCCAGCAGGCCCTGCTCAAGATCCTTGAGGGTACGGTCGCCAACGTCCCGCCCCAGGGTGGCCGCAAGCACCCGCACCAGGAGTTCATCCAGATCGACACGACGAACGTGCTGTTCATCGTGGGCGGCGCATTCGCCGGTCTGGACCGCATCATCGAGTCCCGCGTCGGCCACGGGGGTGTCGGGTTCGGTGCGCACCTGCGCTCCATCTCCGAGCGCAACACCGACGACATCTTCAGCCGGGTCATGCCGGAAGACATGCTGAAGTTCGGCTTGATCCCCGAGTTCATCGGCCGTCTGCCGGTGATCACGACGGTGCGCAACCTCGACCGCGAGGCGCTCATCAAGATCCTGACCGAGCCGCGGAACGCGTACGTGAAGCAGTACCAGCGCCTGTTCGAGCTCGACGGCGTGGAGCTGGAGTTCGACGAGGGTGCCCTCGAGGCCATCGCCGATCAGGCGATGCTGCGTGGCACCGGGGCGCGTGGTCTGCGGGCGATCATGGAGGAGGTCCTGCTCTCCGTGATGTACGAGGTGCCGAGCAACCCCGACGCCGCCCGGGTGGTCATCACCCGCGAGGTAGTGCTGGAAAACGTCAACCCGACAATCGTTCCCCGGGAGTTCGTCGGCCGTCGCCGCCGCCCGGATCGCGAGGAGAAGTCGGCCTGATCTTCACCCCACGAGCACCGCGTACGGCTCCGGCCGGCGCGGTGTTCGTGCTTTCCTGGCCCGGTCGCCAGTGCGTAGGCTCGACTCATGCGAGTAGCGGTGTGCCAACTCAACTCCCGTGCCGATCGTGCCGACAACCTGCGGGTGGCCCGCGGTCTGCTGGAGCGGGCCGCCTCCGCCGGTGCCGAACTCGCGGTGCTCCCCGAGTACGTCGATTACCTCGGCCCGGGAAAGACCGCGCCGGCGCCCGAATCGATTGATGGGGAGTTCGCCCAGTTCTTCGCCCGGGCTGCGCGCGAACTCGGCATCTGGGTGCACGCGGGGTCGTTCCATGAGAGCGGGCCCGACGAGGAACACACGTACAACACGACTTTGGTGTTTTCGCCCCTGGGGGAGCGGGCGGCGACGTACCGCAAGATTCATCTCTACGACGTGGAGATCGCCGGGCGGGTTTCCTATCAGGAGTCGCGAACGGTGGCGCCGGGCGAGGCGCCTGTCGTCGCCGATGTCGCGGGTGTCGCCACCGGGCTGTCCATCTGTTACGACCTGAGGTTCCCGGAGCTGTATCGCCGTCTGGCGATCGCCGGCGCCCGGGTCCTCGTCGTGCCCGCGGCGTTCATGATGCACACCGGACGGGACCACTGGGAGGTTCTGTTGCGGGCTCGTGCGATCGAGAACCAGTGCTACGTGGTGGCGGCCGGCCAGATCGGCGACCACGAGCCGGAACGAACCTGTTTCGGGCGCAGCATGATCATCGACCCGTGGGGGACGGTCCTTGCCCAGGCGCCCGACACCGTGGGGATCGTGACCGCCGAGATCGACCTCGACCGCCTCGAGCTGATTCGCAGCGAGCTAACGAGCCTGGCCAACCGCCGTCTGTAGACGCTCGGCCACCGGGGTAGTGCGCGTCACAGGAGCTGTACGAGATAGCCGAGCACCGCTACGCCGATGACCGCGCTGCCGGCCAGGAGCATCGCGCCGCCCATCCGCGAGGGGCCGCGACGGATCAGGCGCGACACCGACACCACCAGCGTGACCAGCACAAGTGCACCGATCACGAACTGCCACATGGGGAAGACGAGATCCAGGAGTGCGTCGCCTGCCAGTGTCGGGGATTCACCCATGGGCCCACTCTGTCATGGTCGGCTGCCGGCCGCGGGGGCCTCGTGGAAGAGATCGTCACGGGGGTCGATTTGCATCACCGGCACATGATCCCGTAACTTTCTCTTTGCCCACGGGAAACCGGGACGGAACGGCACGAAAGTGACGGTCCACCCCGCTCCGGCGGGCCGCGGAGGCAGGCGCTAAGCTTGCCGAAGCACCGGGCGAGGCTGGTTCGAGGTTCTGAGAAATCAGGATTTGCACTAGCGAGAACGACCGGGTAGAGTAACAAAGCCCGCAGGGAGCCGGGCGGACTGATCGCCTAGACGCGATCGTCGGCCGGTCCTGCTGGGCCACCTCTACGAACTTTCCGCTTTACGCGGTTAAGTTTTGCGGAGAAAAACTGGGCGGTGCTACCAAGATCTAGGATCTTGCGCTGGCGAGGCCGACCGGGTAAGTTTGAGCGGTTGCCCC
>NZ_BOMM01000008.1 GCF_016862195.1 Paractinoplanes ferrugineus | reverse complement strand
GATTGAGAACAACCCGCCAGCCCGAACGAATTGCAGCGTGAGATAGCACAAATACTTCGCGTCATAATGTGGCTCTGACTCACTATGGGCAAGGATGCTTCAAGCTTTTTCCTGCTGCTGCGAGTAGCCCCGATCACGGTTGAGCGCCTCGCATTCCGTGAGTCGGGAACTAGCAATCGAATGCCCGCGGGAGGGCTTTACCGAACGGCTTCCGCTGGGCCACAGCTCGGGCTTCAAGCAAATATACGACGCTGCATCACTGAAGAGAGGTAATTCCGACACCAGGAACTCTTAGCGCGAGTAGCCACTTGAATATAGCGGGACCGTCAGCGACGTCGATATCATATCTCCTTGATTCGATGGTTCGCTGCGCTCCTGGCTCAAGGGAGGATGTAGTAGCGAGCACCCCTCTCTGCGCGCGCTCTTCCTGCATATCAGCCCACAATGCCTTGACCACAACCTTTGGAACCTTTGCCCTCTGCCTCTTGCATTGGACGATTATCAATGGAGGTACGTTCCTATTCCCCTCCTCGGGCCAGGCCCGTATATCAACCCCGTCATCATTGCTTCCAGGACCCAACTCTACTTGGTATCCAGTCCGGTCGAAATATTCAGCGACTAGTCGCTCGAACTGCCTCCAGTGAATTCTCTCTGCGTCATGCCAGTTAGCTGCCAAATAGTTAATGAATCTTTGATCGAAAAACTTCTGAACCTGCGTGGTCGCCTCTCCGCGTTGAAACAAGTGGGCAAGCGACACAGCTTCCGGCCCTTCGGCCCGCCCAACTCTCGACCACGGATCGAGCCGTTGGCTGGCTTTAAGAGCGCGAAGTAGTATCTGGCATATTTCTACCCCTCTGTTTCCCAGGTTGACATTCACGCGACTCAGCAATGAATTCAGATCAAGCGCATCGAGGTTGGCTGAGTCAACGAATGTGTCAGTTGACGCCCAGAAGAATTCATCGTCCCCAATCGTGCAGCCATCCTGCGGACGATGCAGCCAAGAGTATGTCTCGTCAATATGAACTTGCCGATGTATCTCGTCGAGGACCGGCCGGGCGAAATGCAACTCTCCTAGACTTCGCAACTGCAATCAGGCCACAACCAAAGGTTTATAACCGAACTCAGTCCAGGGATCTCCGAAACGCCTTAGCGTCATAAATGCCAGTCCAGCAAATTCGGATGCGGACATCCTCCTACCGAGCTGAAAGTTTGGCATATGTTCGTCTACTATAGGATCAATATCCGCTCTCAGAACCGCGAGTCCAACTCGTACGCCTACGAGGTTACCGAGCTCTTCCAGGAGGGAGGACCTTGTGATACCGAAGCTACCCATGAACCACTCCCTCGTCCGAGGCTTGGCGATGCGCGCCCAGGTACTATATCGCGCTTCCTTGAACAGCGGAGTCGCAAGCCAGTGACGGGGGAGCTCTACAGCCAGAGCGTTCCGTTTGGGTTTTCCCCGCCTCGTAAGGCTTCATAGCCAGCTGGGTGAAGTACGCTATCGAACCGGAGTTATAACGCCTTCGGTTGAAGAAATACTAGTAACCGTTTCTGTCGGGAAGCGGGGGTCAGACTTTGACCATGACAGCGCCAACTCCTTTGCCTAATCAGGACCTGGTCGACGATATATTGCACGCACGAGCGGGCCAGCCAGCAGAGATCCGATTCATTCGCGCCATCGCGCATGGCGCTCCCGAATGGGTTCCAACGGTCACGATCGAGAACCAGCTCGGGATCACGAGTCGTCAGGTGGCAAATGCCCACTCGCAGATACGTAGATGGGTCAACTCAAACCGCGACCGGGACATCCCGTTGCCATGGGGCCACTTTCGGAGCCGGGGCAGCGACCGTCCAGCTTCGTATCTCATGACTACTGAGCTAAGTGTCTTCGTGCTAGAACACCCAGTTGTCACAGCTCTTCCATGAGACTGACTCACACCAGCGGCCCGCTTGCAGATCACGATAGGAGCCGGAATATCGGTCATAGCCAGCAAACGGCGCCCTCTTCCTGAATCCGACAAAGGACCCGGGGGCTGAGCGGTCCTAACTAACGCCGTCGCGCGCAAGAGGATTCGCCAGGGCCCGCGCCCTCAGGACTCGGGCCGCCGGCGCGGAGGCTTAGTCACCCAGATAGTCACTCAGCAACCAGAAGAGGCCATGTCCGTCGATCGGACATGGCCTCTGAACTGGTGGGCGATACTGGGATCGAACCAGTGACCTCTTCCGTGTCAA
Source organism: Paractinoplanes ferrugineus (assembly GCF_016862195.1). Classification (GTDB taxonomy): domain Bacteria; phylum Actinomycetota; class Actinomycetes; order Mycobacteriales; family Micromonosporaceae; genus Actinoplanes; species Actinoplanes ferrugineus. The sequence goes on along the minus strand of NZ_BOMM01000008.1, from coordinate 272,341 downwards.
GGAAGCGCGCTCCCGCTGCGCCAATCGCCCTTGGCTTTCGCCGAGGTGGAGACGGGATTTGAACCCGTGTACACGGCTTTGCAGGCCGTTGCCTCGCCTCTCGGCCACTCCACCGAGTCGGCCCCGCACGTGAACCTGTGAAGGCCTCTCCGAGCGGACGACGGGATTCGAACCCGCGACCCTCACCTTGGCAAGGTGATGCGCTACCAGCTGCGCTACGTCCGCTTGTCCCTCCAGGGCGCTTGCGCTCCCTGGTGACGGATGAAACCTTAGCCTGTTGCCCGGGGCCTTGCCAAACCGGGGGGCCCGGCGCGTCGCGGGACGTACGCGAGCTGGGGTTTCGAAGTTATCCACAGCTCGGAAAACCGGGGCGCGAACCGGGTGTCCTCCGGTGTTGGATGGGTTCATGGAGTTCCGGCAGATCGGCGCGGCGGAGCGCACGACGACGATGTTTCCCCTGGTGGCCTATGCGTTCAAGCCGTCGCCGTGGGCGCCGGAGGATGAGGCCGCCTATGCCGAGCGGATGCGGTTCTACGAGACGACGGTCAGCCTGATCGCCGAGGAGGACGGGCAGACGCTGGCCGGGGTGGCCGCCCTGCGCATGCGGCAGAACGTTCGCGGGGTGGTGCATGACATGGCCGGCGTGGCTTCGGTGGCGACTCATCCGGCGGCGCGGCGGCGGGGGCTGGTTCGGGAGTTGTTGCCGCGGCTGCTTCGGCAGATGCGTGCCGAGGGGTGTGCGGTCAGCGCGCTTTATCCGTTCCGGCCGAGCTTCTACGCCAGGTTCGGGTTCGTGGGCATCCCCGCCCACCGCACGGCGGTTTTCGCCCCGCAGGGGCTGTCTCACCTGGTTCGGGCGGATCTTCCGGGTGAGGTCGAGCGGCTGCCGTTGAGCGAGGGGTGGGCGGCCTACGATTCGGCGATTCAGCGGCGGCTGGCCGGGCGGCATGGTTTCTCGGTGTTCGACGAGGTGCGGGCGGCCGAGTTCCGGGAGCTGAAGTCCTGGGTGGCGGTCGCGAGGGCGGGCGGCGAGGTGGTGGGGGCGGTTCGCTACCGGATCGACGCGCACGGTGGTGAGCTGGTCGCCCAGGATCTGCACTGCTCCGGGCCGTTGGGGCGGGCGCTGCTGTTGCAGTTCTTCGCGCGGCATGTCGACCAGGTGGCTCGGGTGTCGGTTCGGCACGACCCGGCGGACGTGCCGGAGTTGTGGGGCACCGACTTGGAGGTGACCTCGAAGACACGGGTCGACAACCCGACGCACAACGCTCCGATGGTTCGGGTGCTCGACGTGGCGGCGCTGTCCGGGATGCCGGCCGGGCCGGGTGAGGTGACGGTTGAGATCGTCGACGACGAGCTGATCGGCGGTGTCTGGCATCTGGCGTCCGACGGCGGCACCCTGACGGTCACCAAGGGCACCAAGGGCACCAAGAGCACCAGCCCGTCGGTGCGGCTGACGGCGGCGGGTTTCAGCGCTCTGGTTTACGGCGTTCTCGACCCGGTGGAGGTCTTCACCCGCGGCCTGGGCGAGCTCACGGAGGTCGACACGCTGGCGGCGATGTTCCCGCGCGAAATGCCCTACCTGTTCGCGGATTTCTAGGGGAGGCGAGCGGCCTGGGGAGGAGGAGCAGCCAGGGAGACGCGCGCTGCCAGGAGACGCGCGCAGCCAGGAAAGGCGAGCGGCCAGGAAAGGCGCGCAGCCAGGAAAGGAGGCGGGCGGCCTAGACGGCGGCGGGGAGGTTGGCGGAGCTGAAGGCTCGGCCGTCGTCGGTGACGACGGCTGACTCGTAGCCGTCGGTGGACAGCTTGGCCAGCCAGTTCAGGCCGGGCTCGCCCATGGCCAGGGCGGCGGTGGCGTAGGCGTCGGCGAGGGCCAGGCTGGGGCCGACGACGGTGACGGAGCGCAGGCCGCGGGCCGGTTGGCCGGTTCGGGGGTTCAGGACGTGGTCGCCTCGTTCGTAGGTGCCGGAGGTTGCCACGGCGCCGTCGGAGACGGCCAGGACCCAGCTGACCTTGTCGGCCTCCCACGGGTGGCGGATGCCGACCCGCCAGGGGCCGCCCTCGGGGTGCAGACCGCGCATGCGGATGTCGCCGCCCGCGTTGATGTAGTGGTTGGCGCAGCCGGCGGCCAGTAGACGGTCCGAGGCGACCTCGACCGACCAGCCCTTCACGTAACCGGACGGATCCAGCGCACCACCGGCGTACGCGTCGAAGTAGCCGTCGGTGTCCCGCCACAGGTCGGCGCAGGCGGACAGCACGTGGCGCAGGTCGTCGGAGCAGTCGGCGACCGTGAGTAAGCCCCGGCGCATCCGGCTGACCTCGCTGTCCTGTCGGTAGGTGGAGAACCGCGCATCCACCTCGTGCAGCCAGGCGCAGACGTCCTCGACCAGTGCGCCCAGTTCGGGGGCAGGGCGGTCGTCGGCCAGCTCGATGCTCACGGCCGTACCCATCACCTGCTCGACGTGGCGCACGGGAAGTGACCCTACGCCTTGGCCGAGTCCAAGGCCGCCTGCAGCGACTCCTGGTACGACTGGCTGGTGTAGGTCGCCCCGGACACGGCGGCCACGTCGGCGCTCTGCTTACGCAGCGTCTCCTGCTTGAGTTTGGCTACCGCGTTCGGGTTGATCGTGGCGCTGTTGCCGGTGGTCGGATAGGTGGCGTCCGCGGCCGTGATCTTGCCGTCCTGAATCTTGATGGAGACCTGGACGGTGCCATAGGGGTTGGTCGCGCCCTTGCCCTTGAAGACGCCGGTCTTGAGGCCGTTCTGGGCCTCTTCGTCAGCTTTGTCCTTGGACGACGAGTCCTTGGACGAGGGCGGTTTGGCCGACGAGGCGGCGCCCGGTTTCTTCGACGCGGACGCGGACGGGGTGCTGTCCACCAAGTCGACGGCCGGCGGTGCGGCGATCGGCGCCTGCGGCGTCACGCTCAGCCGCACTCCCACGATCAGGGCTGCGCCGGTGAGGGTGCCGATTGCGGCGGCGGTACTGCGTCGCATCGCGAAATCCCTTCAGGAAGAGAACAGGGAGAGAACTAGAACTCGAACGGGTCCAGGTGCAGCTGGCTGTCCGGCACGTCGAGGTCCCGCAGCGTCGTCACCGCGGCTCCGACGAGCCCGGGCGGCCCGCATAGATAGACGTCCCGGCGGCTGACGTCCGGCACCAGCCCGATCAGGCCCTCCGGGGTGAACAGCCGGCGCGGCCCGGGATCGTTGCGCGACCCGACGATGTAGCGGACCCAGGCGTCCCGGCGCTCGGCGAGCTCCTCCAGTTCGCCCCGGAAGACGAGCTCGTCGGGGCGGGAGGCCCGGTAGATCACGATGGTGTCCGGCGGCATGTCCTCGAGCAGGGCGCGGATCGGGGCGATGCCGCTGCCGCCGGCGATCAGCAAGGCCCGACGACGCGTACGGCGTTGCGCGGTGAAGGTCCCGAACGGCCCTTCCGCCCACACCGGCGTGCCCGGCTGCATGTTGCCGAGTCGTGCGGTGTGCCCGCCGACGGCGGTGACCGTGAGGCGCAGCCACTGCGAGTTGGGGGCGGCGGACAGCGAGAACGGGTGCGACTGCCACCAGCCGTTGCGGGTGAGGAACCGCCACCGCATGAACTGGCCGGCCTGGGCGGGCAGCTTGTCGAGGTTCTTGCCGTCGATGTAGATGGAGAACGAGTTGGCGCCCTCCACGACGACCTCGGCGACCTCGAAGCGGTGCCGGACGTTGAGCCACAGCGGTTCGACGAGGCGGCCCCACACCAGGGCGGAGATGGTCAGGGCGGTCAGGCCCGGCCAGAAGATCGAGGCGAACTTGCCGCTGAGGTCGGCACCGGTCGCGACCTGGTGGCCGTACCCGAGGAGAAGCACCAGGTAGGACGTCAGGTGGATGAGGTGCCACAGCTCGTACGGCAGTTTCGACCGGGCGGCGCGGATCGAGATCAACGCGATCACGACGAGGATCGTGGTGGCGGCGACCGCCTTGAGCATGTCGGGGAACGTCGTGACGATCGTCCAGGTCTGGTCGACGACGCCGGTGTCGGCGGTCATCGCGTATCCGTAGACGATGAGGACAATGTGCGCGAGCACGAACATGACCAGCGACGTGCCGAGCCAGCGGTGCCAGCGCAGCAGGTCGCGGGCGCCCACCCACTCCTCGAGCCAGGAGACGCGGCTCATCATGAGCAGCTGGATGAACAGGACGTACCCGGCGATCAGGCCGGTGATCCGCCCGGCCGCCAGCATCAGCGTGGCGGTGTCGTTGATCGCGCCGGCCTGCGTGTCGAACAGCCACAGCGAGACGCTGGTGGCGAGGCCGGCGAAGAAGAGGAGCACGACCAGGAGCCGGTTTCCGCTGACGGCTTCGGCCGGGGGCCGGTCGTCGGGGATGGGCGGCCGGGCCGGGCCGGTGGCTTTCCAGCCGGTCGGGTCGGTGTTCGACTCGACGACGAGGTCGCTGCGGCGGTACGGGTCGTCGACCTCACGGTCGGCGAGGTAGGTGTCCCAGTTCTGCGGGGTCCGCCGGTCGTCGATCTCCGGCACGGCCCGGTGGTCCGAGACGTAGTCGTCCTGGTCGGCGCCGGCCCACGGGTCGGCGGCGGGAGCGCGGTCGACCGGCAGGCGCGGATCCGACATCCGCGTACCGGTCACGTAGGGAGATTTCGGTGCCACGCCCCACGAGTCGTCCTCGTCGGGAGCGGAGCGCAGGTCGGCGAAGAACTGCGCGTCCTCTTCGCCCGAAGCGGGCGTGTAGCGCTGCTCGCGCTGTTCTCGAGAGGTACGGAACACCGGCGGTACTTGCGCCATAGTCCTCACCTGTTCGGCGGTCGTCTTGGTCGCCTCCCCCCTGCGGGCGGCGTGACGACCCGGTCTCGGGGAGCCGTCTGGTTGAAATACGCACTGAGCTCCGGCATCGCTCAACCGGAGGCGGAAATTCTCGGCGCCGCGCCGGGCGCTAACGTCACGCTATGCGCGACGACACCCCCGGCCCGGTCACCGTGGTCGGCATCGGCGCCGGCGGGTGGTCCGATCTGGCGGGTACGGGACGGAGCGCGCTCGAGGCGGCCGAGGTGATCTTCGGTTCGCCGCGACAGCTCGACCTGGTGCCGCCGGAGCTGACCGCGGAGCGGGTTCGGTGGCCGTCCCCCCTGCTGCCGGCACTTCCCGGGCTCTTCGAAGATCGGCGCGACCTGCGGATATGCGTGCTGGCCAGCGGCGACCCGATGTTCCACGGGATCGGGGCGACACTGGTGCGGCTGTTGGGCCCGGCTCGCGTACGCGTGGAACCGCACCCCTCCTCGGCCTCGCTCGCCGCCGCCCGGATGGGCTGGCCGCTGGCCGACACCGAGGTGCTCAGCCTGGTCACCGCCGATCCGGCGGCGTTGCGCAGAGTCATCAACCCGGGCCGGCGGATTCTGCTCCTGTCCCGCGATGCGGGAACCCCGGTCCAGGTGGCGGACACCCTGGTGGCGGCCGGGTTCGGCGCGGCCCGGCTGACCGTGCTGGAGCGGTTGGGCGGCCCCGGCGAACGGCTGGTCTCGGGCACCGCCGACGGGTGGGCGCACGAGGTCGACCCGCTCCACGTGATCGCCGTCGAGTGCGGTGCCGGTCCCGCCCGCTCCGTCGTGCCGGGACTGCCTGATGACGCGTACGAGTCTGATGGCCAACTGACCAAGCGTGAGGTTCGCGCGGTGACCCTGGCGCTGCTCGCGCCGGTGCCCGGCGCCCTGCTCTGGGACGTCGGCGGCGGGTCGGGCAGCATCGGCATCGAGTGGATGCGCAGCCATCCCGCGTGCCGGGCCATCACCGTCGAGTCCGACCCGCGACGCTGTGCGACCATCCGCGCGAACGCCGTCACGCTCGGTGTTCCCGCACTTCAGGTGGTCGAGGGTCGCGCTCCGGAGGCGCTGGCCGAACTGCCCACGCCCGACACGGTGTTCATCGGTGGCGGACTGACCCGCGACGGCGTGCTCGACGCCTGCCTGACCGCCCTGCGCCCGGGCGGCCGGCTGGTCGCCAACGCGGTGACGGTCGAGTCTGAGGCGGTGGTCGCGGCCGCGCACACCAAGCTGGGCGGCGAGCTGACCCGGCTGTCGGTGAGCCGGGGTGCGCCGGTGGGCGGTTTCACGGGATGGCGAACGATGATGCCGGTGACGATCTGGTCGGTGACGCGATGACGGTGCACTTCATCGGAGCCGGCCCCGGCGCCGCCGACCTGATCACCGTGCGCGGCCAGCGGTTGATCGCCGCGTCCCCGGTCTGTCTGTACGCGGGCAGCCTGGTGCCGCCGGAGCTGCTGGAGTTCGGCCCACCCGGGGCCCGCCGGATCGACACCTCGGCGCTGACCCTGGACGAGATCATCGCCGAGCTGGTGTCGGCCACCGCGGCCGGCCAGGACGTGGCCCGCCTGCATTCGGGCGACCCGTCGGTCTTCAGCGCGATCGCCGAGCAGATGCGCCGCCTGGACGCCGCCGGCGTGCCCTACGACGTCACCCCCGGCGTGCCCGCGTTCGCCGCCGCGGCCGCCTCGCTGGGCCGGGAGTTGACCGTCCCGGGCGTCGCCCAGACCGTGATCCTCACCCGCACGGCCGAGCGGGCGACCGCGATGCCCGCCGGCGAGGACCTGGCGACGCTGGCGGCGAGCCGCTCGACGATGGTGCTGCACCTGGCGGTCCAGCGGATCGAGGCGGTGGTGGCCGAACTGCTGCCGGCCTACGGACCCGACTGCCCGGTGGCGGTGGTGGCCAAGGCGAGCCGCCCCGACGAGCAGATCCTGCGGGCCCCGCTGGCCGAGATCGCCGCCGCGGTCAAGGAGGCCGGCATCCGCCGCACCGCGGTGATCGTGGTGGGGCCGGCGCTGACCGCCGCCCACTTCCCGGACAGCCATCTCTATTCGGCCGACCGCTGCCGGGAGCCGGGCCGCTCGTGAGACCCGGCGACCGGCGCGGCGGATGATCAGCCGTAATCCTCCATCACCTGGGCCGCGGGCCCGCCGTTCCAGTAGGCGGTGATCACCGAGGTGTGGCCGAAGGTGGCCAGCCGCACCACCACGATCGTCTCGCTGCGCCGGGTGGCGCCGGCCACGTAACCGGGATCGGGGTCGGCGCTGATCACGTCGACCCGGGTCGACGAGTAGGCCACCACGATGCTGCCGCCGTCGGCCGGCACCCGGTAGCGGGGGCGGCGGTCCGCCGTCGGCGAGGGAGACGGCGTGGCGGAGGCGGGTGGCGCGGCGGCGCTCGTGGCCGGGCGTGCCGCCGGCGTCTTGGTTCGCGTCGGGCTGGGCTTGGCCCTGGAGGCCGAGACCGCCGGGGTCGGTGACGTGGTCGTGCCGGCGACGGTCGGCTCGGCGGCGCCGAAGCGCAGTTCGGTGTACCGGCGGTTGGCGTCGATCGCCACCGGCGGGTCGCCGGTCAGGGTGGGGGCGACCCCGAGGCGCACCCCGAACCAGGTGACAGTGACGGCGGTGATTGTCACGCTGAGCCACGCGGCGATATATTTCCAGCTCCGGCCCATGATTACATTCTGCCTCAGCGATACCGTGGATCGATGTCGCGAGTGCTGGTGATCGAAGATGACGCTGATGTACGGGAAGCTCTCGGACGACTACTGAACGCCACCGGGCATCTGGTCCGGTTGTGCGAGCGGGCCCTCGACGGCCTGCGTGACGCCGCGCAGTGGGATCCCGACGTGGTCGTGCTCGATCTCGGTCTGCCGGATCTGGACGGCACCACCGTGCTGCGCAACATCCGGCTCGTCTCGCAGGTGCCGATCGTGGTGGCGACGGCACGCGAGGGCGAGGCCGAGATGATCCGCCTGCTGCGGGCGGGCGCGGACGACTACGTGGTCAAGCCGTACTCAGCGGAGCAGATCGAGGCGCGGATCGCGGCCGTGCTGCGGCGCGGCACCGCCCCGGCGTCCCGGATTCTCACCGTGGGCGGCCTGACCCTCGATCCCGACGCCCGGTCGGCGTCGCTGGACGGCGAGACGCTGCACCTGTCCCGGCTGGAGTTCGACCTGCTGGCCTATCTGATGCAGCGGCCCGGCAAGGTCGTCGACCGCCGTCAGTTGCTCGCCGACGTGTGGCCGGCGGAGAGCCGGTCGATCGAGACGGTCGACGTGCACGTCACGTGGCTGCGCCGCAAGCTGGGCGAACGCGCGGCGAACCCGCGTTACCTGCACACCGTCCGCGGGGTCGGCATCCAGTTGTCCGCGCCGAAACAGGCCTAGGGCAGCGGGCGGCCGAGGGTCAGGGAGACCCGGGCGCCACCCAGGTCACCGCGGTCGATCCGCAGCTCCCCACCGGTCTCCGCGGCCAGCCGCCGGGCGATGTCCAGGCCGATTCCGGTCGAGTCGGCGCCGCTGACCCCGCGGGTCAGGGCGGCCGCCGGATCGGCGAAACCCGGCCCGGCGTCCTGCACGATCACCTCCGCCGTGGTGTCCGTCGAACGCACCGAGACCCGGCACGCGGCGTCGTCGGGGGTGTGGTGGAAGACGTTGCCGAGCAGCACGTCGAGCGCCTCCCCCACGACCGAGAAGGCGGCCGGCACGGTGATCCCGGCCGGCGGCGGGTCGGCCTGCCAGGGCCGGCCCTGATCCTCGGCCAGCGCGCCCCAGAACGCGGTGCGGTCGGCCACCACCTCGCCGAGGTCGCACTCCAGCCGGGGGCGGGCGACGAGGGGGCGGCTCGCCTCGGTGATCACGGCGTTGATCTCCTGCTCCAGGCGGCCGACCACGCGCAGCTGACGGTCGCGGTCGTCGCCGGCCGGCATCGCCTCGGCGTTCAGGCGCAGGGCGGTCAACGGCACGCGCAGCCGGTGGGACAGGTTGCCGGCCAGCGCGCGTTCGGCCGCCAGCAGCTCGACGAACCGATCGGCCAGCACATTGAGCGCGGTGCCGACCTCCTCGATCTCGCTCGGCCCGCTCGGGCGGGTGCGCGCGTGCAGCCGGCCGGCGCCGAGGTTGGTGGCGGTGCGGGCGACGTCGCGGGTGGCCCGCACGACCTGGGCGGCCAACCGGTCGGCCAGGAAGGCGCACAGGGCGATCAGGACAAAGGCCACCAGCACGAGTACGCCCAGTGCGGTGCCGACGCCGGCGCGCGAGGTGGCCGTCGGCACGTACACCTCGATCACCGCGATCAGGCCGCGGGGCAGGGCCACCGGGCGCAGGTAGACGCGCCCGCCGGGAACGTCGGCGGTGCCGGGGACCTGCGTTGCGCGTACCCCGTCGATCTCGGAATTTCCCGCTCGTGAATTTCCGATCGTGCCCAGTCCGGGGATGTGCGCGGCGACCCGGCCCTCGTGCCCGGCCTCGGTGCTCAGGATGGAGCTGTTGACCAGCTCACGGTCGGTGGCCACGACCACGACCGGGGAGAGACCGAGCGCCTGCCGCTCCGCCTCGCGCAACGCGCGGTCCTGCGCCGCGGTGATGACGAGCATGCCGAGCGGGATGCAGAACGCCAGCGCCACCAGCGTGGTGACGGCGAGGGCGACCAGGACGTAGCTGCGTCTCATAGGGGTTGAGACGATAGCCGCCCGCGGTGCACAGGCGCCATGGTCAGCGCCCGCGCACCGCGGGTTCCGGGGAGGCGGGTCAGAACGTCAGGCCCCACGCGTTGAGCGTGCCGGTGTCGCCCGAGTAGAGGTCACGGACGCGCAGCCGCCAGGTTCCGGTGGACTGCCCGGCCGAGGCGTCGACGGTCGCGGTCAGCTTCACGTCGTCGCCGCCGTCGAAACGGCTCGCCTTCTTGATCGGGAATTCGGTGCCGTCTGGCGCCAGCAGACGAATCTCCAGGTCGCCGCGGTAGCCGTGCTTGATGTCCACGTCCACCTGGAGCTTGCTGGGCGCCGCGCCGGCCCGGTCCACCGTGATCGGTGACTCGATCGCCGACCTGTCGCGGATCAGGAAGTCGGCGGCGTTCTCCACCCGGGTCGAGGCGGCCGGCGTCGCCTTGACCCCGGTCAGGGTCCACGCCGCGTACGCCGCGACGTCGCTGTGCCGGTCGAGCGCGGTGGCGTTGACGTTGGTCCGCACGTCGCACGCCTGGTGGTAGCAGGGGTCGTACGGCTGCCCGGCGGTCCCGCCCCACTTGGCGGCCTGGGCGGCACTCATCGCCGAGGCCAGGCTCAGCGTCGCGGTGCCGCCGGTCGGGATGCCGGCCGCCTTGAACGAGGCGTGGTCGGATCGGTTCTGCACGTCGACGTTCTCGGTGGCGATCTTCTCGGCGGCGAAGCCGGCCTTGAGCGCGGCGCTGATCGCCGAGCCCTTGGCGTCGTCGTTGTAGACGAAGTAACCGGCGTTCGGCGAACCGATCATGTCGAAGTTGAGGTACGCGGTCACCTTCGCCCGCTCGGCGGTGGACAACGAGGCGACGTACGCCTTGGAGCCGACCAGCCCGAGTTCCTCCGCGCCCCACCAGCCGAAGCGGATCCCCTTGTCACCGGCGGCGCCGCTCCTGGCATAGGTCAGGGCCACCTCGAGGATGCCGGCCGAGCCGGTGCCGTTGTCGTCGATGCCGGGGCCGGCCGCGACGCTGTCCAGGTGGGCGCCGAGCATGACGACCTTGGTGGGGTCGCCGCGGCCCGGCAGGTCGGCGATCAGGTTGTAACCGGTCGCGCCGTTGCTGGTGAACTGCTGGATGCGGGTGGTGTAGCCGGCCGCGTCGAGCTTGGCCTTCACATAGTCGAGCGAGGCCTGGTAGCCGGGCTTGCCGTGCGCCCGGTTACCGCCGTTGGCCGTGGCGATCCGGTTGAGCTCGTCGAGGTGCGCCGCCACCTTGGCGCCGTCGATGTCCGGGACCCCGGCCGGCGGCGTGGCGGGCGGGGTGCTGGTGCCTGTCGAGACCGACGGCGAGGGGGCCGACTGCGACGCGGATGCGGATGCGGACGGGGCCGGGGTGGCCGAGGCCGTGCAGCTGGGGTCGCCGGAGGCGGGCACGCTCACCGCGTCCCAGGCCGCCTTGACCGCGTTGAACTCGGTGCAGCTGCCGGCGTGCAGTTCCTTGGTCGCCTCGAGGGTGGCCTTGCGCACCTTGGTGTAGGTCCAGCCGGACGTCTTGCGCAGCAGCGCGTGGTAGAAGACCTCGCCGGCGGCCCACACCCCGATCCCGGTGACCTTGCTGTCGTCGCAGGTCGGACTGGCCGGTCCGGTGGCCGGCGCGGAACCCTGGGCGGCCAGGTAGAACCAGTGGTTCAGCGGGCCCGCCGCGGAGTGCACCTCGGTGCCGGGAATGGCCGAGGAGAAGCAGTTGGGGTCGCCCGCCTTGGACGGGTCGGCCATGTTGCGGATCGGTCCGCGCCCGACCAGGTCGACCTGCTCGCCGACGGTGAAGTCGGTCGGGTCCTTCGGGTTGGCGGCGAAGTGCTCGGCCAGGGTGCCGAAGATGTCACCGGTCGCCTCGTTCAGGCCGCCGGTCTCGTTCGAGGTGCCACCGCTGCCGCCCGGGGTGTGGCAGAAGACGCCGTGGCCGAGTTCGTGCGCCACCACGTCGATCGCGTTGACCTGGCGGGCGCCGTCCTGGGTCTTGCCGTACTTCGACTGGTCCCGGCTCGCGTCGGCGGTGCCCGCGCAGCTGTAGAACGCGTTGACGTCGTTCAGGCCGACGAACATCTGGGCCATACCGCCCTGACCGTCGATGCCGTTGCGGTTGAACTTGGCCTTCAGCATGTCGAACATGACGCTGCCGGCGTACTGCGTGTCGACCGCGCCGGTCGGCAGGTCACTGCCGGAGCCACCGCCCCACTTGTCGTCGGCGTCGGTGAAGACCTGCCCGGTCCGGTCGTTGAAGGTGCGCATGTTGCCGCGCGCCGTGTCCCGCATCTGGAACGATCCGCCGCTGCTCGCGGTGCCGATCGGCACGGTGCCGTTGTAGAAGCCGGTGCCGGTGCCGGCCGTGATCTCGTCCCAGGAGCCGGCGTTCGCCCCGGTCAGCGCGTCCACATAGACGTGCGCCCGGCTCGGCGCGGCACCCGGGCGCGACTCGGTGACGACCTCCCACACCAGCTTGCTGCCGGCGGCGGCGACCACCCCGAGTGACGGTTTGCCCGCGACGGCGCCCGGCCGTCCCTTCAGGGCCAGCGTCCTGGCCCTGGCCTCGCTGATCTTCGGGTCGGTCGGCGCGCTGATCGGCACCAGCCCCGAGGTGCTGCTGCGCACCTTGCCGGCCCGGTCGGTCACGACGACGACGTCGCCACCGACGAACACCGGAAGATTACGGTACGTGCGGGAATAGCTCACGTAGTTCAGGCCCTGGTCGGTCGTCACGACCTTCTGCCGGGTCAGCGTCTCGTCCGGCGACGTGGCGAAGCCGGTGGACTTGCCGGTCACGTACTGGTCGGCGGAGGCCGCGGCACTGGCCGCCCCTCCGTCGGAACTGTCCGGCTCCGGCGCCGCTCCGGTGGCGGTGTACCCCGCCGTGACGGCCGCCCCCGCGAGAAGCGAGACGAGCGTGACGCTGCTGAGCGCGACCACCCGTACGGCGGATCTCCTGGAACGCCTCAAAGGTTCCTCCCCAAGGCCGATGTCGATCTCATGTGTGTGCCGAGGAGTCTCGCCGCGACTTCCTTAAGGGCACCGGAAGCCCTGCTATCGGACCGGTAACAAGCACGACCGGCGTCGATGTCGCGGGGTGGTACGGACCGTGGCCGGGCCGATACCCGGGGTCGATGTCGGGTTCCACACGCGAACGTCTCGCGGCCGGCGCCTCGACGCTGCCGGCGGTCGTCGCCGGCGTGCTGATCAGCTCCGCGCAGCCGGCGGCGCGACCGGGGCGGAAACGTCTGGTTCATATGACCGTAATCCGGGCAGATTCTTGCGAAGACATTGACAGGTTCCTATTCTCACTGAGGAAAGCGCTTTCCTGTGCGCGACCGGACGCGCCATCCCCGACTAGGAGAGTGGGACGAAGATGAAACGATCAGTCGCTGCGCGGCTGTTGGTTGCGGGTGGCACCGCAGCTGTCGCCGGTGCGGTCGCCCTCGCCGCACCGTCGCTGCAGGCCTCCGCGGCCGCGGTCGGCAGTGCCACCGGCTACGCCGGCCAGAACGGCGGGACCACCGGCGGCAACGGCGGGACCACGGTGCGGGCCACCACCGGCACCGCGATTCACCAGGCGTTGTGCGGCCGCGCCAGCAGCAGCACCCCGATCACCATCGAGGTGCAGGGCACGATCAACCACGGGAACACGACGAAGGTCTCCGGCGGCAGCTGCAACACGGCGGCCGACAAGATCGAGCTCAAGGAGATCAGCAACGTCACGATCATCGGAGTGGGCAGCGGCGCGGTCTTCGACCAGCTCGGCATCCACATCCGGGACTCCAGCAACATCATCATCCAGAACGTGACCGTACGGAATGTGAAGAAGTCCGGTTCTCCGACGTCGAACGGCGGGGACGCCATCGGGATGGAGAGCACGGTCCGTAACGTCTGGGTCGATCACGTCAACCTGGAAGCGTCAGGTGGCGAGAGCGCGGGCTACGACGGCCTGTTCGACATGAAGGACAACACCCAGTACGTGACGTTGTCCTACAGCAAGCTGAGCAACTCAGGTCGCGGCGGCCTGATCGGGTCGAGCGAGACCGACACGGGCAACGGTTACGTGACTTTCCATCACAACCTCTACACCAACATCGATTCGCGTACGCCGTTGCTGCGCGGCGGGATCGCGCACATCTACAACAATTCGTACGTGAGCCTCAACGAGTCGGGCATCAACTCGCGGGCCGGCGCGCGGGCGAAGGTCGAGAACAACTACTTCAAGAACTCGATGAACGTGCTCGGCACGTTCTACACCGACGCGGCCGGTTACTGGCAGGCCAGCGGCAACATCCTCGACAACGTGACCTGGTCGGCCAAGAGCAGCGACACCAACCCGGCCGGCCCGAGCATGCCGTCCAACACCACGGTCAGCATCCCGTACGCGTATCAGCTGGACAACGCGGCCTGCGTCCCCGCGCTGGTGGCCGCGACGGCCGGGGCCAACACCGGCAGCAAAACGTCGAACGGCAGCTGCTCCTCGCCGAACCCGACGACGAGCCCGACCACCGGCACCCCGACGACGCCACCCACCACGCCCCCGACCACCGGCCCGACCTCGGCCCCGAGCGGCACCAACTTGAGCATCGGCGCGGGCGCCGACGGTTCGAGCAAGGCCGGCGGTACGAGCTACGGCAACGTGGTCGACGGCAGCACGTCGACGTACTGGTCGCCGAGCAGTTCGACCGGTTACGTCTCGGTCAAGTGGAGTGCCGCCAAGACGGTCGCTAAGGCCACCATCCGCGAGGCGTCCGGCAGCAGCATCGGCAACTGGCAGATCAAGAACGGCGACACCGGCGCGGTCCTCAAGTCCGGCAGCGGCGCGCCGGGCACGCAGACCTTCACCGGTACGGCGCTGAAGAAGCTCACCTTCGAGATCACGTCCTCGTCCGGCACCCCGAGAATCGCCGAGTTCGAGACGTACGCGTCCTGAGCGCCGGCGGGGCCACCGACCGTGGCGGCCCCGCCGGTTCACCGCCCCGCCTTTTCACCGCCCGCCCTTGCCCCGCCCCGCCCTTGCCCCGCCCCGCCCTTGCCCCGCCCCGCCCGCGACCGCCCCGGGCGAGGATCATGTGCACGTGCTCGTGCTGATTCTGGGTGGGACCTCGGAAGCCAGGGCCCTGGCCGGCGTGCTCGACGAGGGGCACACCGTGCTCAGTTCGCTGGCCGGGCGTACCTCGAAACCGCTGCTACCCCCGGGTGAGGTGCGGATCGGCGGATTCGGCGGGGCCGACGGGCTCGCCGCCTTCCTGAGCGAACGCCGCGTGGACGCGGTCGTCGACGCCACCCACCCGTTCGCGGCACGGATCAGTGCCAATGCCGCGCGGGCGGCGGCCACCACCGGGGTTCCGCTGCTTCACCTCCGGCGGCCCGGCTGGGTCGAGCGGCCCGGGGACATCTGGCATCGCGTACGCGATCTGGCGGAAGCCGCAGCCCTCCTCCCGCGGCTGGGGCGGCGGGTTTTCCTGACTACCGGGCGGCAGGAGATCGCGGCGTTCGCCGGTAACGACCAGTGGTTCCTGGCGCGGTCGGTGGAGCCGCCCGAACCGCCGATGCCGACCCGGCTGGCGACCGTTCTCGATCGGGGACCGTTCACTCTCGACGGCGAACGCCGATTGCTCGCCGAGCACGCCATCGACGTCCTGATCAGCAAGGACAGCGGTGGGGTCGCGCCCAAACTGACGGCCGCGCGCGAGCGAGGGATTCCCGTCGTACTCGTCGACCGGCCGCCCCTGCCGCTCGGCGAGGTGGTGCCGAGCGTGGCCGACGCGGTCGATTGGGTCACCCGAAAGCGGTACGGAACGTGATCACGCTGTTGCGCACCGGTGGCACTCTCGGGTCATGTCGCGGCGTCAGCTGTGTGGAGACCTCAACGGCGTTCGAGGGCTGGTAGCGCACGGGCTCGCCCGGTTCGAGAAGATCGGGGCCGGGTCGGCGGACTTCTGGGTGGTGTCGGCCCTGATCCGGGTTCGTGGCCTGGACAGCATGCTGGTCGCGGCGGCCGGCGGTCTCTCCTCCTGGAGCCGCACACTGATCAGCGCGGCGATCGCGTTCCCGCTGCTGTGGTCGGTCGCGTGGACCGCGCACGCCCTCGGGTTCGCCCCGGCCTGGGTGATCGTGACAACCGTACTGGCACTCGGCGTAGCCATGCCGGGTCTACTGTGGGTGACCGGAAGCGCCTCCCGGGCGTTTGACCGCTACCGGATGGGCGCACCGCCGGGCCGCAGGGTGGCGTTCGGCGCGGGCGAGCTGAACGGCGAGGGGGCGGTTTCGCCCGGCGACGGCCCGGCGCCCGGTGACACGGTTGTCGAGGGCGACCTCGACGAGGTGGCGGCGGCGCTGACCCGGGCTCGGGTGCGCCTCGTGTCGGCGGCCCTGCGCCAGGTCGACCCGGAGCGCTGGAACGCGGCACATCTGGCCCGGCTCGCTCGACAGGACCGGGTGCTCAGCCGGATCGCCGACGCGGATCTGCTGCTCTGCCAGGCCATCGATTTCCTCGAGTTGCACGCCGCGGAGCAGGCCGCCCTCCGCCGAAACGGCTCGGAGCAGCGCGAGCCGGCGCGAAGCGGCATGGCGCCTCTCCGATCGCGACCCGGCCGGCCGCCGCAGGTCAGCCCGGAGCGGGTCGGACCGGCCCAGAACGGCCCAACCCAAAACGGCGCGGACCGGAACGGCCCAACCCAAAACGGCGCGGACCGGAACGGCGCGGACCGGAACGGCGCGGACCGGAACGGCGCGGACCGGAACGGCGCGGACCGGAGCGGGACTGAGCGGAGGTCGGTGTGAGTGACGAGGGCGGGCGGGACGAGGACATTTTCGCCGGGGACGTGGAGAGTCGGCTGGAGAGGGCCGACCGGCGGGTGATGGCGGCCGTGCTCGATGCGCAGTGTCGTGACTGGATTGCGGAGCGGCCCGATCGGGTGAGTTTTGCCCGGCTTGGGCAGGCGCACCACGAGTTACGGGCGGCGATCCACCGTTACAACCCGATGCGGAAGCCCGATGACTGGCTGTGGCCAGTGCTGAGCACCGCCACGTGGCTGGTGACCTCGCTGATCATCCTGCTGGTCGTCGACGAGCCGGCGGATCCGCTGACGCTCGCGTTCGCCCTGGTGGCCGGTCTGATCGTGGCACAGGTGGCGCTCTTTCTCCCCGGCCGCCGGAGAAAGCACGAAATCCTCGAGATCGAGGACCCGCTCCTGTACGCCGACCTCACCAACCGCATCGAGGCATGCGCGGCAACGGCGCGGTCGGACCCGAGGGCCGAGCTCCGCGCCGCCGCCGACGATCTCGGGCGGGCCCTGGACTGGGTGTCGGCGACCCGCGACGAG
Source organism: Paractinoplanes ferrugineus (assembly GCF_016862195.1). Taxonomy (GTDB): domain Bacteria; phylum Actinomycetota; class Actinomycetes; order Mycobacteriales; family Micromonosporaceae; genus Actinoplanes; species Actinoplanes ferrugineus. The sequence goes on along the minus strand of NZ_BOMM01000008.1, from coordinate 255,503 downwards.
ATCAGCCGTGGGTCTTCGCCAGCAGCTCGATGATCTCGGCGGTGGTGCCGGTTTCGCCGAGCCGCGGAAAGATCTTCTCGATGCTGTTGCGGTGGGTGAGCTCGTCCAGGTCACTCATAGCGTCGGTGGCCAGCGTGACGTGATAGTTGTGCTCGTGCGCGGCGCGTGCCGTCGACTCGACCCCGATGCTGGTCGCGATGCCGGTCAGGACGATCTGGGTGACTCCCCGACGGCGGAGCTGGGTGTCGAGGTCAGTGCCGTGGAAGGCACCCCAGTTGCGCTTGGTGATCACGATGTCGTCCGGCCCGGTGATCTCCTCGACGAGCACGTCCCATCCCTCGGGTCGGGGCCGCGACGGGCGCGGACCACCGTCGATGCGCCCGGCAACCGCGTCGGAGCCGTCGGGCCGGCCGCTGACCCGCACCAGCACCACCGGCAGGCCGTGCGCCCGGAAAGCGCCGGCGAGCTCAGCGGTGCGGGCGACCACGTCGGTGGCCGGATAGGGAACAGTGCTCGCGGCGACGATCCCGGCCTGCAGATCGATGACTACGAGGGCGGTCTTGGGGTCGAGCGTGGTGACCGGCATGAGTCAGGGCCTTTCGCAAAAGTGAGGTTTCCGGCGGGGGCGGTGCCCAGGCGGCGTAGCGAGCGGTCGGCCAGGACGACGAGCAGGAGCAGGGAAGCGACGACGATCAGGAAGACGGCAAGGTGGTGCAGGCCGGGGGTGTCGGCACCGTGATCGAAGAAGGCCCCGGTGGCCGCCGACGAGACCATCGCGCCGAGGTAGGCGAAGGTGCGCAGCAGGCCGGCGGCGGCACCCATCCGGTCGGGGTCGGCCTGGAAATAGACGGCGTTCTGGTTGGCGAGGCTGTTCAGGCCCTGGGGCACGCCGCAGATCAGCGAGATCAGCACCGGGATCCAGATGGCGCTCGTCGAGTCGAGCAGCAGGATCAGGGCGCACGCGAGAAGTTGGCCGACCGCGCCGACAAGCAGTTTGCCGCGGAACTCGGCACGGCGGCCGGTGATCGAGGAGACCGCGATGGCGACCAGCGACATCGGCAGGAGGATCAGGCCGGCGTGGGACGGGCTCAGGCCGCGGCCGGCTTCCAGCCATTGGGTGAAGCCGTAGAGGTACGCGTACGAGATGGTCATCGCCAGCAGGGTGCGCAGGTAGGTCACGATCAGCGGGCCGTTGCCGCCGAACACGCGCAGGTCGAGGAAGGGGTCGGCGAGGCGGAGTTCACGCCTGGCGAAACCGGCGGCCAGCACCACGCAGAGCGCGAGCAGCCAGAGGTGGCCGACGGTCGGGCCCAGCAGGAAGAGCATGAGCGTGGTGAGGGTGCCAGCGAAGAGGCCGATGCCCAGGTAGTCGAGGCGCCCGAGGTTTTCGGCCGGGGCCGATCGGGGCAGGATCAGCCCGCCCAGGACGAGGCAGAGCAGCGCCAGCGGGATGTTCACCGCGAACAGCGTCCGCCAGCCCGCCGCCCCGATGAGCAGGCCGCCGACGGTCGGGCCGATGACGACGACGGTCTGCGCCGAGACCGACAGGGCGGTGAGGACGCCGCCCGGTTTCGCCACCCCGGAGCGGCGGATCAGGTACATCGCCGCCGGGTAGCCCGCGCAGGTGCCGAAGCCGAGCAGCACCCGGGCCGCGACGAGCATCCCGAGGGAGGACGCGAACGTGCCGATGAGCCCGGCGATGCCGACCAGGGCGGCCCCGGCCAGGTAGAGCGTGCGGGCGCCGTAACGGTCGACCAGCCGGCCGGCGACCGGTTGGCCGGTGGCGGTGGCCAGGTAGAGGCCGGAGACGAGCCACGCGGTCTCGGCCGGCCGGGCGTGGAAGGTGGCGGCGATCGGGACGAGCGCGACCGCGAGCATCGACGAGTTGACCGGGTTGAGGATCGCGCCGAGGACCAGCGGGGTGATCAGCTTGCGATCGAACGAGCGCGCCGGGGCGGGGGAAAGTGCGGCCGCGGCGGACATCAGGCCAGCCGATCGAGCAGCGCCATGGCCGCGATGATGGTCTGCCGGTCGTCCTCGGTGAAGTTGTGGGCGAGCTCGGTGGCCAGCCATTCCTCGCGTTCGCGGCGGTAGCCCTCGATCAGCTCCTGACCGGCCTCGGTGAGCGAGATCCGCTGTCGGCGGCCGTCGGCCGGGTCGGGGGTGCGGGCGATCAGGCCGCGGCCCGCGATGGCCGCGACAAGCGCGGCCATCGACTGCGGGCGGATGCGTTCGAGGGCGGCCAGGGTGCTTGCGGTGGCCGGACCGTCCTTGGCCAGCCGGCTCAGCACCGAGGTCTGGGAGGGGGTCAGATCGCCCAGGTTGGCGACCTCGCGCAGGCGTCGGCGCAGCCGGCCGAAGACCGTGCGCACCTGATGGGCCGCGATGATCGCCGAGGCCGGGGGCTCTGTCATGCCTCCAAGCTAGAACTAGTCAGTCCAGACTGACAAGTTTTAGCTGCCTTTTGTCACTGACCGAGGAGCCAGCGATGCGGGGCGGCCAGCTTGCGGGCCTTGGCCGGCCCCCAGGAACCCGTCGCATAGGTGACCGGGCGGGGTGGCGAGTCGAGCAGCGGCCGGACCGCCTTCCAGGCGGCGGCCAGGCCGTCCGGGCGGGTGAAGAGCGCGCGGTCCCCCTCGAGCACGTCGTGGATCAAGCGGGAGTACGGCGGGAGCGGGTCGGCGTCCGGCACGGCGGTCAACGGCAGCGCGACCTTGGCCGGCTCCAGCTCGTCGGCGATGCCCGGCCGCTTGGCGAGCAGCGACAGGTCCACCTCACCGGAACCGGCGAGCGAGAACGACAGCACGTTCGACTGCGGCGGCAGCTTGCGGAACGGGCCCGCCGGGGTCCGCAGCACCAGACTCACGCGCTGCTCGCCGGCCGCCATCTTCTTGCCCGTACGCAGCAGGAACGGGACGCCTTTCCAGCGCGGGCCGTCGATCCAGAGCTTGGCCGCCACGTACGTATCGGTGCGAGATTTGGGGTTGATGCCTTTGATGTCCTTGTAACCGGCATATTGCCCGAGCACCGCCTCAGCGGGATCGATCGGCCGGAACTTGGCGATCACCTTCTCCCGGGCCGCCTGCAGGGAGTCCGCGGTCAGCGCCGCCGGCGGTTCCATCGCGACCTCGGCCGCCACCTGGAACAGGTGCGTGACCAGCATGTCGAGCGTGGCGCCGGTGGCGTCGTAGAACTCCGCGCGATTCTCCACGCCGAGCGTCTCCGGCACGTCGATCTGCACGCTCTCGACGTGCTCGCGGTTCCAGAGCGCGGCCAGCGCGGTGTTGGCGAACCGCATCGCGTGCAGCTGCTGGGTGGCCTCCTTGCCCAGGAAGTGGTCGATCCGGTAGACCTGCGACTCGTCGAGCACGCCGTGGACCTGACGGTTGAGCTTGCGGAAGCCTTCGGCCGAGGTGCCGAACGGCTTCTCGTAGACGACCCGCGAGCCGGCGGCGAGCCCGTGCGCACCGAGCGCCTTGGTGAGCTCGGGGAAGGCCACCGGCGGCACCGCCAGATAGTGCACGAGCTGCGCGTCCGTTCCGAGTTCCGCGCGCGCGTCGGCGATCACGTCGAGCAGGCTGCCGGGCGAGTCGGTGTTGAAGCCGCCGCCCGCGAACCGCAGCCGCTTCGCGAACTCACGCCACGGACCCTTGCCGGGGGCCGGGCCGAATTCCTCGAGGGCCTCGCGTACGCGCTCGCGGAAGTTCTCGTGCGAGACGTCGCCGCGGCCGTTGCCGACCAGGATCCACTTCTCCGGCAGCAGACCCTCGATCGCGAGGGTGTAGAACGCCGGGAGAACCATCCGCCGGGCCAGGTCACCGGTGGCTCCGAACAGCACGAAAACCGTCATGACCGGCTGCTTTCCCGCAGCCGGGGCGGCTCACACCGGCTGTGACCGGAACGTCCCGCGGTAGGCCTGCGGGGTGGTGGACAGCCGCTGGGCGAAGTGGTGACGCAGTGTGGCGGCGCTGCCGAAACCGGTGCGCCCGGCGATCGCCTCGACGCCGAGGTCGGAGTCCTCGAGCAGGCGGCGGGCGAGGAGCAGGCGCTGGCCGGTGAGCCAGTCGTGCGGGGTGGCCCCGGTCTCGCCACGGAATTTCCGGGCGAACGTCCGCGGTGCCATGTGCGCCAGGTCGGCCATCGTCTCGACGGTGTGCGGCTGGTCGAGCGAGCCGAGCACCTGGGTGAGCACCGGCTGGAGTGTCTCGCACTGGATCGGCTGCAGCGGGGTCTCGATGTATTGCGCCTGGCCGCCCTCCCGATGCGGCGGCACCACCATGCGCCGGGCCAGCATGGTGGCGACCGCGGAGCCGTGCTCCTGGCGCACCAGGTGCAGGCCGGCGTCGACGCTCGCGGCCGTGCCGGCACTGGTGAGGATCTTGCCGTCCTGCACGTACAGCACGTCGGGGTCGATCTTGGCGGTGGGAAAACGCTCGGCCAGGCGCGCGGTGTGCAGCCAGTGGGTGGTGCAGCGGCGGCCGTCGAGCAGGCCGGCCGCGCCGAGGGCGAACGCGCCGGTGCAGACGCTCATCACCCACGCGCCGCGCTCGTGCGCGCGCCGCAGGGCGCCGATCACCTCGGGCGCCGGCTGCCACTCGCGGAAGCCGTAGGGCCCGATCGCGATCAGGTCGGCCTCGTCGAGGCGGGACAGGTCGTGGTGGACCGCGATGTCGAAGCCGGCGTGCGTGGTGACCGGGTCGCCGTCGGCCGAGCAGACCGCGAAGTCGTAACCCGGCAGGCCTTCGGCGGTGCGGTCGTAACCGAACAGCTCGCAGAGCACGCCGAGCTCGAAGACCGCCACGTCGGGCAGCGCCAGAACGGCGACGTTGCGAAGCATGTGACGGAGCATACGGCCGGTTGGCAGGATTTTGTAGAGGTGTGGCATCACTGCCACTGTCGACCATGGACGAGAGCGCGAATGCTCTTCGGCATGACACTCGGACTCGTAGTCTTTTTCCTGCTCATCACCCTCGCCTCGATGACCGGCCGGGTCTGCGACTCGCGCGACAGCGCCGACTGGAAACCGACGGACGGAGGCTTCCGAGCACCCTGAGAAGGTCAGATCCCGGCCATCGAAAGGTTGCGGGTGGTGATCGAGGCACGCCAGTGGCCGTGGGTGAACTCCCGGACCGGCTGGGGCTCCCTGCGCAAGAAGAGGATGGTGCACACGGTCAGCGTGCTGAGCAGCCCGGCCGTGGCCGACGTGGCCACCCCCAGCTGACCGGTGAGCAGCCCGTAGGCGAACCAGGACGCGCTCGCCGCGGCACCCAGCCGCCAGCGCAACGCGGAGAGGCCGGACAGGTCCTGACGCCGGTCGCGCAGCAGGGCCAGCGGCTGCGGAACGGCCGAGAGCACCGACACGATCGCCAGCACCAGACCGAGAACCGGGGCGACCTGCGTCCCGCGTACGGCCGGAAGAGCCGCCGCCAGACCGCTCAGCGCAAGCATCAGCACGACGCCGCCGAAGGCACCCAGGCTCACCCGCAGGGACCGCACCGAGCGCAGCGCGGGCTGGGTGGCGAGCAGCGCCACCACGATCAGCAGGCCCGCCGTGCCGGTGACGGTGTTGGTGATGATCTGGATCCGTTCACCGCTCAGCAGTCCGTAGGTGATCCACCCGAGGGGCATCGCCACCCCGAGCGCGCCGGCCGTCGGCGAGAGACCGCCGGTGCGACGCTGTACGCAGGACTTGTAGACCTGGGGCCAGGACAGGGACATGGAAAGCGCGGCGCCGAGGCAGCCGAGGGCGTGGGTAAGCATGATCCGTTTCCGGTCGGGTTCAGGGGGCCGGTTGTCCCATCGCCCGCCCACCCGGTCGGCTTACCAAGGTCAGGTCGTTACCACCGTCCTGCAACCGGCATGCTCCATGGCACAGTGGACGGATGCTCACCGACGTGGACCTCCCCGCGCCCGGCTTGCTCTGGACCCGATGGGCGACGATTGCCGCCGCGCTCACCGGGATCGGTTACGCGGACGTCTGGTTCGTCGACGACCGGGGCGCCCACCACGACGACCACGGGGGCAGCTGGGCCCGGCTCGCGCTGCTCGACGGCGCCCGGGCGGTGCTGTTCGGCTATGACCGCGAACACAGTGCGACGAAAAGCGCCGACCCGCCGATCGACGTGCTCCACGGCTCGCCCGACTGGCTGCCGTGGGACGAGCTGACCGAGCTCGACGATCTCGGCTTCGTCGTCTGGCACGCCGAGGGGCGCTGGTCCCGCGCTCGATATTCGGATCGGATCGGCGACGGCCTGGTGCCGACGGTCGGCGCCGTGCTCAGCACCGAGAACACCCTGCGCGAGCTCGCCGACATCATCACCGACTGGGGGCGGCACGAGCTGCCCACCCCGGCCGAGCGCGACGAGGTGCGCGACGCCTCCGAGAAACTGCTGTCCGCGGCGGTCCGCGGCGAGGTCTCGGCGGGAGCCTTCGAGCGGCTCCTGGGCCGCGTCGAGTCGCTCGACCTGGCCAAGGCGCTGTTCGCGGCCGGGCGGGGCGGCATCACGGCGGGCACCCGCCCGCCGCGCATCCAGCCGGGCGAGCGGCCGGCGATGCGGCGGGTGCGGCGGCTCAGCGAGGGCGAGCACGACCGCCTCGTCTGGACGGCCCTGCGCGACGCGACCGAGCTGCGGCGACCCGCTCCGCCGGTCACCGACGCGCTGGACGCCCTGGTCGACTGGATGCGCACGCGCAACCCCGAACGGTGCACCGTGCTCGTCTACGCCGACGCCACCAGCCTCAGCGCGCAACCCGGCGACCATCCACCGGCCGAGCGCGCCGACGAGCCGCGCTGGCAGTCGTTCCGCGAGCTCACCGACCTGGCGCGGGCGCTGCGGCGGGCGGAGGCCGATCCACGGTACGGGCGATGGCTGTGGCTGCGGGTGGAGACGACCACCAGTGAGGTACGCGTGGAGCGGCGCTACGACTCGTGGCCCTGGTGGTGGGAGGACGACGGCGTGTCCGGCCCGTGGCGCACCAACCTGGCGGAGGAGGTCAACGCGCGGGCCCCGCAGTGGATCCCGTCGTGGGCGCGCCTGCTCGACCCCTCGGTCGCCTACAAGCCCTAGCTCTCCGCCTCCGCCTCCGCCTCGTCCACGGCAAGGCCGTCGCGGTCGGCCCACTCCAGCAGCGGCTTGAGATCGTGGGCGACGTCGTCGATCCTGGCGTGCAGGTCACCCAACCGGGCGAAGCGCGCCGGGACGGTCTGGATGGTGAAGTCCCGCGGGTCGGCGTCGGCGATCTCGGCCCAGTCGATCGGGGTGGAGACCGTCGCGGCCGGGACGCCCCGGACCGAGTAGGCACTCGCGATCGTGTGGTCGCGGGCGTTCTGGTTGTAGTCGACGAACAGCTTCGCCGGGTCGCGGTCCTTGCGCCACCAGGTCGTCGTCACCTCGTCGGGGGCGCGGCGCTCCACCTCGCGGGCGAACGCCAGGGCCGCCCGGCGCACCTCGCCGAACTCCCACTCCGGCTTGATCCGCACATAGATGTGCAGGCCACGACCGCCGGACGTCTTCGGATAGCCGGTGATGCCGAGCTCGTCGAGAACCTCACGGGCCACCCCGGCGACCCGGCGCACCCGGTCGTAGGAGCACCCCGGCATCGGGTCGAGGTCGATGCGCCACTCGTCGGGTTTCTCGGTGTCGGCGCGGCGCGAGTTCCACGGGTGGAACTCGACGGTCGACATCTGCACCGCCCAGATGACGTCGGCCAGCTTGGTCACGCACAGCTCGTCGGCGTGCCGGTGATAGCGCGGGAACGTCACCCGCACCGTCTCGAGCCAGGGCGGCGCACCGTTCGGCACGCGCTTCTGGTGCACCTTGTCGCCGGCCAGGCCGGCCGGGAAACGGTGCATCATGCACGGCCGCTCACGCAGCGCCCGCACGATGCCGTCGCCGACCGCCAGGTAGTAGTTGACCAGGTCGAGCTTGGTCAGCCCGAGATCCGGGAAATAGATCCGGTCCGGGTTGGAGACGCGGACCTCGAGGTCACCGGCCTCGACCGTGGTCGAAGTGCTCACAACGTGGCCGGGTCGAGGTCGGCCAGCAGGGTGTCGCGCGAGTCGAGCAGGTCGAGCAGCGGGCCGGTGCGGGGTAGCTCGTGGGTGATGAAATAGCGGGCGGCGAGGCGTTTGCCCGCATAGAAATCGCCGGTCTTGTCCCCGACGGCTTCGAGCTGCGACAGCCACATCCAGGCGATCACGAGGTGGCCGACGGCGTCGAGGTAGGCGGTCGAGTTGGCGAGGGCCACCGTCGGGTTCCCGTCGGCCCACAGCTTGGCGGTGGTGGTGGCGACCCGGTCGGCGACCTCGACGACCCGCTCGCCCAGCTCACTGCGCCGGGCGACGTCCCGGATGCGGTCCAGGAGCAGGGCCAGCCCCGCCCCGTCCTTCATGAGCACCTTGCGGCCGAGCAGGTCGAGACCCTGGATGCCGTCGGTGCCCTCGTGGATCGAGTTCAGCCGGTTGTCCCGGTAGAACTGCTCCACCGGATATTCGCGGGTGTATCCGTAACCGCCGTGGATCTGGATCGCGTGATCGTTGGCGAGCCGGCACCACTGCGACGGCCACGCCTTGACGATCGGGGTCAGCACATCGAGCAGCAGGTCGTTCTCGGCCGACGACTCGTCCAGCAGCTTCGCCGCATAGAGCACCAGGGCGAGACCCCCCTCGACGTACGCCTTGGAGGCGAGCAACATGCGGCGTACGTCCGGATGCTCGACGATCGGCACCGGTGGCGCCGCCGGGTCCTTGGCCGCCACCGGCCGCCCCTGCAGACGCTCGCGCGCGTAGTCGAGGGCGTGCAGGTAACCGGTGTAGCCGAGGGCCACCGCGCCCGCGCCCACCCCGATCCGCGCCTCGTTCATCATGTGGAACATGTAGGCGAGGCCGTGTCCCTCCTGCCCCACCAGGTAACCTGTGGCGTCCTCGAACGAGAGCACCGCGTTGGTCGTACCCCGATAGCCCATCTTGTGGTTGAGCCCGGACAGCGCCACGCCGTTGCGCTCGCCGACCGTGCCGTCCGCCGCCACGTGGTGCTTGGGCACGACGAACAGCGACAGGCTCTTCACCCCGGGCGGGGCGCCGGCCACCCGAGCGAGCACCAGATGCACGATCGTCTCGCTCAGCTCGTGGTCCCCGCCGGAGATCCACATCTTGCTGCCGGTCACCCGGTAGCTGCCGTCCGGGGACGGGGTGGCCCGGGTCGTCACGTCGCTCAGCGACGAGCCGGCCTGCGGCTCGGACAGGCACATCGTGCCGGTGAAACGGCCGTCGAGGATCGGCTTGGCGTAGGTCTCGATCTGCTCCGGCGTGCCGTGCGCGAGGAGCAGGCTCGCGTTGCCGATGGACAGCATCGGATAGGACGCCGTGGCGATGTTGGCCGCCTGGAACCACATGAAGCAGGCGCGGGCCACGACGTGGGGCAGCTGCAGGCCGCCCACCTCGGCGTCCAGGCCGGCCGACAGCAGGCCGGACTCGTTGAACACGGCCAGCGCCGCCGCGACCTCCGGGATGATCGTCACCCGCTCGCCGTCGAAGGTCGGCTCGACCAGGTCGGCTCGCCGGTTGTGCGGGGCGAAGTCGCGCTCGGCGATCCGGGCCGACACGTCGAGGAACGCGTCGAACGTCTCCCGCGAGTGCTCGGCGAAGCGCTCCCGCGAGGTCAGCGCCTCGACGCCGAGCCACTCGTAGAGCAGGAAGTCGAGGTCACGCCGAGAGAGGATCCGGGACACCGGGGGCCACCTTTCGTCATCAGACCCCCAGTGTGCCCTCTCACGGCTCGGCGCGGTGCCTCCCGCTGACCCCCGCGACCACCGGCTCACCCAGCGCTCGACCGCCGCCGGCCTTCTTGATCGTGTACATCGCGTGGTCGGCCGCCCGCAGCGCCTCGTCGGGGTCGCAGGCGAGCGGAGCCAGGTGCACGCCGACGCTCGCGCCGATCCGCACCTCGTTGCCGTCGATCACGAACGGGGCCTCGATCGCCGAGCGGATCCGGGAGCTGGTCGCCTCGACGGCGCCGGGGTCGAGCACGCCCGGCATCAGCACGACGAACTCGTCGCCGCCGACCCGGGAGAGCACGTCGCCCTCCCGTACACAAGAACTCAGCCGGGCCGCCACCTGGCGCAGGAGTTCGTCGCCGGCCTCGTGGCCGTGCGCGTCGTTCACCGGCTTGAAGCCGTCGAGGTCGACGAAGAGCACCGCCACCGAGTCGTACCGCAGGCTGGCCCCGAGCACGTCCTGCATGCGCCGGCGGTTCGGCAGGCCGGTGAGCGCGTCGTGCTGCGCCTCGAACTCGAGCCGCTCCTGGAACGCCCGGTTCTCCGAGATGTCACGGGCGTTGATGACGATGCCGGCCAGCGACGGATTGTCCATCTGGTTGGAGGCGGTGAACTCGAACCAGCGGTATTCGCCGGTCGCCGGCCGCACCCGGCACTGCAGCCGCAGCACGCCGTTCTTCTCCTTCATCAGCTCGGCGAACTGCTGAACCATGTAGGAGCGATCGTCCGGGTGCACGATGTCGAAGACGCTCGTGCCGACCAGCCGGCCGGTCGGGAAGCCCAGGATCGCGCCGGCGCTCGGGCTCGAGTACGCGATCCGGCCGCCCAGGTCGAGCACCGACACCATGTCGGGGGCGTGCTGGAAGAGGGCCTGGAACCGCTCGTCGGCCCGGCGGCGCTGCACAGTCGTGCGGTAACCGAGCATCAACACCGCGGCCACGCCGATCAGCAGCATCGCGAGCAGCGTCATGTTCAGGGTCTGGCTCTTGGCGTGCACGGCGCCGTCGAACGACACCTTGGTCTGGGTCCGCACATAGGCGTAGCCGCCCGGCAGCTGCCCGACCACGATCGCGACCATGCCGGTCCCACCGGCCTCGTATTCGACGAACGTGCCGGTGGTCGGGGCGCCGGAGATCGCCTGGCGGATCCGATCGGCCACCTTCGAACCGACCGCGCCGGCGTCGTCGGTGGCGGCGATCGTGCCTGTCGAGTCGGCCACCACCGTCGTGTGGGTGTCGTCCTTGAGCGTTTCCAGGTACTGCTGAAGGGAGGTCGACGCGACCGCGTTCAGGCCGATGAGCAGGCCCGCCGGGGCCTCGCCGACCACGATCGGCACCGCCACCGCCTCCAGGTAGGTGTCGCCCACCTTCATGATCGAGGAGAACCCGGGCTGCCCGGCCAGCAGGGCCGCCCGCAGCGGCTTCCAGGCCTCGTCGGTCGGCGCCGGCAGGCCACTGGCCCGGCTCGCGGTGAGTACGTCGCCACTCAGGTCGGTGATCAGCGCGCCGTACGCGAACGTGGAGCTCTTGGCGACCAGCGTCGCCAGGGTCTGCCTGTCGGCGGCACTGTTGCGGCCCAGGTGCAGCACATGATCGGCGAGGAAGGACGAGAGTTCCTTGGCCGAGAGAAGCTGCAACTGCTTGGTCAGCAGGCCGTTGTTGACCGCCAGCGCCTGGGAGTCGGACCGGTGCACCGAATCGGCCGCGCGCAACGCGGACCGGTTCACCAGAAAGCCGACCGTGCCGGCCGCGGCCAGCAGCAGAACCGAGATCACAACCGTGATCCAGTTTCGCAAGCGCATGGTGAACACCTCCTCGCAGCGTGTAATCGGCTGCCCGCCGCGCGGCTGAACCCTTTCCGCAACCGAATTCGGCGCTCCGCGGCAACTCATCCAGATGCTGCGAAATGTCGGCCCGCCCGGTGGCCGGCCCACCCGATCACGGGCATCGGTGGTCGAAGATGTGGGGACGAGCGGCGAGGGGGACGCCTATGCGGAAGCTGGTGGTGAGCGATCCGCCGGACCAGGGCACGGCCCGGAAGAGCCGGATACCGGCGCCGCGGCGCAGTCCCGAGAACACCGTCGTGCGCCGCCGGGTGGTCCGCTGCGGTCTCAGCGTCACCGGCTTCGGCCTCTCCGCACTCTTCTACTGCCTGTCCTTCACGCCGTCGCTGCTCCCCCGCCCCTGGTTCCTGCAGGGCGTGGTGGCCGGGCTCACCGGCGCCATCGGGTACGCGGCCGGCACCGCCGTCGGGGCCCTCGTGCGACTGCGCTGGTGGCCGTCCCGGCGGGTCGAACGGATCGCCTGGTCCCTGCTGTTCGCGCTGGTCCCGATCCTGATCCTGGTCTGCCTCTGGCTCGGCACCCGCTGGCAGCGCGAACTGCGGCTACGCCTCGGCATGGAACCCCAGCAGGAGTACGACGCGCTGCGCACCGTCGGGATCAGCCTGCTCACCTTCGGCCTGCTGCTGCTGATCGCCCGCCTGCTGCGGCTCGGCGCGCACGGCATCGCCCGGCTGCTCGGCCACCTCGTGCCCGACTACGCCGCCTACTGCGCCGGTTTCGTGGTCGTCACCATGCTCAGCTACGGCGCGTTCGACGGCCTGGTCGTCGACAACCTCTACACCACGGCCGACCGCTCGGCCGCCCTCACCGACAGCGGAACCGGCCACGGCGTGGTGCGGCCCGCCTCCGCCCTGCGGTCCGGCGGTCCGGGATCGCTCGTCGACTGGGACTCGCTCGGCCGGCAGGGCCGCAACTTCGTCACCCGGGCCCCCCGCGTCGCCGAACTGGCCGCGTTCACCCGGCAGGCCGCCCGGGAACCGATCCGGCTCTACGCCGGGTTGGCCTCGGCCGAGGACGTCAGCGCCCGGGCCGGGCTGATCGTGCGCGAGATGGACCGCACCGGCGCGTTCGACCGGTCGGTCGTCGCGGTCTTCACCCCGACCGGCACCGGCTGGGTGGACAACGACGTCACCAGTTCCCTGGAATTCATGTACGGCGGGGACACCGCGCTCGTGTCGATGCAGTATTCGTACCTGCCCAGCTCGATCTCGTTCGCGGTCGACCGCAGCAAGGTGACCGAGGCGGCGGCCGCGCTGATCGGCGCGGTCCACGACCGGTGGGCGGCCATGCCGGTCACCGGCCGGCCGAAGTTGCTGATCTTCGGCGAGAGCCTCGGCACGTACGGGACCGAGAAGACGTTCGGCACCGCGGAGAAGATGGTGCGGGGAGCGGACGGCATCCTGCTCGAGGGTCCCACCTTCGCCAACCCGATCCACCAGGAACTCACCGCCGGCCGGGAGGCGGGCAGCACGGTGTGGGATCCGCGCTATCCGGCGCTGCCCGTGGAGTTCGCCTCGCAGGCTCCCGAGTTGCGCTCGCTGACCGGGCCCCGGCCCAAGGTCGTCTACATGCAGAACTCGTCCGACCCGGTGGTCTGGTGGAGCCCGACCCTGCTCTGGCACCGCCCCGGCTGGCTGCGCGGCGAACGCGGCCCCGACGTCACACCCGACATGCACTGGTACCCGGTGGTCACGTTCTGGCAGACCACGGTCGATCTGATCTTCGCGAACAAGGTGCCGGTCGGGCACGGCCACGTCTACAAGTCGGCGGCCGTCGACGGCTGGGCCGCCCTCGCCTCCCCACCTGGCTGGACGGTCGACGACACGCTCCGGCTGCGTGCCTTGCTCGATCGATAGCGGTAACTTCCGAGCATGACGTTGCAGCGGAAGTTGTCGATCCTCGTCGCCGGCGTGGCCCTGCTGGGTGCGGCCGGTTTCAGCCACGGGCGGCCGGAGTGGCAGCTCGGTGACACCGGGACGACCGCCCGGTTCCGGGGGTTGGCGCCGGTCGACGACCGGGTGGCGTGGGTGGCCGGCACCGAGGGCACGATCCTGCGGACCACCGACGGCGGCCGGCACTGGGCCTCGGTCGGGCCGGCCGACGCCGCCGCTCTGCAGTTCCGCGACATCGAGGCGTTCGACGCCCGCAGCGCGGTGGCGCTGACCATCGGCAACGGCACCGACTCGCGCCTCTATGCGACCTCCGACGGCGGCCGCAGCTGGACCGAGACCTTCCGCAACGAGGACCCGAACGCGTTCTACGACTGCGTGACCTTCCTCGACCGCCGCCACGGCCTGGCGTTGTCCGACCCGGTCGACGGCAAGTTCCGCATCCTGGCGACCGCGGACGGCGGACGGACGTGGGCGGTGCGCTCCCCCGCCGGGATGCCGGCCGCCCTCGACGGTGAGTTCGCTTTCGCGGCCGGCGGGACCTGCCTGGTCGCCGCGTCCGGCCGGGCGTGGTTCGCCACCGGCGGCGGTGCCGCGGCGCGCGTCTTCTCCTCCGCCGACGGCGGCCGCTCCTGGTCGGTCAGCTCGACCCCGGTGCCGAGCGGCGCCAGCGCCGGCATCTACAGCCTGGCGTTCCGCGACCGCACGCACGGCCTGGCGGTCGGCGGCGACTACGCGACTCCGGCAACGGCACCGGCCGGTGCCGCATATCTGCGCGGCCGCACCTGGACGGTTGCCCGAACGGTCCCCGGCGAGTACCGCTCGGGCGTCACCTGGATCGGCCGGGGACCGGGGGCCCTGGCGGTCGGCCCGACGGGAAGCGACCTGACTCTCGACGGCGGCCGGACCTGGAAACGCTTCGACACGGGAAGCTTCGACGCGGTCTCGTGCACCGGCGCCGGCGCCTGCTGGGCCTCCGGTGAACAGGGCCGGGTGGCGAAGCTGCGCTGGCGCTGACGGCCGCCGGGCGCCGCTAGGCCGTCTGGGTCCTGGGCAGGTGCGCGTCGCTCAGCAGCAGCGAGTGCAGTTCGGCCGAGATGTTCGCGACCTGGTCCAGGTGGGCGTTGTGGCCGAAGGAGCGCGGGCGCGGGATCGGGATCTCGACCAGGCGGCGCAGTTGGCCGGGGCGGGAGCTCAGGACCGCGACCCGGTCGGCCAGCAGGACGGCCTCCTGGATCGAGTGGGTCACGAATATCATGGTGGTCCCCAGCTCCATGTGGATCCGCTGGAGCTCGACCGCCAGTTCCTCGCGGGTCAGCGCGTCGAGGGCGGAGAACGGCTCGTCCAGGAGCATGACCTTCGGGTTCTGGATCAGCGCCCGGCAGAGCGAGACCCGCTGCTGCATGCCGCCGGAAAGCTCGTGCGGCAGGCGCTTGCGGAACGCCGTCAGACCGGTCATCTCCAGCAGGCGGTCGGCGTTGGCCCGGTGCTCGGACTTCCGCCAGCCGAAGATCTCGACCGGGAGCATGACGTTGTCCTCGACCGAGCGCCACGGCAGCAGCGCCGGTTTCTGGAAGACCATCGCCACGTCCCGCCGGGGGCCGCGCACCGTCTCGCCGGCCACCTGGACCGCACCGGCCGTGGGTTTCAGCAGGCCGGCGACCATGCGCAGCAGCGTGGACTTGCCGCAGCCGGAGCGGCCGATCACGGTGAGGAACTCGCCCTCGCCGACCGTCAGGTTGATGTCCCGGATCGCCTCGACCGGGCCGGACCTGCCCTTGAACGTCTGCGATACGCCGTCGATGGTGATCATCTGTTACCTCAGGAGTTGATGGTCCGGGCCCAGGGGACGAGCACCCGCTCGATCCCGGCTACCAGGTAGAAGAGGACTACGCCGAGGAGCGCCAGCAGGACCAGGGCGGCGAAGGCGAGCGGGGTGTCGTTGGACGCGCCCGAGCCCGCGATCACCGAGCCGAGGCCGTGGTCGGGGTTGACCACCTCACCGATCACCGCGCCGATGATGGCGAGCGGGGTGGCCACCTTGAGGCCGACGAAGACCTGCGGGAGCGCCCAGGTGAGCCGCACTTTGACGAACGTCTGCCACCACGACGCCTTCAGCGAGCGGGCCAGTTCGCGCAGGTCGGCGGGGGTGGAGGTGAGCCCCGCCATGGTCGAGACGATCACCGGGAAGAAGCTGAGCAGCACCACCATGACGATCTTGGGGCTGTCCCCGAAGCCCATCCAGACGAGCAGCAGCGGAGCGAGTGCCACCTTCGGGATCGCGTTCACCGCGGCCAGGACCGGCATCGCCATCCGCTCGACGACGCTCGACGCGGCGAGGGTCACCGCGATCGCGAGGCCGCCGGCCACGGCGATCACGAAGCCGATCAGCACGCGCTGCAGGGTGGTCCAGGTTTCCTGCAGAAGATATTGCGGGGTACGCATGAACGAGTCGATGACGTCGACCGGGGACGGCAGGTAGAACGGGTCGATGTGGAACGCCGCAGTGGCACCCCACCACGCCCCGATCGTGATGACCGCGCCCAGAATCGGCAACGCGGCATTGACCCACACCCGCGATCCCCGCGAGCCGGCCACGATGTCCGTCATTTTTGGAGCTCCTGTGTAGAGCGATGCGCGGGGCGGGAGCCTACCCGCCCCGCGCCGCGCGTCAGCTTGCCGGGATGAAGCTGAAGTCGACGATCTTGTCCGGGGTCAGGCCGGCCGGCATCAGGCCGTTGCCCTGGAGCACGGCGATGCTACGCGCCACCCGCTCCTGGTCGATGTGGCCGAGCTTGGCGCCGTTGGGCGACGACACGTACGGCTTCATCGCGTTGATCTCACCGATCGCGGCCGGCACCGCGGCCGTCGGCTCGGCCTTGTTCAGGATCGCGGCCGCCTCGTCCGGGTGGTCGAGGGTGTACTGCAGGCCCTTCATGGCGGCGTCGGTGAACTTCTGCACCAGAGCCTTGTCGCTGGTGATCGTCTCCTCGCGGGCGATGATCGCGTTGCCGAACAGGTCGGACAGGTACTCCGAGTACGGCATCACCGTCACGGTCTTCTTCGAGACCGTCTCCAGGGCCTTCTTGGACAGCAGGAAGGTCGACAGCGCGTCCACCCGGTTCTGTGCCATCAGGCCGTTGAGCGCGGTGGTCGGCGAGCCCTGCATCGTCACGGTCTTGGCGTCGAGACCGGCCTGCTTCGCGTACGCCGGGAACAGCAGCTCGCTGACCGAACCCTTACCGGTGGCCACGGTCTTGCCGGCCAGGTCGGTCGGCTTGGTGATGGCCGGGTTGGTCGTCATGATCGAGACGAGGGTCTGCTGGTGGATCGCGGCCACGGCGCGCCAGTTGGTGAACTCGCCCTTGCCGGCCTGGATCTCCGCACCGGTGAAGTCGAGGGCCGCGAACTGCGCCTGGCCCGTCTTGATCGCCGTCAGGTTCTGGACGTTGCCCGCGCCCTTCTCGATCGTGATGTCGATGCCGGCGTCCTTGAAGTAGCCCTTCTCCTTCGCCACCCAGATGAAGGAGTCCCGGCCGACGGCGCCGAACGCCGTCTCGTAGGTGACCTTCTTCAGCTCACCGGACGAGCCGGCCGCGGTGCCGCCGCCGGCGGTGCTGTCGTCGTCCTTGGAACAAGCACTCGCCGTCACAAGCACCGTGGCGAGCAACGTCACCGCCAGCACCCGAGAGCGTTTGAACATCCTGAAAGCCTCCTGAGAATCCGGCGGTCCGATCGGCGCCGATGACTGTTCGTCTGACCTGCGTGGACGGTGCGTCGATTGACGCTCGTCCGTCTGGGCCCGCGTCCGGTCGAGATCGTAGAGCAGGGGATCTCACCTGTCATGGCTCCCTTATCCGTCCAAATCGACCGTCATATACTGGCCACCGCCTTCCGAAATGGACATTGACGCAGGTCAGCCGACGGTTGACAGTGATCCGGCGGGTTGTGATGCTGTGCACAAGATTGTTTGCAATTCGATGCCGGTTTCTTGGGGGGACATCTTTCGTGACGTCGCCTGCTGTCGACGACGCCTACGAGCGGCTGCGGTCCCTCATCTTCAGCGGCGAACTGATGCCGAACGAACGCCTCGTCGAGACCGACCTGGCCGAGCGATTACAGGTCACCCGGGCCGTGGTGCGGACCGCTCTGGTCCGCCTCGGGCAGGACGGCATCGTCGTGCTCACCCCGCACCGGGGCGCCCGGGTGCGGGTCGTCACCGACGCCGAGGCGGTGGAGATCCTGCAGGCGCGGGCAGTGCTCGAGGCGCTGGCCGCCCGGCAGGCCGCCGTGCTGGCCACCGCCCGCGAGGTGACCACCATCCGCCGGATCCTGTCCGGGATGGCGCACAAGATCGCCGACGGTGATCTGCTCGGCTACTCCGAGGGCAACGCCACCCTGCACGCCGCAATCATCGCCGCCGCCCGACACGAGACGGCCGCCCGGCTCATCGCCGGGTTGCGGGCGCAGATGGTGCGGTTCCAGTTCCGGACCATCCTCGTTCCCGGCCGGTCCGCGCACTCGCTGGCCGAACACACCGCGGTCGTGGACGCCATCGCGAGGCGCGACCCGGACGCCGCCGAGATGGCCATGCGGCATCACCTGAGTCATGTCGAGGCGGCGTTGTCCCACGTCGCCCGTCGTCGTTCTTAGTTTTGGAGTTTCATGTCCGAGCACCCTGCCCCGTCCTCCGCCGCCCGCGAACTGGTCGCCGGGGCCTATGACACCCACGTGCACGTCGCGCCCGACGTGATGGAGCGCCGGATCGACGATCTGTCGCTGGCCGCCCGGTTCGCCGCCGTCGGGCTCGCCGGTTTCGTGCTCAAGTCGCACTACGTGACGACGGCCGAACGGGCCTCGGTCGTCCGGGCGGCCGCCCCCGGGGTCGACGCCCTCGGCGCGATCACGCTGAACGGCTCGATGGGCGGCATGAACCCGGCCGCCGTCGAGATCGCCGGTCGCCTCGGCGCGCGGGTCGTCTGGATGCCCACCGTGGACTCGCGCAACCAGCGCAGCTCCACCGCCACCGACCTGCCCGGCAGCAAGCCGGCGATGTGGGGGGCGCTGCAGGCCGACCTGCACGCTCAGGGCATCGTGCCGGACGTGGTGGAGGTCGTCGGGGCCGACGGCCTCGTCCTCGACCAGGTGCGCAAGGTGCTGCGGGTGATCGCCCGGCACGACATGGTGCTGGCCACCGGCCACCTCTCGGCGCCGGAGATCCTCGCGGTGGTGCGGGCGGCGAAACAGGAGGGGGTACGCCGGGTGGTCGTGACCCACCCGGAGTTCACCTCGCAGCGTCTGTCCGTCGCCCAACAGCAGGAGCTGGCCGCGGCGGGCGCGTTGCTGGAGCGCTGCTTCACGACGCCGTTCACCGGCAAGGTCTCGTGGGAGGACCTGTTCGCCAACATCCGGGCGGTCGGCGTCACGCACTCCGTCCTCTCCAGCGACCTGGGCCAGCCGTTCAACCCGCCGGTCGAGGACGGCCTGGCCCTGTTCGCGGATCGCTTGCTGGCGGCCGGTTTCGCCGCCGAGGAGATCCGCACGATGGCCGTGGCGAACTCCCGCTTCCTCGCCGCCGCACCCGCCCCCGCCTGACCCAGCCGGCTGACCCGGCCGGCTGGTCCGGTCAGGCGTTGAGGTAGGCGAGGACGGCCCGGACCCGGCGGTTGTCGTCGTCCGACGGCGGCAGGGACAGCTTGGTGAAGATTCCGTTGATGTGCTTGCTCACCGCCTTCTCCGACACGAACAGCTTGGCCGCTATGGCGGCGTTCGACCGGCCCGCCGCCATCTCGGCAAGCACCTCGCGCTCCCGGGCCGTGAGGACATCCAGGGGCCGGCTGCGGTCGAGGAGACGGGCCACCACCTCGGGATCCATCACCGTGCCGCCGTCGGCGACCTGGCGGACCGCGTCGACGAACTCGGCCACGTCGCAGACGCGGTCCTTCAGCAGGTAGCCGACAGCACCCCGGCGGTCGCCCAGCAACTCGCGGGCGTAGAGCGGCTCGACGTGCTGCGACAGCACCAGGATCGGCATGCCGGGGACGACGCCGCGGGCCGCGATCGCCGCCTGCAACCCCTCGTCGGTGAACGTCGGCGGCAACCGCACGTCGACCACCGCCACGTCGGGCTTGTGTTCGCGCAGTGTCGGCAGCAGCTCGGGGCCGTTGTCGACGGTGGCGACGACCTCGAACTCGAACGCCTCGAGCAGACGGGTCAGGCCGTCACGGAGGAGAGCGTGGTCCTCGGCGATGACGACACGCACGGCAGCTCCATGGTCACGACGGTCGGGCCGCCCGGCGGACTGGACAACGTCATCGTGCCATCGAAGGCGCCCAACCGTCGGGTGATGCCGGCCAGGCCGGTGCCCCGACCCGGGTCGGCGCCGCCCCGGCCGTCATCGCCCACCTCCATGCGGAGCCGGTCGTCGTCGCGGTGAATGCGCACGTAGGCGACGGTGGCCCCGCTGTGCACGGTGGCGTTGGACAGCGCCTCGGCGATCGCGAAATAGGCTGCCGACTCGACAGGCGTGTCGAGCCGCTCGGTCACGTCGGACTCGACGGCGGTGGGCAGGCGCATGGTGAGCGCGAGCGCCCGCACCGCGCCGTCGAGCCCCCGCTCGGCCAGCACCGGCGGATGAATGCCGCGCACCAGGTGGCGCAGCTCGACCAGAGCGGTCGTGCTGACCTCGCGGGCCTCGGCGAGCAGCTTGCGGGCCGACTCCGGGTCGCGGCCGATCAGCTCCTCGGCCAGGCCGATGGTCATGCCGAGCGAGACGAGCCGCGCCTGCGCCCCGTCGTGCAGATCGCGCTCGATCCGGCGCAGCTCGGCGGCCTGGGCATCGACCGTGTCGGCACGGCTGAAGGAGAGCTCGACGACCCGGGCCCGCAGCCGGGCGTTGCCGGTGGGCGAGAGCAACAGGGCGGCGAACAGGGCGTCGCACCGGCGGACGTAGGGCGCCGCGGCCAGACCGATGGCCAGGAACAGGGCGCCTTGCGGCAACGACAGCAGACCCTCGCTGACGGTGTGGATCGGCCAGATGAAGCCGTAGCCGTACGACCCGGTGCCGAGCCAGATCCACAATGGCAGGAGCAGGATGCCCTGGACGCCGTAGAGCGGGATGGCGAGTGTCGCCAGGCCGAGGCCGAGGCCGACCACCGCGCCGGGCACCAGCCAGGCCAGATCACGCCAGGTCGCCGGGTCGGTGAGGATCCACCGGCAGGCCTGCCACCCGATCGGGCCGGCCTCCGCCGGACGCACCCGATAAGGCCGCTCGATCGGCACGCCGTGCCGGGCGGCGATGCGGCGGGCGGCGTCGGCCCGGAGTCGGACCAGCGCGGTCACCGCCGGCACCAGGACCAGGCCGAGGCCCAGCACCGGGGTCGACACAAGCGCGACGAGGAAGAGGACGAACAGCGCGAAGTTGGCGATCGAGAGGGCGATCGTGAGCACGCTGCCACCCACCGCTCGCAAGCCGTCGCGAATCCAGTCCGTCGTTTCCATGGACTCCATCCTCGCGCTTCGGGACCGGAAACTCAGTAGTGCTAGCACTACTGCGGGAGAGGTGCTGGCACTGCTGACTTGTCCGCCCTCAAGCGGTTGGCTCTATCGGCATGACAGCGACGACCGAACGCACTCGCACCGATTTCGCGGAGCTGGCCGGCCGCATCAACGCGGCCGGCCTGCTCGACCGGCAACCCGCCTATTACGCCGTCCGGCTCGGTGCGGTCGCCGCCGCACTGGTCGGCGGCTGGGTCGCCTTCTTCCTGATCGGGGCCTCGTGGTGGACCCTGGCCGTGGCGGTGTTCCTGGCCGTGGTGTTCGCCCAGGTCGCCCTCGTGGCCCACGACCTGGCCCACCGGCAGGTGTTCCGCACCAACGCGCCGAGCCGGCGGGCCGGCCTGATCGCGGGCAACCTGGCGATCGGCATGTCCTACGGCTACTGGATGGACAAGCACACCAAGCACCATGCCAACCCCAACCACGACGACCTCGATCCCGACGTCGGGCCGGGGGTGCTGGTGTGGAGCCGGGAGGCGGCCCAGGACAACCGGTTCCTCGTCCGCTACCAGGCCTTTTTCTTCTTCCCGCTGCTCACCCTGCTCGGCCTGTCGTTGCACCGGGACAGCATCCGGGCGCTGCGGAACGGCACCGTCAGCAAGCGCGGCGTCGAGAGCGCGCTGCTCGCCGCCCACTTCGTCTTCTACGCCTCGGCGCTGCTGCTGGTGCTTTCGCCGGTGCAGGCACTGGTCTTCCTCGTGGTGCACCAGGGGTTGTTCGGGGTCTACCTGGGGCTGACGTTCGCACCCAACCACAAGGGCATGCCGCACCCCGACGGCTCCGAGGACTTCTTCCGCAAGCAGGTGCTGACCTCGCGCAACGTACGGGGTGGGCGGCTGACCGACGCGGCGCTGGGCGGGCTCAACTACCAGATCGAGCACCACCTGTTCCCGGCCATGCCGACGCCCAATCTGCGCAAGGCACAGCCGATCGTCCAGCGCTACTGCGCGGAGATCGGCGTGCCCTACGAGATGACGTCGCTGTTCGATTCGTACGCTCAGGCCCTGCGCCACCTGCACGACGTGGGCGCCGAGCTACGTGCGCGCTAGATGTTGCGCAGGTTGGTCCGGGCCAGGTGAACCATCTGACCCACCCCGCCGGCGAGCACGGTGCGGCCGGCCGCGAGCGCGAAACCGCCCGCCTCGGCCTTGGTGATGTGCGGCGGCAACTCCAGCGCGTCCGGGTCGGTCACGACGTCGAGCAGCGCCGGGCCGTCGTGGTCGAGCACCTCGCGCATGGCGGCCCGCAGATCCGCCGGCTTCTCCACGCGTACGGTGTGCAGGCCGGCCGCCCGGGCGATCGCGGCGAAGTCGACGCTCTCGTGGTCGGTCTCGAACGGCGGGTCACCGGCCACCAGCATCTCGAGGCGCACCATGCCGAGGCTCGAGTTGTTGAAGACGACCACCTTCACCGGCAGCCGGTGGGTGCGGGCCGTGAGCAGTTCGCCGAGCAGCATGGCCAGGCCGCCGTCGCCCGACATCGACACGACCTGACGACCACGGTCGAGCATCTGGGCACCGAGAGCCTGCGGGAGCGCGTTCGCCATCGTGCCGTGCACCCACGAGCCGAGCAGCCGGCGGCGACCGTTCGGGGTGATGTAACGGGCGATCCACGAGCAGCACATGCCGGTGTCGGCGGTGAAGATCGCGTCGTCGGCGGCCTCCTCGTCGAGCACCCGGGCGACATATTCCGGGTGGATCGGAGTCAGGTGGTCGATGTCGTGGGTGTAGGCGTCGACGACCCGGTCCAGCTCCTTCGAGTGCTTGCCGAGCATGCTGTCCAGGAAGTCCCGCTTCTTCGGCGAGAGCTTCGGCAGCAGCGCCCGGATGGTCGCGCCCACGTCGCCGGCCACCCCCATCTCCAGGGCGGTCCGCCGGCCCAGCCGGGACGGGTCGATGTCGATCTGCACGGTGTTCTTCTGCGGCAGGAACTGCCGGTAGGGGAAGTCGGTGCCGAGCAGCAGGAGCAGGTCGGCCTCGTGGCACGCCTCGTAACAGGCGCCGTACCCGAGAAGGCCGGACATGCCCACGTCGTACGGGTTGTCGTACTGCAACGACTCCTTGCCCCGCAGGCTGTGCCCGACCGGCGCGTTCAGGACCGAGGCGAGCTGAAGCACCTCGTCGCGGGCACCCGCGCAGCCGATCCCGCCGAAGATGGCGACACGCGAGGCGGAGTTGATCCGCTCGGCCAGCGCGTCGATGACGTCGGCCGGCGGCGCGCCGAGCACCCGGCCGGCGATCGGATGACCCACGCCGGTCTCGTTCTCCGCCTCGGCCTCGAGCACGTCGCCGGGCACGACCAGCACCGCGGCGCCCTGCTTGCCGACCGCCGCCTGGATGCCGACCCGGGCCATCCGCGGCATCTGGCCGGGCGAGGACACCAGCTCGGTCCAGTGGCTGGCCTGTTCGAAGAGGCGCTTCGGATCGGTCTCCTGGAAGAAGCCGGTGCCGATCTCGGTGGAGACGATGTGCGACGCGATCGCCAGCACCGGCGCACCGGACCGGTGGGCGTCGAAGATCCCCTGGATGAGGTGGGTGTTGCCGGGCCCGCAGCTGCCGGCACAGACCGCCAGCTCGCCGGTGAGCTGCGCCTCCGCCGAAGCCGCGAAGGCCGCCGCCTCCTCGTTGTGCACGTGGACCCATTCGATGGCGTCGTTGCGCCGGATGGCGTCACTCAGCGAGTTGAGGCTGTCCCCCACCAGGCCGTAGATCCGGCGGACCCCCGCCTGCACCAGCACCTCGACCAATTGGTCAGCAACCGTCTGCTTCTTCCCGAACACGTCGAGCCTCCTGCCCTCATGGAAACGTAGGGGGATTACCCCCGCCGCCCATCGCTGAACGGAGAACTCGATGAATCCGCGTCTCACCGGCGAGATCACCGTGCTCAATGCCGAGCATCCGGGCCCGGGCCGGGCGACTACTGTTGCGTCATGACCTCGACGAGCGTCGCGCCCGTCGGACGAGCTGCCTCGACCGTCGCGGCCCGCAGCGCCGGCCCGCTCGGGCTGCCCCACCCGCGGGCGGGGAGCCCCCGATGAGGACCGGAGCCGCCGCCGGCCACCTCGGCTATTACCACGAGGCCGCCTGCTACGAGTCCGACGAAGAGCTGCTGGCGGTGGCCGTGCCGTTCCTGACCGGGGGCGTCGAAGCCGGTGAACCGACAGTGGTGGCGCTGGGCGAACGCACCACCGACCTGGTGCGGTCCGCGCTGCCGGCCGGGCTGGACGTGACCTTCCTGACCGGCGGTTCGGTCTATGCTCGCCCGGCCGCGGCCATCCGGTCGTACCGGAAGCTGCTCGCCGACCTGGTGGCCGGCGGCGCCTCGCAGATCCGGATCATCGGTGAGCTCTCGCCCGTCGACCTCGGCGTGACCTGGGACTGGTGGGCGCGCTACGAGTCGGCCATCAACCACGCCTACGACGAGTTCCCGCTGTGGGGCATGTGCGCCTACGACACCGCTGACATCCCGGCCGACGCCCTCGCCGACGTGCTGCGTACGCACCCACGCACGGCCATGCCGGACGGTTCGCACATGCCGAACGAGGCGTACACCGAGCCCGGGCATTTTCTGGCCGAACCCCGGCCGCCGATCGTCGACCCGGTGCAGCACACCGAGCCGCTCGCCGACCTGATCGAGCCGAGCCTGGCCGACGCCCGCTGGGTCGTGCGCGCCGCCGACCGCGGCCACCTGCCCCCGGACGACATCGACGACCTGCTGGTGGCGGTCAGCGAGGCGGTGGCGAACGCGTACAAGCACGGGCGCGGCCCGGTCCGCATGCGGCTGTGGTGCGGCCCCGACCGCATCGTCGCCTCGGTCACCGACGCGGGCGCCGGCCCCAAGGACCCGTTCGTCGGCCTGTTGCCGGCGGGCGACGGCGCCAACGGCGGCCTGGGCCTGTGGATCACCCACCAGTCGTGCAACCACGTGGCGATGCACCGCGACGCCGACGGCTTCACGATCCGCCTGATCGCCGGCAACCCCCGGTGACGGACAGGTTCGCCCTCGACCCGCGCGCCCGAGCCGCGATCCGCCACGTCGACCAGATCCGCCGGCCCTACCACCACGTGCTTCCGAGGAGTACGTCTACGTCCTGGCCCGCGGTGTCGTACTGACGATGCGATGGCTGGACCGGTACGCCCGGCGCCGCCCGTGCCGCCACGAACGCCTGGCGACCTACCAGTTCTTCGGCGAACCGGGCCGCCGCCACCTTCGAACGGGTCACCCGGGAACGGATGCTCAACGGGTCCCGCGCCCACTGGCCCCGCTCGGCAACGCCCTGGTGAGCGCGACCCCGGGCTGGCCGGTCCGCCTGGCCGGGCACGCGACTTTGCCGGCCGGAGCGGCCGCGGGTCACGGGTTCACCGGCGGTAGATGCGGATCGAGTAGCCGACGTTGTCGATTTCGGTGCTTGTGTCGATCAGCTGTTTCAGCTGGCCCTTGGCGAGCGCGACCCGGGAGTCCGAGACGACGAGGAGGCCGTGCACCTCGTCGCTGGGGGTGCCGAGCGGATTCCTGCCCTGGATGCCGTAGTAGCCGGGCACACCGGCTCCCTTGTAGACCAGCCAGACCGGCTCGTTCGGGTAGCGCTCTCGCAGCCGGGTGCCGAGCCGGGCCAGGTCCTGGCCCCAGTCGACGTTCGAGTCGTGCAGGTTGAGATGGGTGTGCGAGGTCCCGCCGAAGGCCTCGTTCGAATAGGGCAGGTAGTAGGGGAAGGTCAGCATGGAACTGACCGCCACGTAAGCCACCAGCACGCCGGCCCCGATGCGCGCGAAACGGAAACGGAGCAGCACGACGGTGCCGGCGACGACGGCCAGGAAGATCGGCACGAAGACGACATAGCGGGTGCCGTAGTCGCGGGCCCCGGTCATCGCGATCAGCATCAGCGCGGTGGCCGGCAGCAGGAGGTAGAGCAGGGCGATCCGCAGGGCGGGCTTGACCACCATCGTCACGATTCCGGCCAGCCACATCGCGAGCATGCCGAGCGGCGTCTTGATGAGCAGCGCGACCGGCAGGTAATACCAGAGCGAGCCGCGGTAGGCGCGGCCGAGCAGGAAGCCGTTGAAGCTCCGCGACTCGAACCGGAATTGGATCAGCACACCGTCCCGGTAGGCCTTGGGGAACGGCAGCAGGTCGACCGCGAGCCCTTTCAGCCCGCCCGGGTTCGGCACCGGCGTGGTCCACCGCAGGCGGGGGTCGACGGCCAGGTAGACGAGCCAGACGACGGCGACGGCGAGCAGTCCGACCCCGATCGCCGCGGCGGCGCGCGACAGCAGGGAGCGCCACCAGGTGGCCGGCCGGCCGAGGACGGCGGGCGACAAAGCGGCCAGAGCGACCACTATGGGTACGGCGGGGAGCGCGCTCATCCGGGTCGCGAGGGCGGCGCCCAGTGCCAGCCCGGCCAGCGGCAGATAAAGACGTGGTCGTTCCCGGGACCGCCACAGCATCCAGAAGCTGGTGAGCAACATCCCGGCGGCCGGCACGTCAAGCGTGGCGAGCGAGCCGTGCGCGATCACGTCGGGTGAGAACGCGTAGAGCGCGAGCGCCACCAGTCCGCCCCGGGGGCCCGCCAGGTCCCGGGCGAACCCGAGCACGACGAGTCCGATCGCCAGGGTCAGCAGGATCATCGGGAGGCGGGCCAGCAGCATCAGCCGGAACGGGTTGTGGCCGGTCTCGTAGAGCAGGTGCCGGCCGAGCCGGGTCTGGTCGCCCGGGTAGGACGGGTCGAGCCGGACGTCGTCGAACGCCAGGCCGGTCGCCATCAGCAGTTTGCCGAGCGGCGGGTGTTCCGGGTTGTAGCGCAGGCTGTGCTGCTGGGTGAGCACCTCGGCGGTGGCCACGTAGACCGGCTCGTCGATGGTCGGCGCCTGTTGCAGCGCCGTGGTCACCATCGCGAACGCCATGCCGCCCAGTAGTGCTACGACAGTAAGGAGGTAGGCGAGGCGTCGGCGCGGCACCGCGCAAACCTACCCGGCGTATTCCCCCGCCGGTGCCACCGAGGCGTCGGCGTGCTTCGCCAGCTCGGCCTCGCGCAACTCGACGCGACGGATCTTGCCGGAGATCGTTTTCGGGAGCGCCGAGAACTCCAGGCGACGGATCCGGGCGTACGGCGGCATGTGCTCCTTCGCGTACGCGAAAATGGCCGCCGCCGTCGAAGCCGAGGCCTCCCAACCCTTCGCGAGCACGACGTAGGCCTTCGGCACCGCCAGCCGCAGCGGGTCGGGCGACGGCACCACGGCCGCCTCCACCACCGCTTCGTGCTCGATGAGCACGCTCTCCAGCTCGAACGGCGAGATGCGGTAGTCGGATGCCTTGAACACGTCGTCGGTGCGCCCCACGTAGGTGATGTAGCCGTCGTCGTCGCGGCCGGCCACGTCGCCGGTGTGGTAATAGCCGCCGGTCGTCCGCTCGACGGTGAGCTCCTCGTCGCCGTGGTAACCGACCATCAGCCCGAGCGGCCGCGGGTCGAGCGCCACGCAGATCTCCCCCTCCGCCGCCGGCTCCTGGGTGACCGGGTCGATCAGCTCGATGCGGTAACCGGGGACGGGGCGGCCCATCGAGCCCGGCTTGACCGGCTGACCGGGGGTGTTGGCGATCTGCACGGTGGTCTCGGTCTGCCCGAAGCCGTCCCGGATGGTCCGCCCCCACGCCTTGCGCACCTGGTCGATGACCTCAGGGTTGAGCGGCTCGCCGGCCCCGACGACCACCCGCGGCGGGGTACGCAGCGCGGACAGGTCGGCCTGGATGAGCATGCGCCACACGGTCGGCGGCGCGCAGAAGCTGGTCACGCCGCACCGTTGCATCTCGGCCAGCAGCCGGCCGGCGTCGAAGCGGGTGTAGTTGTAGATGAAGACGCAGGCCTCGGCGTTCCACGGGGCGAAGACGTTGCTCCACGCGTGCTTGGCCCAGCCCGGCGAGGAGATGTTGAGGTGCACGTCACCGGGCCGCAGGCCGATCCAGTACATCGTCGAGAGATGTCCGACGGGATAGGACTGGTGGGTGTGCTCGACGAGCTTGGGACGCGCGGTCGTGCCGGAGGTGAAATAGAGCAGCAGGGTGTCGGTCGCCCGGGTCGCCCCGTCCGGGACGAACCGGTCATCGGCCGCATAGGCGTCGTGGAAGGCCGCCCAGCCCGGCCGGACCGGCCCGACCGCGATCCGGGTGACGTCGAGGTCGTCGAACTTCGCCGCGGACGTGGACGCGACGATCACGTGCCGGGCCCCGCCCCGGGCCACCCGCCCGGCCGAGTCGGCCACCCCGAGCAGCGGCGTCGCCGGGATCAGGATCGCGCCGAGCTTCATCGCGGCCAGGATCGTCTCCCAGAGCTCGGCCTGGTTGCCGAGCATCACCACGATCCGGTCGCCGCGCCGGATGCCCTGCGCGCGCAGCCAGTTGGCCACCTGGTTGGAGCGGCGGGACATCTCGGCGAAGGAGAACTTCCGCTCGGAGCCGTCCTCTTCGACGATCCACAACGCCGGCGCCTCGTTGCCGTCGGCGATCACGTCGAACCAGTCGAGCGCCCAGTTGAACTCGTCGAGCTCCGGCCAGCGGAACCCGGCCGCGGCCTTCTCGTACTCCTCGGCGTACGCCACCAGGAAGTCCCGTGCCTGCCGAAATACCTCCGTGCCCGTCATGGGTGACAGACTGCGCCGGGCGCCGCGCCGAACGGTACCCCCGAACGGGGGTGGTGATGATCTCAGATACTCAGCGTACGGGTGGCCACCAAGCCTCTGCGCAGATCTCCGGTCATGCACGCCATCTCCGGCGGGAGCGTGCGGGCGGCCGGGCCGGGGAGCCCGATCTGCCCGCCGTGCAGCCGGTCCCGGCCGGCCAGGCTGGCGTAGATCTCGTAGTTGAGGTGCGGGAGGCGCCCCTCGGGCGAGCCCGGGAGGATGCTGGTGAACCGCACCCAGCCGGCCGTGTCCGCGGTCTGCACGCCCCGCAGGTAGTTCTCCCGCTCCAGCCCGTCGCCGTACAGCGAGTAGTTGCCGTCGCGGTCGCAGTGCCACACGTACACCGCGTAACCGGTGAGCGGGCGGCCGGAATTGGCGCTGGTGAGCCGCAACCGGATGTCCAGCGGGACGCCCCGGGCCACCCCGGTCGCGGTGCCGAAGCCGCGGCGGATGTCGCCGCGCACGATGCCGGAGCGCACGAGCGGGGTCGTCGCGCGCCCGGTCGCGACCGCGGCCACCGTCGTGCCGCCGGCCAGGCCCATCATCCGGCGCCGGCGCACCAGCGTGAAGTCGCGGTCGAGTCCACTGTCCGGCAACGTCTCCAGCTCGATCATGCCGGTAATTCCACCCGCGGCGGGTTGCGGCGGCGGTCCGGTCCCGGTGCGGTTCAGGTGCTTGCCGTACGCGGACCGACGCGCGTTCCGGCCGCTCCGCCGTAAACCGGTTGACCTCGCGGGGGGCCGCCCGCATCCTTTGCCGATGCGTAACTTCGTTCGAAAGGGCGTACGCGCCCTCGCGCTCTGAACGCGACCACGCGGCCGCATCTGTGGATGCGGGCCGCCGAGATCCGCCAGGAGTGGCTCGAGATCGGGTTGAGCACGACGCCCGTCGACCGCCCGGCCACCGAGGAGGCCATCGCCTCCATCTACGCCGCTTGCCGGCGTGACCGTCCCGAGTTCCGCTGGGTGCCGTCGCCGGCCGCGGCGTTGCCCCACCTCACCGGTCTGCCCACGCACCGGACTCTGCTCGCCTCGATCGACTCGTCCCGGCCGCCGGTAGCCGCCGACATCGCCGCCGGGCTGTCCCGGCTGCGGTCCGCGGTGCTGGCGACCTACGTCGAACCGGCACCCGACCGCTCGCCGATGAAACGCCCGAAGGGCAAGCCGTGGCCGGTGCTGCCACTCGACCAGGCCCTCGCCGAGGGCCTGCCCTTCCATGAGCTGGTGCACCAGGGCGTCGGCGAGGCGCTCCGGCGCACCCTGGCCGACAATCTCCACAACCCGCTCCGCAGCCTGCTCGCCACCCTGCTCCCGACCGGCTCTCGCACGTCCGCCCTGTCCGCGCGGGATCATCTGCCCGTCGGGTGGTACGGCAGTCAGGACGCCGCCTGGATCGCGCACCTCGACGTCCTGCGCCGGCTGCGGCTGGTGTCGATCGGGCCGGCCACCGGCGCCGGTGATCCACCCGCCATGGTGCTGGTGGCCGGCGACTCACCGCTGGCGGCGTTCGCGGCCTGGGTCACGCTCGCCCGCTCCGGCGGATGGTGGTGGCCGGGCGAACGGCAATGCGTCGTGGCGGAGCGGCCCACCGTGATCCGCACCGAACCGATCCCCGGCGCCTGGCATGGGGAACGCCGGCTCCACCACGCGCCGGTTGCCGTGGAATACCGCGACGGATGGTTCCGATGAGCCATTCAGGAACCGCTCGAAAATAGCATTGTGGCGGTGGTGGTGGTGCTCTATTGTTTGGGAAGTCCGCACAGCAGAGCACCACACGAAAGGGGAACGCGATGATGTGGCAGCCGATGCTCAAGCGAAGCGCCGCCATGCGGCCTTCCCCGGGAGTGAACTGGCGAAAAAGCTGATGTCGTAACGGTTTCCGCCGCCGCCCTCCCCGCTCGGGACGGGCGGCTTTTTCGTCTTCCGACCGCCTGCGGGGTGGCTCGATCGGCGAATCGACAGCCTTTCAGAAACCAATTTAATAGGGCGAGGAGTGGCGATCACGCGGGCCGGCTCACGGGCTCGCTGGACGGGAATAATTGCGCTACCCAGCCAACGCGTGTGCCACTCCTCGCCCGGACCGCACTCAGGTCGTCGTAGCTCAGCGGGAGAGCGCTGCCCTCATCAGGCGGAGGCCGGTGGTTCGAGACCACCCGACGATACGAAGCCCCTGTGGCACAGCTGGACAGCGCGCCGGATTACGGATCCGGAGGTCGGGAGTTCGAATCTCTCCAGGGGCACGGCAAGACACGCGTCGCTAGCTCAATTGGCCAGAGCAACCGGCTCTTACCCGGTGGGTTCGGGGTTCAAGTCCCCGGCGGCGCACACCCCAAATGCTTGAGCACGATCACAACCGTGTTCACCTTTTGGAAACCCGTGTTCGGTTACCTTCGAGGCGAAGGGGAGCGCGTGGACGCGCTCCCGACCGCATTGGAGGTAGCTGGTGCCCTACATCACCACGGCCGACGGAACCGAGATCTTCTACAAGGACTGGGGTTCCGGCCGGCCGATCGTCTTCAGCCACGGATGGCCGCTGTCGTCCGACGACTGGGACGCCCAGCTGATGTTCTTCGTGCAGCACGGCTACCGGGTCATCGCCCATGACCGCCGTGGGCACGGCCGCTCGGCCCAGGTCGCCGACGGCCACGACATGGACCACTACGCCGACGACCTGGCCGCGCTGACCGCGCACCTCGACCTGCGGGACGCGGTGCACGTCGGACACTCCACCGGCGGCGGCGAGGTCGTGCACTACATCGCGCGGCACGGCGAGTCCCGGGTCGCCAAGGCGGTGCTCATCGCGGCCGTTCCGCCGATCATGGTGCAGACCGAGTCGAACCCGGGCGGCCTGCCCAAGAAGGTCTTCGACGACATCCAGACCCAGGTCGCGACGCGGCGTTCCGAGTTCTACCGCGACCTGCCGTCGACCGCGTTCTACGGCTTCAACCGCGACGGCGTCGAGCCGTCCGAGGCGATCATCCAGAACTGGTGGCGCCAGGGCATGATGGGCAGCGCCAAGGCCCACTACGACGGCGTGGTCGCGTTCTCGCAGACCGACTTCACCGAGGACCTCAAGAAGATCACGGTCCCGACGCTTGTCATGCACGGTGACGACGACCAGGTCGTCCCCTACGCCGACTCGGGCCCGCTCTCCGCCGAGCTGCTCCAGAACGGCACGCTGAAGACGTACGCCGGCTACCCGCACGGCATGCCCACCACGCACGCCGACACCATCAACGCTGACCTGCTGGCTTTCCTGCAGTCCTGACGCGTCCGGGGGTGGCGCGCCCGTCGCGCGCCACCCCGGGTCGGCGTCGGTCATTCGGCGGCTGAGGTGGTGGCGACGACGTCCAGGTCGGCCAGCACGGCCTGATGGTCGCTGCCGGGCACGCGCAGGGTCCAGGAGCGGCGGGTGAGCAGGCCGCGCTCCAGGATGTGGTCGGGGCGGACGACCGGCAGGGCGGCCGGCCACGTGAAGCCGAACCCGGTGCCGGCCTGTTCCTGACTGTCCCGCAACGGCGCGAGCTCGGCGAACTGCCGGTCCGTCGTGGCCGTGTTCAGGTCGCCGGCCAGCACCAGGCGCGGGCTCGGGTCGGCGTGCGCGGCCGCGGCCAGGGCGGCCAGCGTGCGGTCGCGGCCGGTGGTGCGGTCGACGCGGGCCGAGGCCAAGTGGGCCGCATAGACCCGGACCGGGCCGGCCGCGGTCGAGACCGTGGCCGCGATGGCTCGGGTCCAGCCGATCTGGATGTCGACCGGTTGTTCGTCGGCGATCGGCAGGCGGCTGAAGATCGCGACGGTGCCGGCCTCGTAGTGGTGCGGGTATCCGGCGGCCAGGATCTTCGTGACCGCGCTCCGGTCGGCGACGGTGATCTCCTGGAGCACCAGCACGTCGGGACGCTGTCGGAGCAGGGGCGGGAGCGCGTCGCCGGCGGCGGCCCGGCCGAGGTTGAGCGAGGCGACCCGCAGGTCGTGGTCGCCGGTCTGGGCACGGTCGGTGAGCGTGGGGACGAACAGCGCCGCCCAGATGATCGCCGGCACCAGCGCCACCCCGACGACGCGTAGCCGACGCGTCACCGCCGCGACGCCGACCAGGAGCAGGATCGGCACGGCCAGCCAGGGCAGACCGCTGTCGACGAGCGAGCCGGCCGAGCCGGGAACGGCCCGGTGGGCCAGCAGCAGCAGGCTGCAGGCGGCGGCGACCACACCGACCGGGATCAGGACGAGCTTTCGCACCGGGCCCACGGTAGAGAGTCTCCTGGTGATCTTGACTCCCTGATTCGCGCCACTCGATTCGCGCCGATCGCCGGCCGAGCCGGGCAAAAGGCACCCTATCGTGCCATCCGGGCGGCGCGAGGAGTTGCCGGAACGCGGACGGGCTTACGCGTTGCGGATCGCGGCGGCATCGGTCAGGCCGAGGATGTCCACCGCCTGTTCGCGCATCTCGACCTTGCGGACCTTGCCGGTCACGGTCATCGGGAAGCCGTCGACGACGTGCACGTACCGCGGGATCTTGTAGTGCGCCAGCCGGCCGGAACAGTATTCGCGGACGGATTCGACGGCCAGCGGCGTGCTGCCGGGACGCATCACGATCCAGGCCATCAGTTCCTCGCCGTACTTCGCGTCGGGCACCCCGATCACCTGCACGTCGGCGATGTCGGGATGGCTGTAGAGGAACTCCTCCACCTCGCGCGGGTAGACGTTCTCGCCGCCCCGGATGACCAGGTCCTTGATCCGGCCGACGATGTTGAGGTAGCCGTCGGCATCCATGGTGGCCAGGTCGCCGGTGTGCATCCAGCGGGCCGGGTCGATCGCGTCGGCCGTCGCGTCCGGCTGCGCCCAGTAGCCCAGCATCACCGAATAGCCGCGGGTGCACAGTTCACCCGGTTCGCCGCGCGGGACCACGAGGCCGGTCGCCGGGTCGACGACCTTCGACTCGAGGTGGGGCATCACCCGGCCGACGGTTTCGGTGCGCCGGGCCAGGGTGTCGTCGGGGCGGGTCATGGTGGAGACCGGCGACGTCTCGGTCATGCCGTAACAGATCGCCACCTCGGACATGTTCATCTCGGCCACCACCCGCTTCATCACCTCGACCGGGCAGGGCGAGCCGGCCATGATGCCGGTGCGCAGCGAGGACAGGTCGAAGGCGGCGAAGTCGGCCAGGCCGAGCTCGGCGATGAACATCGTGGGCACGCCGTAGAGCGAGGTCACGCGCTCGGCGGCGACGGCGGCCAGGGTCGCGGCCGGGTCGAAGCCGGGAGCCGGCAGCACGATGCAGGCGCCGTGCGAGGTTGCCGCGAGGTTGCCCATCACCATGCCGAAGCAGTGGTAGAGCGGCACCGGCAGGCACACCCGGTCCTGCTCGGTGTAGCTGATCAGCTCGCCGACGAAGTAGCCGTTGTTGAGGATGTTGTGGTGCGAGAGCGTCGCGCCCTTCGGGAACCCGGTTGTCCCCGACGTGTACTGGATGTTGATCGGGTCATCGAACGCCAGCGAGGCCGCGCGTCGCGCGATCGCCGAGACGTCCCCGTCGATCAGAAGATCAGCAAAACTCGCTTCACCGATGTACGCCGTGGCCGCGAACCCGATCGACGAGATCATCCCCCGGTAGTCGCTGGTCTTGAAGGAGACCGCGCTGATCAGCAACGACAGTCCGGACTGTCGCACCACGTACTCGAGCTCGTGGGTCCGATAGGCCGGGTTGACGTTGACCAGGATCGCCCCGATCTTCGCCGTCGCATATTGCGTGATCACCCATTCGGCACAGTTCGGGGCCCAGATCCCGATCCGGTCGCCCTTGTCGATGCCGCGCGCCAACAGGCCGAGGGCCAGGCGGTTCACGTCGGCGTCAAGCTCCGCGTACGTCCATCGCCGCCCCGCCGCCACGTCGACCAGCGCCTCCCGGTCGCCGAAGCGCGCCACCGTGCGCTCGAAGTTGGCCCCGATCGTCTCGCCGAGCAGGGGCGTGGTGCTGGTGGAAGACGCGTAGGACAGCATTGGCGCAGCATGGGCCGCTGGTCGACGGCCCGGCTACCCCCGTTCGGGGGTGGGCTCGGTCGGTGTGACCCGTGACATGCTGGTGACGTGCTCGAAACCGCCGACCTGCCCGCCGCGCTCGGCCGGATCCGCCGGGTCACCGGCCTTCCGGTGGCGTTCGGCGGCATGGTCGCGGCCGACGCCCGCACCATGCGGCTCACCGATTTCGCCGGCACGACGACGCTCGCGCTCCACGGCCTGGTGGTGAGCGCCGGCCACGGACTGGGCGGCCGGGTGGTGGCGACCGTGCGGCCGGGCCGGGTCGAGGACTACGCGGCCGACCCGCGGATCAGTCACGAGTACGACGGGCCGGTCACCGCCGAGGGGCTGCGGGCGATCGCGGCGGTGCCGGTGGCGATGGGCGGTTCGGTCCTGGCGGTGCTCTACGCGGGCACCCGGGAGCCGATCGCGGTGGGTGGCCGGGCCCTCGACGCGATGGGACGGGTCGCGCTGCGGTTGGGCACCGAGGTGACCGTCCGCCGCGAGGTCGCCCGCCGGATGGCCGAGCTGGCGACCGCCGCGGCGCGCAACGCCCACGACGCCACCGCCCGCGAGTGGGAGGAGGTGCGGCTGGCCCACGCGGATCTCCGTACGCTGGCCGCGGAGACCTCGGACCCCGCGCTGCGGGAGCGATTGCGGCAGATCTCCGACCGCTTGATCCGCACCGGGCCGCCCGGGACCCGGTCCAATCCGCTCTCCCCGCGCGAGCTCGACGTGCTCGCCATGGTCGCGGCGGGGTGCGCGAACGCGGAGGCCGGGCGCCGTTTGGGGCTTTTGCCGGAGACGGTGAAGAGCTATCTGCGCAACGCCATGCGCAAGCTGGGCACTCATGGCCGGATGGAGACGGTCGTGGCGGCCCGGCGCCTAGGATTCCTGCCGTGAGGCAAGTGATCGTGACCCCCGGCGGGGTCGAGGTGGCCGACGTCGAAGCACCTGTGCCCGGTCCGGGTGAGGTGTTGGTGCGCCCGGTGCTGGCCGGCATCTGCGGGTCGGACGTGCACGCGGTGCGGGGGCGGCATCCGAACATCGTGCTTCCCTATCGGCCCGGTCATGAATTGGCCGGGGTCGTCGAGGCCACCGGCGCCGGGGTCACCCGGCTCCGAGCCGGGCAGCGGGTCGCGCTCGAGCCGTTCCTGCCCTGCTGGGAGTGCAAGCAGTGCCGGGCCGGCCGGGAGAACCTCTGCGAGCGGCTCGGCTTCTTCGGGTGCGGCCACGAGCAGGGCGCGATGGCCGATCTGTGCACGGTCGACCAGCGGCGGCTGCATCCGGTGCCCGACTCGCTCGACTGGACGCAAGCCGCGTTCATCGAGCCGCTCGGCACCCCCGTGCACGCGGCGCGGCTCGCCGGCGGGCTTGCCGGACGCACCGTGGCGATCCTGGGCGCCGGCACCATCGGCCTGCTCACCCTGCAGGTCGCTCGCCACCAGGGCGCCGCGCGGGTGGTCATGACGGCACGGTCGCAGCGGTCGCGGGACCGGGCCGCGAAGTTCGGGCCGGACGCGGTGGTCGACGCCACCGCCGCCGATGCCGTCGAGCAGGTGCGTGACCGGCTCGGGGAAAGCGCCGACGTCGTCTTCGACTGCGTGGCCGAGCAGTCCACCATGGACCAGGCCATCGCGATCGCCGACAAGGGCGGCACGATCGTCGTGGTCGGGGTGCCGCCGGAGCCGGTGACCGTGCCGTTGCCGCTGATCCAGGACAGCCAGTTGCGCCTGCAGGGCAGTGCCACCTATCTCCCCGAAGACCTCACCGAGGCGATCGCGTTGCTTGCCGCCGGCGCGGTGACGGTGTCGGAGCTGGCCACCGTGCGACCGCTGGCCGAGGCCGCGGCCGCGTTCGCCGACGCCGCCACCGGCGAACACGTCAAAGTGCTGCTGCGGCCCTGACGACCGGAAAATCACTTCGCCCCCCTGGTGGTTACCTGCCGGTAATGCGATTGTGGGCCGATGGCGGATTACGACGTCGTGATCGTGGGCAGCGGCTTCGGCGGCAGCGTCAGCGCGCTGCGCCTGACCGAGAAGGGTTACCGGGTCGGCGTGCTCGAGGCGGGCCGGCGCTTCACCCCCGAGACGCTTCCGAAGACCTCTTGGGACCTGCGCAACTTCCTGTGGGCGCCGCGCCTCGGCATGCGCGGGATCCAGCGGATCACCCTGTTGAAAGACATCGTGGTGCTGTCGGCGGCCGGGGTCGGCGGCGGCTCCCTGGTGTACGCGAACACGCTGTACCGTCCGCCCGCCTCGTTCTTCGCCGACCCGCACTGGTCGGGCATCACCGACTGGGCCGCCGAGCTCGCCCCCTGTTACGACCAGGCCGCCCGCATGCTCGGCGTGACCGAGCAGCCCACGATGACGCCGGCCGACCTGGTCATCAAGTCGGTGGCGGAGGACATGGGGGTTGGTGAGACGTTCCGGCGTACGCCGGTGGGGGTGTTCTTCGGGGAGCCGGGCAAAACCGTGCCCGATCCGTTCTTCGGCGGCGTCGGCCCGGCCCGGACCGGCTGCACCGAGTGCGGCAACTGCATGATCGGCTGCCGCGTCGGTGCCAAGAACCGGCTCGACGTCAACTACCTCTACCTGGCCGAGCAGGCCGGTGCGACGGTGCACGCGGACACCGAGGTCTCCGCCCTGCGGCCGCGGGGCGACGGCTGGCTGCTGTCCTCGAACAACGGGCAATTCACCGCCAAGCAGGTCATCCTGTCGGCCGGTGCGCTCGGCACCCAGCGGCTGCTGCACGCCATGCGCGACACCGGGGTGCTCCCGCACCTCTCCGCCCGGCTCGGCTCGCTGACCCGCACCAACTCGGAGGCGCTGCTCGGCGCGCAGGCCGCCGCGGTGCCACCGGCCCCCTACTCCCGGGGCGTGGCGATCACCTCGTCGTTCCACCCCGACTCGACCACCCACATCGAACCGGTCCGTTACGGCCCCGGCAGCAACGCCATGGGAATGCTGGCCACGCTGCTGGTCGACGGCGGCGGACGGGTCCCCCGGCCGGTGAAGTTCCTCGGTCAGATGCTTCGCCACCCGTACGTCCTGGCCCGTTCGCTGTCGGTGCGCCGCTGGAGCGAGCGCACCATCATCGCGCTGGTGATGCAGACGCTCGACAACTCGCTGACGGTGCGGCGCACCCGGCGCGGCCGGCTGACCACCGCCCCGGGGCACGGCGAGCCGAACCCGGCGTGGATTCCGCAGGGGCACGAGGCGGTCCGCCGGATCGCCGACAAGATCGGCGGTTTTCCGGGCGGCACGGTGGGCGACATCTTCGACATTCCGATGACGGCGCACATTCTCGGCGGTGCGACCATCGGCGAATCACCCGCGGCCGGCGTGCTCGACCCCTATCACCGCGTTTACGGGTACGCGGGATTGCACATCGTCGACGGCTCGGCCGTGCCCGCCAATCTCGGGGTGAATCCCTCGCTGACCATCACGGCGATGGCCGAGCGGGCGATGTCGTTGTGGCCCAACAAGGACGATCCGGATCAGCGGCCGGCGCTCGGCTCCGAATATCGGCAGTTGCCCCCGATCGTCCCTTTGCGGCCGGCCGTTCCGGCGCACGCGCCCGCCGCGCTACGCCTCACCCGTACGTCATTCGGCCGCTGAATTGGACGAACCGCCCCGGCGCCGGAGAATCGGCGACGAGGCGGCTCGGGTCACTGGGTCACGCCGTGGTGCAGGTCGATCCGTTCAGCGTGAATGCGGACGGCTTGCTGAAACTGCCGGAGTAGTTGCCCTGGAATCCGAAGGACGCGTTGGCCCCCGGGGCGAGAGTTCCGTTGTACTCGACGTTGCGCGCGGTGATCGCGCCACTCGAGCCGGTGATGCCCGCGCTCCAGGAACTCGTGATGGACTGCCCGGACGGAAGCGTGAATCCGAGGCTCCAGCCGTTGATGGTGCTACTTCCGGTATTGGCGACCGTCACGTTGGCGGTGAAGCCGGAATTCCACGTGTTGGTGCCGTAGGTGACCCGGCACGCGGTGGCCGTGCCGCCGGTCGGCTGGGTCGTCGGCCGAGTTGTCGGCGGGGTGGTCGACTGTCCGCCACCGTTCACCGCGGCCGAGAAGTTGGTGACCGCCAGGCCGGTGCCACCGGTCCACGGCTCGAACCCGGCCTGAATGCTCGTCAGGTACCAGGAACTGGTGATCGCGCCACGATTCTTGGTGTCGTTGATGAAGTCGAGGACGCTGAAGCTCCAACTGGCGATGGGGGACGGCGCGACATACGAGATGACCGCGTTGGAGCCGTTGCTGCCCCGCCAGACCTGCCAGGTCCGGCCGCCGATGGTGGCGTTGCCGACGACCGAGCCGATCGGCTGGATCGAGCCCTGCCGGTTGAACCAGATCATGATCTCCTGCTGGTTGACCCCGTCTTTCTTGGGCGACGGGTCGAGCCAGATGTCGTACGCCGCGTCGTAGGTGGCGCCGGAGACGTACTGATAGGAGATGCTGCTGGTGGCGCTGGAAATAGCGCTCACCTGGATCGGGAGGTTGGTGCCGGGCGAACAGTTCGTGTAGTGGCAACCGAGGTAGATCGCCGGATAGGAAACCGGAGCACCACTCGTGTTGCCCACGCCCTGCTGGCTGGTAATCGAGAAACCGCTGCCGGTGACGTTGATGCACTGCTGGGCGGAGGTGCCCCAGCGATTGTTCATCACGACGTAGCGGCCGCCGATGGTGGTGGAGCCGTACTGATCGCAGATCTGCGTGTCGGCCGCTGCTGGTCCGGCAACGGCAAAGGCCGTAACGGCACTGCCGACCATGAGGCCGAGGGCCGCGAGGGCTCGGATGGCACGTCTCATTGCGAAGCTCCTTGGGAGGGGAATCCCGTGGGGACGGGTCGATGGGAGCGCTCCCACGACACGTTACAGGACATTCACGAAGCTGAAAAGTAGCTGTCCTCGACCGGATCTGGACAGGTGCCCGGGGCGAGCGCCCGCCCGCACGAATTGCGACATGCAGTGCGCGCAATTTGCTATTGCCACTTGCGGCAGACAGAATAAAGGCGTATCGACATTCGCGGCGCCCACGCCGCGTGCGCATAGTCGTCACTCAAATGACATCGTTGTAGGAGCAGGCACCTCATGGCCAAGCAGGTAATAACCCTTCTGACCGACGACATCGACGGCGGAGAGGCCGACCGCACCGTCGAGTTCGGACTCGACGGTGTGAACTACACGATCGACCTCTCCGAGAAGAACGCCGGAAAGCTCCGCAAGGCGCTCGACCCGTTCCTCAACGCGGCCACTCGGGTGGGTCGCAGCGGCGGCGTCGCGACGGCCCGGCGCAGCGCCCCGGCCAGCACCGGGCGGGCCAGCCGCGACCAGAACCAGGCGATCCGCGAGTGGGCCAACAAGAACGGCATGGAGGTCTCGGAGCGCGGCCGCATCCCGAGCCACATCGTCGAGGCTTACCACAGCAAGCGATAGATTGATCCGATCGTCGGATAAACGGCGTCCCCGCGCTCGCGGGGGCGCCGTTTTCTTCGGAAAGAGGCGCGGATGCGGGTCGTAATCGTCACCGGGGCATCAAGCGGAATCGGCCGGGAGACGGCAACCCGGATCGGCCGTGGCGCCACGACCGTGGTGCTCGCCGCCCGCCGGGCCGACGAATTGGAAACGGTCGCGACCGAGATTCGCGGACGTGGCGGCGAAGCGGTCGTGGTGCCCACCGACGTCCGCGATCCGGCCCAGATCACCGCGCTCGTCGAGCGCGCGCGCTCGGTCACCGGCCGGATCGACGGACTGGTCAACAACGCCGGGGTGGGTGGCGTGGCATCGATCCTGGCCGACGACGACCTGGTGGCCAAGCTGATCGAGGTCAACCTGATGGCCCCGATCCGCCTGATGCGCGCCGTCGTGCCCATCATGAAGGAACAGCGCTCCGGCTCGATCGTCAACATCGGCTCGGTGGCCGGCGAGATCGGCATCGGCGGCACCTACTCGGCCACGAAGTTCGCCCTGCGCGGCATGACCGACTCGGTACGCCGCGAACTGGCCGGCACCGGCATCGGCGTGACCCTCGTCGAACCCGGCTTCATCGCCACCGACCTCACCAAGATGCGCCGCGGACTGCCCGGCCCCGGCATCGTCGCGGCGGCCGTCGAGAGCGCCCTGGATCGGCCCCGGCGCCGGATCGTCGTGCCGTTCAAATATCGTCCGGCGATCACCCTGGCCAACGCGCTCCCGGCGTTGACCGACCGCATCTTCGCCGGGTACGCCTCGTCCCGCCGCGAGGTCAAGGGCCGTCCCTAGAAGGTCGCGCAGGTCGGCCGGGAAGGCCGCCGCTTCGATGCCCGCCGCGGCGAGTTCGGCGACGAGGACCTTCAGCCGTTCCTCGTCGCGCGCGACGACGGCAACCTGATAACCGGCGAGACCCAGCCGGGCCCGGAGGCGTGGCGGCGGGCGCTGGCGTTCACCCTCGACGGCCTGCGCCCGCCCCCGTCCGCGCTAGACCCGGACGATCGTCGCGGCCATCTGACTCAGCGCCTCGGTGCCGTCGACCGGACTCGACCACAGGTAACCCTGGCCGAGCCGGCAGCCCAGCGCGGCGAGCAGGTCGCGGTAGGCGGACGACTCGACGCCCTCGGCGATCACGGTGAGGTTCAGCGAACGGGCGAGCTCGACGACATCGGGCGCGGCGCTGACGATCTTGAGTACGTCGATCGGCCGCCCGGTCAGATCCCCGGCCGGCGGAGAGCTGACGTCGTCGATCGCCACCCGTACGCCATAGGTGCGCAACTCCGCCAGGTCGCGCCAGACCGGGTCCTGGTCCCCGGTCAGCACCGACTCGGTGAGCTCCAGCATGAGCGCGTGCGGCGGCACCCCGGCGGCCTCGAGCGCGGCCCGGATCTCGGCGACGAAACCGGTCTCCCGGAACTGCCGCACCGAGACGTTGACGCTGACGTACGGCTGGCGGTCCGCCGGCAGCACGTGGCGCCACTGCGCGACCGTGTGCAGCGCCTGCTGGAGCACCCACCGGCCGATCGGCACGATCAGACCGCTCTCCTCGGCGACCGCGATGAACTCGGCCGGCGCCACCACCCCACGGTTCGGGTGATACCAGCGGACCAGGGCCTCGAAGCCGACCGGCCGGTCCGACGACAGGTCCACGATCGGCTGGTAGTTGAGCAGGAAGTGGCCCTCGTGAACGGCGTGTTCGAGGGCGGACCGCAGTTCGACCCGCTCCACCATGGCGCCGTGCTGTCGCGACTCGAAACGGCGCCACTGGTTCTTGCCGGCGCCCTTGGCCACGTACAGCGCGAGGTCGGCCTGGCGCAGCAGTTCGTCGGCCTCGGCGGCCTCCGGGGTCACGGTGATGCCGATGCTGGCCACCGCGGTCACCGTCAGGCCGGACCCGTCGACCACCACCGGCTCGGCGAGGGCGGTCAGGATGCGGGTGGCGGTCTCCTCGACGGCGACCGGGTCACGGACGTTCTCGATGAGCGCGGCGAACTCGTCACCACCGAGGCGGGAGGCGGTGTCGTCGGCGCGCAACGCCCGGGCGATCCGCTTGGCCACCTCGGTGAGCAGCGCGTCACCGGCCGCGTGGCCGTGCGTGTCGTTGACCATCTTGAAGTCGTCGAGGTCGATGAAGAGGACGCCGACCAGGGAACCGTCCCGGGCACCGCGGGCGAGCGCGTGCTCGAGCCGGTCCTGGAAGAGCGTGCGGTTGGCGAGCCCGGTCATCGCGTCGTGGAAGGCCTGGTGGGTGAGTTTCTCCTCGAGCCGGCGCTGCTCGGTGACGTCCCGCAGGGTGTAGACGAGCCCCGCCACGGTCGGGTCGTCGCGCAGGTCCGAGCACTGCACCTCGAGCACGATTTCGGCCGGCTCCAGCACCGAGGGCAGCGACTTGCCCGACGGATCGAACCCCAGCACGCGTACGGCGGACGGGCTCGCGTACCGGATGCTCTCGTCCTCGTCGACGATCAGGATGACGTCCGCCGTGTTCCGCACCAGCGCCCGGAAGTAGTTCTCGCTGTCCCGGCGGGCCACCTCCCGGACGAGCTCGATGCGTTCGAGGGCGAGCGCGGCCTGCCCGGCGAGCACCTCGATGGCCCGGCGCAGACCCGGCAGCTCGTCGTCCGGCGCGGCCACGTGCAGCACGCCGACCAGTGGCTCGGCCGTGGTGGGGCGGTCCCGCAGCACCATCGGACAGCGCAGCGCGGTGCTGAACTGGGTGAGCCGCACCTGGACCGCCCAGTCGACGTCCCGGGTCGCGACGATCCGCGCCACGGTGCCGGCCTCCCGGTCGACGGCGGCCTGCGCGGCGGCGCCCGCCGAGACCGGCTCGTCCTGGGCGAACGGCATGGCGAGCACGACCCCGTGCGGGGTGCCGGGCGGCAGCAGATCGGCCACCGCGATGCGTACGGCGTCGGCGACCGCCTCCACGTCGGCCGCCGACACCAGCGCCGCCGACGCCTCGCGCAGCGCCCGCTCTCGGGCCAGCGCCCGGCGGTGGTTCCGCATGATCCCCGCCATCCGGGCCAGGACCAGCAGGAACATCAGCGCGCTGAGCACCGCCACCGCGGTCGGGTCACCGGTCAGCAGGACCACCGGGGCGACCAGCCCGAGCAGCGCGAGCCGACGCCGGCTGCCCTCGGCCGGGGTCCGCTCGGCCGGCCGGCTCAGCTCGGTCATCGACGGGTGCAGGGCGGCCAGGCCGGCCGCGGCATAGAGCGCGAAGCGGCCCAGCACCGACACGCTGTCGCTGAGCCGGCCGAGCTCGGAGCCGACATCGGCGACCAGCATCACCGACACACCGGCCCCGAGCAGACCGCCGGCCGGCACCCGGCGACCGGCCGCGGTCAGCAGGCGCAACAGCACGCCGAGGCAGAGCAGGTCGCCGGCCGGGTAGGCGAACATCAGCCAGTCCCCCGCCGCGGCCCGCGGGCCGAGCAGGAAGGTCCAGCCGAGCAGGGCGCCGCCGGTGGTGAGGATCAGCGCGTCGAGTAGAGCGGCCCGGTCACCGACCCGCCCGGTCCGGCGCCGGATGAAGATCCAGAGAACCCCGGCCAGGGCCGGGTAGGCGGCAAGGAGCAGACCAGCTCCGAGCTGATGTACGCGCGGGCTGTCCGACCCGTACGCGACCACGCCGAGGGCCGAGGCGAGGACGGCCGCTCCCAGCAGGCTCCACGGGTCGCGGTCGTCGGCCCGGTTGCGGCGTACGCCGAGAAGGATCGCGGCGATGGCCGACAGACCGGCCGCGAGGTGCAGGGCCGGCTGCGCGGAGGGCATCAGGGAGAAGGCCGCCCCGAGGGCCACCATCCACCCGCCGAAGATCACGGCGACCGGCATCACGCCGGATCTGATCGGCCCGCCGGAGTCCGGTCTGAGGGAAAGCGGCACAATCGGGGGGTGCTCCTCGAGTTCATTCGCAGCAACACCAGTCCCGCGCCGGTTCCGTTCGTCCCCGAAGTGACCCTGTTCCAGGCGGACGAGCCGATCGCGCTGTGGGAGAAGACCGAGGAGCTCGGCGTCGAGCAGCCGCCCCCGTTCTGGGCGTTCGCGTGGGCGGGCGGCCAGGCGCTGGCCCGGCATCTGCTCGACCACCCCGACCTGATCTCCGGGCGCAGCGTGCTCGACCTGGCCACCGGGTCCGGGCTGGTCGCCGTGGCGGCCGCGCTGGCCGGCGGAAAAC
Organism: Paractinoplanes ferrugineus; assembly: GCF_016862195.1. Taxonomy (GTDB): domain Bacteria; phylum Actinomycetota; class Actinomycetes; order Mycobacteriales; family Micromonosporaceae; genus Actinoplanes; species Actinoplanes ferrugineus. Next base: position 211,107 of record NZ_BOMM01000008.1, on the reverse strand, counting down.
CGGTGGTGGCCAACGACATCGACCCCTATTCGCTGGCCGCCGCGGCCGCCAACGCCCAGGCGAACGGGGTCACGGTCGACACCGTCGAGGCGGACGTGCTCGACACGGTGCCGGCCGAGCAGGTGGTGCTGGCCGGTGACGTCTTCTACAGCCGGGAGATGGCCGTCCGGGTGCTGCCGTTCCTGCGCCGGGCCGCTTCGCACGGGGCGCTGGTGCTCGTCGGCGACCCCGGGCGGGCCTACCTTCCGGAGGGCCTGATCAAGCGGGCGAGCTACGACATCCCCGTGCTCGAGTCACTCGAGAGCGTCAAGATCCGGAGCACCGCCGTCTGGCAGATCACCTAGTCCCGGTCGGCCGGGCGGGGACAAGTTCGTACGGTCAAAGGCTCTTGGCGATGAGATCGCAGAGTTCGTGGCCGTCGCAGATCTCGTGGTCGGGGGTCGGCCAATCCGCTTCGCGCTCGGTGTCGGTGCGGGGCGAGCGCATCAGGATCGCGCGAGCCACGTCGGCCCGGCGGGCACAGGCCACGTCGCGGCGGCGGGAATCGCCGACGAACCAGCAGTTCTCCGGGGGAACGCCCAGTTCGTCGGCGGCGTTCCAGATCATCTGCGGGTTGGGTTTGCGGACGCCGGCTTCGTCGCTGTAGATCTGCACGGCGAAGTACGGACTCAACCCGACCTTTCGCAGGAAGTCCCGGTGCGCGGCCCCGGACAGGGTGTTGCTGACGATGGCCAGCGGGATGTCGGCGGCATAGGCCGTGTGGACGGCTTCCGGGATTCCCGGGCGAAGCTCCCAGTTGTCCCGCCAGGCCCATTCGTAGCTCAGCTTCTTGACCGCGCCCCGCACCGGCACCTGCGCGGCCGGCGGCCAGCCCGGCAGGACGAACCGCTCCCAGACCTCGGCCTGCGACAGTTCGTCCGGCCAGTCCTCGTCGCGCCAGTCCGCGTAGTTCGCCGACCCCTCGGTCAGCGAGCGCTGGATCTGGCCCGGGGTCAGCGCGCCCCGGGTCAGGTTGTAGATCCGCAGGACGAGGGAGGGAGGCGCGGAACGCTGCGGCGGGGCGTCCGCGACGGTTCCGCCGAAGTCGAGCAGGATCGCGCCGGGCGGCATCTCAGCGAGACGTTCCCAGGCTCCACGCGCGCACCCCGCCGACGATACCCGCCGTGTTGGGCACCACGACCACGTCGTCGCCCATTCGCGCCAGCTGGGCCGGGGTGAGCAGACGCGAGTTGCCGCCGCCCAGGTAGAGGCGGTCCCAGAGGAAGACCGGCCGCAGGCCCTCGACGACGTTGCGCACCCGGCGCGACCAGAGCGCGTCGCCGAGCCGGCGGCGCTCGTGCTCGCCGATGTAGGTGTCGTAGGACATCCCCCAGCGCACCGGGGCCTGCGACATCTCGAGGTGCGGGGCGAGCACGCCGCCGTCGAACAGGGCGCAGCCGAGGCCGGTGCCGAGGGTCAGCATCAGTTCGCAACCGGTGCCGGCCACCACCCCGGCCCCGTGCACCTCGGCGTCGTTGAGCACCAGCGTGGGCAGACCGAACGCCTCGGCGAGGGCGGTCCGGGCGTCGAAGCCGTGCCACGCCAGGACCAGCTCGGGATCGATCCTGGTGCGCGGGCCGCTGCGGGTCACGTAGTGCGGGGTGGCCACCACCACGCCGTGCCGGAGCATGCCGGGCATGCCGACCGTGACCCGGTCGGCGGTGGGCAGCCGCTCGCCCAGCTGCACCAGCGTCTTGACGAACAGGTCGGGCGGCAGTGGATAGGGGGTGGGGACGCGCAACGGCTGAGCCCGCATCGTGCCCGCCTCATCGAGCACGGAGCCCTTGATGCCACCGCCACCGCAGTCGATAGTCAGGGTGAAAGCCACGCCGCCAGTTTGCCTGGCGGTTACCTTCCAGCACAGTAAGTGTGACCCCTATGTCCCCTCGACCGCCTTTTCGAGCGGCCGCAGGCGCACCCGGGTGATCGCCCGGCCGGTCACCTCGACCACCTCGGCGGTGAACTCCGGCAGCTCCACCACCTCGCCCGGCCGGGTCGGGATGTGCCCGAGGACGGCGAGCACCATGCCGGCCACCGTGGTGTAGTCGCCGTCGTCGTGCAGACCGATGTCGGGCAGGTCGTGGATGGGGAACGTGCCCGGCATCAGCATCGCGCCGTCCGGCTCGTGCACGACCGCCGCCACGTCCCGGTCGGTCTCGTCGTAGATCTCGCCGACGATCTCCTCGACCAGGTCCTCCATCGTGATGATGCCGTCGATCGCGCCCCGCTCGTCGACCACGAGCGCCAACTGGGCGCGTTCGCCGCGCATCTGGCGCAGCGCGTCGGACACCCGCAACGTCTCGGGCAGGAACAGGCCGGGGCGGCACAGCGCGTCGACCGGGGCGTTCGCGTCGATCAGGTCGCGCAGGTGCACGACCCCGATCACGTCGTCCAGGCCGGCCGGGCCCACCACCGGCGCCCGCGAATGGCCGCCGGCGATCAGCGAGCGCAGAGCCTGATTCGCCGGGGTGCCGGTGGGCAGGGTGAGCACGTCCCGGCGGGGCACCAGGATCTCGCGCAGGATCCGGTCGGCGATCTCGAAGGCGCCGCTGATGATCGTGCGCTGCTCGGCCGAGAAGTCCTGCTGGGCGGCCACCATGTCGCGGATCTCCTCGGTGGTCACCTCCTCGCGCTGGGCCTGCGGGTCGCCCCCGGCCAGCCGCACGATCAGGTTTGTCGACACCCCGAGCAGCCACACCGCCGGCCGGGAGATCATCGAGAGCACGTCGAGCGGGCGGGCCACCAGCAACGCCCAGCCCTCCGTGCGCTGCATGGCGATGCGCTTCGGGGCCAGCTCACCGATCACCAGGGTGACGAAGGTCAGCGCGATGGTGACGATCACGATGGCCACCGGCTCCGCCGCGTTCCCCAGAAAGCTCAGCGGCTCGAGCAACGGCTTGGACAGCGACACCGCGGCCGCCGCCGACGCCAGGAAACCGGCGAGTGTGATGCCGATCTGGATGGTGGCCAGGAAGCGGTTGGGGTCGCGGGTCAGCCGGCCCAGCACCTGGCCGCTGCGCGACTGCCGCTCCATCCGTTGCACCTGGGACTCGCGCAGGGACACCAGGGCCATCTCGCTTCCCGAGAAGGCGGCGTTCACCAGCACGAGCACCAGAACCAGAACAATTTCCCCGCCAGTGCCACCCATCGGAACAAAGTACCCTTGCCCGGCCGGTCAGAACTTCGCGAAAGACCGAATCGGCATTCTCGGGCCGAATCGGGGCGCCCGGATGCCACCGGCGGCCAGCAGGTCACAGACCCGGGCCCGGTGGCCGCGGAACGGTTCCAGCAGCTCCAACATGCGCTCGTCACTTCCGCGCGCCTCGCCGGCCAGCCCGAACGCCACCGTGTTGGGGACGTGGTAGTCACCGACGCTCACCGCGTCGGCGTCGCCGTAGGCGATCCGGGTCACCTCGGCCGCGGTCCACGGGCCGATGCCGGGCAGGGCGGTCAGGCGCCGGGTGGCGTCGGCGGAGTCGGGGCATTCCTCGAGCCGGGCGGCGACCTGGGCGGCGCGCAGCAGGGCCTGGGTGCGGCGCTGTTCCACGCCGAGCGGATGGAAGGCCCAGTAGGGCGTCGCCGCTATCGCGGCGGGATCGGGCGGGAGAAGCAGCTCTCCGGGCCCCGGTGCCGGCTCACCGAATCTCTGGGCGATCTTGCGGTACGCCCGGAACGCCTCGACGCCGGTCACCTTCTGTTCGAGGACGGCTCGCAGTACGCGGTGGAAGAGCATCCCGGTTCGCGGCATCCGGACGCCGGCGAAGGTGCGGGCCAGTTGACGCACCACAGGGTGGCTCGCGGCCAGCGCCGGGAAGGCGGTCACGTCGTCCTCGAGACCGGCGATCGCGGCGGCGTGCTCGGCCAGCCAGTTCGCGCCCGGTCCGTACGTCGTGGCGGTGATCTCGCCCGATCCCGCGCGCCTCAGGTGGATGGCACCGGGTCCGTCGGGGGTGCGGGCCGCCAGCCGGAACTCGTCGCGGGCCAGCCGGGCCACCGGGTCGAACTGGGGGGCCACCAGCGGGGCCAGGGTGCGGCCGAAGTGATAGCGCTCGGGCGGGGTCAGCCGGCGGGTCACCTCATGCACCGAGCCACCATAGCTTTCTTTTTCCGCCAGGCCGATGGCCCTGACCGCGCTCCCGGTCAGGGCCATCGGTGGGCGATCGGACACCCGAGTGGTCCGAATCGCCTGGAGCCGTTCACTGCTGCCGTCCGTCAGGGGGAAGGACGGCACCGATATCGATGGGGGGTCCTGGCGAGGGCGGGGCCGTGTCGGCGGCCCTGCCCCCGGTCAGGTTCGATACCGGTCGAGTGGCGGCTCTTGGCTCAGTTTCTACTTGCCGCCCTGCTGGCCGTTGTTGCCCTGCTGGCCGTTGTTGTTGCCCTGCTGGCCGTTGTTGCCCTGCTGGCCGTTGTTGTTGTTGCCACCCTGCTGGCCGTTGTTGTTGCCACCCTGCTGGCCACCGTTGTTGCCGCCGCCGTTCACGACCCGGATCTTGACCGCGTCGAAGGCGGGGGTCTCGTTCGCCCGCTCCATCATCGGGATGCGGTGCGAGCCGTCACCGGCCCACGAGGCGCACTGCGCGGTGCCGGAGGTCGGCAGACCGGCGACCTGGATGGTCACCTCGTCGGGGGCCTTGCCACCCTTCTTGTCCTCGGTGGCCACGAAGAACGCGGGCACCGGCGACGGGTCGGGGGCCTCGGTGAGGCTGGCGAGCATGCGGCACGCGGTGTGGAAGTGGCCGCGCTCGATGCCGCCCTGCAGAACCGAGCTCTCCACGTAGTAACCACCCTGGCCGGCCGCGAGGAAGCGGTCACGGATCAGGTTGCGGGTGCTCACCTTGATGGTGAACGGCGTGTTGACCTGCACCACCGGCGGCGACTGGGTGATCAGCAGCGACGAGTTGTTGGCCGCGCTGGAGACCTCACCGAACTCGGTGGAGACGCAGCGGTCGCCCTTCTGGAAACCGTCGTGCGGGGTGAGCTTGCTGGTGGCGCAGCTGTTGGTCAGCACGCCGAGGCCGGCACCGGGCGGCGGGGTGGCCTGACCACCGTTGTTGCCGCCGTTGTTCCCACCGTTGTTGTTCCCACCGTTGTTGTTGCCGCCGTTGTTGTTGCCACCGTTGTTGTTGCCACCGTTGTTGTTGTTGCCGCCGTTGTTGTTGCCACCCGCGTTGGTGTTGGCGGAGGTGGCACCGGCGCTCGGTGCGGCGGTGGCGTTGCCCTTGCCGCCACCCTTGCCGCCGTTGTTGCCGACGTTGTTCATGACCCACTGGCGGCAGCGTGACCGCAGTTGGGCCGTGGTCGCCACATCGCCCGCACCGTCGTCCGCGTGCTGCGTGATCTGGCCGTTCTTCTCCGTCCACGTGCCCTTGCGGGTCTTGGTGGACAGCTTGGAGCCGGCCGGAGCCTGGACGTTCTCGCAGGCGGAGAGCGCCTTCTTCTGGGTGCGCTGGGTGCTGGCACTGGAGACCTGGGTAACGGTCACGATGCCGCCGAACGCCACCAGGGTGGCGGCTACCGCGATGATCCGCCGTCGGCCGCTGAACCAACCGGACTTCGTGGATGCGCGCCGGTAGTTAGACCTTCGCATGGGTGACACCTTTCTTTGTCTCGACCTGGACGCGGGTTCGGGGGTCTACCGCGCCCGGAAGATGCGCATGGTCGTGATGACGCCGGCCACAAGTGCGGCGGCGAGAACTAGGAGGATCACGGACGTGCTGGCCCCGGGGATTCCGCTGCGGCCGGCGCTCGCCTGGGCGAGCATGTTGGCGTCCACCGGAACGGGACCGCCACCGGGCTGGACCGGCGCGGCCGCGGTGGGCAGCGAGCCGTAGTCGACGATCCCGCTCGACTCCAGCAGTGTCATGTGCGTCATGACGAACTGGTTGGCCTGCTGGGCCAGCTGCCGGACGGCGTCGTTGCGGGTGCTTGCCCGGATCGTCGCGATGGCCGGGAAGATCTTGCCGTGCGCGGCCCGGAGCCGGTCGATGTAGATCTGGTCGAACGTCGCCGCGTTCGCCTTCTTCATCTCGTCGAGCCAGCCCTGCTGGTCGGCGTTCGGCGTGGCCGGAAGGTCGACATTGAGCTTCTTGGCCACCTCCCGGTCGAGCTGATCGAGCACGACGTGCTGGGCCGAGATGGTCTTGCCGATCTGCACGACCCGGGAGTCTTCGGACTTCTCCTGGGCCATGTTGCCGGCCGGGATCTCCCACAGCCCAGCGAGCCGGACCTTCACCACGAAGTCGACGTCGGCGGCACTCACCGAACCGGCGCCCTTCGCGTTGAACGACGACTGCGGAACGGGTACATCCCCGCCGGCGGCGTGCGCCGGTGACACCGGCGCCAGCAGGAATGCCAGCGCAGTTGCCGAAATGCCCACCATCCAGCGCTTGAGCTGACGGGACGAGCGAGCGGCAAACATTTGCGACCTCCGGGTTTCTCGATTTGCGCTTACGTCAGTAGCTGATCTCGCCGCCGGCACTGCCGGAATCGGACGACTCAGCACCCGATTTGTCAGCGGGCGGGGCTACCGGCTTGGAGACCGCGGGGAGGCAGGTGAGGTTCTTGGCACCGGTCGGCTCGATCACGAACCATTTGCCGGAGACGTTCTGGCCCTTCCAGGAACCGGGCTTCTTGTCACCGATGTAGGTGTAGACCGGCCAGCCCTTGATGGTCAGCTGCTTGGTGCCGTCGGCCCGGGTGACCGTGCCCACGACGTCGGCCGAGACACCCTTGAGGGTGGGCTTGCCGTCGTTGGTCAGAGTGGGCGGCCAGATCTTGGCGCAGTCACCGTTGCAGTTGGACTTGGCCGGGCTGTTCGAGTCACCGTCGAAGCGGTAGAGGACGAAGCCCTTCTCGTTCTCCACGACCTTGCCCATCCGCTTGACCGACGTGCCGGTCAGCGCCTTGGTGATCTGGTCGTCGGGGAGCTCCGTGCCGGTGCCCGAACCGGGAGGCGCGGTGGCGTCCGGGTCGGCGTTGGCGGCCGGGTCGCTGGTGGCGGCCGGGTCAGCGGTCGCGCCGGGGCTGGCCGCCACTTCGTTCGAGGCGGGCTCGGCGGCGTTGCCGTAGTCGGCGGCGTCATATCCGGTTGGGGCACAACCGGCCACTGCCAAAGCCGCTGCGATGGCAGCACCCGCGACCATCAACTTGCGCTTCTCCGGTACCACGTGCCCTCCAGTGATCGTGCTTCTGGCGCTTCCGGGCAGTAGTACGAGGCGCGGGCCGCGACGGTTGAACACTCGGCCCGATCAATTTCCTTAATTCTCTTTGAAGTCCGCCGGGGCGCCTGGACATGACAAAAGGCCCGGCCAATTGGCCGGGCCTTTTGACGCTCCGCGTTTATTACGGTACGCGAACCAGGGTGTCGCCGACTCCCGAGGAAGTGACTTCCTGAACCGTGAGGTGCGCGATGTTCTCCCGCGGTGTCGCGGTGATGGACTGGAGCATGAGCGGCGCCGGGTTGGCGGCCGTGCCCCAGCCCTTGTCGGCCGGAACGCTCCACGACACGAGCGGCTCGGTGGTGCCGTCGGTGTGCACGGCGATCAGCCGGCACGTCTTCGGACCCTGGATGTTGGAGATGGCGAAGGAGATCTGGGTGCCCCAGTCCTTCTTCTCCATCGCCACGTCGGCGGCCACCCCGGTGCGTGGGTCGGTGGCGCTGTAGCGCTGGCCGGTCAGGTCGGGGCCACCGATGCCGGCACCGTCGCTGTTGGGCAACGGGTCGAGCTGGCTGCTGCTGCGGCCGGCGGTGGTGGCTGGTGAGGTGGAATCAGGGGCGAAGAGCTTTCCGCCCGCGAACAGTGCGCCGATCGACAGCATCGCGAAGACGACCACGGCGGCAGCCAGTGAATAAAGTCGGCGGCTGTTTGCCTTCCGCCGCTCCTGGCTGACCGTACCGATCATCTTGTGCAGCACCCGGCCATCGCGCTGGGACTCCTCGGCCGCAATCACCGCGCCGGCGTCGACGTCGGCCAGCAGGTCAGCGACCTGCACGAACGACTCGAGCTCGAAGGCGCAGCGTGGGCACTCGATGAGGTGGTCCTCGAACCGAGCGGCATCCCGCTCGTCCAGCACACCGAGAGCGTACGACGCGACGTCGTAGTGCTCCTCTTGCGTCATTACTCCGTCACCCCCCGCTGCTGCAGCGCGGTACGCAGCGCACGCAGAGCGTAATACACACGGGACTTGGCGGTACCGAGCGGAAGATTGAGCTTCTCCGCCGCCTCGGGCACCGTACGCCCCCGGAAGTAGGTCTCGATCAGGATCTCGCGGTGCGACTGGCTCAGCTCACGCAGCGCGTCGGACACGGTCATCGACTGGAGAACCCGGTCGGTGTCGTCCGACTGACTGGGGAAGCTCTCCAGCTCGCGGTCGTACGTCTCGGCGGGGCGAGCACTGGCGCTGCGGTGGTCGTCGATGGCGATCCGCCGGGCGACGGTCACCAACCACGGCCGCAGCGACTGCTGGCCCTGCGCACCGAGCCGGTGCGCGTTACGCCAGGCCCGCAGCAACGTCTCCTGGACGATGTCCTCTGCGCGTTGACGGTCTCCACCCGTCAGGCGCAGCACGAACATCAGCAGGGGTCCGGCATGCTCCTCGTAGAGCATGCGTACGAGGGTGTCCTCATGGCTGGCCGTACCGGAGTCGGGGGCGCCGTGCCGCGGAGCTTGCCGCGGGATCACCGAACCACTGTCTTCAGCGCGACCACCGTCGAGAGACTGCCACCGACCGCCGGATCTCTGTTGTGTCATCAGGCACATCCCGTCCGGCGCGAGCCGATCCTCGACCACCGCATGCATTGATACCTCCGCCCGGAGCTTTCCCCGTCGCCTGATGTACGGCCGGGGGCACCTGCCGGGATCAACGGTGGCGGGGAAATTTCCAGGACGCGGGTTATCAACGGTCCTCCGGTGTCGTGTGGGGGCGGCACGGCGCACAGCGGTAGCCGATGAATTCATCCATCTACACCGATATGCCTACCAGGGCAGCAGAATGATACTCAGCCACAGGGGCAACAGGGAACGCCCTTCTGAGCAGGGCTGACGCACAGCGCGTCCGGTTATTACCGGTGCGTAGGCGCGCGCTTTCGGAGCGTCTTACTGGGAGCGCTCCCAGCTGTCCCCGCCGTCCGTTCGGAGGACCCGCGATGCCTGGTCGGACCTTTCGGGCGCGACCCGCGTTATGTCCGGCTTCGGGCGGTGGCCAGCGTCAACGCGCGATGCAGCACGCGAGAATCGCCGAGCATGCCGCGCAGCCGGCGCTCGAGTCCGGCGATCGGCACAAGATTTTGCGGAGCACGCGGATCTTTGTAGGCCGAGGACGCGAATCGGGGCAGGGTGGCCCCGGAGATCTCGGCCAGCTCGATCGCCTGCTCCGGGGTGAGGTCGGGCGAGCACTCCACCCGGACGATGCCGGACCACGGCGCACCCGAGCCGCCGGGCAACCGGAGATACCAGGACCAGCCGCCCCAGACCGTGCCGGTGTGGAAGACCGGCGTGCGCTGACCGGGCTGCAACGAGGTCACGACCATGTTGAGAGTCGCCGACAGGTAGAGCTTCTGCTGCGTCTTCACATAGCCGATGGTGCGCGGGAGCTGCCGCCGGCTCCGCAACGGACCGTCGACGACGAGCAGGTCGTCACCGCCGTCCCGGGCCATGTCGGAAATGTCGATCTCCAATGCGGTGAGCGACGGCTGGACGGCGGCCGGAAGCATGCTCGCCTCGCCCGGCCCGGACACCCGGTGCACCTCGTAACGCACCGAGCCGGCCTGCAGGTCGGCGGCCGTCGGGCTGGCCGTGAACAGTCCCCGACCGATCCGGGCGCCGACCAGCTCGGCCACCCCCCGGCCCAGGTCGCAGCGCACCACCCCGGCCGCGTAGGACGCCGCCAACCCGGCATAGGTGGTGCCGTCGTCCTCGGCCGTCCACAGCCCGGCGTCGTTCCGGCGCACCCCGTCGACCAGGAACACCACGTCCGGCCGGCGGGCCTTGCGGGCGCCGTCGATCGGCGCCCACCGCGCCGCCGGCACCTCTACATCGGTGTCCACCTGGGCGCTGCTCGGCGAGGCCGGCCCGTCACCGCCGGAACCGCCCTCCAGGGACGCGCCGTACGACGGGTCCCAGGCGTCGACGAACATCCGCGTCACAAGCCGACCCTCTCCACGTGCGCGGTGCGCGCGTCCTTGTGCACCTCGAACCGCACCGGCACCCGTTCGGCCAGCGTCGGCACGTGGGTGACCAGGCCGACCATCCGGTCGCCGCGGGCCGCCAGGTTTTCCAGGGTGGCGGCCACCACGTCGAGCGTCGCCACGTCGAGCGTGCCGAACCCCTCGTCGAGCACTATCGACTCGAGGCTGGCGGCCGTCGTCGACATGCCGGCCAGCTGCTCCGACAGGGCGAGCGCGAGCGACAGCGAAGCCTGGAAGGTCTCGCCGCCGGAGAGCGTGCGCACCCCGCGCCGCAGCCCGGCGTCGTGCTGATCGATGACGTAGAACTCGCCCTTGTCGTGGATCAGTTCGTACTGGCCGCCGGTCAGGTCGCGCAGAATCCGGGTCGCGCCGTCGACGAGCAGGTCGAGCGCCTCCTCGAGCAGCCATCGCTCGAAGTTGTTGGCCCGCAGGTGACCGGCCAGCGACTTGGCCACCCGCCCCTGCTGCTGCAGCGTCATCCGCTGCCCGCTCAGTTCGTGCGCCTGCTCCCGCCGGTCGGCCAGCCGCTTCCAGGCCGCCTCGGCCCGCTCGGCGGCCACCGCCGCGGCCCGGATGAGCTCGGATTCCCCGCCCCTGGTCGGCGCGGTCAGGCCGGCCTCGGTGAACAGCGCGCCCACTGTGGCGAACGCGTGCACCGCGGCCTGGTGGGCGGTGGTCACCGCGGTCTGCGCCTCGGCCCGTGCGGCCTCGCGCCGCCGGTGCTCGCCGGCCGCCCACTCGACGAGCGTCAGCCAGGCGCCGGACAGGTCCTCCCGGTCGGCCGGCGGCGGCCCGAACCGGGCCACCCCGTCACGCATCTGGTCGAACGTGCGCCACGCCGTACGCTCCCGCTCCTCGGCCTGATGCGCGGCCGCCTGCGCCTTGCGCTGGGCCTCGCGGGCCGTGCGCACCGCCGTGCCGGCCTGGTCGAGTTTGCGCTGCAACCGGCTGATGTCGGCGAGCTGCCGTTCCAGGGCCGGTACGCCCGGGAAACCGGCCACCACCGCGCGCACCTCGGCGACCCGGGACACGTGGTGCTCGTGCTGGGCGCGTTTGCGCTCGAGGTTGCCCTCCAGCTTGCGAGCCACCGCGTCGCGCTGCTTCCACGCCGACTCGGCCACCTCGGCGGCGGCCCGCGCCGCCTTGCCGGTCGCCTCGGCCGCCTGCACCGCGGAGCCCGCGGGCATGGCCGGCACCTGGGTCACCGTCTGCTCGCACACCGGGCAGGGACCGCCCGCGGTCAGGTGGGCCCGCAGCGCGGCCGCCTTGTCGAGGCGCTGGGCCTCGGTGTAGTCGAGACGTGCCTGCTCGAGCAACTGGGTGGCGCCCAGGCGGGCGCTGTGGGCGAGCTCGGCGCCACTCTGCGCGTCCTTGAACTCGACCTCGGCGACCTGCACCTCGCCCGCGAACCACTCCTCCTGCCCGAGGAGTCGTTCCAGCTCGGCGTGCCGGTCGAGCATCAGCTTCAACGAGCCGGCGTCGCCGGCCGCGGCGAGCTCGCCGCGCACCTTCTCCTCGCGCTCCTCGGCGGTGCGGATCTCCTCGGCGGCCTCGGCCGCACCCGCCCTGGCGACCGCTGTCGCGCCCGCGATCTCGGCCGACCCGGCCGGTGTCCGGACGGCGGACAGCGCCCGCAGCTCCGCGTCGAGCGCGTCCCGTTTCGCCGATGCCTCCGACTCCTGCTGGTGTGCCTCGCGCAACCCCGGGACGGCCGCCTCGACCGCACCGGTGAGCCCGCGCATCCGGGTCACGACACTTTCGGCCGCCTCGACCGCCTCGTCGGAGGCGTCCTCGAGACCCGCCAGCTGCTGGTCGACGAGGCCGAGCTTGGCCTCGGCGGCGGCGGCCCGGCCGGTGGCGCGGGTCTGCACCTCCTCGTAGACCTGCAGGCCGAGCAGGTTGACCAGGATCTCCTGGCGGACGGCCGGCTTGGCGTGCAGGAAGTCGGCGAACTTGCCCTGCGGCAGCACCACACAGCTGGTGAACTGCTCGTACGGCAGGCCGACCGCCTCCATCACCGCCGCGTCCATCTCGGCGGGCGTGCCGGCCAGCACCTCGCCGAGGTCGTCGAGGTCCATGCCGGTGTCGAGTTTGGTCACGTCGAAACCGCGCGGCATCAACTGCAGACCGGCGCCGGCCGTCTTGACGTTGCCCCGGCCGTCGCGGCGCACCACCCGGGTCGCGACGTAACGCTCGTTGGCCGACTCGAAGACCAGCCGCACCTTGGCCTCGGCGGCGCTCGGCGCGAGCGCGTTGGCGATGCCGCGGGCGCCGCCCCAGCGCGGCACCTGCCCGTAGAGGGCGAAGATGATCGCGTCGAGAACAGTCGACTTGCCCGAGCCGGTCGGGCCGACCAGGGCGAAGTAGTCGGCGTCGCTGAAGTCCACGGTGGTCTCGTCCCGGAACACCGTGAACCCGGTCATGTCGAGTCTGATCGGCCTCATGAGTCGCTGCTCACCTCGTCGTAGAGCTCGTCGAACAGCTCACGGACGCCGTCCTCGGCGTTACCGCGGTTGTCCAGGTAGTCGCCGAAGAGCTGGCGGGGCGACCGGCCGGCCCGCTGCGCCATCCGCTCACCCGCCTTGTTCGGCAACATCTCCGGGTCGATCCGGACCTCGAGCGCGTTGGGCAGCATCTCCTGCACGTCCTCGCGCAGGCCGACCCGTGGCGTCTCGCGCACCAGGACACGGAGCCAGGCATCCGGAAGGTTCACCGTGGCGAGTTGTTCGAGCGTGCCACGTACGGTCCGCAACGGCCGCGCCGACGGAATCGGCACGTCACGCACCCGGGCCGCCTTGTCGGTGCCGACGTCGACGATCGCCACCGACGGCACGTTCTCCTCCTCGCCGAAGTCGACGGCGAGCGGACTGCCCGAATAGCGCGTCGGGCAGGGCGAGATCACCGACTGCGAGCGGTGCAGGTGGCCGAGGGCGACATAGTGGCAGTTCGGCGGGAAGACGGTGGCCGGCACCGCGTAGCCCATGATGGTGTGCGCCTCGCGCTCGCCACCGCCGGCCGTCGCCCCGACGATCGTCAGGTGGGCGGTGAGCAGGTTGAGCACGCCCGGCTCGGCGAACTTCTCGCTGAGCTTGGCGATCAGGCGGGCGATGTGGTCGGCGTAGGTCTGGTTGGCCTCCGCCGCCGACAGGTCGTACATCTCGGCGGCGCGGATCGCGTAGCGCTGGGACAGGAACGGCAACGCCACCAGCTGCCAGCGCTCGCCCGCCTCGGTCTGCCCGCGGATCAGCAACTCGTCCGGGTTCTCCCGCACCGAGCCGCGCAGCTCGATGCCGGCCGCGTCGGCCCACGGGCGCAGCGCGTCGAGCGCCGGGCCGTTGTCGTGGTTGCCACCGATCGCCACCACGATCGCGCCGGTACGCCGCAGCGCCGACAGCGCCCGGGTCACCACCCTCGTCGCGTCGGCCGTCGGTGCCGCCGTGTCGTAGAGGTCACCGGCGACGATCACCAGGTCGGGACGCTCGGCCTTGGCGATCTCGACGACCTGGGCCAGCACCTTGATGTGCTCGTCGAGCCGGTTGCGGCCCTTGAGAACCTTCCCGACGTGCCAGTCGGACGTGTGCAGAATCCGCATCGGAGAACCTTAGAACGGGATGTCGTCGTCGGCCGCGCCCCGGCCACCCACGACCGCGAACGGGTCGGCGCCCTGGACTATCGAGCGCATCGTCGAGGACGGCGGCGGGCCCGACTCGGACTTGCGGGTGGCCCAGGCCGGGAACGGGAACTCGACGCAGAGCGGAACCGGGATGTCGGGCTGGTTGACGAACATCGTGCCGGGCCGGGCCAGCAGCGCCCGCTGTCGCATGGCGGGCGGCAGGAAGCCGTATTCGGGCCGGGCCGCCTCGGCCGGGTCGAGCCGGCCGACCACCCGGATCGCCGAGTTGGTCACGATGCGCCGCTCGACCTCGCTCGCGGTCTGCTGCGCGCCGATCAGGATCACGCCGAGTGACCGGCCGCGCTCGGCGATGTCGAGCAGCACCTCCTTGATCGGCGAGGTGCCCTCCCGCGGCGCGTATTTGTTGAGCTCGTCGAGCACCACGAAGAGCAGGGGGCGGCCGGTGCCGGCTTTCTCCTTCTCCTCGAACTCGGTCTTGAGCGTCACGCCGACCACGAAGCGCTGGGCGCGGTCGGGCAGGTTGTGCAGGTCGACGACCGTCACCTGGGCCGACTCGGCGGTCTTGATCTGGTGCGGGCGACGCGAGGCCAGATCGCCGCGGATCAGCCGGGACAGGTCGCGCTTGCTGCCGATCAGCCGCCGGGCGAACGCGTTCACCGTGCCCATGTTGACCGCGCTGCCCGCCCAGGTCGAGCGGGTGTCGTCGTCGGTCAGCTGGTCGACTACGTGGTCGACCAGATCGCCGTAGGAGGAGATGCGCCGGCCGTCGATGCTGATGCCGCCCTCGGCCGGGACCGCGTACCGATTGAGGTGCGCGGTCACCGAATGCACGACCATCGTGTATTGCTGGCGCTCGTCGTCGGCGTCGGCGAACACGTAGGGCAGCAGTTTCTTGTCGCAGAACTCCTCGAGCGTCCAGTAGAACGCGTCGACGCCGGTCAGCCGGCTGCTCACGTCGGGCGCGCCGGACGAGTCGCCGGCCCGGGGCGGCGCATAGACGCGCACGTCGGAGAAGGGCGTCGCGGGCAGCTCGAGCAGCTTGTAGGCGGACATCGTGCCGGCGTCGAGCTTGGTGTTGGGGTGGTCGAGGAACAGCAGGTCCTCGCCCTTGACATTGAAGATCAGCGCGCGTGCGTTGGCCCCGTCGGCACCCAGCTGACCGGACCGGAACACCGAGTAGAGAAGGAAGGTGGCGAAGCTCGTCTTGGTCGCCACCCCCGAGATGCCGGAGATGGAGACGTGCGCGCCGCGGGTGCCGTCGAGGAAGTCGGCGTTGAGGAACACCGGCACCCCGTCGCGGCCGGTGCCCATCGGGATGCGCCGCTCCATCCGGTCGAAGTGCAGCGCCGCGTCCCGCGCCTCGCCGGTGGCCCGGTGCACCACGGCGCCGGGCGCGGGCGGGACGTAGAGCTCGGGGTCGACCCGGGTGGTGGTGATCTCGGCTGCCTCCTGCACCACGGCCGGCAGGGTGCCCTCCGCGATGGCGAAGACGTCGGAGTCGAACTGGGCGCCCTCGTGCCGGGCCCGCACCTGGGTCACCACGCCGGCGATCGTCACCGGCTCACGGTCGGGCAGTTGCCGGGTGGTCACCACGACGTCGTCGAGTTGCAGGTAGCTCCCGTCGGCCACGGCCGTCCAGAACTGCAGCGGCGTGGCGTCGGCGGTGCCGAGCACCCGCCCGACGGGGTCCCCCGGCGATTTGGCACTCTGTTTTCCACCGCGGGTGGGCTCAGCTTCGTCAGACACGCCGATCATGTTGCACCAGGGGTACGACAGAAGCCGCACCTGGAGTGGGTTGGCACTCGTTGTCCACAACTTCTGGTGGCCATCCACAGATTTATCCACAAGATCTTGATCAGCCTGTGGAGGCGCGCCCTATCGACGACGCGCGTACCGCAGGAAAAGCATGTCCTCCCGGGAGAGGATGTGCCGCAGCGACATCTCGCGCGGCACGGCCGGCGCCCCGGCGGAAATACGGCCGGGGCCGCCGCCGACCAACCGGGGCGAGACGGTCAGGCAGAGCTCGGTGACCACGTCCTCGGCGATCATCGAGCCGAGCAGGCGGGGGCCGCCCTCGCCCAGGATCTGGGTGGCGCCGCGGGCGTTGAGCTGGGCTATCCCGTCGGCCAGACCGTCGGCGACGAGCACCTCGGCGTGTTCGCCGGCGGCGCCCAGGTCCGTTCCCGGGCCGGTCAGGATGATCGGCTTGATCGGGGCGTCGGCGAAGACCAGCTGGTCGTAGTCGAGGTCGAGGCTGTTCGAGACGATCACCATGAGCGGGAACTCGGGGATGCCGTGCTGTCGCCGCCACGCTCGGGCTTCCGGAGTCAGGCGCAGGGCGTCGTATTTTTCCGCTTTCACCGTCCCCGAGCCGACCACGAGCGCGTCGCAGACCATCCGTAACGTGTCGAAGATCTGCTTGTCCCCCGGCCCCTGGAGCCCGGCGGACAGGCCGTCGACCGACACCGCCCCGTCGATGCTGGCGATGAAGTTGACCCGCATCGTGGGCGCCGAGTCGCGCGGATAGAGACCGACCAGGTCAGCCGGCCGCTCCTGATAGACGCTCATGGGCCGGGCGGTCCCGTCACCGGCGGCGTCGGCACCGGCGGCCGGTGCTGGCAGTCGCACCACGAGCCACCCCGGCACTTCTTGTGTCGCTGCTCCCGGCAGGCCTTGCAGATCACCTCCTCACCCTAATCCGGCCATGTCTTGACGGCCGGGACACGGTCGCGCAACCAGGGCGAAACGGTGATTTGGCAGCCTGGACGCCACGGAGACGGCGTTCCGAGCCGTCGCCCGACGGGAGGAGTTGCATGTTGCTGCGGGTTCGAGTCACCCTGCCGGACCGTCCCGGTGCCCTCGGCCAGGTGGCCCGCACGCTCGGCGTGGCCGGTGCCGACATCGTCCAGGTGGTCGTCCTGGAACGACTCGGCGGCCGGGCGGTCGACGACTTCACCGTCGTCTGGCCGGGCGCGTCCCGCGTGGAACGCCTCCTCGCCGGTCTCGCCGCCATCCCGGGCGTACAGGTCGACGGCGTGTGGAAAGCGATCGGCGCCCCGGTCAACGGTGGCCACGACGCCGAGCTGCTCGCCCAGGTCGCCGCCAACCCGGCCGACGGCCTCGCCACCCTCGTCGACGCGGTCCCCGCCCTGCTGGCCGCCGACTGGGCGGCCGCCGCGGTGGTGCCGGCCGACTGGGCCGCGCGGGCCGGTGTGCCCCGGTCGCAGCCCGACCTCACCGGCGACGCCACCACGGTCTACGCGAGCTGGCGTGCTCCCGCCCCGCTCCAACTCCCCGAGATCACTCCGCTGCGGGCCCGCCCGATCACCACGCCCGACGGCGTGCGCTACGCGGTGGCGCCGTTCGGCCGGGCCGGACTGGTGCTCGTGGTCGCCCGCGAGGACGCCGAGGAGCTGCCCGCGGCCGCCTTCCACATCACCGAGGTCGACCGGGTGGCGCAGCTCGTCCGGGCCGCCGCGGTGATCCTCGGCGACCGGCTCGACACCGCCGGGGTGCCCGTCGTCATGTGACCGGACTCTCGGGGAAATTGCAGCTCAAGCAATGTCTGGTTAACACCGCCGCGAGAGAATTGGAGCCGGGAGAAGCTGAGAGGAGTGCCGACATGGCGCTGTGGCGGATCCGGGCAACGGTGGACGACCGACCGGGCTATCTATCCGTTCTGACCGCGAGCCTCGCGCTCAGGTCGGTGAACATTCTCGCCGTCCAGGTGCACACCACCGAGGCCGGCGCGATAGACGATTTCCTCATCGACGCGCCCGACGCGCTCACCGAGGCCGACCTGCTCGGGGCGATCGCCCGGGGCCGTGGCCGCAACGCGTTCGTGGCCCGCGCCGAGGCGGAAGGACTCGTCGACCAGCCGACCAGGGCGCTGGCCCTGGCCGGCCGACTGGTGCACGACCACGACGCGCTGGGCGAGGCGCTCGTCGCGCTCCTCGACGCCACGGAGGTTCGGTGGCGGCCCGACTCCCTGCCGGGCCGCCCCGGCTACGACGAGGCCCGGATGACCCTCGCCGATCCGGCCGGCGGTTCCTACGAGGTGCTGCGGGCGCGACCCTCGTTCACGCCCGCCGAGTTCGCCCGTGCGCAGGCGCTGGTCGAGCTGTCCGGCGCGCTCTTCCGCCACCAGCAGGAACAAACCACGCTTCTGCTTCCGGACGGCGCCGAGCTGATCATGCGGCCGGCGGCCCCGGAGGACGCCGAGGGTGTACGAGACCTGCACGCTCGCTGCTCCACCGAGACGATCGCCCGCCGCTACCTGGGCGGGGTCGCGCCGTCCGACGCCCGGACGGTCCGCCTCCTTCAGCCGGCCGGCGGCCGCACCCTGGTCGTGACGTCCGGTCCCAGCGTCGTGGCCATGGCCGGCCTGCTCGCCGAGGGCGACCTCGGCGAGATCGCGATCCTGGTGGAGGACGGCTGGCAGCGACGCGGCATCGGCACCGCGTTGCTGCGGCGCCTGATGGCGTACGCCGAACGGGGCCGCTTCGCGGCGCTGGTGGCCCACACTTCCGCCGACAACGTGCCGATGCTGCGCACCCTGTCGCGCCTGGGCGCCGGCCCAGCCGACCGGGACGGCTCCCTGGTCACGGTGACCCTGCCGGTGCCCGGCCGCGACCCGGTCGGCGACGAGACACCGGCCCTGCCCTAGAGACGAGACACCGGCCGCCGCCACAGGAAAGCGCGGCGGCGGAGGTGGATGAGTCAGCCGATGGTGCGTTCGACGAGTCCGGTGAGGTGACAGCCGCCTTGCTCATGGGGTGAAACAGCCGCAGACCGCCGCGTGAGCGGGAAAGTCGTGGAGCACGTAGCGGCCGGCGATTCCGATGCGGGCGTGGGTCGGGATGCGGCCCATGCGCCAGGCCACCTCGAACCGGCGATCGGCCGATGCTCACTGCGGACAGCACCCCTGGACCAGCCTCAAGCCGTGCGGGTGCCGTGCTCGACGCAACTGGCGCGCCAGCCGGTCGGCACGACCTGCACCTTCATCCGGCGGCGGCACTGGGGGCAGAAGCGCGGCGGCTCCAGCTCGCGGGCCGCCGCGCACGCCGCGTGGTCACCGGCGGCGGCGTTCTCCCCGCAACGGTCGCAGAACATGACCGTCAGAGGGTCGCCGACAGGGCCTTGACCGGCATCTTCAGGTCCTCCAGCAGCGCGAGGTCCTCGGTCGCCGGCCGGCCGAGCGTGGTCAGGTAGTTGCCGACGATCACCGCGTTGATGCCACCGAGCAGGCCATCACGCGTACCCAGATCGCCGAGAGTGATCTCGCGGCCCCCCGCGTACCGAAGGATGGTTCTCGGCATCGCCAGCCGGAAGGCGGCGATCGCGCGCAGCGCGTCCTTGCCCTCCACCACCGGCTGGTCCCCGAGCGGCGTGCCCGGACGCGGGTTGAGGAAGTTCATCGGGACCTCGTGCGGGTCGAGCTCGGCCAGCTGGGCCGCGAACTCGGCGCGCTGCTCGATCGTCTCGCCGAGCCCGAGGATGCCGCCGCAGCAGACCTCCATGCCGGAGTCGCGCACCATCTTGAGTGTGCCCCAGCGCTCCTCCCACGAGTGCGTGGTGACGACGTTGGGGAAGAAGGACCGGCACGTCTCGAGATTGTGGTTGTAGCGGTGCACCCCCATCTCGACCAGCTCGTCGACCTGCTCCTGGGTGAGCATGCCGAGACTGGCCGCGACCTGGATGTCGACGGCCGCCCGGATCGCCTTGACGCCCTCGCGCATCTGGTCCATGAGCCGCTTGTCGGGGCCGCGCACGGCGGCCACGATGCAGAACTCGGTCGCCCCGGTGGCCGCCGTCTGCTTGGCCGCCTCCACCAGCGACGGGATGTCCAGCCACACCGCGCGGACCGGCGACGTGAACAGCCCGGACTGCGAGCAGAAGTGGCAGTCCTCCGGACATCCGCCGGTCTTCAGCGAGACGATGCCCTCGACCTCGACCTCCGGCCCGCACCACTTCATCCGCACGTCGTGGGCGAGTTGGAGCAGCTCGGGAAGGTCTTCGTCGGGAGTTCGAAGGACCTCGAGAATCTCCGCCTCACCGAGGCCGACACCATTCGCAAGCACTTGGGCGCGGGCCCGCTCGAGGATATCTGGCATGCCCGTACCCTACAGACCTTCCACCTCGGTAGGGCTTTCGGCGGTGAGTGATAGTTTCCCTTTCTCGTGATCGATGGGGGTGTCTTGACGGGCTGGTTGGATGCGCTGGAACGCCTCGCCGCAAGCCGGGCGAAGGCCGGGCTCACCCGTCAGCTGCGCCCGCGCCCGGCCGACGACTTCGTCGTCGATCTGGCCGGCAACGACTACCTCGGCCTGTCCGCCCATCCCGCGGTGGTCGCCGCCGCAGCCGACGCCCTTGCCGCGTACGGGCTGGGCGCCACCGGTTCACGCCTGGTTCGCGGCTCGACGGACGCGCACGCCGCCCTCGAGTCGGCCCTGGCCGACTTCCTCGGCTTCCCGGCGGCCCTCGTCTTCTCCTCGGGTTACCTGGCCAACCTCGCCGCCGTCCGCGCCGCCACGGCGGTCTGCGATCTGATCGTCTCGGACGCCTACAACCACGCCTCGCTGATCGACGGCTGCCGGATCTCCGGGCAGCGCACCGTGGTCGCCCCGCACAACGACCCGGCCGCGGTCGCCGCGATCCTCGACGCCCACCCCGGCCGGACTGCCGTGGTGGTGACCGAATCGGTGTTCTCGGTGGACGGTGACCTGGCCTCGCTGGCGTCCCTGCACGAGGTCACCTCGTCCCGGGGCGCCCTGCTGCTGATCGACGACGCGCACGCCCTGGGCCTGCTCGGCCCCGCCGGCGCGGGTGGCGTCGCTGCCGCGGGCTTGGCCGGCCGGCCCGACGTGATAGTCACCGCCACCCTCTCCAAGGCGCTGGGCGGCGCCGGCGGCGTGGTGGCCGCCCCCGCCCCGTTCATCCACCACCTGATCGACACCGGTCGTACGTTCATCTACGACACCGCCCTGCCGCCCGCCGTCGTGGCCGGCGTCCACGAGGCACTGCGGCTGACCACCCGGGCCGACGACCGGCGCGCCACCCTCGCCGCCCGAGCGGCCCGGACCGTGGCCCGCCTCACCGAGGCCGGCCTCGAGGTCGACCCGCCGGCCGCCGCCGTGCTGTCGGTCCCGGCCCCCGGCCCGGAACCAGCCGTGACGTGGGCCGCCGACTGCCGCGACCGCGGTGTGGCGGTCGGCTGCTTCCGCCCGCCGTCCACCCCGGACGGTTCGTCCCGCCTGCGCCTGACCCTCAACGCCGGCGTCCCCGACCAGGCCTTCGCCCGAGCCCTGGACGTGATCGTGGAGTGCGCCCCATGACCGCCCCGACCCAGTCCCCGACCTCCCCCGACATCACCGCCGTGACGACCCGCCTGCCCTCCGCCAACGTCGTCTTCATCCCCACCGCCGGCAGCTTCCCCCTCCCGCCGACGCCGTTCCCCCTCGTCGCGCCCTCGGTCTCCACCGGTGCGCCCACCTCTCTCGCCCCCGCGTCGGCCGAGGCCGCCGGGAACGGCACCGCCGCCGATCCGTTCGGCGACCACTCGCCAACCGGTTTCCGCGACGGACCGCTCGCCGACGACATCCCGGTCGGAGAACCCGCGCCGCCGGTCGAGCCGGCTCTCCCGCAGCGCGGGAGCGGCTCCGGACGTGATCCGGGCGAACCGGAGTCGGCGACCGCACCACCCCGCCCGCCCGCGACCGAGCCGCCCGGCGTCCCGATCTCGCCCGCCCCGATCTCGCCCGCACCGGTCTTCCCCGCGCCGATCTCGCCCGCGCCCGGCTCACCCGCCCCCGGCTCGCCCATGCCGATCTCGCCCGCGCCGATCTCGCCCGCGCCGGGCGGGCCCGGTTTCGGGGACGGACCCGGTTTCGGGGGCGGCCTCGGGTCGCCCGAGCTGCCCACCGGGGCGGACCTCGGCGCGGAGATCGCCGCCGAACTCGCGGCGCAGGCCAGCACGACCGAGCCGCAGGGTGCGCCGCACCACGCCGACACCGGCGAGTGGCGGGGAATCGTGCTGGTCACCGGCACCGACACCGACGTCGGCAAGACGATCGTCACGGCCGCGGTGGTGGCCGCCGCGCACGCCGCCGGCCTGCGGGTGGCGGTCATCAAGCCGGGGCAGACCGGCATCGCCTCGGGTGCGCCCACCGACCTCGACGTCATCAAGCACCTGGCCGCCCCCGAGACCACCCGGGTGCTCGCCGAATACCCGGACCCGATGGCGCCGCTCGCCGCCGCCACCGTCGCGTCGATGCCCCCGCTCGAGCTCTACGAGGTCGTCGACGCCATCCGCGCCGAGTCCGAGAAGCATGACCTGGTGCTGGTGGAGGGGGCCGGCGGTCTGCTGGTGCCGATGGGCGTACGCCCCTCCGGCGAGGCGTGGACGGTCGCCGACCTGGCCACCACGCTCGGCGTGAAGACGATCGTGGTGGCCCGGGCCGGCCTCGGCACGCTCAACCACACCGCGCTCACCCTGGAGGCGCTCAACCGCCGGGGGGTGCCGGCCGGGGTGGTGATCGGTGCGTGGCCGGCCGACCCGGACCTGGTGCACTGGGCCAACCTCAGCGACCTGGCCCCGCACCTGATCGGCGCGCTGCCGGACGGCGCCGGCCGGATGGATCCCGGGGTCTTCCGCCGCTCCGCGCCGGGCTGGCTGACCCCGACCCTCTACGGCGAGATCGACAACTGGCGAAACTGGGCCGAGGAGATCGGCGACGGGCACCATTGAGTCATGCTGCCAGCCGATGGTCATGTGCACAGTGAATGGTCGTGGGACGCGCCGCTCGGTTCGATGGAGCGCACCTGCGCCCGGGCGGTCGAGCTCGGCCTGCCGGCGATCGCCTTCACCGAGCATCTCGATCACACCGTGTGGTCCGAGGTCGACGACGACCTCGACGGCCACCCGCACCTGGCGGCCCTGCGTACGCCGGAGTTGACGCTCACCCCGCCACGGCTGGACGTCGACGGCTATCTGGAGTGCGTGCAGCGCTGCCGCGACCAGTTCCCGGACCTGCGCATCATCACCGGCGTCGAGGTGGGCGAACCGCACCGGCACACCGAGGCGGTCGCGGCTCTGCTCGCTGCCGGGCAGTTCGAGCGGGTGCTGGGCTCGCTGCACTGTCTGCCCCTCGGCGACGGTTTCGCCGAACCGCCGACCCAGTTCAAGCGGCACCCGGCCGCCGACGTGGTCCGCACCTACCTCGCCGAGATACCCCGCCTGGTCGCCGGCTCGGACGCCTTCGAGGTGCTCGCCCACATCGACTACGTCGGCCGGTACTGGCCGGCGAGTGCCGGCCCGTTCGACCCGGCCGCTTTCGAGGACGAGTTCCGGGTGGCGCTGCGCGCGCTCGCGGACACCGGCCGGGTGCTCGAGATCAACACCCGCCGGCCCGCCCGGCCCGAACTGGTGCGCTGGTGGCGGGCGGAGGGCGGCGAGGCGGTCTCGTTCGGCAGCGACGCCCACCTGCCCGAGTGGGTCGGGCGGGGCTTCGCCGAGGCGGTGGCGGTCGTCGAGGCGTACGGCTTCCGCCCCGGCCGCCACCCGTACGACCGCTGGATCAGGTGAGCCGCCCGAATCGCACACGGGGTGCGACTTTCACGTTCGAACTGGACGGGTTACCCCGAAATGAGCTGTCCGCGCCGTTGCGGGACACCGTGGGTATTTCTAGGCTCGGCCGTAACCGCGATCACGGCGAGGAGGTTCGGTCATGACCAACAGCAATCCGGTGTCGTCCGGCGCGTACGAGTACCTGGACAGTGTCGGCTCGCCGGAGCAGGCACGACTCGAGGCCGTCCGGCGCTATCGGATGGTCGACCAGCCGGTCGAGGACGCGTACGAGCGGATCGCGTTCGTGGCGGCGACCATCTTCGACACGCCGATCGCGACGGTGTCCCTGGTCGAGCAGGACCGCGTGTGGCTAGCCGCCTGCGAGGGGCTGAGCGGCGTGCGTGAGGTGGGCAAGGAGCCGGGCCTGTGCGCGTCGGTCATCGCCCAGGACGACATCTACGTCATCAACAACGCGGCCGTCGACCCGCGCACGCTGGAGCACCCGCTGGTCCGCGGTGAGCTGGGCCTGCGCTTCTACGCGGCGGCGCCGATCCGCACCCACGACGGTTACCGCCTCGGCACCGTCAACGTCATCGACAACCGCCCTCGCGAGGCGTCGCCCCGTCAACTGCGTGCCCTGCAGCACCTGGCGTCGATGGTCTCCGACGAGTTGGAGCTGCGGCTCATGGTGATCCGAAGCGCCGCCGCCGAGCAGCGCATGCGCGAGACGGTGAGCTGACCGGCCCGCCGCACCGATCGAGCGGGGCCGATTACCGATCGGACGAAGCGGGTAGTGCGCGACCATGCACACGCCCCGAACCATCGCCGTCGTGGCCCACCAGCGCAAGACTCTCGACGGCGGGCTCGACGAGCTTCGGCGCCGCCTCACCGACGGCGGCGTCGACAAGCTGATCTGGGCCGAGGTACCGAAGAGTCGCAAGGCTCCGAAGCAGGTTCGCAAGGCCATCGCGGCCGGCGTCGACCTGCTCGTGGTGTGGGGCGGCGACGGCATGGTGCAGCGGTCGCTCGACGTGGTCGCCCGGGAGAAGGGCGGCTCGAAGATTCCGGTGGCGATCATCCCGGCCGGCACCGGGAACCTGCTTGCCACCAACCTGGGCATCCCGCACAACCTGGCCGAAGCGGTCGACATCGCGTTGCACGGGCGGCGCCATCGCATCGACCTCGGCCGACTCGCCGGCGAATACTTCGGGGTGATGGCCGGGGTCGGGTTCGACGGGGCGATGATCAGCGATGCCGACCGGAAGATGAAGGACCGGCTCGGGAAGCTGGCGTACGTGTGGGCCGGGGTGCGGCACGTCAACGGCGAGCCGGCGCACGCCCGCATCCTCATCGACGGGGTGAAGTGGTTCGACGACGAGGCCAGCTGCGTGCTCATCGGCAACGTCGGCACGATCACCGGCGGCATCCACGCGTTCGACGACGCCAAGCCCGACGACGGCTGGCTGGACGTCGGTGTCGCCACCGCGCACGGCGCCCTGGAGTGGGCCCGCGCTCTCGGCACGATGGCGGTCGGCCGCTCCGATCACTCGCCGTTCATCCGAACCACCCGAGCCCGCCGGATCGACGTGAAACTCAAGAGCAAGATGGAGTACGAACTCGACGGCGGCGCCCGTACCAAGACCAAGAGCTTCTCGGCCTCGGTCTGCCCGGGAGCGGTGAAGATCTGCGTACCCCGGGAGTCGCCCGAGGCCGCCGCCTAGCCGGGCCGGCTGACGGCCCGGGAATCGACGCGGATTCCCGGGCCGGGCACGCCTCAGGCGATCTGCTGCCACCAACCGTCGACCGGCGGCGGGTTGTCGACGTCGACGCGCTCACCGGGGCGGGGAATCGCCAGCTTGACGTCGCGGGCCTTGGCCTCGTTCCAGGTGCGGTCGGCCGGCTCCGACCACTCGTGCAGGGCGAGGTTGAAGGTCGCCCAGTGCACCGGGATCAGCAAGCCGCCCCGGACGTCGACGTGGGTGGCCACGCCGTCCTCCGGGATCATGTGGATGTCGGGCCAGGCATCGCCGTACGCCCCCACCTGAACCAGCGTGACGTCGAACGGACCGTGCTCGGCACCGATCTCGGCGAAGCCGGGGAAATAGCCGGTGTCACCGGAGTAGAAGACCTTGCGCGTCGGGCCGTTGATCACCCAGCTGGTCCAGAGCGTCTCGTCGCGGCTGAAGCCCCGGCCGGAGAAGTGCCGGGCGGCGGTGGCGACGAACTCGAGGCCGGCGACCTTGGCGCTGTCGTTCCAGTCGAGCTCGATGATGCGGGTGGCGGGCACGCCCCAGCGCTCGAGGTGGGCGCCCACGCCCAGCGGCACCAGGAACGGCGCCGCCTGGAGGTCGACCAGGTTCTGGATCGTCTCCATGTCGAGGTGGTCGTAGTGATCGTGGGAGATCAACACGGCGTCGATCGGAGGCAGGTCGCGCAGCGCGACGGGCGGCTCGTGCAGCCGTTTCGGGCCGGAGATGCGCGACGGCGAGCAGCGGTCGCTCCAGACCGGGTCGAGCAGCACGCGCCGGCCCTCGATCTCGACGAGTGCCGACGAGTGGCCGTACCACGTGACGTGCAGGCCGTCGGCGTCCAGGCCGGGGGCCGGGGACACGACCGGGATCGGCTGGTGCGGACGGCGGGACTCGCGGTCGCGCATCGAGGCGGAGGCGATGCGGGTCAGCGCGGCCGCGTCGGGCTGGCTGGCCGGCACCGTGTTACGGAACTTGCCGTCCGCGAACTGCGGCGAGGCCAGGACCCGGGTCAACCGGTCGCCCTTGGCCTTGGCACCCATCTGCCGCGGGATGTCCTTGGCCACCCACACCGCCGCGGCACCCAGTGCCAGGGCGATCAAACCGGTTCTTCCCCGCTTAGTCATCAGGCTATTTTGACTGGCGAACCGGGGGTACTGCCAGCGAGCGCCAAAGGTTCTAGACTCCGCGGCCGTGACTGTCGACACCCTTCAGACCCAGCAGCAGCTGATCGTCCGTCAGCGTATCCGCCTGATGGTCAACCAATATGAGATCCACGCCGTCTCGCCGGACGGCGCCGAGGCGGGCCTTCTCGCCTTCGCACAGCAGAAGCGGATGGCCTTCAAAGAGCAGGTCACCCTCTATTCCGACGACACCAGAACGACCCCCGTGCTGGGCTTCAAGGCCCGCCAGGTGATCGATCTGGGCGCCACCTACGACGTCACCGACGCCAAGGGCGCCCCGATCGGCCTGTTCAAGAAGAACTTCAAGGAGTCGCTGCTGCGCTCCACCTGGCACCTGGAGCAGCCCGGCTACGCCGAGATGATCGGCCGCGAGAGCAACCTGGTGGTGGCGATCCTGCGCCGCTTCGTGGACTCGCTGTCCTGGCTGCCGTACCACTTCGAGTTCCTGATCGGCGACCGCCCGGCGTTCTCGGTGATCAAGAAGTGGGGCCTGCGGGACCGCTACGTGATCACCATCCACGACCCGCAGCTGGACCGCCGGCTCGTCGCGGCGATGGCGGTTGCGCTGGACGCGCTGCAGTCCCGGTAGCGTTGCGGGGTATGACTGATCCACGTGCCCAGCGTTTGTTCGGCGACAGCCTGGTGGCCCCGGGTGATCTCGCCGCCAGCCCGTACCGGGTGGATCGGGACCGGATCGTCAGTTCCCCGTTCTTCGCGCGGTTGGCCGGCGTCACCCAGGTGATCAGCCCGGGTGGGGCCGGCCTCCTCGTGCACAACCGGATGACGCACAGCCTCAAGGTCGCCCAGGTGGCGCGGGCCATCGCCGAACGCGCGCTGCGCACCGACCGGTCGGATCTGGCGGAGAAACTCGGCGGGCTCGATCCGGACGTCGTGGAAGCCGCCGCCCTCGCCCACGACCTCGGCCACCCGCCCTTCGGTCACCTCGGCGAACGGGTGCTCGACCGGCTCGCGCGACTCCGGCTCGGCATCGCGGACGGCTTCGAGGGCAACGCCCAGTCGTACCGGATCGTCACCAGCACCGAGATCCGCGGCCAGGCCACCATCGGCCTCAACCTCACCAGCGCGGTCCGCGCCGCGATCCTCAAATACCCGTGGACCAGGCACGGCACCGTCCGCTACATGGATCCCCCGCCGCGTGGCGCCGCCCCCATCCCCGACGACCCGTCCGCCGGCTCGCTCAAGTTCGGCGCCTACTCGACCGAGGCCGACGACATGGTCGCCGCCCGGGCCCCGTTCGCCGGCCGGGTCGCCGACTGGCAGCAGACGCTCGAGGCCTCGGTGATGGACACCGCCGACGACATCGCCTACGCCATCCATGACCTGGAGGACGTGCACCGGGTGGGCGTGCTCCAGCAGGGCGCGGTCGCCACCGAGCTGATGGCCTGGCAGCGCTGGGGTCCCGACTCGGACCCGGAGCGGGCGGGCGGTGCGATCGAGTCGCTGCGCCGGCAGTTGCACCGCAAGGACGGCTGGATGGCCAACGACGACGCGTTCGCGGCGGCTGTCGAGCTGGTGCGCGCCGAACTGGTCGACGGCCTGCTGGCCCGCCCGTTCGACGGCTCCCTGGAGGCGGAGGCGCAGGTGGCGGCGTTCTCAGCGAACTGGACCCGGCGCCTGGTCGAGTCGATCGAGCTGACCGGTCAGCCGGCCGTCCGCTCCGGCCACATTCAGCTCGCGCCGGCCCAGTGGCACGAGGTGCAGGTGCTGAAGTTCGTGCAGAACCGCTTCGTGCTCGCCCGCCCGGATCTCGCGCTGCATCAGCGCGGCCAGGGCCGCCTGCTCGCGTCGCTGGTGGAGGCCCTGCTCGCCTGGCTCACCGACCCCGACGAACAGGAGCGCATCCCCCGCCGCCTGCGTGACCTGGTCGAACTGGCCGAGGTCGAGCTCGCCGACGGCACACCCGACCGGCTGGGCCAGGCCCGCGGCCGAGCGGTGATCGATTTCGTCGCCGGGCTCACCGACAGCCAGGCGATCGGCCTGATGGAGGCTCTGTCCGGGCGCTCCCGCCAGCTGTGGACGGATGCCTTCGTACTCTAGAAAGTCTGGTGGGAAGGCTTCGCGCCGACGCTGTCTGTGCAGTTCGTCGCGAAGTCACCAAGGAACTTGACGACGTCAAGTTGGCCGTGCCAGCTTGACCGGATGAAGACCTTCGCGGAGGCGACGGCCGTCCACGGCGGCGACGGCGTCTATCAGGCCGAGCTCGACCCGCAGTGGGCCATCGGCGACAAGCTGCACGGCGGCTATCTCATGGCGATCCTGTGCCGGGCGGTGGCCGGCGACGCCGCGCTTGCCCATCTCGTCGCGGTGACCACCACCTTTCTCCGGCCGCCCAAGGCCGGGCCGGCCACCGTACGGGTCGAACTGTTGCGGGCCGGGCGCACCTCGGGGCAGTTCCGGGCGCGACTCGAACAGGACGGCACGTCGTGTGCCGAGGCGCTGGTGACGCAGGGCGAGCTGGACGAGTCGGCGGCCTTCTGGAGCAGCGCCACCACACCCGAGATGACGGCCGAGGACGACTGCGTGCTGCTGCCGTCGAACCCACCCGGTGCGCAGTTCCCGGTGCATCTGCTCGACGTGGTCGAGCACCGGATCAGCCCGGCCGACCTCGGTTTCGCCCTCGGGCAGCCGTCGCAGAGCGGCCGGATCGCGTCGTGGCTGCGCCTCGCCGACGGCGCCGACTGGGATCCGTTGAGCATGCTCGTCGCGCTCGACCCGGCGCCGCCGATCTCGCTGACCCTGGGCATCACCGGCTGGGCGCCGACGATCACCCTCACCGCGTACCTCCGCCGGTTGCCGGCCCCCGGCCCGCTGCGGGTGACGATGCACTCCACCGAGATCCTCGGCGGCCGGATGGACGAGGTCGTCTTCGTCTGGGACGCCAAGGACAACCTGGTCGCCCAGGCCACCCAACTGGCCGGCGTCCGGCACTGAAATACGCCCCGGGCGAACGTGATGGCCGTTGCCGTTGTAACGGTGTAATTCTGTAATCACGTTTGCAAGGGGAGGTTGGATATGCGTTACCGTCCCGCACCGCCGGGGGCCCGCAACGAGCCCCCGGCCGCCGACGACGCGGCTGCCTGGGTCACCGGGGCCATCCCGGACGGATGGTTCACCGAGCGGCCCGAGATCGTGATCGACCGCGACGAGATCATCATCTGGGGCCGGGTCGCCGAACCCGACCTCGGCACCGACGTCACCGAGGCCGACCGGGCCGCCGCCCAGGCCGGCCGGATCAACCAGTTCCGGGAAGACACCCGGGAGGACCGCATCCGGGTGGCCCGCCAGGTCGAGCACCGCTATCAGCGCAAGGTCGCCTGGGGCATCCGCTCCGGCGACACCAACGAACTGTTCACCCATCTGGCCGCGCCGGTGATGACGCGGCTGCGCCAGCCGGAGCGGCAGATCCTGGACACGCTGGTCGACGCCGGCGTGGCCCGCTCCCGGTCGGAAGCCCTGGCCTGGTGCGTCAAGCTGGTCGGGCAGCACACCGAGGACTGGCTGGCCGACCTGCGGGAAGCCATGACCAAGGTCGACGAGCTGCGGCGGCAGGGGCCGGCCACGGCCTGATCAACGGCGGTTAGGGTGGGCGCGTGCTACGTGAAGTCACCGCCCTCCGCTACGTCACACCGCTACGCGAAGGTGGTTCACTGCCCGGCGTCGTCGAAGCCGACGACCTCGGCACGTACGTGGTGAAGTTCCGCGGCGCCGGGCAGGGACCGAAAGCACTCGTCGCCGAGGTGATCGCGGGCGAGCTGGGCCGGCGGCTCGACCTGCCCGTGCCCGACCTGGCCGTGATGCACCTCGACCCGATCGTGGCACGGGCCGAGCCCGACGAAGAGGTCCAGGAGCTCATCAAGGCGAGCGCCGGGGCCAACCTCGGGATGGACTTCCTGCCCGGGTCGCTGGGCTACGACCCGGTGGCCCACCCGGTCGAGCCGGCGCTGGCCTCCCGGGTGCTGGCCTTCGACGCGTTCGTGGAAAATGTGGACCGCAGCTGGCGCAACCCGAATCTGCTGATCTGGCACAACACGCTGTGGCTGATCGACCACGGGGCCACCCTCTACTTCCACCACAACTGGCCGCGCGCCGAGGCCGTGGTGCACCGCCCCTACAAGTGGGACGACCACGTGCTCAAGCCCTACGCCACGGCACTCGCCACCGAGGGGCCGGCCCTGGCCGCCCGGCTGACCCCCGAGCTGATCGGCGAGACGCTCGCCCTGGTGCCGGACGAATGGCTGGACGGCGGCGACCGCGACGCCTACCTCGACCACTTGGTGAAGCGCGCCGCGCAGCCGGCGGCGTGGCTGCCATGAGACTCCCCTACGAGTACGCCATCATCCAGGCCATGCCCCGCATCGAACGCGGCGAGCTGATCAACGTGGGCGTCATTCTCTACAGCCAGCGGCTCGACTTCCTGGCCGCCCGTACCCACCTGCACGAGGACCGGCTGCGCTGCCTCGACCCGCACGCCGACCTGCCCGCCGTGGCCACCGCCCTGGCCTCGTGGGAGGCCACCTGCACCGGTGCGGGCGCCGCCGCCACGATGAAGCCGGGCGAGCGTTTCCGCTGGCTGGTAGCCCCTCGCAGCACCATCCTCCGAGCCGGCCCGGTGCACATGGGCCTGGCCGCCGACCCGGCCACCGAACTGGACCGCCTCCTCGAGGTCCTGGTCCGCTGAGCGACCCGCGAGCGGGGCAAAAAACCGAGGGGCTTCACGAAGACGCGGGAAGCGGCAGACTGGGGCCATGCAGCTGCCGATCAACCCGCCGGTCAAGCCGATGCTCGCCAAACCCGTCGCGGAGATCCCGCCGGGGCAGGTCTACGAGCCCAAGTGGGACGGCTTCCGCTCGATCATCTTCCGGGACGGCGCGGAGGTCGAGATCGGCAGCCGCAACGAGAAGCCGATGACCCGATATTTCCCCGAGGTCGTCGAGGCCGTGCTGGCCAACTTCCCGGAGCGGGTGGTGATCGACGGCGAGGTGATCGTGGCCGACACGGAGCGCAACACGCTCGACTTCGAGGCGCTCCAGCAGCGCATCCACCCGGCGGCGAGCCGGGTCAAGCTGCTGTCCGAGCAGACTCCGGCCAGCTTCGTGGCGTTCGACCTGCTGGCGATCGGCGACGAGGACCTCACCGAGCGGCCCTTCGCGCAACGGCGGGCGCGACTTCAGGAC
Source organism: Paractinoplanes ferrugineus (assembly GCF_016862195.1). Lineage (GTDB taxonomy): Bacteria > Actinomycetota > Actinomycetes > Mycobacteriales > Micromonosporaceae > Actinoplanes > Actinoplanes ferrugineus. The sequence goes on along the minus strand of NZ_BOMM01000008.1, from coordinate 179,553 downwards.
GTACTCAAGAACGCGCAGCCGCCGGTGCACGTCACCCCGGCCACCGACGATCTTCCCACCGCTCAGCGGTGGTTCGCCGAGTTCGAGGGCGCCGGGCTGGACGGGCTGATCGCGAAGGCGGCCGACCTCACCTATCAGCCCGACAAGCGGGTGATGACCAAGATCAAGCACAAGCGGACCGCCGATTGCGTGGTGGCCGGCTACCGCACCCACAAGTCCGCCGAGGACCGGATCGGTTCGCTGCTGCTCGGCCTCTACGACGAGCGCGGCGTGCTGGCGTCGGTCGGGGTGATCGGCGCGTTCCCGATGGCGGTGCGCGAGGAGCTGTTCCGCGAGCTCCAGCCGCTGGTCACGACGTTCGAGCAGCACCCGTGGAACTGGGCGGCGCAGGAACAGGGCGAACGGACGCCGCGCAAGAACGAGTACAGCCGGTGGAACAACGGCAAGGATCTGTCGTTCACGCCGCTGCGACCGGAGCGGGTGGTCGAGGTGCGATACGACTACATGGAAGGCGTCCGATTCCGGCACACCGCCCAGTTCGACCGGTGGCGGCCCGACCGTGACCCCCGGACCTGCACATATGAGCAGCTGGAGCGTCCGGTGCGATTCAACCTGGCCGAGGTCCTCACAAGCCGCTGAGCTAGCCTCGTCCGAAGCCGGAATCAGCAGAACGAAAGGCCGTAAACAGTGCCGCGTCGCTCCCGCCTCGCCGTCGGACTCTTCGCCGCAATGGTGGTCGCCACCGCGGGCTGCACCCTGCCCACGTTCGCGCCCGACGGCTCGGGTGAGGACCAGCCGATCGCCGGCCGCCCCAGCGCGGGCGCCGTCCCGGGCACCACACCCGACTGGCGCAGCTGCGACGACGTCCCCCGGGACCTGGTCGGCCAGGGCGCGAGCGGGATGGCCTACGACTGCGCCGAGGTCGCGGTGCCGCGCAACTGGGGCGAGCCGAAGAGCGGCGAGACCTATTCGATCTCGCTGATCCGCATCCGCTCCGAGGCGCAGAAGAACCGGATCGGCTCACTGCTGATCAACCCCGGCGGCCCCGGCGGTTCCGGTGTCGACACCGCTGTCTATCTGTCCTACGGCGAGGCGCTCGGCGGGCTGCCGACCGCGGTCACCGACCGGTTCGACATCGTCGGCTTCGACCCGCGCGGCGTCGGCCGCTCCGATCCGATCAAGTGCATCAGCAACGAGGATCAGGACGCGTCGTTCGCCGCCCCGCCCGACCCGGTGAGCCAGGAGGCGTTCGACAGCCTGGTGGCGCTCAACCGGCGGGTCGCTGCGGGCTGCGGCTCGAAGTACGGCGCTCAGCTGGTCAACTTCTCGACCGAGCAGGCCGCCAAGGACATGGACGCGATCCGCACCGCGGTCGGCGACGCCAAGATGTCCTACCTGGGCTTCTCCTACGGCACGCTGCTCGGCGCCACCTATGCCCAGCAGTTCCCGGGCAACATCCGGGCGATGGTGCTCGACGGCGCGGTCGACCCGAAGCAGACCTATGTCGAGGGTTCGGAGACGCAGGCCAAGGGCTTCGAACGGGCGTTCACCAACTTCGCCGCCTGGTGCAAGGCGACCGCGGACAAATGCCCGATCGCGCCGGACGCGCGCAAGGCGGTCACCGACCTGATGGCGGCCGCGGCGAAGAACCCGGTGGCCAACACCGACGGCCGCAAGGCGACCTCCGGCTGGATCTTCGTGGCGGTGATCTCGTCGCTCTACTCGGAGCGGGGCTGGGGCACGCTGGCCCAGTCGGTGGCGGCCCTGCAGCAGGGCAACCCCAAGGGCATCTTCGCGCTCGCCGATCAATACGCCGAGCGGAAGGCGAACGGCAGCTACAGCAACCTGTTCGACGCCAACATGGCGGTGAACTGCGCGGACACCAAGGACGTGCCGACCGTCGAGGAGATCCGCAAGCTGCAGGGCGAGTGGCGAGCGAAATATCCGCTGTTCGGGGCGGCGCTCGCCACCGGCATGCTGCCCTGCGTGTTCTGGCCGGGCCAGCGCGACCCCTACCCGGCCGGGGCGGCCACCGGCGCCCCGCCGATCGTGGTGGTCGGCACGACAGGTGACCCGGCCACGCCGTACGAGAACACCGCGGATCTGGCCAACATGCTGGGTGTCGGGCACGTGCTCACCTGGGAGGGCGAGGGGCACACCGCCTATCCGAGCACGACCTGCATCGTCAAGGCCGTCAACAGCTACCTCATCGATCTTCAGGTGCCGCAGGAGGGACTGCGCTGTCCGGCGAAGTGATGCCTTCGCGTTCGGCCAGGGCCTCGAGCAGGATGCGTACCCGACGCAGGTTGTTCTTGAGTTCTTCCTGCTCCTCGTGGCGGAAGGCGTCCGCGTCGACGATCAGCTTGCTGGCGAAGTGCGCGGTGATCAGCGGGATGACGAGCAGCACCATGATCGAGATGAGGAGGCCGGCAAGCACCCGGCCCAGCCCCGACTCCGGTGAGATGTCGCCGTAACCGACGGTGGAGGCGGTGACGATCGCCCACCACAGCGCGTCACCGAACGACGAGCTGTCCTCGACGAAGTGATAGAGGACGGCGCAGACGACGATCAGGATCGCGTAGGACAGGATCAGGGTGCGCGGCGAGTTCGCCAGCCAGACGATCGCCCGATAGACCCGCCGGAAGGGTGTGAGCAGCACGTGCATGGCGAACATCGTAGGAACCCGGGGATCCGGTTCCGCCTGGCCGAACGGGCAGACGTCCCGGCGATCCTGGCGCTGCTGGCCGACGATGAGATCAGTCGGCAACGCGGTTTCGGCACCGTGTCCGAGGAGGTCGACGCCGCCGTCTGGCAGGCGTTCGAGGCGATCGACGCCGACCCCGGCAACGAGCTGATCGTCGGCGTCGAGGCGGCCGAGGTGGTCGCGACCTGCCAGCTCACGTTCACCCCGGGGCTGAGTCGCAACGGCGCTTCGCGCATGACTGTCGAGGCGGTGCGGGTCCGGGCCGGGCGGCGCGGTGGCGGCCTGGGCCGCTTGATGATGGCGTACGCCGTGGACCGCGCCCGGGACCGGGGCTGCCGGATCGTCCAGTTGACCACCGACAAGCGCCGCACCGAGGCCCGCCGCTTCTACGAGTCGCTCGGCTTCACCGCCTCGCACGAGGGCATGAAGCTAGTCCTCTGACCAGTTGGCCGCGTTCTTCTTGCTCGGCTGCACCCGGGGCGGCTCGCCCGGCATCTTGGGGTGGTCGGGCGGGTAGGGCATCTCGCCCTGGCCCGCCTTCTCGTCCCGCGCGGACCACTCGAGCAGCGGCGTGATGTCGTGCGCCACGTCGTCGATGCCGGCATGCGGGTCGCCGATCTTGGCGAAGCGGGCCGGGAGGGTGCGCAGGTCGAAGTCGTCCGGCTCGACCTCGGTCAGCTCGGCCCAGGTCACCGGGGCGGAAGCGGTGGCGCGGGCGTTGGCGCGCAGCGAATAGGCACAGGCGATGGTGCGGTCCCGGGCCATCTGGTTGTAGTCGAGGAAGACCTTCTCGCCGCGCTCCTCCTTCCACCAGGAGGTGGTGATCCGGTCGGGGCGGCGCCGCTCCACCTCCCGGGCCAGCGCGATGGCGGCCCGCCGGACCTCGACGAACGACCACCGCGGCTCGATCCGCACGTAGACGTGCACGCCGCGACCGCCGGACGTCTTGGGGAAACCCACGAAGCCGAGGTCGTCGAGCACTTCCCGGATCACCCCGGCGGCCGCGACCACGTCGTCGAAGTCGGTGCCGGCGTGCGGGTCGAGGTCGATGCGCAGCTCGTCGGGGTTGTCGACGGCGGCCGCCCGCACCGGCCACGGGTGGAAGACGACCGTGCCCATCTGCGCCGCCCACGCGACGTGGGCGAGGTCGGCCGGGCAGAGCTCGTCGGCGTTCCGTCCACTCGGGAAGCTGATCTTGGCGGTCTGGATCCACGGGGGCACGCCGCGGGTGGGGACGCGCTTCTGGAAGAACATCTCGCCCTCGATGCCGTCCGGGAAACGCTGCAGCGTGGTCGGGCGGTCGCGGAGCGCGCGCAGGATGCCGTCGCCGACCGCGCGGTAGTAGTCGAAGACGTCCCGCTTGGTGTAGCCCGGACGGGGGAACACGACCTTGTCGGGGCTGGTCAGCCGGACGGTCCGGCCGGCGATCTCGTGCTCTTCCGCTGCGGCTTTCGGCATGTCCACGACCCTATGCCGCCGGTGCGACAAAAAGCGCGAGAGGTCGTCCGGACCACCCGGGCGATCTCTCGCGCTAAATGATGATAAATCGGCCGTCAGACCGTGCGTCGACGACGGGTGTACCAGACCGACGCGACACCGGCGGCAACCATCACGCCACCGACCGAGACGATCCCGCCCGTCGGCGGACCGGTGACCGGCAGGGCGTGACCGGCACTGACGCCGCCACCGGACTTGACCCCCGGGGCCGGGGTCCCGGTGTCCAGCACGCCCGGCGGCGTGGTCGGCGGCACGGTGTCGACGTCGCCGGTCGGCGTGGTGCTGGGCGACGGCTTGGTCGTGGTCGGCGACGCGTAGCCGCCGTGGCCCCGGGTGTGCGCCGGACTGACCGAGGCGTAGTCACACTTGGTGCGTTCGTCGTCGGCACAAGGCGTAGCCGTGGTCGACGGGCGGGCGGCGAGGTGAGCGGCGGCGACAGCGGGCGCTGCGGAGAAGGCCATGGCCGCGGCGATCGCCATGGATGGGAGGCCGACGGCAAGGATGCGGCGATATGCACTCATGAGGAGTTTTCCGATCTGTTGCGGTGGTTCCGAGGTCCAAAAGATAGCTTACGTTAATTGCCCGATTTACCCGTTAATGATCTACGGCGGGTCATGATCACGGAAGACCACCGAAACGGTGACTACGCCATATATGGGACAAAGAGCACACTTTTGTCTCAAAGTGTGGGTCAGCAGCGAACAACCCTCCGCTGTACGGGGCATTGAGCTGCACACTCGTCCCCGAATCGAGGTAGACCGACACCACCGTGCGCTTGCCTCGCCGCTCGGCTCGCAGGTCCACCACCCGATGCCAGGGCGCCACCCCGTCGTCGAACATCGAACGGGTCCGGATTCCCCCCGCGCTCAGCTCGGTTTCGGTGAACCGGCCCACCACCAGCCCGACCACCGCGCCGACGCCGAGCGGGCCGGCCGCCAGCACCGCCCCGGCCAGCGGCGGCGTCCCGATGATCAGCGCGAGAGTGATTCCCGCCACCACGAAGAAGGCGCCTACATACAAACCACGTCCGAGAGCCTGCTGCCACGTGGGACGGAACGTCGCCGGCGATGCGTCTTCCATACAAGGCCCAACGCGCGCGGCCGAACGTCGGCCGCACCACAAGTGCGTCGACGTACCGTTGGGGCCATGGCACCGAACGAAACCACCCTGCCCACCACCGAGGACGAGTGGCGGGTCCGGCTCAGCCCCGACGAGTTCCGGGTGCTGCGCCAGGCCGGCACCGAGGCCCCCTGGTCCGGGGAGTACGTCGACACCAAGACCGCGGGCACGTACGACTGCCGCGCGTGCGGCGCCGAGCTCTACCCCAGCGACTACAAGTTCGACTCGCACTGCGGCTGGCCGTCGTTCGACGACGCCATCCCCGGCGCGGTCAAGGAGATCGAGGACCACAGCCACGGCATGCTCCGGGTCGAGATCCGCTGCGCGCGGTGCGACTCCCACCTGGGTCACGTCTTCCGTGGCGAGCACATGACCGCGAAGAACACCCGGCACTGCGTGAACAGCCTGTCGATCCGCCTGGACCCCAAGGCCTGAGCGAGAAGCGCAGCCCGGCGATTCCTGCCGGGCTGCCCGTCCGACTACGACCGTTCCAGCTCCTCGACCACGTAGCGGAGCCCGTTGGTGGCGGTCAGCCAGCCGGAGTCGGAGACCACCGCCCAGCTCTTGCCGAGCGCCGGCGCCCGGGTGTCGCCCGCCACCTCGAGGTCGATGCGGGTGCGCACGACGTGCGTGGCCACCGGCAGGAACGCTTCGTAGACGGCCGCGCCCCCGATCACCCACACCTCCTCGGTCAGGTCGACACCGTGCACCGCGTGGGCGGCCTCAGCCCCCGGTGCCGACCATTGCGGGTCGCGGGTGAGCACGATGTTGCGGCGGCCCGGAAGTGGCCGCACCTTCGCGGGCAGCGAATCCCAGGTGGCCCGCCCCATGACCACGGTCGCACCCATCGTGCGCTCCTTGAACAGGGCCTGCTCTCCCGGCAGGTGCCAGGGGATGCCGCCGTCGGCACCGATCACCCGGTCGCCGGCCTCGGCCCAGATCAGGTGCACGGTCATACGGCGACCGGGGCCCGCAGCGCGGGGTGGTGCTGGTAGTCCGCCAGCCGGAAGTCGTCGTACTTGTAGTCGAACAGCGACGAGGCGGGTGCCAGCTCGAGGGTCGGGAACGGATAGGCGTCCCGGGTGAGCTGCGTCTCGACCTGCGCCACGTGGTTGGAGTAGATGTGGCAGTCGCCGCCGACCCAGATGAAGTCGCCCGGGGTGAGGCCCACCTGCGCCGCCACCATCCGGGTGAGCAACGCGTAGCTGGCGATGTTGAACGGCACCCCGAGGAAGAGGTCGGCGCTGCGCTGGTAGAGCTGGCAGCTCAGCTTTCCGTCGGCCACGTAGAACTGGAACATCGCGTGGCACGGGGCGAGCGCCATGCTCGGCAGCTCGGCGACATTCCACGCCGAGACGAGCATGCGGCGGGAGTCGGGGTCGTTGCGCAGCGTCTCCAGCACCGAGCTGATCTGGTCGACGTGTCCACCGTCCGGCGTCGGCCACGACCGCCACTGCACGCCGTAGACCGGCCCGAGCTCACCCTGCGCGTCGGCCCACTCGTCCCAGATGGTCACGCCCTGGTCGCGCAGCCAGCTGACATTGCTTTCGCCGCGCAGGAACCACAGGAGCTCGACGGCCACCGACTTGAAGTGCACCCGCTTCGTCGTGACGAGCGGAAAGTCCTTGGACAGGTCGTAGCGCAGTCGCTCACCGAACAGGCTCACCGTGCCGGTGCCGGTGCGGTCGCTCTTCGGGATTCCGGTGTGCAGCACGCGGCGCAGCAGGTCTTCGTACTGGGTGTCGACGGACATGGCAGCAAACCTAGCCTGGCCATCGGGTCTCCGCCGACGCCGCCCCGGTGGCAGAGAGACGACGACGGCGGAGTGCTCCGGGTCAGCCCGCCCAGGCCTCCGCCATCTGCGGGATCTGCTGGTTCATCGCGTTCAGGTCCTGCTGATGAGCCGCCGATGCGGTCGCCGACGCCGCGACGGTGAACCCCAGGTCGGCGCCGATCTGCTGCCAGCGCTCGAACAGCACCTGGTCGACCAGGACGGACCGAATGTCCTGATGAGCCGCCCGAAGCTCGTCCACTGCCGCCTCGTACCGCGCGACACGCTTGTGCAGGTCCGAGGTCTCGTACATGGTCATGCAGCCAGATTAGCCATAAGTGAGAACTTTTCTGGCTAAAGGCGCAACTCGCTTCCGTCCGGATCGTCCAGCCAGACGCCGTCGCTCGCCAGATAGCGGAACGCGTAATGCCCCGGGCCCAACGGCACGCTGACGGTCCGCGTGCCGTCCCGGCGCGGCTTCAGCTCGTGCGTGCCCGGCTCCCACCCGTTGAAGGTGCCGACCACGCTCACCCGGCCCGCCGGCTCGTCTCCCGGCAGGCAGAACGTCACCCGCGTCTTGTCGCCGAAGAGCCTGCTCTTCTTGATCATCAGGACCTCCACGATCAGGCGTTCATCCGTACAACGTCCGGCCGCGACACGGGTGACGGCACGGCGCCTACGATTTGCCGCATGCACCCGGAACAGCCTGCCGCCCCGCGCTCCGCCTCGTTCACCGACCTCGACACGACCACGCTCTACGGCATCCTCAAGCTTCGCAGCGAGGTCTTCGTCGTGGAGCAGAACTGTGTCTACGGCGATCTGGACGGCCGGGACCTGGAGCCCGGGACGCGGCACGTCTGGTTCGAGCACGACGGCGAGATCCGCGCCTATCTGCGCCTCCTGCAGGACGGCGAGGCCCAGCGGATCGGCCGGGTCGTGACGTCCTCGAAGGCGCGCGGGCACGGCCTGGCCGGCCGTCTGATGACCGAGGCGCTGCGGATCGTCGGGCACCGGCCGAGCGTGCTCGAGGCACAGTCCCACCTCACCGGCTTCTACGCCCGGTTCGGCTTCGAACCGACCGGGCCGGAGTACCTCGAGGACGGCATCCCGCACACCCCGATGCACCGCCCGGCCCGGTGACCGGCGTTACGGCAGATTGGCGACGATCTCGCCGACCGACCGGCGGCGGCCGGTGTAGAAGGGGAGCTCCTCCCGCACGTGCCGGCGGGCGGTAGCGGCCCGCAGCTCGCGCATCAGGTCGACGATGCGGTGCAGTTCGTCGGCCTCGAAGGCGAGCAGCCACTCGTAGTCGCCGAGAGCGAACGAGCTGACCGTGTTGGCCCGTACGTCCGGGAACGGGCGGGCCATCCGGCCGTGCTCGGCCAGCATGTGGCGGCGCTCCTCGTCGGGCAGCAGGTACCACTCGTAGGACCGCACGAACGGGTAGACGCACAGGTAGCTGTGCGCGTCCTCGCCGGCCAGGAACGCCGGGACGTGCGCCTTGTTGAACTCGGCCGGCCGGTGCAGCCCCATCTGCGACCAGACCGGCGCCAGGTGGCGGCCGAACGCGGTCCGGCGGAACAGGCCGTACGCGTCCTGCAGCGCGTCCGACGAGCCCGAGTGCCACCAGATCATCACGTCGGCGTCGGCCCGCAGGCCGGACACGTCATAGGTGCCGCGGACCGTCACGTCCTTGCCCGACAGCTGCTCGAACAGGCCGTCGACCTCGGTGGCGAGGTCCTCCCGCAGCGCGGGCAGCGGCGTGGTCGCCTTGAACACCGACCACATCGTGTAGCGGATCGATGCGTTCAACTCGGCAATGCGCTCGCGGGTGGGCTGGGTCTCGTCGCTCATTCATCCTCCAAGGACTTGCTTACGTCTTCCGCCGCGCGCTCGCCGCTCGCCACACACGCGGGAATGCCCACTCCGTCGAACGCCGCCCCGGCCAGGGCCAGGCCGGCCGGCAGCTGCTGCCGGGCGAACGCCACCCGGTCGCGGTGGCCCGGCGCGTACTGCGGGAGGCCGCCACCCCAGCGCTGGACCCAGGTCGCCATCGGGGCCGGCAGCTCGTGGCCGACCAACTCGCCGAGCTCGCGGATCGCCCGCGCCAGCAGCTCCTCGTCGGGCAGCTGCAGACGCTCCTGCTCGCCGAAGCGGCCGAGCGACGCCCGGACGATCACCGGGTCGGCCGCGTCGGCCAGATGGGGCCATTTGCGGGTGAAGAACGTGGCCGCCTTGACCAGGGTGCCCTCGCTCGGCGGCACCAGGAAGCCCGACAACTCGGGCAGCGGGGTGCCGGGCGGCAGGGCGAAGGCGGCAAGTGCCACGCTCGCGTAGTCCAGCACGCTCACCGCGTCGGCCGCCTCCGCCGAGATGCCGGTCAGCAGGCGGGCGGCCGGTTTCGCGGGGACGGCCAGGACCACCGCGTCGACGTCGTCGGTCTGCGGCGCCGGCACCGGGCCGAGCAGCAGACGCCAGCCGTGCGCCGTGCGGGACAGGTCGCGCACCGGCAGGCCCAGGCTGATCCGGGCGCCGCTGGCCGCCGCGGCCGTGGCCACCAGCCGGCTCATCCCACCTTTGACGGTCGTGAAGATCGGACCCGGATTACGGGTACGGGCGGCCTGCGCGGCCCGCACCGCCCCCTGCAGGGTGTGCTCGATCCGGGCCGTGGCGGCCAGTTGCGGCATCGTCGCCTCGAGCGAGAGCCGGTCGGCGCGCCCCGCGTAGACGCCGCCGAGCATCGGGTCGACGAGCCGGTCGACGACCTCCTCGCCGTAGCGGGCGCGGACCAGCTCACCCACCGCGACGTCCTCGCCCACGGCCAGCAGCGGGCGGCCCTCGTCACGGTCGGAGCCGGTCACGTGCGCGACGTCGCCGAGCTTCGTCAGGTCACCGGGGACGCCCACCAGCGTGCCGCCCGGGATCGGAGCCAGGCCGCCACCGACCGCGAGGGCGGCCGGAACGGTGGCCGGGTGCACGAGGGAGTCGGCCAGGCCCAGATGTTTCGCCAGGGCCACCGAGGCCGACTCGGCACCGGCCGGACCGGCGGTCAGGAAGGACTCGGCGCCCCGCTCGACCGGCCGACCGGCCAGCTCGCCGGTGCGCAACTTGCCGCCCAGGACGCCGCTCTGCTCGTACACGATGATCTCGGTGCCCGGCGGGGTCAGATCCCGCAGGCGCACCGCCGCGGCGAGCCCGGCGATGCCGCCGCCGATGACCGCAACCCGCTTCCGCACGCTTTCCACCCTCCCAGGTCGCGCCCCGCCGCGACCACCGGGGTCGACCCTGGTCGGTGAACGGCCGTCGCGGGAGGGCCGGAAGTCCCGGTCAGCGCGCGGAAACGAGGTGCACCAGCTCGACCAGCCGGGTCAGCATCTCGGGGTCGGTCTGCGGCAGCACCCCGTGGCCCAGGTTGAAGACATGGCCGGGGGCGGCCCGGCCCTCGGCGAGCACCCGGCGGGCCTCCCGCTCGACGACTTCCCAGGGGGCGAAGAGTACGGCCGGGTCGAGGTTGCCCTGCAGCGCGCGCTCCGGGCCGACGATCTCGGTGGCCCGGTCGAGCGGGGTGCGCCAGTCGACCCCGACCACGTCCGCGCCGGCCTCCCCCATCGCCCGCAGCAGCACGGCCGTGCCGACGCCGAAATGGATGCGCGGGACGCCGGCGTCGGCCAGGCCGCCCAGCACCTCGGCGGAGTGCGGCATCACGAACTCGCGGTAGTCGGCCTCGGACAGCGCCCCGGCCCACGAGTCGAACAGCTGGATCGCGCTCACGCCCGCGTCGATCTGGGTGCGCAGGAACGTCTGGGTGATCTCGGCGAGCCGGGCCAGCAGCGTGTGCCAGAGCTGCGGCTCGCCGTACATCATCGCCTTGGTCTTGAGGTAGGTCCGGGACGGGCCGCCCTCGATCAGGTAGCTGGCGAGGGTGAACGGCGCGCCCGCGAAGCCGATCAGCGGGGTGTCGCCGAGCTCGCCGACCAGCAGCCGCACCGACTCGGCGACGAAATCGACGTCGCCGGCGGTGATCGGGCGCAGCCGGTCGAGGTCGCCGGCGGACCGGATCGGCTCGGCCACCACCGGGCCGGTGCCGGCCACGATGTCGAGGTCGACACCCGCCGCGGCGATCGGCACCACGATGTCGCTGAACAGCACGGCGGCGTCGACGTCGTGCCGGCGGACCGGCTGCAGGGTGATCTCGGTGACCAGGTCGGGACGACGGCAGGAGTCGAGCATCCCGATGCCCTCGCGGATCTTGCGGTACTCCGGCAGCGACCGCCCGGCCTGCCGCATGAACCAGACGGGGGTGTGCGGCACCTCTTGCCCGCGGCACGCCCGCACGAACGCCGATTCGTTCAGCACTGAAGTCACGCGTTCAATCCTGCCTTCAGCCGGCAATCGGGTGGTGGGCGGGGCGGCCGGACGGCCCCGGCGACAAATTCGCGATCGCCCGGCCAAAGACACAGCGCGGCGATCGACGAGAACAAGCGTTGCGCGGCATAGGCTTCCGGCATGGCGACCCCCTCCGCGGCACCCGAGGCGTTCACCCGCGCCGTCGCCGGGTTGCGGGCGGTCGCGTCCCGCCCGGAGATCCTGCTCGAGGAGATCGCCGCCCCGCAGAAGCTCGCGCCGTTCGCGTTCGCGCTCAGCGCGACCGTGCTGCGCGCCGGCGACGAGGTGGCGAGCGGCCGGCTGATCCTGCTGCACGACCCGGCCGGGCACGAGTCCTGGCGCGGCGAGACCCGGCTGGTCACGCTGGTCACCGCGGAGCTCGAGTCGGACATGGCGAGCGACCCGCTGCTGCCCGCGGTGGCCTGGACCTGGCTGACCGACGCGCTGGAGCAGCACGACGCGACCTACACCGCGATCGGCGGCACCATCACGCAGACCGCGTCGACCCGTTTCGGTGAGCTGGCCGGGCCGGAACCGACCGCCGACCTGGAGGTGCGCGCCTCCTGGACGCCGACGTCGTCGGACACCGCGGCGCACCTGCTCGGCTGGTGCGCGATGCTGGCCTCGACCGCCGGCCTGCCGCCGCCCGGGGTGACGTCCTTCAACGAACGCCACCGCGTCGGCTAGCGCCCGCGGATTCAGAGCTTCAGAAGATCGGGGCCTCAGCAGATTCCGGCGAAGGTCTCGCAGGCCGTCTTGATCGGGATGGCCAGGCCGATGCCCTCGGCGTCCTTGGCCTTCGCCGTGGCCAGGCCGACCACCTGGTTGTTCGCGCTGACCACCGGGCCGCCCGAGTTGCCGGGGTTGATCGGGGCGTCGAACTGGATCGTCGGGCCGTCCGGGTCGGACGGGCGGTAGGCGCTGATCACCCCGGTCGTGACGGTGTCGTCGAGGCCGAGCGGCGCGCCCACCACGACCACCTGCTGGCCCGGCTTGACCTGGGTGGCCGCCGTGGCCAGCCCGGGAATCGCCTGGTTGGCCCGCAGCTGGGCGAGGTCCTTGCCCTTGTTGACCTTCACGATGGTCGCGTTGATCTTCGTGTTGCCGCGTTCCAGCGTCACCGAGCGTCCGCCGCCGGCATAGAGCTCGGCCACCACGTGATAGTTCGTGAACAGGTTCGACTGTCCGCCCTTGGCCTTGGACCCGACCGAGAACGCGGTGCCGGTGAAGTCGCCCGCCCGCACCCGGAACACGCTGGGCAGCACCTTCGACGACACGGCCTCCGGGTCGAAGACGCCGGCCAGCTGCTTCTCCAACTGGTCGGTGCGGCTCTTCTCGGCGGCGACCACCGAGTGCATGGTGGCGTTGTCGTGGTTCATCGTCTCGATCCGGTACGCCTGCCAGCCGGCCACCCCGAGCAGAATCCCGACCAGCGCCGCCACCAGTGGCTTGGTCTTCGACCGGCCACCCGCGCGCGGCTCCGGCGACAGGCTCGTCGGCACGGTCGGGAAACTGCCGGTCTCCCAGCGCTGCTGTTCCGACATGCGCGGCTGATATTGCGGTTCGGGCTGCGAGGGATGTTGCCACGTGGGCTCGGCAGGGCGCTGCGCCTGCGGATAGCCGGGTTCGGGAGCCTGCCAATGCTCCGCCGGCCACTCCTGAACGCGCCGTCTGCCGTCGTATCGTTGCTGGTCCGCGCCTTCGGCAGGGATGAACGGGTCGTACGTCGTGGTCATCCGGCACGGCCTCCCGAGTCTCGGTACTGCGGGCAGTAGTACGCAGAAAACGTCGCCGCGGATGAGTCCGGTTCGATCGAGAACCGACGCGCCGGTACCCGGCTGCATGTCACCCAGGTGTTGCACCCGTACGGTTACGGAGTGACCGACGAAGCACCCCTGCGCCGTCGGGACGAGCCAGAGACGGCAGGGGACGGACGACCGCTCCCCGAGCCGCCCGACCCGACGTCTGGCGGTCCCGCGTCCCTGCCCGCCGCCGTCCCGCTGACCGCCCCTCGCGAGGGCACCCCCCGCCCGGTCGAAGCCGACAGTGAATTGGCCGAGGTGGTGGCCAAGATGTCGGCCGGCACCGGGCCCGTCGCCGTGGACGCCGAACGGGCCTCCGGCTACCGCTACACCCAGCGCGCCTACCTCGTGCAGTTGCGCCGGGCCGGGGCCGGGACCGTACTGATCGATCCGTTGCCCCTCGATGATCTGCGCACCCTCGATGCCGCTCTGGCCGAGAGCGAATGGGTGCTGCACGCCGCCAGCCAGGACCTCGCCTGCCTGGCCGAACTCAACTTCCGGCCGCGCCGCCTGTTCGACACCGAGCTGGCCGCCCGGCTTGCCGGATTCGAGCGGGTCGGCCTGGCCGCGCTCACCGAGCAGCTCCTCGGCTACTCGCTGGAGAAGCACCACTCGGCGGCGGACTGGTCGACCCGGCCGCTGCCGGAGTCGTGGCTCACCTACGCCGCCCTCGACGTCGAGCTGCTCACCGACCTGCGCGACCTGCTGGCCGCCGAGTTGGAGCGGCAGGGCAAGTCGGCGTGGGCGGCGGAGGAGTTCGCCGCCCTGGTGGCCAGCGCCGACCGGCCACCCAAGGTTCGGCCCGACCCGTGGCGCCGCACCTCCGGCATCCACCGGGTGCGCGGCGCGCGGGCCCAGTCCCGGGTGCGCGCCCTCTGGTACGCCCGGGACGGCGTGGCCGCCCGCCGCGACTCGGCTCCCGGCCGGGTGCTGCCCGACTCGGCCATCGTGGCCGCGGCCGAGCAGGACCCGAAGGACGAGCGCGCGCTGCTCGTCATTCCCGGTTTCGGCGGGCGCTCGGTGCGCCGGCTGGCCCGGGTCTGGCTGGACGCGCTGGACGAGGCCCGTTCGCTGCCGGACGACGAGTTGCCGATCAACCAGCCGATGGACGGCCCCCCGCCGCCGCACCGCTGGGCCGAGCGCGATCCGGTCGCGGCGGCCCGGCTGGCTCGCTGCCGGGCGGTCGTCGTCGCGACGGCGGAGGCCCACAACCTCCCGCCGGAAAACCTGGTGAGCCCCGATTACGTCCGTCGCCTGGCCTGGTCGCCACCGGACGAGGTGAGCGGTCAGACGGTCGGTGACGCTCTGCGCGGTTTCGGGGCCCGCAACTGGCAGGTGGGTCTGCTGGCCGACCAGCTCGCCGAGGCTCTGCCGGACCCGCTGCCCACCGCATGATCAACCGGCCGGGCGAGGATTCGCCCGGCCGGCGCGGCGACCGGTCACGCAGAATGAAGGGGACATTCCCCACGGGCGGTGGCACTCCTTAGTTACCGGCGAGTAGCATCCACCCCACAGGAAATATGCCCGCAAGGAGACTCCCGTGCCCCGTGAAGTACGTGAGGTCGTCTTCGTCGACGGCGTCCGCACCCCGTTCGGCAAGGCGGGCGGCATGTATGCCGAGACCCGCGCCGACGACCTGGTCATTCGCTGCATCCGCGAGCTGATGCGCCGCAATCCCCAGCTTCCGCCCGAGCGGGTGGACGAGGTCGCGATCGCGGCCACCACCCAGATCGGCGACCAGGGCCTGACGATCGGCCGCACGGCCGCGCTGCTGGCGGGCCTGCCCAAGACCGTCCCCGGTTACGCGATCGACCGCATGTGCGCGGGCGCGATGACCGCGGTGACGAACGTGGCCGGCGGCATCGCGATGGGCGCCTACGACATCGCCATCGCGGGCGGCGTCGAGCACATGGGCCGGCACCCGATGGGTGAAGGCGTCGACCCCAACCCGCGCATCCTCGCGGAGAAGCTGGTCGACCCGTCGGCCCTGGTCATGGGCGCGACGGCGGAGAACCTGCACGACCGCCTGCCGGACATCACCAAGGAGCGGGTCGACCGCTACGGCCTCAACTCCCAGCTCAAGACCGCCAAGGCGTACGCGGACGGCAAGCTCCAGGGTGACCTGGTGCCGGTCGCCCTGCGTGACGCCGAGCAGGGCTGGGGCCTCGCCACGGTCGACGAGGCGCCCCGCGAGACCTCTCTCGAAAAGCTGGCCACCCTCAAGACTCCGTTCCGCCCGCACGGCCGGGTCACCGCCGGCAACGCGGCCGGTCTCAACGACGGCGCCACCGCCGCCCTGCTGGCCGACGAGGCCACCGCCCGCGAGCTCGGCCTGCCGGTCGCGATGCGGATGGTGTCGTTCGGCTACGTCGGCGTCGAGCCGGAGATCATGGGTTACGGCCCGATCCCGTCGACCGAGAAGGCCCTCAAGAAGGCCGGCCTCACCATCGACGACATCGGCCTGTTCGAGCTGAACGAGGCGTTCGCCGTGCAGGTGCTCGCGTTCCTCGACCACTACGGCATCGCCGAGGACGACCCGCGGGTCAACCCGTGGGGCGGCGCGATCGCCATCGGGCACCCGCTCGCCTCCTCCGGCGTACGGCTGATGACCCAGCTCGCGCGGCACTTCGCGGAGCACCCGGAGGTCCGTTACGGCCTCACCGCCATGTGCATCGGCATCGGCATGGGCGGCACCGTGATCTGGGAGAACCCGAACTGGAAAGGCGCCGACAAGTGACCATCGAGCACCCCAACGAGGTGGTCACCAAGGCCATCGTCCGGCTCGTCGCGGTTCCCGGCCTGGACCGCCAGGCCGCGCTGATCACGCTGGACAACGGCTTCGACTACAAGAAGCCGAACAGCTTCGGGCCGGCCGGGCTGGCCTCGCTCGACGCCGCGATCACCGAGGCGACGGCGGCGGAACCGGCCTTCATCGCGATCACCGGCAAGCCGTACATCTTCTGCGTCGGCGCGGACATCACCGGCATCCCGTTCCTCACCTCGCGGGAGCAGGCGCTCGAGCTCGGTGAGCTGGGCCACCGGGTGTTCGTCCGGCTGAAGAACTCGACGATTCCCACGTTCGCCTTCATCAACGGCGCGGCCCTCGGCGGCGGCCTCGAGGTCGCGCTGCACTGCCACTACCGCACCGTCTCGACCGGCGCGACCGCCCTCGGCCTGCCCGAGGTTGCGATCGGCCTGGTCCCCGGCTGGGGCGGCAGCCAGCTGCTGCCCAACCTGATCGGTGCCCCCGGGGCCGCCCAGGTGATCCTGCAGAACCCGCTCACCCAGAAGGTGCTCCGGCCGAAGCAGGCCCGCGAGCTGGGCGTGGCCGACGAGATCTTCGAGGCCGCCGACTTCCTGGAGAGCTCGCTGCTCTGGGCCGCCGGCGTGGTCGGCGGCAAGACCACGGTCGAGCGCCCCGAAGTCGACAAGGACATGTGGGACGGCGTCCTGTTCTTCGCCAAGCAGCAGCTCGACGAGAAGCTGCACGGCGCGGTCCCATCCGCCAACAAGGCCCTCGAACTGCTCGCCCTGGCCAAGGAAGCGACGTTCGAGGACGGCACCGCGGCCGAGACCGAGGCCCTCGCCGACCTGATCATGGGCGACGAGTCGCGCGCCTCGCTCTACGCGTTCGATCTGGTCCAGCGCCGCGCCAAGCGCCCGGTCGGGGTGCCCGACAAGGCGCTCGCCCGCAAGGTCACCAAGGTCGGCATCATCGGCGCCGGCCTGATGGCGTCGCAGCTCGCGCTGCTGTTCGCCCGCCGCCTCCAGGTGCCGGTGGTGCTCACCGACCTCGACCAGGCACGGGTCGACAAGGGCGTCGGTTACGTCCTCGGCCAGATCGACAAACTGGCTTCTCGGGGGCGGCTGGACGAGGGCACCGCGGCCAAGCTGCGCGGGCTGGTGTCCGGCTCGGTCGACAAGTCGGTCTTCGCGGATGCCGACTTCGTGATCGAGGCCGTCTTCGAGAACCTCGACCTCAAGAAGCAGATCTGGGCCGAGCTCGAGAAGATCGTCTCCCCCGAGGCCATCCTCGCCACCAACACCTCGTCGCTGTCGGTCACCGA
This sequence comes from Paractinoplanes ferrugineus, assembly GCF_016862195.1. Classification (GTDB taxonomy): domain Bacteria; phylum Actinomycetota; class Actinomycetes; order Mycobacteriales; family Micromonosporaceae; genus Actinoplanes; species Actinoplanes ferrugineus. The sequence continues at coordinate 162,207 of NZ_BOMM01000008.1, read as the reverse complement.
GATGGCCGCCGACCTCGAGCACCCCGAACGGGTGGTCGGCTTCCACTTCTTCAACCCGGTGGCGGTCCTCCCGCTCCTCGAGATCATCAAGGGCGAGCGGACCGACGACGCCACGGTGGCCACCGCGTTCGCCGTCGGCAAGGAGCTGAAGAAGTCGTCGGTGCTGGTCAAGGACGCGCCCGCGTTCGTGGTCAACCGCGTGCTGACCCGCTTCACCAGCGAGGTCTTCAAGGCCGTCGACGCCGGCACCCCGCTCGACGTGGTCGACACCGCGTTCGACCCGCTGGGCCTGCCGATGCGGCCGATCGCGCTGCTCCAGCTGGTCGGCCCGGCCGTCGCCCACCACGTGGGCGAGACGCTGCACGCCGCCTTCCCGGACCGCTTCGCGGACAGCCCCACGCTGAAGAAGATCGTCGACGCCGGCCTTCCGCTTCTCGTCGACGACGAGATCAACCCCGAGGTGGTCAAGCTGGCGACCGGCGGTTCCGCGCCGCTGACCACTGATGAGGTACGCGGTAAAGCACTCGAGGCCCTGGCCGAGGAGATCCGCCTCATGCTCGACGAGGGAGTGGTCGCCGAGGCGCAGGACATCGACCTGTGCATGGTGCTGGGCGCCGGCTGGCCGATGCACCTGGGCGGCGTCACCCCGTACCTGGACCGCAGCGGCATCTCCGAGAAGGTGACCGGCAAGCGGTTCCTGCCGAAGGGCGTCGGCAGCCTGCCGGCGTGACTTTCGTCGGATCGACGACGCCCCGCACCGCTTCGGTGCGGGGCGTTGTCGTACTCGCTGCCGGTTTGTCCGGTCGGGTGTGATCACCTACCCGGATAGGGGGGCGACCGGCCTGGCGCTGGGCCGATAGGCTGCCTGGCGGGAAACCCAATCGATGGAGCTTTGATGTCGCAGCCGCCGTACTCCGGCCAGCCTTACAACGGTCAGCCCACTTCCGGCCAGCCCTACCAGGGCGGCCAGCAGTACCCTGGCCAGCCTCAGTCCGGGCAGCCCTACCAGGGCGGCCAGCCGCAGTACGGCCAGCCCAACCCCGACGTGCCGACCTCGGTGCCGCCCCAGCCGCCGTACCCGCCGACCCAGGCCTACCCGTCGTCGGGTCAGCCGGACTACGGTCAGCAGCCCCCGCAGTACGGCCAGCCCCAGCCGCCGGCCTACGGCCCGGGTGACTACGGTCAGCAGCCGCCCCAGTCCGGCCAGCCCCAGTTCGGGCAGCCTCAGTCCGGCCAGCCCCAGTTCGGGCAGCCGCAATACGGTCAGCCGCAGTACGGCCAGCCCGAGTTCGCGCAGCCCGGCTTCCCGCAGGGGACCCCGCCGAAGAAGAAGTCGAAGGCTCTGCCGATCATCCTGGTGTCGGTCGCGATCGTGCTGGTGCTCTGCATCGGCGGTGTGGTGGCGCTCGTCATGGTCGGCAAGGACAAGGCCGACGACATCAACAACCAGCTCGCCGACTCGACCGCGAAGCCCACCGCGACCGCCACCGCCGAGGCCGCCGATCCCACCGAGCAGCCGACGACGACCGCGTCGAACATCAAGATCGTCGAGCCGGCCACCCTGGGTGGCCGCCCGAAGCTGACCGACCCGCAGTTCGCGTCGGTGGCCAAGGAGCTCAAGGACGGGCTCGCCTCGGTGCCGTCGGCCACCAACACGGTCGGCTCGCTCTACGGCACGGTCGCCAAGCAGGACATCGTGATCGTCGTGGCCGCCGAGGCCCCGATCGCCAACCCGGAGAAAGAGCTCGACCAGACGTTCATGGGCGCGGGTGTCGGCGGCCTGAAGATCTCCAACATCACCGACGCGCCGACCGGTTCGCTGGGTGGCACCGCCAAGTGCGGCAGCGCCGAGACCTCCGGCATCGACATGGCGATCTGCTCGTGGGCCGACGACGGCAGCCTCGGCATGGTGATGTGGTACTTCAAGTCGGTCACCAAGGCCAAGGCCGAGTTCCCCAAGCTCCGGGCCCAGATCGAGAAGAAGTCCTGAGCTGGTCAAGCCGACACGCCGTCCGCGGCGATCACATGATCACAACGCCCTCGGCACGGACCGGTCACGGTTCCGGGCCGAGGGCGTTCTCGTGATCCGCAGCCGTCAGCATGGTTGGCGTCCCGAGCCCGACCCCCCGACTGGCTGAGGAGTGTTACCGGTGGTCCTGCAGCACCTGCGCCGCGTCCGGTGGGCGGTGCGTGCCACGCTGTTCCTGGGCGTGGCCGCTTCCGTCGTCGCCAACGTCCTGCACGCGCTGGACAACCCGATCAGCCAGGCCATCGCCGCCTGGCCACCCCTCGCGTTGCTCCTCACCGTCGAGCTGATCTCCCGAGTTCCGGTGCACCGCCGATGGCTGGCCGCCGCCCGCCTGATCGCCACCGCCACGATCGCCGGCATCGCCGCCTGGGTCTCCTACTGGCACATGGTCGGCGTCGCCGCCCGCTACGGCGAAACCGGCGCCTCGCCCTACCTGCTCCCCCTTTCGGTGGACGGCCTCATCGTCGTCGCCAGCATCTGCCTGGTCGAGCTGGGCGGCCGGATAACCTCCTTGGAACGCGACCAGGACGCCCAGCCCACCCCGGGCCACCCCTCCTCAGCCCAGCCGGCCCCCTCGGTTTCCGCCGACCCGGTCATTCCGGACCTGATCCCGACACCGGCCGCGACGGTTGCCGCGATGACGGCCCGAACCGGCGGTCTGCCACTGCACCGACGCGCCTTCGAGGAGGCGGCCGCCGCGCTCCCCCGCGCAACCGGCGCCGACGGCACCACGTTCGCTCCCACGCTGACCCGCCAGGCGCGCCCACCGGCCTCCTCGATCGGGCGTGCCGCCGATCCGGCAGGCTCAGCTCCCCCGCCCAGCTCCGCACGGCCCAGCTCCGCACGGCCCAGCGCCCCACCGTCCGGCCTTGCCACCAGTGCCGCCGCCGGGCGGACGGTGTCGGCTGCGGTCTCGGGCCGGCGGCCGGGGGTGGCTTCCGGCCGGGCGGTTCCCGCGCAACGTGGCCCGGCCACCGGGAAAGCCGGCGTCGGACGCGCGGCCGGGAACGGCCAAGTCGGCGGGGACGGCGCCTCGCGTACCGAAAAGAAAGAAACGGCTGGGCGGGCGCGACGCAGCCCGGCCGAGACGGTGGCCCTCGCCGAGCGGCTGGCGGCCGAGCGCCCGTCGATCACCGACGCCGAGATCGCCGCCGAGCTGGGCATCACCACGTCGCGGCTACGCACGGTCCGGCGCGAGACCCAGGGCGGCGACCACACACTGGCCGCTTGAGGCTCGGCCGGCAGCGGATGCCGATCCGGCTGGCGGGGCGGCTCCGGCCCCGACCGCCGGGGAGGCGGCTGGGCCGAGGCGGCTGAGGTGGGCGGCTGAGGCGAGCTGGCTGAGGTGGGGCGGGGATCAGGTGGCGAGGCCGAGGTTCTTGCCGCGCGGGACGGCGGCGGAGGCGGCCACCACCGGGGTGGCGTCGGCGGTGGGCAGGGAGACGGTGACCTCGAGGCCGCCGCCGGGCTGAGCGATCGCCGAGACCGTGCCGCCGTGGGCGTCGCAGACCGCTCGGACGATGGAGAGGCCCAGGCCGGAGCCTCGGGAGCCGGTTCGTTCCCAGCCGCCGCGGCGGAACGGCTCGAACAGGCCGGGCACGTCGCCCGGCTCGACCTCGTAGCCGGTGTTGCCGACCACCAGGACGGCCTGGCCGTCGACCATGTCGGTGCGCAGCCAGAGCTTGCCGAGCAGGTGGTTGTAGCGGATCGCGTTCTCGATCAGGTTGCCGGCCAGGCGGTCGAGCAGTGACGGGTCGCCGACCACGGGAGCCGGTCGCAGGTCGGTGGTGACGTCGAGCTTGAGGCGTTCGGCCTCGGGCTTGACCGCGGAGAGGGCGTTGGTGACGCTCATCGACAGGTCGGCCGACACCTTGCGGGCCAGCCGGCGGCCCGACTGCGCCTCCGAGCGGGCCAGCACCAGCAGGGCGTCGACCAGGCCGTTCGCCCGTTCGGAGGCGTCCCGCACGACCTTCGCCATGCGGCGGTATTCGGCGACGTCGGCCTCGTCGTCGGTGAGCGTCACGTCGATCTCGGTGCGCATCACGGCCAGCGGGGTGCGCAGCTCGTGGGAGGCGTTGGCGACGAAGCGTTTCTGCGACTCGAACGCGCCGGCCAGCCGGTCGAGCATCGCGTCGAAGGTGCGGGCCAGCTCGGCCACTTCGTCGTCGGCGCCGGAATAGCGGATGCGCTGGTCGAGGGTGGCCTCGCCGAGGCGGCGGGCGGTCTGGGTGACGGTGTGCAGTGGGCGCAGGGCGCGGCCGGCCACCGCGTAGGCGCCGGCGGTGCCGATGATGCCGATGGCGAACAACGCGACCAGGCCTTTGACGAGCACCTCTCGGGAGGCCCGCTGGACGAGGCCGGTCTGCCAGGCGATGGCGTCCTCGGTGGTGCCGTTGCGCAGGGTGACCACGGAACCGGGTTGGAGCTCGTTCACCGGGTGCATGGCGTCGCTGACCAGCAGCCAGGCGAGCAGCACCAGGATGGCCCCGGCACCGACCAGCAGGATGCCGTTGAGCAGCGTGAGTCGCAGCCGCAGGGTGGGGCGGAGGTTGAGGCGCCGGCTGCGGCCCTGGTAGACGGTCACGAGAGGCCGACCGGTTCGGGCACCCGGTAACCGGCGCCGACCACGGTCTCGATAAGTGGCGGGTCGCCGACCTTCTTACGCAGGGTCATCACGGTGACCCGGACGGTGGTGGTGAACGGGTCGGTGTTGGCGTCCCAGACACGTTCGAGCAGTTCTTCGCTGGACACCACGCCGCCGCGGGCCTTGAGCAGCTCCTCGAGCACGCCGAACTCCTTGTTGGTGAGCTCGATCGGCAGGCCGCCGCGGGTCACGACCCGGCGGGTCTGGTCGAGCACCAGGTCGCCGACGGTGAGCACGGGCGGGGCGGCGGGGGTCGCCCGGCGGCCGAGTGCCTGCACCCGCGCCACCAGTTCCTCGAAGGCGAACGGCTTGGCCAGGTAGTCGTCGGCGCCGAGCTGGAGGCCTTCGACCCGGTCGGCGACCGTGCCGCTGGCGGTGAGCATCAGCACCCGGGTCAGCGCGCCCGACTCGACGAGGGCGGCGCAGATCTCGTCGCCGTGCATGCCGGGCAGGTCACGGTCGAGCACGACGACGTCGTAACGCGTCACGTAGGCCATCTCGTGACCCTCGAGTCCGTCGTAGGCGACGTCGACCGCCATCCCTTTGCGTCGCAGGCCCCGTGCGATCGCGTCGCAGAGGTTCCGCTCGTCTTCCACCACAAGCACGCGCACCGCAGAATCCTCCGTCGACCGCCGGGCAACCAAGCCTCCCCGACCAGGTGTGAAGAGGCCGTAAGTGAAGGCTACCGAAGGTGCCAGACAGCGTACGAGGCGTCGACGAGCCGGCACACCAGCACCGGGTCGGCGATCGGGGCCGTCTGGCAGTTCCCGGAGACCCGCTCAGCGGTGCCGAGGTATTCGACCTGGCGGGTGGCCGGGTCGAGCAGGCCGTACCAGATGCGGTACTGACCCTTGGCGTCCTTCTTGCCGTAGAGCCGGCCACCCCCGGCCGGGCCGAGGCTCTGCCAGTCGCCGAAGTCGCCGAGGACCTGGCCGGTGGCCGGGTCGAGCACCGACAGGGCGGGCGTTTCGGGGCCGGCCCCGGCGAGCAGGTACGACCCGAACGGCTCGGCATATCCCCACCGCTCCGACCGCCACACCGCACGGCCGGTCGCCGGGTCGACGGCGGTCATCCCCCGCTGCTGCCGGAACATGCAGATGATCACCCCGCAGTCGGTCTCCACCGAGCTCTGCGACAGGTCGGTGGCGGTGTGCCAGAGCCGGTCCAGGCCGGGCAGCCGGTAGGCGTCGTAGCCGTTCCCCACATCGACCATCACCAGGTCGCCGACCGGCCACATCAACCCGGCCGCGGTGGGCAGGGTGGTGGACGCCAGCGGCCGGCCGGTGCGCGCGTCCCAGGTGGCGAGCTGCCCGGAGTCCGAACCGAGCACCAGCCAGCGGGGATAACCGCCGTCCGGGCCGCCGTCCGGGGTCAGCAGTCCGCCGGCCGGGCCGGGCACCCGCCAGCGCAGCGCCCCGGTTCGCACGTCGACCGCGATCAGCCCGGCGCCGTCGTCGAGCAGCGCGATGCCGTCGGCCGTGGCGGCCTGGACGAACCGTGCGGTCTTCCGCCACAGCGGGGTGGTCGCCCCGACGGCCTGCGCCACCACCCCCTGCCTGCCGTCGGTGTTGAACTGGTAGCCCAGCACCAGCACGTCGCCGATCTGTTCGAGCCCGAGGACGGCACCGGTCACCGCGATCGTGGTACGGGCGATCACCCGCGCTTCCGGCAGTTGGTAGGTGGTGACCACCCGGTTCTGCGTGGTCTCGTCGCCTTCCGCGCGGCCGGAGGCGATCAGGTAGAGCCGGTCGCCGTAGAGGAAGGTCTCGTCGCCGAGCCCGGCCGGGATGATCGCGGGTGCGCGGGGCGGTGCCTGGCCGGCCGCGCCCCCGAGCGCCGCGACGAGCACCAACGTGATCGCCCCGAGGACAGCACGGTAGGGCACCGGGCGTTCCGCCACCGGTACCGCGCGTTCCGAGCCGAGATCGATGAGGGCGACGCCTCATTATCCGGACCGGTACGTCCAGATCTCCAGTCCGTTGTTTCCGCGGCAGAGCACGTAGGCGTGGTTGGAGCTGCACTCGCTCACCGGTTTCGGGCCGGCCCCGAGCACCTGCACCTGGTCGCGGTCCGCCAGCACCACGCCGAACGCGCTGCGGCCGCCGCGCAGGGCCTTGCGCAGCACGATGGGCGCCCCCGCACCGCCGGTGATCTCGGCGTTCCAGCCGGCCAGGCCGACCCGGACGCGGCCGGTGGCCGGGTCGACGAGCCGGAGCGGGATGCCGGAGCCGGCGTTGGTCTCCAGCACATAGCCGTCGAGCAGATCCATGTCGACAGTGCCCGGCGCCCGCCAGACCGCCTGGCCGGTGGCCGGGTCGAGCACCTCGAGGGCGGTGCGTGGCCCCGAACAGAGCACCGCGCCGCAGGCCGGCGGGTCGACCAGCACCTCCGGGGCGGGGCGCTGCCAGAGCTGGTCGAGGGTGTCGGGCGAGTAGACGACCTCGCGATCGGCCGAGCCGGCCCGGCCGTAGTAGATGACGACGACGCCACCGGTGAGGTCACCGCCGATCGGCCGGTCCGCCCCGATCCTCGGCAGGGCGACCTCGCGCCGGACCGCGCCGGTGCCGCCGTCGATCCGCTCGAGGCGGTCGGACGCCACCACCAGCACGTCGGAGCCCCTGGTCAGCACGTTCACCGAGCCGGCCAGCACGTTCGTCCACCGGGTCTCGCCGGTGACCAGGTCGACGCCCCGGATCTCGGTGCGCACCGGCGGTTCGGTGTGCGGCCGGCCGGTGGCCGAGAAGTAGAGGACACCGGGGTCGCCGGAGTCCTGGTCGTAGAGGGTGCCCTGGCGGAAGACCTGATTCTGGATGAAGCCGACTCGGCCGCCCGGCAGTGCGGTGATGCCGACGTCCGACTGCCAGCGCACCCGGCCGGTCCGCGCGTCGACGACGGTGGTGGCCGGGCCGTCGGTGAGCAGCAAGCTGTCGCCGGACTGGCGGGCGTCGACACCGCCGAAGCCGACGTCGTCGGGTCCGATCACCCGGCCCGGGTAGCGCACGGTCCACAGCTCGTGCGGCTCGGGGGTGAGCGCGAACGCGGTGGTGACGCGCTCCCCGCCGGATCCGGAGATGGTGTAGACGCGATCGCCGACCAGCCGGGACTGGGTCTCGGCCCCGCCCGGCGGCGGGACGGCACCCAGGTAGCGCCAGAGGGTCGAGCCGCCCGGCGCCGAACCGCCGAGCACGGCCAGCAGCACCCCGGCGAGGAGCAGGCCGGTGAGGCGGTAACGGTAGGCCGGTGGCGGCGAGGCGGGTGCCAGGTCGGGCTGGGTGGTCAGGTCCAGCTCGATCAGCGCCAACGCTTCACTCCTCCTGGTACGACCAGACGACCAGTTCGCCGTACGTGGTGCGGCAGATCAGCCGGGCGGGAGCGGCCTGGCAGTCACCGGTGCCCGCGGGCAGCGCGGCGAGCAGGCGCGGTCGCGGATCGCCCGGGTGGGCGACGGCGACCATGGTACGGGCTCCGCCGTCGACCGACCGGATCAGAAGCAGCCGGCCGTCCGCCCCGCCGCTCCCGGTGATCGGGATCCACCCGTCCAGCTCGGTACGCACCCGCCCGGTCCGCGGGTCGAGCACGCCGACCGGGTCGGTGCCGTCGGACCCGGCGTACGCGATGAGCGACGTCCCGTTCTGGGTGACTCCGGCCCAGCCCGGGTGCGCCCAGCGCTGGTCGCCGGTGGCCGGGTCGATGGCGCGCACCTGGCCGGCCCCGGACAGGCAGGCCAGCTGTCCGCAGGCGGCCAGCTCGTACGCGTTCTGAGCGGGCTCGGTCCACTGCTGGCGCAACGTGACCGGGTCGTACGCGGAGATCTCCGGCCCGTCCGTGCCCGGGTGCCGCAGCAGGATCTTCCCGCCCGCCACCACCGGGTTGTCCGGGTTGTAGTCGGCGCCCGGCACGGTGGTCGAGGCCAGCCGGCGGCCGGTGCGCAGGTCGTGCACGGCGAGGGTGCGGTCGTCGTGCACGAGCAGCATGCGGGAGCCCTCGTCGGCGACGCCGGGCAGGCCGAGCAGCACCGCCGTGGAGGGCACGTGCACGCTCCAGAGGGTGCCGCCGGTGCGCGGGTCGACCGCGGCGACGTCGCCTTGCACCCGGCGGCCGGTGCCGGTGAGGCTGCGCACCGAGTCGACGGCGAGCAGGCTGTCCGAGCCGGCCACGGTCACCACGTTGCCGGGTCGCTCCCACCGGGCGGCACCGGTGTGGGCGGAGACCGCGGTGGTGCCGGGTTCGCCGGAACTGGTCGTCCAGGGCCGCAGCAGCACGAGGCCGCCGCCGAGGCGCAGCCGGTAGCCGGGCGTGGCCTGGGCAGCCTGCCAGCGCAGTTGCCCACGGTCGAGGCCGTACGAGGTGAGCTGCCCGAACGTCTGGGCGAGCAGCTGACCGTCGGCGGTCACCGCGTACGTGTCGGCGGGGCCGATCTGGAGCCGGAACACCGGGTTGAGTGCCGGGTCGGCGGGGGCTGCCGAAGCGCCCGCGAACAGCAGCACGAGTGCTCCGAGCAGGGCCACCGGGACCCAGGAGGGGAACGTCCGACGGCTCGGCGAGCCGTACGAGGGCGGCTCGCCACGGTCGTAACCGAGATCGATCACGAGCACGCCGCCGTTGTCTGCCATACCTCAAAGGTAACGAGCAGATAACGACAGCACCGCTTCCCTATCCCCTATGCCGGGTTTGTAGGTGATTCGCCGTTCTACCGAGTGGTCTGTGCCGCTTCGACGGCTTCGTCCACTCGGGACACCCACTCGGTCACGTCCCGGGCGATGTCCTGGGCGGTCAGACCGAGCGCGGTCAGGATCTCGGCGCGACTGCCGTGCGGGTGGAAGCCCACCGGCACACCGAAGTCGCGCAGCGGCACGTCGACCCCCGAGTCGCGCAGCGCGCTGGCCACCGCGTCGCCGACGCCCCCGGCGCGCACGCCGTCCTCGAGCGTGACCACCCGGCGGTGCTGGCCGGCCAGGCCGATCAGCTCGATCGGCACCGGGCGCACCCAGCGCGGGTCGACCACCGTGACGCCGTAGCCCTGCTCGGCCAGCCGGTCGGCCACCTCGAGGCCGAGCCGGGCGAACGCGCCGACCGCCACCAGCAGCACGTCCTTGCGTCCGCCCGCGAGGGAGTCCTCGCGCAGCACGTCGACCTGACCCGCCCGGCGCACGGCCGGAGTGTCCTCGGCCACCGATCCGGTCGGGAACCGCACGATCGTCGGGCCGTCGTCGACCGCGATCGCCTCGCGCAGTTCCTCACGGAGGGTGGCGGCGTCGCGCGGGGCCGCGATGCGCAGGCCCGGCACCACGCCGAAGACGCTCATGTCCCAGATGCCGTAGTGGCTCGGCCCGTCCGGACCGGTGATGCCGGCCCGGTCGAGCACGAACGTCACCGGCAGCTCGTGCATCGCCACGTCGAGCAGCACCTGGTCGAACGCCCGGTTGAGGAAGGTGGCGTAGACCGCCACGACCGGGTGCAGACCACCCATGGCGAGGCCGGCCGCGCTGGTGGCCGCGTGCTGCTCGGCGATGCCGACGTCGTACGCCCGGTCGGGGTATTTCGCCGCCAGCTTGGCGATACCGGTCGGCTCGGCCATCGCGGCCGTGATGCCCACCACGTCGACCCGCTCGTCGGCGATCTTGACGAGCTCGTCGGCGAAGACGTGTGTCCACTTCACCGACGGCTTGGCGAGCAGCTTGCCGGTCTCGACGTCGAAGGCGCTGCTCGGACCGTGCAGCCGGTCGGCCTCGTCGGTCTCGGCCGGCCGGTAACCGAAGCCCTTGCGGGTCACCGCGTGCACGATGACCGGCGCGTTGTAACCCTTGGCCCGGCGCAGCGCCGACTCCATGGCGACGAGGTCGTGGCCGTCGATCGGGCCGATGTACTTGATGCCGAGGTCCTCGAACATCGGCTGCGGGCTGACCGCGTCCTTGATGCCCTTCTTGACCGCGTGCAGCACCTCGTAGGCCGGCTTGCCCACCACCGGGGTCGAGCCGAGAGCGTTCTTCACCAGGTCGAGCACCCGCTCGTAGCCCGGGTTGAGCCGCAGCGTGGACAGGTGGTCGGCGAGGCCACCGATCGTCGGAGCATACGAACGGCCGTTGTCGTTCACGACGATGACCAGGCGGTTCTTCGCCGAGGCGATGTTGTTGAGCGCCTCCCAGCACATGCCACCGGTGAGCGCGCCGTCGCCGACCACGGCCACCGTGTGCCGCTCCTCACCCCGCAGCGCGAAAGCCTTGGACAGGCCGTCGGCATACGACAGGGCGGTGGAGGCGTGCGAGTTCTCGATGAGATCGTGCTCACTCTCGGCCCGCGACGGGTAGCCGGAAAGGCCCCCACGCTGCCGGAGCAGGTCGAAGCCGTCCTGGCGCCCGGTCAGGATCTTGTGCACGTACGCCTGGTGGCCGGTGTCGAACAGGAGCCGGTCGCGGGGCGAATCGAAGACCCGGTGCATCGCCAGGGTCGTCTCCACGACGCCCAGGTTGGGACCGAGGTGACCGCCGGTGCGAGACACCTTGGCCACCAGGAAGTCGCGGATCTCGGCGGCCAGCTGGGTCAGCTGCTCGGTGGTGAGGCGCTTGAGGTCACCGGGACAGGTGATGGACGCCAGCAGGGCTTCGCTCATGGGAGTGAAGTCTATCGGCGCCTCGAGGCCCCGCACCCCACGCGAACGGCCAGAGCGGGCTCCTACACACAACCTGCACAGAGCTGAGACCGGATCGTAAGGCATTCTTGCGGCCATGACCGCTCGTCTTCTTCCCGGCGCCCCGGTTGCCGAAGCCGTTCTCGCCGACGTCAATACCCGCGCCGCCCGCCTGCGCGAGCGTGGCATCGTGCCGAGCCTCGCCACCATCCTGGTCGGCGACGACGACGCCAGCGCCGGTTACATCCGCATCAAGCAGCGCCAGGCCGCCGAGATCGGCTTCGAGTCGCCGCACCGGCACCTGCCCGCCGACACCACCCAGGAGCAGCTGCACGAGGTGATCGCCGGCTTCAACGCCGACAAGGGCGTGCACGGCGTCCTGATCCAGTACCCGATTCCCGGCCACCTCGACTACGACGCCGCGCTGCAGACCCTCGACCCCGACAAGGACGTCGACGGCATGCACCCGCTCAACATGGGCCGCCTCGCGCTCGGCATGCCAGGTCCGCTGCCCTGCACGCCGGCCGGCATCGAGGCGCTGCTCGCCCACTACGAGATCCCGGTGGCCGGCCGCGAGGTGGTCATCCTGGGCCGCGGCGCGACGCTGGGCCGGCCGCTCGCGATGATGCTGGCGCAGAAGCGCCCGACCGCCAACGCCGCCGTCACGGTCGTGCACACCGGGGTGACCGACTGGCCGCGTTACACCCAGCGGGCCGACATCCTGGTCGCCGCGGTCGGGGTGCCGCACATCATCCAGCCCGAGCACGTCAAGCCGGGTGCGGTGGTGGTCGGCGCGGGTGTCCGCTACGAGGGCCGCCGGCTGCTGCCGGATGTCGACGAGTCGTGCGCCGAGGTGGCGAGCGCGATCACCCCGCGGGTTGGCGGCGTCGGCCCGACCACGGTCGCGATGCTGTTCCGCAACGTCATCGAGGCGGCCGAACGGGCCAACTAGTCAGACAGTCTGGTTAGTAGGTAACCTACCTAGCCATGCTGCATGGCTTCCTCGATCTCTGCCTGCTCGCGATGCTGCGAGAAAAACCCGATTACGGGTACGGACTGGCCCAGCGCCTCGCCACGGCGGGGGTGGCGGACGTCCCCGGCGGCACGCTCTACCCGGCCCTGCTGCGCCTGGAGCAGCAGGGCCTGGCGTCGCCGAGCTGGGGCCCGTCCGAGTCCGGCCCCCGCCGCAAGTACTACGCGATCACCGACCTCGGCCGCACCGAGCTGGCCGCCCAGGTCACCGGCTGGCAGCGGTTCCGCGACGGGGTCGACACCCTGGTGGCGGCCGGGGCCCGGCGATGACCGCGTGGGGGGTCCGCTTCGAGGACGAGTTGCGCCGGCTCGGCGTGCAGCCCGGTCGCGCGCGACAACTCGCCGACGAGACCGCGCAGCAGGCGGCGGAGTGCGACGCCGCCCCGGACTCGCTGTTCGGACCGGCCCACCTCTACGCCCGGCACCTGCTCTCGGAATTGACCACGAGAACCCTGCCGCTGAACGGGCCGAGCGGACCGGTTCGGTTACGCCTGACCGGGGTGGGCAAGCGCTATCGACGCCGCACCGTGTTCGACGGGGTCGACCTGACCGTGCGGGGCGGGGAGGTCGCCGCCATCGTCGGCGCGAACGGTTGCGGCAAGTCCACCCTGCTGCGCATCTGCGCCGGCCTCACCCGGCCCAGTTCCGGCCGCGTGCAGCGGACCCGCCGGGTCGGGTTCGTCCCGCAGGACGCCGGCACCGCCGGCTGGCTGACCGCCGACGAGCACTTCACGCTGTTCGGCGCGGCCGCCGGGATGGCACCGCGGCGCGCCCGCTCGACCGGCGAGCACCTGGCCGCCCGCCTGGCCTGGCGCCCCGGCCGCAAACAGCTCACCCAGCACCTGTCCGGCGGCACCCGGCAGAAGCTCAACCTGGTGCTCGGCGAGCTGCACTCGCCCGACCTGCTGCTGCTGGACGAGCCCTACCAAGGCTTCGACCAGGGCACCTACCTCGATTTCTGGCACCAGGTGCGGGCCTGGCGCGAGGCCGGCCGAGCGGTCGTGGTGGTCACCCACCTGCTGCACGACCTGCAGCACGTCGACCAGGTCTTCGACCTCGGGGCACTGCGGTGACCGCGCTGGTGGTGGCGGCCCTCTCGGCCCGCGAGGTCGGCCGGCGGCGGACTGCTTTGGTGCTGGTGATCAGCCTGCCGCTGTGGTTCTACCTGGTGCGACGCGACCTGACCGGGCAGTCGCTGCGGATGCTGACGCTCGGCATCGGCTGGGCGGTCTCCACGCTCACCCTGTTCGTGGTCAACGCGTCCCGCGGGGTCGACCCGCGGCTGCGGCTCAGCGGCGCGTCCACGGCCGCGGTGATCGGCGGCCGGCTGCTCGCGACGACCGCCGGCGGGGTGGCGCTGGCCGCCGCCTACTGGCTGCTCGCAGCCGTCGACCAGGGCCTCGACCGGCCCGCGGCGGCGGCGCTGATGATGGCGCTCACCGCGGCCGTGGCGGCCCCGCTCGGCGGTCTCGTCGCCGCCGTGCTGCCGCGCGAGCTGGAGGGCGCGCTCGCGCTGCTCAGCATCTGCGCGGTGCAGATGCTCGCCGACCCGGCCGGGCTGGTCGCCAAGCTGATGCCGTTCTGGTCGGGACGCGAGATCGGCACCTACGCGGTCGACGCGACCGGCCCCGAATACCTCTGGCGGGGCCTCGCGCACGGCGTGCTGACCTGGCTGATCTGCGCGGGCGGCACCTGGTCGATCTTCGCCTGGCGACTGCGCCTCCCGCGCTGCCCCGAGCCCTAGGCGCGTTCGATCAGGGCCACGCACTCGACGTGCTGGGTCATCGGGAAACAGTCGAAGGCCCGCAGTTCGGTAAGCCGCCAGCCGAGCTCGCCGAACGTCTTCAGGTCGCGGGCCAGGGCGGCCGGGTCGCAGGCCACATAGGCGATCGCCCGGGGACCGGCGCCGGCGATGGCCCGCACCACCTGGGCGCCCGCTCCGGAGCGCGGTGGATCGAGCACGACCAGGTCGACCGGTCCGGTGACCCGGCGGCGCTGCAGGGCGTTCTCCACCCGCGCCTCGACGACCTCGACGGCGGGCCGGTCGGCGAGGTTGGCGCGGGCCGCGGCGCAGCCCGCCGGGGACGACTCGACGACCGTCATCCGGGCCCCGGTGCGCTCGGCGACGGCCGCGGCGAACAGGCCGGCTCCGCCGTAGAGGTCCCAGGCCACCTCACCGTCGGCGGGCCGGAGAAGTTCGACGACGGTCGCGGCGAGCGTGTCGGCGGCGGCCGGGTGGATCTGCCAGAAACCCTCCGGCGGTACGCGCCAGTCGCGGCCCGCCGCCACCTCGAGAACCCGGGGCGGGCCCAGGATCTGCAGCCGCCCGCCGGACGGTGCCCCGTCGATCGGGTCGTCGGTCGGGAGCGCGCCCTCGCCGGTCGGGCGGATCAGCACGGCCACGTCGCCGCCGGTGGTCGCGGCCACCTCGACGGCGTCGGCCTCGGGCCAGTCGCGGGCGAGCAGGTCCAGATCCTGGATGGCGGGGTGCGAGATCAGGCAGCGTTCGATCGGGACCACCTGGTTGGACCGGTGCTGGAGCAGACCGGGCCGGCCCTGCGCGTCCACCGCGTACCGGATCCGGCTGCGCCAGCCGAGCAGGACATCGTCGGCCGGCAGTGGCTCCACGCGTACGGTCCGGGAAATTCCCGCCATCCGCTGGAGCAGCTCCGTGACCACCGCGCCCTTCCAGCGCAGCTGCGCGTCGCCCGCGACGTGCTGCAGGTCGCACCCGCCGCACCCACCCGGGTGCGCGTAGGGGCACGGGGGTGTGACCCGGTCCGGCGCGGCCTCGAGGATCTCGACCGCGTCGGCTCGCAGGTAGCCCCGGTGGCGCTCGGTGATCTCGGCGGTGATCCGCTCGCCGGGCAGCGCGTGCCGCACGAAGAAGACCCGGTTGTCCAGGCGCGCCACGCAGTGACCGCCGTGCGCGGGGGCGCCCACGGTCAGCTCCACCCGCTCGCCCTCGACGAAGTCCAGACTGGGATCGGAGATCATGTGCGGGCTTCCTCGTCGTCGGCCGGCTGCTCCACCTCGGTGGTCCGGGTGCGCGGGCCCCGGCGGGGCACCTGCGCCAGGGCGCTGTCGTAACGCTCGAGATCGCGGTCCTGACTGGAGCGCAGCTGCCAGGGCACGCTGGTGACCATCACGCCGGGCTCGAAGAGCAGACGCCCCTTGATCCGCAGCGCGCTCTGGTTGTGCAGCAGGTTCTCCCACCAGCGACCGACCACATATTCCGGGACGAAGACCGTGACCACGTCGCGCGGAGAGCCCCGGCGGACCCCCTTGACGAAGTCGATGATCGGCCGAGTGATCTCGCGGTACGGCGAGTCCACGACGGTGAGCGGCACCGGGATCTGCCGGCGCTCCCACTCCGTCTGGATGGTGCGGGTGTCCTTGTCGTCGACGTTCACCGTGACCGCGGTCAGCGTGTCCGGCCGGGTCGCCTGGGCATAGGCGACGGCTCGCAGGGTCGGCTGGTGCACCTTGCTGACCAGCACCACCGCGTGGTTGCGGCTGGGCAGGATCGGTCGCTCCTCGGTGGGCTCCAACTCGCGCGCCACCCGGGTGTAGTGCTTGCGGATGCCGAGCATCATCACATAGAGGACGAGCATCGCGGCGATCGCGATCCACGCGCCGAGCAGGAACTTCGTGACCAGAACCACGATCAGCACGGCACCGGTGAGGCACATGCCGAACGCGTTGATCGCCCGCGAGCGCTTCATCCGGCTGCGCCGGACCGGGTCGCGCTGGGTGCGCAGCAGCCGGTTCCAGTGCCGGATCATGCCCTCCTGGGAGAGCGTGAACGACACGAACACGCCGACGATGTAGAGCTGGATCAGCCGGGTCGTCTCCGCCTGGAACGCCACCACCAGCACGATCGCGGCGACGGCCAGCAGCAGGATGCCGTTGGAGAAGGCGAGCCGGTCGCCGCGGGTGTGCAGCTGGCGGGGCAGCCAGCGGTCCTGCGCCAGGATCGAGCCGAGCACCGGGAAGCCGTTGAAGGCGGTGTTCGCGGCCAGGAACAAAATCAGGGCGGTGACCGCGCCGGTCGCGTAGAGCAGGACCGACCCCGCGCCGAAGACCGTCTCGGCGAGCTGCGCGGTGACCGTCTTCTGGTCGTAACCGGCCGGCCCCGAGATGATCTGGGTGGCCTGGTCCTCGACGTACTGCAGGTGGGTGACCCGGGCCAGCACGACGATGCCGACGAGCATGACGATCGCGATGCCGCCGAGCAGCATCAGGGTGGTCGCGGCGTTCTTGCTCTTCGGCGGCTTGAACGCGGGCACCCCGTTGGAGATCGCCTCGACGCCGGTGAGCGCGGCACATCCGGAGGAGAAGGTCCGCAGGAGCAGATAGGCGAACCCGAAACTGGTCAGGTGGTCGTCCTCGGCGGTGATCACCAGCCCGGCGCTGGGCGCCTGGAGGTCCTGGCCGAGTACGAAGACGCGGATCAGGCCGGTCACGATCATGCCGACGATCAGCACGATGAAGGCGTACGTCGGGATGGCGAACGCGGTGCCCGACTCACGCAGGCCGCGCAGGTTGAGGGCGGTCAGGATGGCGATCGCGCCGATCGCGAACGGCACCTTGTGGTCGGCCACGAACGGCACCACCGAGCCCAGGTTGTTCACGCCCGACGACGTCGACACGGCCACCGTGAGGATGTAGTCGACGAGCAGCGCACTGGCCACCCCGAGCCCGGCCCGCGGCCCGAGGTTGACCGTGGCCACCTCGTAGTCGCCGCCGCCGGACGGGTAGGCGTGCACGTTCTGCCGGTAGCTCGCGACCACCGTGATCATCACCACGGCGACGGCGAGCGTGATCCACGGGGAGATCACGAACGCCCCGGCCCCGGCGATCGACAGGGTCAGCAGGATCTCATCGGGCGCGTACGCCACGCTCGACAGCGCGTCGCTGGCGAAGACGGGCAGCGCGATCCGCTTGGGCAGCAGGGTGTGCTGCAGCTTGTCGGAGCGGAACGGTCGGCCCAGCAGCAGCCGCTTGGCGAGGGACGTCGAACTTGCCACGAGTGCTTAGCGTACGGACGGCCCCGCCATCGTGTATGCCGCCCCGGGCGCCGCCCACAGTGTGCGCATGGCACGCTCATCGGTGTGAGCTTTGATCCGGGAGGGCGCGACACGTGCACGTGGTGATCATGGGGTGTGGCCGGCTCGGCTCCACGCTCGCCCAGAACCTCGAGGCCCACGGCCATTCGGTCGCGGTGATCGATCAGAATTCGGAAGCGTTCCGGCGGCTCGGCTCCGAGTTCGCCGGCACCACGGTCACCGGCATGGGCTTCGACCGCGACGTCCTGCGCCTGGCCGGCATCGAGCGCGCCGACGCGTTCGCGGCCGTCTCCAGCGGCGACAACTCCAACATCATCTCGGCCCGGCTGGCCCGCGAGACGTTCGGTGTCTCCCGGGTCGTGGCCCGCATCTACGACGCCCGCCGCGCCCAGGTCTACGAGCGGCTCGGCATCCCGACCGTGGCCACCATCCGCTGGGCCGCCGACCGGATGTACAGGCACCTGGTGCCCGAGGGCACGGTCGAGGTGTTCCGCGACCCGACAAGCGTCGTCTCCATCGTCGAGGTGCCCTTGCACCGCGACTGGGTGGGGCGCACGCTCAAGTCCCTGGAGGAGGAGACCGGCTCCCGGGTGGCCTACCTGATGCGTTTCGGGATGGGCACGCTCGGCACCGGATCCACCGTCATCCAGGACGGCGACCAGGTCTTCATGCTGGTCACCGACGACACCGTCGCCGACGTCCTGGACGTCGCCTCGGGCTCGCACCAGAGGGAGCACTGACCATGCGGATCGCCATCGCCGGGGCCGGCAACGTCGGCCGGTCGATCGCGCAGGAGCTGATCGGCAACGGCCACCGGGTCATGCTGATCGAGCGCCAGCCCCGCCAGCTCAAGCCGGAGCGGGTGCCCGAGGCCGAGTGGGTGCTCGCCGACGCGTGCGAACTGGCCAGCCTCGAGGAGGCCGACGTGGCCGGCTGCGACGTCGTGGTGGCCGCCACCGGCGACGACAAGGCCAACCTGGTGGTGTCGCTGCTCGCCAAGACCGAGTTCGCGGTGGGCCGGGTGGTGGCCCGAGTCAACCGGGCCGAGAACGAGTGGCTGTTCACCGAGCAGTGGGGCGTCGACGTGGCAGTCAGCAAGCCCCGCCTGATGGCCGCCCTGGTCGAGGAGGCGGTCACGGTCGGCGATCTGGTGCGGCTGATGACGTTCCGGCAGGGCGAGGCCAACCTGGTCGAGATCACCCTGCCCCGGCACGCCCCGTACGAGGGTGAGCCGGTGCGCGAGGTGCCGCTGCCCCGGGACGCCGCCCTGGTGGCGATCCTGCGGGGCAAGCGGGTCCTGGTGCCGACGCCGGACGATCCGCTGGAGGCCGGCGACGAGCTGATCTTCGTCTGCACCAGCGAGGTGGAGGACCAGATCCGCGCCGTGATCCTCGGCAGCGCCGGGCGCGAGCTAGGCGGCTGAGGTCGTCTGGGTGCTGGTCACCCGGTGGATGGCCCAGGCGGTGAAGGCGAACGTGGCGGCGTAGATCGGCCAGCTGATCAGGATGCGGACGATGCCGAGGGCGTTCGCCTCGCCGAGGGCCCACAGGTAGTACTGGATGCCGGCGCGCAGGCACAGCGAGACCACCCAGACCAGGGTGAGCCACTGGAACGTACGGAACAGCCGGGCGTTGCCGAACCAGTCCTGGTGTCCCTTGTTCGCCATGATCCCCCACGCGTACCCGATCAGGGGTTTGCGGATGACCACCGAGAGCAGCAGCACCGCGGCCTGACCGAAGGTCAGCAGGATGCCGGGCAGGTAGAAGTTCTTGGCGTCACCGGTGCGCCAGGCCAGGTAGGCGCCGACCGCGATGCCGAACAGCCCGTTTATCGCGTGCCGGACCGGCTCCTTGCGGATCAGCCGGTAGACGCCGATGCCGACCGCCGAGAGCACCGAGCCGGCGATCGCCCAGTAGAGCGCCTGTTCCTTCGCCAGCCCCGCCACCGCGTCGCCGAGCAACACGTTGAGCAGGACGAAGACGAGCACCGGAAGGCTCGACTCGATGAGCCCGCGAACGCCGCCCAACTGCTCGGCGATCTGCTCGCTCATCGAGGGAAGCGGCTCCTCGTCCTCGACCTTCTGCAGGTCGAGCTCCTCGACGACCTCCTCGGCGAGCCGCTCCTCCACGGATTCGTGCGCGGCGTGACGCGGCTCGCTGCCGGGTGTCACCGGGGCGCCTCCAGCTCGTAGAACGGGTTGTAGATGACCTTACGGTCGTCCCGGATCGCGATCCGGCCACGCGCGGTGAGCTGCCGCCCCGGTTCGATGCCGGCAATCGAGCGCCGGCCCAGGAAGACGAGCGTGACCACGTCGCTGCCGTCGTAGAGGTCGGCCTCAAGCGTCGGCAGGTTGGTTCGAGGAGTGTACGCCACCGTCCGCAGTCGCCCGGACACCGAGACGACCTGTCCTCGGCTGCACTGCCCCGCCGGCATGGCGCCGCACTTGGCGCTCTCCCGCTGCAGGTGCTCGGCGTCGAGCTCGGAGTCGGTTGCGGTCAACTGTTTGAAGAACCTGCGAAGACCGGTGCGTTGATCGGTCGACATGATTCTCTCCTAGGCCCGCCGGGGTGGACGGCACAGTGTGCGCGTATGCCGTCCAACCACGGTACGCCGGAAGCGCCCCCGGTGACCCCGGTCACCGGGCTGGTTCTCAGGCCGATCGGCCGTTCGTGCCGAACTGCTCGGCCTCGGCCTGCTCCGCCTCGGCCGCCGCCTGCGCCTGCTCGCTCATCTCCTTGGGCAGCCGCAACGGCAGCGCCTCACGCACCGGCCGAGCCTCGGCGTCCCGGATGACCACCAGGCCGGAGAGCACCTCGCCGAGCGCGCCCTCGCGACCCGGATCGGACGCCGCCGCACCCTGGTAGAGGGCCCGCACCATCCAGCGCGGCCCGTCCACACCCACGAACCGCACGTCAGCCGGTCCCTCCGGGGTGTTGACCCGGGCGGTCAACTCGACTCCGTACGGCCCGCGGACCTCGCGCGGGGAGACACCGTCGGCGGCCATCGCCTCGGCGATCTCCGCCCGCACCTCGTCCCAGATGCCTTCACTGCGGGGCGCCGCGAAGACGCCGAGCTGGAGCGCGCTGTCACCGTCGACGAGCACGATCTGCTCGACCCCGCCCTCGGGGTTGGCCTGCACCCGCACTTCGACCCCGTCGATGGCGGGGATCAGGAGGCTGCCGAGGTCGAGACGCTGCACGCCCTCGGGGGCGTACTTCTCGTCCCACGGCCCATGCTCGGGCGCCGGGCCGTCGTCGTCGGCCGCGAGGCTGCGCTCGAGAGCTGCCGAGGGCGGCGCGTCCGTCGCACGTACGTGCTTCGGGCCGCCGCGCTTACGGGAGAACATGCGTGCCACCTTCCGTTTCAGTACTGCGTCTGCCGCGGCGGCAGCGCGTGGTGCCCGCCGGTCGAGCCGGTCCCACCGGCACCGCGAGCGGTGTCGTCGAGCTCGTCGACCACCTGGAACTCGGCTCGCTCGACCCGCTGGACGACCAGTTGGGCGATGCGGTCGCCGCGAGAGATCTTGACCGTCTTCACCCGATCGTGGTTGACCAGGATGACCAGAATTTCGCCGCGGTAGCCGGCGTCGACCGTACCGGGCGCGTTGAGGACCGTCACGCCGAGGCGAGCGGCCAGACCGGAGCGTGGGTGCACGAGCCCGACGTATCCCTCGGGGAGGGCCATCGCGACGCCGGTGCGCACCGCCGCGCGGTCGCCCGGAGCCAACTCCGCGTCCTCGGCCGCGACCAGGTCAGCGCCCGCGTCCCCGGGGTGCGAGTAGGCCGGCAGGGGCAGGTCGGGGTCCAGGCGGCGGATCGGGATCACAACATCTGGCAAGACACTTTTCCTCACATCAGCGGTGGCGGGGGCGGGACACCACCCTGCCATCCTGCCGTGCTCGACCACGAAGGCGCGCCGTACCCTCCAAGGGTGACACCGGAGTCCCCCGCCCGCACGACCGCGCCCACCGCCGCCTACACCGAGCGGCTCGGGCTTTCCGTGTGGGCCTGGCTGGGCGCGCTCGTGGTCGACGTGATCGTGGGCCTGGAGGTGCTGCTCGGCTTCGAGGAAATGCCGTTCTGGCTGCCGTTCGCGTTCCTGCTGCCGTTCACCGCCGCGTTCCTGCTCTGGATGGGCCGCATCCGGGTGACCGTGACCGGCGACGAGCTCCAGGTCGACGACGCCCGCCTGCCGCTGACGGCGATCGCCGACGTGGTGGCTCTCGACGCCGCCGGTAAGCGGGAGGCGCTGGGCGTGGGCGCGCACCCGCTGGCGTTCGTCATCCAGCGGCCGTGGATCGGCCCGGCGGTGCAGGTGCTGCTCGACGATCCGGCCGACCCGACACCCTTCTGGGTGATCAGCACGCGCAAGCCGGTCGAGCTGGCGACCGCATTGCTGACCGGCGCTAACCTTCGATGACCTTGGGGCGGGACCGCCTCAGGTCCTTCAGCACGTGCTCGCCCAGCGAGCGGGACGCCCGCCGGTTCAGGAATCCGGCCACCGCGGCCCCGGTGAGCAGCGGGCCCATCGTGCTCAGGCTCCGGCCGAACCGGCGGAGCAGACTCTTCTGCAGGTCGCGTCGCGCGGCCGTGCCGAGCACCGTGGCCACGCCCACGCCGGGCACCAGCGGGTTGACCCCGCGCTGTTCCGACCAGGCCTGGATCAGCGACAGCGCGCGCTGGCCGGGGGTGCCGACGATCGGCCGCCCGTAGACCTCGTGCAGCTCGCCCACCAGCTTGAGCTCGGTCGCCACGACCGCGATCGTCTCGGCGGCGAGCAGGATGGGCGCGGACAACAGGGTGGGCGGGGCGACCCATTCGACGGCCGCCACGCCGCCACCGACCGCCCCGATGCCGGCCGTGGAGCGGGCGGCGTTGCGGATCAGGCGCTCGGCCAGATCGTCGTCGTCGAGGCCGGGAAAGTGCCGGTGCAGCGTCGCCTTGTCCCGGATCGGGACGTGCGGAGCCACATCGGCGACCGCGTCGGCCATCCACCGCAGCGCGGCCCGCGGCCGGAACAGCTGGCCCAGCCCGCGCCGGCGAATGTCACCGACCAGCCGGCCGAGCAGCTCACGTCGGCCGGCCGGCTCCAGGTCGTCCGCCGTGAGGGCGGCGACCGTGCGGCTCAGTTCGACATCCGTCGGCTCCACCGGCTCCGGCGTCTCGCCGGCCTCGGCGTGCTCCGGGTGGCTCATCCTCGTCCTCCCGTCATGCGTCGCATCAGGCTTCGCTGCCTGATGCCCGGTGGCGTCCCCTCCTCAAACAAACCCAGGGAACGCCTGCACGCCCGACCGCGTGCGAGCGGCCGGGTGGTGGCGCGCTGCGCGCGAGTGAGCCGGTCAGGCGCACTCGCGGCAGATCAGCTCCCCGTTGCGCTCCGCCGCCAGCTGGCTGCGGTGGTGCACGAGGAAACAGCGGGCGCAGCGGAACTCGTCTTGCTGCATCGGCAGCACTTTGACGGTCAGTTCTTCGTCGGCCAGGTCGGCGCCGGGCAGCTCGAAGCTTTCCGCCACCTCGACCTCGTCGACGTCCACTGAGCCCGACTGCGAATCGGCGCGACGGGCCTTGAGCTCCTCGAGGCTGTCCTCGCCGAGGTCGACCTCATCGCGACGCGGGGCGTCGTAGTCGGTGGCCATCGGATTTCACTCTCCTGTATCGATGAGTCACTTGGCGTTAGTAACGCCGGTGACGAGGTTTCGGTTCCCGCTTCCGCCGGACGATTTCTGACACTCTTACTGACCTGCAGAACTGCCCCGGGAGCGCGGAACCATACCGCCGTAGCGGCATGCTTGTACGCGTACAGGCGGCCCATTGTTCCCGATGTGACCGAGGCGACATCAAAGTAGGGGCACAACGCTCTGGATCATCGTCGGCGCGCCGGAAGGATTCCCTGTTTCCGCAAGCCTGGCGCGTAGACGCTAACCTCTCGACAGGTCCCGCCCCACCGATCTGGAGCCGTCCCCATGAGCTTTGCCCGCGTCCGAGCGCTCGTCGTCGTCGGCGTGCTCGCCGTGGCCGCGGTGATCTTCGTGATCACGGCGCTGGTCCGTGACACCCAGGGTGGCGCGACGGCCGGCGACGACTGCCCCGCGGACGCGCCGCTCGCCGACGTGACCCTGCCGGACGATCCGGCCGAGGTCACCGTCAAGGTGTTCAACGGCACGAGCACCGCCGGACTGGCCGACAGCGTCACCAACGAGTTCAAGAACCGCCGGTTCACGGTGCAGAAGCCCGACGAGAGCAAGACGAAGTTCAAGGGCGTCGCCCTGATCCGTTACGGTCCCGACTCGGTCGGCCGCGCCCAGCTGCTCCGGGCCTACTTCCTCGCGCAGTCGAAGATGGAATACAACGCCAAGCGCAAGGGCGCCCTGATCGACATCGTGATCGGCAGCCAGTTCCGGCAGCTCGCCACGACCACCGAGGTCAACCAGTCGCTGGTGGAGGTCGGTGAGCCGACGGTGCCGCCGGGTGCGTGCCTCAAGCCGATCGAGAAAAAGAAGATCGAGAGCTCCTAGGCCCCACCCGCCGCGTCCAGTTCGACGAGCCGATCGTGCAGGGGCGTAAACAGGGCCGACGGGGCCGCCACGACCATGTCGAGCCCCGGGGGTGCCCCGGCCAACCCCGCGACGGTCGCGCCCGCCTCCGTCGCGACCAGACCCCCGGCAGCGTGGTCCCATGGATTGAGGCCCTTCTCGAAGTACGCGTCGAGCAGTCCCTCGCCGACCGCGCACAGGTCGAGCGCCGCCGCGCCGAACCGCCGGATGTCCCGCACCTTGGTGATCAACCGGGCCAGCACCGCCCCCTGATGGGCGCGGCGCTTCGCGTCGTAGCCGAAGCCGGTGCCGACGAGTGCCTGGGACAGGTCGGTGCGTTCGGAGCACCGCAGCCGCCGGCCCGCGCGCCAGGCACCGCCGCCGCGGGTCGCGGTCCACTCGTCACCGGTCGCCGCGTTGATCACCACGCCGGCCACCACCACACCGTCGAACTCGGCCGCCAGCGACACCGCGTACTGCGGGAGGCCGTACAGATAGTTGACCGTGCCGTCGATCGGGTCGAGGATCCAGCGGACCGCGCCGGGCTCCGGTTCGGCCGAGTCGCCGTACTCCTCACCCAGCACGCCGTCACCTGGACGCGCCGAGCGCAACGAATTGATCACTTGTCGTTCCACGGCCCGGTCGGCGGCCGTCACGACATCGGTGAGCGTGCTCTTCGTTTCGACGTCGGTGATCGCCTCGGCCCGCATCCGCCGAGCTGTCGCGGCGGCTTCCCGCGCGACCGGCAGCGCGATCTTCAATAACTCTTCGGCCGTCAATGCCGCCGGAATCTCGTTCACTTTTCCGCCCTTTCCCCCGCTAACATCTTCTCGCCGGGCGCCTCCGGCTAGGTCGGCGACCCCCTTGCGGCGTGCTGCGGCGGGAGGATCTCACCGGACGGCGCTACAATTCACGCCTACCCACCGCTTCGCGAACGTCAAATGCCCGATCGTCCGCGTCCCGGGGGTCCCCACACCAACACCGGCCAGCCTCTTCGCCGTGCGCTGCGCTGGGCTCACCACCGTGCCAAACCTCATCGCCTTCGGAAGGTCTTTCGTGACAGAAGCCCACCAGAACGGTGCCGACGTTCGTTCTCTCACCGAGGCCCTGATCGCCCATGCACAGGGCGCGGGCGGGCAACTCACGTCGGCCGAGGTCGCGCGCAGGCTCGAGTCCGCCGAGGTGAACCCGGCGCAGGCCAAGAAGATCCTGCGCGGGCTGGTCGACGCCGGCGTCACCGTCGTCGTCGACGGTTCGGCGAGCACCCGCCGGCCCAAGGTCTCCGCGGCCCGGGCCGCGACGCCCGCCTCCAAGGCCACCACGGCCAAGGCCGCACCGGTCAAGAAGACCGCACCGCCCAAGCAGGCCCCCGCGGCCGCTGACGGAGCGCCCCAGGCCGCCGCGGCGAAGAAGGCGGCCCCGGCCAAGAAGGCCGCGGCCGGCCCGGCCAAGAAGGCCACCGCGGGCAAGCCCGCCGCGCCCGGCGAGGAAGGTCCCGCGGACGGCGAGGAGATCGACCCCGAGGAACTCGCCGCCGAGATCGAGGACGTCGTCGTCGAGGAGCCGCCGGCCCTGGTGGCCGCCGCCGCGTCGGACGCGGCGAGCTCGGCCACCGACGGCGACTTCGAGTGGGACGACGAGGAGTCGGAGGCGCTCAAGCAGGCCCGGCGGGACGCCGAGCTGACCGCCTCGGCCGACTCGGTCCGCGCCTATCTCAAGCAGATCGGCAAGGTCCCGCTGCTCAACGCCGAGCAGGAGGTCGAGCTGGCCAAGCGCATCGAGGCCGGGCTCTACGCCGCCGAGCGTCTGCGCGCCTGCGACGAGGGCGAGGAGAAGCTCGAGCGGACGATGGAGCGCGACCTGCGCTGGATCGGCCGGGACGGCGAGCGGGCGAAGAACCACCTGCTCGAGGCCAACCTCCGGCTGGTGGTGTCGCTGGCCAAGCGCTACACCGGCCGTGGCATGGCGTTCCTCGACCTGATCCAGGAGGGCAACCTGGGTCTGATCCGCGCGGTCGAGAAGTTCGACTACACCAAGGGCTACAAGTTCTCGACGTACGCCACGTGGTGGATCCGGCAGGCGATCACCCGAGCGATGGCCGACCAGGCCCGGACGATCCGCATCCCGGTCCACATGGTCGAGGTAATCAACAAGCTCGGCCGCATACAGCGTGAGCTGCTTCAGGACCTGGGCCGCGAGCCTACCCCCGAAGAGCTGGCCAAAGAGATGGACATCACTCCGGAGAAGGTTCTGGAGATCCAGCAGTACGCGCGTGAGCCGATCTCGCTCGACCAGACGATCGGCGACGAGGGCGACAGCCAGCTCGGTGACTTCATCGAGGACTCCGAGGCGGTCGTCGCCGTCGACGCGGTCTCCTTCTCGCTTCTGCAGGACCAGCTGCAGCAGGTGCTGCAGACGCTCTCCGAGCGCGAGGCCGGCGTGGTCCGGCTCCGCTTCGGCCTGACCGACGGCCAGCCGCGGACGCTGGACGAGATCGGACAGGTTTACGGGGTCACCCGGGAGCGCATCCGGCAGATCGAGTCGAAGACGATGTCGAAATTGCGACACCCTTCGCGCTCGCAGGTTCTCCGGGACTACCTGGACTAGGCCGTCCAGTCAACTCAACGTGTCTGTTTGGTCACCACTCGTACATCAACGGGTGGTGATCAGACCGTTGTGCAGAAGTGATCGTTGACGTGGCACCCTTGGATCACGGCACACTAGCCGGAACGCGTGTGACCTCGGTCCCCCCGAGCCACCGTGGGAAGGCTGCAACGGTGCAGGGTGTTGCACGATGTGTAGCAGCAGTAAGCCGAGGAACATGTTCATCGGTGACGAACAGAGGAGGAAGGCGATGACCCCGACCCTCACGCCGCCGGCGGGAAGTGTGGCCGGCCCAGCAGCCGATGAACGGTGCGACCGCTGCAATGCAGCCGGAAAGCTCCGTTTGACCCTGGCTGGTGGCAGTGAACTGGTGTTCTGTGGACACCACGCCAACCGGTATGCCGAAGACCTGGTGAAGATCGCGGTCCAGTACGCGGCGGATCCGGAGTTCACGTGGCGCGGCGCGGACATGATGTCTAACTCCAACTAGAACCGAAGTTCTCCCGGACCTACAGACGTGAGACAGGGGCGCCCAGGTGTACGGGCGCCCCTTTTCACGCCTCCGTCCCCCAGAGGCTCTCGACTGTCACGCCGAGCGCCCGGGCGATTTTGACGGCCAGGTAGACCGACGGGGCGTAATCGCCCGTCTCCATCGCGATGATGGTCTGCCGGCTCACCGCCACCGCGGCCGAGAGCCCCTGCTGAGTGAGCCCGGCTTCCTTGCGGGCGGCCCGGATGCGGGGCCCGGCCCCGGTGTCGCTCTCCGGGGCCCGGACCGGTCCCGACGGTGGCGCCATCAGTCGTCGTCCCCGACGAGCGCCTCACGCTGGTCCCGCCGCTTGATCTTCAGGATCGTGCCGATGATCGCGCCCGTCCCGCCGAGGACGCCGCCGACGGCCGCGCCGATCCAGGTGTCGCCCGCCGGGTCGTAGGCGTGGAGCGCGCCGACCAGGAACACCACATAGGGGCCCACGCCCAGCACGGTCAGGACCAAGCGCTTGAGGTTCCACGAGCGCGGCACGGTGTCGACCCGACGGCGCCGCACGTAGAGCGTCGCGAGCAGCATGGTCAGCCACTGCAGCACCAGGATGACCGCGAGCGGCGGCACCGCCGCCCGGCCCAGCGGCCAGACCATGACGGCGGCGGCCCCGGGGACGAGGACGGACTGCAGCGAGCTCGAGGCCGCGATCCCCTCGTACCACCGGAAGCGCTCCCGCTCGTCGCCGTAGAGGTCGCCGTCGAGATCCAGGTTCCACCGCACCACACGGTCGATCACGTTCGTCGTCATGCGTTCCATCCTGACGTCAAGTTCTCTTAACGTCAAGAGTATTTGACGTCAAGAAGACTTGACTTGAGTTGGGGCGGCTCGGCCGCGCCCTCACAGGGTCTGGATGGTGGCGATCCGCTCCTCGAGCTGCTCGATGGTGGCCTGCGCGCTGGGCGGTCCCCCACACAGCCGCCGCAGCTCCGCGTGGATCTTCCCGTGCGGCAGGTCGGTGCGGTGGTGGTGCGCGGCCACCAGGGTGTTCAGCTGGCGCCGCAGAGTGTTCCGGCGCTCCCCCGCCGACATCGGCACGACCTCCGGCTTACGGGGCTCCGGGACCGGCTCAGCGGCCTTCTGCCGCTTCTGGGTGGCCAACTGCTCAGTCTGCCGCCGGCTGAGGAGCATCGTGACCTCGTCGGGCGTCAGGAGGCCGGGCAGGCCCAGGTATTCCGCCTCTTCGACGGTGCCGCTGCCGGCTCCGGTGCCGAACGAGGTGCCGTCGTAGATCACCTGGTCCAG
The DNA here is from genome assembly GCF_016862195.1 of Paractinoplanes ferrugineus. Lineage (GTDB taxonomy): Bacteria > Actinomycetota > Actinomycetes > Mycobacteriales > Micromonosporaceae > Actinoplanes > Actinoplanes ferrugineus. The sequence goes on along the minus strand of NZ_BOMM01000008.1, from coordinate 133,886 downwards.
CTCGGCGCTGGCGCCCAGGGCCTCGAACTGCTTCTCCAGCTCGCCGGACGCGTCCTCCTCCCGCTGGGCGCGATCGAGCAGGTCGTCGTCGAGGCCGTCCTTCTCCTTGGGCGCGCCGAGGACGTGGTTGCGCTGCGCTTCCATCTCGCTGGCCAGGCCGAGCAGATGAGGCACGCTCGGCAGGAAGACGGTGGCCGTCTCGCCGGGGCGGCGGGAACGGACGAACCGGCCGATCGCCTGGGCGAAGTACAGCGGGGTGGAGGCGCTGGTGGCGTAGACCCCGACGGCCAGGCGCGGGATGTCGACGCCCTCGGACACCATCCGGACGGCGACCATCCAGCGCTGGTCGGAGACGGCGAACGAGGCGATCCGGCCGGAGGCGCCCTCGTCGTCGGAGAGGACCACCACGGCGGGCTCGCCGGAGATCTCGTGCAGGAGTTTCGCGTACGCCCGGGCGGTCTGCTGGTCGCTGGCGATGACGAGGCCGCCCGCGTCGGGGATGCCGTGCGCGCGCAGCTTGCTCAGCCGCGCGTCGGCCGCCCGCATGACCTGGGGCATCCAGTCACCGCGGTGGTCCAGAGCGGTACGCCAGGCCTGGGCCACCAGGTCCTTGGTCATCGGCTCGCCGAGCCGGGCGGCGAGCTCGTCGCCCGCGTTGGTGCGCCAGCGGGTCTCCCCGGAGTACGCCATGAACAGCACCGGCCGGACGACGCCGTCGCGGAGGGCGTCGGCGTAGCCGTAGACCGAGTCGGCCCGGGAACGCTGCAGGCCGTCCTCGCCGCGCTCGTAGGACACGAACGGGATCGGGTTGTCGTCGGAGCGGAACGGCGTCCCGGTCAGCATGAGGCGGCGGTCGGCCTCCTCGAACGCCGACTTGACCCCGTCGCCCCAGGTGCGTGAGTCGCCGGCGTGGTGGATCTCGTCGAGGATCACGAAGGTGGGGCGGGTCATCGTGCGCCGGCGGTGCACCTGCGGGGCCATGCCGACCTGCGCGTAGGTGAGCACGGCGCCGTGGAAGTCGCGGGACGAGTGCACGTCGGAGTTGCGGAACATCGGGTCGAGCTGGATGCCGACCCGGGCCGCGGCGACCGACCACTGCGTCTTGAGGTGCTCGGTGGGGCAGACCACGGTGACCGCCTCGACGGTGCCGTGGGCGAGCAGCTCGGCCGCGATCCGCAGGGCGAACGTGGTCTTGCCCGCGCCCGGCGTCGCCACTGCCATGAAGTCCTGGCCGGGTCGTCGCAGGTAGGCCACCAGGGCTTTGCGCTGCCAGTCCCGCAGCGGCGGGAAGGTGTCGATGTTCGGTAAAGGCGGGCTCACGCCGGAAAGTCCCCTCCAACAAAATCGCCCCCGACTGGCGGGGGCGGCGTCCAGCATAGCCAGTCGATGGTCACGGCAGCGCGACCGGCGCGGACCACCTCCGGCGCAGGGCGAGCAGGCGCAGACCCGTCATGAGCACGGCGGCGCCGGTCATCGGCAGGGCGCTGACGAAGCCGATCCCGTGCAGGATCGTGACAAGAATCGCTCCGCCGAGGGCGACGATCGCGTAGATGTCACGCTGCAGCACCACCGGGATCTCGGCGGTGAGCAGGTCGCGCGCGAGGCCGCCGCCGATGGCGGTGAGCATGCCGACCAGGCAGGCACCGACCGGCGGCACGCCGGTGGTGAGCGCCTTGAGCGTGCCGGTGACGGTGAACAGGCCGAGGCCGGCCGCGTCCAGCACCAGCACGGTCCGGCGGAGCCGGGTGAGGTGGGGATGCAGCCGGAACACGGCGATCGAGGCGAGCACCGCGGTGATCGCATAACGCCAGTCGGCGAACGCGAGCGGCGGGACCGCCCCGATCACGAGGTCGCGCAGGATCCCCCCACCCAGCGCGGCCACGAAGCCGACGAAGGCGACCCCGAAGAGGTCGAGCCGCTTGCCGATCGCGGCCGAGGCTCCCGAAGCGGCGAAGACCGCTACGCCGACCAGATCGCCAACGAGTAGGAAGTTCAGTGCTTCATCGCCTCGTAGATCTCTTTGCACTGCGGGCAGACCGGCGAACCGGGCTTCGGGGTCTTGGTGACCGGGAACTTCTCCCCGCAGAGTGCCACCACGTAGGTGCCCATGACCGCGCTCTCGGCGATCTTCTCCTTGCGGACGTAGTGGAACATCTCCGGGCCGGTGTCGGCGTCCTTGGTTTCGGGGCGTTCCAGGATCTGGGTGGTCACGACATCAGCCCTTCAAGAAATGAACCGAAAGCTCCAACCAGCAAGTCTTGCACCTCACGCCGAAGCGGTCCAACGCCGCCGAGGGCGATCGGCACCGTACGGTAGCTGGCGTGACAAACTTTCAAATCCACTACGGCGAGCAGGTGACCCGTGCCCGCCGGGACGGCCGGCCGGTGGTCGCGCTGGAGAGCACCATCATCTCCCACGGTCTCCCCCACCCGGACAACCTGCGGGTGGCGCGGGAGATCGAGCAGACCGTCCGCGACAACGGCGCCGTGCCGGCCACCATCGGCATGATCGGCGGCGAGCTCGTCGTCGGCCTCGACGACCGCCAGATCGAGCACCTGGCGCTGGCCGAGGGCGTGGCCAAGCTCAGCGTCCGGGATCTCGCGGTGGCCGCCGCGAAGAGAGCGGACGGCGCCACCACGGTGGCCGCCACCAGTGCGGTCGCCGCCGCCGCCGGGATCGGCGTGTTCGCCACCGGCGGGCTGGGCGGGGTGCACCGCGAGGCGAACGTCACCTTCGACGAGTCGGCCGACCTGACCACGCTGGCCCGCACCCCGATCGTCGTGGTCTGCGCCGGGGTGAAGTCGATCCTCGACGTGGGTGCCACGCTCGAGCGGCTCGAGACGCTCGGCGTCGCCGTGGCCGGCTATCGGACCAAGCGCTTCCCCGGGTTCTTCATCACCGACGGCGGCTTCGACGTCGACTGGCAGCTCGACTCGCCCGACGAGATCGCCGACGTGATGCGGGCCCGGACCGACCACGGGGTGGGGGCCGGCGCGCTGATCCTGGCCAACCCGCTGCCGGTCGACGAGCAGCTCGAGCCGGCGCTGCACGACCGCACCCTGGCCGAAGGCCTCGCTCTGCTGTCCCGGGGCGGCATCACCGGCAAGGCGGTCACGCCGTTCCTGCTCTCGCACTTCCACGCCAGCACCGAGGGGCAGAGCCTCGCGGTGAACGTACGGATCATCCTGCGCAACTCGGCGCTGGCGGCGCGGATCGCGGCCGCGCACACGCCCGCACCCGCGCCGGTGGGCTTCACCGCGTGATCGTCGTGGTCGGCGACCTGGTCACCGACGTCCTGGTGGAGCAGGCGGGGCCGATCCAGATCGGTTCGGACACCAACGCCTCGATCACGGTGCGTGGTGGGGGCCAGGCCGCCAACACGGCGGCCTGGCTGGCCCGCACCGGTCAGGCGGTCACGCTGGTGGCGGCGGTCGGCGATGACCCGGCCGGGCGGGACCGGGTGGCCGAGCTGGTCGCGGCCGGGGTCCGCTGCGCGGTCGACCGGCAGGCCGGCGCGCCGACCGGCAGCGTGGTGGTGCTGGCCGGGCCGGACGAACGCACGATGATCACCGATCGGGGCGCGTCGCTACTGCTCGACCCGGCCGCGGTGGTCGCCGCGATCGACGCGTCCGGAGCCCGCCACCTGCATCTTTCCGGCTATCCCCTGCTGCACGACGGGTCCCGGGCGGCCGGTCTGGCCGCCCTGGCGGCGGCCTCGGAGCGGGGCCTGACGACGAGCGTCGACGCGGCCTCGGCGGCCCCGTTGCGGTCGGTGGGTGCCTCCGCCTTCCTGACTTGGGTACGCGCGACCGACCTGCTCCTGTGCAACGCGGACGAGGCGGAAGTGCTCGCCGGGCCCGGCGAACCCGCGGAACAGGCCGCCCGGCTGGCCGCGCACGTGGCCAACGCAGTGGTCAAGCAGGGTGCGGCCGGGGCCTGGTGGGCCGCCGGGAACGGCCTGGTTCGGCGGGGGCGCTCCACCCGCGTACCGATGAAAGATCCGACCGGAGCGGGAGACGCCTTCGCGGCCGGCCTGATCGCCTCGTGGTGTTCCGGCGGCTCGCCGGAGGCCGCCCTCGCGGCCGGGGCCGCACTCGGCGCCGAGGCCGTGAGCCAGGTCGGCGCCCGGCCCTAGGTCTTGCGGTCGTGCTCCGACACCCAGTGCTCGCCGTCGATCGTCAGGTATTCCACCGGCTCCGGCTCGGCCGCGTGCTGGGCGAGCACGGCCTGCTCGTAGTCGCGTTCGGCGGCCGCGGCGGCGCGCTCCTCCTTGGACCGGGCCGGGCGGTCGTTCGCGATCAGGACGGCTGCCCACGGCAGGAACACCATGCCCGCCGCGCAGAAGATCAGCCACAGCCCGAGCAGCGGGGGATGGACGCTGACCAGGATCGCCCCCAGGATGACGCAAGCGGCCCGCGCGCCCATCATCGTCACGTAACGGATCTGCCGGCTGCGGTACTGCTCGTCCTGACTCCGCGCGGCGTCGGTGATCAGGACCGTTTGTTTCTTCACGATGGGGTCCTCCGGACTCCATCCTTACACCGATCGCGTGGTCGCGCGCGAATCAGGGCCGGTCGGCTCTTTCCTCGAGCAGCACGACCACCTCGTCGGCGATCTCCTTGAGGAAAACCAGGTCGCCCTGGCTGAACGGACGCGGCTCGACGTCCAGCCCGCACACCCCACCGAGCACGTGGCCCGACTGCGACACGAGCGGCGCCCCGGCATAGGACCGGACCCCACCCGCCTTGACCAGCGGGTTGTCCCGGAACAGCGGATCGGTCGCCAGGTCGGGCACGGTGCGCGGCGCCCGTTCGGTGACCAGCGGCTGGCAGAAGGCCCACTCCAGCGGGGTCCCGCCGGCCTCCTGCAGGAACTCCGGGATCGGGCCCAGCTCGGCCAGGAAGACCTGGGCGTCGTTGAGCAGCACGTCGATGATCACGTACGGGGTGTCCAGCCGTTCGGCCACCCGTTCCACGTGCGGACGCAGGAACGGGCGCTCGGCCTCCCGGTCGAGACCGAGCCGGGCCACGTCGGTCAGCCGGTCCACGGTGCGGATCGCCGGGTAGAAGTCACTCAGCAGTTCCGCGCTCATGAGATCACCGTCCGGCTCAACGCCTCGTAGGTGATCACCCGGACCTTGGTGGAGCGGCCGGCGACCCGCAACAGGTCGCCGACGGTCATCAGATGCTCGGCGACCCGGCGCAGGTCGGCCGGCTCGGAAACGGGGCGGCGCAGGCCGAGCTCACGCGCGGACAGGTCCCAGATTCCTTCGGCGACCCGGTGACCGACCAGTTCGGCCAGGGCGTCCACCGACTCGCGCTCGGTGGGGCACTCCTGGCCGTACCCGTTGCTCGACGCCATCTCGATCCCCCGTCGTCAGAACAGCTCGATCATGGGTGCGGTGTCGGCCTCGGCCGGCCCGCCCGTGCTCGCCGCGTGCGTCGCCCGCTGTCGCCCCATCACGTGCCGGGCCCGCAGGTCGTCGACCCGGATCATCTTCTCGCGCAGAGCCTCCGCCCCGAGCGCTCCTCGGGAGTAAGCCACCAGATCCTCGGACTGCCGGCGCACGTCGCCGAGCGCCGCCAGCACGTGCTCGAGCATCTGCCGGCTGATGTCCTGGAACTGGATGTGCCCGACCGCACCGGTGGTCTCGTCGGTCAGGGCGCTCGACGTGCTCTCGACCTGACTCGCCGCCTGCAGGGCGTCGTGCAGGATGGTCGACACCATCTCCGACATCTCTCGCTGGGCACTGGCGACGCCGGCCAGCCGCCGGGTCATCGCCGTGTCCATGGTCGCTTCGACCGCGGCCTCGTCCTGGTCGAAGTCCTGATCCCGGGCGAGGACCTCGTCGAGCCGGGTGGTCAGGTCGGCGAGGCTGCTGCCGATGCCGTTGGCCGCCTGGCGGGAACGGTCGGCCAGTTTGCGTACCTCGTCGGCCACGACCGCGAAGCCCTCGCCCGCGTCGCCCGCCCGGACCGCCTCGATCATCGCGTTCAGGGCAAGGATGTTGGTAGCCTTGCTGACCTCCTCGATCTGCTTGACGTGCTGCTTGAGCCCACGCATCTCCTCGACCAGCCGGTGGATCTGCTCGTCGCGGTAGATGAAGTAGCGGATGAGCCGGTCCACCAGTTGGTCGTTGGCGCCGGTCACGGTGACCAGCTCCGACTCGACGTGACCCAGCGTGCTTGCCAGCCGGGCCACGTCTCCGGACATCATCTCGGCCAGCGAGTCGATCGCCACCAGCTTGTGGACGATCCCCTCGGCGGCCTCGCCGGTCTGTTCGATCACGTCGTGGATGTGCGCGTCCATGACGTCGCAGAACTCCGGTACCGGGCGCAACGCCTCGGCCACCAGTTCGGGGCTCACCGACGGGTCGTTCGTCTCCTCAGCGAACGAGCCCGATCGGCGGAGCAGACCGGACATGGCGTTACCTCCAGGCGACTGCGGCGCCTTCGGTCAGGCGCCGGGGAGAACCTGCTTGATGACCCCGAGGAGCTGTTCCGGGGCGACCGGCTTGACCAGCCACCCGGTGGCGCCCGCGGACTTGGCCTCGGTGCGCTTGGCCTGCTCAGACTCGGTGGTGAGCATGAGCATCGGGGTGAAACGCAGACCGGGCGACTTACGGGCCTCCCGGACGAAGGTGATCCCGTCCATCTGCGGCATGTTCACGTCGCTGATGATCAGGTTGGGCTTGACGCCCTTGCCGAGCTTGTCGAGCGCCTCCTTGCCGTGGCCCGCCGTCTCGACGGCGTAGCCGGCCTTGGTCAGGATGGACTTCAGGCTCATGAGCATGGTGGCGGAGTCGTCGACGAGCATCACAGTTGTCATGGAGGTTCACTTCCTTGTCGAGCCAGCAACGGCAGCACCCGCTCGGCCAGAAAACTGTCCGTCGGTGCTGCACTCACTTTCGGGCGGAAAAGGAGCAATGCCTGGAACGCTCCGGTGTGCAGATGGTTGCATCTGCGTAGGTTGACCTTGGGCCGCGTGGTCGCCCGGAGCCAGCCGGCCAATTCCTCGACCTCGTCGACGGTGACCACACCGATAAGCGTCGCGGTGCCTTCACCCAACTCGAGCGGCAAGACCGAGCACCTCCTTCATGTTCAGCACCAGCAGCACCAGGCCGTCACCGAGCAGCGCCGTGCCGGAGAACTCGTCGGCGTAGGCGAGCAGGCCCTCCATCGGTTTCAGGATCACGTCGACCTCCCGATGGAACTGCTCCACCAGGAGCCCCACCCGTTGCCCGCCGACGTTGGCGATCAGGATCGCCCGGTCCCGGTTGTCGTCCGGGATCCACGGCATGTCGAGGGCGCGGGCCAGGTCGAGCACCGGGATCACCTCGCCGCGCAGCACCACGACGTCCTGGTGCAGCACCCGGTTCATCTCGTCGACCGGCACCCGGACGGTTTCCACCACCAGGTCGACCGGGATGCCGAAGCGCTGACCGGCGACGCTGACCACCATCACCTGGGTGACCGCCATGGACAGCGGCAGGCGCAGCCGGGTCGAGGTGCCGATGCCCAGCTCGGAGCGCATGGTCACGGTTCCACCGAGCTTCTCCACGCTGGCCCGCACCGCGTCCATGCCGACGCCGCGACCGGAGAGGTCGGAGATCTGCTCGGCGGTCGAGAACCCGGGCCGGAAGACCAGGTCGACCGCGTCGACGTCGCTGAGGGTCTCGAGCTCCTCCTCGGAGATCAGACCTTTCTCGTACGCCTTGCGCCGCACCCGCGCCGGGTCGACCCCGCGCCCGTCGTCGGCGATCTCCACGATCACCGCGTCACCGTCGGCCACCGCCGTCAGGGTGATCCGGGCGGTCGTCGGTTTACCCGAGGCCAGCCGTTCGTCGCTGGTCTCGATCCCGTGGTCCAGGCTGTTGCGCACCAGGTGGACAAGCGGATCGGCGAGCGCCTCGATGACGTCCTTGTCGGCCATCGTGTCCTCGCCCTCGAGGACCAGCTCGATGTTCTTGCCGAGCCGCCGGCTCAGGTCGCGGACCAGGCGGGGGAACCGGGAGAAGGCCACCGACAGCGGCAGCATCCGGATGTCCATGACCGAGGCCTGCAACTCCTCGGCGATGCGGTGCAGTCCCGAGTACTGATCCTTGATCCGGCGGGCCAGGGCGCGGCTGCCGAACTCCTCCTCGGCCGCGCCCGCCAGGAAGGTCAGCCCGTTCTTGGCCACGTTGAGCTCGCCGACCAGCTCCATCAGGTGGTCGACCTTCTCCTGGTCGACCTTGAGGATGCGGCTGCCGACCTGGCCGCCCGGGTCGTCGGCACGGCGCTCGGCGGCCGGTGCCTCGTCGGCTGCCACCAGGGGCACCACCGTTCGCACCGGGTCCTCCACCGCCTCCGCGGTGTCGCCGAGCAGGCGCGTCACGGTCGCGGTCAGGGTCACGACGTCCGGTTCCTGGATCTCGACCGGGTCGCCGAAGGCGTGCGCCGCGTAGGTGATGGCCTTGGCCAGGGAGATCAGATGGCACGTGTTCGTCGGATTGAGGGCCAGCGCCTTCAGCGAGGCGGCGAGCACCGCCCGCGCGTCGGCGAGCAGGGCCGGATCCGTACTCGACGACGGCTTTTGATCTTGCTTTTCCGCGGTGCCGGACTCGGGCTCGACCTCGATCTCGATCTCGCCGGACAGGTACCGCTGGATCGCGTCACCGTCGAGGTCGACCAGCTCGAACTGGTCGACCACGTAGCGGAACAGGTATTGGATCTCGCCCATCCCGGCCCGCGTCGCGCAGACGAACGCGACCAGGCAGGCGTATTCGTCGTAGTCGGCGGCCTCCGGCCACTCCACCGGCTCGATCACGTTGAGCCGGTCCAGGGCCGGGACCTGGCGGATCAGGTGCAGCGGATCCTCGGCCCGGAAGAAGCAGCCGGAATCCGGGGCGTACCGGATGAATCGCATCTGCGACGAGGTGGTGCGCAGCCAGGCGGCGGTCTCGGCGAGCCACTCCTCGTCGAAATAGGCAAGCCAGGCCGGCGCGACATCGCCGGCCTGCGGGCCCGACAGCGTCGGCGCCTCGCGAACCACCTCACCGCCGATCGGCGCCCGCAGCCGGACGATCAGGCTCGCCGCGTCGGCCCCGGCCGTCGACGGCAGACGCTCCTCGGTGGTGACGTAGGCGAGCCAGCCCCGGATCAGGTCGAACGTGGCCAGCAGGTCGTCGGTCATGCCCGAGTCCAGCGGCAGCTCACCGGCGCGCACCGCGTCGAGCAGGTCCTCGGCCGCGTGCGTGAGCTTGGTCAGCTCGGGGAAGTCGAACAGGCCGGACGACCCCTTGAACGTGTGCGCGGCCCGGAACACCTCGTTGACCAGCTCCGGGTCGCCGGGCGTGCGCTCCAGCTGGAGCAGGCCCTCGTCGACCTGGGTGAGCAGGTCAGCGGCCTCGGCCAGGAACTGGGCGAGCAGCGGGTTCATGCCGCCACGCCCCGTCCGGTGAGCATCCGGGAGATCCGCACGAGGCGGGCCGGGACCACCGGTTTGACCAGATAGAGGTTGGCGCCGGCGGCATAGGCACGGTCCGCGTCCCCGGGCCGGTCCTCGGTGCTGATCATGATCACCGGCGCCGGCGTGCCGACCGTCTCCGAGCGCAGCGTCTCCACGCAGGTGTAGCCGTTCATCTTGGGCATGTTCACGTCCACTACGAACAGGTCGAAGGCGGTGCCCAGGGCGGCCTCGACCGCCTCCAGCCCGTTGGCCGCCTCGTGGATCTCGAAACCGGCCTCGGTCAGCAGCGTGCTGTGGTACATCCGCACAGTGGCGGCGTCGTCCACGACGAGCACCTTGGGCTGCGTCTCGGTCATCACTTCGCTCCGGTCGGTCGTTGATAGACGATGCCCTCCGGCAGGCGCGTCGGGGTGAAGATCGGCGAGATCCGGCTCATCGACTCGGAATGGCCGAGGAACAGGTAGGCGCCGGGCCGCATCGAGCCGTACAGGTTCTCGGCCGCCCGCCGGCTTGACAGCTCGTCGAAATAGATGAGCACATTGCGGCAGAAGACGACGTCGAAGTCGCGGAAATTACGCATCGTCGCGGTGTCGCAGACGTTTATCTGATGCAGCGTGACCGCGCCCCGGATGCTCTCGTCGAGCTGATAGCGGCCGGCCCCGACCAGGTTGAAGTACTTCGCCACCCACGGCTTCGGAACCCGCTGCAGGGAACGTTCGCCGTAGCTCGCGTGCCGGGCCCGGGCCAGCACCTCGCTGTCGATGTCGGCGCCGTGGATCTCCACGTCCACGGTGTCGATGTGCGGCCACTCCTCGAGCAGACGCAGCGCGATCGAGTACGGCTCCTCGCCGGTCGAACACGGCAGCGAGAGGATCTTGATCGGTCCGGGAATCCGGCTCCGGTTCTTGAGAACCTCCGGGAGTACGGCGTTGAGCAGCGCGTCGAACTGGTAGTCCTCGCGCAGGAAGTACGTCTCGTTGACGGTCAGTTGATTGATCAGCTCCTGCAGCAGGGCCGGCTTGTCGCCCAGTCGCAGGGCGCCGAACCAGCCCGCGAACGAGTCGTAGCCGGACGCGCGGATGCAGTTGTCGATCCGTTTGTCGACGAAATACCGCTTCGACTCGGAGAACTGGATGCCGGTGCGCTTGTAGAAGTAGTCGCGAAATTTCTCGAAGTCGGCCCCGGTCAGACCGGTGCCGGCGGTGGCCGAGGTCATCGCAGTGCCGCCTCCACGGTGAAACGCAGGAACGGGTCGTCCGGGAAGCGCCGGACCGCGCGTTCCAGCAGCTCGGTGTGCTCCGGGCCGAGCGAGGGCAGCAGCGCGTCGATCGCCGACGCCACCACGTTGGGATGCGGATCGTCCTTGATCATCACGGTCAGCCAGGTCGTCGCCTCCGGATGCTGAAGATCGGCGAGAACCATCGCGGCCATCACGCGTACGTCGTGGTCCGGGTCCTCCAGCAACCGCGGGATGATCGCCGGTACCGACTCCGGCATGCTCGCCAGGGCCTCCGCCACGCCCGTCCGCAGACCCGCGTCGTCGCTGGCCAGATGCACCGCCAGGCCGGCCGCCACGGCGTCGGTGTCGTGCGCGGCGAGGGTGGTGAGCATCGCGTCCCGCACTCGCGGTTCGTCCTCGGTCGCGACCCGGTCGAGCAGCACCTCCACCGCGCTCTCCGCCTCGAGACCCAGCGCGGCCTCCCGCCGCCGGTCCGGGTCCGGGTCGTCGAGTTGTGCCAGCAGATCGCCGGGCCCCATCGTCTGCGGTTCCGGCTCCGCATTACGCCGAACTAGTCCCATGACCTCTCCCTCAACGGACCCAGGCGGCCAGTCGGTCAGCGATCTCGTACGACGGCAGGACCTCGGACGCACCACCCCGCCGGGCCAACTCGCCCGGCATGCCCCAGACCACCGCGGTCTCCTCGGACTCGGCGATGGTGCGCCCGCCGCCCGCGCGCACCTCGGTCATCTCCGCGGCCCCGTCGTCGCCCATCCCGGTCAGCAGCACGCAGACCAGGCGGGCCGGGTCGCAGTACCGGCGGGCCGTGGCGACCATCCGGTCCACGCTCGGATGCCATCGGTAATCCGCGCCGGCCGGCACGCTCTTGACGATCAAGCCGTCGGTACGCCGTGCCACCACCACATCGGCACTGCCCTTGCCCAGATAGATGTTTCCCCGCTTGATCGTCATGATCTTGTCCACCTCGTGCACCCGCAGCGCACACGTCTCGTCGAGCCGGCGGGCCAGCGCCCCGGTGAACGACGCCGGGATGTGCTGAGCCACCACCACCGGTGCGCCGAGCGAGGCCGGCAGCCGCGGCAGGATCTCGTTGAGCAGATGCGGTCCCCCCGTCGAGGAGCCGATCAGCACGAGATCCACCGTGCCCGGCCGCACCGGCGGGTCGAGTGTCCCGCGAGGCGGTGGCGTCGCCCGCGGGACGGCCTTGCGGCCGAGCCGGGCCGAACCCGCCGCCCGCACCTTGGTGATCAGTTCGTCCGCGACCTCGTCGATGTTCAGCGAGACCGTCCCGCCCGGCTTGGGCACGTAATCGACCGCCCCCAGCTCCAGCGCCTCCAGGGTGACCAGCGCGTTCTTCTCGGTGATCGACGACACCATGACCACCGGGGTCGGACGCTGCTCCATGATCCGGGCGAGACAGGAAAGTCCGTCCATCTCCGGCATGTTCACGTCCAGAGTGATGATGTCGGGCTGGACCCGGTCGAGCTGTTCGAGCGCGTCCACCCCGTTGCGGGCGGTGTGCACCTCGAACTCGCCGGTCTCGACCAGAATCTCCTTCAACGCCCGGCGCATCAGAGCCGAATCGTCGACGACCAGAACCGAGGTGGCCACTCAGACCGCCACTAGCTCGTCCTCGGCGAGGACGTCCGCCAACGCCTCGGCCTGCCCCGCCGCCAACAGCTGATCGACCTGCACCAGCAGCAGCATGCGTTTCTGCTCCGGCAGGTTGGCCACCCGCGACACCACCCGGGCCTGCTCGGCGGAGAGCTCCGGGGCCGGTTCCAGCACCTGCCGGCCGACCCGGGCCACCTCGGCCACCGAGTCCACGACGAACCCGGTGCGCACCCCTCCGATGATCAGGACCACGATGCGCTGCCGCTCGTCGCGGTCACATCTCGCCAACCCGAGACGGGTACGGAGATCGACCACCGGCAGCACTGTTCCCCTGAGGTTGACCAGGCCCTCGACGAACTCGAACGACCTGGGCACCCGGATCAGCGCCTCCGGTACGCGAATGATCTCCTGCACGGCGTCGACGTCGACCGCGTACTCCTCATCGTCCAGCCGGAACACGACGAACAGTTCCTCATCGCCCCGGCCGTCGTCAGCGACCCGCTCCGCAGGCATTTCCGCGCCCTCCTCCCAGCCCTGATGCTCGGCGATCTCGCTGCGCACCTCGGGCGAGTCGAACATCCGGTTGACACTCAGCACCGACACCAGGCGTTTGCCGTCCTCGAGCCGGCACACCGACTCGACCTCACTCTTGCGCCCGTCCCCCGCCACGAACGACGGCAGCGGCGCCACCAGCTGATGCGGGACACGCAGCACCTCGCGGACGGTGTCCATCACGACACCCACCACGCCGTCCTTGATCGAGACCACCACGATCCGGTTCTGCGGCTCCAACTCGGTGACCGGCAACCCGAAGACCCGGCGCATGCTCACCACCGGAAGCAACCGGCCACGCAGGTCGATCACGCCCAGGACCCGGCTGCCCGCATTGGGTACGTGACTGACCTCGGTCGGGGCCTGCACGATCTCCTGCACCTGATCGATGGGCAGGGCGTACTCCTGGCCCTCCACCGCGAAGCTGACCAGCTCGAGGGTGTCGTTGCTCTCGGCGTCGTTCTCCTCGCTCATCGGCACCCGGGCTGTCGACTCGGTTCGGCCCACCCGCGCGGCCAGTTGGTCGAACTGGCTACCGACCAGGCGGTCCACGTCGAGCACACTCGTCATCGCGACGCCATCCGACTTGATCACGCCGATCAGGACGTCCGAGTTGACGGTCGACCGCACCGAATCGGCCGACTCCATCGCGGCCGGGTCGATGCTGATCACGCTGGCCACCCGGTCCACCACGAACCCCAGCGGCACCCCGCCGTCCACCACGATCACCCGGGTGGTCTCGTCGTGCTCGACGCCCGGCATGTCGCAGCACTCCCGCAGGCCCACCACCGGCAGCACCCGGCCACGCAGGTTGGCCAGGCCGGCCAGCGACGGCGGACCGAGCGGCACCTTGACCACCGTGGGCATCCGGATGATCTCCTGGACGCGCGTCATCGGAAACGCGTACCGCTCGCCGGCCATGTCGAAGGTGACGTAATCGGCGTTGTCCGCCTCGCCCTCCGGCGCCTCGTCGTCAGGCCGCATTTTGCAGCTCATCCGCGAGCGCCGCGATCTCCTCGACGGCGGCGGCCAGATCCTCGGCACCCTGCGCCTGCTCCCGAGCCGCCGTGGATGCCTGGCCGGCCAGTTGCTCGGCCTGGCTGGCGGCGCTGGAGATCTGCTCGAGACCGGTCTTGACCTGCCCCAGGGTCGACGCGATTTCCAGAGCGGCCTGGCGTACCTCGTCGTTGCCGCCCCGGACCTGCTGCATGTCGCGCTCGATCTCCTCGAGCCGATCGGTGGTGGCCTTGGCCGCCTCCACCTCGGCGAGCGCCTGCCGGCTGGTCTCCTCCAGATCGGCCCGGACCTCCACGATCCGGTCCTGCACCGCCTTGACCAGGTCCTTGATCCGGTCGGCGTTCTCGGCCGAGTCCCGGGCCAGGTTGCGGATGTCGGTCGACACCACGGCGAAGCCCTTGCCGAACTCGCCGGCCCGAGCCGACTCCACCGAGCCGTTCACGGCGAGCATGTTGGTCTGGATCGAGACGTTTGCGATCGCGTCCACGATCTTGTCGATCCGCCGGGAGATCTGCTCCAGCTCGGAGACCTTGCGGACGTTGTCGATGCCGTCCCGGGCGGCCTGCTCGATCGCGCCGATCATCGAATCGACCGCCGCCTTGTTGGTGGCGAGCAGCGCCAGGATCGAATCGGCCCGCTCCACGGCGGCACCGCCCCGGCTCTCGGACAACTGGGCGCCCTGCTCGATCCGGACGACCAGCTCGGTGGTCTGCTGCCCCTTCTCGGCGGCCGTCCGTGCCCCCGAGTTGATCTCGTTGATCGCCGTGTTGATCTGCCCGGCGGCCCGGTTGATCTCCTCGACCGCGGCGGACAGCTCCTCCGCCGCGCTCGCCACATCCTCGGCGCTCTTCGCGATGTCGGTGCTGCTGCGCAGCGTCTCGGAGATCTCGGACAGGCTGTCGGCGGCCTGCTCGCTCTGCCGCAACGCCTGGGTCTGCTGGTTGACCGTCTGCAACGACTCCTCGCAGGCCGCGGACTGCTGCTCGGCCGCGGCCGCGATCTCCTCGGAACGGGTCTTGGCCTGGCCGGTGGCCCTTTTCGACTCGTCGGCCGCGGCGGCCATCTCGACGGCGCCATCCATGATCGAGCTCATGTCGGCCCGGATCGTCTCGAGCTGGCCGGTGATCGTCTTGCCCTTCTCGACCTCGCCGCGCGCCGTGTCGGCGGACGCCTGCACGCCCGAGGCGATGTCGGTGACACTGGCCCGCACCTCGTCGATCAGGTCACGGATCAGCCGAGCGCTCCGCTCACTGGTCTCGGCCAGGGTGCGTACCTCGTCGGCGACCACGGCGAAACCCTTGCCGTGCTGCCGCGCCCGGGCCGCCTCGATCGCCGCGTTCAGGGCCAGCAGGTTCGTCTGGTCGGCGATGTGCGCCACGGTTTTGACGATCTCGCCGATCTCGTCGGCCTGTTTCTCCAGCTCGGTGATCGTCACGACGGACGTCGACTGCCGGTTGGAGGCGCTCTCGACGTTGCTGAGCAGGGCGCTGATCCCCGCCCGGGTGTCGTTCAGCAGGTTCCGCAAGGCTTGGCTGAGCTCCGCGACCTGCCTGGTGGTCTGTTCCTGGCGGCCGACCCGCTCCTCCACCAGGTTCATCGCGGCGAGGCTTTGCTGGGTGGCGCCGGACGCCTGCTCGGCACCCGCCGAGATCTGCTGCATCGATTCGGTGAGCTGCCGGGACGACTCGGCGGCCTCGGCGTTCTGGGCGGAGATCTCCGCCGTCGCCGTGGCGATCCGTTCGGCGGCCTGCTGCTGTTTGGCGACGGACCGAGCCTGCCGCCGGCTGGCCTCGGTGTCTCCGCCCCGCGGTGGCCGCGTGGAGACCGGGGACGAGGTGGGTCGCACCGACCGTTGGTCGGCGCGCCCGTTAGAGCTGCTGGTGGTCAAGGGCATGGGGTTTTTCTCCCCTTTGTCGGCGGTGCCCGGCCGTGTCCAACGACGCCAGATTCACCGGATTCCAGGGGGACGCGCCCGCCATCCGTGGCCCAGCACCCAGTCGCGCCGGCCGCCAGCCGTACGCCCCGGTCACCCTTCAGGTGTTGCTGAGCTTCCCCCGCCTACCCTGCAAATCCTGGCACTGCGCAATCATCCGACGGAGGGAAATGCGCCACCTTGGATGGCCGGTTCGATCGCCGCTCACTGCGCCTTGGCCGCCGCCTTCATCTCTTTCTTGTACGCCCGCACCTTGCCGAGCGACTCGCCGTCGACGATGTCCGCGACCGATTTGAACGAGCCGGCCTCGCCGTACCCGCCGGCCGCGTCCCGCCAGCCCGCCGGCTGCACCGCGTACTGCTTGCCGAGCAGAGCCACGAAGATCTGCGACTTCTGCTTGCCGAACCCCGGCAACGACGCCACCCGCTTGAGCAACTCCTTGCCGTCGGCCACGCCCGCCCACAGGTTGCCGGCCTCCCCGTCGTACTCCTCGACGAGCGCCCGGCACACCTCCTGCACCCGCCCGGCCATAGCCTTCGGAAACCGATGCAGCGCCGGCGGCGTGGCAAAGATCGCCACAAGCGCCTCCGGGTCGAACTCAGCCAACTCCGCAGCAGTAGGCGCATGCCCAAGCCGCCGAGCAAGCACCCACGGCGAACTGAACGCCTTCTCCAACGGAATCTGCTGATCAAGCACCATCCCGATGAGCAGCGCCAGTGGGTCGGTGGAGAGAAGCTCGTTGGCTTCGTCGTCAATCGGCAGGCTGAGCGTCATAGCCCTATCTTGCCGCTTCCCCCAGCCCACACCCCCTCCACTCCGCCGCCCTCACCCCCTCCTCCACTCCGCCGCCCCGCCTTTCGCCGCGCTGCTCTGCCTCTTGCCGCCCCGCGCCGCCTCTTGCCGCCCCACGCCCCCTCTGGCCGCCCCACGCCCCCTCTCGCCGCCCCACGCCCCCTCTCGCCGCGCTGATTACCTTTTGCCGCGCCGCTTTGCCTCTTGCCGCGCCGCCCGCCGCCGCGCCGCCCGCCGCCGCGCCGCCCGCCGCCGCCCCGCCGTCCTCCGCCGCCGCGCCTGGCCTACCCGCGCTGCGTTCGGCTCTGCTTGGCCCGGCCGCTTTTCTCAGCGGAGCCCCGTCTCGTAGGCGATCATCACGAGCTGCGCCCGGTCTCGTGCGCCCAGCTTGGCCAGAAGCCGCCCGACGTAGGTCTTCACTGTTCCCATGCTCAGGTGCAGCTCGTTGGCTATCTCCTCGTTGGAGCGGCCGCGCGCCACCAGCGCCAGCACATCGCGCTCGCGGGCTGTCATTTCCGGCGCCGGGTTGACCTGACGCTCTGGCTGGGCCATATAGGCCGAGATCAACCGTCGGGTGGCCGCCGGCGTCAACAGCGCTTCCCCCGCCGCCACCACCTTGATCGCCCGGATCAGCTCGTCCGGCAGAACCTCCTTCAGCAGGAACCCGCTGGCCCCGGCCCGGATCGCCCCGAACACATACTCATCCAGGTCGAACGTCGTCAGCACGATCACCTTGGTGGGCAGCTCCGCCAGCCCTTGGCAGATCTCCCGAGTCGCATCGAGGCCGCTCATCTCCGGCATCCGAACATCCATCAGGACGACGTCAGGACGCTCCCGGCGGGCCAGCTCGACAGCTTCCCTGCCGTTACCGGCCTCCCCGACGCAGACGAGGCCGGGCGTGTGATCGATAAGTATCCGGAAGCCCGCCCGCAACAACGCCTGATCGTCGGCCAGGGCCACCGTGATGTCACTCATGTCGCACGTCGAAGCGTCGCCGCGACAAGCCAACCGCCCTGCGCCCGCGGTTCGGCCGCGAGCTCGCCCCCGAACAGCGCCGCCCGCTCCCGCATCCCGACGAGTCCCTGGCCGGCAATCCCGCTCGCCCGCGGTGCGGCTGTGCCGTCGTCGCTCACTTCGACGCGAACCTCGTCCGGCCCGATGTCGATCTGAACCCGGCACGCGGTGGCGTGAGCGTGTTTGAGCACATTGGTCAGCGCTTCCTGCACCAGACGGAACACTGCAAGTTCAAGTCCATCCGGCAGAACCTCATCACCACGCACATCCAGGTCGACGGCCAAGCCGGCGGTGCGGGCCGCCCCGATCAACCCACCGAGATCGGCCAGCCCCGGCGCCGGGGTCACGACCGCCTCGGTGCGCAACGCGGCCAGGGCTCGGCGCAGCTCGGCCAACGCCTCCCTGCTGGTGGCGGCGATGACCTGCAGCGACTCCCGCATCTGCTGCGGGTTGGCGTCGGCGACATGATCGGCCACAGTGGCCCGAACCGCGATCACGCTCATGCTGTGCGCGACGATGTCGTGCAGGTCCCGGGCGATGCGCAGGCGTTCCTCGCCGAGCGCCAACTCGGTGGCCTGCCTCGCGGCTCGGGCGGCGTAGGCACGACGCTCCCGAACGGTGCGCCCGACCGCCCAGCATGCACCGAGAACCCACGTCACCAGCAGCACCTCGAACGGTTGCCGGGCCACCCACCCGAACACCACAGCGACCGCGACCAGGCCGACGACGACGATCGGCACCGACCGGCGCCGGTCGAGCTCGGTGCCGACCGTGTAGAGAACCAGCCCGACCACAACCGTCGGAGCGAGGCCGGCATAGTCGGGGACAACGCCCGTGGCAGCCGCGGCCACGGTCAGTACGAGTGCGCCCGAAGCCGCTGCCACCGGCCGGATTCGCCGGAGCGCGACCGGCACTCCGAGCAGAACGCCGAAGAGCACCGACACCGAGGGCGGCTCGTGCCAGCCGGGATGCGTCGGCACCGGACCCTCGATAGCGGCGAGGAATCCGAGCAGCGCGGCCCCCACGGCCAGCGCCGCGTCCAACGCGATCAACTGGCCACGGCTGAGCCCCCGGAGGAGCGGGGAAGGCACGGCTGCGGTCATGCCCGAGACAGTAATGACGGATGACGAGGAGCGCGTCAGACCACGGTCTGAAGTTCGGTCTCTCAACTCTGGACCACGGTCTGACTACACCGGCCCGTCCGAGCGGAATCGTCAACAGCCATGACGACACCGATGGTCTCGCTGAACGAACTGCGCATGGAGTTCCGCGCCGGTCCCGACCCGGTGACCGCCCTCGACGGCGTCACCGTCGACCTTCCCGCGGGCACGTTCACCGCCGTGATGGGGCCCTCCGGTTCGGGCAAGTCCACATTGCTGCATTGCGCCGCCGGCCTGGAACGGCCGACTTCCGGCGAGGTGGTGCTCGACGGCGTGCGGCTGGGCGAGCACGACGAGACCGAACTGACCGTGCTGCGTCGTGAGCGCGTGGGCTTCGTCTTCCAGGCGTTCAACCTGATCTCATCGCTCACCGCCGCGCAGAATGTCGCTCTTCCCGCTCGCTTGGCGGGCCGCCGGGTCGACGAGGCCGAGCTGACCGCCGCGCTGGCCCGGGTCGGCCTGACCGAGCGTGCCCGGCACCGTCCGGCCCAGCTCTCGGGCGGTCAGCAGCAGCGGGTTGCGATCGCCCGCGCCCTGCTCACCCGGCCGGCTGTGCTCTTCGCCGACGAGCCGACCGGTGCTCTTGACGGGCGGACCTCACGCCAGGTCCTCGCCCTGCTCCGTGAGTTGGTCGACGAGCGCGGCCAGACGGTCGTGATGGTCACCCATGATCCGGTCACTGCCGCGGTCGCCGATCACGTGTTGCTGTTGGCCGACGGCCGTCTCATCGACCGGCTCGAGGCCGACTCGGCCGAGTCGATCGCCGCCCGCATGGCGGCGGTGGAGGCGACATGCTGACGCGAGACCGGCTGGGTGCCTTCGTCGCGGTCCTTTTCGGTACGGCGGTGCTCGCACTCACGCTGACCCTGCTCGCCTCGGCGAAACCGCGAGTCCCCGACCGGTTCGCGGCAGTGACGGTGGCCGTCCGAAGTCCGGGCGTGGTAACCCCGGTCGATCCGTTTCCGGAATCCCGTCCGTGGTCTTCAGCCGCGGCGGCCCAGATCGTCGCCTGGCTCACCGCCCTCTCCGGGGTGACCGCCGCGGTTGCCGACAGGTCGTTCTACGCACAGCCGACACTCGACGGCAGACCCGCTGAGACCGTCCAGCAAGCGCACGGCTGGGCGAGTGCCGCACTCGCGTCCGATTCGCTCATAGCCGGCCGGCCGCCACGGTCCGGCCACGAGATCGCGATCCCCGGCGACTGGGGTGTCCCGGTCGGCGGCACAATCACTGTCCTCACCTCGGTCGGCCCAGCACAGTGGACCGTCAGCGGCTTGCTCACCGCGGATCGTCTTTACGTCTCCGACGCTGTGGCCGCCGTGCTGGGGCCGGGGGTCCGCCTTGTCGGCTTGACCGGACACCCCGACCCGGACCAGGTCCGACGGGTTGTCCCCGGGGCCACCGTGTTGCACGGTGCCGGTCTCGGCGACCTGGAGGCGCGCACCGACGCCCGCATCCGGTGGATCGGCATGCAGGTGTTGTCGGCCATGGCCGCGCTGTCGGCGTTCGCCTGCGTGTTCGTGATCGCATCGACGTCCGCCCTCACCGTTCATCAGCGACGCCGGGAGTTCGGTCTGCTGCGGGCCACCGGCGCCACGCCGCGACAGGTTCGCCTGCTAGTCATCCGCGAGGCGACAGTCGTCGGCACCGTCGCCGGAACAGCCGGCACGGCCCTCGGCGTGGTCCTCGCACCGGCGATCGGCCGGGTGCTGATCGACGCCGGCTTCGAGCCGGAATCGTTCGCGGTCGGCCTACATTTCTGGCCGTCGTTGGCGGGTCTGCTGGCCGGCCCGGTCATCGCCGTCGCCGGTTCGTCGATCGCCGCGCGCCGCGCATCCCGAATCGGGCCGCTCGAGGCGCTCCGGCAGGCCGCCGTCGAGGACCGCCCGATGAGCGGGACACGTTGGACAGTCGGCTTGTTCCTCGCCGCGTCCGGGTTGACGGCAGGTGTTGCCACGCTGGCCACAGACAGTCTCAGCGACCTGGCATCGCTCGCGCTTCTGGGTGTGATGGCACTGATCGTCGCCGCGACCGTGCTGGCACCAGCGGCGGTCCCGCTCATGGTGTGGGTGATCCTGCGGCCGGCCCGCGGCCCGCTCGGCACCGTCATGCGGGAGAGCGCGCTGACCGGCGCCCGCCGCACTGCCTCGACGGCCGCGCCCGTGCTCCTGACCGTCGCGTTCGCGGTCTTCATCGCGGGCAATGTGCAGACGTCAACGGCGGCCTACGCGAATCATCGTGTGGACCAGGCCGCAGCCGGTACGGTCCTGGTGCCCGACGGCACGCCGGGGCTGACCGACGCCGTCGCCGGGACAGCGCCGCTACCGACGAGTCTCTACCTGAGCCGCACCGTGGTCGCAGCAGTCGGCCTCGACCCGGCTGCCGTCGAGGCCAGGGCGCTCAACGCCCCGGACGCGATGGTCCTCAACGAGTCGCGAGCGGCGCAGATGAAGGTCGCACGCGGCGATTCGATAGAGGTGACGTTCGCCGACGGGACCGAGCACCGGTTGAGAATCGTCGAGATCGCCGCGAACAGCACGGCGCCGGCGGAGATCCTGTTGAGCCGCGCGGTGGTTCGCGAGCACGATCCGTCGGCATTGGCCGCAGCCCTGCCGCTGCGCTCCGGCGGATGGCCGACCGCGACCACGGCCAGGAAGACAGGCGCGCGAGTGGTCGACGTCGCCACCTATGCGCGACAAGCCGACGCCGAGGAAGACCGGCTGGTCTGGATCTTCACCCTGCTGCTGATCGGGGTGTCCGTTGGCTACGGCGCCTTGGCGGTGGCCAGCACACTTTTCATGGCCACCTCCCGCCGCGCCCCCGACTATCGCCTGCTGCGGCTGGCCGGGGCCACACCACGCCAGGTCCTGCTGGCGGTTGCCGGGGAGTCGGCACTGGTCGTCACGATCGGCGCGGCCCTCGGCGGTGGCGCCGCTATGGTCGCGCTGTGGGGCTCCACGGCCGGATTGCGTTCGCAGACCGGCAGCGAGGTAGCACTGGCGGTGCCCTGGCCGACAGCACTCCTCGCGATCGGGACCTGCTTGATCCTGGCACTGGCGGGCAGCGTCCTCCCCGCCCGTTCCGGTCTGCACCGGGTGGGACTGCCTCGGGAGGCGTCGTGACGTTCTGGGCGGCTCAGGCGTCGAGGAAGTCACGCAGCCGACGGTCGGCCAGCGAGCCCAGCACCACGTTCGCGCCGGGCAGGGCGAGGCCGACGGTCATCGGGTTGGGGACCGCGACGCAGAAGACATCGGCTGCGTTGGCCGCCGCCACACCGTTGGGGGAATCCTCCACCGCCAGCGCCTCGGCGGGTTGCGCCCCCAGCTCGCTCAGCGCCAGTTCGTACAGGTCAGGGGCCGGCTTGCTGTGGTTGACCCGGTCGCGGGTGGCCAGCACCTCGAAGCGATCGCGCAGCTCGAGCGCCTCCAGGAAACGGGTCACCCAGGCGAGACCGGAACTGGAGGCCAGACCGATTCGAAGCCCGAGATCGCGGGCCTCGTCCAGCCAGGGGACGATGCCGTCTCGTGGCTCGGCGGCCGCCATCAGTTCGTCGAAGCGGGCCCGGCGGGTGGCCCTGACCGACGGCCGGTCCACGGGCTCGCCGGTCAGATTCTCGAGGTGGGCGTACGGGTCGAAACCGGAGTCGGTGGTGCCGATCGCCTGCGCCCACAGCGATTGGTCGAGGGTCGCACCGCGGGCGGCATACACCTCCTGCCACGAGACGAACTCGGGTGTCTCCGTGTCGAGGATCGTTCCGTCCAGGTCAAAAATGATCGCCTTGCGCACTGTGGCATCATGCCGCCGCCGGCCGGTGGGAGACACCCGATGGGGGTTACGGCACAAAGATGAGCGACACGAATCACTGTACGGATCAACCGGCGAATGCCAGGGTCGTCCGAGAATGGGTAACCGCCTCGAGGGCCCGGAAGGCCGGGCTCCGCCGGCCGACGGCCGGATGTTCGGAGGGAGACCAGGATGAGCGACTCGGACGAAAGCATCGAGCGGGAGATCGCCGGGAGCGCCTATGGGCCCGGGATCTTCGACGAGCCGAGCACCTACCGGCCGGAGAAGGGCGACGACGAGGACGGCCTGTCGAGCACGCTCGCCGCCGGCACCGATGTCGACCAGCTCCAGGACGGCGGCCCGCACCCTGAGCACGGGATCATGACCACTACCGGTGGCACGGCCGGCCCTAACAGCTTCCGCACGCGTCCACGGTCGGGTCCGGGCGTGGCCAACACGACCACCGGCGACGCGACCACGGGCGCGATGGAGACTCCGGTCGACGGCTACACGAGCGACGCCAGCAGCAACGCGGTCGACTGACAAAAGGGCACAGGTCGGCTACGTGGAACTTGGGGAGCCGTTCGCTGCGGGACGTGAGGCGGACGTCTACGCGCTCGACGTGAGTCGGGTGCTGCGGCGCTATCGCACCGGGACTGACGTGCAGCGGGAAGCCGAAGTCATGGCCTACGTCGGCGGACTCGGCTACCCGGTGCCGGAGGTTTTCGAGGCCGGCGGCACCGACATGGTCATGGAGCGGCTCGACGGTCCGACGCTTGCCCAGGCGGCGCATTCCGGCGAGCTGTCCATCCCGGACGCCACCGCGATCCTGGCCGACCTGCTGCGCCGACTGCACGAGCTGCCACCACGCGGCAACAGCCGGGGCGGAGGCGGCACTAGCGGAGGCGGCACTAGCGGAGGCGGCACCAGCAGCGGCGGCGGAGGCGGCACCAGCGGCGGCGGCAACAACAGCGAGGGCGGCAGCGGCGAGGGCGGGAACAGCGGGAGCGGGAACGGCGAGACGATCGTTCACCTCGACTTGCATCCGGAGAATGTGCTGCTCAGCCGGCGCGGGCCGGTGGTCATCGACTGGTGCAACGCGGGAGACGGGCCGGGCGATCTCGACACGGCGCTCAGTGCGCTCATTCTGGCTCAGGTGGCCACCGGGGCGATCGAACATCCGCTGAACGCGGGAGCCGGGGCGATGATGGAGCTCTTTCTGCAGTTGGCGCCCGGGGATCCGCTGCGGTTGCTGGACGAGGCGGCGGCATTTCGGCGGCGGCAGCTCACCATGTTGCCGGACGAGATCGCTAAGGTCGGCACGGCGGTCGGTCGGTTACGCGCAACCGGCCGAACGGAAGGAGGCGCTGTGCGGTGGTTCAACCTCACGCTTCGGTTCGGGCTGGAACTCTGTGCGTTTGCCGCGCTCGCCTACGGCGGGTGGCACGTGCCGGGGGCCGTCTGGGTGCGGATTCTGGCGGCCGTGGCGCTGCCCGTCGTCGCGGCGGTCGTGTGGGGCCGGTGGGTCGCGCCCAAGGCTTCTCATCCGATCCCGGATCCGCTGCGGCTGGTACCGGAGTGGGTGGTGTTCGGTGGGGCTACGGCTGCGCTGCTCGCCACCGGGCACTTAGTCCTCGCGGCGATGCTCGCTGTGCTCGCGGCCGGAAACCGGTGGGCCCTGCACGCCTCCCGAACCGGCACGGACGGCGAGCCCGCCTGAACTAGGGAACGGACGGCGAGCCCGCCTGAACTAAAGAACGAACGGCGAGCCCGCCTGAACTAAAGAACGAACGGCGAGCCGGCCCGAACCAGGGAATCGAACGGCGAGCCCGCCTGAACGACGGAACGGACCGCGAGACAGCCTGATCACGGAACAGACAGGGTCACTGGAAACGCGCCACGGCACCGGCGAGCCCAAAAAGCGCCGGCCAGCCGACGAGAAGAAGCGGCCGACGAGAAGAAGCGGCCGGCGAAACGAAGCGCCGGCGACAAGGGAGCGCTGATAAGAACCCGTGAACAGGCTGAACGCCCGGCGAAAGGGGAGGATTCGCCAGGCGTTCAGGTTGGTCTTCCGGCGTCAGCCGGCGTAGGCCTCCAGTCGGGAGGCACGCTCGGGGTCACGGAGCTTCAGCATCGTGACCTTCTCGATCTGGCGGATGCGTTCGCGGCTCAGGCCGAACTCGCGGCCCACCTCGTCCAGGGTGCGCTGGCGGCCGTCGTCCAGGCCGAAGCGCAGGCGGATCACGGCGGACTCCCGCTCGGAGAGAGTGGCGAGGACGATTTCCACCTCGTTGCGGAGTTCGCCCTGGCCGACTGCTGAGGCCGGGTTGTCGGCGGCAGCGGCCACGAAGTCGCCGAGGGCGCTCTCGCCGTCCTCGCCCACCGCCTGGTCGAGGCTCACCGGCTCGCGGTCGTAGGAGATCAGTTCGATCACCTGGAACTCGGGCACGTCCATGGCCTTGGCGATCTCGCTGATGCCAGGCTCGCGGCCGAGCGTGGCGGCGAGGTCACGGCGGGCCCGGACCATGCGGTTGACCTGCTCGACCATGTGCACCGGGATGCGGATGGTGCGGGCCTGGTCGGCCATTGCCCGGGTGATCGCCTGGCGGATCCACCAGGTGGCGTACGTGGAGAATTTGTAGCCCTTGGTGTAGTCGAATTTCTCGACCGCCCGGATCAGTCCGAGGTTGCCCTCTTGGATGAGGTCGAGGAACGCCATGCCGCGGCCGGTGTAGCGCTTCGCGATGCTGACCACCAGGCGAAGGTTGGCCTCGAGCAGGTGGTTCTTGGCGGCCTTGCCCTCGGCGGAGATGATCCGCAGAAGCGGTTCGAGGTCGTCGCCGGCCCCGGGCAGCTTCTCTTCCGCGTAGAGCCCGGCCTCGATGCGCTTGGAGAGTTCAACCTCCTCGACGGCGGTCAGCAGTCGGGTGCGACCGATGCCGTTGAGGTAGGCACGGACCAGGTCCGCGGAGACACCACGCTCGTCCGTCGCGTCCAGGTCGGTCAAGATCTCGACACCGTCCGCCATGCTGTTCTCGTCCGACGTCTTCATCATCTGCAGGACCACCTTTCAGTCCCCTCCCCGCTGATAACCGTCTCGTGCGTCCCAGTCGCTTTCGCGCCGGTGTGATCGATAGCTTGGCCTGGGACGCGTTAAACGGAGGTGAGGCAAGCGTCCAGGTGGCATGAATCAGGGAGAACCCTGAGGTCGGCAAGCCGACAAGTGGGCGTAATGCCGGTTCTGGGGTGTTGTGGCGCATCGATAATGTTTGTGAAACGCCCCTGAGGAGGAAACGGTTCGATGGTCTTCAAGCGAATGATGCAGGCGCTCGGTGTGGGCGGCCCTTCGGTGGAGACGGTGTTGACCAACCCCAACTGCCGTCCCGGCGGGTTCCTCGAAGGTCAGGTGCATGTCCAGGGCGGCGACCACGCCGTCGATGTGGAATACCTCGCGGTCGGCCTGATCACCCGGGTGGAGGTCGAGAGCGGTGACAGTGAGTACAACACCGATCAGGAGTTCCACCGTCAGCGGCTGACCGGCTCGTTCCGGCTGGAGGCGGGCGCCCGGCATGACGTCCCGTTCCGCTTCGACGTGCCTTGGGAAACCCCGATCACCGAGGTGTACGGGCAGCATCTGCACGGCATGACGATGGGGTTGACGACCGAGCTCGAGGTGTCGCGGGCGGTCGACAAGTCGGACCTGGACGCCGTCGCGGTGCACCCGCTACCGGCTCAGGAGCGCATCCTCGAGGCTCTGCTGCGGCTGGGTTTCCGGTTCAGCCGGGCGGACGTCGAGCGCGGCCGGGTCTACGGGGTGGACCAGCAGCTGCCGTTCTACCAGGAGATCGAGTTCCACCCGCCGTCCGCGTACGCGAGTGGGATCAACCAGTTGGAGCTGACCTTCATCGCGACGCCGCAGCACCTCCAGGTCGTACTGGAGGTCGACAAGCGGGGCGGCTTCCTGACCGAGGGTCACGACGCGTTCGGCCGGTTCGACGTCGATTACGCGACCGTGGACCGCGTCGACTGGGCCGGCCAGCTCGACAACTGGTTGCGTCAGTCGGCGCAGCGCCGCGGGCTGTTCTTCTAGAGCTCCAGCAGCAGCGTGCGCGGGCCGACGTTCACGCTTTCGACAAACATGTGCGCCCGGAAGCGCCCGGTCTCGACCGTGGCGCCCCGGGCGCGCAGCGCTTCGACATAGGCCATGACCAGCGGTTCGGCGACCTCGGCCGGGGCGGCGGCGCTCCAGGTGGGGCGGCGGCCCTTGCGCGCGTCGCCGTAGAGGGTGAACTGGCTCACCACCAGGATCGCGGCGCCGAGGTCGGCGGCCGACTTCTCGTCGTCGAGGATGCGTACCTCGTGGGTCTTGCGGGCCAGTTCGGCCGCTTTCGCCGGGGTGTCGTCGTGGGTCACGCCGAGCAGCACCAGCAGCCCGTCCTCGATCTTGCCGATCACCTCGTCGTCGACGGTCACTCGGGCCCGGCTGACGGTCTGCACCAATGCACGCACGAACAGACTTTCGCACGCCCGAACCCAAACCGGAACTCACCAAGATCATCGCCTAGGGGTGGCCGGGCAGGCGGCGGCGGCCGGACGGCGGCGGGCAGGCGGCGGGCAGGCGGCGGCGGACAGGCGGCGGGCAGGCGGCGGGCAGGCGGCGGGCGGCGGGCGGGTCAGGGGATGCGAAGGCGGCGGGGGCCGGTGTCGGGACGGCGGGAAGGCGTGCCGATCTCGGTGGCGGCGTGCAGGACCGAAATGCCGTCGGGGCGGGCCAGCACCGGGTTGAGCATCAGCGACCTCAGGCGGGGATGGTCGTCGGCCAGCCGGCCCACGCGCAGGAGCAGGTCGATCAGGGCGCCGCGGTCCACCGGGGCGGAACCGCGGTAACCGTGCAGAAGTGGCGCCGCCCTCGGCTCGTCGACCAGGGCTTCGGCGGCCCGGTCGGTCAGTGGGGCGGCCCGCCAGGCCAGGTCGCCCAGCAGTTCGCTGGCCACGCCACCCAGCCCGAAGCCGACGACGGGGCCGAAAGCCGGGTCTTCGACGACCTCGACGGTGCAGGCCACGCCGGGCGCCACCATCGTCTGCACGAGCACATCCGGGCCGAAGTTGCGGGACAGGTCTTCGTAGGCGGCGGCGACATCGTCCTCGTCGGCCAGCGCCAGGCGTACGGCGCCCAGGTCGATCCGGTGGCGCAGGGCACCGCCGGCGGCCTTCAGGGCCACGGGATAGCCGAGCTCGGCGGCGGCGGTGAGCGCGGCCGGCAGTGCGGTGCACAGGGTCGACGGCACGACGGCGATGCCGTAGGCGGCGAGCAGCGACGCGGGCGGCCCGTCGACCGAGGCGGCGGACGGGTCGACGTCGGACAACAGCGGTACGACGCCGGGCGGGCGGCGCAGCCAGTCGGCGTACGTGGCGACCCGCCCCAGGGCCCGCACCGCTTCCTCGACGGACGGATAGGACGGGACCCGCGACGGCAGGTTGCCGAGCAGGAACGTGGCCACGGTCGGCTTCTCCCCCGCCAGCGCCACGCTGGCCAGGGCCGCCGCGAAGTCGGCGTCCTCGTCCGGCAGCTGGCCCGGCAGCGGCGGCGCGAACACGGCGACCAGGGCGTCGACCGAGTCGTCGACGGCCGCGTCGGCCAGGGCGTCGGCGAAGTCGTGAGCACCCGCCTGCGGGCTGATGTCGTGCGGATAGCCGGCCGCCACGACGAGTCCGTTGGCCCGGCAGGCGGACACCGCCAGCTGGGACAGCGCCGAGGAGTTGCCGACGACGGCGACGCGCCGGCCGCCCGGCAGCGGCTGGTGGGCGAGCAGCAGCCCGACGTCGAACATCTCCTGCACGGTGTCGACGCGGATGACGCCGGAACGGGCGAACAGGGCGGTGACCGCGTGGGCGTCCGGGCCCGGCAGGTCGCCGTCGAGTCCGGCGGGGCGGGTGGCCGAGGCGACGGCGACGACGGGCTTCACCCGGGACATCCGCCGGGCGAGACGGGCGAACTTGCGCGGGTTGCCGAAGGACTCCAGGTAGAGCAGGACCACGTCGGTGCCGGGATCGTCGTACCAATATTGCAGCAGGTCGTTGCCGGAGACGTCGGCCCGGTTGCCGGCCGACACGAAGCTCGACAGGCCGAGCCCACGCCGGTCGGCCTCGGCCAGCAGCGCGACCCCCAGCGCGCCGCTCTGGCTGAAGAACCCGACCCGGCCGGCGCCCGGCAGTCGAGGCGCGAGCGTCGCGTTGAGGCGTACCAAAGTATTGGCGATGCCCATGCTGTTGGGCCCCACCACGCGCAACCCGGCAGCATGAGCGCTCTCGACCAGACGCCGCTGAGCGGCGGCGCCCTTCGCGCCGATCTCGGCGAACCCCGCCGAAACCACCACCACCCCGCCGGCCCCGCTGGCCGCGGCGTCGGCGATGGCGTCGGGCACGCTGCGCGGCGGCACCGCGATCAGCGCGAGATCGACGACCTGCCCGGCGGCGGCCGCCGATTTGTACGCGGGCAGGCCGGCCACCCGTTTCGCGCGCGGGTTGACCGCGATGATCTCCCCGTCGTAACCGCCGTCGCGCAGATGGCCGAGCATCGCCGCGCCGATGCCCTGCCCGCTCGCGCTGGCACCGTAGACCGCAACCGCGCGGGGCGCGAGGAGCCGGGCGATCGACTTCGCCTCGGTGCTGCGCTCGCGGAATTCCTGCACCTCACGGGACTTCTCGGTGGGCGCGATCGGGAATTCGAGATGCACCACGCCGTCGGCGTAGCGGCGCTGCACCAGATAGCCGAAGTCGCTGAAGACGCGCAGCATGCCGCCGTTCTCGGGCAGTACCTCGGCGACGAACCGGGTGATGCCGTTCTCCTGGGCCGCCGAGGCGAGGTGTTCGAGCAGCACCGAACCGATCCCGCGACCCTGGTGGGCGTCCTCGACGACGAACGCGACCTCGGCCTCGGGCGAGTCGGCGCCGAGGCGTTCGTAACGCCCGACGGCGGTGATGTCGCGCCCGCTGACGATGACGAACGCTTCCCGGTCGTGGTGATCGACGTTGACGAACCGGGCGAGATCGCGCTCCGGGATGCGCGGATAGGGCGAGAAGTAGCGAAGGTAGCGGGTGCGGTCGCTCATCCGGGAGTGGAACTCCACGATCAGCGGCGCGTCCTCGGGGCGGATCTGCCGGAGGTGGACGGCGGTGCCGTCGGAGAGCAGAACGTCGGCGTCTTTCGGCACGTCGCGCTCCTCCTAGTCACGAGGGTGGGGCGGGCTGGTCGCGGGGTCGGGCGGGCTGGTCGCGAGGATCTGGCGGCCTAGTCGCGGGGGTCGTGCGGGTCGAGGCCGTGCAGCGGGAACACGGCCACGCGGGTGGCGAGGATGGCGCGGTCGACGGCGTCCGCGGCGGTGCCCGGCTCCCACGCCTTGACCACCGGTTCGGCGCCGTCGGTCATCACTTCCGGGACGACCGCGCGGGGGCGGCGCTGAGCGGCCAGGGCCCGCCAGCCGGCCGGTACGGGGGTGGCCGGGTCGAGCGGTTCCCCGGTGGCGATCGCGAGCAGGTGCGTCCACGCCCGGGGCACCACCTCGACCAGGGCGTAGCCCCCGCCGCCGAGCAGCACCCAACGGCCGTCGCAGAGCTCGTCGGCGAGGTCGCGCATGGCGAGATAGGCGGCCCGCTGGCCGTCGACCGACAACCGCAGATCGGCGAGCGGGTCGAGGCGGTGCGCGTCGGCGCCGCACTGGCTGATGATGATCTCGGGACCGAACGCCCGGAGCACCGACGGGACGATCGCGTGGAAGGCGCGCAGCCAGGCCGCGTCGTCGGTGCCGGGCGGCAGGGCCACGTTGACGGCGCTGCCGGCCGCGTCGGGGCCGCCGGTCTCGTCGGCGAAGCCGGTGCCGGGGAACAGCGCGAGCGGCGTCTCGTGCAGGCTTACCGTGAGCACCCGCGGGTCGTTCCAGAAGGCGGCCTGGACGCCGTCGCCGTGGTGCACGTCGACGTCCACATAGGCCACCCGCCGGGCACCCTGGTCGAGGAGCCGGGCGATGGCCACCGCCGGGTCGTTGTAGACGCAGAACCCGGCCGCTCGGGACGCCATCGCGTGGTGCAGACCGCCGGAGACGTTCACCGCCCGCCGCGTCGTACCGTGCCAGACGGCCTCGGCCGCCGCGATGCTGGCGCCGCAGATCCGTGCCGATGCCTCGTGCATCCCGTCGAAGACGGGATTGTCCTCCGTGTTCAGACCCCAGCCCCGGAAGAACGGATCGGTCGGGGCGAGCCGGACGGCGTCGAGATAATCGGCCCGGTGGACCCGCAGCAGATCCGCCTCGGCGGCCGGTTCGGGGGTTACCATCTGCACGCCCGGCCTGTCCAGGATGCCGAGTTCGCGGGCCAATGCGATGGTCAGTTCCACCCGCACCGGATTGAGCGGGTGATCACCCATGTCGTAGTCGAGCAGGGCTTGGTCCCACACCACGGCGGTCGTCCGGTCAGCCATGCCGTCATGCTGCCACGGCACGGCTGGGCGCAAAGCCGCCGAACCCTTGTAACGAGGTAATATCCCTGCTGGGAGGGCCGCACCTTGAATGATCTTGTCGACACTACCGAGATGTATCTCAGGACCATCCTCGAACTCGAGGAGGAGGGCGTCCCGCCGCTGCGGGCTCGCATCGCCGAGCGCCTGCACCAGAGCGGTCCGACGGTCAGTCAGACCGTTGCACGGATGGAACGTGACGGGCTCCTCACGGTTGAGGGCGACCGTCACCTCGTGCTGACCCCGGCCGGCCGGGTGGCCGCCGTCGGAGTCATGCGTAAGCACCGGTTGGCCGAGCTTCTTCTGGTGAACGTCATCGGACTGCCTTACGAGGAGGCCCACGAGGAGGCCTGCCGCTGGGAGCACGTGATGAGCGACTCGGTCGAGCGGAAGGTCTACGAGCTGCTCAACCGGCCGACCCGCTCGCCGTACGGTAATCCGATTCCCGGCCTCGACAAGCTGGGAGCGCCGGATGAGGAGGAGAGCATCCTCGCCGGCGCGGGCGAGCGCAACCTCGCGTTCCCGGGCCTGTCCGGCAGCGTGGTGGTGAGCCGCATCTGCGAGAGCGTGCAGACCAATGCCGACGTGCTGCGCCAGTTGCACGCGGCCGGCATCGACCCGGGCACGACGGTCACGGTGGCGCAGGAGCGCGACGCGGTGACCATCGACCGCTCGGGCGACAAGATCCGCCTGCCGCGCGAGGTCGCCTCACGGGTCTTCGTCGCGGCCCACTGACTCACGGCCCACTGACTCACGGCCCACTGAAGTCACGGCGTACTGAAGTCACGGCGTCAGCCGGCGGTGGTGTCCATCGCCTTGGCGAGCTCGAGCAGTTTGGTGTTCATGGCCGGCACGTCGGCGGCCGCGGCGGTCTTGGCGAAGGTGAAGCGCAGCGTCTGCAGCTGCTTCGCCTCGCTGAGCCAGCCGATCTCGACGACCGGTCCGTGCGCCCCGGCGGCGGCGGTGTTGAGCCGGTAACCGGCCTTGCCGAGCCCTTTGATCGCGGTGGCCTTGGCCGGCTTGAGATCCGAGTCGAACAGCTTCGCGTCGGCCTGCGTGCTCTCCACCACGCTCAGCGTCAGGTCGGGGTAGTCGGCGGCGACGGTCTGCACCACGCAGGTCGAGGTGTCGTCGACCTGGCCGGACGCGGCGACCTCGAACTTCACGCCGATCTTGGCCGCGATGAACGGGTAGTCCCAGAGGATGCAGGCGCCACCGGCGGAGGCGGCGGGCTGGTCGGCGGCGTCGACCGGGGGCAGCGCCGCATCCGCGGACGATCTGTCCTTCTGATCGCAGCCGGCCACGGCAAGCAAGAGGAGAGCGACGGCGGCGGCACGCGAACGCACGGAGGATCCTCCCGACGGGTCGGGAAGAACCGTACTTTGCCCGGCGATGCCACGAAAGGCCGCTTCCGGCATCATTCGGACACTCACCGTTACTTGACATCAAGTGTCAAGTAGACCCAGGATCAGTACCGTGGATCTCGTCGGGCAAATCGTGCGCCTGCTCGACGTCCGCCTGCTCGACCCGCTCGAGGTGTTGCTCGAGGGCGACGACTCGGTGGACGCCCTGCGGCGCCTCGTCGCGCTGCGAGCTCGCCGCTGGGCCGACACGCTGCGTGACGGCACCGACCACGAGGCCACGCTCGCCGCCGCCCGCCTGATCGCCACGCTCTACCCGGGCGACCGCGCCTTCGACCCGCCCCCCGAATGGTGGGCCACCCCGCTCGGCCAGGTCATCGCCGTGCGGGCCGGGCATCCGTGGTCCGAGTCGGTCACCTACGCCACCGCCGGCGCCATGCTCGGCATCACCCGCCAGGGCGTGCACGACCTGGTGCGGCGCGGCCGCCTGCCGCGCCACCCCGACGGCGGCGTGCCGTCGTCGGCCATCCGCGACCGCCTGCGGGCCCGCGACACCCGAGGAGAACCATGATCAACGATCGACTGATAGACGCCGGGGAACTGCCGATCGCGATCCGCGACTTCGGCGGCGACCAGCCCCCGCTGCTGCTCCTGCACGGCGCCGGCGGCAACCTCGCCCAGCTCACCGTGCTGGCCCGGGCCCTGCGCCCGCACCACCGGGTGATCACCATGGACCTGCGCGGGCACGGCCGTTCCGGCGACGGCCAGTGGACGTGGGACGCGGGCCTGGCCGACCTGGCCGCGGTCTGCGCGCACCTCGACCTGGAGCGGCCCGCGGTGGTGGGCCACTCGTTCGGCGGCATGCTGGCGGCACTGTGGGGTCAGCGACACCCGGAGACCCCGGGCGTGGTCAGCCTCGACGGCAACCCGCCGCCCACGCGGCCGGCCCAGCTGCCCGGCCTCGACCCGGAGAAGGCGCAGGCCGAACTGGCCCGGCTGCACGCGGTCTTCGACCAGATGGAGGCGATGGCCGGTCAGGTCATCCCGCCCGACCAACTGCCCGGCATCCTCGAGAACCAGCGGCAGACGGCCCGCGACCTGGGCGCCAACGAGAAGGTCTGGATCGAGGGCGTCCGCCGCAACCTGAAGCAGGAGCACGGCGAGACCTCGATGCGCCCCTCCGCGGCCGCCACGACCCAGATGCGCGAGCTCATGAACGAGCTGGACCTGGGTCCGGTCTACGCCTCGACGACCTGCCCCGAACTGCTCGTGCTGGCCACCCGCGACCTGCCCCAACAGGAGCCGTTCGCCGACCTCTACGCGGCCCACCGGCGTTACGTCGTCGAGCAGGCGAAGGCCGCCGCCCACCCGCGGTACCTCCAGCTCGCCGGCGCCTCGCACGCCATGGTCGCCGAACAACCCGACGTGCTCGCCGGCCTGATCACCGACTTCCTGACGGCCCACCGCTGAAACCACCGAACCTCAACCGCAACCACCGATTCGAGTACGCGCTACCCAGGTCCCGCCGAGCAGTCCCAGCCGAGTGCGACACCGGGCCGTGCGCCCGCTGCGGCCCGGACCCGGGCACTGCGCCCACCCGCGAGCGCAGGCGGGCTTGCGGTAGCAGCAGCGGCTTGCGGTGGCCGAGTCGGCGCGCCGGGTGGGGCGGGTCAGCGGGGCTCGTCGTCGATTACCGGGGCGGGTAGCGGGCGGGCGGCGCCGGAGGCGAACAGGCCGATCGCCAGGGCGGCCAGGACGCACAGGATCGCGTTGAGGACGCCGAAATGCTGGGCCAGGACGCCGATCAGCGGTGGGCCGGCCAGGAAGGCGCCGTAGCCGATCGAGCCGGCCACCGAGACCCGGATCGCGGCTCGGGCCGGGTCGTCCGCGGCCGCGCTCATCCCGATCGGGAAGCCGAGCGACGAACCGGCGCCCCACAGCAGGCCGCCGAGCAGGGCGACCGGCACCCCGATGCCGGAGATGACGAGGAGCACGCCGACGAGGCCGGCGACGACCGTGGTCCGCAGCACCGCCACCCGGCCCCAGCGTTCGATGGCGTAGCCGCCGAAGAGGCGGGACAGCGTCATCGCGATGACGAACGAGCCGTACCCTATGGCGGCGACCGTCTCGCCGGTGCCGTAACCGTCGACGAGGCTGATCGCGAGCCAGTCGTTCGCGGTGCCCTCGGCGAACCCGAATCCGAGCATGATCAGACCGATCAGGACGGTACGGGGTTCGCGCCACGCCTGGGCGACGCTGACCCCGTCGGAACGGCTCGGGTCGTGGACCTCGTGCGGCCGGAAACGCCGTACCGTCGGAAAGGTGACCGCGGCCGCGAGGAACGCGGTGAGATAGAGCTGCGACCAGATCGGCAGGCCGCCGGCCGCCGCCAGGGCGCTCAGGCCGGCGCCGAGCACCGTGCCCAGGCTGAAGCCGGCATGGAAGCGCGGCATGATCGTGCGGCCGAGGCGGCGCTCGACGTCGGCCCCCTCGACGTTCATGGCGACGTCCCAGGAGCTGTTGCCGGCCCCGACGAGCACCAGGCCGACGGCGGCGATCGCGACGTCGCCGGTCAGGGTGCCGGTGCCCAGGCCGATCAGGCCGACCACCATCGAACTGCTGCTGATCATGATGGTGCGCGCCGGGCCGAGGCGCTGCACCAGCGGGCCGGCCAGCGGGATGGTGAGGATCGCGGCGGCCGAGATGCAGAGCAACAACAACCCGAAGCCGGCGGCGGAGAGATGCAGTTCGTCGCGGACGGTGGGGGCGCGGCCCAGCCAGCCGGCGAAAGCGAGTCCGTTTGTCGCGAAGGTGGCGGCCACCGCGACTTTGGCCCGGTCGAGGTCGGTGGTGGTCGTCACCGGCTCAACTTACTCGTTAAAGCTCAGACTTTTGAAACCCACAGCAAATCCGGAGATCGGTCAACTAGGCGACTAGCAGGCAGAACGCGGGTTTCCGGCAGCCAGGTGTCGCCCTTTCGCCCATTTGCGTGGTGATTAGTGCGAATAGCTGAAGCACTATAGCGCCGCTTTCCTGGGCTGTCATTTGGCCGCTCGTGGGATTTGTTGGCACGCCGAGTCGATATCGCCGGAGGCCCCCGCCGCGATCTCCTTTCCGCGAGGAAAGACTGCCTGGGGGGAAAATGGGATCGTGGTCCCGCGCCGCGGCTACCGCGGTGTTGTGTGTGGCTGCCGGCACCGCAGTGGCGCTGCACGCACAGACGCCGAGCGCGTCGAGCGCCGTCGGGTCGGATGAGCACTCCAAACATGTGATGCCACGGGCCGTGCCGGTGGCCGTGACCACCGCCGCACCGCTGCCGCGCACCGGCTGGACGGTCGCCGCCGACACCGCCACGTCCGGGTTCGAGGCCGCCAAGGCACTCGACGACAACACGGCCACGGCGTGGAAGAGCACCGACACCGCGATGCCGCACACCATCACGATCGACACCAAGAACCGGGTGGCACTCAGCGGCCTCACCTACCTGCCGGCGACCGGCACGAACGGCCGGATCGGGCAGTACCGGGTGCAGGTCAGCGACAACGGGACGACCTGGAGCGCGAACATCGCCACCGGCACGTTCGCCGACACCGCCACCGCCAAGACCGTCACGATCAACACGGTGATCACCCGGTACGTCCGGCTCACCGCGGTCACCGAGGCCGGCAACCGGGTCAAGTGGGCGACCGCGGCCGAGATCAACCTGCTCGGCGGCACCGACCCGGCGCTACCGCGCACCGGCTGGACGGTCGCCGCCGACAGCCAGGAGACGGCCGGCGAGGACGCCAAGGCGGCCAACGCGATCGACGGCAACACCGGCACCATCTGGCACACCCAGTGGCAGGGCGGCGAGCCGGCCCTGCCGCACACGTTCACGATCGACATGCACTCGGTGAACCTGGTCTCCGGACTGTCCTACCTGACCCGCCAGGACGGGTCGCTCAACGGCGACATCGGTCAATATCGCATCGAGACCAGCATGGACGGCACGGCCTGGTCGCCGCGGGTCACGACCGGGGCGTTCACCGACGTCGCCACGGCGCAGACCACCACGTTCGGTTCGGAGCTGGCCCGGTACGTACGCCTCACCGCACTCACCGAAGCCGGCCGCCGCGGTCCCTGGACCTCGGCCGCCGAGATCAACCTGCTCGGCCGGCCCGACCCGCGCCTGACCCGCACCGGCTGGACCGCGACCGCCGACTCGCAGGAAACCGTCGGGGAGGACGGCCGGGCGGCCAACGCGCTCGACGGCGACCCCGACACCCTCTGGCACACGGTGTGGAGCGACGCGAACGCGCCGGGCCTGCCGCACACCTACACGATCGACATGAAGTCGAACCAACTCGTCG
This sequence comes from Paractinoplanes ferrugineus, assembly GCF_016862195.1. Taxonomy (GTDB): domain Bacteria; phylum Actinomycetota; class Actinomycetes; order Mycobacteriales; family Micromonosporaceae; genus Actinoplanes; species Actinoplanes ferrugineus. Next base: position 97,109 of record NZ_BOMM01000008.1, on the reverse strand, counting down.
GCGGTCTGTCCTACCTGCCCCGGCAGGACTCCTCGCTCAACGGCCTGATCGGGCAGTACCGGATCCAGACGTCGACCGACAACGCGACGTGGACCGACCGGGTCACCGCCCAGTCGTTCGCCACCACCTCCACCGCCATGCAGACCGTCGTCTTCCCCTCGACCACCGCGCGCTATCTGCGGATCACCGTGACGAGCAGCAGCAGCGGACCGTGGTCGACCGCCGCCGAGTTCTACGTGCTCGGCCCCAGCGGCTCGGTCGTCGCCGGCCGCGGCACGTGGAGCGCCCCGGTCGGCTTCCCGCTGATCCCGGTCGCGGCCGCGGTGCTGCCCAACGGCAAGGTGCTCACCTGGTCGGCGTCCTGGAACGACGACTACGTCGGCGGCACCGGGCGCACCCTGACCGCCACGTACGACCCGGCCACCGGCGTGGTCACCCAGCGCGAGGTCACCGAGACCGGGCACGACATGTTCTGCCCCGGCATCTCCGTGCTGCCGGACGGCCGGATCATGGTCACCGGCGGCAACGACGCGGCGGTCACCAGCATCTACAACCCGGGCACCGACGCCTGGACGAACGGGCCGGACATGACCACGCCGCGCGGCTACCAGTCGAGCGTCACCCTCGGCGACGGGCGGGTCTTCACCATCGGCGGCTCGTGGAGCGGCGGCACCGGCGGCTACAACGCCAACCGCAAGAACGGCGAGGTGTGGTCGGCCACCGCCGGCTGGACGTCACTGCCCGGCGCCGACGTGGTGCCGATGCTGACCGCCGACCCGAGCGGCAACGGCGATTACCGCAAGGACAACCACGCCTGGCTCATCGCGTGGAGCGGTAACAAGGTGCTGCAGGCCGGCCCGAGCAAGCAGATGAACTGGTACACGATCAGCGGGCAGGGTTCGGTCGCCGGAGCCGGCACGCGCGGTGACGACGGCGACGCCATGAACGGCAACGCGGTCATGTACGACACCGGCAAGATCCTGACCGTCGGCGGGGCGCCCAGCTACGACGACTCGAACGCCACCGCCAACGCGTACGTGCTGACCATCAACGGCACCACCGTGACCACCAAGAAGGTCGGCTCGATGGCGAACACCCGGGCCTTCCAGAACAGTGTGGTGCTGCCGGACGGCAAGGTTCTGGTGGTCGGTGGCGAGAACTTCGCGGTGCCGTTCTCCGACAACACGGCTGTCATGAACGCCGAACTCTGGGACCCGGCCACCGAGACGTTCACGACCATGGCCACGCAGGCGGTGCCACGTACGTACCACAGCATCGCTCTTCTCCTGCCCGACGCCCGCGTGCTCAGCGCCGGCGGCGGTCTGTGCGGAGCCACCTGCGACACCAACCACTTCGACGGGCAGATCTTCACCCCGCCCTACCTGCTGACCGCGGAGGGGACGGCGGCCACCCGGCCGACGATCACCACTGCTCCCACCACGGCCGCCAACGGGGCGACGATCAATGTGAAGACCGGGTCGGCGGTCACCGCCTTCTCGATCGTGCGGATGGGCACGGCCACCCACTCCGTCGACACCGACCAGCGACGGTTGTCACTGGTCCCGACGGCGGCCAACGGTGGCTACAACCTGACGATCCCGGCCGACAAGGGCATCGCGGTGCCGGGCTACTGGATGCTGTTCGCCCTGGATGCCAAGGGTGTACCGAGCGTCGCGAAGATCATCAAGATCGGCTGAGAGCTCGGCGGGGCGTCGACCGGGTCAGCCGGTCGGCGCCTCGTCCAGCAGGCCGAGTTCGGCCGCACGGAGGACGAACGAGGCGGCGTTGCGCGCTGCCGTCAGGTGGAAGTCATCGGTCTTCCCGAAGCCCCAGTCACAGATCGCCTTGACGACGATCCAGTCGACCTTCGCGTGCGCCGCCGCGGCGTACACCCCGGCGCCCTCCATCTCGCCACCGACCGCCTCGGGTTGCTGAGCCACCAGTTCGTCGCGCAGTGACCGCGAGTTGACAAGCGTGCTCGCCGAGAGCATCGGACCGAAGTGCACGGTGGGCGGCCGGGTCCAGCTGTGCTGCACGGCCCGGAACCGGCTGAGCAGGGCTACCGACGGAGTCACGTAGTCGCCTCGCACACGGACGGTTCGCGGCCCGGTCGGCGCGGGTGTGTCCCGGATCAACGCGGGGGTCTCGGCGCCGGAACGCGGGACCGGAGTGTCTGCCGGCTCGGTCTCCTTCCGGTGCTCGATCGCCCGTAACTGGGTGCAGACCAGGATGTCGCCGAGTTCCTGGCTCTCCGGTTTGAGCCCGTAACAGATGCCGACAAGCAGGAAGAAGTCCAGGTCGAGCTTGCCGACCAGGGCGGCAGCGGAAATGGCCGCCGCGCCGGGACCGACCGCGCCCGGCTCCACCTGGACGAGCATCAGCTGGGTGGCACTCACGGTTCCGAGCTGCCAGACGACCTCGCTGTCGTGCACCGTCATCTCCGGCGAGCTGCCGGTCACCGCCGCGGCCGCGGCCAGAACCGCGTCCCGTTCCTCGGTGGTGGCCACCATGATGAGGGCGCGGGTGCGGTCGTTGAGCGCCTTCGCCCGGCGCGCCGCGGCCGACAGCACGGCATACCGCGCCCGGGTGTACTGCCGCAGGGCAGCGACGGCGACGAAGACGCCGACCAGCGACATCACGCTCACCAGCCAGCCGATGACCCAGGCGGGCCGGCTGGTGAGGGCGAGACCGGACGGGTCGGTGAGCAGCAGCCGTTGGGCGAGCCACCGGACGGCCGCCCCGTAGGTGACCGGATGGCCGGCGCACGTGGCCCCGCACTCGGCGCTCTCCCACCGCGGCACCATCGCCGCCAGCACGGCGACGACCAGCACCTCACCGGCGAGATACCAGAACAGGAAACCGCCACGATCGAAGACCCGCGACGGTGGACGGCGGGCGGCGAAGTCCGAGGTGCGCACCGTGTACGCCCGACCGGGGCCGGCGAAGCGGGAACGGTCGGACCAGGCACTCACCGCCTCCCGCGCCCGCTCCGTGGTCGTGCCGCTTCGTAACCAGACGAGTTGTTCGGTCACCGCGGCCTTGGTCACTCGCACGCCGAGATCGGCCGCCACCTCCTCGACATCGGTGGTGAGGAGGAGCTCCAATCGGTGCTGCACCCGCCGGAGCAGATGCTGCGGCGAGCCGGCGTCGACGTGATGGCAAAGCACGATGGTCCAGTGGATCCCGGGCAACAGCTGTGCGGCGATCTCGTCCTCCCGCGCCGCCGCCCGGCCGGCGCCACGGAGCAGACCCACCATGCCGCGTACGAGACCGGAGCCGAGCATGACCGCCACGTAGCCGAGCACCGCCAGCGCGAGCAGCAGCCCGGGCCAGGCGAAGGCGGCGAATCCGGCGGCAACGAGCGCCGCGGCGACGCCCGCCAGCCCGAGCAGCACTGTGGTCGGAACGGCCAGGACCGCGACATCCCAGTGCCGCACCAGCAGGCGGAGAAAGGCCGTTCGGGGGCCGCCGGTCGCCGGCTTTCTCGGCCGGTCACCGGGTGGCTGCAGAAGAGCGAGCGAATCCGGACCACGCCAGACGAGGGTGCCGTCGGCGGCGGAGACGTACAGCAGCAGGCTCAACGGTCCTCGACCGCGAGTGATGCCCAGGGGCCCGCGCGGCCGGATCGTCGCAACGGCTTCGGCCGCGTATTCAGCCTGCCGGATCGACACGGCGGCCGCTCGACACTCGGCCCACGTGGGCTGCGAGCCGGACGTGGCCGTACGCCCGCCGCGGCTACCGCCCGTCACGGATCAGCAACCCGGCACAGGACACCGCTTCCTCCTTGCCGGAGACGCGTTGGTGAGGCCGGCTGACGAGTCGCTCGACGGCCTTCCGGCTCATCCCAGAACGGAAGCTTGAGTTTATCGCGGCCCTGATCGCGACGAGCGTCTCGCGTAGGTCCATGCCGGCTCGGCCCGAGAGACGTGAACCGATGCCCTCGCTCTTGCTCACCGGGTGGTCGGCCAGGTTGGGTCGGTGGATGGCGCTACCTGGCGTGCCGCGATCGGCCGGCACTTCGAGCCCGCTCCGGGGCGCGACTGCTCGACCTCGGATGCGGCACCGGCAGCTGGGCGCGGGCCTTTCGCACCTGGTGGCCGGGCGTCGAGGTGCTGGCGGTCGAGACGTCGGCAGCGATGCGGGAGCGGGCGATGTTCCAGCCGGTCTTGGCCGGCGCGGCCGACGACATCCCGCTCCCGGACACAAGCCTCGACGGGGTCTGGCTCTCCACCGTGATCCACCACGTCCCCGACCTGGAGCCGCCGCCCGCGAGATCCGGCGGGTGCTGAGGCCGGGCGCACCGGTGCTGATCCGCTCCGCGTTCGCCGGCCGGCGCGAAGCGATCAACCTGTTCCGCTTCTTCCCGGAAGCCGTCGCCGTGCTGGACCGCTACCCGAGCATCCCCGGCGTCAAGGCGGCGTTCGCCGCGGCCGGCTTCACGCCGACCGGCTGCGAACCGGTCCCGCAGGTGACCGCTCCGTCAGTGGCCGATGCCGCCGCCGCTCTGCGACGCGAGGCGCGTACGCCCCTGCAGTTGATAAGCGATGAAGCCCATGCGGCGGGCGTAGTCCGTCTGCGGGAAGCCGCACGAACCTAGTCCGGACCGGGGATCGACGCCCTCGACCTGCTGGTGCTGCGGCAAGGAAAAGTCCCCCGGACGGCAACGTCCGGGGGACTTTCCTAACTGGTCACCGGCTGACTAGCTGCAGCCCGAGGTCGAGCCGCAGCCCTCGCACACGTAGCAGCTGCCGGCGCGGCGCATCTTGGTGCCGCAGGTGAAGCACAGCGGCGCGTCAGCGGCGTGGCCCATCTTGACCTCCAGCAGTTCGGTCGACGAGCCGATGCTCACCGGCACCTGCTTGTCGACGTCGACCGGGGTGGACGCCGCGCCCACCGGGGCGGAGACCGGGGCCGAGGCGGCCATGCCGGCCAAGTCGGCCAGTTCCGCCGAGGCGGCCGCGGCGTCGGCGGCCGCTTCCGCCTGCACCTGGGCGGCCCGCTCCTTCGCCGTGAAGATGCCCAGCTCGGCACGGGTCTCGTAGGGCAGGAAGTCGAGCGCCAGGCGACGGAAGATGTAGTCCATCACCGACGCGGCCATCCGCACGTCCGGGTCGTCGGTCATACCGGCCGGCTCGAAGCGCATGTTGGTGAACTTGCTGATGTAGGTCTCCAGCGGCACGCCGTACTGCAGGCCGATCGAGATCGCCACCGAGAACGCGTCCATGACGCCGGCCAGGGTGGAACCCTGCTTCGACATCTTCAGGAAGACCTCGCCGAGGCCGTCGTCGGGGTAGGACGACGCGGTGAGGTAGCCCTCGGCGCCACCGACCGAGAACGACACCGTCTCCGACGGGCGCTTCTTCGGCAGGCGCTTGCGGACCGGGCGGTACTCGACGACCTTCTCCACGACCTTCTCGGCCTCGGCCACGGGGGCCGGCGCCGCGGGCTTCTTCTTGCCGGCCGCGGACAGCGGCTGGCCGACCTTGCAGTTGTCGCGGTAGATCGCGAGCGCCTTCAGGCCGAGCTTCCATCCCTGGTAGTGGATGTTCTCGATCTCCTCGACGGTCGCCGTCTCCGGCATGTTGACCGTCTTGGAGATGGCACCCGAGATGAACGGCTGCACGGCCGCCATCATCCGCACGTGACCCATCGGGGCGATCGCGCGCTCGCCCATGGCGCAGTCGAACACCGCGTAGTGCTCCGGCTTGAGACCAGGGGCGTCGACGACGTTGCCGTGGTCGGCGATGTGCTCGACGATCGCCTCGACCTGCTCCTCGGGGTAGCCGAGGCTGCGCAGCGCCCGCGGGACCGTCTGGTTGACGATCTGCATGGAACCGCCGCCGACCAGCTTCTTGAACTTCACGAGGGCCAGGTCGGGCTCGATGCCGGTGGTGTCGCAGTCCATCATCAGGCCGATGGTGCCGGTCGGGGCGAGCACCGACGCCTGGGCGTTGCGCCAGCCGTTCTTCGCGCCGATCGACAGACCCGCCTGCCACTGCTTGGTGGCCTCGCGGACCAGTTCGATGGCGACCGAGTTGGTGGTCTTGATCTCGTCGTTCGCGGCGGAGTGCTTGCGCATGACCCGCTTGTGCGCGTCGGCGTTGCGGGCGTAACCCTCGTAGGGGCCGACCACACCGGCGATCTCGGCCGAGCGACGGTAGGCGGTGCCGGTCATCAGCGAGGTGATGGCGGCGGCGACCCCGCGGCCACCCTCCGAGTCGTACGGCAGGCCGGACGCCATCAGCAGGGCGCCGATGTTGGCGTAGCCGATGCCGAGCTGGCGGTAGGCACGGGTGGTGGCGCCGATCCGCTCGGTCGGGAAGTCGGCGAACGAGATCGAGATCTCCATCGCGGTGATGATGAACTCGACGCTCTTGACGAACTTCTCCACCTCGAAGCCACCGTCGGCCTTGAGGAACTTCATCAGGTTGAGCGAGGCCAGGTTGCAGGACGAGTCGTCCAGCGACATGTACTCCGAGCAGGGGTTGGACGCGGTGATCCGGCCCGTCTCGGGGTTGGTGTGCCAGTCGTTGATCGTGTCGTCGTACTGCATGCCCGGGTCGGCGCACTCCCACGCGGCCTTGGCGATGTCGCGGAACAGCTTCTTGGCGTCGACGCGCTCGATCTCCGAGCCGTCCAGCCGGCTGCGGAGGGCGAAGTCGGTGCCGTCCTCGTACGCCCGCATGAACTCGTCGGAGACGCGTACCGAGTTGTTGGCGTTCTGGTATTGCACCGAGACGATGTCGGATCCGCCGAGGTCCATGTCGAAGCCGGCGTCCCGCAGGGCGCGGATCTTGTCTTCCTCGCGCGCCTTGGTGGTGACGAACTCCTCGATGTCGGGGTGGTCGACGTCGAGGATGACCATCTTGGCGGCGCGGCGGGTGGCGCCGCCCGACTTGATGGTGCCCGCGCTGGCGTCGGCGCCGCGCATGAAGCTCACCGGTCCGCTGGCGGTCCCCCCGGACGACAGCAGTTCCTTCGACGAGCGGATGCGGGACAGGTTGACCCCGGAGCCGGAGCCGCCCTTGAAGATCAGCCCCTCCTCCTTGTACCAGTCCAGGATGGAGTCCATCGAGTCGTCGACCGACAGGATGAAGCAGGCGCTGACCTGCTGCGGCGACTTGGTGCCGACGTTGAACCAGACCGGCGAGTTGAAGCTGAACACCTGGTGCAGCAGCATCCAGGTCAACTCGTGGTCGAACAGCTCGGCGTCGGCCTGGGTGGCGAAGTAGCCGTACTTCTCGCCGGCCGCCCGGTAGGTCGAGACGACCCGATCGATGAGCTGCTTGAGCGACCACTCCCGCTCCGGGGTGCCGACCGCACCGCGGAAGTACTTGGTCGTCACGATGTTCGCCGCGTTCACGCTCCAGGACGCGGGGAACTCGACGTTCTTCTGCTCGAAGTTGATCGAGCCGTCCCGCCAGTTCGTCATGACGACGTCGCGGCGCTGCCACTCGACCTCGTCGTACGGGTGGACACCGTCGGTCGTCCACACCCGCTCGATCCGCAGCCCCCCGGTCGGCGCGCTGCCGTTCGCACGGCTGCGCTGCTTCCCTGCTGTGATGCCGTCCCCGGCCATACTGCTCCCCCTCGTCGAAACTGCTCGTCTTTACGCCTGCTGCTTGGCTTCGCGCAGCGCGTCGATCTCCTTCTGGAACTCGTCGAGCGAGTCGAAGGACTTATAGACGCTGGCGAACCGGAGATAAGCCACCTGGTCGAGATCGCGCAGCGGGACGAGGATCGCGAGACCCACCTCATGGCTGGGGATCTCTGCCGCACCCTTGGCCCGGATCGTCTCCTCGACCTTCTGCGCGAGCAGGGCGATCGAGTCCTCGTCGACGGGCCGGCCCTGGCAGGCCTTGCGGACCCCGCTCATGATCTTCGTCCGGCTGAAGGGCTCCGTGACGCCGCTGCGCTTGACAACGGCGAGGACCGCCTCCTCGACCGTGGTGAACCGCTTGCCGCACTCGGGGCACGAGCGCCGGCGACGGATCAGAGCACCGTCCTCGGCCTCACGCGAGTCGACCACGCGCGAATCGGCATGGCGACAGTACGGGCAGCGCACCGCGATCTCCTTCCGGAACCCTCTCCCATGGTCCTCCGGGCACGCCGAAAAGCGACGTCGCGAAGGTAACAACCAGCGCGCCGCCGTCAACAGCCTGTGGAGAGAACGGGGAGGGAAACCCCAACCTGTGGATGACTTACACCCTTGTAACTACTAGATGTTGGGGTAGACGCTAGGCCCATGCGGACGCGGAAGCAAGCCAAGAACGTGCCGACGCGCCGTATTTTCCGCCTCGTCACGTGCGGTGTACCGGCGACTACATACGGCGGCTCTTCGTCACGATCGGGGCAAGATCAAAACCTGCCCGGGCACCAGATCGTAGCCGTCCAGATGGTTCAGCCGACGCAGTTCGGCGACGGCCACCTGACCGTCACCCCCGGGCCGCGCGCGACTCGCGATGTCCCACAACGTGTCGCCGGTGCGCACGGTCAACGTGGGGGACGCGCCGGCCGGCTCCACGGACGCCCGCGAGGCGGTGGTGAACAACACGGCGCTGGCGAGCGAGGCCACCAGCGCGAGGAGGACCAGCACCACGGCCCGTCCACGGCGAGTCAGTCGCAGCGGCGGATCAACCCGCCGAACGTCGTGCGCCACCATGTCGATCCCCTCAAGATCGCCGTTAGGACACTCGTTCGATCGAACGCCCGTACGACGGTCTATCAGAACACGCGTACGGAAGTCGAGCACTTCTGAGCGACACGCCGACAGAAAGTCGTACAGATGTTTGAATATGTCGCACCCCGCGCTTAGGGTTTCCCGTCAAGAGGGGTCAACCGGGCATCCGCCATCCCCACGGTGTTTGTCCGGTTCCGCGAGCGCACCACGTGCCGAGAGGCACTGGCCGACAGGAAGGGCGGACGTGTCGACCGACGACCGGACCAGCCGGCAACAACAGATCACCCAGCGCCGCACACCGGCGAGGTCCCGCGCCGAAGGCGCACCCAAGCTGCGCGCCGTCACCCCCGTGGTCAGCCACTTCCCCGACCTGGTGACCGCCGACCTCACCGCCCGCCAGCGGCGCATCCTCGAGTTCATCCGCGGCTGGGTGGAGCGTTACGGCTACCCGCCGAGCGTCCGCGAGATCGGCGAGGCGGTCGGCCTGGTCTCCCCGTCCAGCGTCGCCTACCAGCTGAAAGCGTTGGAGCAGAAGGGTTTCCTGCGCCGCGACCCCAACCGCCCCCGAGCCGTCGACGTGCGCGCCCCCAGCGACATGGTCGACGACGTGGCACTGCGCAACGCCCGCCCCCAGCCGGCCTACGTCCCGCTGGTCGGCCGCATCGCCGCGGGCGGCCCGATCCTGGCCGAGCAGGCGGTCGAGGAGTTCTTCCCGCTGCCGCGCGAACTGGTCGGCGAGGGCGACGTCTTCATGCTCGAGGTCAAGGGCGACTCGATGATCGACGCCGCCATCTGCAACGGCGACTGGGTAGTGGTCCGCCAACAGCCCAACGCCGACGCCGGCGACATAGTGGCCGCCATGATCGACGGCGAGGCCACCGTCAAGAGCTACCGCCAGCGCGACGGCCACGTCTGGCTCATGCCCGCCAACCCGGCCTTCGACCCCATCCCCGGCGACAACGCCACGATCATGGGCCGAGTGGTCGCCGTCCTGCGCCGCGTGTAAAAACCCCGAACTATATAAATACGGGCGACACCAGTCCCCCACCCAGCGCCCAGCCAGCCGGTGCCCCAGGCCGTCGCGACCACCGGCCCGGCCGTTGGCCAAGCACACCCCGAGAGGCCGGTCCCCCCAGGACCGGCCTCTTCGCTCATCCCTGACCCACGCCGCCACCACAGCCCGAGCCGGGCCTCCCTCGATCACCCAGCCGAGATCACCGCCGCCCTCGTTGCGCCACCGCCCTCGCTGTGCCGCCGCCACCCCGCTGTGCCACCGCGCTGCCCTCGCTGCGTCGCTGCCCTCGCCGCCGCTGCCGCTGTGCTGCCCTCGCTGCGCCGCCACTGCCCCGCCGCCGTGCCGCCGCCACTGCTCCTCGCTGCGCCGCCGCCGATGCTGGCGTCGCTACCGCTGCCACTGCCGCCCTCGCTGCGCGGCCGCAGCCGCTATGCCGCCGCCACTGGGCCGCCTCCGCCGTGCCGCCCCCGGATGTGCTGCCGCGCGCGCTGCCGCGGCCGCCCGCACTGCCGCATGGACGCAGGCCACCCTCGGGCGCGGCCATCCGCAGTGGAACCGCCTGGCCGCATCCGATCGCGGTGGGACCGCCTGCCGGAGCACAGCCGCGCGGGCTGCACCGAGACGCTGCTCAGTCGGCGCAGCGCGAAATGCCGCACGGGCTGGTGGTCAGCGGCGGTAGCCGGGGTTGTCGAAGCGTTCCTCGGGGCGGAAACCGCGGTCGTCGCCGCCTCGCTGGGGTGGGCGGCCCTGGCCGGTGCCGGGTTGGCCGTAGACACCGCGACCCTGGCCCTGGCGGGGATTGCCGCCCTGCGGCGGGCGCGGGCCCTGGCCGCCCTGGCCGCCGCCTTGGCCCTGGGGGCCGGCTGGGCGCTGGGGGCGCTGGCCCTGCGGACCGCGTGGTGGCTGTCCATGTTGCTGGCTGCCGCCGCCGGCACCGCCACTGCCACCAGTGCCACCGCCGCCGTAGACCGGGCCGCTGCGGCCGCCGGGCTGCTGTTGCGGTCCGCGCGGAGGTTGGCCCTGCTGGCCGCGTGCGGGCTGACCCTGTGGGTTACGCGGGGGCTGACCCTGTGGGCCACGCGGGGGCTGACCCTGCTGGCCGCGCGCGGGCTGGCCCTGCGGGTTGCGAGCAGGCTGACCCTGCGCGGGCTGACCCTGGGGGCCGCGCGGGGGCTGACCCTGGGGGCCGCGCGGGGGCTGACTCTGCGGATTGCGAGCGGGCTGACCCTGCGGGGGCTGACCCTGCGGACCACGCGGCGGTTGACCCTGCGGACCACGCGGGGGCTGACCCTGCGGACCACGCGGGGGCTGACCCTGCGGACCACGCGGGGGCTGACCCTGCTGGCCCCGCGCCGGTTGGCCCTGCGGGTTGCGAGCGGGCTGACCCTGCGGACCACGCGCGGGTTGGCCCTGCGGGCGCGGAGGCTGGCCCTGTGGACCGCGCCCCGGTTGGCCCTGCGGCGGGCGGCCGCCGCCGGGAGCCGCGGCGGGAGCGGCACCGGCGGAGACGGAGGCAGCAGCACCAGCGCCGCCGGCTCCGTAGACGGGGCCGCTGCGCTGGGCGTTGTTGTTGCCGTAAACGCCGGCGCCGCTGCTGGGGGCGGCTGGGCCGGAGCGGGCGCCGCCGTAGACGCCGCGCTGCTGGGCGCCGCCGACGCCGATCAGTTCGGTCTCGGGATCGGCATCGGAGTCGGTCTTCTCCGGCGGGTCGTCGTCGGACCAGGCGGGGGACGACTTGGTGCGCTTGCGGTGCTTGGTGATGCCGAAGATGCCGGCGCCGACCAGGATGAGGCCGAGGATGCCGACGGCGCCCACCGCCCACGTGATCTGGTCGAGGGTGATGTCCGCGTACCAGGCCGTGCCGGTGCCGCCGCCGGAGCCGCCGGACGCCTTCTTCAGCTCGGTCACCGTGGTGGCCGGCGTGTATTTCAGGATGCTGGTGGCCGCGTCGTCGGCGCCGTTCATGTCGGAGACCGTGTAGAACAGTGTGCCGTCGGGGCTGTAGGTGATCGCCTCGCCGAGGGTCTCGTCGGGCAGTGCGGTGGTGCGCGGCTTGCTCTTCGTGATCGTGCCCAGCACGTCGCCGTTGGTGACGTCCCACTCGAGCGCGTCGGTGTAGGTGCGTAGCACGACCTTCTTGCCGCCGAGCGCGACGGCGCCGCCGTCGATGGTTTTGTTGCCGATGCGCGCGTACGGGTTTCCGGACGTCTCGGTCGCGTTGACGGTGAGCTCGCCCACCTTTTTCAGCGGGATCCCGGTGTCGTTGTCCGCCTTGAGGGCCGCCGTCGGCTGGTAGATGACGGCTGCCCGGCCGATCTCCTTGGTGATGATCAGCGGAATGTTGTCCCCGGTGAGCAGCAGCGCCTCGGCGTCGTGGTGGTCGTTGTCGGGATAGGACACCCGATGGATGACCGGCTTCTTCGACCCGTCGACCGGCATGGTCCAGAGCGCCAGGCTGGGACGGGTGCTGGACTTGTCGTAGTTGTTGTCGCCGATGTCGGCGATCCACAGCGTCCTGCCGTCCGGCGAGAGGATCAGGTCTTCGGGGTCGAACGGGCCCTTGCCGCTGTATGCCACCTCATCGACGACCTTGCACTTGGTGTCGAGGAAGAAGACCTTTTTGTGGGCGTCGTTCGTCGTGCTGTCGTTGACGACGACGAATCCGCTCTTGGTAGCGACGATCCCGGACATCTCGTCCAGCTTCTTGTCGGTCACCTTGCAGACGGCCTTGCCCGCGGTCGCTTTGACGCTGACCGTGGGGTTCGGATCGTCCGCGAACGCGCTGGACGGACCAGCCATCACCAGCCCTATGGCCGCAATAGCCGGAAACACGAGACGCCGCATCCGATCAGTGTCGCATGCGGCGTCTCGAACCGGTGTTACGCGTGGATCAAGCCTGGTCAGGGCCCACACTCTCAGTGTCGATACGATTCCAGCTCGGCGGCGAGGTGCTCGCCGACCCGCACCTGCAGCTCGGTGCCATCATCCGTGTAGCGGGTGTTGAGCACCTGACCGGTCCGATGAATCCGGGCGACCAGGTCCCCTCGGTCGTACGGAAGGAGGACACGCAGGTCGACCGCCGGGCGTGGCAACCGGGCCGCGATCGCCGTCTGCAGCTCGGCGATGCCGGCCCCGCTGCGCGCCGACACGAAGACCGCCTCCGGCCAGAGACGCTTGAGCCGCAGAATGGTTTCCTCGTCGGCGGCGTCCATCTTGTTGATGACCAGAAGCTCGGGGATGCGGTCGGCGCCCACGTCGCCGAGCACCTCGCGCACGGCGCTCACCTGACCCTCGGGGTCGGGGTGCGCACCGTCCACCACGTGCACGACCAGGTCGGCCTCCGCCACCTCCTCGAGCGTCGAGCGGAACGCCTCGACGATCTGGTGCGGCAGGTGCCGGACGAAGCCCACCGTGTCGGACAGCGTGAAGACTCGGCCGTCCTCGGCCTCGGTGCGCCGGGTGGTCGGGTCGAGGGTGGCGAACAGTGCGTTCTCCACCAACACGCCGGCCTGGGTCAGCCGGTTGAGCAGACTCGACTTGCCGGCGTTGGTGTAACCGGCGATGGCCACGGCGGGGACGCCGCTCGCCTGCCGCCGGGAACGCTTGGTCTGCCGTACGGTCCGCATGGCCTTGATCTCGCGCCGCAGGCGAGAGATGCGCTGGTTGATGCGCCGCCGGTCGGTCTCGAGCTTGGTCTCACCGGGACCGCGCAGACCCACGCCGCCACCGGCGCCGCCGCCACGACCGGAACCACCGCTCTGCCGCGACAGCGTCTCACCCCAGCCGCGCAGGCGCGGCAGAAGGTATTGCAGCTGAGCCAGCTCGACCTGGGCCTTGCCCTCTTTGCTCTTCGCGTGCTGGGCGAAGATGTCGAGGATCAGCGCGGTGCGGTCGACGACCTTGACCTTGACCTGTTGCTCGAGGTTGCGCAGTTGGGACGGGGACAGCTCGCCGTCGCAGATGACCGTGTCGGCACCGGTGGCCAGCACCACGTCGCGCAGCTCGTCGACCTTGCCCCGGCCGATGAAGGTGGCCGCGTCGGGCCGCCCACGCCGCTGGATGAGGCCCTCGAGCACTTGCGAACCGGCCGTCTCGGCCAGCGCGGCCAGCTCGGTCAGGGAGTTGTCGGCATCGGTCACCGAGCCTTCGGTCCAGACGCCGACAAGCACCACCCGCTCGAGGCGGAGCTGCCTGTACTCGACCTCGGTGATGTCGGTGAGCTCGGTCGACAGGCCGGCGACCCGGCGCAGTGAATGCCGCTCCTCCAGCTCGAGGTCGCCCGTCGTGGGATCGATCTCGTCGAGGACGGGTGCCTGATAGATGTCTCGCAAAAAAATGACCTCCTCAGACCGATCGTGGCACGTCCTGGGAGCGGGCGCATCTACATAAGCGGGCCAAGAGTTGACGTTCCGTGTATGACTCACCAGTAACCACCGGATTGGAAACCGCTGCTCCGGAAGCGCAAGAATGCGGTGAAGCACTTGCCGACGCCGGAGGACACACCGTGGTGACCACCCGCCTGCCCAGCGCAGGATTCTCGATCACGATCCGCATCGCCGTTACCGCTGACGCCTCGTCCATCGGCCGCCTCACCACCTGTGTCGGCGAGGCCGGCGCGATCGTGACGGCCCTCGACGTGGTCGATTCCAACCCTACCCAGGTGCTCGTCGACCTGACCTGTGACACCGCCGACTCGGGGCACGCCGACCAGGTCGTCAAGCAGCTCGAGGAACAGGACGGGGTGGATGTCCGGAAGGTGTCGGACCGCACCTTCCTGCTCCACCTGGGCGGCAAGATCGAGGTGAGTTCGAAGGTCGCCCTGCGCAACCGTGACGAGCTGTCCCGGGCGTACACCCCCGGGGTGGCCCGGGTCTGCATGGCCATCGCGGAGAACCCGGCCGACGCGCGTCGCCTGACGATCAAGCGCAACACCGTGGCCGTGGTCAGCGACGGCTCGGCGGTTCTCGGGCTCGGCAACATCGGGCCGGCCGCGGCCATGCCGGTGATGGAGGGCAAGGCCGCGCTGTTCAAGCGGTTCGGCGGCGTCGACGCGTGGCCGGTGGTGCTCGACACCCAGGACACCGACGAGATCGTGCGCATCGTCAAGGCGATCGCGCCGGCCTACGGCGGCATCAACCTGGAGGACATCGCCGCCCCGCGGTGCTTCGAGATCGAGGCCCGGCTGCGGGAGCAGCTCGACATCCCGGTCTTCCACGACGACCAGCACGGCACCGCGATCTGCGTGCTGGCCGCGCTGACCAACGCGCTGCGGGTGGTCGGCAAGCGGCTGCAGGACGTGCGGGTGGTGGTCTCCGGCGCCGGCGCGGCCGGCACGGCGATCATGAAACTGCTGCTGCGGCAGGGCGTCGGCGACATCATCGCGTACGACCGGAAGGGCGCTCTGCACCGCGGCATGCCCGACCTGACCCCGAACTGGCAGTGGCTGGCCGAGCACACCAACAAGGCGAACTTCGTGGGCGACCTGCCCGGCGCGATCGAGGGCGCCGACGTCTTCATCGGGGTGAGCGCGCCCAACCTGCTGACCGGCGCCGACATCGCCAAGATGGCCGACCGGTCGATCGTGTTCGCGCTGGCCAACCCCGATCCCGAGGTCGACCCCCGGGAGGCTCGTCAGCACGCCGCGGTGGTCGCGACCGGCCGCTCGGACCAGCCCAACCAGATCAACAACGTGCTTGCCTTCCCCGGCGTCTTCCGCGGCATGCTCGACGTGAGCGCCGAGGAGTTCACCGAGGAGATGGCGCTGGCCGCGGCCCGCGCGATCGCCGACGTGGTGGGCGAGGACAAGATCAACCCGACGGTCATCGTCCCCAGCGTCTTCGACCCGAAGGTCACCCCGGCGGTGGCCGCCGCGATCCGCGCGGTCGTCCGCGGGGGCCACGCCCCGCACAACCCGGCCGCGGTCCCCGAGGCCGAACTCGACGCGGCCCCGGAAGAAACCTTCTGACAGTACGGGCGACGACGAGTCGCCTGGTTCCGGGACGGCCTGAGCGGTGGGTCAAGGCCGTCCCCGGCCCCCGGCCCGGTCCCGATGGCCGACCCGGCCCGATGGCCGGCCCGGCCCGCCGGCGGTCCCGGTGGCCGGGTCACCGCCCGTCCAGCCACCCGATGAACTCGCCGAGCCGGTCCGTGATCAGGCCGGTCACGCCGGTCCGCGCCGGGGCGGTCCACTGCGCGGTCTCGTTGGCCGTCCACGGCGTCACCTCGATGCCGTGGGCGAGCAGTCGGTCGACCGTCGCCGGGCGGCCAGCACGTCGTCGACCGACGGGTTGCAGCAGGAGACGCCGAGCTCGAGGGCCAGCGGGACGGTGTTGTCGGCGACGCCCTCGCGCAGCAGGCCACGGCGCATCTGCGGGGCGGCGGCACGGACCATCGCGACCACGTCGGGGTTGACGGCCTGGATGGTCGTGCGGTCGAACAGGTCGTGCCCGGCGATCAGCTCGACTATCACTTCGACCTGGTCGACGGTGACCGGTGACTTGAACTCGAGGAGGATCTCGGCGGCCGCCGGGGCCAGCAGGTCGAGGGTCGTCGCGAGGCGGGGCACCCGGACGCCCTCGTAGGCCGGGGAGAACCACGAACCCGCGTCAAGTGACAAAACCATCGAAGCCGGTCTGTCCCCGACATAGCCGGAGGCGGTCGTCGTGCGGTCCAGGGTGCGGTCGTGGATGACCACCGGTACGCCGTCGGCGGTGGTCCGCACGTCGAACTCGACATGGGTGGCGCCCGCGCGGACGGCGGCGGCGAAGGCGGGCAGCGTGTTCTCCGGCGCCACGGCCGAATAGCCGCGCTGCCCGATGCGGTGGCGCATCAGCCGAGCGTTTCGCCGTTCGCCACCAGCACCGCCGGGCCGGCCAGCCACCAGCGGTCGTCGGCGTCGTGGGTGACCAGTAACCGGCCACCGGGCACGTCGACCGCGACGGTGCCGGTGGACCGGCCCGCGTCGCGCAGCGCCACGGCGCCGACCGCCAGCGCGCCCGAGCCGCAGGACAGGGTCTCCCCCGAGCCGCGCTCGTAGACGCGCATCGCCAGGTGCAGGTCGAAGCCCTCGATCGGCTCGGCGGCGACGGCGAACTCGACGTTGACCCCGGAGCGGAACAGGGCCGGGTCGAAGCCGGGGGCCACGGTCAGGTCGAGCGACGGCAGTTCGACGCCGTCGTGCAGGACGCAGACCAGGTGCGGGTTGCCGCAGTCGACGGCTATCCCGGGGAAGGTCAGCGGGCCGGTGGTGGCGGTGCTGGCCGCGTACACCCGCGGGGTCGGCATGTTCACCCGGATGGAGTCGCCCTCGAGCACCGCGACCACGACGCCGGCTCGCGTCGCCACCGGCAGGCCCGCCGGGCCGGGCGTGGCGAGCCCGCTCGACACCAGGAAGCGGGTGAAGACACGCACGCCGTTGCCACACATCTCGGCGATCGAGCCGTCGGCGTTGCGATAGTCCATGAACCACTCGGCGTCGGCCGCGACCGCCGCGCCGTCCGGGTCCTTGGCGGTGCGCACGACGCGCAGCACGCCGTCGGCACCGATGCCGAACCGCCTGTCGCAGAGCGCCGCGACCTGCGCGGGGGTCAGTGTGAGAGCGCCGTCCGGGTCACTGACGAGCACGAAGTCGTTGCCGGTTCCGTGGCCCTTCGTGAACTTGATCTGGGTTTCTCCGCCGGAGGTCGGCTCAGGGAATCGCACGCTGCAATCATCTCGCAAGCGCCAGCGCGTCCGCCACGAGGTTGTCCCCGGCCCCGTCGAGCCAGTGGATCGCCTTGTCGCGCTTGAACCAGGAACGTTGCCGGCGCACGAACCGCCGCGTGCCCTGCACCGTGCTCGCCTTCGCCAGCTCGGTCGAGAGCTCGCCGTCGAGTTCGGCGAGCGCCTGCTGGTAGCCCAGCGCGCGGGACGAGGTGCGGCCGTCGCGCAGGCCGAGCGGGATCAACGCGCGTACCTCGTCGAGCAGGCCGCCGGCCCACATGAGATCGACCCGGCGCGCGATCCGTTCGTCGAGGGCGGCGGCCTGGCGGTCGACCCCGATCTGCAGCGCGTCGTAGTGCGGGGTGGGCTGCGGCAGGGTGGCGGTGAACGGTCTGCCGGTCAGCTCGATGACCTCGAGCGCCCGGACGATCCGCCGGCCGTTGGAGGGCAGGATGTTCTCGGCCGCGGCCGGATCGCGCTGCCGGAGGCGCTCGTGCAGCGGGGCCGGGCCGCCGGCCGCCAGCTCGGCCTCCAGCCGGGCGCGGATCGCCGGGTCGGTGCCCGGGAACTCGAACTCCTCCAGGACCGCGCGCAGGTACAGTCCCGACCCGCCGACCAGCAGCGGAACCCGATCACGAGCCAGGATGTCGTCGATCGCCGCCCGGGCCAGCCGTTGATATTCGGCGACCGCCGCCGGCACCGTCACGTCCCAGATGTCTAGCAGATGGTGCGGAACGCCGGCCCGCTCGGCGACCGTCAGCTTCGCGGTGCCCACGTCCATCCCCCGATAGAGCTGCATGGAGTCGGCGTTCACCACCTCACCACCCAGTTCATGGGCGAGAGCGATGCTCAGGGCGGATTTTCCCGCGGCGGTCGGTCCCACGACAGTGATCACCCGCGGAACCACTCTTGACGGCACAAAGCAACCGTAGGACAAGGTTTGGCCACGGTCATCGGCGGGCGCTTCCCCACAACCGGGTTGGACCTGTGACAATGCGCGAGAAAGAATGCCGATGAGAAGCTATCGGCCTTCGACTGCGCTATGGCGGTGGTTGCCCCCGATGGTCCGGGGGTGGGCGCCGGGAGACTGAGGACGGGTTATGAGCGACTGGACGGCCTTCGGGCGCGTGGATGCCGACGGCACCGTGTACGTGAAGACCGCGGAGGGCGACCGAGTGGTCGGCTCCTGGCAGGCGGGCACCCCCGAGGAGGGCCTGGCTCACTTCGCCCGGCGCTTCGCCGACCTCGTCACCGAGGTCGACCTCATCGAGGCCCGCCTCAAGTCCGGCGCGGCCGACGCGTCGCACTCGCTGACCACCGTGAAGCGGCTGCGCACCGAGCTGCCCGAAGCGCACGTGGTCGGCGACATCGACGGGCTCGCCTCCCGTCTCGACAAGCTCGCCGGCCTCGCCGACGAGAAGGCCGGGGAGGCCCGTGCCGCCCGCGAGGTGGCCCGTGGCGAGGCCCTGGCCCGCAAGACCGCCCTCGTCGAAGAGGCCGAGAAGATCGCCGCCGACGCCACCGGCTGGAAGACGGCCGGCGACCGGCTCAAGGAGATCCTCGACGAGTGGAAGACGATCCGCGGCGTCGACAAGAAGACCGACGGCGAGCTGTGGAAGCGCTTCGCCGCCGCCCGGGACGGCTTCACCCGCCGCCGGGGCGCCCACTTCGCCACCCTCGACGGCCAGCGCAAGCAGGCCCAGACGGCGAAGGAGGAGCTGGTCAAGGAGGCCGAGAGCCTGGCCGAGTCGGGCGAGTGGTCGAGCACCGCCAACCGGCTCAAGGAGCTCATGACCGAGTGGAAGGCCGCGCCCCGCGCCGCCAAGGAGGCCGAGCAGCGCCTCTGGGAGCGGTTCCGGGCGGCGCAGGACGCCTTCTTCACCCGGCGTAGCGAGGTCTTCTCCGCACGTGACGCGGAGTACAAGGGCAACCTCGACAAGAAGCAGGCCATCCTCACCGAGCTCGAGGCGGTCGACGTCGACGCCGACCCGCGCGCCGCGCAGAACAAGCTGCGGGACGCCCAGGCCGCATGGCACGACGCGGGCCGGGTGCCGCGCGAGGCGTCGGTGTCGCTCGACCGTCGCTGGCGGGCCGCCGAGGAGCGCATCCGGGTGGCGATGGACTCGGCGTGGCGCAAGACCACCCCGCAGGACAACCCGCTGCTGCGGCAGATGCGCGAGCAGGTCGCCGAGGCGGAGGAGAAGCTGGCCCGCGCGCAGGCGGCCGGCGACAACCGCCGCATCAAGGAGGCCGAGCAGGCGCTTGCTTCCAAGAAGCAGTTCCTCGCTCTCGCCGAGCAGGCCAACTAGGCGCTCACTCCGCTCACTCCGCTCACTCCGCTTAATCCGACAAAGACGCCAATTCGGCCGGTGACGCGTTGCCACCGGTGCAGACAACCGCGATCGTCCGGCCGGCGAAGCGCTCCGGGTCCGCCAGCACGGCGGCCAGCGGCGCGGCGCCGGCCCCTTCGGCGAGGGTGTGCGCGTCCCGGGCCAGCACCCGCCGGCCCACGGTGATCTGGTCGTCGGTGACCAGCACGAAGTCCGCGAGATCACGCATGTGGTGCTGCGGCAGGGCGAAACCCCGGCCGGTCGCCAACCCGTCGACGCGTGTCCGGTTCGGCCGTACCACCGGCGACTGGTCACGCCAGGAGTCGTGGGCGGCGGGCGACGAAGCCGACTGCACGGCGATGATCTGACACCTCGGGGCCAACTCCTTGGCCACGACTGTGGCGGCGGCCGCGCCCGTACCGCTGCCGACCGGCACGACTATCGCGTCCAGGTCGGGGCGGGCTTCCAAGATCTCCTGATAGAGGGTGCCGACCCCGGCCAGCAGCTCGAGGGTGTCTCCGGGGCTCACCAGGCGAGCGCCGGTCTCGGCGGCGAGCCGCACCGCGTGCTGTTCGGCGGCGGCCAGACCGGCACCGGTCAGCACCACCGTCGCGCCCAGCGCCTCGACCGCGGCCGCCTTCGCCGGATTGGCGGCCGCCGGCATCACGACCGTGCAGGGTGCGCCGAAGACCTGACTCGCGTACGCCAGGGACAGCGCGTGGTTGCCGGTCGAATAGGTCACCGTGCCACGAGCGCGGTCCGGCCGGGCGGCGAGCAGGGTCAGGCCGCCACGCACCTTGAACGCCCCGACCGGCTGCGTGTTCTCGTGCTTGACCAGCACCGTCGCGCCGGTCGTGCGGTCGAGCAGCGGGTAGGACCACATCGGGGTGGGCGGCAGGTGACGGCGGACGACCTCGCGGGCCGCGCGGACGTCGGCGTAGGTGAGCTCCATGGGTAGATCGTCGACCGGTACCGACCCATAGGTCCAATGCCCATCTTCGTGGAAACCGATAGATTTGGTTGATGCTTGACGTCACCCGGCTTCGAGTGCTGGTGGCGGTCGCCCGGCACGGCTCGGTCACCGCCGCCGCCCAGGCCCTGCACTACGCGCAGCCGTCGGTCAGTCATCACCTCGCCCGGCTCGAGGCCGAGACCGGCAGCCGACTGGTGCAGCGGGCCGGTCGAGGCATCCGGCTCACCGAGGCCGGCCGGGTGCTCGCCGACCGGGCCGAGGAGATCCTGGGCCGGCTCGCCGCGGCCGAGGACGAGCTGGCCGAACACACCGGGCTACGGGCGGGGCGAGTGCGGCTGGCCGCGTTCCCGTCGGCGCTGGGCACGTTCGTGCCCGCCGCGGCGGCCGGCTTCCTCACCGCGTACCCGTCGATTGATCTGCGGTTCGCCGAGGCCGAGCCGCCGGCGGCGATGCGAGCGCTGCGCAGCGGTGCGGTCGAGGTGGCCCTGCTGTTCGCCCATCCGGGCGGGCCGCAACCCGATCTGGCCGGGGTGCGGCACGAGATGCTGACGGACGAGCCGATGCACCTGGTCACGCCGCCCGACTGGCCCGGCGGAAGCCTGCGCGACCACCGTGACCGGCCCTGGATCGGCGGTTGCGAGCGCTGCCGGGACGAACTGGTGCGGGCCTGCGCGGCCGAGGGCTTCACGCCCGACATCCGGTTCACGACCGACGACTACGTGGCGGTGCAGAGCCTGGTCGCGGCCGGTCTCGGGGTGACCACGCTGCCCGCGCTCGCCCTGGCCGCCCACCGCGACGACCGGGTCCGCACCGTGCGGCTCCCCGGGCCGGGCCGCCGCATCCTGGCCGCCGTGCACGGCGAGCCGCCCGATCCACCGGCCACCGCGGCGCTGCTGGAGCACCTGCGCCGGGCCGCCGCTACGCCGTGACCAGGCTGAGCGCGCCGATCGCCTTCGACTTCTTGGCGTCGTACATGGCCAGGTCGGCCCGGGTGAGCACGTCGTCGGTGTCGTCGCCGGGCCGGGCATAGGTGACGCCGACGCTGACCCCGATGCGCACCCGTTCGCCGGCCGCGGCCAACTCGCGAGCGGCCAGGCCGTCGATCCGCTCGGCGACCGCCTCGACCGCGCCGGGTCCCCGGCAGATGATCACGAACTCGTCCCCGCCGAACCGGCTCACCAGGTCACCGTCACGCATTCCGGCCCGCAGGTGCTCGGCCACCGCGACCAGCAGATCGTCCCCGGCGGCGTGACCGAGGCGGTCGTTCACCGGTTTGAAGCCGTCGAGGTCGCAGAAGAGCACGGCCAGCCCGTCCGGGCCGTTCCGCAGCTCCTGGTCGATCCGGGCGACGCAGGCCGCCCGGTTGGGCAACCCGGTGAGCGGGTCCGAGGTGGCCAGCCGGTGCAGCGCCCGCTCGGCCTCGCGGCGGGCCGCCGACAACCGCGCGATCCGCATCATGACCAGCGGAACCAGGCCGGCCGAGGAGAGCGCGATGAGCACCCCGTCGGTGGGCAGGCCGAGAATCGCCCGGCCGCCGCCGATCAGCGGGCCCAGCGCCAGCATGAAGCCGAGGAAGGTCAGCCGGCCGTTGCTCAGGTCGTCCACCGGGCGCGGGCCCCGCTCGGCCAGCTCGGACACCGCCGGGTGCAGGGCCGCGCAGCCGAGCGTCGCATAGGCGCCCAGGTAGACCATGTTCGTCCAGTCGGCGCGCACACCGTTGGCGTCGAACGCGAACGTGCCGGTCACGGTGCCCATCAGGGCGAGGAAGTTGCCCGCGGTGAGCAGCCACACCGGCGCCATCCGCCGGTCGGCGACGGCCGAGACCCGCACCAGCGCCCCCAGCGCACCGGCCATCAGGAACACGTTGACGAACGTGCCGGCCTGCCGCGTGACCGAGAGGTCGTGGGCGGTCATCGCGGGCAGCATCACCGCGTCCCACAGCAGCCCGGACAGCGCCACCGCGGTGATCACCGAGTCGATGATGCCGCCGGTGTCGCCGCGGCCGCGCTGCCGCACCACGACCAGTGCCGAGGCGAGCGTGAGGCCACCACCGGTGAGCAGGAAGAGATCGGCGACGGTGCCGTCCCCGCTGACCCGGCCGCCCCAGGTGACCATCCAGATCCACACGAAGTTGCCGAGGTTGTAGGAGATCGCCGAGGCCAGCAGCACCCACCACGCCAGCCGGGCGCCCTTCGGCGCCCGGCGCAGCGACACGATCACCGCCGGCACGACGCTGATCGTCAAGATCAAGAACGGAATACCGCGGATGTCGTACGGGATGAGCAGGTACGTCGCCACCACGACGCCCGCGACGGCGGCGTAGAGGCGGAAGATCAGCACAGGACCGCTCATCGGCCGCCGACCGCCGAAGGTGAGCACTTCCGCCTATCGGCGGCTCATTGCTTGCCGGCAGGCAATTTCAGAGCGCGCAGCCACCGCTCGTGGCCGGCAGCGGAGCCGGCACCCCGACCGTGGGCAGGCCCAGCGAGACACCCTTGAGCTTGGGGGTGCGGCCGGCCTCGAACGCGTCGCCGGCCCGGGTGCGCCGGTGCGACAGCGGCTCGCCGTCGGCGTTGAGGTGGTGCGGGGCGGCGTAGGTGAGCACGGTCTCGACGATGTCGCCGGGACGGGGCGCGAGATCGCCGGTCGCGAAGTGGACCAGCCGGCCGTCCCGGGCCCGGCCACTCATCCGGCCCGTACGCTCGTCTTTGCGACCCTCACCGACCGCGACCAGCACCTCGACCTTCTTGCCCACGAGTTTCTTGTTCTCGGCCCAGGTGATCTCCTCGAGGAGGGCGATCAGCCGGTTGTAGCGGTCCTGCACGACCGCCTTGGGCACCTGCTCCGGCATCGTCGCGGCGGGCGTGCCCGGCCGCTTGGAATATTGAAAGGTGAAGGCGCTGGAGAAGCGGGCCCGGCGGACCACCTCGAGGGTCTGCTCGAAGTCCTCCTCGGTCTCGCCGGGGAAGCCGACGATGATGTCGGTGGTGATCGCGGCGTCCGGCATCGCGGCCCGGACCTTCTCGATGATCCCCAGGTACTTCTCCTGGCGGTAGCTGCGCCGCATGGCCTTGAGGACTCGGTCGGAGCCGGACTGCAACGGCATGTGCAGCGAGTGGCAGACGTTCGGCGTCTCGGCCATCGCGGCGATCACGTCGTCGGTGAAGTCCTTCGGGTGCGGGCTGGTGAACCGCACCCGCTCCAGCCCCTCGATGTCGCCGGTGGCGCGCAGCAGCTTGCCGAACGCGAGCCGGTCACCGAACTCCGCGCCGTACGAATTGACGTTCTGCCCGAGCAGCGTGACCTCGAGAACGCCCTCCTTGGTCAATGCCTCGACCTCGGCCAGGATCTCGCCGGGGCGCCGGTCCTTCTCCTTGCCGCGCAGCGCCGGCACGATGCAGAACGTGCAGGTGTTGTTGCAGCCCACCGAGATCGACACCCAGCCGGCGTAGGTCGACTCACGCTTGGTCGGCAGGGTCGACGGGAACACCTCGAGCGACTCGAGGATCTCCACCTCGGCCGCCTCGTTGTGCCGGGCCCGCTCCAGCAGCGCCGGCAGCGAGCCGATGTTGTGGGTGCCGAAGACGACGTCGACCCAGGGCGCCTTCTTGACGATGTCGCCGCGGTCCTTCTGGGCCAGGCAGCCGCCCACGGCGATCTGCATGCCGGGGTGCTTGAGCTTGGTGGGGCGCAGGTGACCGAGGTTGCCGTAGAGGCGGTTGTCGGCATTTTCCCGGACCGCGCAGGTGTTGAAGACCACGACGTCGGCCGCCTCGGGATCGGCGGCACGCACGTAGCCCGCATCCTCCATCAGGCCGGAGATGCGCTCACTGTCGTGCACGTTCATCTGGCAGCCATAGGTGCGCACGTCATAGGTGCGCCGGGTGCCGAGGTCTTCGATAGTCATGGCAATTGACCAGGGTACTGCTTAGGCGGCGGCGGGCCGCTCCGGCGTACGGTCACAATCGCCGCCGGTGCAGGGGCGCAGCCCACGCCGCTCGGGGCCGTCGTCGGTCTCGATCTCGTCGACGTGCACCGGCCGCAGCGTGCCGTCCGGCTCGGCCAGCACGTACCTCGTCGGGTCGAGAGTGTCGTCGGCAAGCAGGACCGCGGTCTCCAGCCGGACCGCGACGGCGCTCGCGGCGGTGGCCTCGTCGACCCCGGCCGGAGCCAGGTAGACGTCGGCGAGTGTCGGGAAGTCGCCACCCACCCGGTAGACGTCGCACATGATCGCGCCGTCCGTGCCCAGCGGACCCACGTTGCGTTCCAGCGCACCGGCGATCGCGCCGTGCACTCGTTCCGCATCAATTCGATTTCCGATCGCCCAGTTCCACAGGCCGGGTGTCGGGTCCCCGTCAGCCATACCGAACATGCTGGACAATCTCCGGGCCTTCCATCAGTTAAGTTACCGCTCCGTGACCATTCTCGGTGTGAACCGATACAACGGTCCAATTAGAGTGTGCCCATCCGGGTGATCCGCGACGAACGGACGGTGGTTCGACAGTGTCCGACGAGGCTCTCATCGTCCTCGAGAACGTCAACAAATGGTTCGGCCCACTGCACGTGCTCGACGACGTGAACATGTCCGTCGCCCGTGGCGAGGTGGTCGTCGTGATCGGACCGTCCGGGTCTGGCAAGTCCACGCTCTGCCGCGCCATCAATCGACTTGAGCCGATCAGTTCGGGCACCATCACGTTCGACGGCAAACCGCTGCCGGAGGAGGGCAAATCCCTCGCCCGCCTGCGCAGCGAGGTCGGCATGGTGTTCCAGTCGTTCAATCTCTTCGCGCACAAGACCATCCTGCAGAATGTCATGCTCGGACCGGTCAAGGTGCGTAAGGAGAAGCCCGTCGAAGTCCGCGAGCGGGCCATGGCGCTGCTCGACCGGGTCGGCATCGGCAACCAGGCGGAGAAGTTCCCGGCCCAGCTCTCCGGTGGCCAGCAGCAGCGGGTGGCGATCGCGCGAGCCCTCGCGATGCAGCCCAAGGCGATGCTCTTCGACGAGCCGACGAGCGCCCTCGACCCCGAGATGGTGGGCGAGGTGCTCGACGTCATGACGTCGCTGGCCCGGGAGGGGATGACCATGGTGGTGGTCACCCACGAGATGGGCTTCGCCCGGCACGCGGCCAACCGGGTGGTCTTCATGGCCGATGGTCAACTCGTCGAGGAAGCACCGCCGACCGAGTTCTTCGCCAATCCGAAAAGCGATCGCGCCAAGGACTTCCTGTCGAAAATCCTTACGCATTGACAACGCAAAGCACTCTTCGTCCATAGCGGTAGTAACGATTTCGAGGAGCGTAATCATGCGCATCACCCGATTGGCAGCGGTTTTCGGTGCAATGACCATGGCACTGACCGTGGCGGCCTGCGGCGGGGACGACTCCGGTTCCAGTGGCGGCAGCGGCAGCGGCGCCTCCGGCATCGTGGGCAAGGCTGAGAAGGACAAGAAGCTGACCATCGGCGTCAAGGCCGACCAGCCCGGCCTCGGCCTGCAGACCGGCAGCACCTACACCGGCTTCGACATCGAGATCGGCAAGCTGATCGCGAAGGGTCTCGGCGTCGAGGAGAGCGGCATCACCTGGAAGACGACGGTCTCGGCCAACCGCGAGCCGTACATCCAGCAGGGCCAGGTCGACATCGTGGTGGCCACCTACACGATCAACGACGAGCGCAAGCAGAAGGTCAACTTCGGCGGGCCGTACTACATCGCCGGTCAGGACCTGCTCGTGCCGACCGCCTCGACGATCACCGGCCCCGACGCGCTCGCCGGCAAGAAGGTCTGCTCGGTCAGCGGTTCCACGCCGGCCAAGCGCATCCAGACCGACTACAAGTCGGCCCAGCTGCAGCAGTTCGACTCGTACTCGAAGTGCGTGACGGCGCTCGCCGGCGGTCAGGTCGACGCGGTCACCACCGACGACATCATCCTGGCCGGTTACGCCGCCCAGGAGCAGTACGCGGGCAAGTTCAAGGTCGTCGGCAAGCCGTTCAGCACCGAGCCGTACGGCATCGGTCTGAAGAAGGACGACACCGCGGGCTGCAACAAGATCAACGACATCCTGAAGGCCGCCGCGGCCGACGGGTCCTACAAGAAGGCCTGGGACGACACCCTCGGCAAGAGCGGCAAGGCCGCTGCCGACCTGGACGTCTCGAAGCTGACCAACTGCTCCTGAACTGAAGATCTCGACGGCGGGGCCGGTCCTCCGGCCCCGCTTTCTTTGAAGGGCGGCGCATGGACGTCTTCTCCGATGCGGACAACCTCGACGTCTATGTGACCGGGTTCCTCTGGATTCTCAAGCTCACGCTCGTCGGCACGCTCGGCGCCGTCGTGATCGGCACCTTGCTGGCGGCTTTCCGCGTCTCCCCCATCCCGGTGCTACGCGGCTTCGGCGCGGCGTGGGTGAACATCTTCCGGAACACGCCGCTGACGCTGATCGTCTTCTTCTGCTACTTCGGCCTCTACTCCACGCTCGGCGTCGTCTTCTCCGACGACCTCGAGCTGAACAACTTCTGGCTCGGCGTCGTCGGCCTCGCGGTCTACACCGCCGCGTTCGTCTGCGAGGCGATCCGCTCCGGCATCAACACCGTGCCGCCCGGGCAGGCCGAGGCGGCCCGAGCGATCGGCATGACGTTCCGGCAGACGCTCACGATGATCGTGTTGCCCCAGGCCGGCCGGGCCGTGATCGCGCCCCTCGGCAGCATCCTCATCGCGCTCTGCAAGAACGCCACGATCATCGGCACGATCGGCCTCATGGAGTCCTCCAACGCCATGAAAGAGCTGATCAACTCGAACGGCCAGGCGGTCTTCCAGATCTTCTTCGTCTTCGCCGGCACCTTCGCCGTGGTTCTGATCCCGACCGGCTACGGCTTCGGCTGGCTGGCCAACAAGATGGCGGTGAAGCGGTGAGCGAGCGCAGCGAGCGAACAATTCGGCTCAGCGCCGGGTCTCGTGTCCGGCCGGAGCGAAGCGGAGCCTCGTCATGAGCACCGACGCGGTTCTTTACGACCACCCCGGCCCGCGCGCCCGCGCCCGCAACCGGATCTTCACGGTCGTCTTCGGCATCGCGCTCGTCGCGTTGCTGTACTGGATCTACCACCGCTTCGACGTCAAGGGCCAGTGGGCGGGCACCCTGTGGAAGCCGTTCACGCAGAGCAGCACCTGGACCGACTACATCCTGCCCGGCTTGAAGGGCACCCTGCAGGCCGCCGCGATCGCCATGGTCCTGTCGCTGGCCTTCGGCATCCTTTTCGCCGTCGGCCGGCTCTCCGACCACCGGTGGGTGCGCATCCCGGCGGGCATCGTCGTCGAGTTCTTCCGGGCCGTACCTCTGCTGTTGATGATGTTCTTCATCTTCTTCGGCATCCCGTTCGTCACCGAGCAGCCGATGTCCCCGCTCTGGGCCGTCGTCATCGCGCTGACGCTTTACAACGGGTCGGTCCTGGCCGAAGCCTTCCGCGCGGGCGTGCGGTCGGTGCCGCCGGGGCAGAGCGAGGCGGCGTACGCGATCGGCATGCGCAAGGGCCAGGTGATGGGGCAGATCCTCATCCCGCAGGCCGCCCGCGCCATGCTGCCGGTGATCGTCAGCCAGCTCGTGGTGCTGGTCAAGGACACCGCGCTCGGCTACATCATCAGCTACAACGAGCTGCTCCAGATGGGCGTCAACAACGTCGCCGCCAACTTCGGCAACGTCATCCAGGCCGCGATGGTGGCCGCCGCCATCTACATCGCGGTCAACGCGACGCTCACCGCCGTGGCCGGTTGGCTCAGCAAGCGCACCCGGCGCAGCGGCAAGGCCCCGCGGACCACCCGGGTCCTGGCCGGCGCCACCGATCAGACCACCGGGGCCTGATTACTCTCAGTGTCCTTTACCGGGCCAGTTCGGTGACTCGTGACTCGCGAACCACGGTCACCCGGATCTGGCCCGGGTAGGTCAACTCTTCCTCGATCTGCTTCGCGACATCCCGGGCCAGCACGGCCGCGCCGATGTCGTCGATGTCCTCCGGGCGTACCATCACCCGGATCTCCCGGCCGGCCTGCATCGCGAAGACCTTCTCCACCCCGACCTTGCCGGCGGCGATCTCCTCGATCCGCTCCAGACGCTTGACGTACGCCTCGAGGCTCTCCCGCCGGGCCCCCGGGCGACCGCCCGAGCAGGCATCCGCGGCCTGGGTGAGAACCGCCTCGATGGTCTGCGGCGGCACCTCGTTGTGGTGCGCCTCGATCGCGTGCACGACGTCCTCGGACTCGCCGTACTTGCGGGCCAGGTCGGCGCCGATAAGCGCGTGGCTGCCCTCCACCTCGTGGGTCAGCGCCTTGCCGATGTCGTGCAGGAAGGCGGCCCGCTTCATCGACGGGACGTCCAGGCCCAGCTCAGCCGCCATGATCCCGGCGATGTGCGCGGTCTCCACCAGGTGCTTCAACACGTTCTGCCCGTAGCTGGTGCGGTAGCGCAACCGGCCCAGCAACTTCGCCAGCTCCGGGTGGATGTCGGTGATGCCGACGTCGACGAGCGCCTCCTCGGCGGCCCGGTCGCAGAGCCGGTCCACCTCGTTCTTCGCGCTGTCGAAGACCTCCTCGATGCGGTGCGGGTGGATGCGGCCGTCGAGCACCAGCTTCTCCAGCGTCAGTCGGCCGACCTCCCGGCGCACCGGGTCGAAGCACGACAACAACACCGCCTCGGGGGTGTCATCGATGATCAGGTTGACGCCGGTGACCGACTCGAAGGCCCGGATGTTGCGGCCCTCCCGACCGATGATCCGGCCCTTCATCTCATCGCTCGGCAGGTGCAGGACGCTGACCACACTCTCCGCGGTCTGCTCGCTGGCGATCCGCTGAATGGCGTCGACGACGATGCGGCGGGCCCGGCTGTCGGCCGTGTTCTTGGCGTCGCTCTCGATGTCCCGCACCATGATCGCGGCTTCCCGCTTGGCCTGGGCCTCGATGTCCGACACCAGCTCGGTGCGCGCGGCCTCGGCGGTCAGGCTGGCGATCCGCTCCAGCTCGCGCCGCTTCTGCTCCTCCTGCTGCTTGACCTCGGCTTCGCGGGCGACGAGAGCGCTTTCCCGCTTGGCCAGGTCGGCGTCCTGACCGACCAGCCGGCGCTCCCGCTCGACCAGGCGCTCCACCTCGTCGGCATGCAGGCGCTCCCGCTCGTCGATCCGGGCGGCCCGGCGCTCCACCTCGGCGGCCTGCTCCTTCGCGGTGGCGTTGAGCAGGGCCACCTCACGCTCACCGGACCGGCGGGCGGCCGTGCGGACCTGCTCGGCGTCGGCCTCGGCCTGGCGGTGGGCGCGCTCCAGGATCGTGTCGGCCTCGCTGTGCGCGTCCTCCAGAACCCGGCGGGCCTCGGCCCGCGCCGAGGTGGCTTCGGCCTTGGCGGCGGCGACCTCGGCTCGTACGGAAGCGGCTTTGGCATTTGCGTCGGCGACCTTGGCCTCGGCCGCCCCGACCGCCTGATCCTCGCGTTGCTGGGCGTCGGCCCGGTCGCTCTGCATCTGGCGCAGGGCCCGCGCACCGAACACAAGTCCGGCGACCACCAACGCGCCGAGGACGACGATTGCCACCACGAGCACCCAGTACGGGGCGGTCATCTCGCCGCGTCTCCCTTCGCCGCCTCGCGCGTCGTGCGCGCGCAGGCTGTCTGCGGGATGCCCGACCAAGGCTCACGCACGCCGACATCACCTGTTGCAGGTTGCGCCGGGCTGCGACGTGCACCTCGAGGGCACGCCGAGCTGTTATGACGTCTTGTGGGTGCTGCCTGCTTCATATCTACATGACCCGTGAGGTCACAAGTGATGCCGTAATGTAATGCGTTCTATGTTGTGCGTGTTGCATGCGATGGTCGAACACACCTTGTGTAACGCGAGGCTAGGTCGCGAGTGCCACTTCGGTCAAGGATCCATGATTCGCCCCCGGATGGGACGTAGGGCACAGACCCGCTTACGCGCAGCTCACGATCGTGGTGGGCATTTCAGGCGTACCGGGACCAGAGATCGCGCATCGGCTCCCAGCGTTCGCCGATCCCATCTTTCCAGTACGCGAGGAGATAGGCAGCTATGGGCGTTTGCGCGTCGTCCCACCAGATCCCGGCCACCGTTCGCGTGGTGCCACTCTCCGTGAGCGAGTACGCGTACTCAACGTAGTTGCCGCGTGTCCGATTCGACGGGGTCGGCCGCTCCACCGACGGACCTGCACCGGGTGTGAGTGTTCTCGCATCCACGTTCTGGCCGAGAGTGCGCACCCGGGCCTTGTCCCGATCGGCAAGCGACTTGTATTCCACGAAAATCGCCGACATGCCCGCCATCGTGCAGCGAACCCGATGGGCCTCCCCATCATTGAGCGCCGGCCCACCCGGCCGCCCACTCCGGCTGCAACTCGACAAATAGGGCATCCAGCCTTGCGAGATCGTGGTCAGTCCGGTCCCGTCAAAATCAGGTTGGTTGATCGCCACCTGACTCTGCTCGAACACCCCGAGCGAACCCGCCGGCGCCGGCCCGCTCGCCGCCACAGTTGCCGGCGCGGCCACTTCCGGCGCCGTCGCCCGACCCGCGAACCAGCCGCCCGTTCCGAAAAGCAGCAGCCCGGCAACCAGACCCGCGGCCACGCCGACGATCAGGCGGCTGCGGTCCGGGGGCGGGCTCGGTTCGATGCGGCGCCCGGAAAACGACGACGGCGGCAGCCCGAACGGATCGACCGGTTCCGCGCTACTGGCGTCCCAATTGTCATTGTTCGCCGCACCGCGGAATGGTCCATAGCCATAGGAGCCGCCACTGGCCGGGATCCCGCTGGTTGGACCGCCACTCATCGGGCCGCCGCTGATCGGGATCCCGCTCGCGGGCGCGCCGCTCATCGGGGCGCCGCTCATCGGGGCGCCGCTGGTTGGGACGCCGCTGGCCGGGACGCCGTTGGTTGGGTAGGCGCTGCCGGATGCGGGACTGCCGTCGGGCAGGTAGGGAGCGCCTTCCTGGTGCGGAGCCGGTGCGCCGCCTTGGAACGGGCCGTAGCTATAGGAGCCGCCGCCGGTCGGGACGGAACCCGAGGGCTCCGAGTCGGCGCCGCCAGGGATCAGCGGCTCCGGTTGGGCCGTGCCGGCACTCGGGGTCTCCGGTCGGGTGCTCCCGGAACTCGGCGGCTGCGATCCATCGTTACCGGACAAATAGAAATCATCTACTGGATCGGCAGCGCCTCGCCGGGCGTCGTCTAGCGCGGCGTCGCCTAGCGGGGCGTCGCCGGGCCGATAGGAGTCGCTGGGCGCGTTGGTGTCGTCTGACGCGTAGGCGCCGCCGGGCAGATACGTGCCACTGGACGAATAGGGATCGCCGAGCGGATAAGCGTCGCCGGGCGGATAGGCACCGCCGGCCTGCGCCTCGGCTGACGGGTAGGTGCCCGCGGGTGGCTGCGCGGCAGTGGGCGCGGCGCCATGCGGAGCGGTCGAGGTCGGCAGGGTGGGGGCCGACGGGTGTTGCTCCGGGCCGGGCGGCGGGTGGGTGGAGGCCGCAGAAAGCTCGGGCAGGGTCGGGGAGGCGGCCGGATCGGCGGAAGCGGCCGCGTCGTGCGCGGCGGTCTGTTCGGTCGGCGCGGGATGTTCCTGGAACGGGCCGTAGCCCCGCACACGGTTCTGCGAGTCTTCGGTCACGAGGCAGCAGATTACCAGGCAGTGGCCAACGCCGATGTCCTGAGAAGACCGTCCGGCCGCGGTTGTGGCCGCGGCCGGACGGGTGACTTTCTACGGTCGGTGGGTCAGGACGCCGACTCCTTGCGGCGCCGGGTGAAGAACACCAGGCCGACACCGCCCGCGGCGATGGCCGCACCCACCCCGGCCAGGCCGATCGCGTTGCTGCCGGTCACCGGCAGGCCGCCGCCGTCGCCGTCGTCGGAGCCCCCGCCGCTGCCGGAAGTGTCGTTGTTGCCGTCAGAGGTGCCGCCGCCGTGGGACGAGCCACCGCCGCTGCCCTTACCACCATTGCCCTTGCTGTTGCCCTTGCTGTTGCCCTTGCTGCCGTTGCTCTTGCCACCGTTACTGGTGCCGCCGTTGCCCTTGCCGCCATTGCTGGAGCCGCCACCCGTACCGGAAGTCGGCTTGGTGGTGGGGGTGTCCCCCGGGCCGCCGTTGCCGGGTGGGGTGTCGCCGCCACCCCCGTTGCCGGGCGGGTTGGTGGTGCCGCCACCGTCACCGCCACCGCCGTCACCGCCACCGCCGGTTCCCGGGTCGGTCGGGGTGCCGCCGCCACCCGTGCCGGGATCGGTCGGGGTGTCGCCACCGCCCGTACCCGGATCGGTCGGGGTGCCGCCGCCACCGGTGCCGGGTTCCGTCGGGGTGTCGCCGTCCTCGGCGGCGGTGGCACCCGTGCCCTGTTCGGCGAGGATCACCACGCTGTGTGCGGTGTGCTGGGCGGCGGCCGCCCCGGCGGCCTGCGGCCCGGCGAGCGTGGCCACACCGATCGCTCCGACGAGCACACCGAGTTTCGCGACGGCGCGCAGTCCGCGCCGGCGTGCAAGCTGGTTGATGCGCATGTCTGTCCCCGTTTCGTCCATCAGCGGGGGCCGACACGACTCCGGTGTGGACAATCGCCCCCGCGATCAGGGAAGCAACCTAGCCGAAAGTCCGCAGGCCGCGCCATCCATGGTCAACAATATGGACATTCCTCACCGTGGCCGGCCATGAATGCCTATCGGGCCCGCACGCAGCACAGACCCCACCGGCGGGCCAGTCAGCACGGTCAGTCGGTCGGCTCGTCGGACATCGCGTCGGCGTCTATCCCGTCGGCGAA
The DNA here is from genome assembly GCF_016862195.1 of Paractinoplanes ferrugineus. Classification (GTDB taxonomy): domain Bacteria; phylum Actinomycetota; class Actinomycetes; order Mycobacteriales; family Micromonosporaceae; genus Actinoplanes; species Actinoplanes ferrugineus. The sequence continues at coordinate 63,643 of NZ_BOMM01000008.1, read as the reverse complement.
CTCGGCCGCTTCGGCATCGCGGTCCGCCAATGCGTCCTTCACCGCCCGGATCGCCACCCCGGCCGGGTAACCCTTGCGGGCCAACATGCCGACCAGCCGGCGGAAGACCGCATCGGGTGCACCGGTCGCGGTGCGCAGCTTGCGGTCGACCAGGGCTCGGGCAGTCGCGGCCTCGTCCTCGTCGTCGAGCGCGTCGAGCGCCTCGCCGGCCACTTCGGCGGGCACGCCGCGCTGGCGCAGTTCGTTGGCGAGGGCACGACGGGCCAGGCCCCGGCCCTGGTGCCGGGTGGACACCCAGGCACGGGCGAACGCCGCGTCGTCGATGATGCCGACCTCGTCGTAGCGGTCGAGGACCTCGGCGATCACCTCGTCGGAGATCTCCTTGCGGGCCAGCACCTTGGCGAGCTCAGCCCGCGTACGCGGCCGGACCGCCAACTGGCGCAGACAGATCTCCCGCGCGCGCTCCGACTCGCTCAGCTCGGACCCGCGAGAGCCGGACGCGCTGGAACCGGACGCGCTGGAACCGGACGCGCTGGAACCGGACGCGCTGGAACCGGACCCGCCGAAGCGGGCGGCGGCGGAGTCGGATGTGGGGGGATTTCCGCCCGGCGAGCCTCGGCGGCGGCCGGGAACGTTGCCGCGTTCCGGCTCGTCGCCGAGTTGCTCGCCGGGCGGGTGCTCATCGGTGGACCGGCGAGCGGGCCGGGGCGGAAGGGCATCCCATCCGCGCCCGGACCGTGCGCCGCGTCGTCCGGCCATGCGGTTGCCTAGAAGTCGACCGGCGGCAGCTCAGGGCCGCCGGCGGCGTCGCCGGTGGTCTGGCCGACCCCGAGCTTCTCGAGGATCTTCTTCTCGATCTCGGCCGCGACGTCGGGGTTCTCCTTGAGGAACTCCCGCGCCTTCTCCTTGCCCTGGCCGAGCTGGTCACCGTCGTACGTGTACCAGGCGCCGGACTTGCGGATGATGTTCTGCTCGACGCCGACGTCGATCAGCGAGCCCTCGCGGGAGATGCCCTTGCCGTACATGATGTCGAACTCGGCCTGCTTGAACGGCGCGGCGACCTTGTTCTTGACCACCTTGACCCGGGTGCGGTTGCCGACGACGTCGGTGCCGTCCTTCAGGCTCTCGATGCGGCGCACGTCGAGGCGGACCGAGGAGTAGAACTTCAGCGCGCGGCCACCGGTCGTGGTCTCGGGCGAGCCGAACATGACGCCGATCTTCTCGCGCAGCTGGTTGATGAAGATCGCCGTAGTGCCGGAGTTGCTCAGGATGCCGGTGATCTTGCGGAGGGCCTGGCTCATCAGCCGGGCCTGCAGACCGACGTGGCTGTCGCCCATCTCGCCCTCGATCTCGGCGCGGGGCACGAGCGCCGCCACCGAGTCGATGACGATGATGTCGAGCGCACCGGAGCGGATCAGCATGTCGGCGATCTCGAGTGCCTGCTCACCCGTGTCGGGCTGGGAGACGAGCAGGGCGTCGGTGTCGACGCCGAGCGCCTTCGCGTATTCCGGGTCGAGGGCGTGCTCCGCGTCGATGAACGCCGCGATGCCGCCGTTGCGCTGTGCGTTGGCCACCGCGTGCAGGGCGACCGTCGTCTTACCGCTGGACTCGGGACCATAGATCTCGATGACCCGGCCGCGCGGCAGGCCGCCGACACCGAGCGCCACATCCAGCGCGATGGAACCGGTGGGGATGATGGCGGTCTCGACGACCGGCCGCTCCCCGAGCCGCATAACCGATCCCTTACCGAACTGCTTGTCAATCTGAGCCAGCGCCAGATCGAGAGCTTTATCTCGGTCAGGTCCTGCCACCATGTCCGCCACCCCTGTCGATTTCGCCGGCGCCTTCGCTGAGCCTCTGTTCACCACGCGCTACAAGGTATGCGGTGGGTATGACAAAAATCTGCCGCCCTGCTCGGAGCTGTGGATGACCAGGGCCGCTGTGGACAATAGCCGAACACCTGTTCTAGATCGAACGACACGCAGAACAAGCGTACGAAAACTCGCTCAGCGCAGCCGAGAAGGCACCCGCTCGGGGTACGCGGTTACGACGGCGCGCCAGATAGTAGCGGTATCAACACCGTCCGCAATCGCTTGCTCGATGGTCCGGTCACCCAGCCCCGAAAATGAATGATCGGTCGCGAGGCTCCGCGCATAGGTACCGCCGAATGCCTGATCGAGCCGCGCCCAGAAATCCGTCAACCGCACTGCGAAAGCGTACTCAGCGCACGGCCCCCGCGACGACCTTGAGGTCGTCCACCAGGCCCTGATAGGCGACGTCCCGATTGTCGGCGCGCAGCACCGCGGACGGGTGGATCGTGGCGAGGGCCTGCGCCTCGGCGACCGGGAAGTCCGCCGGGTGGTGGGCCGAGGCCGGCCACGGCATCAGGTGTCCGCGCTGCTGGGTTACCCGGAACGACGGACCCATCAACGCCTTACCCGCGGTCGCTCCGAGGATGACCACGATCTGTGGTTCGAGCAGCGCGAACTCCGCCACCACCCACGGTCGGCAGGCGGTGATGTGGGCCGGGCCGGGCGACTGGTGGATGCGTCGGGTGCCTCGCAGCTCGAACCGGAAATGCTTGACCGCGTTGGTGATGTAGAGGTCGGCGGGGTCGAGGCCGGCGTCGTCGACCGCCTCGCGCAGGAGCCGGCCGGCCGGGCCCACGAACGGCAGGCCCTTCTGGTCTTCCACGTCGCCCGGCTGCTCGCCGACGAAGACCACCTTGGCGTGCGGCGCACCCCGGCCGAAGACGGTCTGCGTCGCGTCGGCATGGAGCTCGCACCCCTCGCAGCCGGCGGCGGCCGACTTGAGCTCCTCGATGCTCCGGGCGTGCGGCGGCACCCACTGCTGGGCGCCGACCGGCGCCTCGGTCCTTGGCATCTCACGGTTCTACCCCAATCGGGCGGCCTGATGCACGGCGGAGTCACCGAGCGGGTGACGGCAGGCCGGCCGGACCGGCGGCCGCCGCCACCGCCTCGGCCAGCGGGGGGATGTCGGCGTCGTCGAGCGGACTGATCGTGATGCGGATGCCGGGCGGACTGTCGATCCGGAAAAGGGAACCGGGCGCCACCGCGTAACCGGCGTCGCGGAGCAGGCCGATCGTGCGGGTCTCGTCCGGAACGCGTACCCAAGCATTGATGCCTGTCGACCCCTCGGCGGTCAACCCGCGCGCCGAGAGTGCGTCGCAGAGGGCGCGGCGCCGCCGTGCGTAGCCGGCGGCGGCGCCCGCGACCTTGACCGTCACGTCGTCGTCGAGCCAGAGCCGCAGGAGCAGTCGCTGAAGGATGGTGGAGACCCAGCCGGTGCCGAGGCGCATGCGGCCCATCACCCGGGCGATCGTGGTCTGGTCGCCGGCCATGACGGCGATGCGCAGGTCGGGACCGAACGGTTTGGATGCCGAGCGGATGAACGCCCACGACTCGGTGACCGGGCCCAAGCAGTGCAGCGGCGCGCCGGCCAGCTCGGCGGCATGATCATCCTCGATGAGCAGGACTCGCGCGTGCGCGGACAGAACCGTGCGAAGCGCACCCGCCCGAGATTCGGAGAGGGCGGCACCGGTCGGGTTCTGCGCGCGCACCGTCACCACCACGGCTCGCGCGCCGGCGCGAAGAGCGGCGGCCAGCGACTCCGCCTCGGGACCCTCCTGGTCGATCGTGACCGGGATCGGGCGCAGGTCGAGCGCGGCCAGCAGGTCGATCAGGTTGGCCCAGCCCGGATCCTCCACCGCGACCGCGTCGCCCGGCCGTAGATGAACGGTGAGCAGGCGCTCGATCGCGTCGAGCGTGCCCGAGGCGGCGGTGATCGCGGCGTCCTCGACCGGCACACCGTCGGCGGCGAGGCGGGGGCGAGCCATGTCGATCAACTCGGGCATGGCGACGGCTGCCGCATAACCCTGCGGTGCGCCGCTCAGGTCGGCGACCGCGTGCAGCGCCCCGTCGATGCGCGGCAGCCAGCGGATGTCGGGTTCACCGGAGGAGAGGTCGAGCACCCCCTCGGGCACCGGCAGGCGCAGGCTCGATCGCGGCCCGGCGATCGACGGCCGGGACCGCACCCGGGTGCCACGCCGGCCGTCGGCCTCGAGCACGCCGCGATGTCGCAGCTCCTGATAGGCCTTGGCCACGGTGGCCGGGCTGACGTGCAGGTCACCGGCGAGCACCCGGATCGGCGGCAGGGCGGCACCCCAGACGAAGTCGCCCCGCAGGACGCCCGACTCGATGCTGGCGGAAATCGCGGCGGCGCTGTCGCCGCTGACCTGATACTGTGCTGACACAAGACAGATTCTGTACTAGTACAGGTAACGACGCAAGCGTCGCAGGAGGTCTCCAGTGCTCCAGACGGATCTCACCACCGCCACCCGCTATCGCGATCGGATGAGTTACGACGCCGAGCTGACCCACGCCATCCTCGACGAGGCATATGACTGTTCGGTCGCGTTCGTGGTCGACGGCGAGCCTCGGGTGCTGCCCACTCTGCACGTCCGCGTCGGTGACACGCTCTATCTGCACGGGTCGAGCGGCGGCCGGATGGGCCTGTCGACCCGCGGCGAGGGGGCGCGGGTCTGTGTGAGCGTCACGCTCCTCGACGGCATTGTCTACGCGCGATCACAAGCCCACCACAGCGCCAACTACCGTTCCGTGGTCGTGCACGGCGTCGCTCGGCCGGTCACCGACGAGCGGGAGAAACTGGCCGCCATGGGCGCCCTCACCGAGAAGGTCGGAGCGGGCCGGGCCGCGGAGACGCGTCCGCCCACCCGCAAGGAGCTTGCCGAGACCGCCGTGCTGGCCCTGTCGCTCGACGAGGCCGCGGCCAAGTCCAGGAGTCACGGCGTGGTGGACGATCCGGACGACGTCTCGCTGCCGGCGTGGGCCGGCGTCCTGCCGGTGACGAGGGCCTATGGTCCACCGCGCACCGAGGCCGGGGTGGCTGCCGCGCCGCCGGCCTATCTGCCCGGGGGCGGCTCGCCCTGGGTCAAGCCGGTGGTGCTCGAGGGGCGGCACGTGCGGCTCGAGCCGCTGACTCCGGGCCACGCCGCCGGCCTGCTCGAGGCCGTCGCCGATCCGGAGGTCTGGCGTTACCTGCCGACCGTCCAGCCGCGCACCGTGGCGGAGATGACACAGCACATAGCCGAGCTGCACCAACGTCAGTGGACCGGCTTCCAGATGCCGTGGGCCCAGGTCGACCCGCGCACGGGCACGGTGCTCGGGGTGACGACCTACCACGACATCGACCCGGTCAACCGGTCGGTCGGCATCGGGCACACCATGGTCGGCCGCCCGTGGTGGCGCACCGGGGTCAACACCGAGGCCAAGCTGTTGCTGCTGGCGCACGCGTTCGAGGCGCTCGGCGCGGAGAAGGTCTTCTGGTACACCGACATCCGCAACGAGCGCTCGCAGAACGCGATCGCCCGGCTGGGCGCCACCCGCGACGGCCTTCTCCGGCACCAGCGCCTTCGACCTGACGGCACCTGGCGCGACACGGTGGTGTTCGCGATGACGTCCGGCGAGTGGCCCGCGGCCGCGGAGCGCTTACGCGCTCGGTTGGCCGAGGGCTGAGCACGGGGCAGTCGGCCGGGAAGCGATAACGCGGGCCGAGGGACAAGCGGCCGCCGGCCACCCGTGGCGGCGGGCGGGCGGGCGGCGGCCGGTCCGGGGCTACTCCTCGAAGTCGCCGCCGTCGTCCTCGAAGACCTCCTCGACGACCTCGCCGAGGATCATGCCGCCCACGACGCCGCCGGCCACGCCGGCGACCATCCCGCCCATGCCCGGACCCTGGCGGCGGTAGTGACCGTGGTGACCGCCGTGCGCCGGATAGCCGTGCCCGGCGTGTCCGCCGAAGCCGCCGCCGTGCCCACCGAAACCGGCCGGGGCGCCGTAGCCGCCCGGGGCGCCGTGGCCGCCGAAACCGGACGCGCCGCGCAAGCCCTGGTAGCGGCCCGCGGCCTCGCCGACCCAGGACTCGACGACCGCGTTCCAGTCGGCGGTGTCGGCCTCGACGTGGGCGACGCGGAAGCGGCCGTAGGCGTCGTGGCCTGAGCTCAGGAAGCCGCCGCGCTTGTCGAACTCGAGGATGACCTCGACACCGTCCGGGTCGGCGACGAAGGTGACCTCGACCTCGTTGATGCCGCCCGCCAGGTGCGGCGGCGGGTAGAACTCGATCTCCTGGTAGAAGGGCAGCTGCTGACGCAGACCATAGATGCCGCCGTGCTCCAGGTCGGCCTTCTTGAAGCGGAAACCCTGGCCGGCGAAAGCGTCCAGGATGCGCTCCTGGGCGGGCAGCGGGTGCACCGCCACCTCGTCCAGGTCGCCCTTGTCCACCGCCTTCGCCACGGCGAGCTCGGTGCGCAGGCCCATCGTCATGCCGTGCAGGCGCTGCCCGTAGAAGTGGGTGATCGGGGTCTCCCACGGCACCGGGAACGAGAACGGGAGGTCCCGCTGCTCACCCGTGCGCAGTTGGAACGGACCGGAGACGGGCTGGCGGTAGAACTCGACGACGTTGTCGCCGTGCTCGTGGTCGACCCGGGTCACCAGGCCGAGCACGATCTGCTCGATGGTGACGTCGTGGTCGCCGCCGGTCACCCGGACCTGACCGTCGAGCGCCAGGCCGGGACGTACGTTGGGGTTGGCCAGCACGGTGTCGACGGACGGCCCGCCGGCACCGAAGGCGCGCATCATCTTCTTGAAAACCACCGGGTCATTCCTCCTTGAACAAACGGGGTGGCGAAAACTAGCGGGGAACCGCTACCGAGACCGGGTCGGTCTCGTCGTCGAACGGGCCGAGCACCTGTTCGAGCAGGTCCTCGAGGGCGACGAACCCGCCGCCGGCGACCAGCGCGACCTGGGCGCGGCCCGCTCGCATGGCGGTGACGGCGTCGACCACCCGGTCGTCCGCGCCGAGGGTGAACGGCTCGTCCATCAGGTCGGCAGCGGTGACGTCGCGGCCCGCGGTGGTCGCCCGGACCACGTCGCGGACATGCACGAAACCCACCACCGCGCCGTCCGCGCCGGTCACCGCGAGACGGGACCGGCCGCTGCCCATCGAGGCCAGCTCCACATCGGCCGCCGACGCCGTGGCCGGCACGGTGACCAGCTGATCGGCGGCGAAGGCGACCTCGCGGACCCGTAGCGAGCCGAGGCCGAGCACGCTGCTGAGCAGTTCGCTCTGTTCCGCCCCGATCAGGCCCTCGGCGCGCGAACGGTCGAGCAGGATCTGCATCTCGGCGGGGCCGTGCGACACCGGGAGCTGGTCCTGCGCGCGCACGCCGAACGGTTTGAGCACGGCGTTGGCCAGCGCGTTCAGCAGGCGCAGCAGCGGGCCGACGAGCCGCGCGAAGAGCCGGAACGGCAGCGCCAGCAGCACCGCCGAATGCTCCGGGTCGGTGATCGCCCACGACTTCGGCATCATCTCGCCGATCACCAGGTGCAGGAACGTGACCACGGCCAGGGCGATTACGAAGGCGATCACATGCGAGGCCAACTCCGGCAGGCCGACGCCGTGGAACAGCGGCGTCAGCCAGTGCGCGAGCGCCGGCTCGGCCAGAGCGCCTAAGCCCAGCGAGCACAGTGTGATGCCCAACTGGGCGCCGGCCAGCATGAGCGGCAACGACCGGCTGCCGGCCAGCGCCGCGGCGGCGGCCCGGCCACCGGTGGCGGCGGCCTGTTCGAGACGGTGGCGTTTGCTGGCCACCAGGGCGAACTCGGCGGCGACGAAGAACGCGTTGCCGACGAGCAGCAACACGGCGAGCACGGCGGTCATCTCGACAACCTCACTGTCTGCGGCACGTGGCGGTCGACGCTCTCCACCCGTACCGAAAGATCGTCGTCAAGAATGAGCGAGTCGCCGGCCTTGGCCATTCTGCCGAGACGGGCCATGACCAGCCCGGAGACCGTGTCGTAGTCGTCGGAGAGCGGCAGCTCGACGCCGGTGGCGTCGCTGATCTCGTCGAGCCGCCAGCGAGCCGGCACCAGCCACGAGCCGTCGTCCTGACGGACCGGAGCGGGCTCCGGCAGATCGTCCTCGTCGCGGATCGGGCCGACCAGTTCCTCGGCGATGTCCTCGAAGGTCACGATGCCGGCGAAGCCGCCGAACTCGTCGACCACGCAGGCCATCTGGCGGCGGCCCGAGCGCAGCCGCTCCAGCACGGCCGGCAGGCGCAGCGAGGACGGCACCATCAGCGGTTCGCTGAGCAGGTCGGCGACCAGCACGGAGGAACGCCGCGCGGGCGGCACCGAGATCACGTCGGAGATCGAGATGACGCCGAGGATCTCGTCCGAGGTGGCGCCCCGGACCGGGAAGCGGGAGTGCCCGGTGTCCATCAGCGCGACCACGTCGGCCGCGGTCGCCGTCGCGGCGAGCAGGTCGACGCGGATCCGCGGCACCATCACCGAGGCGGCGGTCAGACCACGGAAGTCGAGGCCGCGATCGAGAAGAGCGGACAACTCGGGGGAGAGGACGCCGTCCTTGCGGGACGCCTCGATGATCTGCTCGAGGTCTTCGGAGGTGGCGCCTTCCGGTAGCTCGTCGACGGGTTCGATGCCGAGCCGGCGCAGCAGACGTGCGGCGGCGGCGTCGAAGAGCCGGATGACCGGGCCGAAGACCCGCAGATAGAGCAGTGTGGAGCGGCTCAGCGATTTCGCCACCGCCTCCGGGCGCGCGATGGCCAGGTTCTTGGGCGCGAGCTCGCCGAACACCATCTGCACGACGGTGGCCACGACCAGGGCGAACGCGACGGAGATCGGCATGCTCACCGAGGCGGGCACGCCGGCCACGCCGAACAGCGCGGCCAGTCCGTCGCCCAGGAACGGCTCGGCGACGTAACCGACGAGAAGCGCGGTGACGGTGATGCCGAGCTGGGCGCCCGACAGCACGAAGGAGAGTCGTTCGGTGACCCGCAGGGCACGCGCCGCGGCGGGGTCACCCTCCGCGGCCTGGCGGCGGAGGCGGCCGCGATCCGCGGCGACATATCCGAACTCCTGAGCCACGAAATAGCCGGTCACGGCCGTGACGAGGAGGACCAGCAGAAGACCGACAAGGATCAACATGGCTGGGTGGAAAAGGAGGCACAGAGCCGGGCCGAGCCCGGCTGGGTACTGCCGATCATGGGGCAAGACGGTAACAACACCGGCTGAACGATTCCTGTGAGAGCTAGCTTCGCTTCTCCGCGTAGAACGTGCTCACCACCATGTTGATCTTTGCCAGGTCACCGGTCCAGTCGATCTCCTGGGTGGCCCAGCTCAACGCGTAACCACGACCGTTGCTCGTGAACCAGCGGGTGCGCGCGTGCAGCTTGGCACCGTCGTCGTCCTGGAAGCCGTACTCCCAGTCGGCCGCCTTGGCCAGCAGCGGCCGGGACTCGATGGAGATTTCCGCGTACCCGGGCAGCGCACCGGCCTTGACCAGCCGACTCGCCTCGGCACGGCAGGCGGTCACCGGGTCGGCCGACGGGTTGCGGCCGGTGTCCAGGCTCAGCACCCGGTGCCCGCCCGGCTCGCTGAAGCAGTACAGACTGCCTGATTTCCGGTACCTCCAACCGTCCGGCACGGCCAGGTGGAAGCCGGATCCGTCGGAGAAGTACGACCAGCCCGACAGCAGGTTCCAGCCGCTCACCCCGCGGGCCGCACCCTTCTGCGGCATCCGGACAGCGGGGGCGGACGGGTCCGCCGAGGTCCCCGCGGAACAGAGGGCCGGCGAGAACCCGGCGACGGCGAAGGCCGGCGGCGGCGAGCCGGACGGCGTCGGGCCCGGGGTATCGGAGCGCTGAACGAGGTAGCCGGCCACGATCGCACCCCCGCCCAGCAGTGCCGCGAGGGCCAGCCCGGTCGCCATCAGAATCGACCGCCGCTCGGCCGGCCGGAACGCGGGGCGTCGCGACGGCGCCTCCGGCGAAACCGGCGGCGCAGCGGCGGGGGACGTCCTCGGCACCCCGCGGGGCTTGCGCGGGGACGGCACTCCCCCGGCCCCGGGAGCGGCCGCGATGACCATCCGGAGCCGCCGCTCCAGCTCGCTGGCGGTGAGCCGCGTCGCCGGATCGTGCCGCAGCAGCCCGAGCAGCACCGGTCCGAGCAACCCGGCGTGTTCCGGCGGGTCGGGCGGCTCGGTGGCCAGCGCCATCAACGTCGCCATCGCGGTCGACCGCTGATAGGGCGACCGGCCCTCGACTGCCGAATAGAGCGTGGCCCCGAGCGACCACAGATCCGACTCGACAGTGGAAGCGCCGTCCCGGGCCCGTTCCGGGGACACGTACTGCGGTGATCCGACGATGTTCCCGTCGCCGGTGACGGCGCCGTCGTCCACGAACGTGGCCAGGCCGAAGTCGGTGAGCACGACCCGGCCGTCGGTGCCGATCAGCACGTTGTGCGGTTTGACGTCACGATGCAGCACACCGGCTCGATGGGCGGCGCTCAGCGCGTCGAGGACGGCCAGCCCGATCCGGGCGGTGGCCACCGGCGAATACGGCCCGTCGTCGTGGATCACCTGGTGCAGGGAGCGGGACGGGACGTACTCCATCACGATCCAGGGCAGGTCGTCGTCGTGCACGACGTCGTAGACCCGGACCACATGGGGATGGTTGAGCCGCCCCGCGCTGCGGGCCTCACGCAGCGTCCGGTGCCGCAGGCGCGCCTGCTCCTCCTCCGACATCCAGTCCGGCGGAACGAATTCCTTGACCGCGACGTCACGATCGAGCATCTCGTCGCGGGCCAGCCAGACACGACCCATGCCGCCCGCGCCGACCGGCTCGAGCAGACGGTATCGACCGGCGATGAGCATCGGTCCGACCGCCATCACGCCCCCACCCGTCGTCTCAGTTCCAGGATAAGCGGGCTTTCTGCACCGGCGGAACGCCGATCACCCGGCCACCGCGTAGACCACGAGGTTGTCTTTGTAGGACCGGAGCTGGCGATCGAATACCCCGCCGCACGTGATCAAACGCAACTGCCGATCGGGCGTCGGTCCATAAACCTCGTCGGTGGGGAACGCCTTCTTCGGGTACCACGCGGTGCGAATCACTACGAAACGCAGCACTGTTCCGCCGCGTACCACCTCGATCCGATCGCCCGCGGTGATCTCCCGCAGCCGATAGAAGATCGCCGGACCCGCCTTCGAGTCGACGTGCCCCGCGATGACCGCCGGTCCGACGTCGCCCGGCGCCGTGCCGTCGGAATACCAACCCGCCTGGTCGAAACGCTTCGGCGCCTGCAGCGCACCGTTCACCACATGCAGCGTCTCGAGGGCCGAGTCGATCCCGATCGCCGCCACCCGCACCCGCGTCGGCTCGCCGCGCGCGAGCACGGCGGCGGTCCCGAACGGATCTCCTGGCGGCCGGCCCGCGTTGCCCGCGCCCTGGACCGCCACCGGGCCGGTGACGCTCACCGAGGGCGCCCATCGACCCATTTCCGGATCGGCCGACTCGGCCCGGCCGGCCAGCGCGAGGTAGGTGGTGCCGACCACGAACGCGGCCATGGCGGCGGTCGCGGCGGGCAACGCGGCACGGCGTCCGAGACGCCGCAAACTTCCTTTCTTCCGTACGGGATTTTCCGGTTCCGCGCCGGGCTCGGCGGTTCCGTGCGGAGGTGCCCCCGGATCGTCACCGGGCATCGGCGGACGTATCGGCGGGGCTTCGATGATCGTGGGCGGCGCCGGACGTTCGAACAGCAGCGCCGGGCGTTCGAACAGCAGCGCCGGCCTTTCGAACAGCAGCTCCGGCCGGGGCGGCGGCGACCAGGTCACCCGGCGCCGCGGGACCGACAGGGCACCGGGCACCACCGCCACCCCCCGAGCGGGATGTTCCGGTGGCTCGACGATCGTCTCGTCGTCGCCTTCGTCGACCGTCACCGCGTACCCCGATCAGCCGACCCGGAGCCGGCGCCGCAGCACCATGACCAGCGCTCCGCCGAAGATCGCGGCGAAACCGGCGAGCAGCAGCGCCATCGGCAGGCGGGAGCCGGCCTGACTGCCGCCGTCCCCGGTGGCGACGCCGCCGAGCGGGACCGCGCCCTGCCGTTCCGCGTCGACGTGCAGCTCCGGTTTGAGGCCGCCACCCTTGTCGTCGAGCACGATGAGCGAATAGACGCTGCCGGCGCCCAGCGTGCACGGCAGCACGCTCGTCCGGCCGCCCCCGGTCGGCACCACCTGCACGTTCCACTTACCGGGGTTGACCTCGCGGTAATCCGTGGTGGTGGCGAACGAGACGTTGTCGGCGATGGCGGTGCCGTTCTTGCCGGCCACGTCGAGCACCGGCGCCTTGACCGACGCCTGGATGATCCGGACCTTGGACTTGCCCGAGTCGGGGAGCTTCAGGTCGTCGCGCAGCACACGAAGCCCCAGGTCGGCGTAACGACCGACGCCGGCCACCGTGTAGGCGCTCCCGCCGGCCACGTCGACGTCGGTGGTGAGCACCGGTTTCGCGGTGGCCGGCGCGCCCGCGTTGCGCATCGCGACCTGGTAGTTGCCGACCGGCAGCCGAAGGTAGGCGGACATCGCGCCGTAGGCGACGCCCTTGAAGGTCTGTGGCTTGACCGCGCCGGTGCTGGAGCGCAGGTAGACGTCGACGGCCGGGGTGTCGGGTGAGAGGTGCGCAAGCCGGACATAACCGTCGCCGGCCGCCCTCGCCGGGGTCGCGAACAGCGTGACCAGGGCGAATGCGGCGGCAGCGCTGCCGAGGCGCCGTAGGTGCGGTGCGGGGATGAACACGGTGCCTCCTGTCGGTGGAGCCTAGCGGCGTTTCGTCGGGTAACGCGTTTTGTATATGCCTTCGTCACGGGCCGGCACCATGGTCCGGTGTGTCGGATCGACTGACCACCCGTCCGATAGACCGTCGTCGTTCCGCCCGGTTCTTGTCATACCCCCGAGCAAAGATAGGACCATGCGAGACGTCCAGGCGCAGGGCGGTGTGCCGAGCGGTGCGGCGGGCAGCGGGCCGACCAGTCAGTTCGGCCAGGCCACCCGGGAGTGGTTCGCCGCGTCCTTCGCGGCGCCCACCGCCGCCCAGGCGGGTGCGTGGCAGGCGATCGGCGCGGGCCGAAACGCGCTGGTCGTGGCGCCGACCGGGTCCGGCAAGACGCTCGCCGCGTTCCTCTGGTCACTCGACCGGCTGGCCCACGAGCCGCTCCCGGAAGATCCGAAGCAGCGCTGCCGGGTTCTCTACGTGAGCCCGCTCAAGGCGCTCGCCGTCGACGTCGAGCGCAACCTGCGCGCCCCGCTCACCGGCATCCGGCAGGCGTCGGGCCGGCTCGGCATCCCGCCGCCCGACATCACGGTCGGCATGCGCACCGGCGACACCCCGGCCGACGAGCGGCGCCTGTTCGCCCGCACCCCGCCCGACATCCTGATCACCACGCCCGAGTCGCTCTACCTGCTGCTCACCTCGGCCGCGCGCGATTCGCTGCGCGGCGTCGAGACGGTGATCGTCGACGAGGTGCACGCGGTCGCGGCCACCAAGCGCGGCGCCCACCTGGCGCTGTCGCTGGAGCGACTCGACGCGTTGCTCGGCAAGCCCGCCCAGCGCATCGGGCTGTCCGCGACGGTTCGCCCGATCGACGACACGGCCCGCTTCCTGGGCGGCGCCCACGACGTCGCGATCGTCCAGCCGCCGAGCGCCAAGACCATCGAGGTCGTGGTCGAGGTCCCGGTGGAAGACATGACCCGCCTCGACGAGGTGCCCGACACGGGGCTCGACGATCCCGACGGCAACCGGCGCACCCCGTCGATCTGGCCGGCGGTCGAGGAGCGGGTGCTCGACCTCATTCAGGAGCACCGGTCGACGATCGTCTTCACCAACTCCCGGCGGGGTGCCGAGCGGTTGTGCGCGCGGATCAACGAGCTCGCTCTCGAACGGGCCGGCGATCCGCCGCCCGCGCCGACCCACCCGCCCGCTCAGGTCATGGCCCAGGCCGGGCAGGCCGACGGCGCTCCGCCGGTGGTCGCCCGCGCCCACCACGGCAGCGTCTCGCGGGAGGAGCGCAAGCAGATCGAGGAGGCGCTCAAGTCCGGCCTCCTGCCCGCCGTCGTCGCCACCTCCAGCCTGGAGCTCGGCATCGACATGGGCGCCGTCGACCTGGTGGTGCAGATCGAGGCGCCGCCGTCGGTGGCGGCCGGCCTCCAGCGCGTCGGCCGGGCCGGCCACCAGGTCGGCGCGATCTCGCTCGGCGTGGTCTTCCCCAAGCACCGCGGCGACCTGGTCTCCTGTGCGGTCGTGGCCGACCGGATGCGCACCGGCGCCATCGAGGAGCTGCACTACCCGCGCAACCCGCTGGACGTGCTGGCCCAGCAGATCGTGGCGATGGTGTCGCTCGACGCCTGGCAGGTCGACGACCTGGCCGCGCTGGTGCGGCGGGCCGCGCCGTTCGCCGAGCTGCCCGACTCGGCCCTGCACGCGGTGCTCGACATGCTGGCCGGCCGTTACCCGTCGACCGCCTTCGCCGAGCTGCGCCCCCGCCTCGTGTGGGACCGCGCGACCGATCAGCTCACCGGCCGGCCCGGCGCCCAGCGGCTCGCCGTCACCAGCGGCGGCACCATCCCCGACCGGGGCATGTTCGGCGTCTTCCTGGCCGGCGCCGAGCGCGCGGCCCGGGTCGGCGAGCTCGACGAGGAGATGGTCTACGAGTCCCGCGTCGGCGACGTGTTCCTGCTCGGTTCGACCTCGTGGCGGATCGAGGACATCACGCCCGACCGGGTGCTGGTCTCCCCCGCGCCGGGCGCGCCCGCCCGCATGCCGTTCTGGAAGGGCGACTCGCTCGGCCGTCCGATCGAGCTGGGCCGGGCGATCGGCGCCCAGTTGCGGGCGTTGACCCGGGCCGGCGACACCGCCGCGGACAAGCTGCGGGCGGCCGGGCTCGACGAGTGGGCCGCCAACAACCTGCTGGCCTATCTGAGCGAGCAGCGCGAGGCCACCCGGCATCTGCCCGACGACCGCACCATCCTGGTCGAGCGTTTCCGCGACGAGCTCGGCGACTGGCGCATGACGGTGCACTGTGTCCTCGGCGCGCGGGTCAACGCGCCCTGGGCCCTGGCCATCGCCCGCCGGCTGGCCGAGCGGTACGGCGTCGACGGCCAGGTCATGCCATCCGACGACGGGATCGTGGTACGCCTGCCCGACACCGCCGAGGAGCCGCCCGGTGCCGACCTGGTCGCGTTCGACCCCGAGGAGATCGTCCAGCTCGTCGAGGAGTCGGTCGGCACGTCGGCGCTGTTCGCGGCCCGGTTCCGCGAGTGCGCGGCCCGTTCGCTGCTGCTGCCCCGCCGGGACCCGCGCCGCCGCCAACCCCTCTGGCAGCAACGTCAACGCGCCGCCCAGCTGCTCGACGTGGCCCGCGAGTTCGCCGATTTCCCGGTCACCCTCGAGGCCGCCCGCGAGTGCCTGCAGGACGTCTTCGACGTGCCCGGCCTGACCGGGCTGATGCGCGAGGTGGCCGGCCGCAAAGTGCGCCTGGTCGAGGTGGAGACACCCCGGCCGTCGCCGTTCGCCCGGTCACTGCTGTTCGGTTACGTGGGCGCGTTCCTCTACGAGGGCGACGCCCCGCTGGCCGAGCGCCGGGCCGCCGCGCTCGCGCTCGACTCGACCCTGCTGGGTGAACTGCTCGGCCGGGTCGACCTGCGGGAGCTGCTCGATCCCACGGTCGTCGCGGAGACCGAGGCCCAGCTTCAATGGCTCACCGAGCGGCGGCAGCCGCGCGACGCGGAGGACACCGCCGAGCTGCTCCGGCTGCTGGGCGACCTGTCCCCGGCCGAGCTGGCGATCCGTGGCGCCGAGGAGGCCTGGGCGGTCTCGCTGGAGACCACCCGCCGGGCGATCCGCGTCCGGATCGCCGGCGAGGAGCGGTGGATCGGCATCGACGACGCCGGCCGCTATCGGGACGCGCTCGGTGTGGCCCTGCCGGTGGGCCTGCCCGAGGCCTACCTCCAACCGGTCGCCGATCCACTCGGCGACCTGGTCGCCCGCTATGCCCGCACGCACGGCCCGTTCGCCGCCGCGACCTGCGCGGCCCGGTTCGGCCTCGGCGTCTTCGTGGTCGAGCAGGCCCTCAAGCGGCTCAGCGCGGCCGGGCGGGTCGGTTCCGGCGAGTTCTCGCCCGGCGGGGCCGGCACCGAGTGGTGCGACTCCGAGGTGCTGCGCATGCTGCGGCGCCGCTCGCTGGCCGCGCTCCGCCGCGAGATCGAGCCGGTGCCGCCGCGGGTGCTGGCCACGTTCCTGCCCCGCTGGCACCAGATCGGCGGCAACGCCCGCGGCCTCGACGCCCTGGCCGCCTCACTCGAACAGCTCCAGGGCATCGCGGTGCCGGCCTCGGCCTGGGAGCGCCTCGTGCTGCCGGCCCGGGTCGCCGACTACGCCGCGCCGCAGCTCGACGAGCTGTGCGCCGGCGGCGACGTGCTGTGGGCCGGGTCCGGCTCGATCGGCGGCAGCGACGGCTGGGTCACCCTGGCCTGGGCCGACAGCGCCCCGCTGCTGCTGCCCCCGCCCGACGACGAGCTGGCCCTGACGCCGTTGCACCAGCGCATCATCGAGACGCTCAGCGACGGGCAGGCGCTGTTCTTCCGTTCGCTGTCCGACCGTCTGGGGGCCACCAACGACACCGAGCTGGCCGCCGCGGTCTGGGACCTGGTGTGGGCCGGTCACCTGACCAACGACACCCTGGCCCCGCTGCGCGCGCTGCTCGGCGGCAGCGGCGCCCACCGGGCCAAGGCCGCCCCGGCCCGCGCCCGTTACCGCCGGCCCGGCCGCCCCTCCCTCCCGGCCCGCGGCGGCCCGCCCAACATGGCCGGCCGCTGGTCCCGGCTGCCCGACCGCGACCTCGACCCGACCCGCCGCGCCGCCGCGCTCGCCGACCTGCTGCTCGAACGGCACGGCGTCGTCACCCGGGGTGCCGTCATGGCCGAGGGCGTGACCGGCGGTTTCGCCGGGGTCTACCCGGTGCTCGGCGCCCTGGAGGAACGGGGCGCGGCCCGCCGGGGCTACTTCGTGGAGGGCCTGGGCGCGGCCCAGTTCGCGGTCCCGGGCGCCGTCGACCGGCTGCGCGCGCTGGCCGACCCCGACGAGGCCCCACGCCGCACCACCGCGACCGCCGTGGTCCTGGCGTCCACCGACCCGGCCAACCCCTACGGCGCCGCGCTGGGCTGGCCCGACCGCGTCGTCGACACCGGCGACGGCGAAACCACCAAGGCCGGCCACCGCCCCGGCCGCAAAGCGGGTGCCCTGGTCGTGCTGGTCGGTGGCGACCTGGTGCTCTACGTCGAACGCGGCGGCCGCACCCTGCTCTCGTTCACCGACGATCCGGAAAACCTGATCGCGGCGGGCCAGGCGCTCGCCGACGCGGTGCGCTCGGGCGCCCTCGGCGTGATGTCGGTCGAGCGAGCCGACGGCGAGGCCGTCCACGGCACTGCCCTGAGCGAGGCGCTGACCACGGCCGGTTTCCGCCCCACCCCGCGAGGCCTACGCCTGCGCGCCTGAGGAGGGCGGGGCGTCCGGGCGGTGCAGGCCCGCGGTCAGCTCCCGATAGGCGTCGAGCACCAGGTTGGTCTGCTCGGCCAGCTCGGCACCGGCGTCGGCGGGCCGGGCGGCGGCCGCGTCGGGGTGCAGCGACTCCTCGGCGGCTCGGATCGCGCGGCGCATCTCCTGTTCCCGGATGAACGCCCGGCCCGCCTCCTCCGCCCGGCGCAGGCTCGCCTCCCGGGCGGCCAGGTCGATCTCGATGTCGGAGAGGGCCTGCTTGGTGGCGCGCAGCTGGGTCTGCAACTCCAGGGCGGTGCGGTCGTCGGGCGACGCGGCGGCGAAGTCGGGGCGGCTCAGCTCGGTCAACACCGCGGTCAGCTCCTGGCGGCGGGCCAGCACCCCGGAGATCTCCCACAACGCCGTCGACAACATCGCCGACGCCGCCGCCTCGTCGACGAGCCCGCCGAGGGCCGGCCACGTGCGGCTGACCCGCTCGGCGGTGTCGACGAAACGGTCGAACCTGGTCCGTTCCGGGATTCCGGTCAGCCTGTGCACCGCGGGTCCACGGCCGGTCGGCTCGCGCGGGACGCGATGCCGCAGGTACTGGGCGAGGGCGAACAACACCACCGCGACGACCGCGCCGGCCAGCGCCGCCAGCTCGGCCGGTAGGAACACGGCCAGCACCGCGGCGAGCACCAGCGGCGGAATGACCACCATCGCGGTGTCGAGGGAGGCCCGCTTGACCGAGCCGCCGGACTCCACGACGCCGTCCCATCCGTGCCGCACGGCCCGGGCGCCCGGGAACCGTGCGGCCTCCCACGAAACCAGCGTGAACTTGGCGGTTCGCGCGATGTAGATGGTCACGCTCAGAAGGATAAGGGCGCCGGGTCAGCCGAGGTCGGCGGCCAGCTCCACGTGAGCCGGGTCGGAAAGGTCGAGGACCTGCAGGAAGAGCCGGGTCGCGCCCTCCGCCGCGTACCTCTCGATCGTCTCCTTGGCCTCGCTGAGCGTGCCCACGACGCCGCCGTTCTCCCTGATCTCCTCGACCTCGCGGCCGATGGCCGCGGCCCGGCGCCGCACCTCGGCGTCGTCCCGTCCGACGCAGAGCACCGCGGCGGCGGAGAAGACCGGCAGCTCGGTACGGCCGATGGCGGCGCTCGCGTCCCGCACCCGCTGGAAGGCCGGCGCGATGTCCTCGACCTTGGAGAACGGGACGTTGAACTCGTCGGCGAAGCGGGCGGCGAGGGCCGGCGTGCGCTTCTTGCCGTGCCCGCCGATGATCACCGGAGGACGGGGCGACTGCACCGGCTTGGGCAGTGCGGGCGAGTCGACGAGCTGGTAGTGCTTGCCGGCGAAGCTGTACGGGGAGTCGGCCGCCCACAGACCGGTGATGATCTCCAGCTGCTCCTCGAGCCGGTCGAAGCGCTCGCCGACCGCCGGGAACGGGATGCCGTAGGCGCTGTGTTCCTGCTCGAACCAGCCGCCACCCAGGCCGAACTCGACCCGGCCGCCGCTCATCTCGTCGACCTGCGCCACCGCGATGGCCAGCGGTCCGGGCAGCCGGAACGTAGCGGACGTGACGAGCGTGCCGAGCCGGATGCGGGACGTCTGCACGGCGAGCGCGCCGAGCGTCACCCAGGCGTCGCTCGGTCCGGGCTCGCCGGAGCGGCCCATCGCCAGGTAGTGGTCGGAGCGGAAGAACCCGTCGAAACCGGCCGACTCGGCGGTCTGCGCGACCCGGAGCAGATCGGTGTGGGTGGCCCCCTGCTGGGGCTCGGTGAAGATCACTAGACGCATGGTCCCAACCTGCCATGGGTTGGTCCCACACTAAGAGTGTTGGGGCAGTAACGTTTGCCACCATGGCCGGATATGGATGGATCAGCCTCACCACCGATTACGGGACGTTCGACGGTTTCGTCGCGGCATGCCACGGCACGATCGCGCGCCTCGCCCCCGCCGTACGAGTCATCGACGTGACCCACCACGTGCCGCCGGCCGACGTGACCCGCGGGGCCGCCGTGCTCGCCCAGACGGCGCCGTTCCTGCCGCGCTCGGTGCACGTCGTGGTGGTCGACCCCGGAGTCGGCACGTCCCGCCGCGGCGTCGTCCTCGGCACCCCCAACGGCCTGCTGGTCGGGCCCGACAACGGGGCGCTGATCTGGGCCGCGGAGGCGCTCGGCGGCATCGGGACGGCGTACGAGCTGGCCAACAAGGAGTGGATGCTGGGCGACGTGTCCCGTACGTTCCACGGCCGCGACGTGTTCTCCCCGGCCGCCGCCCACCTGGCGGTCGGCGCCGCCCCGGCCGACGCCGGCCCGCCGATCGACCCGGCCGCCCTGGTGCGCCTGCCCGCCCCGCTCGTGACCATCGGCGACGGTTGGATCGAGTCCGAGGTCATCACCGTCGACCGCTTCGGCAACGTGCAGCTCGCCGCCGGTGGCGAGGTGCTGGCCGGACTCGGCACCGACCTGCTCGTGGGCACCGTGCGGGCGCGACGGGGCAGCACGTTCGCCGAGGTCGACCGGGGCGACCTGCTGGTCTACGAGGACTCGGCCGGCCACGTGGCGATCGCCGTGAACCATGGCCGCGCCGTCGTCGTTCTGTCGGTCCGGCCGGGCGATCTCGTCAAGATCGCGCAAAGATAGCTGTATGCCTGAGGGCGACACCGTCTGGAACACCGCCAGAGTCATCGAGAAAGCGCTTGTCGGCGACGTCCTGACCGGCTCCGACTTCCGGGTTCCCCGGCTGGCCACCGCCGACCTCGCCGGTTGGACGGTGGCCGAGTCGGCGAGCCGCGGCAAGCATCTGCTGCTGCGGTTCACCCGTGCGGGGGAGAAACCGCTCACCCTGCATTCGCACCTGCGGATGGAAGGCGCCTGGCGGGCGTACGCGCCGGGGGAACGCTGGACCGGCCGGCCCGCCCACCTGATCCGGGTGGTGCTGCGCTCGGCCCGCTCGGTGGCGGTCGGCTATCACCTGCACGAGGTCGAGCTGCTGCCGACGGCCGAGGAGGACCGACTTGTCGGGCACCTCGGGCCGGATCTGCTCGGCGACGACTGGGACCCGGCCGAGGCGGTGCGCCGGATCCAGGAGAACCCGGCGGCCAGCATCGCCGAGGCCCTGCTGGACCAGCGCAACCTGGCCGGGGTCGGCAACCTCTACAAGGCCGAGACGATGTTCCTGCGTGGACTGTGGCCGTGGACCCCGGTCTCCGAAGTGGCCGATCTCCGCAAGGTGGTCGAGTTGGCCCAGAAACTGGTCGCGTCGAACCGCGGTCGCTGGACCCAGACCACGACCGGCTCCCTGAGGCGCGGGGAAACCAGCTATGTCTACGGCCGGCGGGCCAAGCCGTGCCGCCGCTGTGCCACCGCGATCAGCAAGGCCGAGCAGGACGAGCGTGTCACCTATTGGTGCCCGCGCTGCCAGCCACGTCCTCAGGTCGCTCCATAGCGGCAGTGCGCTCCGGCCGGACCGAGGCCGCCGGGGGCCGTTTCAGCTCGGTCAACGCCTCGGCCAAGCCGCGCAACCGGTCGGTCGCGTCGATCAGGCTGGAGAGGGCCGGGTGGGCGCCCTCGGTGAGCGGGTGGCCGTCCTCGGCGACATAGCTGGCGGCCGCGGCGACCAGCCGCTCGAACGCGTCGACGCCGGTGGTGAACTGGTCGGCAAGACTCGCGTGGGACTGCTCGATGGCGGCGCGGCCCTCGACCGGCGTGATCGGGATGGCCCGCTCGATGCTTGCCACCCGCTGGCCGAGGTCACGCAGCCAGTGCTCGGCCGTGGCCGCCTCGAGCAGAGCGCCCTCGCCGGGGCCGGTCAGCCGGCCGGCCAGGCCGGTGAGCGTGGCCGAAGCGCGATCGAGGCGGTCCCACGCCAGGGCGACCGCCGAGCCGCGCAGGACGTAACGGTTCTTCTGCCGGCGCATCTCGTTCATCACCGAGCGCCCGGCCGGGAACCGCTCGATGGCGGCGGCCAGTCGCTGGCCGGTCAGGGCCGGGTCGGGTGCGGGCGGCGGCGGGGTGGCCGCCAGGGCACGATGATCGCTCCAACGCCACCAGGCCAGCGCGACCGAGGAACCGGCCGCACCCGCCCAGACGGCGTCGACGATGCCTATCCCCGAATAAGGAACGAGGACGGCGGCGGCCGCGGTCAGGCCCCCACCCATGACGCTCCACCGCCGCGCTGAGCCGCGCAGCCGCCGGAGCCGGCGGAAATACCTGGTCCGCTCGTCCACCGTCGCCCTCCCCGTCCGTTACAAGAAGATCAGCCCGCCGCGGAGGTGTCGCCGCGCTTCTGGTTCATGCTGGCGCGGATCTCGTCGAGCCGGGCCACGCTCGCCGGATCGGCGGACGGTGCCTGCTCGACGGCCGGCTGAGCCGGTGAGGCGCCCAGTTTCTCGCCCGCCATGCTGGCCCGGATCTGGTCGAGCCGGGACGAACCGGCCAGGTCGAGGCTCGACTTCTGCACCTCGAGCATGCGGCCCTCGACCGAGTTGGAAGCCAACTCGGCACGGCCCATCGCGCTGGCGTAGCGCTGCTCGATCTTGTCGCGGACCTCGTCGAGCGAGGGCGTGTTGCCCGGCGCGGCGAGGGACGACATCGACTCGAGCGACTTGGCCACCGTCTCCTGCATCTTGGCCTGCTCGAGCTGGCTCAGCAGGCGGGAACGCTCGGCGATGCGCTGCTGGAGCACCATCGCGTTGTTCTCCACCGCCTTGCGGGCCTGACCGGCCGCGCCGAGAGCCTGGTCGTGGAGGGTCTTGAGATCCTCCATCGACTGCTCGCCGGAGACCAGCTGGGTGGCCAGCGTCTGGGCGGTCGACTCGTATTTCTGGGCCTCGGACTCGTTGCCGTCGGCCCGGGCCTTGTCGGCCAGGACGAGGGCCTGACGGGCCATGCCCTGCAGCTTCTCGACCTCGGACATCTGCCGGGACAGCTTCATCTCCAGCTGCCGCTGGTTTCCGATGACCGCAGCGGCCTGTTGGACGAGCGCCTGATGCTGGCGCTGGGCGTCCTCGATGGCCTGCTGGATCTGCACCTTCGGATCGGCGTATTCATCGATCTTCGCGCCGAAGAGCGCCATCATGTAACGCCAGCCCTTGACGAACGGGTTCGCCATCTCGCGGTATCCCCTCAATGTCGCTCAGTCTTCGGCGCCACCTGGATGGCGCGTGCATCCATCGTGTCAGCTCGGCGCCACCGGCGTCACGTGACCTCGGGGGGATCTCAGGGTCTCCCCCACGCCACGAGGCTACGCCGCGCGGCGCCTCAGGGTCGATCCCGGAAGGCCTTTGACGCCCCGAAAGGCTTTGAGAAAGGGCCGGACCGCCCCGAAGGCGATCCGGCCCTGAATTCTCTGCGGCCCTTATGCGGCATACACCACTTCGCGAGGCTTTCGCGTCGCGCGCAGTGTGGCCTTCAGTGGCGAATCCTGGCGGACCGAGACCGACACGTCTCCGTCGCGCTTCTTCTCTTCCATCGGCACCAACACGCCCTCCATCTCCTCGGCGAGCGAGAGCGTGTCGCTGACCTCACCCAGGAGCTCGGACAGACGGGCGCCGAGCGCCTCACAGATCGCGGCGAGAAGTTCGCTGGACGCTTCCTTCTGGCCGCGCTCGATCTCGGACAGGTACCCCAGGCTGACATTCGCGGCGGTGGACACCTCGCGCAGCGTGCGGTGCTGTCCCTGCCGGCGCGCCCGAAGTGCGTCGCCGATAACCCGGCGTAGCAGGACCATGGCACCTCCTCCTGCGGCGGGCCGCCGGCACACGCCGGAGGCTTCCCGCAACCGTACCCGTTGCCGGCGACGCCGACATCCCGCCCCGCCGAATTCCGGGACGCCCGGCGGCGGGGTATCGGTGCAACAGCCGAGATCACTGGGACATTCCCCAGCTCAGGCCGCCGACGACACCTCTTGCAGTTTCTCTGAGAGCAGACTCAGAACAGCCGTCACACTTTTGGTTCGGATGACCGCGCGATTACCTTCGAGTTTCAGTTCCCGTACCTCCGCGCCGGCCGGGCCGGCCACGGCCACATAGACGAGGCCGACCGGCTTGCCGTCCTGCGGCTCCGGTCCGGCCACCCCGGTCGTGGCGAGACCCCAGTCGGCCACGCAGCGTGTGCGTGCCCCGGCCGCCAGCGCCAGGGCGACATCCGGGTCGACCGGGCCCCGCTCGGCCAGGAGATCGGCCGGCACACCGGCCAGTCTTGCCTTCAATTCGGTGGCGTAGACCACGAATCCGCCCCGGAAGACCGCGCTCACCCCAGGGATCTCGACAAGGGTCGCGGCCACCAGCCCGCCGGTGAGCGACTCGGCAGTGGCCACCGTCTCGTGCCGTTCGACCAGGCGGGCGACCGCGGCGGCGGCGGCGACGCTGGTGTCCACAACCCGATCCTAGTGACGACGGCGCAGGCGCACTGCTTGTACTACATAGTCGGCTCCGGTCACCACGGTGACGATCAGGGCGGCGCCCATCAACCACGGCCCGACGACGTCGAACGGCTTCGGGACCGGCCACAGATACCAGGCGATGGCGGCGATCTGGAGCACCGTCTTGAGTTTCCCGCCGCGGCTCGCGGGGATGATTCCGTACCGGATGACCCACAGGCGCAGCAGCGTCACACCCCACTCACGAACCAGGATCGCGATGGTGACCCACCACGGCAGCCGGTCGTAGACGGAGAAGATGACGAGCGCGCTCCCGGTGAGCGCCTTGTCCGCGATCGGGTCGGCGATCTTGCCGAACGACGTGACCATCGACCAGCGCCGGGCGATCCAGCCGTCGACGAAGTCGGTCGCCGAGGCGAGACAGAAGACCAGGCAGGCGGCGATGCGCGGGCCGGTGCCGGACATCGACGAGGCGGCCACGATCACCACGAAGACCGGGACGAGGAAGATCCGCAGGACGGTGAGGATGTTCGCCGCGTTGTACGGCGACACCACCACCGGAGCGGGCTCGTCAGCCACGCTGTGACACCGGGGCCGCGTCGATCATCTCGACCGGTTCCGCGATCAGATCGACCCCCTCGGTGCCGGTGACCCGGGCCCGCACCAGGTCGCCCGGACGCAGGCCGGCGGACTCCCCGACGAGCGAGGTCGAGCCGTCCACCTCCGGGGCTTGGTGCTCGGCGCGGCCCTCGACCTCACCGCCGGCCACCGAATCGACGAGCACCTCGACGTACGACCCGAGCCGCTCCTCGGCGCGCTGCGTGCACAGCTCGTCGGCCAGGGAGACGACCTTGTCGTACCGTCGCTTGATCACGTCTTCCCGCACCTTGCCGGGCAGCCCGGCCGCCTCGGTGCCGTCCTCGTCGCTGTAGTCGAAGACGCCGATCGCGTCGAGCCGGGCCGCGCTGAGGAAGCGGATCAGCTCGTCGATGTCCTGCCGGGTCTCGCCGGGGAAGCCGACGATGAAGTTGCTGCGGGCGCCGGCCGTCGGCGCGAGCGCCCGAGCCGAGTCGAGCAGCTCCAGGAAGCGGTCGGTCGAGCCGAAACGGCGCATCCGGCGCAGCACCGGCTCGCTCGAATGCTGGAAGGACAGGTCGTAGTAGGCGGCGACGCCGGGCGTGGTGGCGATCACCTCGACCAGGCCGGGCCGGGTCTCGGCGGGCTGGAGGTAACTGGCCCGCACCCGGACGATGCCGTCGACCGCGGCCAGCTGCGGCAGCAGCTTCTCGAGCGCCCGCGGGTCGCCCAGGTCCTTGCCGTAGGACGTGCTGTTCTCGCTCACCAGCACCAGTTCGCGAACCCCGGTCCGGGCCAGCCACTCGGCCTCGGCCAGCAGCTCCTGCGGGTCACGCGAGACGAACGCGCCGCGGAATGCCGGGATCGCGCAGAACGAGCAGCGCCGGTCGCAGCCGCTGGCCAGCTTGAGCGAGGCGACCGGACCGGACTCGAGTCGGTGACGCAGCACCGGGCGCAGGTGGGCCGGGGTGTGCTCGTCGACCGTCGCCCGTTCCGGCGAGCCGTGTCCGGGGATGCCGATCTTCACGCCCTGGCGCTGCACGGGGGTGATCGGGAGCAGCTCACGGCGGTCGCGCGGGGTGTGCGCGTCGAACCGCTCGCCGGCCAGGACACCGTCGAGCCGGGCCGCGATGTCGGCGTAGTCGTCGAAGCCGAGCACCGCCTGCGCCTCGGGCAGGCTGTCGGCCAGCTCCTTGCCGTAGCGCTCGGCCATGCAACCGGCCGCGACCACCTTGGCCCCGGTGTCGGCAGCGGCCAGCAGGGTCTCGATCGAGTCCTGTTTCGCCTTCTCCACGAAGCCACAGGTGTTCACCAGAACCACGTCGGCACCGGAGGCATCGGTGCTCACCTGCCAGCCGCCCGCGTCGAGGCGCGCGGCCAGTTCCTCGGAGTCGACCTCGTTACGGGCGCAGCCGAGGGTGAGCAGAGCGACTTTGCGGGGGGAAGGGGTTACCGACACTCGGCCAAGGTTACCGGTCATCCGTGGGGTCGAGTCCTTCTGTACTACCTGTTGATGCCTACGCCGGCCTTTCGGCCGGCGTAGGCGTTGTCCGTCAGGCCATCGCGCGGAGCATGACCACCAGTTCACCGAGGTGATTCCGGCTGTTGTCGGTGTCCCACCCGTGCTCGGCGGCCTCCGGACCGGCAAGCGTCTCGACCGCCCGCAGGACCCAGCGCGCCACCTCACCGCGCGTCGGCTGCTCGATCCGCCCGAAGTTGAGGCCGATCGTGCTCGCGTACGTCTCGAACGTCTCCACCTGGGCCGGGTCGAGGTCCTTCATCACCCGCTCGGTGATGATCGACCAGCCCCGGCCGTTGGTGTACCAGTCCTCGTCGCGGTCATCGGTCACGATCGCTGACATCAGTCGTAGTCCTCACCAAGAATGATCAACTTGTTGAGCGGCTTCATCTTCGGATCCGCCGCCCACTTGTCGAGAGCCTCGAACACCGCGTCGATCTGTTTGCTCGTCGCGCCGGTCAGGTCCAGGACGGTGAAGTCGAAGCCGCTCTTCAAGTAGATGTGCTTCATGATCGACTTGAGCATGTCAGCTTCGTTGTATTTCGCGTTCGTCCAGCCGTTCGGCCCGCCGACCGCATCGTAGACACGGCCCTTCTCGTCGATGAAGTCCGGACCGTTGGTCTCGACGAAGCCCCGCAGTTGCCCGCCGTTCCAGTCGCGCTGGGCCATGAGTCGCAGCGCCGTGCCCGGCTCGTCACCCTTGAGCTCGGTGATGTCGCAGAACAGACCGCCGGCTTTGTTGTGGACCAGGATCGCCTCGGCGCCGGCGAACACGTAGTACGTGTGCACCGCCTCGACCGTCAGGTCGTACATCGCCTGGTCGCCCGGGAAGGTACGCACGTCGGCGACCTCGGCGAGGGAGCCGCTGCCGGTGCGCAGCAGGTGGCCGGGCCGCAGGTCGGCGGCATCGGTCCAGAGGCGGCTGGTCTCCTCCCAGAACAGGTGGTGCGCCGTGGTGTGGATGGTGGCGCCGTCGGTCAGCACCACGTCCGCGAGGTCGGTGTCCTGATTGCGGTACACCGAGGTGACCGGCTGGTCCGAGCTCTCCCCGGTGAGCGGGTCGGTGGCGCGCACCAGGTCGCCGATCTGGATCTCGGCGATCGGCCGGGTGGTGCCGTCGGCGAGCAGCACCGGGGTCTCGGCCGTGAAGCTGTTGCCGCCACCGCAGCCGGAGACCAGCTCCTTGAGCTTCGGCAGCGCCGGCATCTCGCCGATGCCGCGCAGCGCGTTCTCGACCTCGTCCAGGCCGTGGATGTCGACGGCCTTGAGGAACTTGTCGATCTCGTCCGGCGTGAAGTCGAACTTGAGCTTCGTGTCGACCTTCAGATCGAGCAGCTTGGCCACGTTTATCGTGCCGAGCTTCTTGACCGCGGTCTCGATCGTCTCCCGCCCGAACAGCAGGGTCGCGGCGGTGACGTCGTCGCGGAGCAGCTTGCCGAGGTTGCTGAACTTGCCGGCCTTCATCGCCTTGCCGGCCGCCCCGATGCCGGGGATGGCCAGCGACCCCACGTCGACCAGAGTCATGCCGAGGGCCTTCTGCCAGTTCTTGCCCCACTCGTCCCAGTGCACGAGGTCGGGGATGATGTTCTCCGGGTGGGCGAACATCTGCTTGACCCCGGTGATCAGGGCGTCGCAGGTCTTGTCCGAGTTGGGGAAGATGCTGACGTCCGGAACCGAATAGGCGTCGCCGGCCGCCGCGTTCGGGCCGATCGCGCAGTTGCCGATCAGCCACATGCTGTTGACGTTGTCGAGGAACGTCTCCATCGCGCCCTTGGCGATGTCACCGCCCCACGGCAGCTTGCTGAGCGCCTTGTCGCTCTGCGTCTTGAGCCAGCGCTGCCACTCCGTCTCGCGCGCCTGCTGCTCGGCGTTGTAGGCCTCCCACATCGCCTCCTGCAGGTTCTTCGGCAGCCGGCCGATCTCCTTGGCGACGTTGTGGATGGCGTTGGCCATGTTGATGGCGCTGGTGCCCATCAACTCGGTCGTGTCCGCGTACTTGCCGGCGTTGGTCGCGGCGTTCTGCGCCTGCGTGGAGTAGGCCTTCGCCGAGTTGTAGGCCTGCCGCGCGGTGCCGGCGTCGTAGTTGGCCTGCGACGCCATCTGGTCCGCGGCGGCCGCGTAGTAGGCCGCCTTCTGGTCCCACTGCGCGGCTTCCTGGGCGGCCGCCGCGGCGGCCTGGGCTTCCTTGCGCGCCCCGTCGGCGGCGGCGATCGCGGCCTTGCTGGCCTTGACCGCGCGCTCGGCCGCGGCAGCCGCCTTCTGCGCGGCCACGAAGGCCGGCTTGACCTGCGCCTCGGCCTTGGTGGCCTGCTCCTCGGCGTGCACCGCGGCGGCGGCCGCGTCGGCGGCGTGCCGCTCGGCGGCGGCGCTCTGCTCGGCACCGATGGACAGCGCGTCGGTCGCGATGAAGAACGCCATCGCGGCGTCGTTGTCGGTGTCCGCGTAGACCGAGGAGACGTCGATGGCGGTGGCCGCCGGCTCGGCGATCGCGATCGCCGAGACCCGCGCGTTCAGCGCCGCGCGTCCCGCGACCGCCGCCTGGAACGTGGCGATGCCCGACTGTCGGACCGACTCGTCGGCGGAGCGGCTGGTCAGCTCGGCGTCCGCCTTCGCGGCGACCGCGTGGTTCATCGCCTTGCGGGCCGTGTTGACCGCCGCGAGAGCCAGCTCGTTGGCCTTCTTCGCGTCCGCGATGGCGATGTTCGCCGCGTCGGCGGCGGCCACCGCGGCCTGGTGCGCCGCCCGTGCCTCGTCGGCGGCGGCCCGCGCCTCGGCTCCGGCCGCCGCGGCGGCAGCGGCCGCCCGTCGCGATGCCTCGCCGGCCGCCTCCACCGCGGCCGCGGCGTCATCGGCGTAACCCTGCGCCGAGTCGGCCGCCGACCGGGCGGCGGTGGCCTCGGAACCGAGCCGCTCCGCGTCCCGCCGGATCTGGGCCTCCTCCTCCGGACCGGGGCAGCCGGCCGGGGCGGGTGCGTCGGGGTGCTTGCAGTTGACCTCCACCGCCAGCTTGCGCGCCTCGGCCGCCTGCGCCTCGAGTTCCTTGGACTTGGCGTTGCGATAGGAGACCTGGGCGCGCTTCAGGATGTCCTGGGCGACCGCGGCCTTCTTGGCGAACCGGTCGTTGGCCGCGACCGCGTCCGCGTAGAGCGGTTGCGAGGCTTCGTACTTAGCCTTGGCGACGTCCTGCTGGGCGATCGCCCGGAGGGCGGCGTCGCGGGCCCGAAGCTGCTGCTCGACGGCTACCGCGGCGGCCGAGCGCGCCTCGTCGCGGTAGTTGCGGGCGTTGTAGTAGTGGTCCTCGGCGTCCTGCGCGTGGTCCTTGGCCTCGTCCGCCTTCTGCTCGGCGCGCAGCCGCTGCTTGTGCGCGTCGGCCTCGGCGGCCTGCGCGGCGACGGCCAGCTTCTCCGCCTGCACCGCCAGCCGCTCGGCGGCGGCCTGCTCCTTCTCGGCGGCCTGGCGGTACTTCACCGCGTTGTTCGCCTCGACGGTGGCGTTGCGGTCGGCATCCAGCGTCTTGGCCGCCGCCTCGGTGGCCTCGGCCGCGTGGCACGCGGTCTCGGCGGCCTGCATGGCGGCGGTGGCAGCCCCGGACTGGGCCTGCATGACCTCGGCCCAGTCGACCCCGTTGGACAGTCCGGTCGAGACCAGCGTCCGCGCGGCGGTGTCGGCGACCCCGGCGTGGGCGGTCACCTGGGCGGCACGGCGGGCGGTGGTGGCCGACTCGGCGCACGCGTCGGAGCGCAGCCGGGTCAGGTCGGCGGTGTGCGTCTGGCCGCCCGACCGGCGGATCGGCAGGTCCGCCGCGTAGACCGCGTCGGCCTGCTTGGCGTATCGGTTGACCAGGCCCATCGAGTTGGCCGTGACGGTCAGCTCGGAGGTCGCCGAGACGCTCGAGGTGATGATCTGCTTCTGCGCGTCGGCCGCCGTGGTGGCCTTCTGCGCCAGGTCGGCGAGGTCCGAGACAGCCTTCGCGCGGACCGCGAGGGCCTGTTCGATCGCCTGCTGGGCGGCCGTGTCCCGGGCGCCGGCCTCCTTGTAGCCGGTGTTGTAGAACTCGGCGATGACCGCCGGGTCCTCGCTCTCCAGGGCCTGCACCGCGCCCGCGTGCACCTCGTAGCCGCCCTGGGTGGCGATCTGCTCGACCCGCGCCTTGATCGTCTTGGCCTGCTCGGCCGCGGTGATCACCTGCTGCGCGTCGGCCGCCTCGGCGGCGGCATGCCCGATCGTGACGAAGTCGGCGATCTTGTTGTCGTTCTTGCTGGCCAGGGCCGCGGCCGCGCGCTCGCGCACGATCGGTCCGCCGCTCCCGGCCCACTCCTGCACCAGGGCCTTGTTCTCGGCCGCGACGACCTTCTTGCGGGTGTCGGCGGCCTTGCGGTAGATCGGCAGGCCGTTGTCGAGGAAGTCCCGGATCTTCACCGGGTCGTTGCCGGCGAGCACGGCCTGAGCGGCGGCGCGCACCTCGGCGTCCTCGTCGTAGTCGGCGAGATCCTGCACGAGCATCCGGTCGAGCTCGTCCTCGTCGATGCCGGTGAAGGGGGCGATCTCGGTGACCCCGGCGGTCGCCGCCGGGGCCTTCGTCGGCGCGGCCTTGGCCTCAGCCGGCGCGACAAACGACGCTAAAAGGGCAGCAAGAACTATGGCGAAGACTTTTGTAAGCACGAAAGTCGTCCTCAGACCGTCGGGATCGCGGTGGCGCTGTCCCGCGCCGACTGCTCCAGCCCGGTCCACACCCGCGCCTGTTCCTGCGCCCAGGCCAGCTCGTCGTTCCACGAGGTCTGGGTGCCCGCGGCCTGGCCGGCGATGGTCGGCCAGTCCTGCCGGGTGGTCGCACCGACCGCGAAGTCGTGCACGGCGGCCCACGCCTGGGCCTGCGACGCGGCGAGGTTCTGGTTGGCCGTCCAGGTCTCCTGGGTCGCCGCGGCCACCCCGGCGGCGGTGTTCCAGGCCAGCTTGGCCTCCTCGGCCGCTTTCGCCTTGGCCGCCTCCGACGCCTGCTCGTAGGCCTGCTGGGCGGCCTGCGCCGAGACCACCAACTGGTCGAGGCGGTGCCGGTAGGTCGCCTCCTGCTCGGTCAGGTTGATCCGGAACGCCTGCACGTCGCACGCGGCCGCGCTCGACCAGGAGTACTTGAAGAACTCGGCGATGTCGTCATTGGTGCCGCGCTGGAGGGCCCGGACGGCGGCCGCCTTCACCCACGCGCCGGACGCGTGCTCGGACAGGTCGGTGACGTACTGCCGATCCAGGGCGTCCTGCTCGGCGGCGTGCGCGACGGGCGAGTGCTTGGCGTCGAGCGCCTGCGCCTCGGCCAGGCCGGTGCGCACGTAACGGTCCTTCTCGTCGAGCGTTCCGTACTGCGCACGCTTGGCGGTCATGTTCACGTACGGCGAGGTGGCCGGGGTGGACGTCAGGATCGCCCGGGAGATGATCAGGTCGTTGCGGGACGCGTTGGTGCTGGCCCGCGCGCGGGCCAGCTCGTAACCGCCGCCGGTGCTCAGGAACAGCGTCACCGCGTTCGGCACGTCACTGGTCAGGGCGTTCCACGCGGCTGTCCGCACCTCCCAGCGCGGGTCCTTGTCGGCGAGCCGGCGCACCAGCGTCCGGTACCGATCCTCGGCCGGATCGGTGGCGGCGGTGACGACGAACGACACACCGGTCGATGCGGGCGCGGCCACCGCGGCGGTGCCGGCGGACAGGGTCAACGCGACCGCGGGAATGACCAGAAGGGCAGCAGAAAGCCGAGACATACTCTCCCCCGAGAGACGGCGACGTGCCTGGCACGGCGCACATTTAGAGCAGCTGATTCGATGACCGTGAATGGTGGTCGCACATTCATACCAGGAAGTCGGCGGCCATGGTGCCCCGCTCGACGGGGTGCAGCACGACGGCGAAACGTGCTCTACATTGAGGATTGTTCAGGGCGGTGGAGACCGAGCCGCTGACGTGCGGCACCGTGCCACGTGAGGTCGGCCCTGAATAACCCTCATTGACTGCCGTCGCTTCGACAGAAGCAATTCTCACGGGGAGAAACTGTGTCGAAAAACATGCGGGCCGCCGCGCATCTGTTGATTGCCGGTGTCACCGCCACCGCTGTCTGGTCGACGGCCCTGGCCGCACCGGCCGCCGCCGCCGAACCGGCCACCACGGCCGCCGCGTCCATCGTGGCCGACCCGACGAACCTCGCCACCGACGAGGACAAGGTCAAGGCCGCCGCCGCGCTCGGCCTCAACCCGGGCATCGACATGCTGGTGCTCGACGACCAGGCGTTCGTGCTGTCGCTGTGGCGCCAGGCCAAGCCGGACACCTTCGTCCAGGGCGCCGCGTTGCGCGCGTACGACGACTCCGACCCGCAGGCCGCCTACCAGTTCATCACCGCCGGGGTCTTCGCCGCCGCCGCCGACGACGCGCAGGCCGAGATCGCCGCCGAGCGGGCCAAGGCGCTGCGCCGCTCGGTCGCCGTGATCGTCGGGCTCGACCCGGCCGAGACCGCCCTGATCGAGCTGACCGACCTCAACTTCATCATCGAGGTGTGGGAGCGCGCCGAGGCCGGCAGCTTCGTCAAGGCCGCCGCCGAGCAGGCGATCAAGGGCACCCGGACCGAGTGGACGGCGTTCCTGACCACCGGCGCCGCGGCCGCCGAGGACCTCGACGTCAAGAAGAAGCTCGAGGACGCCACCGCCGAGGAGGCCGCCGAGCTCAAGGCCGAGCAGCTCGCCGCGGCCAAGCGGTCGCTGCTGCAGCTCCTGCTGCTGCCGGTGACCGAGGAACTGGTGAACGCCCCCAACCGGCAGTACGTCCTGCACGTGCTCAACAACGCCAAGGGCACCGAGGTGAAGCTGGCCGCCCAGGCCGCGGTGAACGCCACCGACCTCGAGACGGCGCTGTCCGACTTCATCTTCACCGGCGGCGCGACCGCCAACGGCAAGGACGAGGCCGCCGCCGCGGCCAAGGAGCTGGCCGGCTACAAGGCGCAGGTCACCGCGATCCGCGACGCGGCCGTGCTCGACTCCTGGCTGCCCGACCTGGTCGCCGCGGCCGATCAGGCGCTCACCACCGGCACCCTGTTGTCACTGCAGACGTTCCTGCTCAAGGGCCAGGACGAGGCCCGCGCCAAGGACAAGAAGTCATGGGCGGGACCGGCCCTGTCCGGCACCCGGATCGGCGTCCTGCACACCGACGGCACCGCGTACGTCAAGGACGGCTCCGTCTCCGCGACCGGCGGCTGGGCCAAGGAATACCCGGGCGTCAAGCAGCTCGTCCTGGCCGGTGACCGGATCGGCGTGCTGACCGCCGACGGCACCGCGTACGTCAAGGACGGCAGCCTCAGCGCCCCCTGGGCCAAGGAGTACACCGGCGTCAAGCAGCTGGCCCTGGCCGGCGACCGGATCGGCGTCCTGACCACTTCGGGCAACGCCCTGGTCAAGGAGGGCGCGCTCAACGCCGCCTGGTCGACGCAGCACACCGGCATCAAGCAGATCGCCCTGACCACCACCCGGGTCGGCGTCCTGACCACCGGCGGCGTCGCCTATGTCAAGGAGGGCGCGCTCAACACCGCCTGGGCGAACGAGAAGAGCGGCGTCACCCAGCTCGCACTGTCCGGCAACCGGATCGGCGCGCTGGCCACCGACGGCATCGCCTGGGTCAAGGAAGGCACGCTCAGCGCGAGCTGGGTCAACGAGCGCGCCGGCGGCAAGCAGCTGGTGCTCGCGGGCGACCGGATCGGGGTGCTGGCCAATGACGGCGTCGCCTGGGTCAAGGACGGCGCGCTCAACGCGGCCTGGGCCAACGAACAGACCAATGTGGTCAAGCTGGCCCTGGACGCGAACCGGATCGGCGTCCTGCGTGGCGACGGCACGGTCTACGTCAAGGACGGCGTGCTGAGTGCCGGCTGGTACACCCAGATGAACGTGGGCCCGCTCAGCTGATCAGGGATCGACGCGAAGGTCGGCCAGCGTGGCTTCCAGCTCGTCCGGCTTGATCAGCACCTCACGGGCCTTACTGCCCTCGGTCGGCCCGACGACCCCACGGTTTTCCATGAGGTCCATCAGCCGGCCGGCCTTCGCGAACCCGACACGCAGTTTGCGCTGCAGCATCGACGTCGACCCGAACTGGCTCGTCACCACCAGTTCGATCGCCTGCACCAGCAGATCGAGGTCGTCGCCGATCTCCTCGTCGATCTGCTTCTTCTTGCTCGGCGGCGCGTCGGTGACACCCGGACGGAACTCCGGTTCGCGCTGTTCCTTGCAGAACTCGACGACCGCCGCGATCTCCGTCTCGTCGACCCAGGCACCCTGGATGCGCGTCGGCTTGGAGGCACCCATCGGCAGGAAGAGACCGTCACCGCGGCCCAGCAGTTTCTCGGCGCCGGGCTGATCGAGGATGACCCGCGAGTCGGCCAGCGACGACGTCGCGAACGCCAGGCGGGACGGCACATTGGCCTTGATCAGACCGGTGACCACGTCGACCGACGGACGCTGGGTGGCCAGCACCAGGTGGATGCCGGCGGCGCGGGCGAGCTGGGTGATGCGGACGACGGAGTCTTCCACGTCACGCGGCGCCACCATCATCAGGTCGGCGAGCTCATCGACGATGACCAGCAGATAAGGGTACGGCTTCATCTCCCGCTCGCTGCCCGGCGGCGCCGTGATCTCGCCGCTGCGCACCTTGCGGTTGAAGTCGTCGACGTGCCGGACCCCGTTGGCGGCGAGGTCGTCGTAGCGCATGTCCATCTCGCTGACGACCCACTCGAGCGCGTCGGCGGCCTTCTTCGGGTTGGTGACGATCGGCGTGACGAGGTGCGGGATCCCCTCGTACGCGGTCATCTCCACCCGCTTCGGGTCGACCAGCAGAAGGCGTACCTCATCGGGTGTCGCCCTGGTCAGCAACGACACCAGGATCGAGTTGAGGCAGGAGCTCTTGCCGGCGCCGGTGGCGCCCGCGATCAGGATGTGCGGCATCTTGGCCAGGTTGGCCACGACGAAGCCGCCCTCGATGTCCTTGCCGAGCGCGACCACCATCGGGTGGTGGTCACTGGTGGCGGCCCGCGAGCGAAGCACGTCGCCGAGCGAGACGTTCTCCGGGTCGGTGTTGGGGATCTCCACGCCGACCGCGCTCTTGCCCGGAATCGGGCTGAGGATGCGCACGTCGGGCGACTTCACCGCGTACGCGATGTTGCGGGAAAGCTGGGTGATGCGCTCGACCTTGACGCCCGGTCCGACCTCGACCTCGTAGCGCGTCACGGTCGGGCCGCGGGTGAAGCCGGTGACCACGGCATCGACGTTGAACTGCTCGAACACCCCGGTGAGGGCGGCCATGATCTCGTCGTTGGCGCGGCTGCGGGCCTTCGCCGGGGTGCCCTCGGCGAGCAGCGACGGCGGCGGCAGCCGGTAGTCGCCGGCCACCGCGGAGATCTCCAGCTGCTCGGCCCGGGTGGGTGGGGCCGGCGTGTGCTCGGGCGGGGCGGGCGGCTTCTTGCGGCTGGCCGGCACCTTCGGCAGCGGCACGACATCGTGCAGGATGTCGTCGTCCTCGGCGGGCTCCTCGGGGGCCAGGCCGATGTCGGCGAGCGAGCCCGGCCGGCGGCGCGTCGAGCGGCGGGGCTTCGGTTCCTCGTCCTCGGCCTCCAGCTCGAGGTCGTCGGCGTCCAGCTCGGGCAGCGGCGCGCTCTCGGTCGGCCGCCCGGCCAGCACGTCGACAAGCAGCATCAGCCGTTCCGGGATCCGGTTGATCGGCGTCGCCGTGATCACCAGAACACCGAAGACGAAGAGCAGGACCAGCAGGGGTACGGCCACCCAGGCGGTAACCGCGCTCTGGAGCACCCCGCCGACCGCATAGCCGAGCAGGCCACCGGCCCGGTCCAGGGCAAGGTCGTCGGCCGGCTGCTGACCGATGTGCAACAGCGCCGCGGTGGCCACGATGAGCGCGCCCCAGCCGACCAGGCTGCGGCCACGGTGTTCGGGGTCGCCCGGCTGGCGCATCAGCCGCACCGCGCCGTAGAGCAGCAGCAGCGGCAGGAAGACCGCGAGTCCACCGAAGAACAGGCGCACCGCGTCGGCGAGCCATTTGCCGACGGGACCCGCGCTGCCGCCCCAGACCGCGACCGCGATCAGGATGGCGAGGCCGAGCATGAGCAGCCCGGCACCGTCGCGGCGGTGCTCGGGGTCGATCTCCTTGGCGGTGGCCGCCTGTTTGCCGACGCCGCGGGCGACCCAGCCGACGCTGTGCGCCACGCCCATCCAGAGGGCGCCGACGCCGCGGCCGACCCCGGTGGCGACGGCCGAGCCCATCGACGGGCGGGCGCGACTGGCCGACGGGCGGCGGGCGGGGGCTTTCTTGCGGGCCGGTTGCCGAGCCGGCTGCCGGGCCGGTTGGCGGGCACGCGTGCTCGCGGAGCCGCGCGGTGTGCTGCGGCCCCGGCTCGCCGGAGGAGTTCGGCCCGCCATGCGTTACACCGTAGCGTCGATACGCACAGCGAACGTGAAGGCGCGCAGGCCCTCTTTCCCGGCGACGGCGGCCTAGGCTAGGGCGCGTGCAGGCTTTGACCCACGAAATGATCAAGTCGGTGCTGGACAAGCACGGTTACACCTACATGGTCGATGCCGACGGCGATGTGGTCGGCAACTTCCAGGGCAACCTCATCTATTTCTTCCAGATCGGCGACCACGGCGAGATGCTCCAGGTGCGCGCCATGGTGCAGCACGTCTTCGGGATGGAGGAGGTGACCAGGCTCTACGAGTTCTGCAACTCCTGGAACCACGACCGGCTCTGGCCCAAGGCCTACGTCCACATCCAGGACGACGGTGTGGTCAACGTCATCGGCGAGGTGCTGGCCGACTGGGAGCACGGCGTCAGCGACGAACAGCTCGATCAGGTGATGATCTGCGGGATCGCGACGGGCTGTCAGCTCTCCGACGCCGTCGCGCTGCTACGGCAGCACCCACCCATGAGCTGAGCACCACCAGCGCGGCCACGGCCTGCGCCGCCCGCTCGTGCCCGACCGGATAGAAGACGCCGGCCACGTGGTTGTCGAGGAAGCCGCCGGTGTGCGCGGGCCAGCCGGCGTGCGCTCGGCCCCGGTCCTCGACCCAGGTGAGCGGGCAGGGCAGGCTCGCCGCCACCACCAGCACGAGCCAGCCGGCCGCCGCGATCTGCAGCCACAGCAGCCACGGCCGGCGCCACGCGGCGAAGCCGCCGAGAATGCCCAGGGCCAGAAACGCGAAATGCGCGGCCACGGCGACACCGACGACGGCTTCCCAGAACATCACCCGTTCACGGTACGACGGCTGTCACCCCCGGCAGGAGGGGTGGCAGCCGTCGTGGCCGTCAGGGGGCGCTGAACCCCAGGGTGTACGCACCGGCGCCGGCCGACGCCACCACCACGTACCGGTAGGTGCCGGAGCGCACGTTCGCGCTCAGGGTCTTGTCGCCGTTGCCGGTGGCCTCGGCGACCGTGCGGAAGCCGCGGTCGGTGAGGCGCTGCAGGGCCAGGTCGAAGTCGGCCCCGGCCGGGGCGTCGAGGCAGGCGGTCTGCCGGCCGGCGTTGGCCCGGAAGGCCCCGCCGTTCGGCTGGGCCTGCGCGGCACCGGCCTGGATGTCGCCGGTCCGGGCGACCTGCTGGTCGGTGCAGTCACCGGCCGACTCGGCCGAGTCGGTGGCCTCGCCGCCGCCCGCACCGCTGCCCTCCTGGGTGACCAGGGTCAGGTTGTCGGTCGCCAGGATCTCGTTGACCGGCTGGAAGAACGTCTCGCCGCCGACCGTGCAGTCGCCGGAACCGCCGGAGGTGACGCCCTGGGCCTGGTCGCCGGAGAGCCACGGGCCGCCCGAGTCGCCGCCCTCGGCGCAGACGTTGGTCCGGGTGAGGCCGGTGACCTGGCCCTCCGGGTAGACCACCGTCTGGTTCTTGGCGAGGATCGAGCCGCAGCGGGTGCCGGTCGTCGAACCGGAGCGGCAGATCGCCGCGCCGACCGGGGCCTCGGTGCTGCCGGCCACCGGCAGTTCGTTGCCCTCGAAGTCGTTGACCACGGCGCGCGGCGTGAAGCCCGCGCCGACCTTGACGAAGCCCATGTCGGCGTTGCCCGGGAAGACCGACGCCGCCACCGTGCCCTGGGCCGTGCCCTGGGCGTTGGCGAACGTCTTGTCACCGACCGCGCCGCAGTGGCCGGCGGTCACGAAACCGCCCTCCACCGAGAAACCGACCGAGCACCGCGCGGTGCCGCCGTCGACCGCGATGAAGTACGCGTCGGCGCCCCGGATGTCGGCAAGCGTCTTCGGCCTGGCCGAGCTGGTCTTCACGGTGACGGCGTCGCTCTTGACGCCGGCGTTGGTCGCCCATTGCCTGGCCGCGTCCGCCGCACCCGGAGTGGCCACCACGACGACCTTGTTCGTCGCCACGTCCACGTACCAACCGGTGATGCGCTTGCCCGCGTCGGCCGCGTCGAGCTTCTCCTTGGCCGAAACCAGCGCCTGCTCGCTGCGCTTGACCAGCACCGGGACCGCACCGGCCTGCTTCACCGCCGCCACCGAACCGGAGTCGGTGACCGCGATCTTCAGCGTGGTGCCGTCGGTCGCCAGCCACGCCCCGCCGAAATCGGCGCCGGTCTGGGCCCGGAGTTTGGCCGAAACCCCACTCGCCCAGGCCGATCGTTTGAGGCGGGCTGCCGCCTGGTCGCTGTCCACGCCGAGGTCCCGGGCCATGGCCGCAAGGATCTGCGGGGCCACGTCGGACTTCGCGGACGCGGCCTTGCCGGCAGACGGTGCGGTGCCGGCCATGGAGGGCAGGGTGAAAGCCACTGCCGCTCCGGCCGCCGCCACGACCGCCGCCGCCACGGCGATCCTGCTGCGCTGCATCTGAGGTACTCCCCTCGCCACGGGTGCCGTGGGGGCGGCACCGTGACCTGAGATACGGACCTCGGATGTGGATGGTTGAAAAAGATTGCTGTGAATCAGACTTCTACGACAGTCGGCACGATCATCGGCCGGCGCCGGTACGCGTCGTTCACCCAGCGGCCGACCGTCCGGCGCACCACCTGCTGAAGCTGGTGGGGGTCGGTGATGCCGTCCTCGGCCGACCGGTGCAACGCGGCGGTGAGCAGCGGGATCACCGGACTGAACGCTTCCGGGTCCTCGCTGAAGCCCTTGGCCGAGATGCTCGGCTCGCCGACCACCTTGCCGGTGACCGAGTCGATCACCACGGTGGCCGAGATGAAGCCGCCGTCGCCGAGAATGCGCCGCTCGGTGAGCAACGACTCGCTGACGTCGCCGACCGCGAGGCCGTCGACGTAGACGTACCTGTTCGACACCCGGCCCACGTGTCGGGCATGCCCCTCGACCAGGTCGACGACATCACCGTCCTCGCAGAGCACCACCCGGTCGGCGGCCACCCCCGACTCGATGCCGAGCTGGGCGTGCGCACGCAGGTGCCGCCACTCGCCGTGCACCGGCATGAGGTTGCTCGGGCGTACCACGTTGAGCAGGAACAGCAGCTCGCCGGCCGGGGCATGGCCGGAGACATGCACCTTTGCCGTCTCCTTGTGGATCACGGTGGCTCCGGCCCGGGAGAGCCGGTTGATCACCCGGTAGACCGAGGTCTCGTTGCCCGGCACCAGCGAGCTGGCAAGCACGACCGTGTCACCGGTCTCGATGGTGATGTGCCGGTGGTCGCCGGTGGCCATCCGGCCGAGCGCGCTCATCGGCTCGCCCTGCGATCCGGTCGACATGAAGACGATCTCGTCGGCCGGCATGTTGGTGGCCTCGTCCAGGCTGACCAGCAGGCCGTCGGGCACGTTCAGCAGGCCGAGGTCGCGGGCGATGCCCATGTTGCGGACCATCGAGCGGCCGATCAGGGCGACCTTGCGGTCGTACTCCCAGGCAGCGTCGAAGACCTGCTGCACGCGGTGCACGTGGGAGGCGAAGCTGGCCACGATGATCCGGCCGCGGGCCTTGCCGAAGATCCGGCTGAGCACCGGGCCGATGTCGCGCTCCGGGGCCACGAACCCGGGCACCTCGGCGTTCGTCGAGTCGGAGAGCAGCAGGTCGACACCCTCGGCCCCGAGCCGGGCGAACCCGGCCAGGTCGGTGATGCGGCCGTCCAGCGGCACCTGGTCCATCTTGAAGTCGCCGGTGTGCAGCACCAGACCGGCCGGGGTGCGCACGGCCACCGCCAGCGCGTCCGGGATCGAGTGGTTGACCGCGAAGAACTCGCACTCGAACGGGCCGAGCCGCTCGACGCCGCCCTCCCGCACGGTCAACGTGTAGGGGTCCAGGCGCCGCTCGGCCAGCTTGGCCTCGACCAGCGCGAGCGTGAACTCGCTGCCCACCAGCGGGATGTCCGCCTTGTGGGCGAGAAGGTAGGGCACGGCCCCGATGTGGTCCTCGTGGCCGTGGGTGAGCACGATCGCCTGGATGTCGTCGAGGCGATCGAGGATCGGATTGAAGTCGGGCAGGATCAGATCGACACCCGGCTGCTCGACGTCGGGGAAAAGCACCCCGCAGTCGATGATCAGCAACTTTCCGTCGAATTCCAGCACGGTCATGTTGCGGCCGATGGCGCCCAGCCCACCGAGCGGGATGACGCGCAGGGCGCCGTCCGGCAGCGGTGGTGGCTGATCCAGCTCCACGTGAGCTTGACTCATTCGCGTCTTTCTTTTCAGAGGACGATGCCGGCTGCGGCCGCGTCCTCGCGCAACTGGTTCAGTTCGTCGTCGCCCGCCTCCACCAGCGGTGACCGGACCGGACCGGCGGGCAGTCCCTTCGCCCGCAGACCCGCCTTGACCAGCATGGTGCCGGGCGCCCGGAAGATGCCGGTGAACAGCGGCAATGCCTGCCGGTGCAGTTCCAGCGCGGCGACGACGTCGCCCCGCTCGTATGCCCCGATCATCTCCTTGGCGATCGGCCCGGTGAAGTGGGTCGAGGTGCCGACCAGCCCGACTCCGCCGACCGAGAGCAGCGGCAGGGTGGCCGCGTCGTCGCCGGAGTAATAGGCCAGGTCGGTGCGGCTGGTCACCCACGAAGAGGCGATCAGGTCACCCTTGGCGTCCTTGACCGCCACGATCCGGTCGTGGTCGGCGATCCGGCACATGGTCTCGGTGGCGACCGCCGTGCCGGCCCGGTGCGGGATGTCGTAGACCATGATCGGCAAGCCCACCGAGTCGGCCACGGTCAGGAAATGCCTGGCCACGCCGGCCTGCGGGGGCTTGTTGTAGTAAGGCGTCACCACCAGGAGCCCGTGTGCGCCCGCCTTCTCCGCGGCGTGCGCGAGCTCCACCGTGTGGGCGGTGTTGTTGGTGCCCACCCCGGCCACCACCCGGGCCCGGTCGCCGACCGCCTCGACGACCGCGCGGAGCAGGGTGTCTTTCTCCGCGTCGGTGGTCGTTGGCGACTCACCGGTGGTGCCACTGATCACGAGCGCGTCGTTGCGCTGCTCATCGACCAGATAGGTGGCCAGTTTCGCCGCGCCTTCGGCGTCGAGGGAGCCGTCCTGGGCGAACGGGGTGACCATGGCGGTCAACAGCCGTCCGAAGGGTCGCGGGTCGTGCGTCATACCCCACAACCTATCGGACGCACCGCTCAGACGTAGAAAGCGGTGAACGGGGCCCAGGGCAGGTTACGCAGGACGCTCCAGACGCCCCACACCGCCACGAACGCGATCATCACGCCCGGGCTGATGGTGAGCTGCGGCAGTTTCCAGTTGAACAGCCGCTTGCCGGCCCACGCGACGTACATGTAGAGCAGGAACGGCACCGCGAACGTGAAGAGCAGGTGGTGCCGGGCGGCGGCCGGGATGTCGCCGTGCAGCAGGTACCACGCCGCTCGGGTGCCGCCGCACCCCGGGCAGACGAACCCGGTGGTGTATTTCAGCAGGCAGGTGGGGGCGTCACCGGCCCCGGCGTCGGCCGGATGGGTGGCCAGCGTGTAGCCCACCGCACCGCCCATGCACACCAGCATGGCCACCGGCGCGGCCCAGATCGGCGACCTGGTCCAGACCCGCTGGACGAAACGGGTGACCGGGTCGGGGCGGGGTGGCGGATACCACCCCGGGGGCAGAGCCGGGCCCTGCACCGCCGGCAGGTCCGGGCCTCCGAGTGCCGCGTTCATGCCGGTCACGCTACACCCGCGAGGGCAGCCGCCAGCGGGCCAGCGAAGTCGCCCCGCTCCGGGCTCTCCACCGCCGTCAGCCCCAGCCAGCCGGCCAGCCGGTGCAGCTCGGCGGCGAGCGCCCCGGCGGTCTCGGCGGGGTCGGCGCCCGGCTCGAGCCACGCCGCCGGGATGCGCAGCACGCCGGCCTTGCGATCGGCCTTGAGGTCGACCCGGGCGGCGAATCGATCACCCAGCAGGAACGGCAGAACGTAGTAGCCGTAGAGCCGCTGCGCCGCCGGCACGTAGATCTCGATGCGGTAGTTGAGGTCGAACAGCCGCTCGGTGCGCTCCCGCTCCCAGATCAGCGGGTCGAACGGGCTGACCAGGGTGGCCGCCCGCACCCACCGGGGAAGCTTCGCCTCGGCATGCAGATAGGCCGGTGGTTTCCAGCCGCGCACCGACACCGGGCTGAGCACCTTGTCCTCCACCAGCTCGGCCACCGCCTGCTTGAAGCCCTCGACCGGCAGCCGGAAATAGTCACGCAACTCCCGCTCGGCGGCCACCCCCAGCGCCCGGGCGGACAACTCGACCAGCGCCCGGATCGCGTCGGTATAGGCCGGGGTCGGCGCGTTGAGCACCGCCGCCGGCAGCACCCGCTCGGGCAGGTCGTAGCGCCGGGCGAACGACGTGGTGCGCTCGGCCGCGGTCACCTGCCCGGAGAAGAACAGCCACTCCATGGCCTGCTTGACCACCGACCAGTTCCACCCCCAGTTGTCCTTGTTGCGAGGGGTGTCCTGCTCGAGCTCGGCGGCCGTGATCGGCCCCCGCTGCCGCACCGCGTCGAGCACGTCGGCGACCAGGTCGGGCTGCTCGCGCACGATGCGCGTCATGCTGCCCCAGGCGAAATCGGCGGCCTGGGCCATCCGCCATCGGAACAGCGGCTGCAGATCGGTCGTGATCAGCGACGCCTCATGCCCCCAGAACTCGAACAGCTCCCGGGGCTTGCGATAGGCCGCCCGCTCGAGCAGGTCGACCGGATAGGGACCGAGCCGGCTGTAGAGCGGCATGAAATGGGCGCGCTGCAGCACATTCACCGAGTCCATCTGGATCAGATGGAGCCGCCGCAGCACGCGACGAAGGTGGCGCATGTCGGTCGCGCCGCCCGGTGGCGGGTCGGTGAAGCCCTGAGCCGCCAGCGCGATGCGCCGGGCCTGAGCGACGGAAAGCTGTTCGGGTGCCATCGAGGAGCACGTTAGAGCAGAGGTACGACAATTCTCGGGCAAGCCGCTCCCGTGGACGGCCCAGGAAAGCGTTTACTCGGATTTCGGCACACACCTGAGGCACAACTGGCTGAGTCGCGGTCCGCGTGGCCTCTGTAGGCTCCCGTTCATGGCACTCGGTTTCGTCCGCCCCGCGCGCCCGGAAGACTCCGGCGCCATCGCCCGCATCCAGCTCTCCACGTGGCGAACGGCTTACCGGCGGATGTTCCCCGCGCACATCCTGGCCAACCTCGACGAGGCCTACCTGGCGCGAGGCTGGGGCGAGGCGATCGAATCCCCGCCGTCGGAACGCCACCGCGTCCTGATCGCCGTCGAGCAGAGCGAATCGGCCAACGAGATTGTCGGCTTCACCGCCATCGGCCCCGCCGACGAGCAGGCCCTGGCCCCCGAGGAGCCGGCCCTCCCCGACGGCTACGCGGCCATCACCGACATCCTGGTCGAGCCCCGCTGGGGCCGCCGCGGCCACGGCAGCCGCCTGCTGTCCGCCGCCGTCGACCTGTGGCGCGAGGACGCCTTCACCCACGCGGTCGCCTGGACCTACGAACAGGACGAGGCGATGCGGAAGTTCCTGACCACCGCCGGCTGGGAACCCGACGGCGCCGGCCGCGCCCTGGACGTCGACGACATGCTCGTCCCCCAGCTCCGCCTGCACGTCTCCCTGAGCGCAGAATAAAAACGTGACCGCCACTTTCGTCTACGACGGCGACTGCGCCTTCTGCACCACGTGCGCCGACTTCATCGAACGCCGGATCCCCACCCACGCCCGGGTGCTCCCCTGGCAGTTCGCCGACCTCGACGCACTGGGCCTCACCCAGCGGGATTGCGAGGAGGCCGTCCAGTGGATCGACGACTCCCCCACCAAGGCCGCCGGCCCCGACGCCATAGCCCTGCTCCTGCGCGACGCCGGCCGGGCCTGGCACCTCGCCGGCAGCGCCTTGCAACTCGCCCCGATCCGGCTGGCCGCCTGGCCCGCCTACCGCTGGATCGCCAACCACCGCCACATGCTCCCCGGCGGCACGGCGGCTTGCTCCCTCCCCCAGGCCCAGCGAGACCTCCTTTAGGGGTACGGGCGTCCTACCACCCCCTGCTGAACAGTCCCTCCAGCCGCAACTCACCCTTGCTGCACCACCCCGGCGCACCGATCAGCTGCGGGTAGCGCCCCCGGCCGGCATGGCTCGCGAGGTCGCCCAGCCGGCCCGACGGCCAAGAGCACGCACCGCCGGTTCCTGCGCGCCCAGCCCGGCCCGCCGACGGGCTGACGGACGCCGGGCTGACAGACGGCCCGTTGGGCCGGCGGGCGACGGCCCGTTGGGCCAGCGGGCGGACCGAGCGACGGCCGAAGGACGAGTCGGCGGCGGGCGAGTGGTCCACGTGCCGTGTCTTGTAGCCGAGCGCCGGGGGCGTGTGGCAGGCGCACCGC
Organism: Paractinoplanes ferrugineus; assembly: GCF_016862195.1. Taxonomy (GTDB): domain Bacteria; phylum Actinomycetota; class Actinomycetes; order Mycobacteriales; family Micromonosporaceae; genus Actinoplanes; species Actinoplanes ferrugineus. Next base: position 18,965 of record NZ_BOMM01000008.1, on the reverse strand, counting down.
CCACTGTCCCGCGTGCTCGCTGCGCCGCGTCGGCTGTCCGCTCCCGCACTCCGGGGCCGCATCACCACCGTCCTGCGCTCGCTGCCCGTCCCAGGTTCGCGATCTCGGCTTCGGCATCACGCCCTGCTAGGCGATTTCTCCCGCTATATAGGGATGGATCGCCATCGCGCGGGTCGCAGTCTGCTTAAGAGACGGCCTCCGGTCCACAACGTTCTTGGAAAAGGGGCCTCAGCAGCGTGCCAGGCCCGTTTTCAGGAAGTTGTGCGGATCTTGGTCGAGCCGTGAGTGCGGAAATGGCTAGAAAGGGATAAACCGGCGGGCCGCGCATGACGATGGTCCACCAATTGCGACGAGTGATCAGGAAGTGAGACACGCGACCTGGGCAAGCACGCGTGACGGCGGCGCGCTCCGAGCTTCGTCGAGCCGGGCCGGGCCGAGCCGGCGAGGAAGGACGAAGGGCGGGTCAGGACGCGGGTTCGGGGGCGGGGTGGGGTTCGGAGTCCGGGGAGCGGCCCAACGCTCGGCGCACCCACACGATAGGGCGGAGGCGTTCCAGGGACAGGAAGCTGGTCATCGCCACCAGGTGCGGGGCGAAGGAGATCGTGATGGTGGCGAACGTCATCACGTGGAAGGAGTAGAAGAACGCTACGGCCATCCAGCGGTAGCGCTGCGGGACCGCGAAGATCAAGGGGCTGAGCAGCTCGAACGCGATGATGCCGAACTGGGCGACGATCAGCAGGCCGGGCACGACGGCGATCTGGTCGGCGAGCCAGGTTCCGCGGCGGACGATCGCCTGGGCCAGCACGGCGCTCAGCGGCCAGTCGAGGCCGCCGAAGCGGAGCTTTGCCCAGGCGGCCAGGAAGTAGGTGCAGACGACGGCGATCTGGGTGACGCGCAGGGCCCAGCCGCCCGCTGACGTCAGGCTCTTGTCGCCGTGGCGGGCGCGGGCGATCGTCGGGAGGACGGCGAGGGCGACGAGCAGGCCGATGCGGTCGTGGTCGACCTTGCCGTAGCTCATCGCGATGATCATCCACTCGAAGTAGAGCGCGAAGACCAGCCAGCCCAGGATGCGCGGCGCTCGACCGGTGGCGGCGGCGACGGCCAGCCCGAGCAGCGACCAGAAGACGACGTGCACGAGCAGGGCGGTGGGGGTGGGCAGGTGCAGCAGGCGGCCGACCCGCAGCGGCTGGTAGAGCGAGCCCGGCGTGTTGGCGTGCGAACGCACCCACGGGGTGAAGATCACCAGGTCGAGGGCGACGAAGGCGTAGACGAGCGTACGGAACGCGGCGACCCGGCCCAGCGGGACGGGCGAGAAGAGCCACTTCATGGCCGGGTCCATCGGGCGATGACCTCGTCGCGGTAGGTGCCGGTGGGCCGTGCGTGTCTGATGCCGACCCACCGGACGACGAGACGCACCGATTGCAGGGGGGCCGCTCCCGGCGAGTGCTCGGCGTAGGCGGCGGCGACCTCGGACAGGCGGGACGGCGTCGCGACGTACGCCGCCTCCTGGCCTTCGATCTCGGCTCGCCGGATGCCGGAGTTGCCCTCGGTGATCGGCACCGTCCGGCCGGTGATGTCGGTGCCTTCGACGCGGGAGTCCTTGGCGTCGCCGTTCGGGTCGGGGCCGGTCGCGTACATCCGGAACGGGCCGAACGGGAAGTCGTCGTCCGCCCCGAACAGGGTGCCGACGAGCAGCAGCACCCCACAGAGCGAAGTGGCCACGACCCGGATCCACCGGCCGCGCACGGTCATGTCGTCCATCGCACGACAACCTAGCTCAGCCACGCTCGGTGCCCTCGGCGGCGTCCCGGCCGGGCGGCTCAGTCGAGCAGTGAGTCGATGCCGATGGTGAGGCCGGGCCGGGAGCGGACGTTGCGGACCGCGAGCAGGACACCCGGCATGAACGACACGCGGTCGAGCGAGTCGTGGCGGATCGTCAGGATCTCGCCGTCGGTGCCGAAGAGCACCTCCTGGTGTGCCAGCAGGCCCGCCGAGCGGACCGCGTGCACCCGCACCCCGTCGATGTCGGCGCCGCGCGCCCCGGCGACCTCTTCCTTGGTGGCGTCGGGCATCGGGCCCAGGCCGGCTTCGGCCCGGGCGGCCGCGATCACCTGGGCGGTCCGGGTGGCGGTGCCGCTGGGGGCGTCGAGTTTGCGGGGGTGGTGCTGTTCGATGATCTCGGCGGACTCGAAGTAGCGCGCGGCCTTGGCGGCGAACTGCATCATCAGCACGGCGGCGATCCCGAAGTTGGGCGCGATCAGCACACCGACCCCGGGCTTCTCGGCGAGCCAGGAGCGCACCTGGTCGAGCCGGTCGGCGGTGAACCCGGTGGTGCCGACGACGGCGCTGATGCCGTGCTCGATCGCCCAGCGCAGGTTGTCCATGACCACGTCGGGGGTGGTGAAGTCGACCACCACCTCGGCGTGGGCGTCTTCCATGTTGAACAGCACGTCGCCCTGGTCGACCATCGCGGCCAGCTCCATGTCGGCGGCGCCGTCGACCGCCTTGCACACTTCGAGGCCCATGCGGCCCCGGGCACCGAGCACTCCCACACGGATCGGTTCAGTCACGAGGACAACCTACCGGTGCGGCGGGCCCACCGGCGCTCGGCCCACCCGACGCCGGCGAAGACGGCGGCCACGTAGATCCAGCCCACCAGCACATCCGCCACATAGTGCTCACCGGTGTAGACCAGGGTGAACGTCATCGCCAGCGGGTAGGCCAGCAACAGCGGCCACCAGCGCTTGCGGACCATCGGCAGGAAGAAGGCAACGGCCATCATCGCGTACGCGGTGTGCAGTGACGGCATCGCGGCGACCGGGTTGGACTGGTCGGCCTGCAGCGCGTTGAGGGTGTTGCCGGCGCTGTGCAGCCCGATGGCCTCGAAGCCGTTGGACGAGATCCGGTAGACCTGCTCCTTGAGCGCACCGTGTTGCCAGGCGTACCACGGCGGGGCGGCCGGGTAGAGGAAGTAGGTGACCAGCCCGGCCAGGCTGAGCGTGATCCACCGGCGCATGAAGCGGTAGGACATTTCCCGGTTGCGTAGCCACAGCACGACGGCGACGGTCGGCACGGTCAGGAAGTGCGAGATGTAGACCAGGGTGACGACGATTTCCCACCACTGGACGCGACCCGGCTGGTACAGGTGTTGTTGCAGCCAGATCGTCGGAACGTGACCGCCGAAGAGCGCCTCGTCAAAGTGGATCATGAAGTAGACGTGCGGGTCGAACAGCTTGTCGGCGGCGCCACGGGACAGGTTGTAGAAGACCAGCAGCAGCACCACCGGCAGCCAGTCACGCAGGAACAGCAGGTGGGTGCGCCACGGCTGGTAGTTGCGCCACGCGATGGTGGCCAGCCACAGCCACCCGAAGGCGGTGAGCGGGTCGCTCGTCGGCACCCCGACGAACGCCACGAACAGGGCGAAGGCCACCGCCCAGACGGCCATGCCGATGATCCGGCGCTTACGCCGATCGGGGTCGGCGGTCGTCTCGGGCGGTGTCTCCAGCGTCGTCACGGGGTCCAAGGTTAACGGTCCCGGGACAGGGCCTACGCGTACGGGAACTGGGTCTCGTCGAACGGACCGACGACGGCCAACGTCATCGGCTGGGCGAGGAGGTCCGCGGCGATCGCGTCGACCTCGTCCTTGGTGACCGCGTCGACCCGGCCGAGCAGCTCGTCGACGCTCATCCACTCGCCGTAGAGCAGCTCCGACTTGGCCAGCCGGCTCATCCGCGAGCCCGAGTCCTCGAGGCCCAGCACGTACGATCCCTTGACCATGCCCTTGCCTCGGATGATCTCCTCGTCGGTGAGACCGTCGGCGGCGACCCGGGCGAGCTCGGTCCGGGCCAGGTCGAGAACCTCCTCGACCTTGCCGGGCGCGCAGCCGGCGTAGACGCCGAACAGCCCGGCGTCGGCGTACTGCGAGGAGTACGAGTAGACCGAGTACGCCAGTCCGCGCTTCTCCCGGATCTCCTGGAAGAGACGGCTGGACATGCCCCCGCCGAGCACGTTGTTGAGCACGCCCAGGGCGAACCGCCGGTCGTCGCGCCGGCCGATCGCGGGGCCGCCCAGCACCACGTGGGCCTGCTCGGTGTCCCGGTTGCGGACGATCGTGTGCGGCTTCTGGTGGCGTACCCGCTTGTTGCCGGTTCGCGGGGCGGCCGGGTCGGCGGCCGTACCGTCCAACGCCGTACCCGCGATGGCCTTGCGCACCAGCCGGACCACCGTCGCGTGGTCGAGGTTGCCCGCCGCCGCGACCACGATCTGCGGTGGCGTGTAACGCCGCCGGTAGAAGCTGTTGATCTGGGTGCGGCTCATCGGGGTGACCGATTCCTCGGTTCCCGAGATGAGCCGGCCGAGCGGATGATCGCCGAAGATCGCCTCGGTGAAGACGTCGTGCACCTCGTCACCGGGCTCGTCCTCGTGCATGGCAATCTCTTCGAGGATCACCGCCCGCTCGGTCTCGACGTCGGCCGGGTCGAGGATCGAGTCGGCCACCGCGTCGCACAGCACGTCGACGGCGAGCGGCAGATCGACGTCGAGCACCCGCGCGTAGTAGCAGGTGTACTCCTTCGTGGTGAAGGCGTTGGTCTCGCCGCCGACGGCCTCGATCTCGGCCGAGATCTGCAGCGCCGTGCGCTTGGGGGTGCCCTTGAAGAGCAGGTGCTCGAGGAAGTGCGAGGCACCCGACATGGCCGGCGTCTCGTCCCGCGAACCGATTCCGACCCACACGCCGAGCGAGGCGGAGCGGGACCCCGGGATCGCCTCGGTCACGATGCGCAGGCCGGACGGCAGGACGGTACGGCGTACGCCGTCCTGCATGGTCTTGGTAGTAACGCGGGCCGGCCTTCCGGCCGGCCCGCGGTAACTCGTTGTCACGTGTGCTTACTCGCGGGGCGCGCTGCTGCGGTCGCCGCCACCGCTGGGCCGCGAACGGCGCCGGCGGGGTTCGCCGTCCCGGTCACCGCCACCGCCACCGCTGCCGCCGCTGCGCGGGGCACGGTCGTCACGCGGCGGGCGCGACTCACGCGGAGCCTGACCCTCGGCCGGAGCCGGGGCCTCCTCGCCCTCCGGGCGAACCTTGTCGAGGTAGATCTTGCCGCGGGCGTCGATGTCCGCGATGGACACCTCGACCTTGTCGCCGACGTTGAGGAAGTCCTCGACCTTCTCGACCCGCTTGCCGTCGCCCACCTTGGAGATGTGCAGCAGGCCGTCACGGCCGGGCAGCAGCGAGATGAACGCGCCGAACGCGGCCGTCTTGACCACGGTGCCGAGGAACTTGTCGCCGGCCTTCGGCATGGTCGGGTTGGCGATGGCGTTGATCCGCTCCACCGCCGCCTCGGCCGCCGGGCCGTTGGTCGCGCCGACGTAGATCGTGCCGTCGTCCTCGATCGAGATGTCGGCGCCGGTCTCGTCCTGGATCGCGTTGATCGTCTGACCCTTGGGGCCGATGACCATGCCGATCTTGTCGACCGGGATCTTGACGGAGGTGACGCGCGGGGCGTACTCCGACATCTCGGCCGGGGCGTTGATCGCCGCTTCCATGACCCCGAGGATCGTGGCGCGGGCCTCGTGCGCCTGCTGCAGAGCGCCGGCCAGCACGTCCGACGGGATGCCGTCGAGCTTGGTGTCCAGCTGCAGGGCGGTGACGAACTCGCTGGTGCCGGCGACCTTGAAGTCCATGTCGCCGAACGCGTCCTCGGCACCCAGGATGTCGGTCAGCGCGACGTACTGCGTCTTGCCGTCGACCTCGTCCGAGATGAGGCCCATCGCGATGCCGGCGACCGGCGCCTTCAGCGGCACACCGGCGCTCAGCAGGGCGAGCGTCGAGGCGCAGACCGAGCCCATCGACGTCGAGCCGTTCGAGCTCAGCGCCTCGGAGACCTGGCGGATCGCGTACGGGAACTCCTCGCGCGACGGCAGCACCGGGACGAGCGCCCGCTCGGCGAGCGCGCCGTGGCCGATCTCGCGCCGCTTCGGCGAACCGACCCGGCCGGTCTCACCGGTCGAGTACGGCGGGAAGTTGTAGTTGTGCATGTAGCGCTTGGACTTCTCCGGCGCCAGGGTGTCCAGCGACTGCTCGAGGCGGAGCATGTTCAGCGTGGTGACGCCCAGGATCTGGGTCTCGCCGCGCTCGAACAGCGCCGAGCCGTGCACCCGCGGCAGCACGCCGACCATGGCGGACAGCGGGCGGATGTCGCGCGGGCCGCGGCCGTCGATGCGGATCTGCTCGCGCAGCACCCGGTTGCGGACCTCGGACTTGGTCAGCGACCGGAACGCGGCGCTGATCTCCTTCTCGCGACCCTCGAACTGGGCGTCGAGCGTCTCGTGCGCCTTGGCCTTGATCCGGTCCAGCGCTTCCTCGCGCTCGGCCTTGCCGGAGATGGTCAGCGCCTCGGCGGTCTCCCCGCGCAGGCTGTCGGCCACGGCGGCGAAGACGTCGTCCTGGTAGTCCAGGAAGACCGGGTAGTCGGCGACCGGCTTGGCGGCGATCTCGGCCAGCTCGCTCTGCGCGCGGCAGAGCTCGCGGATGGCCGGCTTGGCGGCCTCGAGCCCGCTGGCGACGACCTCCTCGGTCGGCGCGACGGCGCCGGCCTGGATCAGCTTGATCGCGTGCGGGGTGGCCTCGGCCTCGACCATCATGATCGCGACATCACCGTCAGCGAGGACGCGACCGGCGACCACCATGTCGAAGGTGGCCCGCTCGAGCTCCTCGAGGGTCGGGAACGCGACCCACTGGCCCTCGACGTGCGCGACGCGGGTCGAGCCGACCGGGCCGCTGAACGGCAGGCCGGAGAGCTTGGTCGACATCGAGGCGCCGTTCATGGCGACGACGTCGTAGGGGTGCTGCGGGTCGAGCGCGAGGACGGTCTCGACGACCTGGACCTCGTTGCGCAGGCCCTTGGTGAACGAGGGGCGCAGCGGCCGGTCGATCAGGCGGCAGGTGAGGATCGCGTCCTCGCTGGGGCGGCCCTCGCGGCGGAAGAACGAGCCGGGGATGCGGCCGGCCGCGTACATCCGCTCCTCGACGTCGACCGTCAGCGGGAAGAAGTCGAAGTGCTCCTTGGGAGCCTTGCTCGCGGTGGTCGCGGAGAGGACCACGGTCTCGCCCAGCTGGACGATCACCGAGCCGGCGGCCTGCTTGGCCAGGCGGCCGGTGGAGAAGGTCACCTCGCGGGTGCCGAAAGCACCGTTGTCGATGATCGCGGTACGCGATTCGGTGCCGAGAGCATTTTGCTCTGTCATTTTGTTGCGGTACTCCTTCGTCGAGGACCCGGCGGTCTTCACAGCGCGGTCTTCAGGCTGGCCGGTCTTCGATCGAAGTGCCCAGGATGATTCGCCTGGGAACCACTACCGAGGACCGGTGTCTGTCTTGGCCTGCGAACCGCGCGGGTCCGTGGGTTGTTGCGCGGGGGAGCGACCGGTGGCCACTCCCCCGTCGGAGCTATCGGCGCAGGCCGAGACGCTCGATGAGCGTCCGGTAGCGCGCGATGTCCTTCTTCTGCACGTAGTTGAGCAGGCGGCGGCGACGGCCGACCAGCAGCAGCAGGCCACGCCGGCTGTGGTGGTCGTGCTTGTGCACCTTGAGGTGCTCGGTCAGGTCAGCGATCCGCTTGGTCAGCATCGCGACCTGCACCTCGGGCGAGCCAGTGTCGCCGTCCTGAGCCTTGTACTCGTCGATGATCTTGTTTTTGGTCTCTTGATCGAGCGCCATGTTCTCCGAAATTCTGTGTTGCCGGTGATCACGATTTCCGCACCCGCGGCGTCGGGCAGGCACGCGGAATCGTTCGCTGGATAGCCAGCGGTCATCACAACCCTACCAGGGGGTCAGTTGAGCAGATCCCGGGTCTCTTCGACGTCCCGGCGGATCTGCGCGACCAGGGGCTCGATGCCGTCGTATACCCGCTGTTCCCGCAGGTGGCCGACGAAGTCGAGGCTGACCCGCTCGCCGTAGAGATCGTCGGCGAAGTCGAGGACGTAGGCCTCGACCCGGCGCTCACGGCCGGAGAAGGTGGGATTGGTGCCGATCGACACGCTCGCCATGTGCCGCCCCGCGTGCTCGCCGCCCCGGATCAGCCAGGCCGCGTAGACCCCGTCGGCCGGCACCGACGCGTAGCGGTGCGTCATGAGGTTGGCGGTCGGGAAGCCGATCTCGCGTCCGCGCTGGTCCCCGCGGACGACCACGCCACCCAGGCGGTGCGGCCGGCCGAGGGCGGCGGCGGCGGCGCGCACGTCCCCGGCGTCGACACAACTACGGATGTACGTCGAGGAGAAGACCACGCCGTCCGACGAGACGAGGGCCGCCTCCTCCACGGTGAAGCCGAACGAGCGCCCGAGCCGCTCCAGCAGCTCGATGTCGCCGGCCGCCCGGTGCCCGAACCGGAAGTTGTCGCCGACCACCACGACCGCCGCGTGCAACGCCTCGACCAGCACGTCGTGCACGAACGCCTCGGGCGACAGCTGGGAGAACGCCGGGGTGAACGGCACCACGCAGAGCGCGTCGACGCCGAGCGACTCCACCAGCTCGGCCTTGCGCACCGGCTCGGTGAGCACCGCCGGGTGCGAGCCCGGCCGCACCACCTCGGCCGGGTGCGGGTCGAAGGTCATCACCACCGACTGGAGACCGAGGTCACCGGCCCGTTTCACGGTGTGCCCGATGATCGCCTGGTGGCCGCGATGCACGCCGTCGAAGACGCCGATCGTGACCACCGACCGCCCCCAACCGCCGGGCACCGCCTCGTAGCCCCGCCACCGCTGCATGCCGCCTCCGCTCGACTGATCGCCGGGCACAGCGTATCGGTCGTTCCAACCGACCGAAACGCTACGATTAGCACCGATATGCACCTTGGTTGGAGTGAGACTGTCCTGCTCGCGGCGGAGTTCACCTTCGCCGTGCTGTTCCTGCGCGCCCTCAGCGGCTATCTCTGGCGCCGCGACTCCCTGCAAGGCAACGTGACTCTGGTCTTCCTGCCGTGCACGCTCGTCTTCTGCGTCGACATCGCCCGCCGCCTCACCGGCGGCCTGCCCATGGCGGTCGGTCTCGCGGCCACCACCGTGCTGCTCGCCCAGCCCTATCTGACCATCCGGCTGGCGGCCCGGTTGCGCCACGTGCCGCGCTGGCTCGACCGGCTGGTGCTGTGCGGGTACGTCGCCCTGGCCGTACCCATCCTGCTGGCCCCGCGCCCGCTCAGCCCGAACTATCTCGTCGCCCTGATGGTCGGTTTCGGCCTCAGTGAGGTGCTGGCCGCTGCCCTGATGCACGGCAAGGCCCGCAAGCGGACCGGCGCCAACCGGGCCCGCCTGACCATCGCGTCGGCCGCCACCGTCGCGTTCGCCGGCATGATCGTCTTCATCGGGCTCGGCGCCCTGCCCAGCGGCGGCACCGCCCTGGTCGCCGTCAGCCGGATCTTCGCCCTGTTCAGCGGCATCGGTTACCTGATCGCCTTCCTGCCGCCGCGCTGGCTGCGCCGCTCGTTCGCGGCCACCGCCGGCCTGCACGTCACCGAGCAGTTGCTGCGCGCCCCGGTCGAGTCACCGGCCCAGGTGTGGCAGACCTACGCCCAGATCATGCGCGAGGAGACCGGCGCCGAGGCGGTGGCGGTGCTCATGCCCCGGCCCGACGGACAACTGGCGCAGATCGCCTACGCCGGCGAGCGGGCCCCCGAACTGGCCGAGGTCAACGCCGAGGACCTGACCGCCCTGGTCCGCGCCGGCCGGCCCCGACGGCTGCGCGACGGCGCGCCCGCCCTGGTCACGCACTACGGCGACCACTTGCGGGACGACTTCGTGACGGTCCTCGCCATGCCGGTCCCGCCCGATGTCGACGGCGCGGTCCTGCTGTTCAACCGGCATCTCACCCTGTTCCGCGACGACGACCTGCGGCTGCTCGCGGCACTCGGCGGCCAGGCCGGCATCCTCGCCGACCGGCAGGCCGTCACCGACGCCCAGCGCCGCCTCGCCGCCGAGCTGAGCGCCTCGGTCGAGGCCCTGACCGCGGCGAACAACGCCAAGAGCGCGTTCCTCGCCAACATGAGCCACGAACTGCGCACCCCGCTCAACGCGATCATCGGCTTCAGCGACCTGATGCGTGTCGAGGAACCGGAGGGCGATCGGCGCAACGTACCGGCCGAGTGGGTGGACCATATCCACACCAGCGGCCGGCACCTGCTCGGCCTGATCAACGACATCCTCGACCTCGCCAAGATCGAGGCCGGTCACCTGGAGCTACGCCTCGCCCCACTGCGCGTCGACACCGCCGTGACCGAGCTGCTCACCGGCCTGTCCCCGCTGTTCACCACCAAGAGCATCACGGTCAACCGCGAACTGTCCGAGGTCTCCGCGCTGGCCGACCGGGTCCGCTTCCGGCAGATCATCGAGAACCTGCTCTCGAACGCCATCAAATTCACCAACCCCGGCGGCTCGGTCACGGTGGTTGCCAGACAGGTCGGCGAGCAGGTGTACGTGGCGGTCGGCGACACCGGGGTCGGCATCGCCGCCGAGGACCAGCACCGGGTGTTCGAGGAGTTCCAGCAGGTCGGCGACCCGGACCGGCAACGGGCCGGCACCGGCCTCGGCCTGGCCCTGACCAAACGCCTGGTCGAGGCGCACGACGGCGCGATCACCCTGGAGTCGGAGGTGGGCGTGGGCAGCGTCTTCACCGTCCGCCTGCCCGCCGAGACCGTCCTGCCCGCCCCGCATCCCGCATCCCGCGCGCCCCTGGCCGGAAGGAACCACCAATGAGCACCATCCTCCTGGTTGAGGACGAGGAACTGAACCGGACCCTGGTCAAGGCGGTCCTGTCCCGGGCCGCGGACGAAGCTGTGCGCACCGCGTCGGTGCTCGACGCCACCACCCTGGCGGCGGCCCGCGACCGGCTGCGCACCGACCAGGTCGACCTGATCCTGCTCGACATGAACCTGCCCGACGGCAACGGCCTCAACCTGGCCCGCGAACTGGCCGCCGGGCTGCTCCCGGCGGGCAAGCGCCCGGCCGTGGTGGCGGTGACGGCAAGTGTGCTGCCCCAGGAGCGGGCGGCCGCGATCGAGGCCGGCTGCGACGATTTCCTGGACAAGCCCTACGCCGCCGCCGACCTGGTGGCCACGGTGGCCCGCCACCTCGGCTGACGGCGGCCCGCCACCTCGGCGAGGCCGGCCGCGTCAGGCCGGGGCCAGCACGATCTCCGCCCGGGCCCGGCCGTCGCGCTCCGAGACGATCGCCAGCACCTCGCCGGCCGGGTCGAACACCGCGTACGGCCCGTCGATGCCGACCGGGGGCAGCGGACCGCCGTGGCTGAGCACCTTGGCCTCGTCGGCGCTCGCCGTGCGCCGCGGGAACGCCTGCCGGGCCGCGTCCGCCATCGACAGGCCGATCACGTCGGGCGCCTTGCCCTCCAGCTCGGCCAGGGTGGCGGCCTCGGCGAGGGTCATCCGGCCCACCGCGGTGCGGCGCAGCGCGGTCAGGTGGCCGCCCACGCCCAGGGTCGTGCCCAGGTCACGGGCGATGGCTCGGATGTACGTGCCGGACGAGCAGTCCACCTCGATGTCGACGTCGAGCACGTCCTCGGTTCGCCGGATGTCGAGCACGTCGAGGCGCGAGATCGTCACCCGACGGGCCGGGATCTCGACCGCTTCCCCGTCCCGTACGCGCTTGTAGGCTCTCTCGCCGTTGATCTTGATCGCACTCACGGCGCTCGGCACCTGGTCGATCTCGCCCCGTTGCGCGGCCAGGCCGGCGTGGATGTCGGCGTCGGTCACCCCGGCCGTCGAGACGGTGGCCGTGACCTCGCCCTCGGCGTCGTCGGTGATCGTCGTCCGGCCGAGCCGGATCGTCGCCGCATAGCTCTTGCCCGACCCGATCACATAGGTGAGCAGCCGGGTCGCCCGGTTGACCCCGATGATCAGCACCCCGGTGGCCATCGGGTCGAGAGTCCCGCCGTGCCCCACCCGCCGGGTCTTGGCCAGCCGCCGGATCCGCGCCACCACGTCGTGCGACGTCATGCCGGCCGGCTTGTCCACCACGATCAGCCCATCCACATTCACCCGCACACTCTAGGAGAGTCAGCGGGTGGCGCCGAGCACCGCCCAGCCGCCGGAGCGCCAGCGCCACACCGTGGTGACGAACCGGATGAGGATGAACAGACCAAGCCCGGCCCACACGCCGCCGAGACCGAGGTCGAGCCAGTAGGCCAGCCAGATCGCCGGGAGGAAGCCGAGCAACGCCGCCGCGAGCGTGAGATTGCGCAGGTAACGGATGTCCCCGGCACCGATGAGCACCCCGTCGAGGGCATAGACCACCCCGGCGAACGGCATCAGCCCGACGAACCACGGCCAGACCACCGCGGCCTGCTCGTGCACCGTCGGATCGGGCGTGAACCAGCCCGGCACCACGCCCGCCCCGGCCGCCGCGAGCACCGCGAAGCCGACTCCCGCGATCCCCCCGGCGATCGTCACCCGGCGGGCGACATCTCGAGCCCCGGCCGCGTCGCCGCCGCCCAGGGCCGCGCCGACGAGCGACTGCGCCGCGATCGCGACCGCGTCCAGGGCCAGCGCGCTGAAGAACCACAGCTGCAGGGCGATCTGGTGGGCCCCGACCGCGGCGACCCCGAACCGCGCCGCCACCGCCGTCGCGGAGAGGAAGCAGGCCTGGAAGGCGGCCCCGCGGACGAGCAGGTCACGGCCGAGGGTCAACTGCTCGAGGATGACCTGCGGGCGCGGCCGGAGCTCCCGGGTCGCCCGGATCAGCGCGACCAGGAAGCAGCCACCGGAGACGCTCTGCGCGACCACGTTGGCCACCGCCGAACCGTGCAGGCCCCACCCGACCGGGTAGACGAGCAGGGGGCAGAGGATCGCGGAGAGCACGTTGGCGCCGAGCACGAACAGCAGTGGGCGCCGGGTGTCCTGCACGCCGCGCATCCAGCCGTTCCCGGCGGCGGCGAGAAGCAGGCCGGGGATGCCGAACGAGGCGATCCGCAACCACCCGGCGGCGGCCTCGGCGGTGGCCGGGTCACCCGCGAGGGCCGAGGTGAGCGGTCCGGCGGCGACTTGGGCAAGCAGGATCAGGAGTACGCCGAGGGCGAGCGCGAGCCACGACGACTGGACGCCCTCCGCGACGGCGGCCGACCGGTCCCCGGCCCCGAATCGCCGGGCCGCGCGCCCCGTGGTCCCGTAGGCCATGAGGTTGCCGAACCAGACCGCGACCGACATGACGGTGCCGCTGACCGCGACGGCCGCGAGCGGAACCCGACCGAGATGGCCGACCACCGCGGTGTCGACGAGCACGTAGAGCGGCTCGGCGGCGAGCACCACGAGGGCGGGCAACGCGAGCTGGGCGATCCGCCTCGCCCCGACGGACGGTTCAGATTGCCGGGCAGACGGGCTCATGGACAACCATGATGCCCGCCCGCCTGTAATGAGTGCAATGCAGTTGAGTGCTTACCAATCACTGACGCGTGTCCAGCGAGGTCTGCAGGGCGCGACGGGCCTGCTCGCGGGCTTCGTCGGTGGGCTGGGGCTTTGGCTTGGCGGCCATGATCGTGGTTCCTCCACGGTGGGCGGGGCGCGGGCTCACGCACGCGCCCGAAGTCGGTCGAGCGGGGCGTCACATGGCCGGTCCGGGGTCGCCGGACGCTTGGCGCTAGGTGACGCGACCCCCGTCGGTAGACGCGGGCGGCTCGAGGTCTTGCGTCGGCCGGTGGTGTCACGGCTGCGCGAAACCAAATCACCGTTAAGGACCAAACTATCGTTCAGTTCCGCGGAGTGAGGCGCGGTTCCCGTTGTTTGAGACAACCAGCACACAAAGAAACCGCCCGCTCACTTCGGGTGAGCGGGCGGTTGGCACGGTTCTTCAGATCAGATTGGCCTCGAGGCGCGAACGCACCGTCGCGGCGACCTCCGCCGGCGACCCACGACCGGTGAACCCGGCCGCCAGCCGATGACCCCCGCCGCCCAGCGACACCGCCAGCCGGCTGACGTCGACCGCACCCTTGCTGCGCAGCGACACCGCCCAGTCGCCCCCCGGAGACTCCTTGATCACCACCGCCACGTCGGCCTCGGCCACGCTGCGGACCGGGTCGATGAGCGTGTCCAGGACGTACGGCCGCTGGTCGTGCCGGGCCAGGTCGTCCTGGGTGGCATAGGTCCAGACCATGCCCCGGCCCCCGGCCGCCGCCCGATCGAGGGTCGCCCGCTCGAGCACCTCACTCGTCAGCTTCATCGCGCCGAACGGCTTCGAGTCGAAGATGCGGCGGGAGATGTCCCCCGGGCTGATCCCGGTCGCGATCAGGCGCGCGGCCAGTTCATGGACCTCGGGCGTGGTCATGTCGAACTTGAACGAGCCGGTGTCGGTCGCCAGCGCGATGTAGAGGCACTCGGCGATCCGCGGGTCGAGTGGGAAGCCGAGCCGCGACAACAGCCCGTCGACCACCACCGAGGTGGCCGCCGCTCGCGGGTCGACCAGGTTGACCCGGCCGAACCGGGTGTTCGAGGCGTGATGGTCGAGCACCACCACGCACGGGGCCTCCAGCAGCCGCACCAGCTCGCCCAGGCGCGACTCGGCGGCCACGTCGAACGTCATCACCAGCTGCGGGGCCGGGAACGCCTCGGCCTCGGGCACGAGCAGCTCGGTGCCGGGCATGTCTTGGTATGGCGTGGGCAGCTCGAAGTCGCCCGGGAAGGTGGCCCGCAACCGGGTGATGCCCCGCGCGTGCAGCGCCAGGGCGAAGCCCAGCATGCTGCCCAGCGCATCGCCGTCCGGACTGACGTGGCAGATCAGCTGAACTTCGTCGCCGCCGGGACCGGGAGTGAGCCCGCGGACCGCCTCGACGGCCGCGGACCACTCCGTCTCGGTCACACCCCGGGACGCACCCGAGGTTGTGGTCACCCGAGCTCCTCGCGGGCGCCGACCCGTTGGGTCTGCTCGCCCTCGCCCTCGTCGTCCTCTTCGTCGGCCTTGTACGGGTCCGAGTCGCCGGCGTACTGCTTACCGGCCGCCAGTCGCTGGACCTCCTCGTCCCGCAGCCGGGCTTCGGCAAGCAGGTCGTCGATCTCCTTGGCGTGGTCGAGCACGTTGTCGAGCACGAACGCGAGACTCGGCGAGTGTCGCAGGCCGAGCGCGTGACCGACCCGGGTGCGGAGCATGCCCTTGGCGCTCTCCAGCGCCGCCTGGGTGCCGGCCTGTTCGGTCTGGTCGCCCAGAACCGTGTAGTAGACGGTGGCCTCACGCAGGTCGCCGGTGATCCGGGCGTCCGTGATCGTCACCATGCCGAGCCGGGGGTCCTTGATCTCACGCACCAGCGACGCCACCAGTTCCTTGACGCGCTCCGCGTGCCGACGCGTCTTGGCCGGGTCCGACATATCGCCCACCTCCGACTGTAAATCCCGCGGGTTCGTACTACTCCCGCCCAACTGCTGAAGCCTACCCACCACCTGTTACCGGTGAACGTCCCTAGTCGTCGTCCTCGCCGTACAGCCGGCGTTTGACCGACAGGAGCTCGAGCTCGGGCCGGCCGGCCATCTGGTTCTCACACGTGTCGATCACGGCACGGGCCTGGGCCGGCTCGGCGGCCACCGCGGCCACCCCGATCCGGGCCCGGCCGTAGAGATCATGGAAGCCCACCTCGGCCACGCTGACCTCAAATTTCTTGAGCATCGCGACGATCGGGCGGACGTAGGAGCGCTTCTGCTTGAGCGTGCGCGAGTCGCCGGGCAGGAGCAGGTCGAACACTGCGGTTTCAGTAAACATCGCGAGCAGGGTAGACCTTTTTCAGCCCGGCAGGCGGGCAATAATCACGTCCCGCTCGATGCCCTGATCGACCCGATGGTCCAGGGGCTGCTGGGCGACGAGCTCGAGCCCGTTGGCGATCAGGATGTCCTCGGCCAGCTCGCGCTTGGCGACCTTGGTGTTCCACGACAGCCCCAGTGCCCCACCCGCGCGCACCAGCGGCAGCCAGTGCGGCACCGCGCGTTCGAGCAGGTCGAGCGGGCTACGGGTGATGCCGCCCTGGTCGTCGTAACTGCCGTGGGCCACGCCGTAGGGCAGATCGGCCACCAGCACGTCGGCCACCCCGCCCCGCAACAGCCCGTCGAGCTGGGTGGTGTCGGCCTGCAGCACGGTGATCTTCTGGATCGCGCCGGCCTTGTGATCGTCCTTGCTGGCGGCCAGGGTCACCTCGAGCCGGCGGGCGGCACGCCGCCCTTGGCGCCGCACCGGGACGAGATCCGCGGTGTGCTTCAAGCGCTTCCTCTTGAGGTACGTCTGGAGGAAGAGCTTGTACGCCTCGACATCCTTGCCGTCGAGCTCGACACCGACGCCGTCGTAGCCGTACATCAATGCCTGGTTGAGGGTCGTGCCCCGGCCACAGAGCGGGTCGAGCACGGTGAGCCCGCCGTCGAGCATCCGCCCGGCCGACGCCGAGGCGAGCAGTGTGAGGTTGAGGACCAGCTTGGTGAACTGCTCGTTCGTCTTGCCCGCGTACTTCGGGATGGTGATCAGGTCGCTGTCGTAGCGGGCCAGCGGGGTCAACTCGACCGGTCGCAGCAGGTCTTCCACGACCTCGAAGAGGGCGTACGCCGCGGACAGGTTCGACAGATGGGCGACGTCCCGGGCAACGAGGTCCCCACCGAAACCGAGGTATTCCACGCCGCCTCTCGTCTCCACGCCGATGTCCGAGATCTCGGAGCTGAGCACAGGCTGGAAAGCAGCGAGTTCGGCGAGGGACAGACGCGCCGCCTGATCGGCATAGACGCGGTTGGCGGACGGGGCGAGCAGCAGAGCGTACCGGGGCATGCGTGTCATTTTGCCGGGAAGGCCCCCGGCTCCTGAGAGCCGGGGGCCTTCCCGAAGCGTTCCGAACCGTTACGCCCGGGGCTTCTCACGCATCTCGAAGGTCTCGATCACGTCGCCGATCTGCGGGCTGCCGAAACCGCTGAGCGTCAGACCACACTCGAAGCCCTCGCGGACCTCGGTGGCGTCGTCCTTGAAGCGGCGCAGCGAGCTGATCGTGACGTTCTCCGCCACCACGACACCGTCCCGCAGGATGCGGGCCTTGCCGTTGCGGCGCAGGAGACCACTGCGGACCATACAGCCGGCGATGAGTCCGATCTTGGACGAGCGGAAGACCTCGCGGATCTCCGCCGTGCCCAGCTCGACCTCTTCGTACTCCGGCTTGAGCAGGCCCTTGAGCGCGGCCTCGATCTCCTCGATGGCCTGGTAGATCACGCTGTAGTAGCGGATCTCCACGTTCGCCCGGTCGGCCATGTCCTTCACCTTGTTGGAGGCGCGGACGTTGAAGCCGATGATCGTCGCGGTCGAGTCCGACGACGCCGACGCGAGGTTGACGTCGCTCTCGGTGATCGCACCGACGCCGCGGTGGATGACCTTGAGCTGGATCTCGTCCGGAATCTCGATCTTGAACAGCGCGTCCTCGAGGGCCTCGACCGAACCGGACGAGTCGCCCTTGATGACCAGGGTGAGCGAGGTCTTCTCGCCCTCCTTGAGCTGCTCCATGAGCGTCTCGAGAGTCGCCCGGCTGCGCGAGTTGGCGAAGCTCGCCGCGCGGCGGCGGGCCTGCCGCTGCTCGGCGATCTGCCGCACCGTGCGGTCGTCCTCGGCCGCCAGGAACGTGTCACCGGCACCCGGCACCGAGGTCAGACCCAGGACCAGGACCGGACGAGCCGGCTCGGCCTCGGCCACGGTCTTGCCGTTCTCGTCGAGCATGGCGCGGACGCGGCCGTGCGCGCCGCCCGCCACGATCGAGTCGCCGGCTCGCAGCGTGCCCTTCTGCACCAGCACGGTCGCCAGTGCGCCACGACCCTTGTCGAGGTGCGACTCGACGACGACACCCTGGGCCGGCCCGTCGGTCGGAGCGGTCAGCTCCAGCGACGCGTCGGCGGTCAGGAGGACCGCCTCGAGCAGCTCGTCGATGCCCGTACCCGGCTTGGCGGCCACGTTGACGAACATGGTGTCGCCGCCGTACTCCTCGGCGAGCAGACCGTAGTCCGTCAACTGCTGACGCACCTTGTCCGGGTTGGCGTCGGGCTTGTCGACCTTGTTGACCGCGACCACGATCGGCACCTCGGCGGCCTTGGCGTGGTTCAACGCCTCGACCGTCTGGGGCATGACGCCGTCGTCCGCCGCGACCACCAGGATCACGATGTCGGTCACCTGGGCGCCACGAGCACGCATGGCGGTGAACGCCTCGTGACCCGGGGTGTCCAGGAAGGTGATCGCCCGCTCTTCGCCCTGGTGCGGGACGACGACCTGGTAGGCACCGATGTGCTGGGTGATGCCACCCGCCTCGCCGGCGACCACGTTGGTCTTGCGGATCGCGTCGAGCAGCTTCGTCTTACCGTGGTCGACGTGACCCATGACGGTCACCACCGGCGGCCGGGTGACCAGCCGGTCCTCGTCCACGGCGGCGTCGAGGTCGATGTTGAACTGCGCCAGCAGCGCGCGGTCCTCGTCCTCGGGGCTGACGATCTGCACGTCGAAGCCCAGGTGCTCGCCGAGCAGCAACAGGGTGTCGTCGGAGCACGACTGCGTCGCCGTCACCATCTCGCCCAGGTTGAACATCTCCTGGACCAGCGAGCCGGGGTTGGCGTTGATCTTGTCGGCGAAGTCGGAGAGCGACGCGCCACGGGACAGCCGGATCTCTTGACCCTGGCCCCGGGGAGCGCCCGAACTCATCTGCGGCGCCGACAGATTGTCGAACTCTTGACGCCGCTGCTTCTTCGACTTGCGGCCACGGGTCGGCCGGCCACCCGGACGCCCGAAGGCACCCGCGGCACCGCCGCCACGGCCACGACCGCCACCACCGGGACGACCCGGAGCACCGGCACCAGCCGGCGCGCCGCCACCACCGGGACCGCCGCGGTAGCCACCGCCACCGGCACCGCCGCCGCCACCGGGACGGAAACCGCCACCGGCACCGCCGCCGCCACCGGGACGGAAACCGCCACCGGCACCGCCGC